>DAOTZD010000001.1:0-139442 GCA_034434595.1 Anaerolineae bacterium
GCGTAAGATGCGTCGTTCGCCGCGCTGCCGTTGAAGAAGACCAGCACATAGCCATCAAGCGGCGTGTTCGGGGTGCTAGACCACAGTTCGACAAATTCGAGCGCGTCCGTGCCGGGGGTATCCGCATCAACTTCGTTGATGAGAATCGTAGGGGGTGACTGCGCTTCGATTGGCGCGGCGCTGCCCATCCCAAGCGCCAAAACAACCACCACCAACACCGGGATCACTGCGATCCACAGAGAGGCGGGGACTTTGGCGCGCAGCAGTTGAAAGTTTTGCTGCATACAAATGCTCCTATGGCGTTGAAAAAGATGAAAACTGGAAACCGGATACGAGTGTGATTATCAGGCGGAAAAGCACACGATAGTCGCGGACGATCACCTGCAAAGCAGGGTGATGGCGCGCGGAAACATAGTATAGCCAAACAGGTTTTCAACCGTAAGGCGGTTTCGACATATCTTAAATGTTCACGCGAAGTGGACAAAAAAGATTAAGAAATGAAAAACGTAAAGCAGCATTGATAAAGTGCGATCAACATCGCGTCAATTCACCGGTGGGAGCAAATGAAGTGGGTTGGCGGTTATCGCTTCCCCTGCTGGTCAACTCGTGCTTGTTGCGATACCATATACCGTTAGCGTTACCTATCTTTGACTTACTTAGTGAGGAGTCAGCAGCAATGTCTCTTAATGGCAAACGTTTGATAAGCGTTTTGTTGGTTTTCGCCTTGTTGATCCCCATGCTGGTTTCCGCGCAGGAAGCCCCCATGGTCGAACCTGTCGAAATGGGCGCGGAACCAGTCTGCGATGCGCCCGCTAGTCTCAGCGGTGATGTAAACGTCGGTGCGCTGTTCACCCTCAGCGGCGGCGCGTCGGTGTATGGTGTGGCACAGCGTGACGCGGTGCAGCTTGCGGTTGATCAAATCAATGCCAGCGGCTATCTCGGTGACGCAACCCTCAATGTGATTTTTGAAGACAGCGCCAGCGAAAACGAACAGGCAATCGCCGCCATGACCAAGCTGGTCGATGAAGATCAAGTCGTCGCCGTTATCGGACCAACGTTGAGCCGGGAAGCCTTCAGCGCCGACCCAGTCGCGCAAGAAGCGGGTACGCCCGTTCTCGGCGTGAGTAATACGGCGATTGGCATCACGGATATGGGCGATTTCGTTTTCCGCAACAGCCTTCCCGAAGCCGCCGTTATCCCCGGTGTCGTCGCGCAAGCGAGCGAGCTGCTCGGTTTCGAGCGCGTCGGCTTGCTTTACGCCAATGACGACGATTTCACTGTCAGCGGTTTTGAAGTCATGCGCGCCGCTTTTGAAGAAAATGGTGTCGAAATCATCGGCGAAGAAACCTACGCCACAGGCGACGTGGACTTCAATGCCCAGCTAACAAACCTCATCAACGGCGACCCCGATGTGCTGGCGGTCAGCGCCCTTGCAGCCGAAGCCACGCAGATCATCATTCAGGCGCGCGCGCTTGGCTATGATGGTTTCATTCTCGGCGGCAATGGTTTCAACAGCCCCGCTGTTCTCCAGCAGACAGGTGAAGACAGCGAAGGGTTGATCGTCGGCGGCGCATGGAACATCGGCAACCCGAACCCGACGGGCGAAAGTGTCGCGTTCGCTGCCGCGTTTGAAGAAGCCTACGATTATCAACCTGACCAGTTCGCGGCTCAGGCATACACGGGCGCATGGCTCATCGCCACCGCGATCCGCTGCGCGGACAGCACCGACCGCGCCGAAGTGCGTGACGCGCTCGCGGGCATCGTCGATTTCCCGACCCCGTTGGGCATTTTCAGCTTCGACGAAAACCGTGACCCCATTCACGATCCCATCGCACAAATCGTGCGCGACGGCGCGTTTGTCGTGCTGACCGAAGAAACAGGCATGGTGGAATAGCGTTCGTTTCCCCGAACACGGCAAGCACGTTCGGGTGATTGTTGTCAACTAGCAAGGCGCGGCTGATGCGTATCTACGCGATGCATCAGCCGCGTTTTTTTGTTCCCAATGCGGGGCAATCCGTCGTTTGAGGACGCGAAGTTTTGGCGT
Organism: Anaerolineae bacterium; assembly: GCA_034434595.1. GTDB lineage: Bacteria > Chloroflexota > Anaerolineae > Aggregatilineales > Phototrophicaceae > Flexifilum. The sequence continues at coordinate 2,045 of DAOTZD010000001.1, forward strand.
GAGTGCGCGCCTGTGACTAAAATAAGCGCGAACTTATTCTTGCACTCTGTATGAGACTCCGCGCATGAATGTCACGCAGCAAATTGTCAACGCCATCTGGTTGGGGTCGGTGTACAGCCTATTCGCGCTCGGTTACGCGCTGGTGTTCAGCGTCTTGGGTGTTCTCAATCTTGCCCACAGCGCCGTATTCATGTGGGGCGCGTTTATCGGCTTGATCGCGGTGCTGAATTTGAGCGTGCCCATCTGGTTAAGTCTGCCTATCGCCATGCTCGGCGCGGGCTTGATCGCCGTGGCGCTTGAGCGCGTTGCCTTTGCGCCGCTGCGCGCCCGCAACGCGCCGCGCATCTCGCAGTTGATCAGCAGCATAGGCGCGTCGATTTTGCTCGTCAGCATCGCGCAGTTGGTGTTTGGCACGCAGCCGCAGCGATTCCCCATCGGCAGCATCCCTAATGAACCCATTCAAGGGCTTCCGTTCAACGTCACCCCTATTCAAGTGATTATTTTGCTCACCGCAGTCACGTTGATGGTGCTGCTGCAAGCACTCGTCCAGCGCACACGGCTCGGTCAGCGGATGCGCGCCGTCGCCTTTAACCAGCGCACGGCAAGCCTGTTGGGGATCAACGTCGGCGGCATTTACACGCTCACATTCTTCATCGCGGGGGCGTTGGCGGGCGCGGCGGGCGTGCTGTTCGGCTTGGCATATAACTCGATGACCCCGTTCATCGGAGATTCTATCGCGCTCAAAGGCTTAACCGTGATTGTGTTGGGCGGCTTGGGCAATATTCAAGGGGCGCTTGTCGGCGGTTTTGTGGTCGCCGCGCTCGAAGTGTTCAGCATCTCGGCGGGCGGCAGCAACTACCGTGATGCGATTGTGTTCACGCTGCTGTTCTTGATCCTGTTGGTGCGTCCACAGGGCTTGATCGGGCAAAAAGAGCAGACACGCGCATAAAGATGTTTCGCAGCAGAGAAGCACAAAGCAAGTTTCTCCACTTCGGTGAGTATTTGCAGTCTCTTTCCTCTGCGTTTTCAGTGATCTCAGTAAGTCTCTTGCTTTTCACCCCCCTCACACAACAAATTTCCCCCTGCCTGCCAGCGGGGAAGGGTTAGGGGGTGGGGGCTGATTCGCTAATAATTTACTTCCGGTCACTTCACCGTCCTGTGCGGTGAATCCTTCTCTTTATTATGGCGGGCATTATGGAATTTTTGAGCAGCATCGGCATCAGCGAACCCGTATTTCAATTCATGCTCGTTAACGCCATTCTCGGCTTGAGCATCTATTTGACGCTGTACACAGGCATGTTTTCGCTGGCAAACGCGGGCTTCATGGCGATTGGCGCATACACGGGCGTGATCATCACGCAGAAGCTCGGTTTGCCGCTTGGCGTGGGCATCGCGGGCGGGATGGCGCTGGCAGGGTTGATCGCTGTGCCGATTGGGCTTCCCGTGCTGCGTCTGCGCGATATCTATCTCGCTATCGCCACGATTGGCTTTGGCGAAGTCGTGCGAATATTGATTCTCAACTTCGATCCGCTGGTGAGCGGCATCATCGGTGAGCGTGTCGTCATCACCGAAGGCGCGTTAGGAATCAAACGCATCCCTAAACTGACCGAAAACTGGCATCTGATCGTCTTTCTGATCTTCACCGCGTATTTTGTCATTCGCTTGCATCGATCCCGTTTTGGGCGGGCGATGGCGGCGATCCGGCAGGATGAAAAAGTCGCCGCGAATATGGGCATCGACGTAGTGTTCGTCAAAAATGTCGTGTTCATTCTGAGCGCGATGCTGGCAGGCGGCGCGGGCGCGTTAAGCGGACACCTCACTCGCATCATCAGTCCCAGCGATTTCGGGTTCGACCAAGCGGTGCAGATTTTGGCGTTCGCCGTGTTGGGCGGCACAAGCACATGGATCGGTCCGATTGTCGGTGGCATGGCGCTCACCGCGCTCCCGGAAGTGCTGCGCTTCGCATCAGAGTATCGCGGCGTGATCAACGGCTTGGTGCTCATGCTCGTGATCGTCTATCTGCCGGGTGGGTTGGTCAATCCCGCGGGGTGGGCGAAACTCTGGCGGCGCATCCGCGGCGATCCCGACGAGAAGCCCGACTCTCGTGCTACCATAAAGCCAAGTGGATAGTGAGGTACTTGCACCATGACCACAGCTCCAGTTAGCACACTGCTCGAAGAAATCGCGTCCTTTTTAGGCGGAGCGCCGTCACTTGACGAGATCATCGCCTATAAAATTCCGGCATATTTTGGTGAACGCTTAGAAGTCCTCATGGACGAAAACAGCGAAGGTACAATCACACCAGAAGAATTAGATGAATTTGACGAGTATTTGTTTGCGGGTCATGTTCTGTCCATGATTCAATTGAAGACGCGTCTCAAAAAGGCGGGCAAAACATGACCCGCGTTAACGCCAATTTACGTCGCCTTGTTCACTTATATCCCTGTCAAACCCCATAACCCACATGCTCGAACTCAACAAAGTCTCACGTAGTTTTGGCGGCTTGCACGCTCTCACCAATGTCAACATGACCGCCCCGCAGGGGAAAGTCGTCGGCTTAATTGGTCCCAATGGCGCGGGCAAAACCACGCTCATCAACAACATCAGCGGACTCGATCACCCCACCAGCGGTGAGATTCGCTTCGCTGGCGCGGATATTTCACGCCAACCGCCGCACAAAATCACGCGGCTAGGCATCGCCCGCACGTATCAAAATATCCGTCTGTTTGGCGACATGACCGCGCTCGAAAATCTGCTCATCGCGCAGCATGGACGCGGGCATACATCGATTTTGAGTTCGCTGGTACTGTCCCCCGCTTTTCGCGCGGAAAATCGCCACATGCGCGACCACGCCATGAAATTGCTCACCGAATTTAATCTCGCACAGCACGCCGATACCCGCGCGGGCGCACTCCCCTATGGCGATCAACGGCGCTTGGAGATGGCACGCGCGATGGCGACAGCGCCCAAACTGCTGCTGCTTGACGAGCCGACAGCGGGCATGAACCCGATTGAAACCCGTGAATTGGGCGATCAAATTTTGCGTCTGCGCGCCGATGGACTCACCGTACTCGTCATCGAACACGACATGTCGCTCATCCAGCAGGTATGCGACGAGATTTATGTGCTCAACTTCGGGCAGATCATCGCGCATGGCACGCACGAAGAAATCAAGAACAACCGCCAAGTCGTGGAAGCGTACTTGGGCGAAGACGAAGACGCACAGGTCAGCACGGCAGAGGCGGGTGGTTAAATGGCAAAACGTCTGCTTGAAGTCGAAAATCTGCACACCAGCTATGGCGCAATCCGCGCGCTCAACGGCATCAGCTTCGCCGTCGATGAGGGGGAGGTTGTCAGCTTAATTGGCGCGAATGGCGCGGGCAAAAGCACGACGCTCAATACTATCAGCGGCATCCTCAAGCCCACCAAAGGTCGCGTGATCTTCGATGGGCTCGACATCACCGGATGGCGGGCGGATCGTGTGACCGCGCTCGGCTTGGTGCAAGTCCCTGAAGGCCGGCAGATCATCGCCAACATGAGCGTGCAAGAAAACCTCATGATCGGCGCGCATTTGCGCCGCGACACTGACGGAATCACACGCGATCTAAACGACATTTTCGAGCGATTTCCACGCTTAAAAGAACGCCATGCCCAAAAAGCCGGATCATTAAGCGGCGGCGAACAGCAAATGTTAGCCGTTGGTCGCGCCCTCATGATGCGTCCGCGCCTGTTGATGCTTGATGAGCCAAGCATGGGACTTGCGCCGCTGCTCGTCAACGAAGTGTTCGCCATCATCGCGGCGATCAAGGCGCAGGGGATTCCGATTCTGCTGGTGGAGCAAAACGCGCGGAAGGCGCTGCAAGTCGCGGATGATGCCTATGTGCTGGAACGCGGCACAATCGCGCATCATGGCGCGGCGGCGGCGATGCGCCAAGACCCGGCGATCATTTCGGCGTATTTGGGGTGAGCAATGCCACGCTTTAATCGCGCAGGTAGTCCAATTGAGTTGTTCAACCAAATTCAAAAGCGAATAAGTATTGATCCAGCCGGAGACGATCTCACTGATCTTTTCATAGAACTCGGAATTGCGACTCTGCTCGCGCTCAATGTGCAGCAAAAGCAATCACTTATTACGAGGGTTGTAGGAAAGTCATATTTTGCGTTTGTTTCACCCGACGGTGTACGGCGTTCACGCGCTGTAAACACAAAAATCTTCGGTGATGAAAACCTTATCATTCCATTTCTAACGTCGGTAAAGCAGCGTAATTTCGTCGATACACACGATACTCAAGCAATAACACGCGCTTGCTACACGCTGGTGATGGCATTTTCGGCATTGGTCGATTTACTTAATCCCGGAGATCGACAAACGCCCGGCACTTACTTTCAATACCTGCTCACGCATCTCCTTTGTCGATATTTAGGGACACTCCCGAGCGAACGGCTAGTTCTTCGTCTTGGAGATACTCCAATTTCTCTCACAATGGATCTGCTGTTTCAGGTTGGCAGCAAGAACTTACATGTTGCGGTTAAAACATCCACGCGAGAACGTGCTTCTGAATTTTGGGTACATCAACGCATCCTCGATATGGCGTTTCCGAATGATCGTTACATTGGCATGTTCTTTGGGCTTGCAGAAACCAAGTTGGATCAACGCACACTCGAAGTCGTTGAAATCACCGTTCCTAGCCAGTGGCGCGCTTATCAAGCCTATGTTGCCCAAATTCAGCGCATCTATTATCTTGATCCGCCAAGTGCATATCTTGCCTTGAGTACAGCGACACCACCACTTCACGTCAAGATGTTCGGCGACTTTTTCTTTGAGCCTTTGGTTTTCTAAACACCAGAAAATACGAGTGATTCTTGCGGGCGTGCTGCTGTTGCTTAATACGGCTTACGCCGGGTTTGGTGTTGCGTACCAGCACAAACAAATCTTCGGTGATAAAACCATCTTCGCTTAGCTGATTGATGATCTCCACATGCGTAAGCCGCTGCTTATTAGCGCACACTTCATCTTGGCACTTCACAATGTATACGCCATTTGGCTTAAGAACCCGATACGCCTCTTTAGCCGCCGAGAAATACAACGCAAGTACGGCTTCGTGGTATTTGTGAGTGTTCTCTTTGTCAAGCGGTGAATTGTTACGGTAGTAGTTTTCAAAATTCTGATGGTTTTGATGTGCTGTACCGCCCGGTGTGTGCATATAGGGTGGGTCAAACACAACACAATCAAAGTAATTTGATGCATATGGAAGAGCACGACAATCTGCTTGGAGGATTGCCCCTTGCTCCGCATGCACAAAAATATCCGACTTGATTACCGAGTACAGATCAGAGTCAACATCTTTCCAGAAAACCCCTTTTCCAAACGTTACATCGGCAATTCGTGCGCCTTGCTTGACATAAAGTTGCATAACGTGCGGAAATAGCTCTTGATTTGTACCTATATGTGCGCTGTGGACAAGATCGTTTGTTGCAATGCCGTCAGGGCTTTTGCGACGTTTCTTAGAGATAGATTTTTCTTCTACAAACAATTCAAGCTGTGTTGTCATTCGCTATACCTAGTGATTTCTTGAGATCAGTATACGGCACATTCGTTCTGTTTACATCCCCTGTACTCATCCCGAACGCATATAACCACGCGGGCGCGTTCAACTGCTGGAACAAACGCGCCATATCTTCAACATTGTGCGGCGTATCTGTCTCCAGCCACCAGATCACCAGCCCCATCAGTGAACTCGCCATGTGTTCGATCAGCACATCCATTGGCAGCGCAAACTGCGTGATCCCGTGCTGTGCGGCAAACGTTTCCATCTGATCGCGCAAATGTCCCGCGACATAGTTTTTCACCTGCTGCACAATCGACGCGCTGGATTGCGACCGCAGCATAATCCGATACAAATCGCGGTGTTCGGCGGCATGGCGAAACACGATCAAACTGGGCGGCGTGCCATCCGGCATGAGATTATCTCGCGTCAGCGGCGCAAGCTGCGCGACCAGTTCATCGTACAGCGATTGCAAACTCCACAGATACAAATCTTCTTTGTCGGTGAAATGCAAATAGAACGTGGCGCGGCTCACATTGGCGCGGTCAGTGATGTTCTGGATCGTGATGCTGTCGTAGCCGTTTTCCAGAATCAATGCGGTCAGGACATCGCTTAACAACCGTCGTGTGCGTTGGCGGCGGCGGTCGGGGCGGCGGTCATCATCGACGCGCCGGAGTGGGGTATTCATCTCAAGAACATCTCTCTATACGGGTGAATCTAAATGACCGCTATGATATTCTATACACGCGATCAATTCTAGACACAACCTCCAAGATCGCATTTGACAAGCGTGTAAAATCCTCATACGCTGGTATCAGTTTTGTACAGAATGTCCAGAAAATCGCCATATGAGCGATCAGGAGTCGAGTCAATGGCTGTGACGGTCAGCGCCCATCGTAAAGTCGTTCCATTTCACAAAAGCAATCCCATTTTCGGCGCATTGGGAGAATTCCGCGCCGATGAACTCGCGTTTCTCTCGCGGATGCGCGCTGATTACGGCGACATTGTGCGCTATAAGTTTCTCCATCAAACGATTACACAGGTCAACCATCCCGATCTCATCCAGCAGGTGTTGGTCGAAAAAGCCGACCTGATTCGCAAAAGTGACCTTGACCACAGCATTTTTGAGCAGTCGCTAGGAAACGGATTACTCATCAGCGAAGGCGAATTCCACAAGCGCCAGCGCAAAATGGCGCAGCCCGCCTTTCACCACAAACGCATCGAAAATTACGGGGCAGTTACCGTCGATTTCACCCAGCGAATGCTCAACCAGTGGCGTGATGGGCAAACGTTCAACATCCATGAAGTGATGACCCGCTTGACGCTGCTCGTCGTATCCAAAGTGCTGTACGATGCCGATGTAAGCGAACAAGCTGACGGCATCGGTGAAGCGGTCAGCGCCATCAATGAATTGAGTCAAGACTTTTACCGTATCGGATTTGTCCCGCCGCTGTGGCTGCCGCTGCCCCGCCACCGCAAGATGCGCGCAGCCGTCCACGCGCTTGATATCACCATGAAGCCGATCATCGAATCGCGCCGCAAGCTGATCGCGCAAGGCGAAGATCGCGGCGATTTGCTCTCGATGCTGCTGATGGCACAGGACGAAGAAAACGGCGCTGGCATGAGCGACCAACAGGTGCTTGATGAAGCCGTGACCATGATGGCGGCTGGACACGAAACCACCTCGAACGCGCTCACATGGGCGTGGTATCTGCTGGCAGCAAATCCCGACAAAGCCGCGAAACTGCGCGAAGAACTCGATCAAGTGTTAGGTCAGCCGGACGGATCGCGCCGCTTACCAACCGTGAGCGATCTACCGAACTTGAAATACACCGACTGGGTGGTGAAAGAAGCGATGCGAATCTATCCCCCCGCATGGATTCTCAATGGTCGCGTGCCGCAAGAAGACATCGAGATCGGCGGATACCCGATCCCAAAAGGCACGGGGATTTTCATCTCGCCGTATGCGATGCACCATGACCCCCGCTACTTCGATCAGCCGGACGTGTTTCTGCCGGAACGGTGGGTGAACGACTTCGAGAAGCGTCTGCCGCGCTATGCCTACTTCCCGTTCGGCGGCGGTCCGCGCGTGTGCATTGGCAACAGTTTCGCCATGATGGAAGCCCGCTTGATCGTTGCCGCGATTGCCAGCCAGTTTGACCTTTCGCTCCTGCCCAGTCAAACTGTCGAGATGCTGCCGCTGGTCACGCTGCGAGTGAAAGGTGAACTCAATATGCGGGTGACTCAACGCGCACCCGTTGTGTAAGCGTTTGTAGGGGCGGCGCGGAACTTGTTACGACGTGAGCCGCCCGTCACCACCCAAAATGCGACATCCTCTATCCCTCCGAATAAATTCCCATGACCTTCGTCCTATGCACAGTAATTCTCCACTCGTACCAATCTCCCATGCAAAAGCACAAATAAAGCTTTACATTCTTTCCATGTACCCTGCACATATACTATAGAAACTCATCTCAAACATTATTCGGACACGCCCCGCGCGTCTCTGTGATTATTGGCAGGCATCCATGAACAACGACGACGACACGATTTATTATTTGAGCGACGATGGTCAGGACGACGAAACCGCGCAGGCTCAAAACATCGCTGAAGATGTGACTCGTCCTGCCCCAAGCGGATTCGACACCTACACGATTCTCGCGCGTCCGCACGGCAAACCATATATCTTCACCTATCAAGATTTGTGGATGGTGATTGTGTGCCGCAGTACGCTCGATGGCGATTGGATTCGCGCACGGGCAAGCGCCGAGATGGTCACCGATGCCGCCAACAAAAAGGCGATCATCGAACGCTTATGGGCGTTGGAGCGCGAGTTAAACGGGCTACCGTTGATACCGGATCAAGTGGTGAAGCTGCATTTTCACCGCGCGCACGTGTGGTTCAATCAGCGCAAGGTCGAAGGGGTGCGATAAGTGAACGTTGAGGGATGCGAAAGCATCTCTTTTTTTACTATGCCAGTGTGCCGATGAAGTTGCTGTGTTCGTAACAGCTATTTGATGGGGATTACGCACGCGACGCGCTGAAGTTTGTATTCGCAGGGGAAGTAGAAACTATAGATTGGAGATTAACTTATCGTAATCGGCATGAGAACCAATCCAAAACCATATGATTTTTCCCCTTGCCGCACGCCGAGCGCCCGATAATGAAGCCCAATGCGAACCGAATACACTGCGCCCTTAATCTGTTTATACCGTAGACTTGGGTGGTTTGGATTAGTCATGAACAGTTTGTAAGCATCACGGGCTTGTTTGCGAACATCCGCAGGGAGCGCCGCGCACATCTTGCGAAAGCGCAGATTAAGCCGTGATTTTATAGTTGATCGGGATCGAGTTCCTATGTGCTTCCCGCTTCAAAATCTGCTAACGCTTCGGCTGCCAACTGATCGAGAATGTGATGTGAACGGGCAAACTGGTCATCCCATTCGCGCTCATCTACAATCACTTCTAAAAATCCACTCCGCAAGCGATTCTTGTTCGCTTTCGGATAGCTTCGCGGCTTCCGCGAATACCTTTTCAAGTTGTTGAGTCATAGGGTTTTCCTTAAACACTCTCCCCATGATTATACGCGATTCTCACTCGTATATGCTCTTATTTACTTGGTTGCAGCAATTCACTGCAATGCTGCATGTACTTCCTTCCATGTAATGGCAGTTTTCTATTCCGCAGCATGATACTCATTCATCAGTTCTGTTAATCCCTCAAAAATTTGGTCATACACGTCTGTTTCCGAAACCTCATCAAGTGCGATTGATGCTGCATTGATGAAGCGAGAGACTTCAAATAAGGAGTCCACGCTTCTTTCCTTCCTTAGAAGCTCACGCACTGACTTAATCAGTGCTGGAGTGAGCTTGTGCGGAGTTTTTTCAGTAGTATCGGCAGCACTTTTCAACATTCTTTGTACAGCGGACAATTCCGATCTTTGCGTAGTTACCTTAGCGTTTGCATTTTGCGGAGCATTTAATGCAAGGTTCTGTACCGCTTTTGATTCGAGTGCTACGGCACGCTGATCGACTGGCAAGGCGGCATCACGGCGGCGATCATCCCCCAGACATCGCCCTAATCTCCCCGTGCCGATAGCACTCAACCATGTGATCATTCACCATGCCGACAGCTTGCATCATAGCGTAGCAAATGGTTGATCCCACGAACTTGAAGCCGCGCTTTTGCAGGTCTTTGCTCAACTTGCGCGAGAGATCGGTTTCCGCTTGGTAGTCGGCAAGCGTGCGGTTGTAATTCGTGATCGGCTTGCCATCGACAAACGCCCACAGGTAGCGATCAAATGTGCCGAACTCTGCTTGCACGTCAAGAAACTTTTGCGCGTTGTGGATGATCGCGTTGATCTTGAGTCGGTTGCGGACGATTCCCGCGTTGGCAAGCAGTTCGTTGATTTTCGCTTCGTCGTAGCGCACCACAATTTCGGGATCGAAGTGATCAAATGCGGCGCGGAAGTTCTCGCGCTTGCGGAGGATCGTCAGCCAGCTTAATCCCGCTTGCATCGTTTCCAAGCAGATGCGTTCGTACAATCCGTTGTCATCATGCAGGGGAACGCCCCATTCGGTATCGTGGTAATGCACGTACAGCGGATCAGCAAGATTGAGCCATTCGCATCGGGTGAGGGTGGTCATCTAAGTGTCCTCTCAGAAATCAGTAGGGACGCGCAGCAAGGCTTGTCCGTAGTTGTAGAAGATCGTTTTTTAGGGGCGTGCGAAACTGTCGATGCGGAGCATCGCGTTCCGTCCGTGCCAAACTCGCTTTATCTCAGACTCACCGTTTGTAGGGGCGGCTCGTGAGCCGCCCGCCTAAAACAATCTTCAAAACGTCCCATATTTGACACATAGTCACTTCCAGATGCTTTTGCCCCTCGCCACAGGGAGAGGGGCAGCTCGAACGAAGTTCGTGCGGGGTGAGGTTAAAAACAACTACGGACAACCCTAACGGCGCGTCCGCTTTGTGAAACCTATCGATTCAACATCGCCGCGACTGCCCGTGCTGTCGCGGCGGGACCCGGCAGCTTATCCGCCCACAGAGTCGGCACATGGACGCGCAAGCCGGGTAATGCTGGCGACTCGTAATGCCCGTCCGCGTCCGCGCTGTGACGTGCATACACCTTTTCGCCGCGCCGGAAGAACACGGCATCCTGCCGAATCGGGTCGATCAGCCAGTATTCAGGCACGCCGCCCTTTTCGTATTCTTCAAACTTTTCGCCGTAATCGCGCGTCACACTTTCATCCGACACAATCTCGATGACAATGTCCGGTGCGCCATCCATTGCTGTAGGCGTAAGCGTGCCTGTGTTACCGTTCAATATCACCATCAAATCGGGTTCGCGGCGGCGTTCGGGAAATGCAGGTAAACGCATAACAAAAGGTTGTCCCACAACTTGCCCGGATTGCGTCAATTCAAAATAGGCATTCAACAGCGCGAAGACATAATAAATCAGGTTGTTGTGAATTAGACTCGCGGGCGACATTTCGACCAACACTCCTTCGACGTATTCATAATGCTGAGCGGCATAATTCGCCAGATAGTCATCCAGACTCACGGGGACGCGTTCGGCGCTGCCAGCGTCAGCCGCCGCCGATTTTTCCTCCACGATTTCGTGCGGGACTTCGCGCGTTGTCTCCATGATCTACTCCTTCTCACACTGCCTAATTCAACCACAGTATTATATACATATAACACCCGTGATGTGTCACAACATTTTCAAAAACGGTCATATGTGGACACATCTTCTCTCAAAGTTCATCGTGCTCCATACGATTTGTGTCACACCTTCGCTCAACGATTTTTGGCACTGTGACCACCTAAATGAACAGCTTCAACTTCTGGAAATCCTGTCGCAGCGTCTCTTTCTGTGACGGGTTATACAGCGTCACCGCTGGATGATACAGCGGCACGAGATGAATATCCCCGTAAGGCAGCTTCGCCTTGATCAGCTTGCCGTGCAGTTTAGTAATCGTGCCGCCCTTCTCCGGCGCATCCAGCTTACGCAGCAGATAGTCCATCGCAAACCGACCCAGCGCGACAATCACGCCCGGTTGAATAATGTCGATCAGCCGATCCACAAACGGCATGTAAAACGCCAGTTCTTCCGGCGTGGGTTCGCGTTTTTCCGGCGGGCGGTCAAGCAGCAGATTGGTGACGAACACGTCTTCTCGCTTCAGGTTGATCGAGCGGAGCATGTCGTCCAACACTTCGCCGGATGGACCACAGAACGGCTTGCCCGTTTCTGCTTCGGTCTTTCCCGGCGCTTCGCCAATGAACATGATGTTCGCATCGGCGCTGCCTTCGCCAATCACGGGGAAATAGCGGTTGTTCACGCGCACCTGATACAGCGGTGAATTCGTCGCATTGACCAGATCATCGCGCACGGATTTTATGCGCGCCTGTTTTTCGGACAGCACATCGGGTGCGACTCTCCCCTTTGCGCCGCGCGCGGGCATCATCGTCTTGATCGCTTCGACCAAGCGACCAGCATCATAAGCGAAGCGGTTGTGGCTCAACTCGACAGCGTTGCGGCGTACAAACGCGCGAATATCTTCAGGGAGATCATTGGCGCTGGGAATTTGCCCCCGCCCAACCAATACGGGAATGATGACCTTGTTGTGCTTAAGCGCGGTGGCGATTTCCAACCGGACGAAGTCGTTCTCAAGGTCGATGCGCCGCCGCCCCTGCTCGTCAGCAGCATTCAGCCATGAAGGTCCAATAACCAGCAGGAACACATCGCAGCTTTGTACCGCGCTTTCGATGGCTTCGACAAAGTCCGCGCCGGGTTTGATCTCCACATCGAGAAAGATCAAATCTTTCTCAAGATGCTGCGTGAGATGGTCATATAGGCGACCCACATAGCCTTCACTATCTTGGCGGCGATAATTGATGAAAATTCGGCTCATCCGAGATCGACTCCCGTGCGACAGAATATTGCGTCTATTTTAGCCGAACTTTTGTGCAGACACAGCGCACATCCGAACAACAAAAATCGGTGGGCGATTGTGTGCCGCCCACCGATTCTTCACAGTGATGGTCAACATGAAAAACCCTAAACCGTGATGGGGTTATTTACTTAGCATCGCTTCGACAGTGCGTACCGTGTCGATCAGGTTCGGCAGCGGGGCTGCCCACAGTGTTGGCACATGCACGCGCAGGTCGGGCAGCAGCGGCGTTTGATAATTGCCCTCAGCATCAGGGGCGATCAAGTTGTACTTGCCGCCATCGCCCAAGCGGTGAAAGCGTGTGCGCTGGCGCGTAGGATCAATGATCCAGTATTCGGGCACGCCACCCGCTTCATATTCATCGAACTTATCGACGTAATCGCGCTCCACGCTTTCGGCGGACACGATCTCGATGATAATGTCCGGCGCACCGCTGACCATCGAATGCTGCAACCGATCTTGATGTTCCGAACGGATGAACATGATATCGGGTTCACGGCGACGATTGGGAGAAGTGGGCAGGTACAATGTGAAGGGAGCAACACGGATTTTCCCAACAGTTCGCAGCCCCAAATACACATTGAATAGACCAATTAAATACTGAAAGAGTTCATCGTGTTCTTCAACGACTGGCGACATATCGACCAGTGTCCCTTCCACCCATTCAAATCCGCGCGCCGCATAGTGTTCAAGATAGGTTTCAAGCGGCACATGCGTCGGAGTCGCGCCGTTAAAATCGGCATCCTGTTCGGGGGCTGTCGCTGATACGTCTTTATCCGTCGGTTGCATAGATCGTTACTCCGCCACTCATCCCACTATTGTAATCCAATAAACTGCTCACAACACTTCCCACGCTTTCGCGTCAAGATAAGTGATCAAAATTCGCGTACCCACTTGCGGTAATGCCATCCCCTTCAGGTGATTTGCGGTGTAAGTACGTTTCCCCGTGATGCGCTCGCCTGTATCTGGCGTGATGAAATGAGGCTGCACCGTCACTTGATAATCGTTGTCGTTATCCACTTGCGCGGTGATCTGCCCAATCTGCCCGTTGATCACCCTACCGTCGCGGCGCAACCGGGCAAGCCGTAAATGCGTGGTGATCGTGCCATAGGCGACAACAAACGCGAAAATCCCCACGAAGGATGTGATCAGCGGCACAATGGCATCCACCCCGATTGAGTTCGTGCCTTCGATACGCGAAACATCCGGATTCCCCGCCTGATAGCGGATCGGGATCGGTTGTTCCGGCGCGTACTGGTTGTAAATCGTTTGGCTAACGTACTGCCTGCGCTCGAAGGAACGATTTTCCGCGGTGAACGTGTAAGTAAGCGAATAAATCACGCCTTCATCGTAGCCTTCTTCACGGGCGATCACCTGTCCCGTTATTTGTGTTCCGCTGACAGCAAGGGTCAACGTATCACGCACCGTGATCAATGTGTACGCCATCAGCACCGTGCTAACGATCATAAATGGCATCAAAATAAGCGCGGCGCAGCCGATGTTGAAACGCGATACGCGCAAACTCGCGGGGTATGGCTGTTGTCCGGCGATGAAAGCGGCGTTTTCAGGATAGAGCAAAAAATCGTTCATATGATCTCCGTGTTGTCGTGTGTTTAAGGCTTATTGTGGGCAATCTAGGGCTGAATGTGTTTAAGAAAAAGTTATGTATTCTTGATCGGCTTGACTCTCACGTTACGTCAGGCTTTAAGATGCATTTGGATGAGGAGAATAGGCGATGCAGGATAGACCACGCCGATACACCGTCAAACAGGTGAGCGAAATCGCCGGAGTCAGCGTGCGAACCCTGCACTACTACGACGAGATCGACCTGCTGAAACCGTCAACCGTCGGCGAAAACGGCTATCGCTACTATGACGACGCGGCGCTGCTGCGGTTACAGCAAATTCTATTTTATCGGGAACTGGGCTTAGAACTGCTGCACATCAAAGATGTGCTCGACAGCCCGGAATTCGACCTGCTAACCGCCTTGAAATCACATCGCGCCGCGCTTCAGCATCGCATCGAGCGGCTGCACGCCCTCATAGACACTGTTGATGAAACCATCCTGCACTTGGGGGGAGAACAAAACATGGGCAAGAAGAAACTGTTCAAGGCGTTCAGCGAAAAAGAACAGAAGCAGTACGAGCGCGAAGCGCGGCTCACCTATGGTCCCGACAACGTGAATGAATCGATCCGCCGTTGGGAAAGCTACGACAAGAAGAAGCGCCAAGCGATCATGGATGAAGGCAGCGAGATATACATAGGGCTTGCCAAAGCGCTGCGAAAGAATCTGCCTGCCGACAGCGCCGAAGTACAAGACTTGATCCGCCGTTGGCATGAACATATCCACTATTTCTACGAGCCAACGACGGAGATTTTGCGCGGGCTAGGCGAGTTATATGTCACCGACACGCGCTTCACCGACAACATCGACAGCGTAGAAACCGGATTATCGGAGTATATGAAGGGCGCGATCAACGTGTATGTCGATAAGATCGAAACGCGCGAATTAGAACGCATGTTAGCGGACGACGAAGAGAAATCGGCGCGCGGTTAATATGTTCACGCTTCGTAGGGACAGGGCTTGCCCTGTCCGCTTTGTGATTATTGATACGTTACCATCGGGCAGCGTAAGCGTTGTCTCTATAGGACATGCTTCGTTTTCGATCTACCGCCGCCCGCGCCGCTTCTTCGCCAACAGCCCGCGATACAGGCTGTCCATGTCCGCGACCAAGCGATCAATCCCGTAGCGATCAAGCATCGCGGCTTGTGCGCGGGATCGCCATTCATCATCGGGTGGCTGACGCACAGTGTCGAGGATCGCTTCCGCTAACCCATCGGCATCACCCGACGGAACAAGCACGCCCAACCGCCCTTGATCGAGCAGATCGGGCAGACCGCCAACCGTCGTTGCCACCACCGGACACCCCGCGCTGATCGCTTCAATCACAGTGACGGGTGTGCCTTCATTCACCGAGCTGATCACCAGCACATCAAGGTCGCTGTAAATCGGCGCAACATCGGTGATCCAGCCCGTGATTTGCGCCGCGTCGCGCAAACCAAGCGCGTCGATCTGCGCTTCGAGTTCGGCGCGCAGTTCGCCATCCCCGACAATGACAAACCGCGCGTCCGGCTGCTGCTGGCGGATTTTCGCCGCCGCTTCTAAGAACAGCGCGTGATTCTTCACGGGGACAAGCCGCCCAACAATGCCGATCAGCGGCGCGGTGTCGGGGATGTTGTGCGCGCGGCGGAACGCGCCGCTTTTGCGCGGTGTCTGCGCGAAGTGTTCCAAGTCCAAGCCCAACGGCAGCACCGTGATATTTTTGCGGCGGGTGATGCGGTATTCATCTGCGAGTTCGCCGCGCAAGCCTTCCGTGAGCGTGATCACGGTGTCGCTCATGCGCGCGGTGAGGCGTTCGATTTGGATGAAAATTTGTGTCACCAACGGATTAAAGTATCCGCGAAAGACATGCCCGTGAAACGTGTGGACAATGACCGGAACGCGGGCGAACCATGCCGCCACGCGCCCGACAAATCCTGCTTTGGCGGTGTGTGTGTGGACAATATCGGGCTGGTATTTGCGGATCAGCTTATAGACTTTGTAGATGGTGACAAGATCACGGATCGGGTTGATCTCGCGTCCGAGTTCGGGCAGCGTGAGAGGCGTGACCCCGTGCGCTTCGGCGTAGTAGCTCATGTCGCCTTCATCCGCGCCGATGCTGCCCGAAAGCAGCATCGTTTCATAGGCGGGATATTTGGGCGCGGTCAATTTTTGCGTCAGCAAGGTGACGTGTATCGCCGGACCGCCGATATTCAAACGGGCGATCATGCGGAGAATGCGGATCGGTTTTTCGGGTGTCGGTGTTGACTGCATAAGTGTCCTACCGGCTGTTTGGTGGGGATTCAGCCGGGAATTGGTCGATGAACAAACGATGCCACCATTCTAACGTAAGCAGCCCCCACAGTCGCCCCCCATGATCGCGCCGACCTGATGCGTGCGCTTCGATGATCGATTCGACAGCGCGACGATTGAGCAGGTTCCGGGATTGTGCTTCGGGAGAGAGCAGTGTTTCGCGGATGAGTGAGGCGCTTCCCCGTGAAAGATCACGCCGCAGCCACGCGCCCAACGGCACCCCAAACCCGTGTTTCGGTCTGTCGATGATGCTGTCGGGGAGCAAGCCGCGCGCCGCCTGTTTGAGGATGTACTTAGTCGTGCGTCCGTTCAGCTTGAGATTAGCGGGGATTTTTGCCGCCAGTTCGACCAGCGCGTGATCGAGAATCGGCGCGCGTCCTTCCAAACTCGCCGCCATCGCGGATCGATCCGTTTTGATGAGCAGATCATCCGGGAGATAGGTTGTCATGTTCGCCAGCAGCAGGTCGGGCAGGGTGGCTTTTTGCGCGATGTTGACGAACAAGAGCGCGGCGGGATCATACGGGGCGCGGGTGAGATCGCGCACCAAGTCAGCGCTGAACAGCCGCACCAGATCAAAATAGGCATAGGCAGGAGTCATCGACGCGGCGCGGGCAAACCGCCGTCCACGCTTGATCGTGTTGTAGTACCCGCTGCCTTCAGGGACAGCTTCGAGAATGTGCGACAGCATCCGCCATGCCGAACGGGGGATCGTCTTGCCGAGCGAACGCGCCAATTCCGCCGCGTAGAAGCGTTCATAGCCCGCGAACAGTTCGTCGCCGCCATCGCCCGTCAGCGCGACGGTGACGTGTTCACGCGCTAATTTGCTGACGAGATACGTCGGAATCGCGCTGCTGTCCCCAAACGGCTGATCATGATGCCAGACCAGCTTAGGCAGCAGATCGAGCGCGTCGGCTTCCACACGAAACGTGGTGTGATCCGTGCCGAGCCGCTTCGCAACTTGTTCAGCATAGGGGGTTTCATTGAAGCTGTCATCGCCGCCAAAGCCGATGCTGAAGGTTTTCACGTGCGCGCTGTGCTGCTTCATCAGCGCGACGATGAGCGAACTATCCAGCCCGCCGGACAAGAACGCGCCCAACGGCACATCGCTCAACAAACACTGTTTGACCGACTCGCTCAGCGCGGCGCGCACCTGTTCGGCGGCGGCGCGTTCATCCGTCACAGGCGATGAATCGGCAGGGCGTGGGGGTGTCCAGTACGGCGTAACTTTGACCGATTCACCGCGAACGATGATCATGTGACCGGGGCGAAGCGCATGAATGCGCTCGAAAGCGGTATGCGGGGCAGGGAGATAGCCGAAGGCGAGATATTCCGCAAGCAGCGACGGCTGCTGCGTGAAGATCGATTCGCGCGGCACGTCGGGGTGCATCAGCAGCGATTTGATCTCGCTGGCGAAGGCGAACACGTTCGCGCCGCGATGATAGTACAGCGGTTTTTCACCCATGCGGTCACGGGCAATGAACAGCGTTTGTTCGACGTTATCCCACAGCGCCAGCGCGAACATGCCGCGCAAATGTTGTAGGACGTTTTCCCCTTCGGCGCGGTACAGTTCGATGATCGTTTCCGCATCGCTGGTGGATCGCCAATTCACGCCGCGCAGCGCGGGCAGTTGATCGCGCAGCACGAGATGGTTGTACACTTCGCCGTTGTACGCGAGGGTGAAGCGTCCATCATGGGATCGCATTGGCAGCGCGCCCGCTGGCGACAAATCGAGAATCGCCAAGCGTCGGTTGCCAAGCGCCGCCGATCCGTCCGTAATCACCGCGCCTTGATCCGGTCCACGATGAAGGATCGCGCCGATCATGCGCTCGACGCGGGACGCATCGGCGGGCGATCCGTCGAGCTGGAGAATGCCGCTAATTCCGCACATTAAATGTTTTCGCTACCAGTGCCAGTATTGATTGCAGTTTGAACCTGCTTCTTTTGCCACATTCCAAGTGTCACGCCCGTATTTTCAATTACCCAATAATCACGCCCATTAACTGATGTACCCGCCACAATTGAGGCAGCTGCACTTGGACTCCCAAAACCAAAGTCTTGCGAAAAGACTAAATAGTCACTTTCTGGAGTGGTATTCACTAGTATCTGTTTTTGGATAAGCTGGTTACGCAAACTGGCGTATCCGCCCTCGAATTTTGCCGCGACTTGTTTGTTAGCAGTTGAACCAGCAAAAACAACGAATCCGTTTTCGGTCTGCTTACCATATGCGATTGCTTCTGAAGAAAATCCTTTGCGTCTAGCCGCCATACGCAGTCTAGGGTACGGTACTTCAAAAGTATTTTCAGAGATTGATTGACTCTGTGTTGGGTTAGGAAGTAGGAAATTGAAACCTAAAACTGGAAGTAAGTACCGCACATTTTCTAAAAATTCTTCCATCACCGCGATTCCGGACTCTGGAAGAAATGTCGGTTCGGGGTTCTGTTCGTTTGCACAAATAGCCCGCTGTGATTGTGTGGCAATATCGATCAGGCGGCTTTCAAGATAGCGAACATCTGCTTTAGTGAGACTATCATCAGATGATGTGATAATTGCTGTTCGCTCCCAAAAGGACTTCTTGGGATCATCATAATGAGCAGGTATGCGACTAATAACATTGTCGCTTTCGCCGATGTAAACTGTCTCAATGGGAGAAGATATAGAACTTGCCAAGACATATACACCTGATTGACTAACTTCACGTCGTTTGGCAACTTTATCAATATCATCGCTGTTTACGAAAAATACTTGACCAGTCCAATTCTTTATCTTTGCAAAAATGACACCTGTTGGAGAGCCTTCAGTCAAGAATAACTCAATGACTTTGCCTGCCATGATTGCTCCTGTTAAACGAAATTGTTTGTAAACCGACCAATTTTATTGCTCACTCAACGGATCAAAGAAAATCTCGCTCACCGTTAAGCTGAAACCGGGAATCACCCCGTCAAGATAATCACATCATCGCCTGTGAACAATCGCTTTGCGCCAGAGGGGAGTTTCTCGACAATGCGACGGTCTGGGTACACCAACAGCACGGCTTTTGTGCCGTGCGCCAGATAATACTCCGCTGTATCGAGCATCTCTTTGTCGTCTTGGTCGGGCGATTGAATTTCGACAGCAAGATCGGGCATCACAGGGACAGCACCCTTTTTCACTAAGGTCGCATATTGTTCTTTCGAGACATACGACACATCAGGCAAACGAGAGTGAGGATGATCGGGGTCTTGTTCATCAGGCGGCAGTTGGTGACGCGCTTCAGTGGAAACTCGTCCTAGCTTGCGCGGCGCAGTATACGCATTGAGGGCAGTGATGATATTCGCGGCAATCATGCCGTGTTCCTGCGTAGGCAATTTTTCTCTCAACTCCCCGCCGATGAGTTCCAATAAGCGCTCCGCGTTTTCAGGACGTGCGATCAACGCCTCAAATTCGCTCAAGGTGTAGAACTGCGTTTGCGGTTGTGATACAGCCATGACTCGCCTCCGCGTTACGCGAACAAGAACGGGTTTGACACGGGCGAAACAAGTTTCGCAAACCCCTACCCCATTATTGTACGATACAACTCAAACGTCTTGTCCACCATCACCCGTGAGTCGAAATGCGTATCCACGCGATCTTCGCCCATCAACCCCATATGACGGCGCAGTGCTTCATCGCGCAGCAGCGTGCGGAGCGCATTTTCGAGCGCGGGAACATCACGCGGCGGGGTGAGAATCCCCGTTTCGCCATCCAGCACAATTTCGGGGATGGCACTGACTGCGCTGCCGATCACGGGCAAGCGCCGCGCCATCGCTTCGATCAGGATTAAACCGAAGCCTTCCCACAAACTCGGCGCAAGCAGCATGTCCAAGCCCGCGAGGATCGGCTGCACGTCTTTCTGCCAGCCCATGAAATGCACCCGTTTGGCAATTCCCGCCCGCTTCGCTTGTGATTCGAGCGCCGCCCGTTGATCGCCATCCCCGGCGATAACGAGATGCGCCGACGGATAATCAGCGGCAAGTTTGGCGAACGCATCTAAGCCATAGCGCACACCTTTTTGTTCGATCAAACGGCACACCACGCCGATCAAGACCGAGTCGGCAGGAAGATTGAGCGACTCACGAAGCGCGGCGCGGGCGGTGCGCGGTTCAATAATTGGGACGGGCAGCGGCAGCCCATACCGGATCGTGTGGACTTTTTTCGGCGGCGCGGATTCCACGTCAATGCAGAACTGGCGGATCGCTTCGGAGATGGCGATTCCGGCATCCACCTGCCGCCACAATCCCGCATGGATCGCGCGCATGGGCAGACTCCTACGGAAGCTGTCGTCGTTGTGGCGGCTGGTGATCACGCGCTTGACCCCTGCTAATCGCGCGGCGGGAATACCGAACAGATCGGCATGGAGCAGGTGGGTATGCACCACATCCGGTTTACGATCCATGAATAGGCGGCGCAAACGCCCGATCAAGCGCGGATCGGTGTTCCCTGTGATGACTTCACGGTGAAAGGGAAGCCCAACCGACGCGGCGGCTTCAGCAAGCGAATCGACGCGGTTGTTTGGTTCGACGAGCGCGACCAGTTCCACATCGATTCCGCGCGCCATCAGCGACGGCAGTAAAATGAGCAGGTGCTTTTCCGCCCCCGCGATGCCCGTCACTTTGATGAGGTGGAGAGCTTTCATAGAGTCCCGTTACTTGCGATTTTTGAACCACTCAACAGTACGCGCCAAGCCCGTATCAAAATCGACGATAGGGGCGTAATCGAGCAGGTCGGCGGCTTTTTCGATGCTGGCGCGTGAGTGCTTGATATCGCCTTTGCGGGCAGGGACGAACTCCGGCGCGATATTTGTCCCAAGCAGCGCGTTGACTTTGTCCGCGAGTTCGAGCAGCGTGATGCGTCCGCCTGTGGCAAGGTTCATCGTGTGTCCGGGCGCATCGGGGGCGGTGAGCGCCAGCAGGTTGCCATGCACGACATTATCAATGTAGGTGAAGTCGCGGCTCTGTGTGCCATCGCCGTAGATAGTGGGTGGTTTTCCCGCCATGATCGCTGTGACAAAACGGGGGATCACGGCGGCATACTGGGAGGTTTCGTCTTGACGCGCGCCGAATACGTTGAAGTAACGCAGCGCGACGGTTTCCAAGCCGTAGACCTGTGTGAACGCTTGGCAGTAGTATTCGCCCGCGAGTTTGCTCACGCCATACGGCGAGAGAGGGCGCGGCGACATGGTTTCGACTTTGTACTCGCCTTCGACATCGCCATAGGCGGATGATGACGCGGCATAAACCACGCGCTTGATTCCGTTGTTCTTGGCGGCAATCAAGACGTTGAGCGTACCAGTGGCGTTGAATTCGTGCGTCGTCAGCGGATCATCGATGCTGCGCGGGACGGACGGAAGCGCCGCTTGATGCAGCACATAATCCGCGCCCGCGAAGGCTTGATCGAGCGCGGCGGGATCGGTGATGCTGGCTTCGATGAGCGTGTAACTGTCCGGCGGGAGATGCGCGAGATTGCTGCGCTTGCCCGTGATCAAGTTATCGACGACGCGGACGAAATTTCCGTCGCGTACTAATCGCTCAACCAGATGCGATCCGATGAATCCCGCGCCGCCTGTAACGACGTAAGTTTGCTTTGTCATTCGACCCCGAAAGTTGAGTGAATAAAAAGTCTGCTAGTGGAAACACACCATCTTTAAGCGTTTAGATGCTGGAGAACTCGTAGCGATCATAGGCTTCATCAAAGGACATGGTGCCAAAGACAGCCGCATAATCTTCCGACTGAGCGAGCGCACGTAAGAAGTCGAGATCATCGGTTTGGTATGCTGCCAGCATCGCGTTGTGATGACGCAGCATGAAAACCATCTGGTCGCTGGTCAGCGTCCAGTCTCCGTCCGAGCCTTGAACCGATGTGTTCTGGTTGATCATAACATCCGTCATGAGGGTTTCCCTTCTCCTTGCGTAGGCGCTTGCAGGGCTGGCTGAAGCGCGGGCAGTTGATATTTTGCCCGTATCCACACCATGATCGCAAACAGACCTGCCATCAAACCCAAACCGATGACACCAACAATGAATGCCGATGAGGTTTCGAGCGTGCTGACCGCGACGGCGAATGATCCGAACAGGATGCACAACCCATAAATGATGAACAAGGCTTGGCGCTGGCTCAAGCCCATGCTCAACAGGCGGTGCGACGTGTGATCCTTGCCGCCCTGTGCGATGGATCGCCCTTCGCGCAGACGGGTGAATACGACGAGCGGCAGATCAACCAGCGGAAGCGCCAGCGCTAGCAGCGGCACCATCCATGTGACGCTCAACGGCTGCGTGCCAAACTCCAGCTTGATCCCCAAGACTGCCAGCACGAAGCCGATGACGAGCGCGCCCATATCGCCCATAAAGGTGCTGGCAGGGTTGAAGTTGTAGATCAAGAAGCCTACCGCGCTGCCCATGAGCGCCGCCGCGAGACTGCTCACCAGCGTTAGCCCTTCGTTGAAGGCGATGAGCGTGAAGAATCCGGCGGCGATGCCGGCGATGCCCGCGCACAAACCGTCCATGTTGTCGAGGAAGTTCATGGCGTTGGTGATGCTGACCACCCACAGAATAGTGAGGGGGTAATCGAGCAGGGGCGTGTTGAACAGTTGAATATGGATTCCGGCGGCGATCAAGACGAGTGCCGCGACGGTTTGCGCGATTAGGCGAATCTTCACGCCGAGGTTGTAGCGATCATCCGCCAAGCCGACGAGCGCCAAGACCCCCGCTCCACTGATGACCGCGCCGAGTTCGACCACATGCTGCGGCGGGCTGAACAGGATCAGCGCCAGCGCAAAAGCGATATAGATCGCCATGCCACCCATCAGTGGCTTGTGATCGAGGTGGATTTTGCGCTGGTTGGGTTTATCGACCACGCCAAGGCGAAGCGCAAGCGCCCGCGAAAGCGGCGTTAGCCCTAACGAGGCGGCAAACCCGACCATGAGGATCGGCACGAATTGCAGGGAGAGCGAATCCATAACAAGCGTGTCCTTGAAACCAAAACGTGTGCAGTATACCTGAAATGATGTGACATGTAGAGCCGGATGCGGGTTGCATCGAAAAAATGGGTGAGAGAAGATGTGTCACAATTGATATGAGAAGCGATGAAAGTTGAGAGAAGATGTGTCCACATATGACCGTTTTTCAAAATGATGGGACACATCTTTGAATAGTTAGAAAATGGTTTGTAGCCTCCACCTGCGTGCGGCTGGTGCGATCAGCCGTGAGTGCGGCGGGCAAAAAATTCATTTTGCAAGCGGAGTGTTTCTTGATCGTCCTTGACGACGCGGACGAGGCGGGCAAGCGCACTGGCGCGGTAGGTCAAGTACAGGTCGCCTTTTTCGGCGGTGGCGGGTTGGGCATCATCTGAATAGTGGTGGGGATAATCGGCATACCACCAAATGCTCGTATATGCGCCGACCTGGTTGATGTGGTTCAATCGCCCCTGTGGTTTGCCTTCACCCGCGACAATGCGATCCATATGCACGAGATCGGGTCGTACTGCCAGCACGGCGCTGGTTTCGGTTTCGCCCGCGTGATCGCCCAGCGAGGTGGTGAACTGCGCCCGCAAAGCCGCTTCTTCATCCGCTGAAAACGGCGGCTGCGCGACATACACGACATAATCGCGCGGGGTGGCAAGCTGCGTTTGCGCGAAGAAGGGCGCTAAATAAGCGTTGCCGCCGTGCGCCATGACGAGGACGATCTTTTTCAATCCGTTGCGGGCGATTTCGCGGCAGATGTTGTCGAGCAGTTTGAGCATCAACTCTGGCTCAATAGCGATTGTGCCGGGCTGGTGCTGCGCTTCGAGAATTTGCGTGAAGATGAAATCGGGGAAAATGACAGCGGGTTCGATTTCGGCTGCCCGGCGGCAAATCTCACGCCCGATAAACGTGTCTGTGCCCATAGGCAGGTGATGTCCATGTCGTTCGACGACGGACAGCGGCACGAGACAAACGCCCTGCGCCTGTTTGACCGCTTCGGGAAATTGATCGCTTGTGAGTTCTTCCCAACGCATGATGTGACTCCTCTTTGGTGGTGAGAAGGCACATCATAACGTGTTTAAAGGGGGTGAGGGTTGACCATTGCTACGTGGCATATGCACCAAGTTAGGGAGCGACCGTGTGTAGATTTGCCTGTTTTGCCCTCAGCCCCTGCCCCTCTCCGTTAACGGAGAGGGGAGCAAACTCGCCGATTTGCAGATAAGTTTGCGGGGGTGAGGACGGGTTTTGCGGCGCACCGTAAATCCTTACATGGTACCGATGGGTTGACCATTGCTATGTACCGGGCATCCCCCAGATTTTAAGAGTCTTATCGGCAGAAGCGGAGACAATCTAGCGTCCGTCGGGACTGATGGCGCAGGCGATCCGCGAATATTAAATACCGCATTCGTGAACCCCTTCACAAAACGAAAAAACGGATATAATTGTGATATTTGGAACAATCCATGCGTTGGGGGGAAGGTCACGATGCGGGTGCTGTTGTTCGGATTCGGGTCACGCGGGGATGTGCAGCCGTTTATCGCGCTGGGCAAGGGCTTGCAAGCGGCGGGCTATGAGGTCGCGGTTGCGGCGGGGATCAACTTCAAAGATTGGATCGAACGCGAAGGCTTGGGATACGAGACAATCCACGTCGATGTGGAAGCGTTCATGAACACGGACATTGGCAAAGAATGGCTCGGCGCAAGCAGTCATAATCCACAGCAAGAACTCAAGAATATGCGGGCGATGACCAATGCAATCGCGTCGGATGTGACCGACGATATTCTCGCCATGCTTGAAAGGCATGAGGTGTTCGTCAGCGGCGTGCTAACCGTCGAAGCGATGGGTGCGGCGGCGGATAAATTGGGCAAAAAGCATGTGCTGGGCTTAATGTCGCCGTTCGCGCCGACGCGATCCGGCGCGGCGGGGATGCAGGCGCTTATCCAACGGGGGAACAGCCCGCTCAACTGGCTGTGGGGCTACGTCATCGAAGCGATGATGTTCACGGTGCTGCGCGCGCCCTCGGATGGGGTGCGGTCACGGTTGGGGATGCGGAAATCGACACCTGCCGACTTCATGCGTGCGTGGAATCGCACGCCGACGCTGTTCGGGGTGAGTCCGCTGGTGGTGCCGCCGCCGCCCGATTGGGGACCGCAGATTCACACGACGGGCTACTGGTTTTTGAACGCCTCGGATGACTGGCAGCCCTCACCCGCGCTGGCGAATTTTCTAGCGGCGGGCGAAAAACCCGTATATATCGGGTTTGGCAGTATGTCGAACCGCGATCCCGAAGGGACGCTGCGGCTGCTGCTCGATGGGCTGGCGAAAAGTGGGCAGCGCGGCGTGATCCACAGCGGATGGGCGGGACTAAAAGCCGATCAACTGCCGCCGAATGTGTTCATGCTCGACACCGTGCCGCACGATTGGCTGTTCCCGCGTATGGCGGCGGTGGTGCATCACGGCGGGGCGGGGACGACGGGCGCGGCGCTGCGGGCGGGTGTGCCGTCGCTGATCGTGCCGCACATTGGCGATCAGCCGTATTGGGGGCGGCGCGTGCGCGAATTGGGCGTGGGCGCTGCGCCGATCCCGCGACACAAGCTGACGAGCGAAAATCTTGCGGCGGCGATCCGCGAGATGGTGGGCGATAAGGCGATGCGTCAGCGGGCGGCGGCGCTCGGTGAGGGAATTCGCAAAGAGGATGGGATCGGGAACGCGGTGCGGGCGTTTCGGGAGATTGTGGGCTAGGCGCTTGCCGAAATCGCCGTGACCGACAGCGGAAGCGTAAGCTGATCGCGGTCATGTTTGCTGAAATTGAGTACGATAAAGCCGATGATGCGTCCGTCGGATGTGCGGCGTTCAAACACATCGTCTGCAATTTCTTCCATCGCGGCTGGCGCATCTTCAAAGGTGACTTCGAGGACATCACCTTCGCGGTCGTACCACACTTTCATGCTCGCCATACGGGGATTCCTTTCTTTTGCCGACTGCTGAAAAACGCTGTCAGCACGAATGCGTCCGCTTCCATGATTTTAACAACAACCAGTAGATATTTGCTTGTGACGGGAGTAGATGCGTAGTAACGATGATACACCCATACGTTTTCGTCGGCATGAGTAGCGACGATCAAAATGGGATCGGCAAGCGTTTCGCGTATGCGATCAAGCTGATCTGCCAATTCGGGATGCTCACGTATATGGGATTGTCGTTCTGCGGTGAGCCTAACACTGCGTCCCTCATGATCGGTGAGGATGAGCATATCATCATTCATCGATTCATCCTCTTCAACTGCTTGAAATAGGCAATTGTGTATCGTATGTATTGATCGCGCAAAACTGATTTTTCGCCTTGACGAACTTTCGCGGATCGGATTGTCGAAACTGGCGATCTCCCCGTATGATGCAAACGTAGACAGGCGCACATACGCGGGGGTGGAATGACGACAATCAGCCGGAAAGAACGGGATCAGGGGATTCAGCGGGTGTTATTGATCACGCTGATGCTCAATCTGCTGGTATCGAGCGGAAAAATCGTGATTGGCGCGGTCACAGGCGCGTTGAGCATCACCGCCGATGGGTTTCACTCGCTGATGGATGGCGCATCGAACGGGTTCGGCTTGATCGCCAACCGGATCGCCGCGCAGCCCGCCGATGCCGATCACCCGTATGGACACCGCCGCTTTGAAACGCTTGCCGCGCTGGCGGTGGGGATTCTGCTGCTGATCACGGCATGGGAGATCATCAGCAGCGCGGTGGAACGGCTGGCAAACCCGCAACCCCCGACGATGAATCCGCTGGCGTTTGGCGTGCTGATCGGCACGCTGGCGGTGAACCTGTTCGTAAGCACATACGAGCGGCGTGAGGGAAAACGACTGCGGAGCGAACTGTTGGTCGCGGACGCGGCGAACACGAGCGCGGATGTGTTCGTCACGCTGTCGGTGCTGGCGAGTATGGTGCTGGTAGCGCTTGGATGGACGTGGGCAGACCCCATCGCGGCGCTGTTGATCGTCGGGCTGATCGGGCGGGCGGCGTGGAGCGTGATCCGCCAGACGGGGCGGGTGCTGGTCGATGCCGCGCCGATTGAGCCGAACAAGCTGGTCGAGATCGCGCGGGAAGTTCCGGCGGTGGAGCAGGTGATCCGCGCGCGAAGCAGGGGAACGGCGGACGCGGCGCATATCGACATTGATGTGAGTGTGCCGCCGGAAATGACCGCCGCGCATACGGCAGCCATCGCACAGGCGATCCGCGAAAAGATGGAAGGCGCGTTGGAAGGGGTGCAGGAAGTCGAGGTGCATTTCGCGCCGCAGACAGACGCATCCATGCCGGATTATGTGCTGGTGGCACGGGCACGGGCGGACGCGCTTGGGATCAGCACGCACGAAGTTCGGGTGAGCGATACGCCGAAGGGCAAGCTGCTCGAAATGCATGTCGAAGTGCCGCCGGGAGAAACGCTGAAGCACGCGCATGATCGCGTGAGCGAACTTGAGCGAGAAGTGCGGGCGCATTTGCCGGAGGTGTTCGACGTGGTGACGCATATCGAACCTGCGCTCTTGAGCAGCCACAATCATGAAACCGATACCACGCTCGATGACGCGGTGACGGCGCGGGCGTATCACCTGCTGAGGACGCACTATCCGCAGTATGACTGGCATCACTTTCATCTCACGCCGTATGAAGGTGGCGCGGCGATTTCGTTGCATGTGGGGTTAAGCGGGGATGTGACGGTTGAGGCGGCGCATCGGCTGGCGGAAGAAGCCGAGATGCTCGTTCGCACGTCGATCCCGGATGTGGAACGGGTGACGATTCACACCGAGCCGAAGGTGGAGTAACTCCTCCCCGCTGGCGCAAGGAGGGGAGAAAACGGTGTGCGTGGGTGTGACACATTTTTGAAGGTTTTTGGGGGCTTGATTGAGAAGTTGAGAGAGAAGGTTAGCGGAGATGTGTCACATGGCAGAATCGGGTCACGGGGAGATGTGTCCCCGATTTATATTGCGAGATATAAAAATTGAGGGAAGATGTGTCCACATATGACCGTTTTTTGATTTTTGTGGACACATCTTGGGCAAGGTTAGAAAATGGTTTTATTCAATATAAGCGGTTTTGTGTGTAAATTCGTCCGTTGCCCTCACCCCCGCCCCTCTCCGCCCGCGGAGAGGGGAGCAAACCCGCCGATTTCCATACGGTTTTACAGAGGGATACGACGGACGCGCAGGACGAAACTTGTTTCGTTTGCGTCCCTACGAGGTGTGTTTGTGGGGGAATTGGCGGGTGTGTGGGGCGGGAAATTTTAGTGCGATTTGAGGTAGATGAGAGTACAATGGATCGCATGAAAACGAAAACCCTCTCTCTAACAGTGACCTTGATGGCGGCGGCGCTGGTGCTGATCGGCTGCAATTTGACGCGCACCCCGCCCACGCCGACGCTTGCCCCTGCCCCGACGACTGATCCGTTCGTCACGCCGACGTTTGATCCCGGCGCGGCATTCGGGCAGTTCACCCCTACGCCGATCATCGTGATCGGGGTGGATGGCGGCGCGTGTCAAATTCCCGCCGGATGGGTGGAATACACCGTCGAACCGGGTGACAGCCTGACTTTGCTGGCGGAACAAACCGACAGCACCCCCGCCGAAATTGCTGCTGGAAACTGCCGCGATAATCAAGATGAACTGTTTGTGGACGAGATCATCTATCTGCCGCGACAGCCTGTGATCCAATTGAGTCCGGTATAATTGATTGGTTTATGCCAGATGAGATAAGCTTGCAACCGGATGTGCCGCTGCGTGTTTGTACTAGAGCCAAAACATAATGTCTACTATCCATTCATCCATCGGGACGAGTTCCCCTGACGCACGCGATACTGACGAACTGCTCCCTGTTGATGGGAAGCGCGCAGACAAATCGACAACGGGTGAGTACCCGTACAGCGATAATCCCCGCCGCACCGCCGAATATCCCTCTTATGATGAAGCGCCCATCACGCCGGACGAGCGCAACGCCATGCGCGCGTTTTTGCAGCGCACAGAAGTACGGCTTTCGACGCTGCATCGTGTGGCAGTCGCGTTCATCAGCGGGGCGGGGCTGCTGATCCTGTTCCCAATGTTTTTCAAAGAAGAAATCGTCGCGCTGATCCGTGTGTTTTTAAGCAACATTGGCGATGGGTTTCCGCATTTGGGCAGCGCCGAACCCGTGATCAAGCTGCTGCTGTACGTGTTTTTGCTGTATCCGTTCGCGCTGTCGCTGATGATCCCGATCTACTCGATGTACCTGCTGGTCAAAGATGTGGTGCATTTTTACTTCACGATTTATACGCCGGGATTTCCGCCGGATTTGATCACGCCATCGTTCGCGCTGTCGGGCGTGGGCTTTTCGCCCGATGAAAGCCAGCGCATCAAGCGCGAAATTTTCCGCTACCAGTACAACCCCGCGTCGATCAACTTTGCGATTCCGTTCAGCAAAGAAAAGCGCGAAGTGTATTTCGATGAGACGATCCGCAACACGGACGGGAAGATTTTGCCCTCATCGCGGCGGCTGGACGATCTCGAAGCGATGGAAGTACTGCCTGAAGGCACGGATCAAGCGTCGGTGAATCGCTTGAACGCGGCATTCGGCTTAGCGCGCACGATGGATCGTAAGCTGGTAGAAGAAGTGGCGACGACGGAGCTTTCGCTGGTGCGGCATATTTTATACCTGCGACGGTTGGTGATGCGCTATGTTCGCACGCTGTTGATGTTCATCTGGACGGCGCTGGTATCGTTTTTGATGCTGCCGCTGCTGGAAGATCAACGGCTGCCGACGTTTTTGGTGCTGGCGCTCGGTTACGTGATTTGGTCGGTGCTGGTGATTCCGATCATGCGAACGCCGCTTCGGTGGATATACCGGCACACACAGGGTATCCCCGATGAGAGCCAGATCGATCACCAGTTGGTGATTCTCGAACAGCAGATGCGCCCGTTTTGCATTGGCGCGATTGTGTTTTCGCTGGTGGCGTTGGTGCTGTGCGTGCCGCTGTATTTGGGGTAGAGCAAACCTCACCCCCATCCCCTCCCTGCGATGCTTGGCATCGTCAGGAGAGGGGAGAAAAGATTTACAGCGGGCGGCTCACGAGCCGCCCCTACGGATGTGTGCGGTGGCGGGTGGGTTGCAGACAATGGGAGTGTTACGGGCGCAATAGATTGCGCCCCTACAGACGGTATTGTGATACGGGGATTGGTGCGCGGCAGGTGCGGTGGGCACGGCACGCCGTGCCCCTACAGACGATTTATGGGCGGCGTTCGAGGTAATCGGTGTAGCCGCCGACGAAGGGCGTGAGTTCCCCATCTTTGACTTCGACAACCGAATCGACCACGCGATCCAGAAAGTAGCGGTCATGGCTGATGATGACCGCCGCGCCTTCAAAGTCTTCAAGCGCGGATTCGAGTGCTTCTGATGAGGCAATATCGAGATTGTTGGTCGGCTCATCGAGCAGCAAGAGATTCGGCTTTTGGAGCATGAGCGCGGTCAACTGCAAGCGCGAACGTTCGCCGCCGCTGAGATTGCTGATGCGCCCGCGCGTTTGATCGTATGTGAACAGCATTTTGAGCAAAAGCCCGACCGCGACATCTTCCGGTGTGGGCGACACATCGCGGATAAATTCGATGGGCGTGCGATCCAACCAGCTTGACAGCGTTTGATGTTCCTGCGCGTAGTATCCGACGCGGGTGCTTGCGCCGACTTTGATCACGCCATCGAGCGGTTGAAGTTCGCCCATGATGAGCTTGAGCAAGACGGACTTACCCGAACCGTTCGCACCGATCAAGCCGACACGTTCGCCGTGACGGACGAGCAGATTCGCGCCCGCGAAGATCAGGTTGTCGTCAAACGCCATGGTGAGATCGCGAATTTCGACGGCTTTGGTACTGCCGCGTCCGCCGGAGAGCGAGAGTTCCATGTTTTTGCGGTCACGCACGCGCTCGATCATTTCGCCGTTGGCTTCCATGCGGGCAAGTATTTTGCGGCGAGATCGGGCTTTGATGGCGGCTTTCTCGTCGCCGTTTCCGGTTTGCGCGGCTAAATCCCAGCGCTTGATGGCTTCTTCGATTTGCGCGATGCGTTTTTGCTGCGCGACATACATCTGCTGCTGGCGCAAGCGCATCCGTTCGCGTTCAAGCGCGTACTGGCTGTAATTGCCTTTGTAGACGGTCAATTTGCCGTTTTCAAGTTCGGCAATCTGGTTGATGACTTCATCTAAGAGATAGCGGTCATGCGAGACAATGACGAACGCGCCCGCGTAATTTTTGAGCAGCGTTTCGAGGCGGCGTTTGGCGGCAAGATCGAGATGGTTGTCCGGCTCATCAAGCAGCAGCAGATCGGGCTGTTCGACGATTAGGCGCGTGAGCAGGACAAGCTTTTTCTGCCCGCCGCTTAAGCCTTCGGTGGGGAGATTGTAATCGTCGGGGGTGAAGCTGAGATGGGCGAGAATCTCACGGACTTTGCCCGCGTGCGCCGCGCCGCCGAGCGATTCCCAACGGGCGATGAGCGACTCTTGGCGAGTCATGACCGCAGAGAGCGCGGCGTTGTCGTAGTACACGTCTGGGTTGTGGAGCAGGGATTCAACTTCCGCGAGTTCACGATCCACAGCGGCGAGGGCGGAGGGCAGAAGCGCGGCTTGATCCCATAGGGTGCTGTTGCGTGGAAGTTCGGCGTGCTGCGGCAGATAGCCGATGCTGACTCCCCGCGCGCGCACGACTGATCCGTTTTCGGGCGGGAGTTCGCCGCGCATGACATGGAGCAGGGTCGTTTTCCCCGCGCCGTTATGCCCGACCAATCCGACACGATCTTTATCGCCTACTGCCCATGAGAGCGACTCGAACAGCGATAGACCGGGGCGGTAGAGTCCGGTGTTGGTGATGACGATGTCTTTCAGTTGAATAAGGTGCATGATGTTGTGATGATCCCCTACAAGTGTATGAATTGATGAACTTTTCGCGTGCCGCCGCCGGAGGCTCGAACCCTCCGGCTATCGAAAAGCTTGTAAGCCCCCTGAACGGGGCTGGAAAGCAGTTGGCGGCAAGGTCAACGAATATTCCAGAACTTGCGTCACAGGGCGGAAGTTCTGGAAAATAAAACACGGCTGCGGTGATACATCCCATTGAGGGGTGCGCCGCAGCCGTGCCAGTACGTCAAATCGTGTCAACGTTACACGGGGATTGTGAAAACTATCACATGGTCACTAGGCGCACCGCTCCTGTGGGTGCGCGATGGTGGATGCCATCAACATGCGGGAGAAGATGCTATGTGCCGTAAAGTGAACCATGTGAGATACGATAGCATGGATGGTCAAGGGGTGTCAAGCGCGGCTGTGATGAAGGACATATAGTGTAAGATTAGGTTTCGTTCACTCGTCTAAGCGTTAGTTTCGCCATTTGAGGATAAAAGACGATGCGTGAACCAATTGAATTGACGGATGCAACCTTAGATACGGTTTTTAACGGCACGAAACCTGCGCTGATCCTGTTCACCAATGGGGATGGTCTGCGGGGCGACTTCAAAGTCGCGTTCAACAAAGCGGCAGACGAGCGGAACGACGTGGTATTTGCGCGGATTGACCCGACCAAAAATCCTGAAGCCGCCAGCCGTTTTGGCGTGAGTGATAAACCCGTGCTGGTCGCGTGGTACTGCGGGGAAGAAGTGGTGCGCCGTTCGCGCCCATGGGGGACTGACCTACCGCTGGCGATTGAGCAAGTGCTGGCTGCATATAAAGAAAATCCGGCGGAAGATACCGCTAACGGTGATGCTGTCGATGATGACGCGCCGAAAGCAGTTGAGAAAGCTGAACGCGCCGCTCCCGCGAAGGTGTACGATAAGCCCGTCGCGGTGACAGATGCGACATTTGAAGCGGAAGTGCTGGACAGCGATCTACCTGTGCTGGTCGATTTTTGGGCAGCGTGGTGTGGTCCATGCCGGCAGATTGCGCCCGCGCTGGAAAAGCTGGCGGCAGAATTTGCCGGACAAATCAAGATCGCCAAAGTGAACGTGGATGAAAATCCCGGCTTGGCGCAGGCATTCCGAGTGCAGAGCATCCCCAACCTGATGATCATCAAGGGTCGGACGATGCTGTTCAATCAACCGGGGGCGCTGCCTGAAGCGGTGATGCGTGATTTGATCAAACAGGCAATTGCGGTGGAAGTTCCCGCGCCGGAAACAATCCCCGGCAAAGCCACGCCGAAGCAGTAGCACGCCGTCAGCCAAACGATAAACCGAAGGGCGGGGTTGAAATACAGTCAGTCCTGCCCTTTTCTATTCATTGAAAAGATGCCCATGAGGAACAGGATGAATACCCCCGACTATACTATTCGCCCTGCCAACAAAGCCGACAGCGCGACAATCAAGAAGATGGTGCGATCCGAACCGCTTGATCCGAGCGCAGTTGATTGGGAGTATTTCTTCGTGCTGGAGATCATTGAGAACGGGAGTCCGGTGATTGCGAGTATTGGCATGGTGCGCCCGGTGGGCAAAGGCGAAAATCAAGTGTATGAAGTAGACAGCGTGACAACACGCAGGCAGTATCGCGGGCGGGGATATGCCGCGGCGTTGGTGCGGGCGCTCATGGATCGCGCGCCGCGTCCGCTGTATTTGCTGGCGGAAACGAAGTTGGTGGGTTTTTACGAAAAGTTAGGCTTTCAAAAGCTGGAAGGATCAGACGCGCCGCCGCCGATGAGGGCACAGGCGCGTTTTGTCAATACACTGTTTGGGTGGCACACCATTTATCATGTGATGGGCGTAATCAGTGGATGATCAGAGCGATTTTCGGTCAGCAAATTTACTGCGTATAATCTCACGTATACGCAGTAACGCCGTTAATCGCGCGCAAATGGCAGTACGCGCCAATAAATATGGGTGTTCATGAAGGGGTGGTTCTGGGACGACACAAATTTCCACCCGCTCATACAAAACAAAATGGAAACGATGTGATGTTACTGCGCTGTCCAGCCGCCATCAACGAGCAGAATCGTCCCTGTGACCATATCGGCGGCAGGGGATGCGAGATAGATCACAGCGGCGGCAACGTCCATCGTGTCACCGACGCGACCAATTGGCAGACGCGCCTGCACGCTGGCGAAAAACTCTGGCGTGTCGAGTCGCTCGGCGGTGCCGGGAGTGCGAATGAATGTTGGCGCGACTGCGTTGACAGTGATGTTATGTTTCGCCCATTCGAGCGCGAGGACACGGGTTAACTGGTTGACTCCGCCTTTGGTGGCGCAGTAGACCGCGTGCCGCACGATCCCCACCTGCACCGCTTGTGAACTCATGTTGACGATGCGCCCGAAGTTCTGCGCGATCATATACCGCCCCGCCGCCTGACACGCGAAAAACAAGCCTTTCAAATTCACGTCCATCATTTCGTCCCAGTCGGACTCGGTCACATCGACGGCATCGTGGTTGAAACCAAGCCCGGCGTTGTTGACGAGAATATCAATGCGCCCAAACTGTTTGACGGTTTGATCGACTGCCGATTGGATACTTGGCACGCTCGACATATCCATATGGAGGGGGAGCGCCGTACCGCCTTCAGCGTGGATGACCATCGCAAGCTGATCGAGCGCAACGGTATCACGCCCCGTGACGACGACTTTCGCGCCCGCATGAGCAATCGCACGGGCGAGATCGTAGCCGATGCCTCTGCTTGCGCCAGTGACGAGAGCAACTTGATCCTGTAAATCGAAGCGGGGGAAATCCACGATGATGCTCCTTCGGTTGGTGCTGACAATATCGCGTTATTTTATCCAGTTTGGTGGGATGCCGCCGCGTTAGGCGCGCGTGCGGATTCATCTGCCAACACAGATTGGGGATGTATTCAAGGTTTGCGCCCTTGGCGTTATTTTGCAGGGAGGGTTGACCATGCGAATGTGCCCTAAATGGATATTTGAAAACGGGTTTTCGCGAGCTTTAACAGGGGAGATGACGCATCACCCCACGCATTATCACGTTTGGTGGCTATGAATGAACCGTCTGCGTGATGTATTGAGGTATTATCGTGAGGAATTTGAACAATAACGCGCTGAAAGGACAACGATTATGCAGCTTCAGCCGTATCAAGCACAGCCGAACACCGTTGTGGGCGATCTGCGCGTGTGGCAGGATGTATACAGCCC
The DNA here is from genome assembly GCA_034434595.1 of Anaerolineae bacterium. Taxonomy (GTDB): domain Bacteria; phylum Chloroflexota; class Anaerolineae; order Aggregatilineales; family Phototrophicaceae; genus Flexifilum. The sequence goes on from DAOTZD010000001.1 coordinate 37,552, forward strand.
ACAGTTGAATAACCGCCGCGATATTTTCGTGTGGCTGCCGCCCGATTACGAGACCAGTACGCGGCGCTATCCCGTGATGTATATGCACGATGGGCTAAATTTGTTTGACCGATTTGCGAGTTATTCCGGCGAGTGGGAAGTCGATGAAACGATGACGCGGTTGGCAAAAGAAGGTTTGGACGCGATCATCGTGGGCATCCCCAACATGAAAGAACAGCGCGGCATAGAATACTGCCCATACGTGTTTCGCAGCTATGAAGGGGAGCAAGTCGCGGGACGCGGCGATGCATACATCCGCTTTATCACGGAAACGATCAAGCCGCAGATTGACCAGCATTTTCGCACGCGACCAGAGAGCAGCACCACCGGAATCGCGGGATCGTCAATGGGCGGGTTGATCAGCCTGTATGGGGCGTTGGTGTATCCACATGTGTTTGGATTGTGTGGATGCTTCAGCGCGGCGTACTGGTTCGGCGAGAACGGGTTGGTGGAAACAGTGCGGTCAAGCGCCCCGTATGAAGGTCGCGTGTATCTCGATGTGGGGACGCGCGAAGGCGAAACGATTCACGGATGGCTCAACATCTATGGAGATGCGGCGGATGCGGCTTATGTACAGGGCGTGCGCGATTTGCGCGATGCGCTGCTGGAAAAGAACAGCGCGCATGTGATGTACATTGAAGATGAGGAAGCGCCGCACCGTGAATGGGCATGGGCGCGGCGATTCCCCGACGCGATGCGCTTTTTGCTTCAAGACACCCGTACTTGAGGCGGAGCAAAGGTATGACCATTCGCATTGTGCCGACGCAGCCCGAACATTATCAGCGGCTTGCCGAATTGCAAATCAGCAACTTTCCGACGATTGACGAGAGCGAAGCCTTCACCGTCGAGATGTTCGCACGCCACGTGGAATTGTTCCCGGATGGGCAGATGACAGCGCTTGTCCATGAAGATGGGCGTGATATAGTGGCCGGATGCACAGTCACGTTCCGCACGCATCAGCCGTTTGAGACTGATCCCGATCATGACTATTTCACGTTCATTGGGCATGGGTGGCTGACGGCGCATGAAGCGGACGGTGTGTATTTGTACGGCGTGGATATGAATCTCGATCCGGCGTTTCGCGGACGGGGAATCGCGCGGCTGTTTTACGATGCGCGGCGCGATCTCGTCCGTCGATTGGGGTTGAAGGGGGAAATCGTCGCGGGGCTGCTGCCCGGATACCCCGTTTACCGCGAGATGTACACCGTCCACGAATACGCGAATCGTGTGGTGGCGGGCGATATTTTCGATCCCACGTTCAGCGTGCAGTTACGTAATGGGTTTGTGCTGGATCGGCTGCTGCACGGGTATGTACATGATCCGCGTTCGGACAATTGGTGTACGTTGATGCGGCGGGATGCGTAACCTTAATCCGTTTGTCCTACAGTCGAACCAATTTCTCAACGTGTCCTGTCCTCAACCATAAGGCTGAGGGGCAAAAGCGGGACGAAGTTAATGCGATAAGGCATCCACCAGCGCCTTGAGCGCCGCTTCTTGTTCGCGGATTGCCGCCTTGATGCGTTCTAATTCGGTGTCGATGGCGCTCAAGCGATCTTCTGTGGACTCAAGCTGGCTTAACACGCGCTTGCGTAACGGCGCTTCATCGCCTGTGGGCTGAAGCGCGGCTAAGTTGGCGCGAATTTGTTCCTGCCGCGTGAAGATGGTCGTGCGCTCCTGCTCTAACTCACCGTGATCGTGCTGCAAACGGCTGATTTCCGCCACTGCATCGAGTATCACCTTTAGCTTATGGTACAGGGCATCATCGAGCCACTGCTGACGCAAAAAATCTGCCAACTGGGCATACGAAAGCTGGCGCACCAATTGGGTGTTTGTCGTCGCCATGCGTTCGATCACGGTGAATTCTTTGCGACTTTTCGCCTTGATTGGCACGCGCCAGCGGCGATCCGCCGCCGTTTCGACATCGGGGGCGGGCGTGTTGTACAGCGCGGTGTGGCTGTTAATCGCGCGTTCGATCAACACGGTGACGGATTTGGGCAGTGTGTTTTCAATGACGTACACGGTTTCGTATTCCATGAAGGTTTGGTAATGCACCAAGCCGTCACGGATGCTTAATCCCGTTGTGATTTGGCGGCGATCCGGTTTTTCCGTCACCTTGATGCCGAGTTCAACCGCATAGGGCAGGTATACGTCATTGTCGTTCTTGGTGAAAGGCACAATCGCTTCGCCGCGATAATCGCCATCTTCCACCACGGTGACGGGTCCGCGTTCGAGCGTGAGTCCAGTCGCATTTTTGAAGCGCAGCGCGGCTACCGGATGCGTCGGTAGTTTCGCGCCGTTGTAGAGCAGTTCGCGTTCGTATTCGAGTTCGGCATTGAACAACGGCACAAGCGCCGATTCGCCGCGCTTGACAGATACCAACGTGGCGACTTCGTATTGAAAAAACTCGCCGCTTTCGCTCATTACGGCGGCTTGTTTCGGCGCGGATTCGACAATTGCTTGGCGCAAAAAGCGCGGCGCAGAGGCAGCGGCTGCCTTCGGCGCGATCAATCCCAAACGTTGATCGACAATCGACTCGCTTGCCGCAAAGCGCGATGACGAGTCCATGTCCGCGAGCGCAGAATCCAAGTTATCATCCGCGAGATCGTCCATCGCGGCTTCGTATTCGATGGGCATGGGGGCGACCCGCGCTTGATCTTTGACCGTCGGGCGTTTGGGAATTTCCGATGCGTACAGGTCATAGATGAACGAGATCGGCTGCCCCGCGACGAGCGTGAGTTTGACCTCATCCAAGTCCTCATCGAAGCGGTTGTCGAACAAGCCCCACCCTTGCAGAATCGCCACGCCGCGCAAGCCTTCTTCGTCAACGGCTTCACCCACGAGTCGATAGCTGACACGCCATGTGGGGCTGGGCGCGGTGTAATGCACCACGAGCGTGTGATCGCCATCGGTGAGTTGAATATCGACCACGCGCTGCAAGTTATCGCCCGCGATGGTGTCGAGAAAGAAATCGAGATCGCTCTTGCTGGTGTCGTCCAGCAGCGTGACGGACTGGATATGGTTGAGTTTGAAGGCGCGCACATCGCCGTTATCCGTAAGTACGGCGACGAAGTTGTTTTCTTCAAAGTTGCCCATGTGCGTCGAGCGATATTGAAAATCCACGCCGACGACGCGCCCTTCGATGTTTTCGAGCGTGCCGGGTGTTTCTTCGATCAAAATCGCTGCCCGCCGCCCGCGAAGCTGCGTGAGTAAATCGCGCAGGGTGCGGTTTTCGCCGGGATTGATGGTGCTGGTGGTTAGGCGTTCGCTGCGGTTCATGGGCGTGGGATAGTGAATCCCCAACACTTGTCCGCCGGATTGGTCGATGACCGTGAGGCTTTTGAGTACGTCGTTGACTTCATCGGCGCGGAAGGTGAGCGCGGCTTGAGTGCCCGTGACCGCGCCCATTCGCACGAAAAAGCCTACGCCATGTTTGTACAGCACCATCTCGCGGATCGGCAGCGTCGTCATAAGGGGGATACTCCTCTGGGTTGCTTCATTACGGTTTCCATTATAGACGAGTTCGTTAAAACACGGCGGTGACAAACCCGGCTCTCTTGGCGTTCAAGACGGTCTCTTGAATATCCTGCGCGCGTGGCTGCGCGTATCGCCCCTACCACTTCAAACGATGGCGCGGCGCTTCCACGCGCTGCATGGCAGCCAGTGTCCAACTTGGACACAAGCTGTGTTCCTGTACTTCGGCAGCAGTGAGCCACAGAATACTTTCAACCTCTTGTAGGTCGGCTATACGCGGTTCACCTGCTTCGCAGCGGCAGAGGAAGACAATGTCCACCACCCTATCATCACCCGCTATGAAGTGGCTGCTTTGCACATATGACATCTCGGATACGTGTATGCCCACTTCTTCCATGATTTCGCGCCGCAGTGTTTCTTCCAAAACATCAGTGGCATTCTCTATGGTTTCAACTTTTCCACCTACAAACGAGAGCGCCCCGCCTGCGTGTGCTTCGCCCTGCCCACGGATAATCATCAGATACTGATCGCCGCGAACAATTGCACCTTCGACGTTCACTATATATTTCATGTCAGTTCGCTTTCAACCAAGTCCGAATATATAACGAAAGGTCGCCTACCCACCGTGTCTCAGTTGGGGTGGCGACAGTAAACCGAATTGTCACGTAGGGACAACACTTACGTTGTCCGGTTTTGATATAGTTTGGGCGCGGACAGGGCTTGCCCTGTTCCTACTCTCCCTCCCTGAATTCGGCTTCACCGGACGACACTTTTGCAAGGTTGAGAGGAAAATCGTTTGTAGGGACGCGCAGCGGCGCTTCCGCTGACCGAAAACCCATACTCAAATTATCCAGTTCAACAAAAACTGTCGTCCCCTAAAGAATTTGGCTGAGGGGGCGAGACTAGATTTCGATTAGAGAAGCGGTACAGCGCGTTTATGGGGCTAACCGCTTCCAAGTCCGATAAATCTGCTCTCCACTTTGCCGCAATTGTGCTTCCAAAAGCACTTTGCGAATTTCAGGAGAGATTTACTGTCCCACCCTCAGCACCCTGTCTCAAAGGGCGAGTAGTGTGGTTGGGCGAGCTTTCGCTCGGCACAATTGTATCTGTTACGCATCGAAATAAGGCATTCACTCCCCCACCCCCTTCAAGCTGATTACTACTGCTGTGCTGGGAAATTATCTACGTAACGGTACGGATTGTCTTGGGCTACTCGCGACCACTCCAGCGGTGTGCCCATCATGACTTCGTGACGGCGACTCGTCTCGGAGAAGTAGTCCATATCGAGATAGATTGCGGGCTCGAATGGCGACATGGTCAGATCATCGCGGTTGCCAACATAGAGATAAGCATCCGCTTGTGTGATCATGGACGGAAGCGCCTGCATGGGAGGGATGCTTACTGGGGGAGCATTCCCATCGAGCGGCAGCATGTTCGGCGCTCCCATCATCTGATCGCCTTGACCCACTGTGCCCGGTGTGATGAAAATGGGGGCGGGGAATTTTGTGCAGGAGATTTGCTCAATCCATGAGCCGTGTACATAGGCGAGCGCCGGCTGCTGCCAAGCAGCCATACGCGCCTCGATCTCGGCGTTGCACTCATCTTCCACAAAACCTGTATGCACAACTGCCACAAACGTCGCTCTAGGATAGGCTGTCTCGACAATCTGCTGCATGACACCAGTCTGTGGTGGAAGATCGATCTGTGTATCCGACGCGGCGTTTGTTGGAAGGGTGGGCATTTCGCTCGGATCAGAACGATCCAGATGCGGCGCACCAATGATGACCAGCGCCTTCAGCCCTTGGTCAAGCACTTCATGGATAACAACTTCTGCAAAATGGCTTTCGCGTGAGAGCTGATAAGGCAGTACATCATCGAGTGTAGTAACACTGCTCCAATTGATCGGGGGATCGCCCAACAGCACGCGGATGCGTTCGCCTTCTGGCAGCGTCTGGTTAACAGCGCGCAGGGTGGAATACAACTGCACATACATCACTTCGGTACCGCCGGGGATGCGTCCAACCGCATCATTCCAGACTTGGCGTAGTTCTTGGTAAGGAACATCTTCACCGTTCATGTAACGGTCAACGAGGTCTTGATAGCGTGCGTTGCCGTATTCCAAAACCACCGCATCCACAATTTCAGGAAAACGCGGGTCGCGCAGCAGCGCCTGATACAGGTGACCAAGTTCCGCGATGCCATGTTGTTCGCCGATTGCAACAACATCGTGAGTCTCAAATGCCGCAAGCAGCCCATCAACCGCGTTAACCACCTGCGGATCGACTTGTGCAGACGATGGCTGATTTTGAGCCATCACCCAACTGCCCATCAGCAGTACCACAACGAGAAACGATAACACAACCTTCATGGCGCGCTCCTTAAATAAGCTTTGACGGTATGATTTTCAGGTAGGAGCATGTCGAGCGTGAGCCACAAGTTGTGGAAATCATCTCCGCAGAATGTGGAGAGGGACTTACCTAGTTTGTAGTGCGGCGGAAAAACTGGAAGACCCAATAAGAGAGTATCATCGGGTCAAGGAGACCAGAAACGATGGCACAAAAACGCCGCAAATTTACGGCACAGTTCAAGTTTGAAACGGTGATGGAAGTGCTGCGTGGGGAGAAAAGCGTCGCCCAAATCTGCCGGGAACGCGACATCACCAAAACGCTGTACTACAAATGGCGGGATGCTTTTTTTGAACGTGCACCGAGCGTGTTTGAAGATCAGCGCAACGGGTCCACTGAGCAGGCATCCGACCGAGTGGCGGAGTTGGAGCGGATGGTGGGACAGCTGACGATGGAGAATGCGATTCTAAAAAAGGCATCGAGCGCGGACAGTTTCGCCTCGAACGCTCCCAACGCAACCACATCGGCTTGGCGTTGCGCGCTTATGTCCGTTAGGAACTGCATCGCTGGCGCTCTCGTGTCTCCATCTGTTACTGCAAACTTGACATCGTTCGCCTTGCTGTCCGCCACTATCTGGCGCATCCTATCTACTCGATCCCTTCAACTGCGTAAGCCCCAAAATGTATTGCTTCCTCTAATTCTATGCACGAATCTCACTGGGGCAGTCGGGCGGTTGGGGCATCGCATCACGGCGAGTAATGTCGCGGGCTATGCGGTCAACACGGTTGATGCGTCGGGGATGCGGCTCATGGGATCGTCGTTCAGCGGAGGGAATGACGCATCGGCAGCGGCGGACTCGCGGAATGTGATCGTGTTCACCGTGACGCATAAGATTGACACCTTGATTCATCCCCGCGCGGCGATATATTGATTCAGCTTGCAAGATTGACAGGGTGAATCAACATATCGCCGCTCAACGTCACATCAACGTTCGCAAAATATGGACATCAACGGACAGGGGTTCGTTTACACATCCACCAGTGAGCGCACCCGAATGTGTTCCCGTGCCGCGTTCACGTCACTGATACCCTTTACAATCACTGTGCGCGGCGTGTTCGCTCGCAGGTCGAAGAAGTTGTCGCTGATGTGCCAGTCATCCCCGCCCGCCGATCCGTCTTTTTCCAGCCACACATACAGCGCGGGATGCTTTGCCGTCAGCGTCACCGCCACCGCATCCCCCTGCTGCTCAAACTTGAGTTCAATCGCGGGATTAAGCAGCGGCAGATGTTTCGGGCGCGCGAACAGCACCAGATTGTCCGACACCACCGCGTCACCCACTAGCAGTTCCAGCCACACCATCACATCGCGATCTGGTCGCTCTTGCGCGTGATCCGCCGCGTCGATGGTCAGCACATGGGCGCTGCTGATCGCGGGGACGCTCACGGGTGTTTCGTGCTTGTTGATCACCGTGCCATCCGCCGTCGTGATCGTCCAGCGCACCGTCCCGTCAACGGCTTCGCGCTTGTCGTTGGTCACATGCACGGCGACGGTGTGCGATGCGACATCTTCCAACCCGCTGATCAGCACCGGCGCGTAGAAGCGTTTCGCCATGTAGTTCAGCGCCTTCCATCCGCCGCGCCAATCGAGCGATGACCACGTGGGCGCGGGCCACATATCATTCAACTGCCAGTAGAGCGTCCCCATTGTGTGCGGCATCAAGCGCCGCCAGTGTTCAATGGCGTACTTCATGGCTGTGCCTTGCAGAATTTGCGTCAGCCACAGCATCGACTCAAAGCCAGTGGGCAGCTTAAACCATTCGAGCATGTAGGTGATGATCGTCCCGTTGCCGATGTAGCTGCGCTGGTGATACTCCATCACATAGCTGGTGATGTTGCGATCTTCCGGCGCGGTGAATTCGTTTGTGATGCGCGGCGACGGGAACGACTGAAAGCCGAACTCACTGCAAAACCGATCCGTGCGCGTGCGATACCACTCGAACGGCTGGCGACCATGCCATACATCCCACAGGTGGGTATCGCCGCAGTGAGGATTGCGCCAGTTTTCGCGGTCACCGCATGGACTGTGCGGCGATCCGGGCCAGTAGGCTGTTCCGGGCGCAAGTTCGCGCACAATGTTCGCCAGCAAATCGTCAAACAGGCGCGAGTAGTCGTCCCAACTGAGCGACTGCTTCCACGTGGGATCGGGCATCCCTTGTTCGATCTCGTTGTTGCCGCACCACAGCGCCATACATGGATGATGGCGAATTCGCCGCACATTGTCTTCGGCTTCGGCGCGCACATTCGCCATGAACGCATCGTCGTATGCCGGATACGTGCCACACGCGAACATAAAATCCTGCCAGATGGCGATCCCGTATTGGTCGCACAGGTCGTAGAAGTGATCGTCTTCGTAGATGCCGCCGCCCCACACGCGCAGCATGTTCATGTGCGTATCTGCTGCCGCGCGGATCAGCTTGTGATAGTCATCGTGGGTCACGGTGCCGGGGTAAGGGCTGGCGGGAATCCAGTTTGCGCCTTTGGCGAAGAACGGCACGCCGTTGCACGCGAAACCGAAGCTCTCGCCTTCAAATTCGGGCTTGCGTTCGAGCGTGAGCGTCCGCAAGCCGATGCACTTGCTCACGCGGTCAATCTGCTGGTCGAACGGGTCATACAGCTTGACGATGACCTCATACAGCGGTTGATCGCCCAAGCCGTTCACCCACCACAACTGCGGATTCTTGATCGTCAGTTTCGCTTGCGCCGCGCCATCCTTCACGGGGATATGCGCTGCCCACGCGACCACAGCTCCCTCATACCACACGGCAATATCGGCGGTTGGCGCGTCGGTGACGACTTCCGCGCGCACATCTACGGTCAGTTCGACACGCCCCACGTCGTGCGCCTGCACAATATGAACGTCGGTGACGCGCGCGCTGTTGAACGCGATCAAGTCGATGTCGCGCCAGATTCCGCTGGTGAGTGCGTTCAGTCCCCAATCCCACCCGAAGTTGCACGGCTCTTTGCGAATCCATGCGCCGCTGTTCGTTCGCATTGGCTCAACCCATGCCGCCAGCTTGCCGCGTTCCGCTTCCATGCGCTTGACATACTCATTCGGGGAAGCGAAATGCACTTCGATGGTGTTTTGTCCCGCGACTAACTGCGCCTTCACGTCGAACTCATAGGTGCGGAACATATTGTCGGTGCGCCCGATCTCGCTCGCGTTGATTCGCACCGTCGCCAGCGTGTCGAGTCCTTTACAGCGCAGCACAATTCGCTGATGCGCCAGCAGTTCGTCATCCACTGTGAAGGTGCGGCGGTACACCCAATCGGTATCGCCTACCCACAGTTGATACTTTTCATTGTCGCGGTAAAACGGATCAGGAATGCGTCCCGCCGCGATCAACGCGGGCTGCACGCATCCCGGCACCATCGCGGGATAGACATCGCCGCCGCCTTGTTCTTGTAGTTCCCATTGTCCATTTAAACTCATTGTCAGCATCAAACAAATCCTATCGTCCAAGACCGCGCGCGGTCAGCCATGCCATCGAACGGGGAATGTCGTTCACGTCCGCCATCTCCAAAATCAAGCGCGGCGATGCGGGAATGATGCTCAACGCGCGGAAAATCGCCGTCCAGTTTAAATTGCCATCGCCCACCGCCCAATGACGATCAGCGTGTCCATCGACATCTTGTAAGTGCACATGAGCGAGCATGTCCCACGCATCGACTATCCACTGCTGCGGGCTTGCGCCGCCGTTCATCTCCATGAGATAAGCGTGTCCGGTATCGACGCTGGCGCGCACATAGGGCGAATTGAACGAGCGCACCAAGTCCAAAACGGGATGCGGATTTTTGTCGAGGATGCCTTCGATGACGAGGGTGCAGCCCATTTTTTCGGCAGTTGGCAGGACTTGATCGAGAATCGCGTGCGCCGACTGCATGATCGGCGCGCGGAACGGCTGCGGGGAATAATTCCCGAATCCGCTGCCAAACGAGACGAACGGGCTGTGAATGACCATGTGAGTCGCGCCCAACGCCGCGCCAAATTCGAGACTTTGCTTGAATCGGGTGACGATTGCCGCCCGCACCAGCCGATCCCGCACGAACAATTCCATGCCCTCATAGGTCGCGTGGATGCCCAATCGCCCGGTGTAGCCCGCGCGGTCAAGCAGCGCGCGCCCTGCTTCGGCGTGGGGTCGCCAATCGCTGTCGAGATAATCGGGATCGCCGGGGTCTTGAATTTCCAGATCGCGCTGGTCGGCAGCCAGCCAATCGACAAACTGCGGCAGTTCAGGCAAACGCATCGCCGCGCCAATCAGGGGAGGTACGTAATTTTGCATAAGGCAGTCTGCATCCTTCAAGGGTTGTGGCAGATGATATGTTTGATTGTACCGATGAATGAAACGAATAGCGCGGAAAACACACGATTTTGATAGCTGTAGATTTGTTCAGTTATGACGCATTTGTCCTACGTGCATCCCCTCATTTGAGCGAATTCGCACAGGTGCGCGTATAATTTGTTGACAAGCACATATTTCTAGGGATGGGTACGCGCATATGGCGGAATACATCATCGAGACGAAAGATTTGGTGAAGCGGTTCGGCAAATTTACGGCAGTTAACGGGCTGTCGCTTCACGTCCCCGCCGGGTCGATCTTCGGGTTTGTGGGACCGAACGGCGCGGGCAAAACAACCACCATGCGAATGCTGACCACGCTCACCCGTCCCACCAGCGGACAGGCATGGGTGGCGGGGCAGTCGGTGGTGGATGCGCCGCGCGCGGTGCGCCGCGCCATCGGCTACATGCCCGACGAGTTCGGCGTATACGACGACATGCGCGTGTGGGAATATCTGGACTTTTTCGCCGCGTGTTATGACATCCCTGAAATCGAACGCCGCAAACTCATCGAAGACCTGCTGGAGCTGGTTGATCTTACGCATCGCCGCGATGATATGGTCGATAAGCTCTCGCGCGGCATGAAGCAGCGCCTTTCGCTGGCGCGCACGCTGGCGCATGATCCGTCCGTGTTGATTTTGGACGAACCTGCCAGCGGGCTTGATCCGCGTGCACGTGTCGAAATCCGCGAACTGCTGGTCGAACTGGCGCGCATGGGCAAGACGATCTTTTTCTCGACGCACATTCTCGCGGATGTGAGCGAAATTTGCACGCACATCGGCATCATCGAAGCAGGGCAGATCATCGCACAGGGCAGCATGGATGACATGCGCGCGCAGCTTCAGCCGCACCGCGAAATCACGGTCACAGTCAAGGATGCTGAAGCGGCGGCGCTCGTTCGTTCTACGCTGGCGGATTTTACCGGCGTGATCGGCATCAAAGACCTTGAGCCGAAAGCCGGACGCGCGCGGGTGCGAATCGACTACACGGGTGATGATGATGGCGTGGCAGCGATGAGCCAGAAGCTCAACAGTGCGAGTATCGCCGTGTTAGGGTTTGCCGAAGAAACCAAAGACCTTGAGGCGATGTTCATGCGCGTTACGAAGGGGATTGTAACTTAAGGCTGCTTTGACCCACCCTATAGCTGTGTCTGCGGCGATGAAAGTGATAAAGGATTGTGGGTTTCTCATCCACAGTCCTTTTTTGCATTCGTATTAGTCAGTTTCCTCATGTATTCTTCTTGACAAACTTGTTACTGGAAACTTGTTAATGAAAGGCGTTCGTAATGGGTGATTCTGGTCATTCATCTAGTAGTGCTGCTATCTTTCAATATCTTCGAGTTATGCCGCCGCTGCTTATTCTCGCTTTTATCATGACAGCAACGGTATTGATTCATCTCGTTATTGCATTTATCACAAATGATCGGTTTGGAACGCAGGCATTATTGGGTTCGATTATTGTTCCGGTCATCTTTGTTGGTGCGTGGGCAGTTCATCTCGCTCCCATACGTTCTCGCCTCAATCAATTTCCTAAGGGGATGCGAGTCGTTTTACTTATTGCTGCTTTTCTGGGGCTTGTTGGGTTGTGTGGGGCGTGGGGGGTGCTGCGGAAATCGCCTTGGCATTGGGCACATACTGGATTGGCGATGGCTTTCATCAGCGCGGCATTCATTGACGGACTAACGCGGTTAGATGGCATCTCAGAGATACTGCACCGCCGCCGCTGGTGGATCCTAGGTGCAGCCTTTCTTGGAATAGTCGTGTTTCTACTGCTTCGCGCACGAACGTTATCATATACGCCGGAATATCAACGCATTGATGAGCCATGGGTTTATTCTTGGGCGTACACGTTTGTACATGAAGGCGCATTTCGCGACCCAATGTATTTTAACGGTGGGGCAGACGTACAGGGTTTCATGCTGCTGCCCGCCCTGTGGATGCAAGCTTGTTGGCACAGGCTTTTGGGAAATGCGGCTGTTCTTCTTTTTGTCCGCACTTCCGCTGGCGCTGTTCGTTGGCTTGGCGGCACGACGATTGTACTCACCCACCGCAGGCTGGATCGCTGTGCTGCTCACCCTCACCAGCGTCGTGATTGCGGGATCAGCGCGCATCCGTCACGATATTGGGCTGGCGTGGATGGTCGCGTTGTCACTATGGTTGTTTGCAGAAGCGGTACACCAGCGCAAAAGTTGGCTGCACGCGGCGGCGGGCTTGGCGATGGGTTTGGGGATGTTCGCGCACTATCACGCGATAGGGCTTGGCGTGGTAATGACGATGGCGCTTTATCTGCCGCGCCTGTTCGCCTATCCCGTTGAACGCCGTGAAAACTTCCGTGCGATGCTGTTCTATATCGTGGGCGGCATTGGCGGCGCATTGATTGTCGTGCTGCTGCAAATTTTACCTCAGTGGGAAGCATTTTTACGGGAACGAGCGAGCCGTGTTCCGTTTCGGTTAGATGTGTTCATCCAAAACTTCTTGGATCATGCTGATAGCATAGGTGAACATTCACGCTTTGAATTAGGGTTGACGATCATTGCCTTATTAGGGCTAATCTTTGGATCGCTGCGCCGCCGCATCGTCGATCTTTCACTTCTGATTGCGTGCCTTGGTGGGATCGCTGCGCTTGCTCTCATGGCACGCGGCTTTCTACATTATATTGTCCATATTATGCCGCTGTTTCTGGTTGCAACTGCGGGAATTCTCTCTCGCTTAATTTCGCAAGTTGTTCAACTTGATCTTTCCACGACAGGCGCAGCGGCGGCGCGTTTCTCAATCGTACCGGCACTCATCGTTGCTGTGCCATTTGCGGCGGTTATGGCAGGTGAAGTCGGGCGTGAACCCATAAGTGTCATTCGGCGGAATTTGCCACTGCGACTCGAAATTCCAGCGGTGGCGACTTGGATAAATGAGAATGTGCCTATGGGTTCAACCATCAGCGCGCCCAATTGGTATTACTTTTGGTTAAGTGATCAGCTCAGGTTCATCACACCCTACAGTGTCTACAAGGGGTTGGGGAACGCCCACGTTGATGACCGTGTGTTCTACGAAGAATGGGCGGCGATTTCGCCCGATGTTGTCTTGAGTGACTCTGGCGAAACCTTTTGCTGTTTTGCTGGGTTGGTTTTTGAGCCCGAATGGTTAGCGGCACAAGGCTATCAAGAAGTTGTACAATTTGAAACAGAGCATGGACGGCGAATGATGCGTGTGTACGTCCACAGCAGAATCGCTGATGCAGTGAGTTCTCAAGGGGAATAAACGTGTCGGCACTCGAACACATTCACGCCAAACAACAGCACGCAGCCGAAGCGCCTTCGCCCACACAGCGCATCCTTGACCGGACAGCACGACTGCTCCGTCAGAGCGCGTTGATCAACGGCGGGATCGCGCTGGTAATCCTGCTTTTGGGTGGGCTTGCCGGAACGGGGGTGATTCCCCGTCTGTTCGATGTGCTTGAGCCGGTAGTTCTCAACGGGTGGGCGACCTTTGGCGCGGCAAGCCCGACAGCCAGCGGCGCGGATGCGGCGGTATCGGCGGCGGCGTTGATCACGCTGCTGAACATGAGCCTGCTGCTGGTGATCATGGTGGGGATACTCGCCCGTGAGGCATGGTCACTTCCCGCGCTCGTCATTCTCGCCATTGCCAACGGCATCGCCGTGATTGTGGTTGGCTATTTTCCCGGTGTAATCACGATTGGCGCGGCGGCGCTCGGTGTATACACCTTGCTGCGCGACCCCGCGGCGATGCGGCGCGCGTTTCGCGCCAACCCGGTGACGATCAAAGAACTGCGCGGGCGCATGCGCGGAGTTCGCGCCTTTGTCGTCCTCACGGTGTATCTCGGTTTAATGGGCGGCTTCGCCATGCTGCTGTATCTGGTGTACAGCTCCGTTGGGCGTGATGTCAATTCGGCGGCGGCGGGCGAGATCGGGCGTGTGCTGTTCAACGGCGTATTCGCCGTCGAACTGCTGCTGATCATCTTCATCGCGCCAGCTTTTACTGCGGGTGCGATCACGGGCGAACGCGAACGTCAAACCTATGATCTGCTGCAAACGACGCTGCTTTCGCCCGCCAGCTTCGTGATCGGCAAATTGGAGTCGGCGCTCGGTTATATCGTGCTGCTGCTGGCAGCCGGAATCCCGCTGCAAAGTCTCGCGTTCTTGTTCGGCGGCGTAAGCGAAACCGAATTGATCCTCTCGCTGCTGATCTTGTTCATTACGGCGGTCACGCTTGGCACCGTTGGAATCTATTTTTCGGCGGGGCAGCAGCGCACGCTGACGGCGAGTGTGCGCGCCTACAGCACCACGCTCGTCGCCATGTTCGTCGCGCCCGCGCTGGCGACCATCGTGATCGGCATCACGCGCGACTTCTTCTTTACGTCAACACGCATGTTCAATTCGCCCATCCTTGAGGCGATCCTTGTTTATGTCAATCACCTGCTGATCAGCGTGAATCCGCTGGCGACTGCCATCGTTTCACAGAATTTGTTAGTCAATCAGCAGATCGCGGGGTTCTACGGCTCGACGCTGGTGAGCAGCGGCAGCAGCATCCCGTTAGCCTCACCGTGGATCAATATGACGATCATCTACACGGCAATTTCAGCCCTGTTGATCACACAAGCGTTACGCGCGGCGACTCATACCGCTCCCGACGACGATGCACCCGCCCGTGCGAAACCCACCACCGCCGAATCACCTGCTGAGTGAACCGATTCTGTAGTGATGTACTATAAGCTGTAGAGCAAACGCTCGAAAAACAGGCGATAGGATATTTCCAATGGCAGTCGAAACCCATCCTTCTTTGACACATGCGTCTGACGTGCTGATGAGCGCGGTGCGCGGTTATGATCGCCGCGTGCGTGTCGGTCAAACGCTGGTGTGGTTTCCCCGCGCCTTGATCGCCGCGCTGGTGATCGGCGTGGCGCTGGCGATTATCGCGCGCTTGCGACCTTTCTTATTCCCTCAGACGATCATGCTCATTACAGGCGGGGCAGTTGTCCTTGCGATCATCGTGTGCCTAGCAGTTGTGTGGATGCGCCGCCGATCCGTGATTGCCAGCGCACAGCAGCTCGATTTGGCGCTCAATCTCCATGAGCGAGTATCGACGGCGCTCGAACTTATCGAAGGGCGTATTCACAGCAGTGACGAACTGCGCGACCTGCAAATTGCCGATGCTGTCGAAAGCGCCGCGGGCATCGATCCGCGCCGCGCGCTGTCGCTGCGCGTTCATGGGCGCGAATGGCTGGCGGCAGTGGCGCTGGTGATCATTTTCGCCGCGTTGTTGATTCTCCCGAACGCCCAGACGGATGCGCTCAACGCCGACAACGCGCAGGCAGTCGCCATCGCGGAAGCCGAAGACGAACTGCGCGAAATCACCGAAGAAGTCGCGCGCGATGCCAGCTTGGGCGATCCTGACCGTGAAAGCCTGCTCGAATCGCTAGAACAAAGCCGCGAAGCGTTACGCCAAGAGGATATTACCGCAGAAGAAGCTTTCGCCGCGCTGAGTGACGCGCAGAATCGCTTGCGCGAAACCGCCGCCGCGCTCGACGCGCAGAGCGCCGCCATGCAAGCTGCCCTCAACCAAGCGGCAGATCGCTTGCGGGAGGTGGCGGGAATGCAGGGGGGCGCGGGGACGGGGACTTCCGGCGGAGAGCAGTTGAGCCAAACGCTTGATCAGCTTTCGCAGATGATGCAAACGATGGACGAGCTTCAGCGTTCCGCCGCCGCCGATGCCCTTCAGCAAGCCGGACAAGCCATGCAGCAGGTTGATCCCACCATGGCGCAGCAGATGCAGCAGAGCGCGCAGCAGCTTCAACAAGGGAATGTTTCACAGGCGCAGCAGAACGCCCAGCAGGCAGGGCAGCAGGCACAGCAGAATCAGCAGCAGGCGAATCAGCAGCAGCAGAGCGCGAACAACCTCAATCAACAGGCGAACCAAGCCGAACAAGCCGCGCAAAATCTCGCGCAGCAAACCCAGCAGAATCAATCGCAGCAGGGACAAGCCGATCCAAGCGGCGATCAATCGCAGACGGGCGATCAGCAGCCTTCGCAAAGTGAAGGCGAGCAAGCGGGCGAACAGAATCAAACGGGCGGGCAAAATCCGTCGTCGCAGCAAGCACAGGGAAGCCAGCCGCAAGAACAGCAGAATCAAGGCGAAGGTCAGCAGGGCGATTCACAAGCGACTGATCCCCAACAGCAGGGCAGTCAACCCGGCGGCGAAACCGATCCGCAGCAGGGAACGCAAAGCGACGATCCACAAGCGGGATTGGGGGAAAGTCCACAAGCGCAGGGTGCGAGCCAGCAGCAGGAAGGGGCGGGCGCGGGCGGCGGCGCGGGCGATTCGTCCGATCCGGGTGTGTCGCAAAGCACCTTCAATCAAAATCCAGAGGTTTCGACGGAGAACAACCCGGACGGCACGGGCGAGCGCGATTTCGCGCCCATCTACGCGCCGGAACGCATCGGCGGGGAAGGCGGGGAACAGTTGTTCCTTCAACCTGAATCCAGCGATGACCCCGCGATTGAGGGCAATTTCGCTGAAAATGCGGCGGGCGCATCGACGGTCCCGTACAATCAAGTGTTTAGCGACTATCGCAGCGCCGCCAACCGCGCGCTCGACAGTGGGTATATTCCGCTTGGCTTGCGCGATCTTGTGCGGAACTATTTTTCATCTCTTGAACCGCGTCCGTAATAGTAGTCATCAAAGGGCGGGTAAAGACAGCGTGCCGCCGAAAACATAATCGGTGTTTGTAGAGGGGGGACTAACCCCGCCGTGTTTGAACAAACGGACGAGGCAGGCGAAACTATTTCGCCATCGTCCCTACAGACAATAATCCGTATTCATTGGTCACAAGGCATGATTACGCCCCGCCCTATTACAACACTCTCATTTGCGTGTGACCAATTACCCTGCAAACATCAAGGGTATATAAGCTATAGTTGTCGTTACAATAATGCACATGATGTTTTTCACATTTGTTTGATTCCATCTTATAGCTTTTGGTCAAAGGTTGTCCTCATGAGAAGAAGCTCACGCGCTCGTTCTCGTTCACTGGTCGATGTACTGCTGTTGGTTGTGGCAGTCATTTTGCTGGTCGTGGTCGGTTACGGGATCATCAACCGCGATGCGCTTATCCCCCCCGCGACCACCGCCACCGTCGATAAAGCGGTGGATACGGACAGCACCTCTGAAATTGCCGCCGCCCCAGATGAAAGCGGCGAAGCCGCTTTCGGTTGGACAGGGGAAGGGGAAGCACCTGACAATGCCGCTGTTGGATCGGATGAAGCTGCCACACTGGAACAGGTCGAAGCGCCGCAAGAACTCGCTCCATCATGGAATCTCGATGGCACATTCGCCAGCGTCAATTCTGGCAGCAGCATGTATGTCAATGTTCGCACAGGACCGAGCCTAGATTATCGTGTGATCCGTTCTGTGCCGCCGCGTACCATTGTGCAAATCGTCCGTCGGAATGACCGCGGCGACTGGATTCGTGTTAAACTGGAAACAGGCGAAGAAGGCTGGATTTTCGGGGAACTGCTCTTGTTCCCGGACTAAAAATTGGTTTTGCTTCGCTTTGGCACGCTGAGCCCCTGCGAGGTATGTCTTTGACCCATCACGATGAACCTCAACCTGTGGGCGGGATACCTGAATCATCCGCTGATCCCGCCCCAACTGATTCCTCTGCCAATCCACCGGCAAGCACTTTCACCCCTGTGTCAACCATCCATGACACTATCGAAATCATCCTTGAGCAAATTTTCTCCAACACGGATGTAAACGCTGATACCATCAAGCGGCTGCGCGAAGGCGGGCGCGTCGTTCGCTACCCCGACAGCACTGTGTTATGCCATGAAGGCGAAATTGAATCCACGTTTTACGTCCTCATAGATGGGCAGGCGGATGTGTTCCGCACGATTGACGGGGAAACGCATCATGTGGATCGCCTGCTGCCGGGTACGGGGTTTGGCGAAATCGCGCTCATCCTCAATTCCCCCCGCACCGCCGACGTGATCGCGCATGGTGAGATTCGCGTCTTGGAGATTGATCGTGAATCGTTCAATACGTGCATCCGCGACAACCCGAACGGGCTGTTAGCTGTCGCACAGTTGGTAATTCAACGGATGCTGACACAAGAACAGCGGCGGCTGGTACAGCTTTCGCTCAAAGTGAAGCACGAAAGCGCGCGCGGCACGACAGCATTCATCAGCTATGCCCGTGCCGATGAAGTGTTCGCGCGCAAATTGTCCGTCGATTTACGCAAGAGTCACATTGCGACGTGGCTGGATGTGCAAGACATTGAAGCGGGCAAAAGTTGGGCGCGCCAAATTGGGGAGGCGCTGGATCGTTGTGCGTTTATGGTGCTGCTGCTTTCCCCCGAATCGGTCCAGTCCACGCACGTCGAAGACGAATGGAACTATTATCTCGACAAGGGCAAGGCGATTCTGCCTGTGCTGCTGCGCCCGTGCGATGTGCCGTATCGCCTGCATAAGCTGCAATACGTCGATTTTGCCACCTCTCCCTATTTGACGGCATTAAACCGTCTGATCGCCAATTTACGTCTGTATATCGCGCCGCCGGAATAACTACATCTGCTGCGAAGCAAGCAAACGTGCATGTTGTACTATACGCGGCACACAAATATCGGTGATCCAACACGCAAAAATTCGCATACAATGATTTACGTTTGGTTAGCATAAATTCATCCACACCGACAATTCGCGCCGATTAGTCTTCAAAGGCATACCGATTCCCGCCATGACAGACTTCAACACGCACGTCGATAGCACCAACGCACTCGAACCCCCTCTGACAGACGAACACATCCGCTCACAGGTCGATCAATTGCTCACCGAAGCCAGCGCTTTGAGCATGAGCGGCACACCCGACGCGATCAATGCCCTGCTCGATTCTGCCAGTCAAGCCGCGCACCACATCGGCTATACCCGCGCGTTGATGGGCGCGCGCTATCAGCAGGCATTACTGCATTATCGCTTGTCAGCGTACCCACAAGCGATAGCGTGCGCCCGCGAAATTTACCGTTATGCGACTGCCCATCACGACGATGACCTGATCTACAAGTCACTCAATATTATCGCCAGCGTGCAAACCGCGTTAGGCAGTTATGCCGAAGCACTCGACACGTTTTACCAGCTTTACGCGCTGCTCGACCAATGCGACGAGCTCCAATCGCATCGGGGAATGGTGCTGTACAGTATCGCATCGGTGTATCAACGCGCGAAAGACTGGTCGCAAGCCCTTGAGCATTACGCGCGCGCGCTCGACGCGATTCAGCAGTCGGACTTACCCAACCGCGCCTTCTACTTGATCTCGACTTATGAAAATATGAGCCTCACGCACGCTTATCAACGCGACGGTGAAGGCGCATTGGCGGCGGCGCTCAACGCGATGCAAATAAGTGAGACTCATCAACTTTCGGTCAAAAACACTACCTTTTTGTATGTGGGCAAGGCGTATCAATTACTTGGTGATTTCAACAGCGCACGCGGCTATTTTGAGAAGGCGCGCGCCGCGACTGCCGCGGACAGTGGGGGCATGATCGGCAGTTTTTTTGAAGGGGTGTATGAGCAGTATCAAGGCGAACTCGCCATCGAATTAGGCGATTACCCCGCCGCGCTCGATCATCTGGAACGGGCGCTTGCCGTGTTCACCGAACTCAACATGCGCCGAGAAGCGCTTGACGTGCGCGAAAGCCTGTATCGGCTGCATAAACAGCAGGGCGATTACGCCCGCGCGCTCGATGTGTACGAGGGGTATTCCGCGCTCAAAGAACAGCTTTACAAAGAACAAGCCGATTCGCGCCTTAAGACGATCCAAGCCCTGCACGATGTTGAAACTGCCCACATGGCGCGCAAAGCCGAACTTGAACGCACGGAGGCGCTTCAGCGCGAACTAAAAGAACGCGAAGAAGTGATCACCGCGCTCGAAGGGTACGCCCGCACAGTAGCGCACGATATCAAGAATCCCCTGAATGTGCTCTACGGCGCGTCGAATATGCTGATGGATTTTGGTGACACACTAAGCGGAGAGCAGTTCAAACGCACGCTCGATTTGATCTTCTCGTCGGCTGAAAAGAGCATGAAGATCGTTGACAGCTTGCTCGAACTGGCGCAAATGCGTAAACAAGCGTTCACGCCCATACAGGTCGAAATGCGTCCAGTGGTCGAATCTGCCATCAAACGTCTAAGCGACATGATCGCCAAACGGCGCGCCACGGTGGATATTCCCGAAGTTCTTCCCGATGCGCTGGGGACAGCAAGCTGGATTGAGCAGGTATGGGTGAACTTGATCAGCAACGCTGTGAAGTATGGGGGCACGTCCGCAGGAAAAAAGCTGCTGGGAAACCCGCCGTTTGTGCGTATCAGCGCGCAGCTAATGGGCGATTGCGTGCGTTATGGAGTCCATGACAACGGTAACGGCATCACGCCCGCTGAACAAAAGCGGCTGTTTGGATCGTTCGTGCGCTTAGAGCGTCATGCAGGCAGTGTGGAAGGTCACGGTTTGGGGTTGAGCATCGTGCAGATGATCGTCGAGAAGTTGGGCGGTCAAGTGTGGGTGGAAAGTACAGGCAAAGCAGGCGAAGGCGCGGCATTCTATTTCACGCTGCCCGCGGCGCAGTGAGGGCGTGCATAAACTGCGGGGTTGGGGTGAAAAACTTGTTTTGCCCCAACCACCCTATATGCGGTCTACAGTCCCGCGAGTGCGCGCGCGGTATCCAGCGATGGCGCTCCCGTGATGCGCGTTTGCCCGTCCACCGTGAACAGGCAGACCGCTTCGGCATTGTTCGACCAGCATCCATCACTCGCAGATGCGCCGAAATAAGCATCACGCGCGGCGGTGTACACGTTGGTGAACTCATCCATGTCCGCGGGACTGTCCCATTCCAGCGCGATTACCCACGCGAGTTCCCCTGCCGCGTTCTCATATACCGCGAATTGATCGCCGCCCCATCCTGTCGCGGCAGTATCGCGATCACTGCTCTCCACATCGAGCGCATTCAAATGAAGTCTGACATAAAACTCGCCTAACGGCGCGTTCCACATCTGTGTCCACGATTCATCGGGCGTAAAATCGGGCAGTGTCACCGCAAGGGGAAGTTCCCCGTCGAGATACTTTTCCGGGTGGAGAATTTGCTCGGTGCTTTGCGGCAAATTCGTATACGCCGTGTTGATCAAGTCCCACCCGCCTGCTTCATAGAGCGCGACGACGAAATTGTTGCCGCCGTTGTATGGGAACATGAGTTCTTCCAGCAGCGAAGCGGGAATATCCTGTGGCACGAACAGGGAACCCGTGAGCGCGCCTTCTGCCAGCAAACTAAACGCCATCAGCGGGTTGCTCATGGCGACTTCTTGCGCGAACACGTTCATAATCGCGGTGGCATCACCTTCAACGAGCGCGGTGATCGCCAACTGGCGATCCGGGTTGGTGAGAGCTTCTTCGGTAGACATCAGCGAATCGAGATCGAAATGCTGGTCTTGCAGCGCGTGGACGTATTCATGCGCGAAGATGATCTGCTCCAAAAACGAGAGTGTCGCACCGGGATCATCCCCGCTGACAGGCAGCACGTTCATGATCTGCGTATCGGTGTCATAAAAGCCGGCAATTTGGCTGCCAAGCAGGTCGAGATAGACCGAACGCAGATTCACATCGGCGGGAAGCAGGTTGAGCGCGATATAAAAGGCTTCAAGCTGCGCCCACGCTTCCGGCGGGAATTCTTCATCGTACAACTTCTCTAAATACGCGATAGTTTCTTCGCGGGTGGGGAAAGCGCGCTCAACAGGCGTAAGCGTATCCAAGCCGCGCAGATTTTCTGTGGCGATCACAAGATCGTCCATTTGTTCGTTAAGCGAATCGGGGATGGAATCAGCGGTTTCTTGTGCAGATACAGGGAGGACGATAAGCAAGCACAACAGCGCAAGTAGCGACCAACGTTTCACAGGGGATGATCTCCGTTTGTGTATTCAATGCCTCTATTATGCAAGAGGCTGTCAACGGTTCATCCCCCGTTTTGCGGTGGGATTACAGGCTTGAAGACTGAAGATGCGACGCGCGGTGATGAGTTCAAGCGGCTGGCATGTGCATCAAAGGGATGGCGGATGGCTGCGGGCGAAACGTGAACGATATTGTGACGATCCACGCGCAGACGATCCGCACGGCGGGAAATACACCAATGAACCGCTGCCAGCGACATGACCACGCCATCTGTCGTTTAAGTCATCACATGCTGCTCGATCAGGCTGACTGCCGCGCCAAGTCCATCCTCTGCGCGAAGGAGAGCGCCGTAATCGGCGGCACGCTGGCGCATGGCGGTGTCTTGGGTCATGGCGCGGAGCGCGGCGACAATACCTTCAGGAGTCACCTTTTTGGGCGGGATCATCGGCGGTGCGACACCGAGTGCTGCTAACCGCCGCCCCCAGAACGGTTGATCCGCCATGATGGGGATGACGAGCGAGGGTTTGCCCGCCATAAGTGCGCTGTGGGTTGTGCCCGATCCGCCGTGATGAATGACTGCTTGCATGCGCGGAAACAGCCAATCGTGCGGGGCATCGCCAATGGTGATCATGTGATCGTCTTGCGCGGTCAAGCCGCCCCATCCACTTTGCACGACCCCGCGCAGCTTGAGCGTTCGCAGCGCATCGGTGATTGTTTGCATGATATGTGCAGCCTTCGGGACGATCATGCTTCCAAAGCCGACATACACAGGCGCATCCCCCTGTGCCAGAAACTGGCTCAACGCTTCGGGCGGAGTCCAGTCAGCGGGGGCGGGCAAACGCCATGCGCCGGCCACATGCACGTTCGGATTCCAATCGGGCGGGGCGGGATTTAGGTATGAGCTGTAGTGCATGATGAGTGGAAACTGACCATCGAACAGGACGCGCGTCAATTGGGTAAGGGTGATCGGGGGCAGATCGATCCGGCGGCGGAATTCATTCATCGGCGTTTTCATGGCGAACCATATCCCGCGCGTAAGCACCTCATATGTCAGCGGATTGTAAAAGCGCCCACCAATGGGAATCGGCTTGAACATCGGGCTTGGAAAATAGCGCGTGGACACCACAGGCGCGGCGATGCCAAGCATAAGCGGAATATTCAAGTGCTGGTGAATTGAATAGGAAAACGGCAGCGAAAGCCCGTGTGCAAAGATCAGGTCTGCGCCGCGTGCCGCCTCAATCAGTGCGTCGGCGGCGGCAGCGAAACTTCGCTTGATTTCCGGCAGCGCGTCACGCATCGTTTGGAACATTGCGAACGGGTGCTGTCTTTTGCGCTCATTGTTCGATGTTGAACGCTGGACAAACTCTTGAGCATTGAACAGGATCGGGGCATACGGCACAGCATGAGCTTTAATCAGCGACTCAAAATCCGTAGGGGCGGCGAGTGTGACCGCATGTCCACGTTCCTTCAGCGCGACTGCCAGCGCTAGGAACGGCTGAATATCGCCGCGTGAGCCAAACGCCATCAAGGTAATGTTCATGCAGTATTCCCTGCAACCACAGTCAATTTCTTGCAGTATACAGTACATTCGCGTGCGCTGAACCAAGTCAGCGTAGGGAAACCACGTTCGCCCGCGCTATAATGAACAGCTTGTGAATAGTGTCTTTTGTGGCAAAGGTGTTTGACGTGGCACAAGTTATCTCCATTGGACAGGTCGCCAACTATGTTGGTCAGGAAGTCACCGTGCGCGGGTGGGTGTATGACCGCACGGATAAGGGCAAGCTCCAGTTTATTCAAGTGCGCGACGGGACGGGGATCGTCCAGTGCGTGACGTATGCGCCGGAACTGCCGGAAGCGATTGCAACCGCGGCGGGCAAGCTGACACAGGAATCGTCGGTGATCATCACCGGAGAAGTGCGCGCCAATGAGAAAGCGAAGAAAGGCATCCCGCCCGGTTTCGAGATCGGTGTGAAGGATTTGCAGGTCATTCAAATCGCAGACGAATACCCGATCACGCCGAAGGAACACGGGGTCGAGTTTTTGATGGACAATCGCCATCTGTGGCTGCGGTCCCGCCGCCAGTGGGCGATTTTACGCATCCGCGCGACGATTGTACGCGAACTGCGAAACTGGCTCGATGATCAAGGCTTCCTGCTGGTCGATACGCCGATCATCACGCCGACGGCGGGCGAAAATACCACCAACCTGTTTGAACTCGACTACTTTGGCGATCCGGGCTTTTTGGCGCAGACCGGACAGTTATACAACGAAGCGAACATGATGGCGTTCGGCAAGGTGTACTGCTTTGGTCCCACGTTCCGCGCGGAAAAATCGAAGACGCGCCGCCACTTGATGGAATTCTGGATGCTCGAACCGGAATTGGCGTTTTGTTCGCTGGAAGAACTGATGGCGCTGGAAGAAAACATGCTTCAGCATGTGATCGATGTGGTGCTGGCGAAACACCGCATCGAATTGGAGATCATCGAGCGCGATATTTCCAAGCTGGAAGCGATCAAGACACCGTTCGCGCGCATCAGCTACGATGAGGCGGTTGAACGGCTCAAGGCGCATGTCGCGGCGATGCCCGAAAGCGAAGAAAAAGACCAGATGAAAATTGAGTGGGGGGACGACTTTGGCGCGCCGCACGAGACGGCGATAGCCGAAATGTTTGATCGCCCGGTGTTTGTGTATCACTACCCGACGGCGATCAAGGCGTTCTACATGCAGCCCGTCGAAGGTCGCCCGGAAGTCTGCCGCAGCGTTGACCTGCTCGCGCCGGAAGGCTACGGCGAAATTACGGGCGGGAGCGAACGCATCTATGACCGCGATTTGATGGATGAGCGCGTCAAGACCATTGGCATCGATCCAGCGGCATATTCGTGGTATCTCGATCTCCGGCGGTTTGGGACTGTGCCGCACGCGGGCTTCGGCTTGGGGTTGGAACGCACCGTCGCATGGTTGTGCGGTCTGCCGCATGTGCGCGAGACAATCCCGTATCCGCGTTTGTTGAGCCGCAAGTACCCGTAAGGAACAATGACAGCGGGCGGCTCACGAGCCGCCCCTATACCCCTTTTGTTTCCAACATACAGAGTGCCGTGTCTCACTGTGAGGAATAGACAGTGAGGTATAATCGCGCGTTATGAACAACATTCGCACACCCCGCAATCGACTTATATTCGCCGCGCTCGTCATCGCCGCGCTGGCGATTTTGCTAGCGCTCGATCTCGCCAATCAAGGGCTGGCATGGCGCACGATGTATTCGCTCACGGGCGAACGTCAGCCAATGGGGCAAATTCGCGGCATGGTCGAACTGCCGGGAAATTTGCTGCGCGCGCCGCTGCGCCTTGAAACTCATGCGCCGATTCAGCACGTGGAAATCTCGCCGTATGGCGTGAATACATTTCTTGAACAGGAAGTCGAACTGGAAAAGCGCGAACGCATCATGCAAATGATCAGCGATGCGGGCTTTGACTGGATACGCCAGCAGTTCAGTTGGGAAGATATTGAAATCCACGCGCGCGGCGATTTTATGGATCGGCGCAACATGGACGTGACGGGCGAGATCAGCGCGTGGGACAAGTACGACAACATCGTATCGCTTGCCGAACAGTACGACTTGGAGATCATGGCGCGGCTGGATAATCCGCCCGCGTGGTCACATGCGAATCCGGCGATTGGGCAGTTCGCGCCGCCGGATGATGTGCAAGATTTTGTCAATTATGCGGCGGCAGTGGCGGAACGGTATCGCGGACGCATCCGCTACTATCAAGTGTGGAATGAGCCGAACATCTACCCGGAGTGGGGCGAACAGGCGGTGAATCCCGAAGCGTATACGGACATGCTGTGCCGCACGTATAACGCGCTCAAAGCGGTTGATCCCAACATTGTCGTGATCAGTGGGGCGCTTGCTCCGACGCTCGAATTGACCGGGCGCGACCTGAACGACGTGATCTTTTTGCAGCGGATGTATGACGCTGGCGCAGGGGAATGCTTCGATGTGCTGTCGGCACAGGCGTATGGTTTTTTCAGCGGACCGACGGATCAACGGATGCGCCCGACGACGGTGACATTTTCGCACAACCTGTACCTGCGCGATGTGATGGTCGCTAACGGGGACGCGAACACGCCGATCTGGATCAGTGAGGCGGCGTGGAATCCGGTGGATTCGCCGGATGTGCCAGCGGATGTGTCGGCGCGCGAAGCCTACGGGAGTGTGACGCAAGCCGAAGCCGCTGAATTTATGCCAATGGGCTATGATCGCGCTGACCGCGAATGGTCATGGGTGGGCGTGATGTTCTACTGGTATTTCAAGCGTCCGGCGGATTACGAGCGCAATCAATCGTGGTACTACTTCCGCATGGTCGAGCCGGATTTCACACCGCTGCCGATCTACGACGCGATGCGCGAGTACATCCTCCACAACCCGCGCACGCTTTATCGCGGCACACATGCGCCGGATCACTGGGCGATCTTTCGTCCGGCGGGTGTAGAACGCATCGACACGCCGGAAACGCCTTACGGCTACAGCATCCAAATTCCGCCGCGCGGGCGTGTGGGTTTTTGGATGGAAGGCACGGACGTGATGCTGCGGCTGCGTTCGACGGGCGGGGAATCGACGGTGATCACGAATGACCGCGCGCAAGATATTCGCCTGACCGTGACTGAACAAGCGCGCGATTACATGATCCCGTTGAGCGAGTTCAGCATGGGGACGAGCATCAGTGTGCAAGTGGAAGGCGACGGCGCTCCCGTGCTGCTCGACTCCGTCACCGTGTTTGACCAGACAAATAACCGACGTGCGCCGTTGATCGCGGTGGGCGGGGCGATGGTGGTGTTGGGGATCGGGTGGGTGATAAACATCATCGTGCAGCGCAGACGCGGGTAATGGTGCAATCGTCTTTAGGGCGCGATATATCGCGCCTGTTGGTATGGATGCGTTCAATCAAACGTGGGGCGAACAGGACGCACCCGTTAAAGGCAGGCATGATGACAGTGAAAGGGCGTGATGAAATGCACGGAAGCGATAGCATCGACGGAAGCGATGTATCGCGTTCCTACAAATCGTTTGTATGGGTTGCCATTCTCGCGGTGTTATTGATCGCCTTCTTCCTGCGTGTGCATGAATTGGGCGATCAAAGCCTGTGGCATGACGAGGGCAACAGCGTCGTGCAAGCCGCCCGATCCTTCCCCGACATCGCCGCGAATGCCGCGCGTGATATTCACCCGCCCGCATACTACTGGCTGTTGGCGATCTGGCGGGTGCTCACAGGCGAAAGCGAGTTCGCGCTACGCGCGCTGTCGATGTTCGCCTCGGTGATGACCGTCGCGTTCGCCTACGGGATCGGCGCGCGGCTGTATGGTCGATGGGCGGGCGTGTTGGCGGCGGGATTCGTGGCGCTGAATACGTTCAGCATCTACTACGCGCAAGAGGCGCGCATGTACGCGCTGTTGGCGATGGCATCGGCGGGCGCGGTGTGGTCGTTGATCCTGCTGATGCGCCGCCCCACCCGTACCCATGCCGTGATGCTGGCGGGTTTCAACGCGCTTGGCTTGTGGACTCAGTATGCCTTCCCGTTTGTCATGGTTGGGCAGGGGATCGCCGCGCTGGTGTGGTGGATCACAGAGATTAAACAGCCGAACCGGATCAAGCGTATTGGCTGGTATGTGGCGGCGAATGTCGGGGCAATCGTGTTGTTTCTCCCTTGGCTGCCGACGGCTTGGGAGCGCGTGACGACATGGCCCAACACGGGCGATCCGCTGCCGATGGCGGAGTCGATCAACGTGATCCTGAACTGGTTCGCGTTTGGGATCACGGCGCGCGATCAGTCGATTTCGGTGGTGATTCTGCTGCTGCTGTTCGGGTTGATGGTGTGGCAGAGTCCACGCGGCGGGCGCATTGGCGGGAAGCGATTTCCCGCGTGGATGCTTGTGCCTATCGCACTGGCAGTCGTGCCAACGGGGATATTTCTCGCGGCGGGGTTGTTCCGCGAAGCCAACTTGAAGTTTTTGCTTCCGGCGCAGATCGGGTTTGCGGTGTGGATGGCGCGCGGGGTGTGGGTGCTTGCCACATTGTCACCGCGATCCACGCCCGCGCGAAACGCCCTGCTGAAATGGATCGCGCCGCTGGCGGGGGCGGCAGCCGCGCTGTGGATGATCGTCAACCTGTGGGCGGGTGTGCCGCTGCTGTACGATGATCCGGCGTATCAGCGCGACGACTACCGCGCGATTGCGGCGCGGATTGCGGCTGAAGCGCCGCCGAACAGCGCGATCATTTTGAACGCGCCGAATCAGGAAGAAGTGTTCCGCTACTACTATCGCGGCGACCTGCCGATCTATCCCCTGCCAGTAGGCTTGGGCGGGGATGATGCCGCAGCGCGCGAAGCTGTTGAAAGTGTGATCGCGGAGTATGAGCGCGTGTATGCCGTGTTCTGGGGGGAAACCGAGCGCGACCCGAACCGGGTAGTTGAAACATCGCTCGATACGCTCGGCTATGAGATCGACAACACGTGGTACGGCGATGTGCGGCTGACTCGTTATGCAGCGGGTTACGAGTATCAGGCGTTCCAGCGAGGTTGCAGCGGGACGTTCGGTGAGATTATCGACCTCACGTCATGTCTGCTGAATTGGGAATGGATTTCGCAGGGGGAAATCCTGCGCGTCAGTTTGAATTGGCGTGCGCGTACCCGCATCACGACACGCTATAAAGTGTTTCTACAACTTCTCAATCCCGATGGAACACTTGCGCTCGGAAACACACCCAATCCCGTACAGCGGGATAGTGAACCGCGAGGTGGCTCGTTTCCAACCAATACCTTGCAGGCTGATCGTTCTTATGGTGACAATCATGCCCTGATCATCCCGCCGGAACTGCCCGATGGCACGTACACGTTAATCGTTGGCTTGTATTCGACAGAACCGCCGTATGAGCGGTTGACATTACCCAATGGTGATACGTATGTGACGATTGCTGAAATTCATGTACCGTATGTACCCCCTATGGATCGATAGCGTGAACACTTAGCGCTGCGTCCGGTAAATGGGTGAAGATTTGATTGGGCGGCACGGCGGGGTCAGGGCGGAACAAGTTTCGCACCTCGCCCTACGTCGAATACATGATTCAGATACGGCGGGCGGCATGTATGCCGCCCCTACAATGATGTGAACGTGGCAAGTTCAGAGCGAAACGGGATTTGGGCGTTCGTTAATTTGTACCGGTTGAAAGGGTCGGGATGTAATGCAGTCGACATCAACAGAATCGACAAAAGTTGCGCGTGGGACGCTGACATTTATCTTGATCACGGCGTTCTTGAATCTCGCCGGAATCGGCATTATCGCGCCTGTGCTAAACTTCATCGCAGCAGAATATGTGAGCGCCGCCGATCTCGCGTGGGTGGTGTCGCTCTTGTTCGCGGCGTATTCGCTGTGCCAGTTCATCGCCACGCCGACGTTGGGCGCGTTGAGTGACCGCTTTGGTCGTCGTCCTGTGCTGCTGATCAGCCTGTTCGGGTCGGCAGTCGGCTACTTCTTGATCGGCATCGGCGGAGCGCTGTGGATTTTATTCCTTGGGCGCATCATCGACGGAATCACGGGCGGGAACATCAGCACGATTTATGCGTATGTAGCGGACGTGACCGAACCCAAAGAACGCACGCGCTATTTTGGCTTGCTGGGCGCGACTGCTGGCATGGGCTTTGTGGTCGGTCCGGCGGTAGGCGGGCTGGCGTATCGGATGACCGGGGACGTATCCGCGCCGCTGTTTTTGGCGGGAATTGTGACGATGCTCAACGTGGTATGGGGATATTTCGCCATGCCAGAGAGCTTGACCGCCGATAAGCGAGAGCTGGACATGCCGCTTGCCAAGCTCAATCCGTTCACGCAGTTGATCGGCGTGTTTCGGATTCCGCACACGCGGCTGCTGCTGGCGGCGATCTTCCTGTGGACGGTTTCGTTCGCGGTGCTGCAATCGAACGTGAGCTACTTCGGGCAGGATCAATTTGACTGGACACCAGACAACACAAACGTGCTGTTCTTCGTGATCGGAATCGTCGGGATTTTCACACAGGGATTTTTGGTGCGGCGGCTGGTGCCGCTGTTCGGGGAAGGAAAACTCGCTATCGGGGGCATGTTGATCATGACGGCGGGGCTTGTGCTGATCGCGCTGTCGTCGATTTTGAACGTGTCCGCGATGCTGTTGGTGAGTGTGATGTTTACGGCGATGGGCAACAGCTTGGTCATCCCCTCAACGACAGGGCTGCTCTCGCAGTCGGTGAGCGTGCGCGAACAGGGACGGATTCAAGGCGGCGGTCAGTCGGTGCAGGCGCTTGCCCGCGTGGCAGGTCCGGTGTGGGCAGGATGGACATATACGGGCATGGGCGCTCCCGCGACGTATTTGACGAGCGCGGTGGCGCTGCTGGTGGGGGCGGGCGCTG
Source organism: Anaerolineae bacterium (assembly GCA_034434595.1). Lineage (GTDB taxonomy): Bacteria > Chloroflexota > Anaerolineae > Aggregatilineales > Phototrophicaceae > Flexifilum. Next base: position 68,170 of record DAOTZD010000001.1, read on the forward strand.
CGTTCTTCAGTTTGAAGCAGATCGCGGACACTCGCGCGATGAAAGCAGAAACTACCGAAGTTTCGGCGGTGGATTGATGAGAAAAGTACGGGCGTTGGTGTTGGTCGTGGTGGGTTTGGCGATGGTCCGCGGGGCGGCACGGGGAACAGTCGCACAGGACAACGCGCTTGATCCGCTGCGCGGTGGGGCGCTGCTCAATATTCTGGCGATTGTGCCGGATACGGAAAGCGCGCGTCAATATCTGGCGTTTTCGGATTTCACGGCGGCGGCGGGGCTTTATGTACTTGTATCTCAGTGTGCTGGCAAATGAGTTGGATTGGGCGGGGATCGACGAGAATGGTGATTGATCGCGTGATGATATTTGGCGTAGGCGCGTCGGTTGCGGCGCTGATTCTGATCCTTGAGTTGGTGCGACAGCGCAAACTTCGCGAGGATTATTCGCTGCTGTGGTTGGCAACGGCGGTGGTGCTGCTGATCTTGAGTCTTGCGCGCCCGCTGCTGGATCAAATTGCGGCGCTGTTGGGGATCATCACGTATCCACCCGCCGCGCTGTTTTTGGTGGCGATTGTGTTCATGCTGGTCATTCTGCTGCACTACTCAACGGTGCTGACGCGGTTGGCGCAAGAGAACAAAGGCATGGCGCAGCAGATCGCGATCATGCGGTACGAGTTGGAGAATATGAAGAAGGCGGGAGAAAAAGAGGGCGACGAGGGAAATACGGCGCGCGAGAAAATCGAGTAGAATCGATCAAAATAGCAAGGAGCTGTGCCAATGACTCTACAGGACATGATCAAGGCACTCGATGACTTATCGCCGGAAGAACGTCAGCGTATCCGTGAGGAATTGGAAGGACGCGACGTGCTGCAAGAAGCGATGGATGAGGCGAATGATCGCCAAAACATGCCGCTTGACATTGAGGCGCTCAAACGGTTATTTGGCGAACTGCGAGAGGGATTTACGCAAGACGATCTCGATGAGCTTGAATGGGCGATGAACCTTGAAGTGATTGATCCGCTGGATGATGTATGCTACACGGTCAAACACTGATCTGGCTGCCGATGAGCAGCACCGCGATCAATACGGCGCAGTATGCCGCGACCATCCACACGCGGGGACGGAAGGGACGCACATCATCGGCAAAGAGCGCGTTCGCCTGTTCCGGGTGCTGGCGAAGCACATACACGGGCATGATCAAGAATGCCAGCACCGCCCCGCCAATCGCACCGCCGATGTGCCCCCAGTTATCGACGCGCACGCCATCGCCAAAGTTCGCCACCACGCCAAAAATGATGTTGATCACGATGAGCGAGACAAGGCTTTGAATCTGCCGCCGACCCAGTTCGCCAAGCAGTTCGCGGTGCCGGTAGACAAAGACGAGTTCGGCGGCGATCAACGCGAATGCCGCGCCCGACGCGCCAACCGAAAATACTGCCGGCTCATTGAGCAGAGCGCTCAAAATTGAGCCGAACACGCCGCCCAACAGATAGATAATCGCAAAACGGGCGTGACCGAACACACGCTCCAGTGAAGTCCCCGCTTGGTAAATGATGTAAGCATTGAACAGGATGTGCAGCGCATTTTGCAGATAGTATCCGCCGAAGGGGTTGTGGATGCCCGCGTGCAAAAACATCGATGTGAATAAGCGGTGATATTCGCCCGCTTTGAACACAAGATCATGATTGTTCGCGCCAAACTCGAACAGCGAGCTGCTGATTTCAACCGACAGCGCGCGGATGATAAAAATCCCGATGTTAACCGCCAGCAGGATATAAGTGACATAGGCATCACGCGCACGCATCGGAAAGATGATGCGGCGTTGGGGCGCGTTTTCCCCCTTTGGGCGGGGGGGCGGCGCATCCAACGGGTGACGGCGCGGGTGTTCGGGCGGCTGCTCATTGAGCATGGGTGCTCACTTTCATATAATGGGTCATAACGGGGAATACGATTTTAGCGTCAGGTGGATGGAACGCATTATGCCAGCTTATGATTATCGCTGCAATGCCTGTGGTCGGGCATCGCAGTTCTTCTACAAGACGTACAAGGATTACGACGCGGCATCGACAGACGGATCGCGGGTATGCCCGAACTGCGGCAGCAAAGAACTGGTTCGCACGATCAGCCGCGTGGCGATCCCCAAGCCGGGACGCAATTACGCCAAGATGAGCAGCGATGAGATGCTCTCGGTGCTGGAAGGCGGCGATGCGCGGGAAGTGGGGCGGCTGATGCACGAAGTTGGGCAGGATGCCGTGCTGGATGATCCCGCGATGGCGGATGCTGCCAAACGGCTGATGAAAGGCGAAAGCGTGGAAAAAGTCGAAGCCGACTTGAGCGCGTCCGGCGGGGATGCGGGGACATAGCGGGCGGATCATGATGTGTCCATCGTAGGCGGGCGGCGGAGAAACGAGTTTCTCGCGAGCCGCCCCTACACCTGTCGCCCCGTTACCCTTGTCCGAGTAGGGGCGGCAAGGGGATTTCGAGTATCGCCAACACCGGATAGTGATCGCTTGCGCCTGTGGTGGATAGTGTGGTGACTTCCAGTGGGCGAATATCCGGCGTGTGAAAGATGTAGTCGATGCGGATGAGCGGCGGAATCCAGCGCATGGGCGGCGCTACGTCGTAGGTGCTGCGGTTGAAGTTGGGGAATGTCGGCGCGAATCCCCATCCGGCGGCACGATGCGCGTCGATCAGGCGCTCGGTGATGCGCGCGTAATGTTCGGTCTGATCAGTCAGGTTGAAATCACCCGCTGTGATAGCGGGGTGTCCCGCGTTGGCATCCAACCAGCCCATCAAAATATCGATGTCAGCGGCGCGGCGCGTGAGATCGTAAACGCGGGTGGCTTCGGCAAAGGGCGACATCGCGTGCATGTTGAACAGCGCGATCCGCGTACCGTCTGCGTCGATCCATGCGTACTGCATCCCCCATCGATCATGTCCCTCACGCCAATAACGCCCCGCTTCAAGCGGAAAACGGCTGATGATCCCCATGCCCGTCACGCTGATTCCGCGCGGGCGCAAAAACTGATACGGATACTCGACGTAGAGTTCATCCGCGATGCGTTCGGTCAAATGCACATTGAGTTCTTGCAGCAAAATCACATCGGCATCGGACGCGGCGATTACGTCAAAAGTGTCGTCAATGTCGGTTTGCTTAGCGAAGGTGTTGAACGTCAGCAGGCGAATCTGCCGCCTGAGTGCCTCATCAGCGCGGATAGTGGGCGTGGGCGGGAGAAAATAATCGGCATACAGCCATGCGCCAATAGCGATCACGGGGATGAGGGCGATCAGCGCACGCCAGCGGCGCAGGATCAGCGCGAGAGGGAGCAAAATAAGCGCGGGCAGGATCGGTACAGGCATGATGTTGGCGATCAAGCCAATGAGCGCGAATGAATCGCCAAACAGCGTGCGGGTGATCACGTAGGCGAGGATGGCGACAGCGTAAAGGATGCAAATCGCGCTATAGAGGTGAAGTAGGCGTGTTTTCATAGGCGAAATTATAGCGTGAAAGTCAGCGCGTTTGGATTTCGGACGAGATTTTCGTAAAAATGATCGTCCATCGATCTAATAGGCGATCATCATGGCACAAATACGCATCACGCGCGGGGCATACGAACGGAATCCCAAGCGATGTTTACACTGTGGGGCGGTGCTTCCCTTCGAGAAGCGCGAGAACAACACCTGAGGTCAATCATGCGCTGCAAAAGTACGTAATTTGGGCGTGCGGCGGCATCCCAAACAACCTGAACGCTTTTGCGCGTGCGGCAATCGCATCGAAAAACACAATAACAAGCGGTGTAATGCGTGTATCAAAAAGCATGTGTATAACAAGCATAGTGTGTTTGAGGACATTGTAGATGGCTTTGCAAGGCGGCGATTTTTGATCGAAGAACGTGGGAATCGATGTGAAGATTGCGGATTAGAAACGTGGAAGGGGCAGCCTATCCCATTGGAGATGCATCATATTGACGGGAACGCGGATAATAATCAGCGCGAAAACTTGCAGCTTTTGTGCCCAGACTGTCATGCGTTTACACCGTGCTACAAAGGCGCAGTTAAGGGAAAGAAAAGTTCGCGTCAAGTTCGCTGCCGTAAACGCTGTGCCGATGGCCAAGCGGGGTGATAAGGGAAATCGTGCGAGAAAATGGAATTGACACCCTACACCTGATCGGCTACACTTCTCGCGCCATCGAGGTATTGAATTCTCCGGTTCGCACATGATATACTGCATGTAACTGCCGCCGTAGTTCAATGGCAGAACACCTACCTTGTAAGTAGGTTGTTGGGGGTTCGATTCCCTTCGGCGGCTCTGGTTGTTGCCAAACAACTGCTGTTTAACAATTGGGGTCGATGTCCCGAGCGGCAAAGGGGGCGGACTGTAAATTCGCTGGCAGAAGCCTTCGCAGGTTCGAGTCCTGCTCGGCCCACTCGTGATGGAGTATCCAACCGTCACACAATGCTTCAGTAGCTCAGTGGTAGAGCATTCCCTTGGTAAGGGAAAGGCCATGGGTTCAATCCCCATCTGAAGCTATATATCACAAGATAGTAATCATGTAACAGCGCGACCCTGTGCGGGAAGTTAGCACCGGGTCGCTGTTGTGAAGAAAGGTAGCAACCAACATGGCGAAAAAAGGCAACCGTGTGATCGTCAAGCTTCGCAGCAGCGAAAGCGGACATATGTATTACACCCAGAAGAATCGTCGCAACGACACGAACCGTCTGGAAATTAAGAAGTACGACCCGTTTGTACGTAAGCATGTGCTGTACAAAGAGACCAAGTAGCTTGCACGTCGTTCAACCTGCCGCACGGCTGACCAATGCACCGTCTTAACACGCGGATTGACGCAGTCCCCTGCGGCATGTACAATCAGAAAATGATTTAGAGGGGCGTGGTGTCAACGGCAGCACAGCGGTCTCCAAAACCGTTAGTCAGGGTTCAAATCCTTGCGCCCCTGTGATGAAATGACCAAGACACCGCCTCGTAACGGCGGTGTTTTTAATCTTAGAAATAGGCGACACACGCTAGGGAGAAAGTGTCAAGGTCATGGCTGATAAAGCGTTAAACAAGAATACTACCGCGGGCGCTTCCCTGCGCCGCCGTCGTCAAGCGGAAGAACCGGAAGTGGAAAACGTCGAACTCGAAGCCGACGATGTTCCTGCCGGTGCCATCACCCCGAAGAAAGACCGCGCGACTCCGAGCCAACGTCACGAGGATGAAAACGATAAAAAGGGTGGGAATATCATCACCCGCACGGTGCGCGGATTAGGCGAATACTTTGAAGGCGTGCGTTCGGAACTGCGAAAAGTGGCATGGCCCACCCGCGAAGAAACTCGCCGCCTGACAATCATCGTGCTGGTGGCGCTGATCGTTTCGTCGCTGGTGCTGGGCGCGATCAGCTTGCTGTTTACGGAACTGTTCCGCATCGGGCTGGATTCGCCAATCGTGTTGTTCTTGGTGATGATCATCGGTGTGGGCGCTGGTGTGATCTACAACCGTTTACACACCCGCAGAACGACATCCTACTAAACCGAACATATATTGGGCAGGGGCGGGAGAGCAGGATACCCGCCTTTGTTTTGTGCAATTTGCAAACAGCCCGAACTCTAGATGAAATGAGGCATGTAGAATGCCGAAAAAGAACCAAAACGAGATAAAACCTACCGAAGACTTCGATCACGACCCGGAACCCGTCTATTTGGACGATACGCCGAGCGACGAGCCTTCGGCTGCCCTTGACGATCCGTTTGAGGAGCGTCCCCCGCGAGCGACGGGCGAACGTCACTGGTACGTCGTTCACTGCTACAGCGGTCAGGAAAACAAGGTGCGGCACAGTATCGAACAGCGCATTGAGACGATGGGTATGCGCGACAAAATCTTCGATGTGATTGTGCCCACCGAAGAAGAAATCGAAGTGAAGGATGGCAAGCGCCGCACCGTCGAACGGCGCGTGTTTCCCGGCTATATTCTGGTTGAAATGAAGATGGACGAAGATTCGTGGTATGTCGTCCGCAATACGCCGGGAGTGACCGGCTTTGTGGGGATGGGCAACGATCCGACCCCGCTGCGACCAGAAGAAGTCAAGCAGATCATGGATCGCATGAGCGAAGAATCGCCCAAGGTGAAAGTCACGTTCAAGATCGGGCAGAAAGTCCGCATTGTGGATGGTCCGTTCAACGACTTCATCGGGCTGGTGTCGGCAATCGATCCAGACAAATCCAAAGTGCGCGTGATGGTCAATTTCTTCGGGCGTGATACGCCCGTGGAACTGGACTTTTTGGAAGTGGAGAAAATCTAACTCATGGCGAAGAAGATCAAAGCAATCGTCACCCTGCAAATTCAGGGCGGCAAAGCGAACCCTGCCCCGCCGATTGGTCCCGCGCTGGCACAGCACGGCGTGAACCTGATGGCGTTCGTCAAGGACTATAATGCCCGCACGGCAAACCGTATTGGCGAAATCGTCCCGGCGCAAATCACCATCTTCAGCGATGGTTCGTTCAAGTTTGAACTGAAAAGCCCGCCGACCACCTTCTTGATCAAGAAAGCGGCTGGCATCGACAAAGGATCGCCCAAGGCGAACGCGCAGAAAGTCGGCAAGATTACGCGCAAGCAAATTGCGGAGATTGCCGAAGTGAAGCGCGCCGACATGAACACGCAGAATCTCGAATCGATTATGCGGCAAATTGAAGGCACCTGTATGCAGATGGGTGTCGAGGTTGTGGACTAGTTTAATCGCATTTAAGACCGTGGGAGGGTGGCGAACCCTGTTTGCGCCCGCCAAACACCACAGGAGAACCGAAACACATGGCAACACATGGCAAGCGTTTTTTGAACGCTTTGAAATCGTTTGACCGCGACCAGCTTTACACACTTGCGGACGCGGTGGCGCTCACCAAGAAAATGGCAACCGCCAAGTTTGACGAAACCATCGAAATGCACTTCCGTCTTGGCATTGATCCCCGCCACAGCGATCAGCAGGTGCGTTCAACCGTACTGCTGCCGCATGGCTTGGGCAAGACCGTCCGCGTGTTGGTGTTCGCGGAAGGCGAAGACGCGCGTGCCGCTGAAGCAGCGGGCGCGGACATCATCGCGGATGATGAAGTGATCAACCGGATTATGAAAGACAACTGGCTCGATTTCGATGCCACGCTCGCTGTGCCGGGCATGATGCCGAAGGTCGGGCGGTTGGGTCGTATTCTCGGTACGCGCGGTTTGATGCCGAACCCCAAAGCGGGAACGGTTGTGCAGCCGGAAGACCTGCCGCGCGCTGTGACCGAATTGAAAGCGGGGCGTGTGGAGTTCCGCAACGACAAGTCGGGCAATTTGCATATTCCGGTTGGCAAAGCCAGCTTTGACGAACAGCGTCTGCTCGAAAACGCGCAGGCGATTATGGAAGCCGTTGCTCGTGTCAAGCCGTCGGCGGTGAAGGGCGTGTATATCAAGCGCGCTGTCCTTACTTCAACGATGGGACCCGGCGTTCGACTCGAAGTTGCTGGTAGTTCATCAGCGACCACGCGACAGAGCTAAGCTCCAGTTTTAGACCAACACGCGACAACAGGGCGGGGATGACATCATCTCCGCCCTGTTTGTTTATAATGAGAAAAGCAAAGAGAATGATTCACCTCAGAGAAGCAAAGAACGCAGAGAAGAACAATTATCTTCTGTGTCCGTGTTTTGGGACACGGAGTGCAGCGGACGCGCCGTTGCGCGTCCCTACAAACGATACTTTTCTCTTGCGCCCCGACGATGGAGTCTCGAAATTTCAGATAGATTCCTAGCAAAGGTACTTTCATGCCCGTTTACTACGTTGAAGGCGATCCCCTGCTGACGAAGGCGCAAGTTTTGGCGGTGGGACATAACGCGCGCGGACGCACGGAAGTTGATCCGCTGCACACGGCGCTGCAAGCGAAGTATCCGGCGGCGTTTGCGACGTATGCGCGGCGCTGTGCCAATGCCAAAATCAAGACGGGGACGCTGTGGATGTGGCACGATTCGCGCCCGCAGTTGGGATTCATGGTGGTGCGCGAATCCAACGTGAGCGCGACACGGCTGCGCTATCTCGAAGCCGTCGCGCTGACACTGGCACGCGATCACGCGCTGGAGGGCATTAAAAGTGTAGCGATGGTCGCACCGGGATCGGCATTGGAGTGGACGGCACTCAAAGAGGTGATCCAGCGGTGGCTTGCGCCGAGTTCGCTCCCCGTGATCGTGTATGAGAAGTACGTGGCGGGGGTGATGGCCGAGTAAACCGAATTTATTTCATGTATTCCGGTCTATAAAATATAGCGTATAGCAATAAAATTATGCTAGCGAAAAACCAGAATACTCCTGTCTCATTGAACGTCCAAAGCCATAAAGTACAAGCAAGTGGTGGTAGAACAAACAGAAGGCATCCAAATATGCTCATAGTTCGCCAAACGATCTTTATTGGATAGTTAGCAACTCCCCTATAACTTAGTCTTTCTAACGCCTCGAGACGGGCTTCATTCCCTAATATGTGAACTATTAGCACATTCCAATCATAAATATCTTGGTCGAAAGGTTTTCTACTCAATAACCATCTATCGATAATGTATTTCGCTTCTTCATATCGCCCAGCTATAATACAATTCCATGCCTTTAGCTTTCTTTCCCCCGTTTGGGGGTAAATCCTCCACTGAAATGCAAGTGATCCCACTTCTTGATACACAGCAATTAACATTTTTTCTCTTTCCAGTAAATGGAAAAGATGCTTGTTTCGTTCACTTATTAGTTGATCTGCTTTCTGTTGGTTTTCTGGCTTGTTGGGTAGACCAGTTTGACTTCTAATACTATGAACTTCATGGGCAATCGTAGCTTCAAATCTGTCTTGTGGCGAGGAAATGGATGGTGCTACAAATGGTGGTTTAATCTTCTCCTTTTTCGTGAATGAAAATGCTTTTTGTTGCTCTATTAGAGAATTCACTTTGACAAGAAGCTGTCGCGCAGTTGGGTGATCAACGGGACTCAAAATAGCTTTGGCTTCCTCATACAATTTACGGTCAATCAACTTTCGTGCTTCTTGTATTCTGGAAACTACCAGTTGATCATGTTGTTGTTCTATTAGAGAATTCACTTTGACAAGAAGCTGTCGTGCAGTCGGATGAGCAACGGTACTCAAAATAGCTTTAGCATCGACATACATTTTAAGATCAATGAATCTTCGAGCTTCTTGTAGTTGATCTTCAACAAGTTTGTCCCGCTGCCGAATTAAATCATACGCTCGACGCTTGTTTTCATCAGAGAGTGTTTCATAAGCCTCAATTAAGAGTCTCATCTTATCAATTGATGCGTTTTCTTTGCCAGTATCGGGATGATATTTCAATGCTAGCCGTTTAAAGGCAACTTTGATGATCTCAATATCCGCATTCGAGGAAACTTGTAGAATTTCGTAGTAGTCGTGAGCCATGGTCTTGGAGTGCGATATACAGGTTAGATAACCCTAATCATATATGACATTTACGTATTAAAACACTTTATTTTTCAAGATGACTGGCTATGCACGCCTATGAACAACTCTGAACAGTACTTGCAAAATAACGCACAGTATCAAATCGTCCTTACACCCGAATACGGCGCGTGGACGGCGACGATCCCTGATCTGCCGGGGTGCATCGCAGCGGGGGAGACACCCGAAGAAGCCCTTGAATTGATACAGGATGCCAAAGCGAGTTGGATCAGCGCGTCGATCATGCGGAATTTGCCGATTCCAGAGCCGCATACGTAAGTCGGTTGCAGGGAGCGCGGGGACGCGGCGGACGCGCAAGTTTCGCAAGGGTTGTCCGTGATTATTGGTCGATATATTGCCAGCGGACAACGCAAGCGAAACACGTTTCGCCGTTGTCCCTACTCGTGTGCATCCTCGCGCAGATACAAATACAGCGGGAGCGCCAGCGACAAGCCGACGAGGAAACTCGCGGGCAGCACCAGCCACCACCGCTTGATTCCCTGCTTCTGCGCGTCGGTATATGACCACACCCAGAACACGATGAGCGAGATCAACACATCAGCCGAAAAGCCGCCCGCCGCGCCGTTGACGAACAAGCCCGACACGAACAGCGGAATGTTGAACCCCTCTGCCGTGAAGAAGTTGGCGAAGAAGAACCAAGGCACGATTGTGCCGATAATCGCCGCGATCAGGTAGAAGCGTTTGAGCATGAAATATCCCTTCTTGAATGAGTCACCACAAATCCGCCATGTCGCGGATGATGTGCGGCGGCTCACCGAGAAACGCACCGCGTTCGACGTTTTCACACATGCCGATATTTAAGACGGTCTGTTTGTATGACCATTCGGCATCCCAACCAAAACGCCCGTTGAACATCACCCGCGCCCATTCGCCCATGTTGATCGTGACCGTTTTCGAGGCGGGATAGCGCGTGGGTGCGCCCACCGCAGTTGAACTGTAGGTATAGGTGATCTCGGCATTTTGCGGCGCAAATTTGATGCGAATACCGGGGAAATAGAGTTTTGATCCCGCGCTCACGGGCTTGGCGGTGATCTGCGGCGTGGGCGGCTTGAACTGCTCGTTTTCGTGATAGATCGATTTGGCATGAATGACGGTCAGATCGTCGCCTGTGACGGATGGCAAATTGACCAGCGGCAGCGCCAGCGGGACAGCATTTCGCAGCGAGGCATTTTTGCCCCCGCGTGAGTCTTTCGTCCATATCACGCTGATTTCCTGCACGATGAAGTTGGTCATGGGTTCACAGCCAGTTCGCTGTTACGCACAAATGCCCGCCACTGTCCTTGAATGCGTGTATCGAAGGTGTAGTGCTGCTGGATGAAATCATACAGCATAGTAAATTCAGCGGGAACATGTACAGTCGGGTTGTTTTCCTGCCAGCGTGCAAAGAAATCCGCCGCGATAGGCGGCACAAGCGATCCTTCGTAGGGGGAGGCGGAATCAAGAATGAGCGCGGGAGGGTCTGCTTGCAAAGTCATGTTGAATTCTGCGAAATAACGTTCCCCATAGTTGGGCGCTAACAGGGGCATATGGAAAAAGAAGCGCGATACCGCCGGAATCCCGGTCATGTAATGCACTGATGCGCCGTCCGCGCCCCAAATGAGCATCTCATCGACAGTGACCGCTTGCGTGTATTGATCAACGTATTCAACCGCCGCATAGACCGTGCGGCGATAATCCGTCCCGCGCCGATTTTCAAGCGCCGCGATGGTTTGCCGTCCAATTTCGACCAGCGGCAGCGCCGCGCACAGCATCGCCAAACCACCGACAGCGAACACAGCGGATCGGTTTAAGCGCGGCGCGGCGAGGTTAAACAGTCCCCGAAACGCAAACGCGGTCAACACGGTGAGCGGAACAAGCCACATCACGAAATAGTGTTCAATGGTGCGGTTCGAGATCAAACTCAAGGCAATTTCGAGCGGAAACGCGATTAACGCTGCTGTGAGAATCAGATTTTCGCGTCCACTCACACGGCGGAGCAGTAAGTGTGCGCCATAGATAAACCATGCCAACACGCCCCACAGAATCACTCCGCTGGGGAGCAGCAGCCCCGCGGCGAACAGCGCCGTATCCAAGCGGTTTCCCACCCCCGCGCTCGAATAGACAAAATTATAGGCGAATGCTGCTTCAAGCATTTCATCGAACGCATTTTGACTGCTCATCCATAGGAAAACGCCCGCCGTGACCGCCGCAAATCCGGCGGTCACGGCGAAAATCGCACGCCAGCGCGACGGGAGATACAGCAGCATCACCAAGCCGGCTGCGACAAACGTCCCGATGGTGTTTGGGCGCATCCAGAAGCACACTCCCATCAGCACACCAATTAAGAGCGCGTGGGGCAAAACCTTCCCATTCAGCGCTATCCGCGACAGCGCCCACAGCGCGATACACTGTGCCATCAGCGCAAAACCTTCGATCACACCGCCATCGCGCAGCACAGGCGGCAAACTGAGCGCGGCAAGGATCAAAGCGATGGCGATAAAACCGTGCTGAAGGTGTACACGCAGCGCGCGCCAGAGCAGAAAAAATCCGGCAAACAACCCGATGCAGTCGATGGCAAATAATCCCCAGCGCGTCCCATTCCCCAAAAAAGCACTGAGCGCGCCCATTAGAAAAATCACAGGGCTTTTATGATCCCAAAATGTGAGATAGGGCTGACCGCCGTTGATCAACTGCTGCCCCATATAGAGAAACATGCCAGCATCACGAGATGGGGCAGGATAGTACAGAGGAAGATAAGGCAGGCGTGAGGCAGTCAGCGCTAGCAGCACCACCGCAAATAGAATCCACGCACCACGACGAGAGAAATGGGGCATTGGGTGAATGACCTTTCAAGCCGGAATGGCGCAAGTACCTGCATAGAGTATAACGACGGATGAAGCCATTCACGGAATGCCGAGCGCGATTCCCAAATTATCAGCGGCACGCTGGCACAAGCCGATTCCGCCAGCGTTCAGCCACGTATCGAGCGCGGGGCTGTCGCTCTTGTTCTGCACTGCGTCGGCGTAAATCGTGCCGCCCCACACGTAATAGCGGCGCGTTTCGTGCGCCCATGTATGAAAAGGTCGGCTGACCACGCTGGGTCCTCCGTTATAACACGCCATCGCCAAATTGGGGTCACCGCCCGACCAATAGTTGAGACATTCAGCGAGAAAGTTCGCGCCGCGCCGCGCGTTGGTTTCAGGGTCGGTGTAAATTTCACCTGTGCTGAAGTGAAACGGCATGACTTGAAACAAGCCCTGCGCCCCCGCCGAACTGCCGATCTTGTCGTGTCCGCAGCTTTCGATTTGCATGACGGTAGCCAGCAGGTTTGGATCAAGATCGCGTTCGCGCGCCCATCGTTCGATATCAGCGCTCCAATACTGCACCTGCGGCGTGAACAAGGGCGCGATGTGTCCGCTGTAAGCAGGCTGTCCAGTGGTTATGCGCCCGATCAACAATGTGACTGCGTTGGCGGCAGATGTGATGGCGCTAGGGAGGAGGAGCGCAGCGATCACGGCGATGATGGCGTATGCGGGGAGCCAGCGGACAGGGATAGACAGCGCGGTACGGCTGGCGGCGCGATATGCGGCGCGATATGCGCTGCGAAACTTTATTCGCATGATTATTTTCGGTTGAACTGGCGGACGAAATGGAATCGTGGTTGGCTAACGAACCATGATGATACATGACATTATAGGGGATAGTGCCGGGTTTTTCTAGGGTATTTTAGAACAAGAGTTCGTATAAACACACAAACTTTCAGCATCACATCTACGCGCCGATGCGACGGATGGGCAGGACTACAACGCCATATGCGCTGGGACAAGTGAAGCAAGCCGTTGGTAATCGTCGTCCGTGAGCTTGAGGTCTTGGGCGTACCACGCGCGCACACTTTGCGGGGCGAGTTCACTGTAACAGGCGATCAGCGTGTCGATGCCGATGCCATCCACGTCATTGACCATGTAGCGGCGGCTGACAGGCTGCGGATCGCGCGTGAGCATCCGCACTAATTCGTTGACGATGGTTTCGGTGGAAAGTTCACGCAGATGATCATGTATTTCGTCGTCGTCGGCTTCCGGCTCATACATAAAATTGGTCACTTCTTCGATGGCTTCATGGAGGGCGGGAAGCACGCGCTCCAAAATGGTTTGCTGCGTCTTGATGAGTAAATCAAGCCGGACACCTTGTTCGGACGGACTGGTAAGATTGGGGAGCGACCCTTCTTGCATGTTCATATCAATCTTGTTCGTTCTAAGAAAACCCATAATAACGCGGCGTATTACGAATTTACTTCGTTTTGCAGGACAGAGTCAATAACATGAATCACACCATTCGTCGCTAACACATCGGGCAGCAAAATGCGCGTGGTGTCATTGAGCGTAAAACCGGGCGCGAATGTTTCCGGTTCGGCGGTGGCATCGCTAGTATCCGGCGTGACGATCACGTCTGATCCGTCAAGCATGGGGACGCGGAGCGTGCTGGCAATCGCGTCGGAAAAAAGCAGTCCGCGCGCGATATGATAGCGCACCAGCGCATCGACCTGCGCCGCATCTTCCAAGAGCGTATCGGAATACAAACCGTTGGCGCTCATATACGCTTGAAGCGTGTCGTTGCGAAGCGCGAACACCGTGAATGGGCTGTCCACGCGCAACGTTTCTTCAAGGTTAGCCTGTTGAATTAAGGCGTACATGAGTGAGAAATCAGGGCTTTCTGACAACAACTGCGCGAGATTTTTCGTCCCCGCGATTTGCAAAAAGACTTGTGCGTCGCCCGCGTTTCCAGCGGCGATCAAAAAGTAGAGCAAATCGCCGCGCAGTTCGATTTCGGTTTGCGCGCGCGACTGCACCGCGCCGTTTTCGCTCACATCGAGCGTGAACTGGGCATCGACAGGCGGGACGTGGATCACGGCACGGTCCCCCCACGATAAGCCGACCAAGCCTTCGGTGTTGCCGCCCAACGAGGCATTGACGGCGACATTTTCGCCCGCGACGGCAGGCAGCACCACGACATGGGCAAATCCCGGCGGCAGTTCTTCATAGATGGCGGTTTCGTCAATCACGTCGGCGCGGATGGGGGGAAGCGGTTCAAGTTCGGCGGTGGGGTCGGCAGTTGAAGCGGGATCGGGCGTGGAAGCGGATGCCAGTTCGCCGTCAATATCGCCTGTGAAGGTGAGGGTATAAGTACGGTTAGGGATGAACAGCGCGTCGAACGGGGCGAGCAGCGCATCGCGTTCGGGATCGCCGCCTGTGGTGACAAGCGTGACGCGATAGAGCGCGGCATCGAGCGTGAGGTAGTTGGTCATACTGCCGAACGGCACATCGCGGAACGCCAGCCGATCATTCAGGTATACATCCATGTTGGGGGAGTTCGCCGCGTACTGCCCAAAGCGAAGGCGGGTGTACAAAGGCGTTGAAATTGGCGCTTCGGCTGTTTCTGTCACTTCCGGCGTGGGGTCTTGCGCCCACACACCGACGGTCATCATCGCTACCAACAGCAGCGCGAATACTCGCGCGCCCCATGTGATCACCTGCATCGGTTGTCCTCATTTGTCATGCAAACATTAGGCGGGCGCGTCACGACGCGCCCCTACGGATTTGAATTTGGCTGCACCATTCGCAGTTCGACCACTTCCAATTCGACGGGCTGATCGAGCGATTCTTGCAGTTGATCGCGCGCGGCGGTCACGTCGTCTACCGTGATCGGTTCGCTGGAACGCACCGTCAAAATCACGTGCAGGGGATTTTCGCCTGTGGGCTGCGTAATGTCCATATCTGTGATCGCGCTGCTGGCGAAGGCATCGTCCAACCCACGCAGCACGGCAGCGCTGTCCACTCTGCGGTTTGACCACTGAATGAGCAGAATGATCGCTGGAAGCGCCAGCAGCGTGAGCGCGGCAATCGCGCGGTACTGCGTCAGCCGCGATTTGCGATCCGCTTGTGTGCGCGCAGCGCGGGTAGCGGGATTCGTGCCGTCCATGCCCATCCATGTGAACACGCCCCAACCCGCCAGCGCGATGCAGATAAAGTTGGTCACGAACAGCAGCAGCGCGCCGGACATGATCGCGCCATCGCCGCGCGCCAACCCCAAGCCGATCAACGAGATCGCCGGGTTGAGCGACGTAGCCACCGCCACGCCCGCCAGCGATTCCGCGACACTTTTACGCGCCATGCCCCATGCACCTGCCACGCCCGCGCCGCCTGCGACTAACGCATCAAGCATGGTGGGATTGCTCCACGACAGCATTTGTTCGGTCATGATTTCCGCTGGCTGAAGCAGACCGATCACGAAGCCAACCGCGCCCGTGAGCAGCACGCCCGCGCCGATGGTGACCAGACTTCGTATGAGCATTTGTGGGCGCTGTGTGGCTAAGCCGACGGAAAACGCGGTGATGGGGTTTTGCATTGGCGCGATGATCATCGCCCCAATGATGAGCGTTGGGCTGTCGAGTAACATTCCGGCGGTGGCGATGACGCTGGCAAGGATCATCAACAGGCTGAAATCGAGCGTGGGGGCTGCCATCTGCCCCGCCTTCCACGAAAGTTCATCCTGCTCGAAATCGGTCATGCGCGCGTTGAACCAATTGAGCAGCCGCGCGACTTGTTCGCTGACGGCTTCGCTGTCGTCGGGGAGTTCCGCCGCCATCAAGATGGGGAACGTCGCGTGGTCAATGAGCCGGCGTGAAAATCCGCCGAACAGCCAGCGCCCCATGAGTTCGCGTTTTTCGAAACCGATGACGAGCAGATGATTTTTCGTCAGCCGCGCCAGCAGCGCGTCAACGGGATTATCGGCGCTGATCATGCGCTGATCCATGTGCGCCGCGCCGTGTACGCCCTTCATGGTGGACTGCATGACCGCGCGGCTGTGATTTTCGCTGGTTTGCTGGCGGCGAATATGCACGACTTCGGCGGGCAACCGCAGCCCATCCGCAAGATGCGCCGCCGCGCGCAGGGCTACACGGCTGTTGTCACTCTCATCAATCGACACGACGATCCGCGCGATGCGTTCGCGGCGCAGCGCCTTGCTGGGCAAATAGTAGACCATCAGCGGGCACGGGGCGGCGCGAATCACAGCTTCGATCATCAAGCCGAACGGGTGATCGCGGTCATGCAGGTTTTGCGCGCCGATAATGAGCAGATCGGCAGATTCTTCGCGCACCGCGTCGAGCAAACCGCGCGCGACGGAATCGGACGGATAGACTTGCAGCGCTGTTGGAATGCCGCGTTCGGTGATGTGCGCGTCAACGAGCGCCTCAAGTTCGCCATACGGTTCGGCGCTGTCCGGTTTGCCATCAATGGCGACGAACGCCGCGACCATGCTCCCGTGTTTGGGATCGCACATCGCCGCGCCGATCTCTAACAGGGCAGGGGCGGTTTCGGGACTGCTGACCGCGACGAACACATGACGGTATCGCGCGGCAGGCGGCGCGGACGGTGGGGCAGCTTGACTGTTCATTTGGCATCAACTTTCCTGCGGAGATTCTCGCCGCAGCACGAGCGTAAAGCGTCCTTCCGTCCCGCCATATTCCTGCCCGTAGCGGGTGACGGCGACATAATAAGTGCCTGTATAGGGTAACTGAAATTCGCGCAGGGCGGAATCGGTGCGCGCGCCTTCGCTCGCCGCGAATGGCGGAGCAGCATCGTCGTTGAAGAAGAAATATTCCGGCTGTTGATAGCGATCCGTGACGATGAGTAGGGTATCCAAGCTGCCGCTTGTGCGATTCGCTTCCAATGTAATCACATCGCCTTCTACGCCGTCAAACTGATGCACGGTATAGGGCGCGTTGTTGCTGATGTAGCCCGTGAGCGTGATTGTCCCGTCCGCGCCGCCCGCTGCGAGATTAAATGGCTGCGCGTAGTACATCAGCATTTGCGGGACGCGCAGCGGCACCGACGAAATCTCTGCTGCTTCTCCGGTTGCCAACCCGCCAATGACGAATCCCGCGCGCACATCGCCGTTTTCGGTGACTTCAAACTGGGCGATTCCCGTTTCGCCGGATGAAATTGTGCTGGTAATCGTGTCGATGACCGCGCCATTGGCCAGCGTCCTAATCGTCAGCGTATAGTCGATGCTTGGACTGCCTTCGCACGCGACTCCATACACAATCAAGATTTCATACACGCCAACAGGCATTTCGCCCGCCAGCCATGTGATGTCTTCACTGGGAGCGGTGGATACGCACGTTTGATCGCCCGAATAGCGGGCATTGGGGCTCACCGGATTACGGCGGTGAATTTCTCCACCGACAGGATCGCGCAGTTCGAGATTCAAATCCGCGCCCGCGCGCCATGTGAGGGTGACGGATACGCCCCCCGTCAGGGTTGTCTGCGGCGGCGGCGCGGGCGTATCGGCTTCGAGAATGGTCAGCGAATACGAAGCGGGCAGCGCATCATCCAGCGGCGCGATGACAAGTATATATTCACCCGTTTGAGGCAGTAACAATCGCCCCTGTCCGCCGCTGTCTCCCGGTTCGACGCGCACATCCAACACAACAGCTTGTATCGCTTCCATCGTGAGGGTTATTTGAATCGGACTTGTGCCTGTGTTGGTGTAGGTGATGCCGTACTCATAGTGGATTGAGCGCCCGTAAAACGTGTAGGCGTGGTGAAAACGTGGAATGTCCGTTTCGGGAACGTTGATTGTCCCCTCTACAGGTATGCCGAATCGCAGAGGAATTGTCTCTTGCGCGTAAACTGGGACACTCGCCAGCGTCAACGCCAGCGCCGCGATGATGATCATCCACCACAAGTTGTTCGACTGCCGCCTCATAACGATGCCCCGATGCTGGTCACTATCTATGCAGTTACAACATTACTCGACACTCCCCATTTGGGGCAAATAGGGGAAGTATAGGGCATCGTCATGCTGCGGCATAAACCACCTGTGCTTGATCCTGCACAGCTTGGCGAATAGACGGATGAAGCGATTTTGGAGTGAGCAAATCAACCGGATGCGCCCATAGGGATTCCAGTTCAAGGCGCATCATCTCCAAGCGGATCAACCCCCGGTACGTGTTCCGGTTCAAATTCAACCAGCACATCAATATCACTTTGAGGCGAAAAATCATCGCGCAGTACTGAGCCGAACAGCGCCAATAGCCGGATATGATGGCGGACGCAAAATGCCGGAATCGCCTCAATAGGCAGGATAGTTGGGATTGATGCGTTCAGAGTTCACCCTTTGGTATGATTTGAGCTTAGCCTAGGGATACAAGGGGTAACACTGGTGACAATCGTGCAGCGCCACCCCTTGAATTTGCGTTCTACGCGGAAAAACCTTAGCTCACTTCTTCCGTCGCTGCGGGAGCTTCCGGCTCAACCGTCGCGGAGTCCAATTCCGATGTGGGCGCGACAGACGCGGGAACAGCGACAAAATCAATTTCGAGCAGCACATCGTTGCTGACATTCGCTACGCTCGGCACCTGCGGGATGTTGAGGTTGTAGGTGGTACGCTGCACCGTCGCCGCCGCCGTGCCTTCGATGCGCTGATTGTTCACAGCAGTCACCAGCACGGCGAAGTTCACTTCGCTTGAAATACCCATCACAATCAGATTGCCGACGACATAGAAATCGAATGGCTCACCAATCGCGATGGAACCGGGCATGTTTTCTAGGCGTGTTGGGACAAATTCCGCGAATTCAAATTGATCTTCGGCAGAGCGTAAAATTTGCGAACGGATGGCGCGGTCACGCAGTGAGCTGTCCGTCGCCAGCGTGCGAACGTTGATTCGTACCGTCCCAATCTGCGACAACACCGGGTTCGCAAAATCGACGTTGATTTGCCCCGCGACTTGATTGGTCGTGCCGATCACGCGGTTGGGCTGCCCCATCAATTCTTCGTCGAGCGAAAACCGCACTTCGCTTTCTTCCGAAACGATGCTGAATAACACCGGGGACGAGCTTCCACCGCCGCTGGTATTTCCGGCTTGTGTCGAATTCACGTCCAGTGTGGGCGCGTCCACGTCGCGGCTTGGTTCGCCCGAACCGCCGCCGATCAAGATGATTGCCACTACAGCGATCACGACGACAGCAATCACGGCAGCAGTGCCAAGGATAACCCGTGTTGTTCTCCCTGCCATGTAAATTCGACCTCCGTTAGTTGGATTTCGTTATGAATGGACCTTCAGTGAAGCACGAAAGTTCCGTTTCCATCGGAAACATCGCTTGTTTTCACCCACCTCACCCTCAAATCTGACGATCTTTTGTCTCGTTCCACACCGAGAGCGGCGGTTAAACGCCCGAAACTGCGTTTCGGGTCGAAACGGGGTGAGATACTAGAATCCGTGATTCACTCATCCTGATTGTAATCGAATATCCAACGCTTGCAGAGAGCATTGCCATCTCGGCATCGGCAAATCTTGAGCCACGCATGGTCGCGGATGAGAAATTCGCATAGAATGAGAGTGTTTCTTTGGCGTGGGGGGATGACAGGAAAACGTGGTCGCAGAAATCAAAGCCGGTTTTGAAATCGAACGTTTGGCGGACGGCAAAATACTTGCCTACCGCTTTAGTGATATTTATCGCACGACGGTGGATGCGTGGGTGGAAAGCATTAAAGTTGAATATGCCGCATGGCAGGGCGAACAGCTTCGCACGATGCTCGACTTGCGCCGCACGGGGGGGGTTGTGTCGATCTACGCCATCAACGCGGCGCGTCCACTTGCCGCGCTGCGCCCGGAACTGCGCGGGCGGCTGGCAATCATGGTGCAGAGCCGCATCGCGGCGCAAATTATTGGGGCGGCGATACGCACCAACTACAACCCCACACGCCGGCGGATGCTGTTTTCCGATGAACGTATGGCAGTCGATTGGCTGCTGCGTTCCGATTAGGGACACCGCAAACCAGCTCTAGAAAAAACGCACAAAAAATTTGCAAGCGACATGCAAATGAACCACAATCACTCAACAGCCGTATTTACTGAAGGCTGTTGTGAATTTGCCGATGTTTACAAAATACTATGCGGCAAAAACACATTCTTTACCAACAAACCTTCGTGGAGGGTATTCAATGAAAGTCCGTCGTTTCGTGCTGCTGTTGTTAGTGCTTCTTGCTGTCTTTTCGGTGATGGGTGGTGTCTTTGCTCAAGACCCTGTCGTTTTGGTGACGGGTCGTCAAATGGGCTCCAGCGATATTCCCACGCTCGATCCGTCTTTGGCTGAAGACGTTCCTTCGGTACAGGTGATCGCAGAGCTGTTCCCTGAACTGGTTCGCGTCAATGAAGAAACTGTCGTCCCTGAAGACGGCATGGCGACTCACACTGTCTCTGAAGATGGTTTAACCTACACGTTCTCGATTACGCCGGAAGTGCCGTGGGTACGTTACAATGCCGACACGGGCGCGGTTGAGCAAATTCTGGATGAAAACGGCAATCCCCGTTATGTCACCGCCGCCGATTTTGCGTATGGTATCCTTCGTACAGCCGATGCCAGCACCGCCGCGCCGTATCAATATGTGCTGCTGCCGTGGATCGCAGGGGCAACGGAATTCGGTTCGGCAGCGCCAGATGCGGCGAACCTTGAAGAACTGCGTAATGCAGTGGGTGTGCGCGTCGTGGATGAATACACGCTTGAAGTGACCGCCGCGCAAGCGTCGTCCGTCACGCCCTTGATTTTCGGTCTGTGGATCACCACCGCCCAGCCGCAGTGGGTGATCGAAGAATACGCCGATTTCTGGATTGACCCGGCGAATATCGCCACCTATGGTCCGTTCGCGCTTAAAGAATGGGAACGTGGTGACGGCGGCAGCCTGACGATGATCCGCAATCCGTTCTTCCCCGGCAGCAACGCTATTCCGCAAGCGCAAATTGACGAAGTGCAGTTCCGCTTCCTTGACGAAGAAGCCCAGTTGACCGAATTTGAAGCTGGAACGCTCGATGTCGCGGAAGCGCCCGCCGCCGCCATTGAACGCATTCAGTCCGATCCTAACCTGAGCGCGGCGTATTTCCGTGGCCCGGGTTCCTGCTCGTACTACTATGGGTTCAATGTCGAAGCCGAACCCTTCACCGATGCTCGCGTGCGCCGCGCGTTCTCGATGGCGATTGACCGTAACGCCATCACTGAAAACGTGTTGGGCGCGGGCGAACAGCCTGCCCAATTCTTCGCGCTGCCAAACCTTGTGGGTGCGCCGCGCGCCGAAGACTATCCTGACCTCGGCATCCAGAGCGATCTCGCCGCCGCGCAAGCCTTGTTCAGCGAATGGGCGACTGAAACCGGCACCGATCCTGCCAGCCTGCAAATCACCATCTTCCACAACGAAAGCTCGCTTCATGCCAGCATCGCGCAAGCAGTACAGCAAATGTGGACAGAAGCATTCGGCGTGAATGTTCAGGTCGCGGTGTCCGATTTCGCCACGTATCTCGATACGCGCGGCGATTATCAGGTTTACCGCGCCGCGTGGTGCTTCGACTACCCGGATGCTCACAACTTCTATTACGACACGCCGTTCCACAGCGATTTGCTCTCGGAAAACGACACGCACTGGGCGAATGCAGAATTCGACGCGCTGGTCGATGAAGCATTCCTTGAAACAGACCTCGCCCGTCGTGCCGAACTGTACGCGCAAGCGGAACACATTCTCGTCAATACCGATGCCGCCATCGCGCCAATTTACCACTATGTGACCGACGACTTGACCGCGCCGTATGTGACCCGTACCCATTCGCTCATCACGCGCGAATACTACGAAAAGTGGACGATCAACCGCTAATCGCATGGTGAACCACTAGCATTTTGAAATGCGCGCCCCATGAATCAATGAGTGTTCATGGGGCGTGCCTTATCAGGCGAGCGATGCCTGTTCAAGAGAAGGTTCATCATGACGCGCTATATCGGGTCGCTTTTTATGCACATGGCGCTCAAGCTGCTTGTCATTACCAAGCTGCTTGCTGCGTTCGCGGGGCTTGCGCCCGCTGTCTTCGTCTGCATCTTCGGTGTTTCCAATCCTTAATAGTGACCCCCACATACGAGCAATCTCATGGGTAGATTTCTTATACGCCGCTTTTTGTGGATGTTCGTGGTGCTGTTTGTCGTCAGCGTCATCACGTTCGTACTCATGCGGCTTGTCCCCGGCGGACCGTTCAACAATTCCGAACGCGGCGTTCCCGAAGCTGTACGCCGTAACATCGAAGCCAAATATGGGCTGGATCAACCGCTGCTCAATCAATATCTGAAATACATCGGAGATATTGTGCTTCCCCGCATCACCGATGAAACATGGCGGCGCAGCCTGACCGAAGATTATTTGATCAATATTGACCTGCCATTTTTGGGAGAAGACGCGGCGTTCCGCTGGATGAACTTCGGGCCATCGCTGCGTAATCGAAGCCGCACCGTCAACATGATTTTCACCGACAACCTGCCGATCTCGTTCCAGTTGGGCTTGGCGGCGATGACGGTGGCGATGGCGATTGGTATTCCGGCGGGCATCATTTCCGCGCTGCGGCGCAACACATGGGTCGATTACACGGGCATGGGAATCGCCATCGTCGGCGTATCTATCCCGGTCATCATCATGGGACCGATTTTGCAGTACACCTTCGCGGTCAACTTAGGCATCTTTCGACCTACGGGGTGGGGGACGCTGGATACCATGATCCTGCCTTCGTTCGCGCTCGGTTTCGCACAATCGGCGCTGCTGGCACGGCTCACCCGCGCCAGTTTGCTGCAAGTGATGAACGAAGATTACATCCGTACCGCGCGCGCCAAAGGCTTAAGTGAACGCATGGTTATCTTGTTCCATGCGCTAAAAAATTCGCTCATTCCAGTGGTCACTGTGTTGGGACCGCTGTTTGCCGCGCTTCTGACCGGCACATTCGTCACCGAAACGATCTTCGGCGTGCCGGGGATGGGACGCTATTTTGTCACCAGCGTATTGAACCGCGATTATCCGGTCATCATGGGAACGATTTTGCTGTATGCGTTCTGTCTTGTGCTGGCGAACACTATCGTTGACATTGTGTATGCGTGGCTTGACCCGCGCATTCGCTACGATTAGAAAGGCTTGAGTCATGGCGGTTGCACATAATCAGGATGCCAACACAACCCCTTCTAATATTGCCAAGCTGAAAACGCCGCACAAAGGCACAAGCCTGTGGGCGGACGCATGGCGGCGTTTGCGCCGTAACCGACTGGCGATCATCGGCGCGATCATCATCCTCATCAACATTTTGATGGCGATTTTCGCCCCGCAGCTTGCGCCTAAATACTACGCCACACAGGTGTTGGTCGATAACGACACCGCGCCCTATTGGGTGACGCGCGTGTTCCCGTCAATGGTGACTGTTGAAGAAGGCGGCTACGTCCGCATCAACAACGATTACCTGCTCGGCGCGGATAATCTGGGGCGTGACCTGTGGAGTCGGATCATCTACGGCTCTCAAGTATCGCTGCTGGTCGCCTTCATTGGACCGCTGTTTGCCGCGCTCATTGGTATCACCGTTGGGTTGGTCGCCGGGTATTTTGGCGGCTGGATCGACAATCTGCTCATGCGTATAGTCGATACGATGTACGCCTTTCCCACGCTTTTACTCGTTATTTTGCTCATGGCGTTCTTCCGGGCGAGTGTCGCGCAGCCAGAACCGGGGTCCTTTGCTTTCAACGTGGCGCAAATTGATCAGCGCATGGGCGGCATGTTGTTCGTGTTTATGGGCATCGGCATGACAAGCTGGATGAATCTCGCCCGCCTTGTGCGCGGTCAAATTTTGAGCGTGCGCGAAAAAGAGTACATTGAAGCGGCGCGTTCGTTGGGGGTCGGCACACGCGGGATTATGTTCCGTCACATGCTGCCCAACATTTTGGGGACGATCATCATCGCGGAAACGCTGACCATTCCCACGTATATCAGCTATGAAGCGTTTTTGAGCTTCATCGGCTTGGGCGTGAACCCGCCTGTGCCAAGCTGGGGCGCGATGATCAGCGAAGGCTCAAGCTCGATCAGCACGTATCCCAATCAAGCGATTTTTCCCGCGATTGCGCTGTTCTTGGTCATGTTCGCCTTCAATTTCTTGGGTGATGGTCTGCGCGATGCGCTCGATCCGCGTATGCGCGGCGTGGATTAACCCATCCATTTTTTGTAGGGGCGGCTCACGAGCCGCCCGCCAACTTTTTCATCGACCCCACACACAATCAAATATCCGAAACAACAATATCATTGAATGGCACATCCTATTTTGTGTGACAACATTTTCAAAAACGGTCATATGTGGATACACCTTCGCCGAAGCGAAGGACACTTCCGTCATCTCTAATTTGCATCTCAAACCCGCTATAATGGATGCTGATTTGCTGTCCAGTGGAGTCCCGCTTGTGAGAAGTCGCATCCTTTTGTTTGCCCTGTTGATCGTGCTAGTGTTCGTCACGGCTGCCTGTGACCGCGACGAGATCGACAGCCCTGAAGACATTCCCACCCGCGCCTCACTAGATGCACTGGCATCGGCAATACCCCTCACGCAGAATGCCCCGCCCGCGCCCTACAATCTGCCTGTCACCACGTTTGAGCGCGTCGATAACCGCCTCAACGAACTCGCGGGGTGGCGCTATACGGTACTGCTCCAGTTCAACGGCGTGTTCGCGCGCACGCCCCGCGAAGCGAATGCCAGCGCCCAAGCCGAAGTTTGGTTCAATCAACTCGCATCAGCGCGGCGGATCACGTTTTCGACGATTGGCGAACTCTTTTCCGGCGATGCCGCCGACGGCCTGCAATACGAAGCGGTGCGCTTGGGTCGAGATGCATTTTTGGTGCGCGATAATGCCTGTTCCGCCGACATGAATGGAGAACTTGGCGATGCCGCCGCCGCCGCCGATCTGGGCGCGGGATCGCTCATTGGTGGGGTACGCCGCGCTGAAGCCGCCGGACGACGCGCCACTATCAACGGGCAGGATGTGTACGCTTATCAATTCGCGCCGGAAGATTTGACACTCCCGGCGATTCGCCTCGCTGAAGGCGGGCGGCAGACCGTCACCAGCTCTGAGCTGTGGATCGCGCCCGCAGCCAACGCGGTTGTGCGTTTCTACGTCAATCTGGATGTAGAGAACGTGATTTTGCTGGATAGTCAACTTCCGGTCACGGGGCAGGTGGTGATCCGCTATGATCTGTTCGATGTGGGCGAAGCCTTTAACATCAGCGTCCCGTTCGGCTGTTAATCCATGAGCGGATTATGGAGAAACTGCCTCATTGTCCTCATCATCGGCGCGGTTCTGCGCTTGGGATACATCGCCGTCTATCATCAGCCAGCGCTTGCGGCGGAACAAAACACCGCCTATCAAGGCGGCGACGATTACACCTTGTATGCGATTGGCGCGGGACAGTACATCCGTACCCGCGACTTTAGTGCCGCACTCTTTCTCGTGCGCCCGCCGCTCTACCCACTGATGATCGCGGCATTGGGAAAAAATCATCTTGCTGTTCTCATCGCGAATGCCCTGCTCGGCACGTGTATCGCCCCCATCACACTGCTGATCGCGCGTGCGCTCGGTTTGTCGTCGCGTGCGGCGCTCATCGCGGGCTTAATCGCCGCCTTCGATCCCGCCAGCATCGTGTACTCGTCCAGTTTGAACGCCGAATCGCTTGCCAATGTGCTGCTCGCGCTCTCGCTGTTGGCGTTGGGGATTGGGATCGCCAAAGCGGATGATCGCCCGCTGTCACGGCGCATCGTCTGCTGCGCGTTGGGGGGGCTGCTGCTGGCGATTTCCGCGCTGGCTAGACCGCTCCCATATCTGCTCTGGATTCCGTTAGGGCTGGTGATCCTGATGTTCGCCGCCGTCCACCCAATCCGTAAGCGCGTCATGCTCGCGGGAGCGTTCATGTTGGTGAGCGCGGCGGGAGTGGGCGCATGGATCGCGCACAACGCGGTTATCTTAGGCAATCCCACCTATTCGACGATTGGCGTGTACAACCTGCTCTACTACCGCGCCGCATCCGTCGAACGCTTGGCGACAAACGCCGATATTCAAGTGGTGTATGCCGAACTCAGCCGCCGTGTTGAAGCGGGCTTAGGGAATGATGTTTCCAGCGTGGATTCAAACACGCGCTACACCCATTACATCTCAAGCGCCGCGTTGGGCGCGCAGATGCAGCGGGTCGCGCTGGATGTATTCTTGGAGCATCCGGTGGAATACGTCGCAACCATCCCGATTGGGCTGTATCGCGTGCTGCTGAAAACCAGTTCGCTGAACGGGGTATCCGGCGTGGTTGATGTGGCGTGGAACGGCGCGCTGTTGATCGGGGGGGCGGTGGGACTGTTCAGGTTGATTCGCCGCCGCGATTGGCTTCCCGCCGCGCTGATCGTCGTAGTGTGCGGCTATATCCTTGCCGCCACGCTCATCGTGCAGACAAGCGGCATTGATACCCGCGCCCGCACCCCGATGATCCCGCTGCTGGCAACTGCGGCGGCGGCGGGGCTAAACATGAACAATCGTGTGGACGCGCTTCGGCGCGTCCCTGCAAAATGATTTTCCGCAGCGTGTGGCCTTGCTTTTCCCCGCTGCGGTGAGTCTTTGTTTTCTCGCTTATAACAGCGGCGTTTTTTCCATGTCGGCGTAATCGCACGCGAGTTCGCGCCATGCCCGCCCCAACCGTTTGAACCCTTCTTCAATATCCAGCGGTTTGTTGGCGGCAAAGTTAATGCGGATGCGATAGCTGCCGCTGCTGTCGGTGTGAAACACGTTGCCGATCCCGTATGCCACGCCCATCTGAATCGCGGACACATACAGTTCGGACGCGGAAGGACCGCTTTTCGGCATTTCCACCCACAGATACAGCCCACCCTGCGGCACATTCCAGCGCGATCCCGGCGGCAGGTGACGTTGTGCCGCTTGCAGCGCCACGTCGCGGCGGCGGCGCAGTTCGCGGTTGTTGCGCTCCAAGTGACGCGCCAGCACCCCGCGCTCTAACAGCATGTGGATTGTGCGCTGGTTCAGCCCCGGCGTAGAAATATCAGCCGACTGTTTCACACGCACCAGCCGTTCATAATGCGTGTTATCGGCAATCACGTAGCCGATACGCATTCCCGGCAGCAGGTTCTTGGTGAATCCGCTGGCGTGGATCACGATTCCGGTGTCGTCCAACGCTTTCAGTGGGGGTACGGGTTCGCCTTCAAAGCGGAATTCGTAGTACACGCCATCTTCCAGCACTGGCAGGTGATACTCATTTGCCAAGTTCAGCAGTTGGCGGCGGCGGTGGATGGGCATGACGCGCCCGGTTGGGTTCTGGAAAGTGGGCATGACATACAGCAGGCGCGGGTGATTATCGAGAATGTAGTTTTCCAGCATGTCAAGCCGGATGCCGTCTTCATCCATCGGGATGCCGTGGACCTGCACGCGGCGCGTGCGCGCGATATCGAGTACGCCCAGATAAGTCGGGTTTTCGGTGACGAGCGTATCGCCTTCGCCTAACACCGCCTGTACGATTAGGTCAAGCGCCTGCTGCGTCCCGCCTGTAATCAGCACATGATCGGCATTACATTGAATCCCCAACGCGCTCACGTAATCGCGCACGGCGGCACGCAGCGGGGCATAACCTTCGGCTTGTTCATAGCCAAGCGCGCGCGCGCCATCGCGATCCAGCACGGCGTTAATCGCATCGCGGAGATGATGTACCGGGAAAAATTCCGGCGGCGGCACACCATGACTGAAATTGATCACCCCCGGTTTGCGCGCAAGCCGCATCATTTCGCGGATTGACCGATCCGGCGTATTGGGCGGCTCGTGGTGATGGTGATTGCCATTGTGCGACGGCGTACTCAAGGGTGGGGGCGCATCGCCCGATTCATCGCGGTCACCCGCGACGAATGTCCCGCGCCCCGCGTGGGCGCTCAAATAGCCTTCAGCGCGCAGTTCCGCGTAAGCGTTGACCACGCTAATGCGGCTGATGTTCAACTGACGCGCGAGATCGCGGCTGGCGGGCAAACGGGTTCCGGCGGGCAGCATTCCGCTGTCCACCTGTGCGCGGATATGGCGAATCAACTGTTTGTAGATCGGTTCCTCGCTGTCCCGATCAAGAGGGATATTGAAAGAGGCGCTCACGGATGACTCCGGGAAGGGTACACTAAGTCGGCTGCGGAACTCATGCGGGCAGCCGCACATATTTTCTGCGTGAGTCCATTATAGTCCAGAATGGGCATAATGGGTTATCCAGTTTTGATACGCTCATGGCATGGGACACGGAGACTCGCGCATCTGTTCCTTTATTCGTCAAGCAGGTATCTTCGTGATGGATCGCGCCGTCCCCAGATGACTTTATCGTCTAAGATTCGCACTGTCATATCGCCTGTCACCGTGATCTGACAGGACAAACGCGGATATCCATAGCGCGCCGCCAATTGATCGTGCCAATGTTCCGGTGCGGGTTCACCGCTTTCAAAGCGAATGCCGCAGGTCGCGCACAAGCCGCGTCCACCACAGTTGAAGACGCTGGTGATCGGCGTATAGGGCGAGAGATTGGCATCGAGCAGGGCGCGGCGCAAATTCGTGCCGTGCGCGACATGCAGCACGCGCGTTTCATCGTTGACTAGAATTCGCACTTCGTGTGTGCTGTGTGTATCGCTCATGAGGATTCTCGTAGGGGGAGTGTATGCTAAAAGGGATCATCGCCTATTTTCAACGGGCTGCATGAGGATTCCCTGATTATGCGTGTGTAATTTCCTCACAAATTGCCACAAATGTAACCTTTCCGTGAATTCTCCATCCTGCGACACAAAAGTGGTGTACCATAGACTGCATTCGATACAATTCACAACAAGGTAGATGTTTGAAAGGGTATCAGCGATGAATCTCGGTGGTGGTGAACTGCTCATTATTCTGGTGATTGTGCTGGTGCTGTTTGGCGTTGGGCGCATTTCGCGCATTGGCGGTGAACTTGGCAGCGCGGTTGCGAATTTCCGCAAAGGCTTGAACGCGGGCAAGCCCGACGACGATTCGACCTCATCCACGCCCACACAGTCCAACCAGTAGACCAACGGCAGACAAGCAGCGATGGATATACTCGGTATTGGCGGCTGGGAACTCGCAGCGATCCTGCTCATCATGCTGATTGTTGCCGGTCCCAAGCGCATGATCGCGTGGTCCTATACGCTTGGGCGGTGGGTAGGGCAGGCGCGCCGCATGTGGAGCGAAGCCGCGCAGGTGATCCAAAAAGAGTTTGACGACGCGGGCATTGACGTTAAAGTGCCTGAGCAGCCGCCCACGCGCGCAAGCCTCAAAGCGGATGTCAACAAGATGCTCACGCCCATCACGCAGCCGCTTCAAGAGACAATCGACACCGTCAAAGGGGATTTTGACAACGCCAAGCGTGCGGCGAGTATCCCCGGTTTTACCGCGAAAGCCGGGAATGCCGCCATCAAAGCCACGGCGATAAAACCCGCGCCCGATGCGTCCCCGCCTCCCAATGGAAGCGCGCCCGCCGCGAACGCGCCCAATTTTGGCACATGGTCGGGGAATGGAGCGAAACACGTTTCGCCCGCCCCCAAACCCTTGTCAAGTGATTTTGGATCGTGGTCCGCCGCTAAGCCTAAGCCATCGCCCGATCTCGCCGACAGCGATTCCCAGACGCAATAACGCCATCTCGCCTCAAGCGAACGCATCAAATCACGTGACAGCTCACAGGCTCAGGTTGACTCTTATTCGCCGTTGAGGATCGCAGCACACGCACGCCGGCTTTTTTTGAATTCGGGGAGGTGGCGAGCGCAGCGAGCCGGAGGGGGCCGCGTTTGCCCTCCTACCTCACCCATGCCATTTTGCGCCGCGCCCCACTTCCCCGTATCATAGAGGGGTATTTTCGCATCCTGTGAGGATTACCACATGGCGGATAACCCTCTTGCCGAACAACGTCAGCGGCAAATTGACGCGATGATTCAGCAGTTGGCATCGGAAGACCCGGCTGACCGGCGCGAAGCCGCCTATTATCTCGGCGAAGCGGCGGCGGGTGATGCTGTTTCGGAACTTATTGACCTCTACGAAAACGATGAGGATCGCAGTGTGCGCCGTGCGGCTGCTTACGCGCTAGGCATGTTCCGCGCTGTCGAAAAAGAACTCGCTCGCGGCAATCAAGAGCGCGTTGTTCGTCTGCTGGAACGAGTCGAAGTCGAAGGCAAACTCGGCAAACGCGCCGATCATGCCGGATTACGCAGCACGATCATCCTGCTGCTGTTCTTTCTCGCAATCTTGGCGGGCATAAATTATTGGCTCACCCTGCCAGAATCGCGCGATACATTCACCGCGGCAGGCTTGATTCAGCCCACGCAAGATCAGCGCCCCGCGCAAGCGACTTCCCTGCTTGATGCCTTTGAGCGTCTGCGTGCCGATGCCACCACCTTGCAAACCCAGTTCAATTCGGTTCGCAGTGGGGGATCGCTCGACTGTACCGCGTTCTTCAACAACATCCCCCCGCAAATCGCCGCCAATTATCCCGGCTTGCCAGAAGCGACTATCCGCGATGTGATCAGCCAGATGAACGGCGTGAATGTCGATTTGGTGGTTGCCAAAACGCGCTACGACGCGATTTGCAACAACCCCGACGCGGGCATCGATCTCACGCAGATCGAACAAGTCGCATCCTCGCTGTCGAATGCTGTCGAACGCTTGAACACACTTGAACCGCAGGTGATCAATGTGCTTCAACAGTTTGTCCCCCCCACGCCGACACCGACGGATACCCCGCTGCCGCCCACGCCGACGAATCCGCTTGGAATCGCCAACGTGCAGGAACAGCTTAACCGCCTTTACAGCCTCGTTGATGAGATGAGCAGTCCGCGCGGCACTACTTCGCTGCTGCTGCAATATTGGGAAGATGTCGCCAATACTGGCACAACTGGCGGATGCAGTCAGCGTCCCCCCACCATCCCCGAAGATTATGTCCTTCCGCCCGCCGATGAACAAGCCGCGCCTGAACTGCGCCAAGCCGTCGATCTCATCAACGCGGGGCTGCAAGGCACGCGCACAGGCTGGACGGATTTCATCTTCTCGTGCAACAGCCGCACCCTTGGCGGCGATTATCCCGCCGGGTTGTCGAACGCCCGCGCATCGCTTGAATCGTTCCGCGCCGCGACAGGCTATCTCGATATTGTTCGTGACAGTGGGCTGTAGACAGCGGCGAATCCCGCTGTTGCTGTGATTCTTCAACGCCGTGACCCCCTCCCCACGAACGAAACTCGTTTCACGTGGGGCAGGGGAAAACAACAGCGCGTAAGTCGCTTTATGGCGCGCGCTGCTGCCGTTCCTCATTCAACTTGAGCAGCGCCCGCAACCTTGTTTCGTGCGCCGTGTCGCAGAAAATGACATTTTCAAATGCTTCTCAAAAAATCAACGCTTCCCAAACTCTATATAAACCAATTCAATACATCTCAATACATCCTCAATTCTTGAGCGTAACACTTCGGACATCAAAGGACATGGACGACAACACTTCGCTCTTTCGACAATGCTTTGCCCCGCCCATAACGCTTTTCTCCCCTCAGTGGTATCATGAGCGCATCCATTACCCACCTGTGAAAGGTATCCATGACCACCTTCATCCTTGCTTCGGGTTCGCCCCGCCGCCGTGAGCTGCTCGCTTCGCTCGGCATCACCTTCACCGTCATCAAGCCGGACGTAGAAGAAAAGCGCCAGCCGGGAGAAGCCCCTCTCGCTTATGTCGCCCGCCTCAGCCGCGATAAAGCCCATGCCGCAGCGGATCGCCTGCTTGCCCAGCCCGATCACGCCCCCGCCTACATCCTCGCCGCTGATACGACGGTCATCCTCGCGGCGGATACGCTCGGTATCCAGAACGGCGACATCCTAGAGAAGCCCGCCACCCCCGACGAAGCCCGATCCATGCTTCTTCGCCTGCGGGATCGCCCGCACACGGTAGCGACGGCGCTCACCCTGCTCACGCTCAACCCCACGCGGGAACACATGCTCGATACCCGTGTCACGCAGTCCACCGTCTATATGCGCCCCTACACCCCCGCCGAAATGGAAGCATATATCGCCAGCGGCGACCCGTTCGATAAAGCGGGGGGCTACGCCATTCAGGACGAACACTTTAAGCCTGTCGCGCGCTATGAGGGAAGTTACACCAATATCGTCGGCCTGCCTATAGAGACGCTCAAAGAGATGCTCACGGCGGCAGGCTTTCAACTTGACGGGGGCGGGTGAAGCGGCTAGAATACATTCCTAATCCGGGCCTATAGCTCAGTTGGGAGAGCGCTTCAATGGCATTGAAGAGGTCAGGGGTTCGAATCCCCTTAGGTCCATATTCCCTTTTCCTAGATCATCTCTACACTTTTTGACCACACGCTTGCCCGCCACTTCACGTAGCGCCCGCTTTACCAAACTAAGATCGTCAATCAAGTGTGCGGTTAAGACGTTTAACGTTTCCCCTACGCCGAATCAAAAGGGGCGCGGATTGCCCACGCCCCCCAAAACGACTGCCTAATCGCGCACCAACGCACTGCGCGAATTTGTCACCGCGCCATCATCGGCTTGCGCGGTCAGGCGCGCATATTTCGCCATCACGCCGCTTGTGTAGTGCGGTGTCGGCGGTTTCCATTCAGCGCGGCGCGCCGCGAGTTCTGCATCGCTCAATTCCACACGCAGTGACCGCGCCTCAACATCCACATGGATGATGTCCCCCTCTTTGAGCAAGCCAATCGCGCCGCCAACCGCCGCTTCCGGCGCAACATGACCGATCATCAAGCCGCGCGTCGCCCCGCTGAACCGCCCGTCTGTGATCAGCATAACGTCTTCGCCCAATCCCTGCCCAACAATCGCCGCCGTCACTTGCAGCATCTCGCGCATTCCCGGTCCGCCAATTGGACCTTCATAACGGATGACGACTACATCTCCCGCCTTGATCTGGCGCTGCTGCACGGCATGATAAGCGTCTTCTTCGGTGTTGAATACGCGCGCGACACCTCTAAACACGCGCGGTTCAGTCCCCTTCAGCTTGACCACGCCGCCGTTCGGCGCAAGGTTGCCCTTCAGAATATGCAGCCCACCGTTCGCGCTGATCGGGCTGCTCAAGGGACGGATCACGTCTTGCCCCGGCGTTTCGCGTGCGCTTGCCGCTTCTTGCGCGATTGTGCGTCCCGTCACGGTGAGACAATCGCCATGTACGTAGCCGCCTTCTACCATACGCTGCGCGAACAAGCGAATACCGCCCGCGTTGTGTAGGTCAACTGCTGTGTATTTCCCTGTCGGTTTCATGTCTACGATCAGCGGCGTGTGCTTGCTGATGTTCTCAATGTCATCGAGCGTGAAATCGATTCCCGCTTCGCGCGCGAATGCCAGCGTATGCAGCACGCCGTTGGTGCTGCCGCCGCTTCCCGCCACTGCCGCGATGGCGTTTTCCAACGCTTTGCGAGTGATGATTTTGCTTGGGCGAATATCTTCTGCGATGAGCTTGAGGATGAGTTCACCTGCTTGGATGCTCACATCATCTTTGGCTTCGCTCATCGCGGGAATATCTGCCATCCCCATCGGGCAAATGCCGATCAGTTCGCTCACCATCGCCATCGTGTTCGCGGTGAACTGTCCGCCGCACGCTCCGGGACCCGGACACGCGACATTTTCGACTTCGTGCAGTTCTTCCAGCGAAATTTTGCCCGCCGCATACGCGCCCATCGCTTCAAACACTTCTTGCACGGTGATGTCACGTCCGCGAAAGTTGCCCGGCAAAATCGATCCGCCGTAGAGCATCAGTGACGGCACATCCAGCCGGATCAGTGCCATAATTGTGCCGGGAATCGTTTTGTCACACGCAGAAAGCGCGATTACGCCATCAAAATAATTGGCGCGCGCGACCAGTTCAATCGAATCCGCGATCATCTCACGGCTGATGAGCGAGGCTTTCATGCCTTCCGTCCCCATCGTAATGCCGTCGCTGATGCTCACGGTATTAAATTCGAGCGGCGTTCCCCCTGCGCGGCGGATGCCTTCTTTCATCTTGTCGCTCAAGCGGCGCAGATGATGATTGCACGGACCGATCTCCGTCCATGTGTTGGCGATGCCGATCAACGGTTTGGCAAGGTCATCATCGGTCAAGCCGATGGCTTTAAGCATTGACCGCGCCGCCGAACGATCCACGCCTTCAACCAGCGTGCGACTGCGGGCGTTCAACGCTTTAAGCGCGTCACGAATCTCGGGTGAATCTGTCATGATGTCTCCAAATCGAATGAAGGTATGCGGGGAACTTATCCGCGAATTTGGGTCGATTATAACGCGATTTAGGCACGTGCCAGCCCGCGCGATATAACGGAACTATCTTAGCGGCAATAGTCGCGGGTTTGATTATCCAAACCGTATTCATGTCTCTTTGTTGATATACTGCCAAAAATAAAGGACATCCAAAATTACTTGAAAAAGGTTTGGCAAAATTTATGAAACCCCTACAGTATCGCGCGGAATGGTATATTCCCAACCAAGTGATCTTCATGGCGGTATGGGGCGACAGCAGTAAAGAAGCCATGCGATCCTATTTGACGATGCTCAACACCATGATCACGGAATCGTTCGCGCAGTCGGCGGCGAGCGGCAAAGAATATGGCGCATCGCATCTGGTTCACGTTATCGCAGACTTCACACATATCGGCAAGCAGGTGACCGTGTTGGATATGGCGCAGGTACTCAAAACATTTACCCCGCATCCAAACATCGGATGGGCGATCACGTATGGCGCAATGCACCCGATTCGCCGGATGATTACGGATATTGGTCGGCAAATGATGAAACTGCGCCAGCGGTCATTTGATACATTCGACCAAGCAATCGCGTTTTTACATGAAATAGACGAAACATTGGAATGGTCAAAGACGGATGAGGCGGCGTTGGATCGCGTGCGCCCGACATTTGAAGAAATCCAAGCCTAACAGTTCGCGCCTGTCTGCGGGCAGCTCTTTTTTTAAGTTAGAAGAAATCCACATTTTAGAAAGGAACAATCGATGACTTCCCAGCTCTATCGCTCCGAATGGTATATCCCCGGTCAGCTTCTCTATTCGGCGGTGTGGGGCAAGCCGACAATCAACGACATCATGGAATATCTCGTTCACTGCAACGAACTTTCGCTCACCAGCGAGTCGTCATTCGTCCACTTCATCACAGATTATTCGTTCATGCTCGAAAGCGCAAAATTGGTTGATTTAAGCCGCACGCTTCCGAAAGCGTTTGCGCCCAATCCGCGCATTGGCTGGTCGGTGACAATAGGCGAAATCAATATGCTTACCAAAATGTCCACATCGTTTGGCGGGCAGTACTTGAAGATTCGCCAGCGCACGTTTCCCACGTTTGAACAAGGACTCGCCTTTTTGCGCGAAACCTGCGACACCCTCGATTGGGATAAAGCCGACCCGACTGTGCCAACGCGCGTGCTGCCATCGCGCGAAGAAGTCTACGGCGACGCGGTCTAACATTACGCGAAATTACGAAACTTTTGTGAATTCTGCGCGTCCGGCTGACAATTCTTTATATACTTAAACCGTTACTGTCCGACTTAGTTAACGAGGTAAGTATTGATGCAGCCGGTTCAATTTCGCGCGGAATGGTATATCCCGAATCAAGTCCTCTACGTGGTCGCATGGGGTGAAATGAGCAAAGAAATCCTCACCGACTACTTGAAGCTTATCAGCCGCTTGATCGACTCCACAGACGATTCGCATCCGCTGGTTCATGTCATCAGTGATTTCTCTAGAATTCGCAAGCAGCTTGGATTAATCGACACCGCGCAGGTGATGAAGTCGATCAAGCCGAATCCCAAAACGGGATGGACGATTACAATAGGCGAAACATCGGCGATTGCCAAAATGGTATCGGATATTGCCCGGCAGATGGTGAAAGTCCGTCAGCGGTCATTCGATACCGTAGAAGAAGCCATCGCCTTTCTGCATGAAGTGGATGAGTCTTTGGATTGGTCGAAAGTGGATGAAGACGCATTAGAACGCGCGCGCCCCGCTGCCGAAGAATTGCAGACCTAGCAGCTAGCGGTTGAGGTAGTCTCGATACCACGCAATCGTTTCTGTGAGTCCCTGTTCGAGCGTGTAGGCGGGCTGCCAGCGGAGCAGTTCCGCCGCCTTTGCCGACGACAAATACTGGTCTTTGATCTCGCCCCATGCCGTCGCGCGAATATCAACCTGAACATCTTCGCGTCCCATCAGCCGTTGAATTATGCCGACAAGTTCTAACACATTCAGCGGGCGTTCGGCGCTAAAGTTGAACGCTCCACCGTGCACGGCATCATGGATCGGCGCTTCGTCGAGCGCTTCCGCGAGACGCATATACGCCAGCACAATATCTTTGACATAGACGTAATCGCGAACGAACATGCCATCACTGCGGATGATGGGGCGTTCGCCGCGCATCAATGACCGGATTGTTCCCGGCACAATGCGCGACCAGTTGAGATCGCCGCCGCCGTAGATGTTTCCGCAGCGCGCAATCGTCACGGGCAGGTCATACGTGTGATGATAGGTCTGCGCGATGAGGTCAGCACAGCTTTTCGATACATCATACGGGTGCATCCCAATCAACGGGGATTCTTCTGTATAGGGCAGGGTAGGCTGATCGCCATACGCTTTGTCGCTCGACGCGATGACCACACGCTTGACAAGCGTATTCAGGACGCGGCACGCTTCGAGCAGGTTGTATGTCCCGCGAATGTTCGCCTCAAACGTCGCCAGCGGATAGCGGTTCGCCACGCCGACAATCGTCTGCGCGCCCAGATGAAACACTGTGTCGGTTTCGTGCAGGTTGATCGCCCGCTGAAGCGTGTTGAAATCTTCCAACGCGCCGTTGACGACGGTCACACGCCGATCATCACCAGCGCGGTAAAACTCACTTTGCGGATCAGCATCCAGCACCAGCGCCACCACGAACGCGCCGCGCGCCAGCAGTTCTTTGACCAGCCACGCGCCGACAATGCCCGTCGCGCCAGTGACGAACACGCGCTTATCACGCCAGTAATCAGGGGAAAGTGTCATACGTTCGGTTTCACAGGTGTGCGGATTCAAATCATCGTGGAGTGTACCACAATCCGCGCGCCTTGTAGGGAAGCGCAGCGAGACTTGTTTGTAGTTGGAGAAGATCGTTTTATCGAGATTTTGCGGTGCTTGTTCCGCCCATGCCAAATCCGCTTATCTCCAACATACCACTTGTAGGGGCGGCTCGTGAGCCGCCCGCCTATCCTGACAGACGCTTTACCAGCCCGCTTCAGCGGGTGCAAATTCAGGCGGGGGATGCGAAACTTGTTTCGTCCATTCCCCGCCGTTATTGAATAAATGGATTACTGCGCCAGCAGCATCGCCACCAGCGCGTCAATATCAGCTTCGGGAAGATGCGCGAAAACGGGCATTGGATGCAGTGAGCGTGCATACCCTTCCACGATATACGCGCGCGGATCGACTATGCTCTCATAGAGATATTCGGTGGGCGTGGTCGCCGCGCCGCGATAGTCGGGATCAGCGATGCGTTCGGCGGCGATTGCGCCCATGTTATCGTGAGTAGGCGCAAGCCCGCTGGTCGCGCCAATAATGCTGAGCGCGTGGCACGTCGCGCACAGATTCTCTTGATACACGGCTATCCCACGCGCGATTATGTCCGCTTCGGTAGTCGATTCTGCTGCTGGGCTGTTGGAAACGCTATTTGTTGGTTGTGTAGGTGTTTCGTTGGTGACCGATGGTTGGCAGCCCGCGAGCATCCCTAGTGCGAGAACTGCCAGTAAGCTAATCATCCGTTTCATGTAGCGCTTTCTACCTGTCTGTGATGCATGATTGCTGCTCATCGTGGATTGTACTACGGCGTGCCTCTACAATGGATATAGATGGATTAAGGGGCGGCAAATGCAAGACATCAACCAACATCCGTATCTTTACTTGACCACTATTGGGCGCAAGACGGGTAATCCGCACGAAATCGAAATCTGGTACGTCGCGCATGAAGGGCGTTTTTATATGGTATCGGAACACCCCGAACGCAGCGATTGGGTACGCAACCTCATGGCGAACAGCGCGGTGATGATCAAAGTGGGGACGCGCACCGCCGACGCGCTGCGCGGCACAGCCCGCTTGATTGACCGCGCCGCCGAACCGGAACTCGCGCGCGCTGTCGCCGACAAGATGAACGCCAAATACCATTGGAGCAGCGGGCAAATTGTCGAAATTCATCCACACGGGTGATTCTCTCTCGTCTGCCCGCTTCGTGTGCGCGGAAATGATGTACCGCCCGCGCCCATCTGATTCGCGCGCCCGCGCCGTGTTTGATTTCGCGCTTCGCTCGCGCTGGTCGCAGTTGGATCAGCAGGATGTGGTGCTGCTGATCGCGGATAGTGACACGACGCTGGACAGTTTCACCCCGCTGGTGCGTGAATTTCCACAGGTGCGTGTCGTTGGCAGGGTGATCAATCCGGCGTATCGCGATGAAATGCCCGACACGTCCGATCCCGCACGTTTCGGGTGGGAATCCCCCGATCAGTGGCGGCGGCTGACCATGACAGACCGTTGGGCGCGGATTCTCGCCGCGTTCGACATGGTGAGCAGCATCGACATGCCCGGCTGGCTGGTCATGCCCGCGCATGATGCCGTATGGGGCGATGGTCTGCTTGACCGCTTGGCGCGCATCAGTCTCGATCACAGCCGCGCCGGGATGCCTGCCGCCGTCAGTCCGTATACCTATTGGCAGCATTCGACATGCCCAAACGTGGATATTCCCGCCAACATCGTCGATTTGCTCAACACCGCCCTCTCGCGCGATGTGTGGATGTGGCGCAGACTTCAACGCGGCGACATACAAGCCTTTTGGGGCAAAATGGGCATCATCCCATTTGCTATGTGCGCCGCTTTGCGCGCGGCTGTCGATGTCCACATTTGGGAAGACGACTTGGAGATTGACCGTGTGATTCACAAGCTCGGTTTCAGCGCGCGCGGCGTGTGGGTGTTCGATCCGTATCACTACCGCCAACTGCTCCCTGTATTTGATCTTGAAAGCGTGAAGCGCGTGATCACCCGTCTGCTGCATTATTCGCTGCCGTCGTTTAATATGCGAAGCGGCACAGGCGGCAGCCAGTTGATTCAACCACTGGATCGCTGGGGAAAACTGCGTCGGGCGATCAGCCCGCGTTATGCGCGATTCTACCCGCAAGCACAGGCGTTGATCGATGAGTGCTGGAGCGAAATCACCGCGCGCCTAAATGCTCACGGCGCATCATGGGTCGATTGGGGCGCGTATCGCTATGTCACGCGCCCCGGCGATCCCGAAGTCCATGTATGGGTTCGCGTTTCTTAACCCGCCCGTAGATATGTCATATCACCCGCCACACCTGCACGCCCGCGCGCTCAAAAAACGGGTCAAGTCGCTGCGCCAGCGTTTTCAAATGGTGGCTTGGCACTTGAGGGTACAGGTGATGCTCAAGGTGATAGGTCAGTTCGAGAAAAATAGCCGGAATGATGCGCCCGCGTAACGTGTGCGTTTGGTTGAGCGGATTGTCCCCAAAGTCCTTGTGCGGCAGATACACCGTCAGCAGGGGATACACCCAACTTCCGACAATCGCTTGTGCCGCGTACCACAGCACATATGGCGTGTGATTCCACAGCGCCGCGCCAAGCACCACCACGCCGAACGGGATCGCCCCTTCGATGAGCAGCCATGCCCGCTGACCGCGCTTGCCCGCGCTCTGCTTCCATGCCCACAGCCACAACCGCGCGAGAAAGATTGGTCCATACAGCACCGCCCCAAGCAGCGAGATGTGAGCGGGATAGCCTTCAGGATCATCGTGCTCATGGTCAGCCGGAAATTCGGCATGATGGCGATGATGCGTGATACGGTAAGCGTGCCCGCTTTCGAGCAGCACCGCGCCCATCAAGAACAGCGCCCAATCGGTTTGTCGGCGGTTCAAGCCGAGCGTGCCGTGGACTACATCATGTGTGACCGTTACCACGGCGACGAACGTCAAGAACAGGATGATCGGCGTAATCCACCACCAATCGAGCGCGGCAGCGATTACGTATGCGCCTACGCCGATGAACGGGCGAATCAGCGCGATGCGCCGCTGCGCGGGCGTGGTGGTGAGCAGATCGTCACCGAGCGCGGCAAGCGATGGCAATCCAAGCGACTGCGGCGTATGATCGTGAGCGTGCATAATCCATCATCCTTTCGTCATGCATATTTGACTACATGAGAAGCGACGATCCGGCTGCCAAGCACACATGCGACTGTCCCCAAGCCGGGAAAGGTCGTGTCGCCCGCCAGCCAGAACCCCTTCACGCCCACATCATGTGGGATAGCGAATTGGTTGCTGTTCCAGCGCGTCAGACGCACGCCGCCAACTGCCCCGCGTGGACGCAGCGTGAACTGTTCATAGGTGCGCGGCGTGCCGACTTCGTACACCAGCGGGCGTTCCCCCAAGCGCGGATACACTCGCCGCGCATACACGATCAACTGATCGGCAAGCGCGCATTTATGCGCTTGATATGCATCTTCGTCACGGTGATCCCACTCATGCAAATCGCAGTGTGTCGAAATCATCACCGCGCGGTATCTTTCTGGCGCGCTAACCGTATCCCCTTGCGCGGACACCGAAATGAACATATTGTTGCCATTCCCCAACGGCGCATCGTAGCTTTGCAGCAGTTGGTGATGCGTGAACACCTGCCCCTCAACTTCACTTTCGGGCACACCGAGAAACACAACGACAGCGCCGCCCATCGCTGTGGTGTCTCTTTCGATATACGGGCGAAGTGCTTCACGCACGGGCATCGGCGCGATCTGCGCGGTGAGTTCAGCAGGAAGCGCACATACGATTTGCCGCGCGTGAATGACAATCGGTTCACCCGCGCCTGTTGATGCGTTGATCATGTAGTCGCCATATGCCCCTTCAATGGCGTAGACAAGATGGCGCAAGCGCACATCCCCGCCCATCGCGCGATAGTGCGCGGCGAACGCTTCCCAGAATCCGCGCATTCCGCCGCGATGACGGGTCAAGCCTGCCCCGCGAATCGTCACGCCCAACGCGGCATTGATCAGCGGCGCGGAATCGAGTGTGCTGTGAACGGTGTCTTCAATGAGCATAGAGAGCAAACCTGTCAGTGGTTTGTCGCCGCGCAGCCCGAAGTGACGCAGCGCGTCCCCCACCGTCCACAGCAGATAACGCGCCAGTGGTAAATGCTCCATGCCGACAGCCCGCAGGTTTTGAACCATATCGCTCATCGTGCGAATGGGCAGTTTGATTCCCTTACGGCTGGCATTCCAGAAAACGGCGGCGAGTTTATCGATGAGCGTCCAAAAGTGTTGATGGGCGGGAGAGTTTCCTAGTGCAGCGAGTCGTTCGCGCGCCCACAGCGCCGCGTCACGATGCAAAGTCGCAGTGCGGTCAGGCAGCCACGCGACGTATCCGGGTAGGCGTTCGCCATCCAGCGGCGGCATCCCGATAGCGTCGAGCAGTTCGCCGCCTACGCCGCCCGATTCAAAATCGACCAGCGTGGTTGCCCCTACATCGAATGAAAAGCCACGCCGGCGGAAAAATCCCGCACACCCGCCGATTTTGCTGTGCGCTTCAAGTACCAGCGTGGATAAGCCCTGTGCTTGCAATCGTGCGGCAGTCGCCATTCCGGCAATTCCCGCGCCGATCACGGCAGTATCACAGTATGAATCTTTGTGCTTATAGGCTTGACCATTTGACCTGCGCGTCATGGGCGCTCCCCTTTTTGTTGTTTGAACCGTTCGTAAAAAGTATTGTGAAATTCAGAACTTTTTGAACGTTCATAACCAACATACGACTAATCGCCATTTCGCGCAAGTCGAATTGTGACAGTTTGCACAAGTAATAGAGCTGTCAGCGATCAGCTAAAGGCGCAGGGATAATCGCAGGCAAAGCGGGCTATAATAGACGACATTCACCCGTGGAAAGGTATTTAACGATGATGCTTTCGCAGACCAAACACGGGATTACTGTCGAACAGTATCTTGAGCAGTACGCCGCGCTTGGTTATGAATACGCTGATGGGGAAGTGATCAAAATGTCACCCGTAACGCTGACACACAACGACATCGAAGACTATTTACGGTCACTGTTGATAACCTATTTATCGCTGGCCGACTTAGGTAAGGTTGTGAGCGCCCCATTCACGTTCAAATTGGATGACAGCAAGGTGCATGAGCCCGATTTGCAGGTGATCCTCAAGACCAACCCCGGCACACTTACCGAAACGATGATGCTAGGCGCGGCGGATATTTGCGTCGAGATCGTGTCGCCGGAAAGCGTCGAACGCGATTACGGTACAAAATTTCAGGAATATGAACAGTGCGGCGTGCGCGAATACTGGCTGATCGATCCTACGCGACAACTAGCATTC
This sequence comes from Anaerolineae bacterium, assembly GCA_034434595.1. Taxonomy (GTDB): domain Bacteria; phylum Chloroflexota; class Anaerolineae; order Aggregatilineales; family Phototrophicaceae; genus Flexifilum. The sequence goes on from DAOTZD010000001.1 coordinate 110,929, forward strand.
TTTTATCGCCTCACAGATGCCAAGACGTATACGCTGGCGGCGCTTGATACCGACGATCACTATCGTTCGGGGCTGCTGCCCGGTTTGGTGATCCATGTGCCGACGCTGTGGTGCGATCCGCTGACGGGGATCATCGAAACGGTTGAGAACATTCGCCGTATGGTCGGGACGAGCGCGACAGAATAACCCACTACACGTTTCAGCGCATACACGCTATAATAATCGCTCATTTGTTCACCATTTTGAGATATAACCATGCCCAAGACTACAAGCCGATTTGTCTGCCAGAACTGCGGGCGGCAGTCGCCGCGCTACATGGGACGCTGCCCAAGCTGCGGTGAATTCAACACGATGGTCGAAGAAGTGATGCAAACGGGCAAAGCATCGGCGCGCGGCGGGAGTGATCGCGGGCGAATTTCGCTGCCCGCCACACGCCCGCAGCGGTTGGGCGACATCACGATGGAAGAAATGCGCCGCTATTATGTGCCGATTGGCGAATTCAACCGCGTGTTGGGCGGGGGACTTGTGCCGGGAAGCATCATTTTGTTAGGCGGTGAACCGGGCGTGGGAAAAAGTACCATTACGATGCAATTATCTACTGTGTTATCAAACAGTATTGGTCGCGTCCTGTATGTCAGCGGCGAAGAAAGCACACGCCAGATCAAAATGCGTGCGGATCGCATGGGGTTGGAAGCGAAAGACCTTTTTCTACTCACCGAAACCAACCTTGCCGACATCATGGAACATGTCCATCAGGTCGATCCTACTGTACTGATCATCGACTCGATTCAAACGATTTACACCGAAGAAAGCGAATCCTCACCCGGCAGCGTGTCACAGGTGCGCGAATGTGCCTCACGACTGCAAATGCTGGCGAAAACGACTGGTACATGCGTGATTATGATCGGGCATGTGACTAAAGAAGGCGCAATCGCCGGTCCGCGTGTGCTGGAACATATTGTTGATACCGTGCTGTATCTCGAAGGGGATGCGTTTCAGGCGTATCGGCTGTTACGCAGCGTGAAAAATCGCTTTGGCGCGACCAGCGAAGTCGGCGTATTTGAAATGAGCGCGGGGGGGATGATCGAAGTGCCGAACCCGTCTGAAGTGTTTTTGGCAGAACGGGTGTTGAACGCGCCCGGCACAGCCATCGCGATCACGATGGAAGGTACGCGCCCGCTGCTGGTCGAAATTCAAGCGCTCACCAGCCCAACCAGTTTCGGTAATCCGCGCCGCACGCCCAACGGCGTAGACATTAACCGTCTGCTGCTGATCAGCGCCGTGCTAACCAAGCGATTTGGACTCAAGCTGCATGAACACGACATTTTCGTCAACGTCATTGGCGGTATGAAGATCGACGAACCTGCCAGCGACCTTGCGATGGCGGCGGCGATGGCGAGCAGTTACTACGAAAAGCCTCTGCCCGCTGATATGGCATTTGTCGGAGAAATTGGCTTAAGCGGTGAACTGCGCGCCGTGTCGCAGCTTTCGGCGCGCTTGCATGAATGCGCGAAGATGGGATTTAAGCGCGCGATGATCCCCAAGCTGAAAAAGCCGCTGGCAGATGCGCCCGACGGCTTGAAATTGGTCGAAGTGCGGAACGTGGGTGAAGCGCTGGCAATCGCCGTCCCACACGATTAGCTGAAAGCGCGTTTGCAGGCTGCTTGCATGATTTTGTTTGGCGTATGCCGCGGTCATCATGTGGCGGTGCTTCATCAATCGGTTTCTCGTCACCTCAAATATCCTTAAATTCTGCGCCAGCCGGTTGATCATGCGGGCGTGCGGATGCACAATGGTGACTAGAGGTGAACTACCATGCCGCAAATTGTCATCATTGAAGACGACAGCCTGATCGCTGAACCTGTTGCTCGCGCCCTTCGCGCGGCGGGCTATGACACCATGACCGCCAACAGCGGCAAAACAGGCTTGGATCTCGTCTTGAATCTCAAGCCCGATCTTGTACTGCTCGATATCATGCTGCCGGAAATGGACGGATGGGCGGTCTGCAAGGAAATCCGCCAATCCAGCCTTGTGCCAATCGTCATGCTGACCGCACTCAACGAAGAAATTGACCGCGTGTTGGGGTTGGAACTCGGCGCAGACGACTACCTGACCAAACCGTTCAGCACCCGCGAACTCATCGCGCGCATCAAGGCGATGCTCCGGCGCGTAGAATTTGACCGCGCTGAACTGAGCGCCGAACAGGTGACGCATGTCGGCGATCTCCGCATTGATTTCGCGCAGCGCCGGGTCTTCAAAAACGGTGAATCGCTTGAACTGCGCTACAAAGAGTTTGAACTGCTCGCACTGCTGGTCACGCATCTGGGCGAAGTTGTCACCCGCGCCGAGATATTCGACAAAGTGTGGGGGACGGATTGGTTGGGGGATATGCGAACGCTCGATGTGCATATCCGCTGGCTGCGCGAAAAGCTCGAAGATGACCCCAGCGAACCACGTTATATTCAAACCGTGCGCGGATACGGTTATCGTTTCGCGCCTGTCAAAAAATCATGAGTGTCTTTTCGCGCCTGTGGACACGATTTCAAGGGACAAGCATCCGCGCTCGCCTTTTGTTCGTCTATCTTGGTCTGCTTTTGATCGGTTTTGGCGCGCTGACGGTTGTTGCAGGTAAACAAACGGCGCAAGCGGCACGTGCGGATTTTGAACAGCGCCTGATGAACGAAGTCCGGCTTTTGGGGCAAGGGCTGTCTGAACTGCTGTATCCCCGCTATGGAGATCGCGCTGAGGTTCCGCCTGAAGCCCTTGAAGCACTAATCGATGAGTATGAAAGGCAGCTCAACGCTTCTATCACGCTTTACACACAGCCTGAACACACTAATTTCCCGCCCAATCGTGAATTCCGCGATGCTCCAGAACTCGAAACTGCCATGCGTGATGGCTTAGTTGTTGTCGAACGCTTGGACGAACAAGGTCATCCCGCGCTGTTTACGGGGATTGCGTTAGGCTCACCGCCGCGTGAAGGCGGTCCCGGTTCGATGACGCTGGTTCAGGTGAGTATGCCGTTGGATAACTTGCAATCGGTGATTCTTGAACGCTGGCTGCTGCTGATTGTAGTGCTGCTGGCTGTGCTGGCGGTCACCGCCGCTGCCGCGCTCTTGACCGCTCGTTCGATTATCCGCCCGCTGTATCAACTGCGCGATGCGGCGGTGCGTCTGTCGCACGGCGATCTCGATTATCGGGTGCAGTCTCCCGGCACAGACGAAATTGGCGAAGTGGGACGCGCTTTCAACCAGATGGCAAAACGTGTGCAAAACATGGTCGAAGAACAGCGCGCCTACGCCAGCAACGCATCGCACGAACTCCGCACGCCGCTGACTACTATCCGCCTGCGTTCAGAGGCGCTGCGCTATGACGATGGACTGGAATCCAGTATTATGCAGCAGTACATCCGCGAAATCGACGAAGAAGCGCAGCGGATGAGCAGTTTACTCGATGATCTCACCCTGCTCTCGCGCTTCGATGCCGGGCGTGCCGAACGTGGACACGATCAAATCGATATGCACCAGTTTGCCAACAGTCTCGTCCAGCGTTTTCGCCCACAGCTTGAAGCGAATCAACTCCGTTTCTCGCTTGATCTGGCTGCCGATCTGCCGCCCGTTTTCGCCAGTATTAATCATCTTACGGTTGTGTTTCGCAATCTCATCGAAAATGCGCTCAAGTACACGCCATCTGGCGGCGCGATCACATGGTCAATGCGATGTGAATCGAACGGCATTCGCCACACTATCCACGATACAGGACATGGAATTGAAACTGACCACCTGCCGCACTTGTTCGAGCGTTTTTATCGCGCCGATAAAGCCCGTTCGCGTGATATTCCCGGCTATGGTTTAGGGTTGGCAATTGTCAAATCGATCATCGAGATGTACGGTGGTTCAATCGCCGTAACAAGCGACGGCAAAGATCGCGGCACGACGATCAGCGTCTTTTTGCCGTCCGCGCAGTAGAAGCACGAATCAGCACGTTTTGCTGCTCCCTGCAATTTAACGAACCCACCTGTATCACACACTTAATCCAATAAACATCTTTGCTGCGAATTACCCTGTTTTAGTCATGAATTAGGTAAAATTATCCACATTTCAGTTTTGTAAATGATCGAATCTGCCATTCATATCTACAATAGGAGTAGCAATCCAGTATTAGTGAACTAGCAAACAGGCGTACAAATGGCTGCTGCAACCAAAACCTTCTCTGCGCTGGTTGTCGATGACAACTTCTACAATCGGGACATCGCTTCGATTGCACTTCAGCATGTAGGATATGAAGTGACGGAAGCAGTCAATGGTATAGAGGCGCTGGAAAAATTGGGCGCTGACCAATACGATTTGCTCATTCTGGATTTGATGATGGATGGCATAGATGGTCTAGGTGTGCTTCGTCGTCTACCAACCGCAACTACCGACCCCAAGATGTTTGTCATCGTCATGACAGCAAATCCGCACATGATCACCGAAGACGTGGCAGATCGTGCCGATCTCATCCTTCAAAAACCGATTGAAGTCAACGAATTCACCCGTTTGACGAGCCGCTTACTCAATCGGAGCTGACCAGCACATCGGCAGTTAATTGATCAATAAAGCGAAATACGTCATGAGGCAGATGGCGGTATCTTCGCTTGCGATCAACGAGATAGAATCGCAGCCCGCAAGCCACTGCGAACGCGCCATCCGACCATGGATCATCCCCGATAAACACGGTGTTCTCTGTCGTAATATCGGGGAACTGCCCACGCGCAAAGTGCCATAGACTTGCGTCCGGCTTGGGCAGGGTTCCCGGTGCGCGCTTCGGCGTGATGATCACTGGAAGCAGAGGCGCGATGCCGAGTGATTCGGCGATTGCTGGCGCGCGATTGTTATTTGAAAGCACGATCACACGTTCGACGCGATGCTTGACTGCCTGTAAAAATGGCAGGGTGTCCGCAAACAGGGACGGCTGATACTGTTCAGTCACGTCGTTGAATAACTGCATTTGCAGTGTGTGATCCCACTCCATTTGCTCGAAAAATCGCGTCAGCACCGCCATAGGATCATCACCGCTTCGTGACGCTTCTTGGGCGTGCAGAAGCGCCGCGTCCAACTTCTCTGGCGATGCGGTTAGCCCGTGCGTTTGGATGAAGCGCGGCAGTCCTACGTCGATTGTCCATGTGAGCGCGGCGACGACCAGCGTGTCATCAAAATCGAGAACTAGGTTGCGAATTGGCAAATTACTCATTGAGGGAGTTTTCATCCGTAGGCGTGCGAGTCAGCCCGATTGTACTGTAGGGATCGTCACGCAGCGCCTCAACGCGCCGCTTTTCGCTTTCAACAAGTTCGGGGGTGTACTGCCCGCTGTAATCGGCTTTGAACGAGCGCAGCGGCTTGCCAAACGCGAGGTCTTCGAGGATGACGCGCAGCGTTTTAGGTTTGGTGAACAACGTGGGGTAGGGCGTATAAAACAGCCGGAAACTCCCACCGTTGACCATCGAAATAGGCAGCATCGCGCGCAGTTTCAAATCACCGTTACGGTTTGTGCCCAAGTAAAAATGTGGAATCGGAATTTCCGTACCATAGGCGGCGCGGCTGTAATACTTGTACAGCAAGGGATACATCTCGCGCATATCTGTGCATTTGCTCATCGCGTCCGCCAATGCCTGTTGATCGGCAGGGGGCATGGTGAACTGCGCTTTCCAAAACGTGAACAGCGGAATTGGCGCGATTTCCCAGATTAATTTACGCCTGTCCGGGCGGTATTCCCACGACGCGGCGAAATCCGCCAGCATTTTGCCCATTTGATGGGCGGCGCTGTCTGCGGGTAAATGCAGCAGCGTATCAATCCCATCGAAATAGGGATCAGCGTTCATCTCACGATAAAAGCGGGTGAAGTTGTCACCCGTTAGCCAGCGCATGTAACCGAAATATCGTTCGTTGTAGGTTTCGCCGCGCTCGTAGAAACTCTGAAACGAAAGCAGCGGCATGATCAAGTTTTGCCCGCCAAGCTCAAAAAATGCGCGGATTATTCCGAAATAAAGTTCCGCAGCATGACGAGCATAAGCTTCCGGGTTGGTAATTGCCCCCGCGTCCTCTCCCGCTTGATCGAGTATGAATGTGGTGCGTGTGCCCCCAACGGCGATGATGCCGGTTAACCCTTCGGGATAACGTTCACGAATCTGTTGAGCAAATTCAGTCGTGTTGGCTGCGTCGCTTTCGCTCATGCACACCCTTTATGTTGTTTACATGTTGCCCAAGGCATTATCAACAATCTGTTTCAACTGCCCCGCAAGTTTCATCGCCTCAATGGGTTTGGGAATATAACCATCGAAGCCGAAGGACAGGATGCGTTCTTCGTCCCCTACCATTGCGTGTGCGGTGACTGCCACAGCGGGGACATGCCGCCAAACCGGATGCTCGCGTATCCGCCGCAGCAGTTCATATCCAGTCATTCCGGGCATCTGAATGTCAATCAGCAGCACAGTTGGAACAGCTTGTTCCATCAGCGCGAGGCACGCGAAGCCGTTATCGGCAACACGCACCTGCGCGCCGCTGTACTGCATGACAAGCTGCACAACACCAATGTTGTCCGGTTCGTCGTCTACGATGATGATATCCCATGTCGAAAGGTCAGTCATGATGTTCTGTTTTTCACTAACTTGCAGCCTGTCACCGTGCCCGTAAATTATCCGGCGATTAGGCTCTCGAGATAAGGAACGATCTGGGCAGTGTTGATAGGCTTCGGCAGATAACCGTCAAAGCCACCATTCAGCGTTTCCTGTTCAGTATCGGTGGTGTAGTACGCCGTAATTGCTACCACACGCGCATTCGGCGCAAGCGATTTCTTACGCATCTGCTTGAGCATTTGGTAGCCATCTAAACCCGGAAGGAACAGGTCAAGTACGATGATATTCGGCTGATTCCCCGCCAAATATTGCAGTGCCGTTTCTGCATCTTGCACGGCGGTGAGTTCAATTTGGTGATGCTTCATCACCATCTGGAACATGTCGCGCATCGCGGGATCGTCATCGACCAATAGCACTGAAAGTGGAGTTGTCATCGCTTACTTCCTTGTCAACTCATACATTTAGAATAGAACAACTTGCGAATCTACACCCTTAAGAGGGTGTCATTTCTCCGGTCTATTACGGTTTCGTCACACTGTTTACGCCATTCATAACAGCGTGACTATCCGTGTTCGTCGTGACACCGGCTTCGTTGAGTGCATTAACACCGTTCGCCGCTGCGTTGGTTGGCGCAGGTGAGCCATCGCTTGCGATTTCATTTGCGTTGGATTCCGTCGTTGTGACGGAGCCGATTTCCACTGGAATGTTGCGCGGGAACACAACCGTAAAGGTAGAACCACTTCCGAGCTTTGATTCCACCTCAATCGAACCTTGCAAGCTGACCGCCAGCGCCTTTACGATTGCCAGCCCCAAGCCTGTGCCTTTGTGCTGGCGGCGGTCCGTGCTGTCCACCTGCCGGAACGGTTCAAAGATGTACGCAATTGCATCTGCTGGGATACCATCTCCGGTATCGCGTACTTTAATTTTCCAATTCGTTGCATCAGCGGTCACATCGAGATACACGCCGCCTACGCTGGTAAACTTGATGGCGTTGCTGACGAGGTTGATGAGAATCTGCGCGATTTTGCGAGCATCGCTCATGATCACTTCTGGCACTTCATCAGCAATATGGACTTCCAGCGCAATTGACTTTTCATCTGCCAGCGCGCGCAAACTGTCAACCGTTTCTGTAATCAAACGGCGTGGTTGAAGCGGCGCGTTGTACACCTCAAGTTTTCCAGCTTCTATTTTCGATAGGTCAAGAATGTCATTGATGAGCGAGAGCAGGCGGCGGCTGTTCGACTGAATATTGTTCAACAAACGGAGCTGCGGTTGTGCGATATCGCCCACCATGCCGCCGACCAAAATGTCGCTGTAACCAATAATCGCGTTCAGCGGTGTGCGGAGTTCATGACTCATGTTAGCGAGAAATTGTGATTTTGCGCGGTCCGCGTCTTCAGCGCGTTTACGGTCTGCTTCCGCTTGCTGACGGGCATGTTCTTCCAAGTGAATCAATTCCGTCAGCGCGTCAAAGCGGTTGTCAAATTCGTTACGCAGCGTGTTCAAAATCACGCTTTCGCCTAACAGCAGCACCCCCAATGTCACAATTGTGGATTGGCTCATGGGTTCTGCTTGCAATCCCGCTGCCACCAGCAGATAGTCAATCACCACGAATATCACAATCGTCGCAAAACTCACGATATGAATCCAACGGCGGCGCAGCAAAACCGCCGCGCCCAAGGGTGGGATCATGAACATGGGAATGCTGACGAAATACGTTTGGGTATTGGCTTGCGCGCTGGCGAACATCCAGTGATTGAAGATTACACCGACGATGATGCCGAACACGACCATCCAGCTTGCGACTTCGAGATTTTCCCGCGCTACTGCCACCGCTGCGACGCTAAACAGCACCAGCACGGCGAGGTGCATGGTTGGGAAAGAAATCACGCCCCATGGGTCACGATACACAAACAAGCTTGCGAAAAAACTCAAGCTCATCACAATCAGCGTGAGCGCGACAATCACGCGCACGGTGCGTTCGCGGAACCGCTCATCACGGTTCTTAGAACGCGGTTCAAACCAGCGCATCAACATGGCGACGCGGCGCGCGGGTGTCAGCGGCGCGGACGCTGGCTGCATCGATTCAGGTAAGGAAGTCGAGGTCATGAGGATTTCCAGCTTTCATAGGCGTACAATGCGCCCCAAATCGCCGCTTTGACGATGTTGGTAGGGGTGTACAGCGATTTGCCGATCCATAACGGGACAAGTTGATCAAAATCTGTGTTACGCAGCAGATACCGTGCTGCATCTTCGATCACTGTGGCGGGGAGACGCTCCATTGTGCGATCCCACAAGATCAGTGCCTCTAAGCAGTAGGCAGTTTCTTCGGGGGTAGATTGTCCCAGATAGCCCCATCCGCCATCATCATTCTGCGTGCGAAGCACCCATTTTAAGCGCGTGCGCGCCAGCGCATCATCAATCCCACGCAGCGCATTCAACGCGATGCTGGTCACGTAGTAGGGAGAAGAATGCCATTTATCGACCCAGAAGGAACCGTTTTGATCGCTCTTGTAGAGGAAATCGACAATCTTGCCGACCCACCGTTGATAATCAGGGTGATCTTCGCAGAAGCGAAGCGCCGCCAGTGTGCGGATCATTGCGCTCACCGATGGGTTGGTTTCCCCGCGATAGCAGCAGAAATGATCGTCCAGTTCATAGTAGTAGAACACATCTCCGCTGACATTGTATCCACCCCATTTAAGCAAGGTGAATGCCGCTGAAGTATTATCGCTTTCGTAGGTGAGGCTGTAGCGCGAAGTGGTTGTGCCTGCTTCCGGCGACCATTGGTGATACAGGAAATCGAGCAGCTTACGCACCATGGGGTCATTCGGCGTAATTGCGCCTGCCAACCGCAAATGATTAAGCGCCCACCCCACTTCATACGTATCAACAGGGCTAAACTGCGACATACCGCCGTCAGTATTTTGCGCCAGCACATTTTGCAAATATTCGCGCGCGCCGTTATCGGTTTCGGGGTACTTTAGCAAAAAAGCTGCCGTTGCCGATGGTGAAATGCTTACAGAGTGATTGGCTTCAAACACATCGTCATGAGGAGTTAAAGCAGATAATAGACCTTCAAGCGAATAAATGAGTGGATTTGTGCGAAGCTGACGATCTGGCGCGTTCAGCAGCATTTGCACTTTCTTTTGATAAGCTTTTGCAAAACGCACAGGCGGATTAGGCACGTCTAGTCCCAGCGCTGCTCCCTGTTGAGTGAGCGCCGCCGAAAGTAACGGGAATCCCACTGTGTCGCTATCATCTTTGCTTAATTTGCCCACGATTCGCCACAGGGCATCTTCGCCGCGCTGCACACGGCGCGCATCGCGCGGATGCCGCCCCACTTCTTTCAGCGCGACAATCGCTGCAAGCGTGGACAAAAATCTATCGTGATATTGGGCAAGCGGACTCCCCCAGCTTCCGTCGGTGTGCTGGTTTTGGCGGAGCCATTCAAGCGAGGCTTCAAATTCTGGGAACAATGGGCTTAAGCGTGCTGCCCACGCAGTTTCGTAGGTAACACTTTGAATGTGCCCCACCCCCAGTTGTGAAATTAGAAAACGAATTTCGGATGCAACGTTAACATAAGCATCGATGTGGCGCGATAGCATTGCTTCCCCCACAATTTGCGACATTTTCGCTCAAAAACGCGCATCATTTCGACACACGCGCATTTTCAAGCAATGCCTTGAGCGAAGAACAGATACTCGCTACATATCCCGTAACTATTACAATACGGATAATCGGGGGTGGTGTCAATTCAAAAACCGTAAAGAAACTAATAAAGCGGAATCCTTTATCCTTATATTACCCAAAAGCATACCGCAACCCCACTTGCAAGGTCTTCGGGTTGAAAAGGATCCCCATGAATACGAATTCCGTCCGTTCGCAGCAGAATCTCCACGTCCATTACAGGATACGGTTTCCACCACTTCGCAACATAGTAACCTTCAGTGGCTTTTTCGAGGACATCTGGCACGGCAGGTTTGAGCAGCTCCCACACTTGATGAATGGGCGGCGATATGAATTCGCCCATCACCATAGTTTGCCAGTGATGCGCGCGGGACCAAATGCGCCCGATCAATGTCTCTGCGAAATGTTCATCCGTCACAACGTTCATTTGCCGTAGAAAACATTCCAACCGTCCCAACAAGTCGAATACTTCTTCTTGCTGTGGACGTGTACTGTACTCTGCCGGCACACCAATCAGCCGGTCAAGCCGCATGACCACCTGCGTCAAGTCTGTTGGCACATGAATTTGGTACGCAGTATTGGGTAGATAAACCTGCAATTCGTTGAGATGTGATGCGATAATGTCTTCGATCTGGCTGTTGAGCAGGGATTCAAAAGCCATGATAACCCTCAAGCAATAAGAACGATTTCGTTGCGATCAATGTAGCACAGGAAAAATGACCTCATCCATGAATGTAAGACAAAATGCGTAAAAATCGAGTCATAATAACGTTACAAGTGTGCTATCTCTCTAATCAATAAAAATCTTTTAACCTACGCAGCGTCGCAAAACGTGAAAAATGTTAAAGACTCATTGAATCACGAAAGTTCAGTTTCAGTCGGTAACATCGCCTGCTTGCGCCAACCTCACCTCAAAATTTGGGAATTTTCGCCCTTTCCACGCGGTTGAGAGGACGACACTTTTTGTTGAAATGGGTAATTTGAGTATGGGTTTTGGGTCAGCGGACGCGCCATGGCGTGTCCCTACAAACGATTTTCCTCTCAACCTTGCAAAAGTGTCATCCTGTGAATCCACGTGGAGAGGGGGGCCGAAAAGGTGTTTGGGCGCAATACGGGCGAAATTGTGGAATCCATGATTGACTGAAGCTATATTGCAGCGGGCTTCAATATCCACAGCGATCCTTCATGCGCTCCAAGTGTTACCTCTATACGCGCGATCCGGCGATCTTCGCTGTATTCCCCGTTCCACTCATGTCCAATCATGACTTGGGCTAAACCAAGCATCTTGAGGGGATATGTCCGCTGGACTGCCCTATCTCCCGTATTCAAAATGAACACACGGGTTGGCGCATCGGGATCATACGGCTGAAGCACCTGCACCAATACCGGTTCGAGTGATCGGATCACAGGTTTCGCCCCTGCTTCATAGTGCATCGTCAGCGGCGTTTGACCGAGCAGCGGATAGTGACAAACGCCATCTTCCCAAGAGAGAATCTCTTTCCACAGCATCAACCGCCCCGCCGATAGTTCCCCCAGATGATCGCTTGTCACTCTCAAACCCGCCGACATCCCCGCGTACAGCGCCAATGATCGCGCTTCCGTGTCGGTCAAGTTGTGGTATCTATCGCGCAGGAGGATGCAGTCGGGATCGGCTTGCCAGAGGATACGGTTGCCAAAATTGCGTGTCGTTTGGTCACGCAGCAGCGATTGAGCCGTTTGCAGGGTCGCGCTGTTCGCGCTCCATTCCACGCCCACATCCCGCCCGATTCGCATCGCATCCACCACGCCTACCGATGCCCACAGCGGACACCCGCACCCCAACCACAGCGCATCCCCGATTTCCTCGCGGATCATCTCCACTGTTCGCCGCCAAATTTCGATCCGCGTCATGCCCGGTCTGTGCCACACCGCCCGATCTGCCCCGTACTCGCTGCCAAAGTGCATGAAATCAGTCTTAAAATATTCGCATCCCCATTCATGCCGCCACACGCGAAAAACTTCGCGCAGATAAGCGAATGCATCGGGATGTGTCGTATCAAGGATGTAGTATTCTTCGCTTCGCTTATGCCAGCGAAACTCGGAATAAAACTTCATGTGCGCGATAGGCTGCCCCGTCGCCCGGTCTTTCACGACCCAATCGGGATGATCGGCATAAAGTCTGCTGCGATTCCCCACCATAAATGGAGCGATCCACAATCCCGGCGTGAATCCCGCCGCGCGAAATTCATCCAGAAGGGGTTTTATCCCGCGTGGGAACTGCGGCTTTACATCCAGCCAATCCCCCATCTCCGGCGTGAATCCATCATCAATTTGGAACACTTGCATCGGAAGATTTTCACGTTGCACAATTTCGCGTGTCGCCTGCAAATGTTGAAGGATGATTTCTTCGTTGATATTGGCATACAGGTTGTACCACGAACACCAACCGCTGATCGGCGGGGTGTTGGTTCGCGCGTTCATGGCATGAGCGACAAGCTGTGCCCACTCCCGCAGCGCGTTTTCAACCGCATCGCGTTCGAGAATCACCAACCATTCCGAAAGCAGCCTATGATCGCCGCGCTCACGTCGATCCCACAGGGTTTCAAATCGTAGCGCGAAGCCTTGTTCCCCGCGCGTCAGCGTGATCATTTGCTGGAACGTGTCGTGCTTATCAAACCCGATTACCACACTCCCGGTTTCATTGAAGGGGAGTAATTGTGTGACCGCGTATCCTTGTATCGCGCCGCCAACGGGCAATTCCTCAACCGGGACGTAATAGCTGCCATCCCAACTGAAATACCCGCTGCGGAGAAACGTCCTTATGTTGGTCATGCGCCCAAACTGAATCCCGAACGAATCGAGCGTAAAGTCATCGGGAATGTTGCGAAGTTCATAACGAAGTCGCATCGTGCCGCCCGTGCCCTCTTGCTCGATGGTCATCACTCCGCTGTCGATCAACGGCGCGAGACTCAACCCGAATGTCTTTCCCGCAGTTGGCAAGGCTTCTAACACCACCCCGTTGATCACTGGACGCACATCCGCCAGCGTGATGTGCCGCGTTTCCACCCTCAATTCGTTCACACGTTCACCTCACCATGCGTTTCAGCGGAACGCCGCGCCGCCAGCACCAGATCGAGCGACTTTGCCCCTTCACGGATTGGCGTGCGTGTCACGCCATCCGTGCGAATCGCGTTCACAAAATCCAGCAGCAGCGCGCGCCGGTAATCCTTATTTGACTCAATTGTCGTCACCGGATTACCTTCACGATCCGTATGGGTGAAAACCGCGTTATTCGCATTCGTGAAATCAGCCGTCAAGCGGTGCGCCACCACGCGATAATCATTGATCCACTTGCCGGGAATTGCGTTGTTGGTCGCGTAGATCACACCCATGCCGCCGCCCTTCAACCCGATGATCGTCGCGCTTACGTCTTCAATCGTGTAGTCCGGCACATCCTTGTGAAACAGATTTTCTTGACGACTGTATACGCTCACGGCATCTCCAGCGAGATAGCGCAGTAGGTCGAACATGTGGATCACTTGTTCCACCACCTGCCCACCTGATTTATCGCGCCGCCGCCACCAATCCGCGTGCAGCGCATTGCAGAAATACCGCGCTGTCATCAAGCCGATTTCACCTGTTTGTCCGCTGGCTTGCAGCGCCTTGAACTGCTCCACTGCTTCGCCAAAACGGAACATGAATCCCACCTGTGTTTTGATACCCGCTGTTTCTGCGGCTTCGACCATCGCCCATGCTTGATCCGCTTGGAGCGCAATCGGCTTTTCGATCAAGACATGAATCCCGTTTTGCGCCGCCGCATCCACTTCATCTGTATGCGCGAATGGGGGAATCACAATGATTACGCCATTCAAGCGCCCACGCTCGAACATCGCGTGATGATCCGTGAATACGGCGGCATCCGGCGCATATTGTTCAGCAAATGCTTTCGCTTTCGCTTCTGTAGGATCGCAAAATGCCGCAAGCTGAAGCTGTTCCGGTAAACCTTGCGCGATCTTCGCGTGGACGTTGGCAAAATTCCCGCATCCTAGAATCCCTATCCGTAACGGATTCATCGTCGTCCCTCAAATTCCAGCATCGCCAGCACGACTTCGTTCGGGCGCTCATCCAGCAGTTGATACAGCGCGCTCGCCTGCTCAAAGGGTGCGCGATGTGTGATCAGCGGGCGCGCGTCGAACCAGCCTTCGGCTTGCAGCCGCACCGCTGTTTGCCATAGGCGCAGTTTATTCCAGCGATAGCTCGTTTCCGGCGACACGCCTGAAATTTGCGAACACACCAGATTGATTCGGTTGTGGTGGAATTCATCCCCTAAGTACAAGCCCTTCGCTTCTCCTTGAAAGAACCCCATCGCCACCACCCGCGCCGAATACGCCGCTGACCGGATTGCCTCGTGCAGCGCTTGTGTCGATCCCGATACTTCGATGCACACATCTGCCCCTAGTCCGTTCGTCATCGCCTTGATCGTTTCGGCAGGGGTATCTCGCGCCGCATTGAGTGTCACATCCGCGCCGAGCGACTTCGCCATCTCCAAGCGCGAATCGTGCAGATCAACCGCGATCACTTTCGCACCACTTCGCCGCGCCATCAGCGCCACCAACTGACCTAACGCGCCCATGCCGAAGATCGCTACCGTATCACCCAATTTGAGATCGGCATCGTGTACGCCGTTGAGCGCGATTGCGCCCAAATGCGAGAAAATCCCGAACACTGGATCAGCGCCCGCAGGCATTAAGCGCGGACGGACATAATCGAGATTGGCAACATAATGCGTGCGGTGTCCCCATGTGCCAAACAACCGCGTCCCTATGGGAAGTTCTACTTCTGCGCCTACTTCGATGATCTCGCCAACTTCTTCATAGCCGAGATTTGTCACCGGATAGCTGATTGAACCTGCATCGCCGGATACAAACAGCTTGCGATCCGCTTCCCACCGTTTGCTCAAATACGGGTTCGTGCCGCGATAGTAAGTGAGTTCCGTCCCCGCGCTGATTCCTGAATACAGTGTTTTGATCCGCACTTCATCGGGTTTCAGCGGCACATCATCATAGGCTTGATACCCCGTCGTGCGTGGGGCGGTAAAAACAAAAACTTTTCCCATCTTTCAATGTCCTAGTCATCCTAACGGTCTACAGGATTGCTTACGCTAAGAAATCGGCTTCAGCCAAAGCACTTGATACGCCTGCAGAACCACTGGCGCGGCAAGGTCGCGCATATCCCCTGTTAAACAATCGATCCATTCACCCGTAAGCGTCGATGGCAGTTCCAAGCGTAACGGATCGCCCGAAACATTGTGCAGCGCGATTACCCGTTCGTGTCCATTTGGCGCGATTCGTTCCAACGCGAATACCGCCGGATGCAGGTCAATCACATGCTGCCCGCCCAACGGATGAAATGCAGTTTCCCGCGTGCGCGCTTCCATCAAATGCCTGTATTGCACAAACACCGCGCGGCGGATCGTATCGCCTTGCAGGTCTTGCAGCAGCGCGTGCGCGTCGAACTTCTCGCGGTTGATCGTGCGGTAGCGTCCAGTCGCGGCGACTCCTTCCGCGTAATTCCGCGCGCCAAACAAACTCGGCAAGTAAATCCCCGGCACGCCGATCATCGCCAGCATGATTGCCTGCGAGACCATGAATCGCTTCACAGCGGTATCCGGCTGTTGACCTGTGAGCGAAGGCGGCGTGATCGCGTCAAAGTAGGTGATGTTCAGTTCATACGGGGTTTGACTGCCATCGCTTTCGCTTTTCATCGAGACGTGCCCGCCGTGATCGCGCGTCAACTGCACCAGCGCCGCGATCTCGTCATCGCTCAAAATCCCCTTGACCGGGCGCACGCCGATTCCGTCATGCGATGCCGTGAAGTTGAAAAACGTCGTGCGTTCGCTTACGCGCTGGATCGTTTTCGCCCATGCGGTCAGGCGGGAAGCATTTCCTGTGCGGAGTGTGTGCAAGATTAGCGGCGGCAGCGCGAACTGATACACCATCTGCGCTTCGTTCGTGCCATCTCCAAAGTACGATAGGTTCTCGACATGCGGCACGTTGGTTTCGGTGATCAAGATCGTGTCCGGCGCGGCGATATCCAGCACATCACGCCACAACTGCACGACGCGATGCGTATTCGGCAGATGGATACACGTCGTGCCGATCTCTTTCCACAGGAACGCAATTGCATCGAGGCGAATATACTGCGCGCCTTTTTCCACATAGAACAACAGCGCGTCGATCAGCTCCATCAGCACGTCGGGGTTTGCCACGTTCACATCAATTTGATCATCACTGAACGTTGTCCATACGTATTGTTCGCCTGTCGGCGTATGAAACGGTGTGAGAACAGGATGCGTGCGCGGGCGTGTCACCATCGACAAATCGGTATCGCGCGGCGCGGTGACAAAATAATCGGTATAGGGTTTTTCCCCGCGCAAAAACCCTTGAAACCAAGCGCTTTTTGCTGAAATGTGGTTGAACACCGCATCGAACATCAAACGATAATCGCTCGCCAATGCCCCCACATCATCCCATGTCCCTAATGCCGGATCGACTGCGTAATAGTCGATCACCGAAAAGCCATCATCCGATGAATATGGATAAAAGGGGAGAATATGCAAGCTGGACAGCGGCAGAGCGAGCGCATTTAAGAAGCTGCGAAGGGTTTGCAGGGGACGTTCGCCGGGACGCTGAATGTGATCACCATATGCGATCAACATCGCATCGCGTTCGGAAATCCGCAGTGTGCTTGATGATGAAAGTTGCGGCTTTCCTAAGCGTTTCATCAAGCGTTCTGCAAACACCCGCGCTTGATCTTGTGGGTACAAAAACGCCAGCTTGGCGCGAATCTTATCCTCAATCGACATAAAGCATTCACCCTAATCTATCGCGATCAACGAATTCTAATTTGACTCCCAAAACGTTTTGGATTACTTTCAAGAAAAGTTTAGATCAAAATTTGCGAACTCAAAATGGTTGGTCTAAAAGATTTATCACGCAAAACTGGGTTTTCGATTACAACTGTGTCGCGGGCGCTGGCAGGCTACAATGATGTCAGCGAACAAACACGCCAGCAGATCATCCAAGCCGCGCTCGAAATGGGCTACCAGCCGAATGAAGTCGCGCGTCAGCTTCGCAATCAACGCACACAAACAATCGGCTTGATCATCCCCTCCAACGATCACATCTTTTCGGAAGGCTTCTTCGATCAACTGCTGCGCGGTATCGGCGATGCCGCCGGAGAAGCCCGCTACGATTTGCTCATCAGCGCGCGCGCACCCGGCGCAGACGAACTCGAAGCCTACAAACGCATCGTTGGCGGCAACCGCGTCGATGGAATTATCCTTGCCCGCACGCGCCAGCACGACGAGCGCATCGCCTACTTGAAGCGCGTCAATCATCCGTTTGTCGTATCAGGGCGGGCTACTCCTGACGAAGACAGTGATTTCCCCTACATCGACGTGGACAGCCAAGCGGGGATTCAGACCGCAGCCACGCATTTGATCCGTTTAGGGCATACCAACATCGGATTGATTCTGCCGCCGCCGGAAATCGCCTATACCGAATATCGTCGGCGCGGTTACCAGCAAGCCCTCGACGCGGCGCGCATCCCGTATCGACCCGATTGGGTGATCTACGGTGATTTGATGCAGTCGGGCGGTTATGCGGGCATGAATGCGCTGTTGGATAGCCATCCCAATCTTACTGCGGTTGTTTGTTGTAATGACCTGATGGCGCTCGGCGCGATGCACGCCATTCAAGCGCGTGGGCTTGTTGTCGGGCAGCAGATCGCTGTCGTCGGTTTCGACGATGTGCCAGTAGCGAAATACGCGCAGCCTCCCTTGACAACCGTGCGCCAGCCGATTTACGAGATCGGGCGGCGATTGGTTGAACTGCTTCTGCCCATCATCGCAGGGCAAACCCCGCCAATTACAGGAATCCTGATGCCGACAGAACTCATCATCCGTGAGTCGTGCGGCGCGCAGATTCAGCCGAAAGGAAGGTGAGTCGCACACAACAACCGTCTATCTATTCACAGCTATCGTATTTCCAAAATTGTTTAAGGGGTTGAAATGAACACGAAAATTCGTCTCCTCTTGTCTCTAATTGCGCTCGTGATGCTCGTCAGTGTGCCCGTCCTCGCGCAAGATGACACGATCACCTTTATTTCCACACAGTTCAACGTTGTCGAAGAAGGCGAACGCGCCCGTGCAATACTCGCGGGATTTGAAGGCGGCACCGTCGAATTTGTTGGCTCGGAAGAAGGTCCGATGATCGACCTGCTGCGCGCGGAAGCGCAATCCGGTCAAGGTGTGCAGGACGTAGTAGGGGCGCTGCATGGCACATTCCCGACACTCGCCAGCGAAGACCTGTTGTTCGACCTGACCGACCTGCTCGCGGAAATCGAAGCGGAATACGACGTAGCCGATGCGTATGTTGAGCTGGGGCGCATGGGGACGGACGATTACCAATATTACATTCCGTGGATGCAAGCTACGTTTACGATGGCAGCGCATAACGATGCGCTTCAATATTTGCCGGAAGGCGTGGATGTAAACGCGCTGACGTGGGAACAACTCGCAGAATGGGCGGAAAATATGTACAACGAGACAGGCGAAGCCAAGCTCGGTTTGCCTGTCGCAGGGTTGTTCCACCGCTTCCTTCAAGGCTATCTGTTCCCGTCATTCACGGGTGGCATGGTCACGCGCTTCAACAGCGCCGATGCCGTCGAAATGATGCGCTTCCTTCGTGATGATCTGTGGCCCTATGTCAACCCGCAGTCGATCAGCTATGAATTCATGAACGAACCGCTGCTTTCTGGCGAAGTGCTGGTCGCGTTCGATCACGTCGCCCGTTTGAAACCCGCCTTCGATGAACAGCCGGAAAACTTCATCGCCTTCCCTGCGCCAGCCGGTCCGGCAGGTCGCGGATTTATGCCTGTTATCGCGGGCTTGGGTATTCCTTTCACAACCAGTGATCCCGAAGCCGCCGAAGCCGTGATTCGCTTCATGCTTATGCCGGAAACACAAGCGCAGGTGTTGACGGAACTTGGCTTCTACCCGGTGATCGCTGGCGTAGATGAGTCGTCACTTCCTGAAGGCGCGGCACGTCAAGCGGCGGCGGTTGCCGCACAGGCGACAGCCGAAGACGCGATTCCCTCGCTGCTGCCTGTGGGTTTAGGCGCGCGCGGCGGTGAAATTAACCAGATTTTCCGCAACGCCTTCACTCGTATCGTCATTGACGGTGAGGATATTCAAACGGCGCTCGACGCGGAAGCCGCGACCTTACAAACGCTGCTGAATGAGACAGGCGCGGCGTGCTGGGCTCCCGATCCTGCCAGCGAAGGTCCCTGCCAGCTTGAATCCAGCGGCATGTAAGTTCACCTAGATAGGGACACGCGGATTATTTCCGCGTGTTTCCCTGTTTTTGAATGAAATAGTGGCTTAGAAAGACATTTTTATGCAGCGCGCGAAATGGACTCCCTATCTCTTACTGCTCCCTTCGCTGATCTATTTAGCAATTTTCTTTCTCTACCCCATGACTCAAGCATTTCAGCTTGCGTTCACCCGCGAAGGGCAGTCGCTCAATTTGCGCGCGGAAGCCGCCGCCGATTCCGCCGTCACTGGCAATTTGGCGCTGCAAACTGAAGTCCGCGTGATCGAACGTCAGCAGATAGACGAAGTGCTGCCTAACGGCGCGACTCGCCCAATCTTTTGGTATTACGTCAGCGGCACGGATGCAAATGGCAGTACGGTTGAAGGATGGGTTAATCAGCGCAGCGTCTTTATCGAAAACCGCCGCACTTCCGAAACCGCGCGTGTGACAAGTGGAGAAGCGGTGCGCGAATGGACATTCGACCATTTGAACCGGATGCTGACTGATTTTCGCTTTGGGACAGCCGTTTCGACCACTCTGCTCTTGATGGTGCTGATCATTCCGGCGCAGTTCGTCCTAGCGATCATCATGGCGTTGGTGCTGCAAAGTCAGATACGCGGCAGTAGTCTATTCCTTTACATATACGCCATTCCATTAGGAATTTCCGACTTAGTGGCAGGGATTTTGTGGTTCGCCATCTTCACACAGCGCGGATTCTTGAACTCGCTGCTGGTATCGGCGGGCTTTTTGGATTTACCTTTCATTTTCATCCAAGCCGATCACATGGCGTGGATGATCACGATCATTGTCTTGGCGGAAATTTGGCGGGCAACGTCGATTGTTATGGTCATCGTCGTGTCCGGTCTGCAAGCCATCCCGCGCGATTATCTTGAAGCGGGAGAAGTGTTCGGCGCGGGGTTGTGGCAGCGTCTGCGCTATATTATTTTGCCGCTGCTCAAACCGAGTTTGCAGGTCGCGCTCATTCTTCGCACCATCCTTGCCTTTCAAGTGTTTGCCGTTGTCATCGCCATCACTGGCGGCGATATTGTGACTGTGCTTTCAAACGAAACTTTCCGCTGGTATGACCCCGGACGCTTTAACAACCCCAGTGTCGCGGCGGTGTATGCCGGGTTCATCATGATCATCTCATTGGCGATTTCGCTGTTCTACATGCGCGCTGTCCGTTCACAAGAGGAAAGCGTAAAGGCGGCGTAGCTGTTCCTCAAGGAGGCTTACGAATGAGTGCCGAAGCCCTTGCGAAAGAATCCTTATCTCGACCAAGCGCGCAAGCATGGGAAGCGCAGCGCCGCCGCGATAAACTGCTGCTGCAACTACGGCGCGCGGGGGTCTACGCGCTAGCCATTCTTATCGCGGTATGGATTCTCTTTCCCATTTTGCTCATCGCCAATATGGCGTTCAGCACGCCGCAGGATGTACGCGCTTTTCCCAAGTCATTTTTTCCTAATCCGATTTCACTGGATTCGATCAATTTCTTCTTGAGTACCGAAGGCATTATCCGGGCGACGGGTAACAGCATTTTTGTCGCGCTGTTGGCAGTCGTGCTGTCAAGTTTGCTGGCTGTGCCCGGCGGTTACGCGATTGCCCGCTATGTCTTTCCGGGGCGCGATGCCATTCGGCTTGTCATGCTCTCGGTACGCGCCTTCCCCATTGTCGTGCTTGCCGTTCCCCTTGCCGTGATTTTCTTGCAGCTAGGCTTATTCGATCAGCCGTTTACGCTGGCATTGATGCACACCGCGCTTACCCTGCCGACAACCGTGCTGGTGATTTCGAGTGTGTTTGCCAGCGTCCCATACGAGTTTGAAGAAGCCGCGCAGGTGTTTGGATGCACGCCGCTCCAAGCCTTTTGGCAGGTTGTTCTGCCGTTGGCGCTTCCCGGCATCGCCGCCTCTGCGATTCTCACTTTCGTGCTTTCTTGGAACGAAGTGTTCGCCGCGATTCTACTCACGCTGTCCAACCGCACGCTGCCCGCGCACATCCTCTACAACCTTGATAAATCGAGCGACCCGTTCAAGTTCGCGGCAGCATTCGTTATGCTCGTCCCTTCGATGATCTTCATCTTCTTCATCCGCCGCTACCTCTTTAATATGTGGGGTCAAATCAACAAATAGAGGCGTTATGGCTGAAATAACCATCACCAATGCCGTGAAAAAGTTTGGCAAGTTTGTCGCCATCGACAACGTGAGTTTGACAGTGCATGAACGCGAATTTCTGGTGCTGCTCGGTCCATCGGGATGCGGCAAAACCACGCTGCTGCGTGCGATTGCCGGCTTAGGGATGCTCGATTCGGGCAGCGTCGTGATCGGTGACCGCGATGTGACCTATCTCCCGCCGCGCGAACGCGGGATTTCGATGGTCTTTCAAAATTACGCCATCTTCCCCCATATGAAGGTGTTCGATAACATCGCTTTTGGGTTGAAGATGCAGAAGAAGCCCAAGAATGAAATTGCCGATAAAGTGATGAACGCCGCCAAGCTGCTCCACATCGAAGGGATGCTTGACCGTTTCCCAAGCCAAATGTCGGGCGGGCAGCGCCAGCGCATCGCCGTGGCGCGCGCCATCGCCGTCGAATCGCCTATCATCCTCATGGACGAACCCTTGAGCAATCTCGATGCGCTGCTGCGCTTAGAAATGCGCGCCGAACTCAAACTGCTGCTCACCCGCTTGGGTGTGACGACCATTTACGTCACCCATGACCAGATCGAAGCGATGAGTATGGGGGATCGCATCGCGGTCATGCGCGCGGGCAAAATTTTGCAGTTGGATCACCCCACGCGCGTCTACGATCTGCCCATCGATCAGTTTGTGGGCGGGTTTATCGGCACGCCGCCGATGAATTTTCTACACGGGCAGGTGCAGCGTAACGGCGCAGGATATACAGTCGCGTTGGGCGAATTTCATCTTCAACCCGCCGATGACTTGCAGCCTGTTCTAGGGCGGCACGATGGCAAACCTATCGTGATTGGCATCCGCGCCGAATCTATGGAACCATCAAAATCGCCGCTTTCCGATGCGCTCCCTGTGACTATCGACGTTGTGGAACCATTAGGATCGCAAAACTTGCTCACGGCGTGCATCGGCAAAGACACGATCAAAGTTTCAATCCATCCCGATTTTCCGGTGACGGCGGGTGATAACCTCTGGCTTCGCTTCCCCATCAATAAAGTGCGCTATATGGACGCGGATACTGGACGCAGCATCACCGCAGATACCGAAAAGGCGTTGGCTTAGGGCAAACACATGGCGACTATCCCCAAACCGTTCGATTTTGGTGAGCTGGGCATCACGGGCAGTGTAGATTCGTTCGGGCGTTTTATCGCTATCAACTTCTACCATCCCGTTCATGGCTTGGTCACGCTCACCAGCGCCGATCCATTCCCGGACTCAGAGCGATACAATCCGGCGGCGGTGCGGGCATATCGCGCATCGTTGGCACGGCTGACGGGTTTCGGCATTCACGTTGATGCGAGCAGCGTCAACCACGCGGCGGATAGGGGAGATCACATCCACCAGCAGGTTACAGGCAGCGGCGTGTCATGGGATGTGATGACATTTGCTCATGAAGATCACGTCACTCAATGGTGGCAAAGCGATCAACCGTCGAAGTTCACTTTTGGCGGCAAATACACCTTGATGCGTTGTGCGTATACGCAGTTGACCGAAGGTGGTGTTCTGCCGATGCCCCCCACCGACACAACAACCATCGCGTTTGATGGCGTGCTGCTCATCGAAAATCCCGCGATTGGCGTAGTCGCGGTGGGTGGCATCCCTGATGCCGAACCATCCCGCAGCGCAAAACTGATATTTGCGTTCGCGCTCACCCGTAAGGAGGCGCTCCAAAAGGTGCGGCAGGCATCGCTGTCTGCGTGGAGACCATCCGGCGTATCTGCGTGGCGGGCGGCGCTTCCTGATGATCCGCTGTTCCGTCGTGGTATCGAATACAGTATCCGAATGGGCATCCCCGTCGATGACGGCTTGTGCTTGCTCACCGATCACATGCTGCTGCCGCTGTCATGGAATCGAGATGCCTATTATCTGGCGCGCGCGCTGTTAAGCTGGCATGTCGAACTGCACGATTTTGTCCGCCGCCATTTAATTTGGATGTTCGAGCTGGCAGATCGCGTCGATGGCGCATGGGGACGCTGCTATTTGGCGAATGGTCGTGTTAAAGATGCGGCGTTCCAGTTGGATCAGCAGTTGTTCCCACTGCTTGAGTTAGCCGAATATGTCCTTGAAACAGGCGATCACGCGACATGGGAACGTCTGAAACCCCACGCGCTTGCTGTGCTTTCCATGCTGGAACGTCGCAGAGCCGCTAGCGTGCCTCTTTACCCCACAGACGAAACACCGGGAGATGATCCCATCGCGCAGCCGTACCACCTCTCTAGTCATATCTTGTTCTGGGTAACACTGAATAAACTCAACCGACTTGGCGTAGCGCAAGAATCGCTTGCACAGGCAATCCGTGACGCGGTGCCGCGCTATTTCACTGCCGATCACGATGGCAAGCTGCTCTACGCCTATGCGACGGATGGGCACGGTGGATTTCACTTCTACCACGATGCGAACGACTTTCCTACGGTGCTTGCGCCGGTCTGGGGCTTCTGCGACTCGTCCGATCCACTGTGGCGCGCGACGATTGAATTTGCCTTTTCGGACGCTAATCAAGACGGTTTCTACAATGGACGTTTGGGTTCCGTCCATACACGCGCACCTTGGGCATTAGGGGATATTCAAGAATTGATCCTTGCCCGCCTTTTGAACGATCCCGCCCGCGCAGCGAAAGCGAGATCGCATTTAGCCTTCGCCGCGCAGCAAGACGGATCGCTGCCAGAAGCCTATGATGCTGTTAACGGGGAAGTTGTCTCGCGGACATGGTTTGCGTGGACAAATGCCGCTTATGCCTGTGTTGAACTTCGCGCCTTTCGCGCCTAATTCACGCTTGCGGCAGAATAATCTCGAAGGTGCTGCCTTTGCCCAACACGCTTTGAGCTGTGATACGTCCGCCGTGCGCTTCTACGATGATCTTGGCAATTGACAGTCCTAGACCGCTGCGATGTTCAGTGCGCGCTTCGTCTATGCGATACAGCGGCTTGAAAATATCTTCAAGCGCCGCTGTATCCATTCCCACACCGTTATCGCGGATGCTGATACCGATTTCACCGTCGTAGACCGTAACATTCACTTCTACTAACCCACCATCTCCGGTATAGTGAACCGCGTTGTCGTAGATTTCTTCGAGCGCGCGGCGGATATAGTTCAGGTCTGCATTCGCTGTCAGCGTCGGATCACAGTTCAAGATTGTTCGGATATGCTTTGAATCGCTGATATAGCGATGTGTCTTGATGATTTCGTTGAGCAGTGCGTGAATATGCACTTCTGTGCGCGTTAGCTTGAGGTGATTTTCCATCTCGATAAATTCGAGCATATGATTGAGCATGTCGCTTAACTGCCGCACCTGTTGGTGAATATCGTCCACGAGTGCGTTACGCTTTTCCGCCGATTCTGTCCTCGTGATCAAGTAACCTTTGGTGTTGATCAGCGTCAGCGGGGTACGAAAATCGTGCCCGATACCGATGATGAAATTTCGCAGCATCTTACTGCGTTCGCTTTCCAAACGCAGCGCGAAAGCCCGTTCACGTTGGCGCGCCAGTTCCGTCAAGTGCCCAACCGTGATCCCGTACAAGCGCAGCAGTTCTGGTTCAAAGCTTCGCATGGGCTGCTTATTCAGATAGTTGTCAGACGTGATCACGCCAATAAAGCGATCTCCGTGCAGCATGGGCGCGGAAATATGCCACCCATACTGAATAACTTCAGATTTGTTGTCGTAAATAGGCGCGTTGTCGAGCGCGATAGCGGCTTCAGTTTTTCCTTCTAAAAATTGCATAATAAACGTGTCTTTATACGACCAGCGTTCATTATGTTCAGCGCGTATCTCGCCCCGTTCATCAACTCCATAGCTGCCAACCATCATTTCGTGGTCGGTATCAAGAAACCAAATACCCAACCGATCAAATCCTAGACGCTCAATACCATATTTGACCGCGTGCCAGCAAATCGCATCATGCGATTCAATACGGCTTAAGTCGCTGGTAATTTCGTTGAGCGTTTTCAGTTTTTGCTGGAACTTGAACCCATCATCTTCGCGGCGCTGAAGTTCGCGCCATACCCGTTGAGAGAGCGAATGGTCCACCAGCACATAGAGCATCTCTGCCACATCTGGCTTCAAAACGATCTGCTTATGTACTTCTACCTCAATCAAATCGCCCTGTTTGTGAAGATACTTCGCGGGATAAACGTGTTCTTCGTGGCGACCTTCGATGTAAGTTCTCGGTTTGCTATTCGACGAGTCGATAGGGGTTTCAATGTCGGCAATCAACTTACCAATGAGCGCCTTGCTGTCGTAACCTAACAACTCAAGCGCGAATGAATTGACGCTGGTAATTTTTCCGGTCTTTGGATCGACACTCAGTACGGCTTTTCCTGTATATCGTTCAATATCCTGCCCGTTTGTCACGTACTCGATAAGCTGTTCGATACGTTCATATTCACGAGCGATAGCTTCAAATTGTTGGGGACGCTGTTGTGTGTCGAATGTGTCTGTCATGTTTATGGCTGAAATTCAAGATAAGGGAAATGAAGTTGATCCTATACTACTTGTACTTTTTCTAAGGAAACGTTGTGGTAAGGTTTGAAACCTGCTTCAAAAGAAGCTAATCCCAACAATCCCATAAAATTGGAGTTTGTTTATCGTTAAAAAACTACTGCCACGCGAACACATTACTACGCAGATCGCCACCTGCAATTTTTACAACATTCATTGTGAATTTCCGTATCCTTTACGTTATGGGGCTGCGGATTCTCACAAAGGGGGCGAGTCCTGTCGTCACGTAAGCTCTTTGTAAGAGTTTCGTTAGCCAAAACCTGTACACATTTAGACTTGTATGGGATTGTAAGAACCTGCAAAAAATCGCAAACTTAACGTGAACTTTAATCAGCTCCATTTTAAAGTTTACCGTTAGGGCGTATCTATCTTGTAGCGATTTTCGCCCCCTTGTTGATCATTTCATATGTTTACGAAAGGTGGGTTTATGCACCAATGCTGAACTCAACAATAGGTTATCGATGCCTTGCTGCCGATAAACAAGTCCACAACCCGGTTCGCACACACTGCTGCTGCAGTTCACGACAGAGGTTCAACATCAATTCTGCACCGGAGAGAATATGAGAGTACGTCTAGGTCCAATTCCGCCACGATTGCACAGCGCGCGTCTCGCAATTGCGCTCATTGTGTTTATCCTCATTCTTATTCCAACGAGCGCGGCGCTGGCGTTGACGCTAGGTGGTTCATCGGGCACTTGGCAAAATGTAGTGCCCTCGAACATCACGTGCTTTGTCTCGCGAACCGTTGGAAATGAGAATCAAATTCGTTGGGGCGATCCTAGTCCCGGCACATGCTCGGATGTTGAGTCGCAAAGCGGCTACGGGTTTACCGGAGTCACTTCGCCAATCGTTTTTAATCCGGGCGATTACGTTTTGCTTGGGAAGTTCGTCCATTACAACTTCCCCATTACCGGCACATCGCTGGATAGGGTCGATCTTCAGTTTGAACTGAACTTCACCGACCCGCTGACCGATGTCACCTTCACGGGGACTTTCGATCACACTGAAACCCCAAACAACGACAGTCCGTGTCAGCTGGGCGGCGCTAATCCATGCCCGGACGGTGTGTCACTGCCGGATGCCAATCAAACGTTCAATGTGGGTGGAACTCAATACCAAATCGAAACGATTGGTTTCATCCCTAGTACGCAAAACGGCACCTGCACCTACGTGCCGGGCAGCTTCGTCACCACGTTCCTGACGCTGGAATCGACCGCCAACTATGCCTGCGTGTATGCACAGATCATCGTTGCGCCGCCGACTGCCACGCCGACGAACACGCCGACGGGGACGACATCACCCACATCGACCAGCACGCCGACGAACACCCCGACGCAAACTCCGGTGTGTGTGAACGCGGTTGACCTTGTGTTCGTCATCGACAATTCGGACGAATTCATTGACAGCACCGAATGGGGCAGAATCAAGAATTTCGTGCTGGATATCACGCGCGGGTACAGCATCAGCTCGAGCGGGACGCACGTAGGGATTGTCACTTACAGCAGCAGCGCGCTGACACCACTTCAATTAACGGGTAATCGTTCTACCGTTGAGACAACCATCAACGTGCTGACGCAAAGCACCGCCAACAATCAAGCTACGAATCTCGGCTTGGACGCTGCCCGAACGGAACTGAACAGTGTGCGCGGGCGCACCAACGTTGTGCAAATGGTCATCTTGATTGCCAGCGAAGACCCAGATGATCAAACTGCTGCGGTCACGTCATACAACAATCTTGTCGCAGACGGTATCATCACGTTCGCGGTGGGTGTTGAAGTTGACAGTGGTGAACAGACTGAACTCGAAGCAGTTTCGGACGTTTATTTCAATGTTGCGAACGATTCGACGGATTTGACGCAGACGCTGATCAATAACCTGATCGCTGCGGACTGCCAGACTCCGACACCGACGGTGACGAACACGCCGACGAATACCGCGACGAACACGCCGACGAATACCGCGACGAACACGCCGACGAACACGCCGACGCACACGCCGACGAACACGCCGACGGACACCGCGACGAATACGCCGACGGACACCGCGACGAACACGCCGACGAACACCGCGACGAACACGCCGACGAACACGGCGACGAACACGCCGACGAACACGCCGACGGACACCGCGACGAACACGCCGACGGACACGCCGACGAACACGCCGACGGACACGCC
>DAOTZD010000002.1:0-31437 GCA_034434595.1 Anaerolineae bacterium
CACGCCGCCAGCGTTCATCCTGAGCCAGGATCAAACTCTCCGTTGAGTGTCTGTCCCTTTTGCTTTCTTCTTCCTCGCAAAGGCTCTTCCTTCACAAGGGCTTTCTCTCACGTTTCTGTTGTTAAGGTGCCCTCGCTCCCGCAAGGTGCTTGTTTTTAGGACAAGACTTTTTCACTGTGTTACAGTGTGCGAAGTATGTTATCAACACACACGGTCACTGTCAAGCGTTTCTCCTTACAATTTCAAACGAGATTTAAACTCGTTTTTCCATCTTGGGATATGTGCCTATTTTTGACAGCGAGAGGGGATTATATCAGTGGGATTTGGCTTGTGAAGGGGCAATCTTCACGAATAACCCCTGACATTTAGAGTTCGCTGCGACCTTGAAGCGCACGACTCAACGTGACTGAGTCTGCGTATTCAATATCGCCACCAATCGGCAGACCACGCGCCAACCCTGTAATCTTTACCCCCTTGCCTGCGAGTTCACGTTGAATCACCATCGACGTAACATCGCCTTCCAGACCGGGATTTGTCGCCATGATGACTTCTAGCACTGTGCCAGACTCGACACGCCGCACCAGTTCACGGATTTTTAAGTCATCGGGGCCAATCCCGTTGACAGGCGAAATCGCGCCGTGCAGCACATGATACACGCCGTTATACGTTCCTGTGCGTTCGATTGCCAGTACATCGAGCGGTTCTTCAACGACGGCGACCAATTTGTGGTCACGATGTGAATCTGAGCAGATGCCGCACGGATCAGTCACGGTGATGTTGTAACACACCGAGCAAAAGCGAGTTTCCGCTTTCATTTGCCGCAGCGCGTCTGCCAACCCCAACGCGACCTCGTCCGGTGAACGCAGTAAATAATACGTCAAACGGGCAGCCGTCTTTGGACCAACACCGGGCAGTCGTGAAAACGCTTCGATCAGCTTGTTGACTGGTTCAGGAATCGATTTTGTCGTCATGTCGCCGCCCGTGATTCAAACCAAGCGGGGCGTGCATCGGCTGCGCCCCGCTTTTTCGCACAAAATTTAGCCAAACAGGTTGCCCAAGCCGGGAATGCTGCCCAACCCGCCCGTTATTGATTCCATCCGCTGCGCCGCCATTGTTTGGCTTTGTTCAATCGCTTGGTTGACCGCGATCACCAATAGGTCTTGCAGATCGGTTGCCCATTCGTCGTCAGTCGTGTCGATCTTGCTCTTGTCAATCGTGATTGACTGTACACGCTGATGTCCAGTCATCACCACTGTGACCGCGCCGCCGCCCGCCGATACCTGCACGGTTTCCGTTTCGAGCGCCGCCTGCGCCGCTTGCATTTCTTCTTGCATCTTTTGAAGCTGCTTCATCGCCGCAGCTTGATTGAATCCGCCGCCGCCCGGAATACCACGACCCATAGGACGCTTCGACATGCTGTTCAACTCCTGTTTTACACTTCTTACGATTAATCAGATGGCTTCTTGTTCAAGCGACGGGCTTTTCCACCCGTCGCATTGATCTCGGACAACAACGGATCGTTTGTTTCTGCCAGAGAAGTATCGCCTTCTTGCACAACGCCGCCCTCTAGCAGCACAACCTGTATACGCAGCGGTTGACGAAACACATCGCGCAGCGCCTGCTCGACAACTTTCTTTTTTTCAGGATAAGGATTGATGCGCTCGAACAAAATCGAGTTGTCCGTCGCTAAAAATACCGTATCGCCACTCACGCGATGCACGCGAAATTCGCTCATCACAGCCGGGCTGGTTTTGTTATAGTGCCCCATACGCCCCAACACTTGATCCCATTTCGCCGCAACTGCGCCCGCTTCCACCAACGCGGGAGATCCCGGCGGAAGTGGCGCTGGTTCTTCCTCTATAGGTTCGGGCGCGGGCTGTGAGGCTTGCGCTGGCGCAGCGGATCGAACCGTATGCACGACTGGCGCTTCGACGATCTCTTGTGCGCCGTGAATACTCTCGATCAGGGCGAGTTCCAACGCCAACTGCGGCTGCCAGCCGCTTTTTGTGTTATTGAGCGCATCGTTGTAGGCACGCACCGCACGCACCAACGCCGCGCGGCTGATCTGTTCCGCTTGCTGTTGAAACAGCGCGCGATCCTCATCCGATGCTTCGATGAGTTCCGCGCCCGCCGTTTGGGCAAGAAGAACATTACGCAAATGATCGATCACCTGCTGCCCGAAATGGCGCGGATCCGTCCCCGCGTCAATCGTTTCGTGGATGACACGCAAACCGCCGCCGCTGTCGCCCGCCACTAACGCGCTCACCAGCGATTTGACGGCAGTGCTGGCGGCTGTTCCCAATACCTTTTGCACCAACTCAACCGTGATGCGCTCTTTAGGATCGGTCACGATCTGGTCAAGCAGACTGATGCTGTCTCGCATACTGCCCTTACCTTGACGGGCGACCATTTCCAGCGCCGCCCGATCCGCTTTCAGCTTTTCCGATTCGCAGATTAGCATCAACCGGTCCGCAACTTCGCGCACCGAAAAAAGGCGGAACTCGAACTGCAAGCACCGACTCTTAATCGTCTGCGGAACTTTGTCGATTTCGGTGGTCGCCAGCACAAACAGCGCGTGATCGGGCGGTTCTTCCAGCGTCTTGAGCAGGGCATCGAACGCGCTGCCGCTGAAGCGGTGAACTTCGTCGATGATGTAAACCTTGAAGCGACCTTCACCCGGCGAAAACGCGATCTTGTCGCGCAAATCGCGCACATCATCGACACCCGTGTGAGTTGCAGCGTCAATTTCGATTAGGTCGAGAAAGCGTCCTTCATTGACCGCGATGCAGTTGGCGCACTGGTTGCAGGGACGTTGATCGTGGTCTTCGTGAAGGCAGTTGACGGCTTTCGCCAGCAGACGCGCCGAAGTCGTCTTGCCTGTCCCACGCGGACCGCTGAACAAGTACGCATGGCGAATGCGTCCAGTCTTGAGCGCGTTACGAAGCGTCCGCGTAATGTGTTCCTGCCCCACCATATCGTCAAACGAAGCGGGTCGCCACTGCAGATAAAGCGCCTGTTCCATCCAGCACCTAAATATCTAAGGATGATGTACCTGTCGGGGCGGATAACAGGGATGAGTCTAGCACGTATGTGTCATGGCGGCAATATACGTAATAGGGGCAGTACGGGAACGCGGACAGAGAATTAAAACTTATGTCCTTTATGTCCCGATTTTACGCGGTTTAGATCACAGAATTCACCGCCTCAACTCTTTGTCAATTAATTGAAAGAAGGTGGGGAGATGCGCGAAACAGAATATCACGTTTCGAGGGCATATCTTAAGGTTCAGACGTACTTTTGTGTCCCGGAGAGGGGTTCGCCCTCTCCGTTAGGATATATCTCTTGTTATCCCCAGCGCGCAATCTCGCGGTCAAGGTCGAACAGTGGGCGATGCGTTACGCCGCGCGGCACTTTCAGATTGAAATTTAGAATGTCCTTGTTCAGCTTGTTGATACGTTCGCGGAGCGCCGCTTTGGTCACATCCCATCGCTGATTGATATGCTGGCGATTCAGTTCCGGCGTGCTGCTCGATTCGGCTTCGCGCAGTTCCTTAAGATAGCGTCGCGTCTGCACACGCACTTCTTTGGTCAACGCCGCCTGTGTATCGCTGATGGCTTTGCCATCCATAATCCAATCGGGCGCAAGATCATTCGCCCGCAGAATACGATGCGCGAGCCGCAGTTCTTCCGGCACACTCGTTTCATCTTCTAGCTTGAGCGGTTTGCCTTCACCGGGAAGATTCTTGAACGCGCCGCTCTCGATAGCATCCTTGAGAATTTCATCAACAATGGATGAATTCGACATGCTAACTCCTGCATTTCAAACATGGGGCGGCACGACGATGCACCACCCCACGCACGATTGAGCCTAATCTTACGGGATCACGAAGGTCGATTGCACGCGCCCATTTGCGTCGAGCAGCGTTACCGAATCGCCCGATTCGTAAACGGCAGTCTGCTGTCCCCAATATTTCGCGGGTGGAGAATCTGTACCTGACCCTGTGTAAACCGTGATGCGTCCTTGCGAGAACAAGAGTTGTTCGCTGAACACGTATTCGTTGCCCTGTCCATCAACCAAGCGCCATCCGCTGATATTGACCGTGTTGCCATTGTTGCGGATTTCCACCGCTTCAGCCGTGATGATCCCCGGACTAATGACGCGCAAAATTTCCATTTGCGCGTTTGCTGCTGTCGGAGGCAGCGTGCGTGTCGCTGTGGGGCTTGGCTGCGCTGTTTCTGTCGCAGGGCTGCCAACCGCCGTTGGGGCTTCTGGGGTATCCGTCGCCAGCGCGACTTCTTCTGTCGCTTGCAGTGCTTGCAGCGCCGCTGCCGTCAATCCGCAGCCCTCCAGCGGCACAATCAACACCTGCCCGATCTGCAAGAAGCGCGCGGTATCATCATCCAGCCCGTTGACCGCCATCAATTCTGCGCCATCCGCGCCATATTCTTCCGCGATGCTGAACGGTGTATCGCCTTCTTCAAGCGTGTGCAAAATACAGTTGGGCGGCAGTGTCGTCCCATTAAGGGTTTCACCGCCTGTGCTGCCCCCCGCCAACACTGCTGGATCAATTGTCGGCGTTCCTGCCCCCGTCAGCGCGCCTGTGATGTTCGTCGGCGTACCAAACAAGCCTGTTGGCAGCAGGACTACGCCTTCTGGCGGCGTGGCAGTGATGATGAACGGCGTTTGCGTGGGACCGGGTGTCGCCGTGATAACAAACTGCACTGTGATCACTTGGCTGGTTTCCGGCACAGGCTGACTGCGCCCGCCTACCAGCGTAATCACGCCGTAAGCGATGCCAAGCGATAGAAATATATTGAGTACCACAAAGATGATGGCTGAACGACGCTGCATATCCCCTCAAGCCTTTTGTGAAGAATAACACAAAATCAGATTTCAGAGTCAATTACCCGACTGCTTCGGGTTCTGCTTCAATTGGAAGCCGGCTCATATCGCCATACACTTCCAACGTGCAGCGGGCAATCCAGCCGCGCTGTTCACGGAAAAACACCTGCACCCACATATCATAGTCCCGTTCGGGATCGCCTGTGCAGGTGCGTTCGGTATCAAATCCGTTTGTGCCAACGATGTCGATAAACCGCCCAAACCGCAAAATGCCGATCTGTCGCGCTGTCAAGCTAGGCTCTAGACGAATTCGCACATTCGATCTCAGCGGCGTACCACCCACGCCGGATAAACTCACCAAGTCCTGCGGCGTGACGGGCGGACGTTCCGAAGTCGGTTGAAACGGTACGGCAGTCGCAAGGACGAACGGGGTCGTTACTGGGGGAGGTGTCCCTTGTGCTGCCGCCAACCCAACGACGATCAATGCCGCTGCGATCAGGCTGATCATGCCCAATGCGGGTAACACCCAAACGAATGACCGTTTCATGATACGCCTTTCTCTTTCCACCTTTACGCTTGCACACTTCCATCCGTGAGGATACATGCTTTCTGGATTGTGAACAAACCAACCAATCGGGCTATCGCCATCAACCTTTACTCATCTTGCAACCGATACAGCGTGTAATACAACCCATCCGTCCACACAGGGGTAAGCGATTCGAGTGTTTCTAAAAATAGGGCATTGGCAACGGCGTTATCTTCATCTGTTGAATCGAGTTCATGGAGTGTATTGAAGAACAGCAAATAGTCGTCTCCCGCCGCTTGAAACGCCGCCAACTGCTCCATAGGATTGGTGGAATCAAGTCCGCGCCGCCAGTGATCGAACATCACGTCGGGCAAACACATGATTGTCGGCGGGCAGTAGAAGCTGCGCGGCTCCCACATCAACCGCACTTGCGATCCCGCTGGCAGATTGGCAAGCCCGGTCAGCGCGGGGTAATGCGCCCCAAGATGTTGATACAAATAGTCGTCGGCGCTGATCATGCCGAGTGAGTACGGCAGCACTTCATCGTTGACGAACGTTCGCAGCACATCGGCAAGGTGAAAGACGAGCGTGAACGCGAACACCGCCCGCACGACAAATTCAAGATAGATCGGCTTGCGGGGAAAGCGGCTTAACCCCGCGAAGCCCGCCGCGCCGAGCATCATCGCCAACGGGAATGCCATCGTCATCAAGCGAGTTTGCGCGGCGATCCCGCTGAACATCGACGTGACCATCCAGAAGCCAAGCACGGGCAGGGCGAGCAGAATCACGCTGCGGGCGAACGCGCGCTCACGCGGTCTCAGTTCCCCCCACACGAAAATCAACAAGAGCGGGGATGTGAGCAGCCACACACCGGATGTAAACGAGTAGCCTTCACCGCCGTGTACCCCGAAGATTGTCGCGGCAAGCAGCAGGATCGGCAGATGCCACGCGCGCCCGGTGGTGATTAAATTTTGGTCAGTTAAATTAAATGACGCTGTGCGCGCTGCGTCCCAGTTCAGCCCGCCAATCCCATAGGGGTAGATCGGATTGCCGTACAGCGCCGCGCCCTTGACCATCCATATAGCGAACACTAACAGCGCGGGCAAGACGAGCATCACAAGCACGCGCGGCACATTTCGAGTTTTGAGCGCGTGAATCAACACAAAGATCGCCAGCGTAATCGCCAGCCCGCCCGCCACATATTTTGTCCCCACCGCAAAGCCGATCATCACGCCGGCAGTGATCAGCCAAGCGTCAGCGCGCGAAGCTTGCCAGCGTAGTACGGTGATTAGTGCGCCTGCCGAAAATGCCATCACCGCCAGATCGACGTATGCCCACCCAAGTAACCGCCACACGCTGAAAGAACTCATCAGCAAAACTGCCGCCATCCATGCGGCGGATTTGCCTAAGTGCGCGCGGATAATTCCCATTGTGGCGATTAAGCCAAGCGCCCCGAAGGCGAAATGCAGCACGGCGGCGCTGTTGGGTCGCTCAAAGAGTGAATATGTCAATCCGTAGAGCGTTTCGCCCACTTGGGGAAAACCTAGAAAGAAGTTTTCGGGATGCGCCGTGATTTGCCCCGCTTGGTGATATTGTGCTGCCGCCACCAGATGATAGGTCATGCTATCCCATGCATAGGGGGGAGCGAATGCCGCTAGCATTGCCGTGAACAGCAGGACAATCAGCACCAGCAGTATCGCGCGATCCCATAACGAGTCCGTTTTCACCGCGCCGATGAGTCCACTAAGATTTGAGAACCACGCGGCGAGATCACGGCGAAGAACCACCGCGATCACGATGAGGGGAAGCCACAACACAGCACGATTGAACAGCCCGATCAAGCCGAGCGCCGCCGAAAATACACTGAACAGCCCCAAGCCGATCAACGTTTCCAGCGCGAACCGTTCAAGGCGAGAAATACCCGCCCACTCCAAGCGAAGCAGACTGGCGAAAATACGTCGTCCAACTGCACCAGCGACCGTCAGCAGGGGGACGACGGTGAACGTATCCACCAGCAGTTCACTCACACGAGCGATCAAGCGCACATACGCGATCTGCGTATCGGACGTGTTGTGCGTCCAAAAGTACACCGCGACCAGCACCAATAGAAGCACAAGTACTGCCAGCGCGCGAAATAGGGAAGACTTCAATAAAGCAATCATAGAAATCTTATCCGTGACAACAGAAGTGTCAGTTACAATAATCGGATTAACATGAACATGTTCGGGGCGGCATTATGGCGTATCTCATCGACGGACACAATTTGATCGGGCAGCTTGCCGATATCTCACTCGCTGACCCGAACGACGAAGCCAAGTTGGTGCTTAAACTGCGCGGGTTCGCGGCGCGCAAGCGCAAGAAATGCATCGTCATCTTCGATAAAGGAATTCCGGCGGGATCGTCGGGGTTGTCCAACACCACTGTCGAAGTTGTGTTCGCATCACCCGGCAGTACGGCAGACCGCATCATGATCGAACGGATACGCCATGCGAAAGACCCGCAGCAGTGGATCGTTGTCAGCGGCGACAGCGACGTGCTAACAGCGGCGCAAATGCGCGGGATGCGCTCGATGCGGAGTCATGAGTTTGTGCCGATGCTTAATGCGCCGCAGCCCGCCAATAAAGATATGTTGATCGATAAAGATGGTGAAACGCCGCGCGCACCGCATCTCAAACATAAGCAGCGGGTCAAAATGGATGTTCATGTGCCGCCGTCGGAAGTCGAAAAGTGGTTGAAAATTTTCGGTGAAGGCGTGCCGCCGGACGCGCAAAAATCGGCGCGTAAAAATCGCACCAATAAACACGGGAAAAACGGATAGACAATTCTACAGGGTGATGATAAGATAGGCGCTGTTGCGGGGTGTAGCGCAGCCTGGTAGCGCGCTCGCTTTGGGAGCGAGAGGTCCCGGATTCAAATTCCGGCTCCCCGACTGGCACGTTCACATGCGGGTATGGTGTAACGGTAGCATACGACCCTTCCAAGGTCTTGGTGAGGATTCGAATTCCTCTACCCGCTCAAGTCCATCTCGTGGGAGCGTATTTCAGTGGTAGAAAAGCGATCTCATAAATCGTAAGTCGCAGGTTCGAATCCTGCCGCTCCCACCACGAACAGCACACTAGGTACATATAAACGAAACGGGAATGCACACACGCATTCCCGTTTTTGTTTTGAGTTCATGAAGCAGATTCATCACTTTCGGCGGGCGCGGCAGCGGCGGCGATTTCCTGTTCGATGATGGCGGCGAACACTTCATACGGCTGCGCGCCAACCACCTGCCGCCCATTGATGAAGAAAGTCGGCGTACCGCCTACCCCCAACGTCTGCCCCTCAACGAGATCAGCGTAAACGGCTTGCTGCGTTTCCCGGTTGTCGTAGCACGCGCCAAACATATCAACATCCAATTCTAATTCAGTCGCATATGCGATGAACGCATCGCGCACCAGTTGATCTTGCGCGCCGTAGAAACGGTCATGGAACTGCCAAAACGCGCCCTGTTGTTCGGCGCACGCAGCAGCCACCGCGCTGTCAATACTTTGCTGACCAAGGATGGGGTAATCACGATGGACATAAAGCACGCTGTCAGCATATGTTTCAAGCAGTGGATCGAGCGTTGTGTCATTAAACCGCTTGCAATAACCACAGCGGAAATCTTCAAATCCGACGATCACGACAGGGGCATCGGCAGGTCCAATCGCGGGGCTGCCTTCATAATTGACGGTAAAGCGATAGTTCGGATCATTTGCTGGGTTTTGTCCGGCGCTGCCGCCAGCCCCTGCGGACGCATACGTTTGGAACGCTTGGTTGATCATTGCCTGTGTATCGGTGCGGCTGGCATCCAACGCGGTGTTGACAACGCGCCGAATCAACGCTTCATTATTCGCATTTGATAGGCGTTCGTAGCCAATCACGCCGATAATCGCCCCGACGAACAAACACACGATACCAATCACGATGTAATTGACCGTCGTGCGCTGCACAGTGAACGCTGTGTCCGCCGCTACCGAAGCGGATGGATTCGTGTTGGTCGGTAAAATCACCACGTCAGGTGATGGTGGGGGAGTGCTGGTGTTTTCTACGGATACAGCCTCCAATTGACCGCCTTGTTGGTCAAAGAGTTGATCGCGATTTTCGTGCGTTTCCACTGGAGAACAACCTCATTAAGCTCTGTTATTAAAAACGAACCTTCAATGCACGGATGATACCACAGATGCGATAAAGGTAGGTTTTCTTCCGAACCGGAAGCGAAGGTACTTATTGCACAGATTTTCGGTTACAATGAGACAAGCAACAACATTGTAGCACTGTGTGAAAATAGATCGGTCAAAGCTGGTAAGACATTCCATGATCTTGAAGTGTATTCGCTGTGAGGCGTTGGGAGGACGCGGTTGGCTTTACTGCACGGGCTGGTGATCAAAGAACAGAGCGGATTCTTCTGGACGGAAGCAGACGATGGAATCGTGTACCGGTGTCGTTTGCGCGGAAAACTCCTTGAGCAAGCGCAGTCGTCAGATATTGCGGCGATTGGCGATAGAGTGACCATTCAAACCCTCGATAACCATCAAGGAGCTGCCGCGGGGACGATCATCGCCGTTGAACCGCGCACCAGTGTGCTGTCACGCTCGGCGCGAACAGAAGGCAATCGCGGAGCGGGCAAAGCCGAACGTGAACAAGTGATTATCGCCAATGCAGACCAAGCCTTTTTCGTGTTTGCGGCGGCAGCCCCTATGCCTCATCCCCACCAGATTGACCGTTTTCTCGTTGTAGGCGAAAAATCGAACATTGAAACCATTACCATCGTTGTCAACAAAACGGATTTAAGCAATCCTATCGACATTAATGCAGCATTTCGCCCTTACGAGACCATGGGGTATCGTGTTATCTACACTAGCGCTTTGCAAAACATTGGCGTGGACATGTTAAAAGCACAGTTGAAGGACAAAATTTCGGTATTCGCGGGACCTTCAGGCGTAGGAAAAACCAGCCTGCTCAACGCAATTCAGCCGGGATTGGGGCGCACCGTCAAAGCAGTCAGCGAATCGACAAAATTAGGGATGCACACCACCCGCTACAGCGAGTTGATCAAGTTAGAGATGGGTGGATACTTAGCGGACACCCCCGGTCTGCGCTTTTTGACCATCTGGGATGTTGAGCCGGAAGAATTGGATGCTTACTTTCGTGACATTGCGCCGCTGGTGCCGGAATGTCGCTTTGGCGACTGCACACATCACGATGAACCGGGATGTGCGGTACGCGAAGCCGCAGAATCGGGACGAATCTCCCGCAAACGGTATGAGAGTTATGTGAACTTGCGCGATGAGTTAGAAGCCGCCTATGCTTTCTAGCAGGGACACTTTGCTTTCGATGGCACAGATGTAACACTGAACAAATTTGAGGGGGTTGCATTGTCTACATCGTTGATCGGGCGCAAGCTCGGTAAATACCAAATTGTCGAATTGATCGGTCACGGCGGTATGGCGACGGTCTATAAAGCGTACCAATCCGATGTGGATCGTTATGTCGCAGTCAAAGTGCTGACTCCTCATCCCGGTCATCAAGCCGGATTTGTGGACCGGTTTCGTCAAGAAGCGCGCACGATTGCGCGCTTGCAGCATCCGCACATCCTGCCATTGTATGATTATGGCGATGAAGATGGGATTTTGTTCTTGGTCACGCCGTACATCGACGGCGGCTCGCTGGCGGACAAGATGCGGCGCGGGGCAATCCCCCCGGAAGAAACGCTAAAACTATTGGAACAAATCGCATCCGCGCTCGATCAAGCACATCGACAAGGCATCATTCACCGCGACATCAAACCGGACAACGTGCTGCTTAACCGCGAGGGATTCGCCCTGCTGGCGGACTTTGGGATTGCCAAACTCATGGAAGGCAGCGGGATGACCACAACAGGCGGACTCATCGGCACGCCTGCGTATATCGCGCCAGAACAAGCACAAAATGCCGCAGTCGATGGTCGCGCAGATATATATTCGCTTGGCGTGGTCGTGTACGAGATGTTGGCAGGTCAGCAGCCATATCGCAGTGAGACTCCCGTTCAAGTGATTCTGAAGCATCTGACCGAAGCGCCGCCGCGTTTATCGAGCGTGAAAGCCGATTTGCCGGCGGCGTTGGACACTGTTTTGGAGCGTGCGCTCGCCAAAGAAGCCGCAGATCGCTATCAAACGGCAGGGATTTTTGTCGATGATTTTCATCGCGCGCTCAAAGGCGAACCTTTGCTGCCGAATGTCGCCACGACAAAAACGCGCCCTGATCTAAGTTCGGTTTCGCTGCCTGTCAACCCAACGGTGCGCTTAAGTTCCACTAACGCGCCATCAGATACACAAAATCCGCTGACAACGACGGGCAATACGACGATCATTACAAATGCCGGTCCAAGTCCTTGGATTTTAATTGGCGGTTTCGCTTTGATCGCCGCGCTGCTGGTGCTGGTGCTTCTGGTTCTCATCAACCAGCAAAATCAAGGTGACAATGTGCAAGCCACAGCCGTGATCGCCTCAAACACGGAAACGGGCGGGGCAGCCACAACCGTCCCACGCACAGCGGTTGCGGCAGCGAATGTCAGCGCGCCGGATGGCACAGCCCGATTTTCCACGCAAGCGATACTTGGAGACACAATCCGCATCGAAATGGAAAATCTTCAGCCGAGCGGTGCGGAAAACGTCTACGCCGTATGGATGGAAAACACGTCATCGGGTGAACTGCTGCGCCTGCCCGATATGACAGTCGATGCATTTGGGGATGGCGCGATCATCTTTACTTCTGATGAGAGTTTGATTACGCATTATAACCGTCTGTTCATAACCCGCGAACAGGGAGACACGGATACGCCAAGCGAAAATGTGTTGTATGCGGGGGAAACCCTGCCAGAAGTGATGAACGCGCTGCGCGAAATTCTAGTCAGCTCACCGGATGGCTTAGCAGTTGCAGAGAGTAGTGGAGGCAGTGCGGGCGGTGGCGAACCGGGCAGTGAAAACTACGAAGAACCCGAAGCCGCGGGGAGCAGTTTGCTCGATGGCGCGCTCACGGAAGCCGAAGTCGCCATGCGCCACGCAGGGCTTGCCGCAGGTTCGACCACCATTGGCGCGGCACAAACCCACGCGGAACACACGATCAATATTTTGCAAGGCACGACAGAGGATTTCAACGGGAATGGACGCGGCGAAAATCCGGGGCGTGGGGTGGGGACGATATTCTTCATTGATGCAATTGATGAACGTCTGACCAGTGCCGCCGCCATCGCATCCCCTGAAGTGCAAAGCCAAATCGAATTGATTCGTGTGTGTGTTGCTAATGCGCGTGGTTGGATAAACGATGTGATCGCAGCAGAATCAACCTTTTTTACCGCAGCCGATATTGCTGAAGTCAGCCAAGAGATGGGCGAATCCACCATGTTGGCAGCAGCGATCATCGAAGGGATCGATTTAAACGGAAATGGCACAGTTGAACCGTTTGAGGGTGAATGTGGTTTGGCGCAAATCCGCGATTTTGGCGTGTCTGTAGCGAATATCAGCTTATTTGCTCAAGCGGAGTAGTCACTGCCTTGATGAGCAAGCGTAGATTTTTCACAGCGGCGATCCTGTGCATCCTCACAGCAGGGATCGCCGCCGCATGTACCCCCGAAAATCCGCAAGATAATGCGCCGCCGCCGATCATTGATTCTCCGTCGCAAAGCGACGCATCCAATTGGGTTGAAGCCAGCGCCCCGATCACGCTTGATAATGTGCCGCGCATTGCTGCGCTTGGGCAGTTGGATCAGCCAGATGAAATCACAACAATCTTCACTTACGCGCTGTCGCCAGATGCTACCGTGCTCGTGGGGTTGAACAATGCCGAAACACTGGCGTGGGATTTAATCGACGGTTCGTTGATGTTCACGACTTCGCGCGCGGACGCATCGCGGGCGTATTTTTCGTCGGATAAAACTGCCGTATTCATCTTGTCCAGCGATGGCACGCTGCGCGCGCTGAGTTCCGACACAGGTGGCGAGATGTTCAACTTTGCTGTACATCCCACCTATAACGAAACAACCGCATTTGATCCTGAGATGGATCGATTGGCAGTGGGCGGCATGGATGGGACGGTGAAAATCTGGGACTTGTTTGGACGCGAATCGCTGGTGACGATTGATGTGGGAGACACGGCAATCACGGCGCTGGCATTTTCTCTGGACGGGACTCGTGTGGCAGCAGCGAACGAAACAGGCGATGTTTCTGTTTGGGAATGGGAAACGCTCACGGAAATTGACCGCGTGCGAAACGTACTCATCAACGTGGACGGATCGACGACTCCATTAGTTCCACTGCAATTACGTTTTCACCCTACGGGAGAACATCTGGCAATAGCAACTGACCGTGACACTCGCTTGTGGCATATCGGCATGGAAAATGCTGTTGTTCGCATCAGCGTGACGGAAGGGTTATCGCCCGTGCTGCTGTTTTCGCCCGATGGTTCGTTCGTGGTAAGCGGCACCACTGATGCGGGTTTGGCACTGTGGGATGGTGAAACGGGTGCGCCGGTGATCCGGTTATTCGATACAACAGGTCGGCGTATCAGCGCGGATTTCTCACCCGATGGCAGGATGCTCGTCACCTCCATTTTTGACGGCAGCGTGACGTTATGGAACCTTTCCGATGTACGTGAACAAAGTATTGGCACTTCACGAATACCCATCAACAGCCGCAGCATCTTCGATGTGGAGTGGACCGACGACGGGCGGCTGATCCTCATTTTTGACGGGAATGGGGCAGTGTACGCATGGGGCATTCCCCCATCCTAAACCTTTTTTGATAATCATGAAGGATTATTACGCATGAGAGCAGACATTGACCGCTTGATGGAACAGCGCGGGCTGGATGCGCTGGTCGTCGTTGGGCTAGATCATGTGGGGGTGCTGCGCGCCTATATGTCGAATGGGGCGCATGTGACAGGCGGCTACATCGTCAAGAAGCGCGGCGGCTCACCGATTATGATCGTCAACGGCATGGAAACGGAAGAGGCCGCCAAAAGTGGTCTGGAAGTGCTCACCTACTATGACCTTGATTGGGTGGAACTGATGAATGCGGCGGAAGGCAACCCCGACAAAGCGACCATTGCGTTTTGGGCGAAAATGCTCGAACGCGCGGGGGTGACTGAAGGCACAATCGGCATTTACGGCGAAGGACACCTGCATGAATACATCAGCTTGGTTGGGGACTTGCGCGAACACTATCCACAGTATCGCTTTGTTGGCGAACGCGGCAGAACCCTGTTCGATGAAGCGTTCATGACCAAAGATGCCGATGAAATTCTGCGAATACGGTCTGTCGCGGCGCGCACAAGCGAAGTACTCCGCCAAACGTGGGATTTCATCGCCAGCCACCGCGCTGAAGGCGAAATCGTCGTTGATGCCGAAGGATCGCCACTGACAATCGGCGCGGTCAAGCGGTTTGTCCGCCGCGCCCTGCTTGACCTCGACCTTGAAGATACTGATATGATTTTCGCACAGGGGCGCGATGCGGGATTCCCGCACAGTCGCGGTGAGCCGGATGACGTACTGCGCGTGGGAGAATCAATTGTATTTGACCTGTTCCCACATGAAATCGGCGGCGGATACTATCACGACTGCACACGCACATGGTCGATCAACTATGCCAAGCCGGAAGTGCAGCAGGCGTATGATCAGGTCATGAACGCCTTTGAGATCGCGGTGGATAACTTTCAGCCCAACATCCCCGCGCGCGCGCTTCAAGAAGCGGTGCAAAGCTACTTGGAGCAGAACGGTCACCCCACTGGACGCAGCAAACCCGGCACCATGGAAGGATATGTCCACAGCTTGGGGCATGGGCTTGGCTTAGAAATCCACGAACGTCCAAGTATTGGGCACTTGTCCCACGATACGCTGACAATCGGCAATGTGATCAGCATCGAACCGGGGCTGTATTATCCTGAACAAGGGTTCGGCGTGCGCGTTGAAGATACCTTCGTGATCGACGAACGGGGGGTGTTAGTGTCGCTGACCGATTTCCAGAAGGATTTGGTGCTGCCGCTGCGGGGCTAAAACAGACATACAAATAGGATATTTTGTATCCAAATTTGTGATGAATGTTTAAGCACAACCCAGTTCATTCGATGTTATACTCACCCTTGTGAATAACATCCCAATTCCAACAAGGGAGTACAACGCGCTTCTCATAAGCGCCTTTGTCGAGTTCAGCAAACGAGCAGACAATCACATGACACAAGTGGGTACAGCTACCAATCCAGTGCGGATCGCTATTATTGGTTCGGGTCCGTCCGGGTTTTATGCCGCAGAGCATTACCTCAAACAGACGGACATCGCTGTCAAAGTCGATATGTATGATCGGCTGCCTACGCCTCACGGATTGGTACGCGGCGGTGTCGCCCCCGACCACGCGAAGATCAAGTCGGTGACAAAAGTCTATGACCGGATTGCCACCAATCCTAATTTCCGGTTTTTCGGCAATGTCGAAATGGGGCGCGACATCACCCTTGATGAACTAAAGGCTCACTATCACCAGATCATCTATGCGACGGGCGCGCAAACTGACCGCCGCATGGGCATTCCCGGCGAAGATTTGGCGGGCAGTCATGCCGCCACCGAATTTGTCGGGTGGTACAACGCGCACCCCGATTACCGCGAATTGACGTTCGATCTGTCTCAAGAACGTGTGGCGGTCATTGGCAATGGCAACGTGGCGATGGACGTGGCACGCATCCTTGCGAGTTCGCATGACGAATTGGTCGGCACAGATATTGCCGATTACGCGCTCGACGCGCTCGATAACAGCAGCGTGAAAGAAATCTATGTGCTTGGTCGGCGGGGACCCGCGCAAGCGGCATTCACTAATCCGGAGATCAAAGAGCTGGGAGAACTCGCGCTCGCGGATGTGATCGTACCGGATGCCGACTCAACGCTCGATCCATTGAGCGAAGCTGATCTCGCCGCAAGTGGTGACAAAGTGTCGCGGACTAACGTCGAAACCCTCAAGAAATATACTGCACGCGGCGCAACGGGCAAACCCCGCCGAATCATCATGCGCTTTTTGTTATCCCCT
The DNA here is from genome assembly GCA_034434595.1 of Anaerolineae bacterium. GTDB lineage: Bacteria > Chloroflexota > Anaerolineae > Aggregatilineales > Phototrophicaceae > Flexifilum. The sequence continues at coordinate 16,441 of DAOTZD010000002.1, forward strand.
GTTGAATTGATCGGCACGGATCGGATAGAAGCGATCAAGCTGGTCAAGAACGAACTCTATCAAGCAGAAGACGGATCGCTGCGCCCACGCGCTACTGATCAGGTTGAGGTTATTCCCGTCGGGTTGGTGTTCCGCTCAATTGGTTATAAGGGCGTGGCGCTGCCCGGTGTCCCGTTCGATAACAAAGCGGGCGTGATCCCGAATAAGCAGGGGCGTGTTTTCGATCCGACGACGAATGAAATTCGCACTGGCGAATACGTGACGGGGTGGATTAAGCGTGGTCCATCCGGTGTCATTGGCACAAATAAGCCCGACTCGGTTGAAACGGTCAACATGGCGATTGAAGACCTGCGCGCAGGGCACATCAACACGCCGAACCATGACAATGTGATCGCGCTGTTGGATAAGCGCAGTGTGGACTACGTGACGTATGATGACTGGCTGCGAATCGACGCGGCGGAACAAGAACGGGGTGCGGCGGTCAACCGCCCACGCCTGAAGTTCAGCCGCATTGAGGAGATGATGAATGTCGTGCGGGAAACGAAGTCCGTCACTGATCCCGCGATGGATTAATCCCCTACAATTCCTCATAGCAGAAACACTACTCCGGGGAGCAGCGATCTGCTCCCTTTTTGTTTCCACATCCCAACGACAAATCATAGATCGGCGTGGCAAGCACCCGCAGAACCAGAGGGTTATTCTATGCTCAAGGCGAAACCAACAATCACCAGCGAATCGCTGCTTGATGAAATGCGTAATCTACGCACGGAAATCTACAAAGAAGGACAAGAATTGTTCGCCAGTTGGCGACCACGCATCAAACGGCGCGCATTCTTGATTGGCGCGCAAAACCTCGCCTACTACTTGGCGATGCGCGGGCGTGACCTGCGTGAACTGCAAACCGCGCTCATGCCCTTCGGGCTGTCCTCATTGGGGCGCAGCGAGTCGCGCGTGCTGCCCACGCTCGATGCTGTGATCGCCACCTTGGAAGCTTTGAACAACATCCCCGAAAACGAACGCATCAATCATCCGCGTGTGAATGCGTTCTTTCGCGGAGAACGGATGCTCAAACGGCAGGTGACTGATCTCTTTGGCACGATGCGCGACAAACGTCAAGTTCGGATCATGGTGACATTTCCATCGGAAGCCGCCGAAAATCCCGACTTTGTACTCGACATGGTTGAACGCGGCATGGACGTGGCACGGATTAACTGCGCGCATGACAATCCCGACGTATGGAGCAAAATGATTGAGCATGTGCGCGCGGCGGCGCGTGTGCAGCGGCGTGATGTAAAAGTACTCATGGACTTGGGCGGTCCCAAACCGCGCACCGCTGATGTAATCAACAGCAAAAAGATTCATGTGGGTAATACGATGCTGCTGACCAAAGCGCCGCCGAAAAAATCTGCTTTAGGCGAGTATGCAGCCGCTGCGCGCTGTACGCTGCCGGAAGTTCTTGACCAACTTGATGAAAACGCCACTGTCTGGATTGACGACGGCAAGATCGGCTGCACCGTCGAACGACTAGCACTTGATGGTGTCGTCCTGCGTGTGACTCACGCGCCAATCAACGGGGCGAAAATTAAGCCGGAAAAAGGGTTGAACTTCCCCGACAGCGATTTGACGATAAGCCCGCTGACCGATGACGACTTGAAAGCATTGGATTTCGCCGCCACCCACGCCGATATGATCGGCTATTCATTCGTGCAGGATGCGGGTGATATTGCGCTGCTTCAACGTGAACTGGCGAAGCGCATCGAAAACCCGCAGGAAGTCGCCATCATCGCTAAGATCGAAACACCGCGCGCGATTCGCAATCTGCCAGAACTGATCGTCGCGGCGGCGGGCAAACAGCCCTTCGGCGTAATGATCGCTCGCGGGGACTTGGCGATTGAAGTCGGTTATGAGCGCACCGCCGAAATGCAGGAAGAAATCCTCTGGCTGTGTGAAGCCGCGCACGTGCCGGTCATTTGGGCAACACAAGTATTGGAACGCTTCGTCAAAGAAGGGATGCCGTCACGGTCTGAAATGACGGACGCTGCCATGAGCGCGCGTGCCGAATGCGTCATGCTTAACAAAGGCGAATTTGCGGGCGAAGCCGTGACAATCCTTGACGATTTGCTCACCCGTATGCAGCAGCACCAGAGCAAAAAGACTCCTCAGCTTCGCGCGCTGCGTTCATGGGCGAAATTCGTAGGCGGCAGCAGTTGAGCCGTTTGTAACGCAGTTTTTGCGTTACTGCGTATACTGACTCTTATACGCAGTAACCAAATTAACGAGAAACACTAGTCAAACGCTCGACGAACACAGTACAATCGCACTGTAAATACGTTCGCGTTGGTTGAGGCGGTTTATGGATCAGCATTATCAACAGTGGAGTGAACTTGCTCCGCGCGGGTTGCTGCTCATTGGCACGGGCGCGTCGATCATCGGGCAAGCGACGGTGATTAAAGCGCGCAAAAAACCCGCATGGCAGTGGATTCTGCTCGGCACATTGGGGTTGATCGTGTTCAATGCCGGAATCAGTGTCTTTGGCGAATCGATCAAGCACCGCACGTTATATGAACACAAACTGGGGTTATAACATTGTCGGCATCATCGAATCGCCCACAGCAGTTGATCGAACGCCTGAATGCGATTGGCGATTCGCTGCGTCAAACGGGCAAAGCGTTCGCCCTGTTAGGATTGGGATCAGTTGGCGTAGAACGGGATCGACTAGATGATCAATCCGATCTCGATTTTTTCGCCATCGTCAAACCTGGTTACAAAGCCGAATTCATCCGCGACCTGTCGTGGTTGACGAACATCGCGCCCGCCGCATACTATTTCCAGAACACGCTAGACGGTTACAAATTCCTGTATGCTGATGGCATCTTCTGTGAATACGCTGTCTTTGAGCCGGACGAACTCGCCAACATCCCGTTCGCGGGTGGTGCAGTCGTCTGGAAAGCGGACGACTTTGATGAGTCGATTCTGTCCCCCTACAAACGCACCCCCGGCGCACTCGAAAGCACCGTTGACTGGCAGTTGGGCGAAGCGTTGACCAATCTTTACATCGGGCTGATGCGGCTTGAACGCGGCGAAATCTTGTCCGCGCAGCGATTCATTCAACACTATGCCGTAGATCGCACGCTGCATCTTGCATCGAAAGTCGAACCCCGCGCTCAAGCCCACGCCGATCCGTTTGCGGTTGAACGGCGCATCGAACAGCTTTACCCGTCGCTTGCGCCGATCCTGCCGAACTTCGTGCAGGGCTACTCACGCAATCGTGAAAGCGCCCGCGCCATTCTCGAATATCTCGACTCGCGCTTCGATGTGAACCCCGAAATGAAATCACGTATTTTGGAGCTATGTAAGTTCCAACGCTAAAGAGCAATACACACCGCAGCCACTACAGAGATGTAAAGACTTTCTCTGCGATAAAACATTTGTATTTAATCCGCGCTAAACGGTCCGTAAACCACACCTTCGCCAATGCCCCCGCCCGTAATGCCGATAAACGCGAATGTCTGTCCCGCAGTGCCGTCGAGCAGAAGCGCGCCATTCTCGAATCGCTGAAGCGAAACTGATACGGGCTGTTCGCCTGTTTGCGCGAAACCAATCGTTTGACGAACACCATCGACTGCGCGCCAGATCGCCCCATAAACCCCTGTGGGGAGTAACAATCCCTGCGGCACATCAACACCCCACGACTGCTCTGGCGGCGCGAAAGGCGCATACCAGTAGCGCCCGCTTTCCGTCCCACCCGAAGCCACCGTATAGATTTCACCTGTAGGCAGCGAATACATCACACCACGCTCAAAAAATACGGCAGCCCCAATATACGAAGTCATTGGTTCACCGGGGCATCCGATGCTGTCACGCACAACCGGATCAACTGCCCAATTCGAGCCATACAGCGCATTCGGCGGGATGATGCACGGCTGCACGCCAAGCGTCGGGAAAGTAGGCGGTGACAGCGCGACGAGCGTCCCCAAGTATTGATTCGCGTTCACGTCCGGCACGCCTTCCCCGCCGCCGGATGAATCCCCCATAAAGATGCCGATATATGCAGTCGGTGTGGGGGTTGGCAGCGGCGGCGTGGATGTGGGACGCGCTGCGCTCCGTGTACTTTGCTGCGCCAGAGGATCAAGCGTAGGGGGTACTTGCACCGTTGCCAACCGTTTGACAATCTGCGCGGGCGCAAGCGTTGGGATGGCTGTGGGTGTCGCTGTCGTCGAACATGCCGCGCCAAGCAGCAAAATCAGGCTCAGTACAAGAACGGTTGTGACTTTCATGCGCCACACACTCCGTCAGTTTCACAATGAAATTCTGCCACAATCGATGATGGCAGCGGTTGAATATCAAGCATCACATAAAACGGGCAGTTCGCGCACCAGCGTGTTTTCAAACGATCCATCCGCCAACTGCCGATACAGCCCAAAACGGATTGTGACACCCGTGTTCAGTCGATCCAGCGTATATACATCGCGCACGATTTCATTTTCGATCCATGTCGAAAGCGAGCGCAATCCATACACAGGCGCGAACTGATCATCTTGGTCGATAACTGCCCCAGACACATCAAGCAAATGCACAAACACACTTTGATCCGGTTGGTCGCCATTCGATACCCATTCAACAAGGAGATCAAGCGCGAATGGGCGGCAAGCTAAACGCGCATCAACCACCTCAATACTCGATTGTAATTCATGTGCATAAAGAATGGGCGTGCTGGTGATGCTCACCCAGCGCGGCGCAGCGGCATTCAGCGTGACAGGCTCTCCTAACCGATCTTCCCACCACGCGGGTGGGAAAGCAAAAAAGGTGTAATCTGGTGTGATGAGCGTTCCCGCTTCAAATGCTGGGCGATAGTCAGCGTTGTGGTCGAGAAGAGTCACATCTCGTCGTACAAGCCAAACATCGTGGGCAAATCCGGCAGCAAAATGGCGCGGCCCCCACGCGATCATCACAGTGGAGTTCGGCGGAACTTGCTCGACTGCGGCGATGGTGTCGAGTCCGGTGTTGTCGCTGGTGAGCGATGCGAGGAAATCTCGATGCGCGCCAATTAAGCTCACAACATACACAGCCGTGATGATCGTCAGCACCGCACCGCCCATCAAAGGCGTGACGTTCAAATGCGGCTTGATCCACGCCCACAGCCGATCCACCAAGAACAGCCATCCAAACGCAAGACTCACTTCCACAGCGATGATCAGCGCCGCCAGCACGTCCGTATAGGCAGCGACATGAAACACATACGCCGCAGCGCCACTTAAGACGAATGTGGTCGCCGCGCGACGATGCGTTTTGTTGATCACTCCCCACACTAAGCCGATAATGCCGATCAACAAACCGCCTAGCGTGAGATCAGTGATCAAGACATTCGTGACAAGCTGAAAGTTGGCGATTAATCCATCGAATGACGATACTCCGCCAATGAAGCGCGCGGCTTCTCGCCCGGTGAATTGGTGCCACAACCCTTGCAGCGTGGATGGGTCGCCATACACCCATGCCGCGCCTGCATTGGCGCGCAGCGGCAGATATATATAAGGAATGAAGCCGATCACCCCTAACACAAGACACGCGATCAACCGGCGTGGCAGTTTACGTCCGTTGTAAGCAGCACGAAAGTCCGCGAACACAGCGAACAACAGTGCCGGGATAAGCATGGCAGTCGCGCGATGATGCGCTACCCCCAACCCGCCGATCAACGCCAGCAAGAACAGCCGCGACTTGATCGGCGGTGTCCACAGTGCGACGAGCAGCAGCAGCATATGGATCAACAGCCCAAAAGTGTAGATTTCCGCGATCAAGTGATGCAGCCAGATATTGCGCGTCAGCCCAAAGCTGATGACGAGCAGCGCCGCAAAAAATGGTCGAGTCAGGCGCGCAGCAATCAGGTAAACCAGCATGAGCGCCAGAATCCCCCAGATTAGGGATGTGACGGCGGGCGCTGTTGCCGCGCTCACGCCGACCATTTTCAACAGCGCGGTGAGAGCGCTGCTCATCATGACATACAACGGATAGCCCGTTGCGTGGAGCGTTCCCCACACGTTAAGGACGATCTGTGTTTCACCTACGTCGATCATGGTGTAGTGTTCGCTGCCGTTGGGAATGGTTTGCATCAGCGGCGCATACGATACGATCAGCGCCAGTACAGCCGCTGCCGCAAACCCTAGTGTGAGATTCTTTATGAAGTAAGGTCGCAAGCTCGTTCCCTTGTTGGAGCGCGATTAAACGGGTTCTCATCAAAACGCATTATCGTTAAGGTGAGCATACTTTATCACCAGAAACACAAAGGACAATATGATGCCGAAAGTCGGTGAAATCGCGCCCGATTTTGAACTTCCCAATCAAGATGGCAAGAAGGTCAAGCTGAGTGATTATCGTGGGAAAAAAGTGATTCTGTTCGCCTACCCCAAGGCAGGCACTAGCGGCTGCACAACACAAGCGTGTGGCTTCCGCGATGCGCTGCCGCAGGTTGAAGCGAAAAACACTGTCGTGCTTGGCATCAGCGCCGATCCGCCGAAAGATCAACTCAAGTGGAAAAAAGCAGAAAACCTAACATATGATCTGCTTTCGGACGAAGATCACAGCGTTCTTGAAGCATGGGGCATTTGGGGCGAAAAAAGTATGTATGGCAAAAAGTACATGGGAATCATCCGTTCACATTGGGTGATTGACGAAAACGGCGTGGTGATTGACGAACAAATTGGCGTAAGCCCCAAAGACAGTGTAGAACGCGCCGTCAAAGCGATTGAAGGATAGACGCGCAGGTATCCACTTGGGGGATAGGGGTATAGACAAGGCGCATCTTGCAACAACAATTCATCTGCTGCGTATATATATAGCAGAAGGTGAATTAAAGGCACGGAGGTTGTACGCCGTGCCTTTCTCTTTAAAGCATTGATGGAGAGGGATTTACGGCACGATGGAACTACTCAAGGGCATCGTCTTTCAACTACGCTTAACTTGGCGGCTTCTGCGCGATGACCGCGTACCGCTTTATTTGAAAGCAGTCCCATTCTTGGGGCTTGTCTACTTAATTTCGCCAATTGACTTCATCCCAGACCTTTTCGTCGGGCTTGGTCAGTTGGATGACATCGGGATTATCTTCGCCAGCTTGCGGTTATTTGAGGCGCTCACGCCCAAATACCTTGTGGAAGAACACCGCGCGATCATGCTCAGTCTCGATTCGGGGGATCAACCGCCGACGATTGAGGCGCGGCGCTATCGCATTGACCGCGAAAAGGCGAAGCGCGGATAGCATAAATACGGAAGGGGCGGTCCGACGGACCGCCCCTGTAAGCGCAATGTTGAGGTCAATGGGTTAGCGGAGGACAAGGCGCTGCGATTGAACTTCATCGAGCGCATCAATGGTATCCTGCAAGCCAGCGACTTCGTCTTTAATGTCGTCACGCAAACGCTGTGCGCGGGCGCTGTCCACTTCTTTCGTCCCCAACAGCGACATTTGCGCGTAGATGGTGCCAAGCGCGGAAAGCGTGCTTTCAAGTTGAATCTCGGCGCGCTTAACGCTGTTGGCAGTCGCTTCGAGATTGTTCAACTGAAGTTCCAGTCCCCGCACCTGTTCTTCAAGGTCGCGCCGCACCGCCGGATCGTTTTCGCGGGCAAGACGTTGGCGTGCTTTTTCCAACTGCTGCGGAACCATTTTGCGGTCACGTTCGACGAGTTCGTTGCTGTCAAATGCATCAATGTGCAGCGCCAGATTGTACATATGCCCAATCCAGTCATTCACATCGCTAATGGTTTGACGTAAGCTGGTACGCATCGCGCCGCTGTGACGACTCGCGAGTTCCATCATGTTGCGGCGGTACTCCATTGCGCGTCGCAGACGATCCGCCGAAACATTGCTTTTAATTTGGCGAAGATCGTATTTTTGCTCAAATTCACGGGCGATAGCTTCGGCATTAGCTTCGGGATCGGTCAATGCCGCGCCAACCATGCCGACTTCCGCGATTGCGCCCAATACCAACCAGAACCACGGCTGCCACTCAATGCCAAACGGCAGTGGAACATCGGTCACAAACAGAAAAAGTATCGCTGTGATAACGATTGTGACCAGACTTTCCCACCTAAACAGCGCATTCATCAACACCGCGCCTAGTGCGCGCGTGCGTACCTCATTTTCTGCCATGATTGCCTAACTTTCCGTACATCACATGAAACTCAATACGCACAACACGGAGTACGGTTGCGCCAGCGGTTGTACCGGCGGTCAATTCGTGCGTGAAGTATATCTATGCAGCGGTACGATAGATATGATGTTCGCTGCCACCGCATCATCAATAAACCGTACCTATGCCTCGTCGCTGGATGAGGATGACGCGCTGCCCTGACCGCTTAACAGGCGTTTGCGGCGTTCTTCCAACTGGCGTTCGATTTCGCCAGTGCGAACGGCTTCGTCAATTTGATCCTGCACGTTGCGCGTTGCCATTTCGAGCCGCGCATCTTCTTGATCTAAGCGGTTGCGAATCTGGTCGGCAAGGCTGCTGATTTCCTTATCGCTGACTCCCGCAAGGTTATCAAGGCTTTTCATCGTCTTGGTGACGACTTTCTTGGCATCGGTCAGTTCAATCAAGGCAATGAGCTGTTCGCGCTGCTGGCGAATGGTGGTCAAACGCCCTTCCAGCTTCATGCGCGCATCCAACATCGCTTGATACTGTGCGTCCTGCTGCTGCCACTGCTCATAGTATTCTTGCGAAAGCTGCTGCTTGGCGTTCAGTTCCGCCTGCGCCTGTCCCGCGAGATCATCTTTTCCCTTGAGAATGAGCGTATCAATATCACGGTCAAGTTTTTCCGCCGCTGCCGCAAATTCTTCATATTTGCGCTTCAATGTCTTGACGGTGCCACCAACGGTTGCAGCCGAATCTTCTAAGGCTTCAAGGTTCTTTTCCACCTGACGGATGTATTCATCCATCACCGCGACGGAATTTTGCTGAAGCGCGCGGTCAACCATCCCGTGAAGGCTGGCGTTGATGAGGGTGTTCACTTTTTCGAGTAACGAGGGTGCCATCGTTGTTTTCGCTCCCACTGTCTACAAATCTGTGTCCAGTATAGCTAATCCGTGTGAATACACACACTATACGCGCTGGACGGAAATTCGATGCGCGATTAAAGTGTATTTTTATCATTTTTAACAGGCGGCGGCGAACTACCAGCTCTGCGTGGACCATCAAAATGTCCGCATAACCTCTTTACTGACGACAGGCAGCAGCATTTTGAAGGTAGTGCCTTTGCCAACTTCGCTGTCAAGCGCGACTTTTCCCCCGTGAAGACGCGCCACGCCGCGCACAATCGCCAAGCCCGCGCCCGCGCCTTGATCCTCAAAATAGGAGCGGTTGATCTGGTAGAAGGCTTCCCAGATGTGTTCCTGTTCTTCCGTTGAGATGCCGCGGCCATGATCGCGTATCCAAATCACGACTTCGTCATTTGCAAGTGACGCGCCAAGTTCTATCGGGCTGTCCGGCGCTGAAAATTTGCAGGCATTTTCGAGAAGCTGTATAAGCGCGACATTGAAATACACGGGATCGATCACAACAGCGGGCAAATTGGGTTCCACCACGACAGCGTATTCGCGATGGGGATTGTGCTCGAAAAATGTTTCACAGGCAGATTTCAGCAGATCACGAAAATCGGAGAGCAGGGTTTTACGCATCTCAAACATGCGCGCGGCATCACCCATTTCCATATCGACGAGATGTATGAAATTTTCAATCAACCGGCGAAGCCGATGTGCGCCCGTGTTTATCCCCCGCAAAAATATCGCCGCATAGTCGTCAGTTTGGGTCTCCTGCTGTTCGTTGAGCATATCGGTGTAGGCGACTAAAAATGTCAGCGGCGTGCGAAATTCGTGATTCAAAATAGTCAGAATTTTACGCTTGAGATCGCTTATTTCTTCGTTCTGCGCCTGTTTGATTAATTGGCGGCTCTTGATGCGCGATTCAATGGCGCTTAACAGTACTTCGGCATCAAAAGGTTTGATGAGATAATCATCCACACCAAGTCGTTTCCCTTTGATGATGTCCGCCTTATCGCCGCGCGCGGTGAGAAAAATGAAAGGGATACTCAACCATTCAATATTTTTGCGTACTGCATCAAGCAGTTGAATACCGTCCATACGCGGCATCATAATATCGGAGATAATCACGTCGGGAAGCGGAGTAACCCGTCCAAGCACCTCCAATGCCTCAACACCATCCTGTGCGGTCAGCACATCGTAATATTCCAATTCCAAAATGGTGCGGACACCTTCAAGCAAATTTACGTCATCTTCTACGATGAGTATTCGGGGCTGCTGCGACATATTCGACTCCTCCCCCCAACGCATCTACGACAACGCGAAGAACGGGCAGCACGCATGAACGGACACATATAACCTATTGTCGGCTAATAAGCGTTTCTACGCAATTGAGCCATAGGATAATTATGTGCAGCGGTGCAAATCGAGCAGGTCGGCAAGCAGACCGAAACCAGTTTGCAGCCGTCCCGCTCCCGAACCCACAAGCGTGACATCACCGAGCAAATCAGTCGTGAACGTGACAGCATTCGTTGTGCCGCTAACACCTGCCAGCGGGTGGTTCAACGGTATACGCACCGGCTGAACCGATCCGCCGTTGGAGGTAACTTCCGCGATCAATTTCCAGCGTTCGCCCGCCGCTTTCGCCGCTGCGATGTCGTCCGGCGTGAGCCTGCTAATCCCACTGACCTGCATATCAGCGAACGTGAGCGTCTTTTTGAACAATGCCGCAGCGAGAATGATCGCTTTGCCTGCCGCGTCCCATCCATCCACATCGGCAGTAGGATCGGCTTCGGCGTAACCAAGGCGCTGCGCTTCTGCGAGTACATCAGCGTATGCAACTCCCGATTCCATTTGAGTCAGCATGTAGTTGGTTGTGCCATTAAGGATTCCGCGCGCTTTGCTAATCGTGCATCCGGCAAGCGCCTGCATCCCCAAGCGGAGTGTCGGCGTACCCGCCATGACTGTGCCTTCAAACAACACACGCTTACCCGCCGAAGATGCCACCTGCATCAGCACATCATACCCAACCGCCACAGGTCCTTTATTGGCAAGGACGACATGCATCTTGTGGTTGAGCGCGGTCAAGCAGTAATCGAGTGAAGGCTGTCCAGTTTCAAAATTGGTTGGGCTGGCTTCAACTAGCACATCCGCACCGCTGTGCCGAATTAGCTCGACAATTGGAAGCCCGCGCTGGAAATCATGCCCTTCATAGTGATCGAGCGATCCGTGATCGATTGCCGTCAGCAGCGCCCCCGCGTCAAGTCCTGTCTGGGAGAGCAGCGTCCCGCGCGAACGAGTCGCCACACCGACGATATGCGCCTCAAAACCGTAATCCTGTTTCAGTGATGCGCCTTTATCGCGCAGAATTTGGACGAGTCCCTGTCCTACCGTGCCAAAGCCAATCAAAACAATCTTCATTCGTTCAAGCCTATACTTATCCATTACCTTGAAAGCCTTAGCTTAACGCACACGACGCGGATTTGTAAAACAAACGGGATCGGTTTGCCAAGCGATTTACGCGCATCGTATAATGGCGAGGCAAAAACGGTTTCAAATTTTAGGGGAAACAGCATGACTATCCATACGTCCGTCCGTCCCGGCACCAAAAGCCAATCCATCATCGAACGTGACAATCACACCATGTCCGCATCGATGACACCGCGCTATCCATTTGTGATGGAACGCGGCGAAGGGGCTCGCGTTTGGGATGTGGATGGACAAGAATACATCGACTTCGCCGCAGGGATCGCCGTCAACTCCACGGGTCATGGGCATCCAAAAGTAGTGCAAGCCATTATTGAGCAAGCGCAAAAGTTTACGCATATTGCGGGGACGGATTATTATTACGAAGTGCAGGTACGCCTTGCGGAACGCTTAGCTGGACTCGCGCCCTTTGATGATCCGGCACGTGTATTTTTATGCAACAGCGGCGCGGAATCTGTCGAAGGGGCGATCAAAGTGGCACGCTGGTATACCAAGCGGCAGAACATCATCGCATTTTTCGGCGCGTTTCACGGGCGCACAATGGGCGCGCTCTCGCTAACTGCCAGCAAATATGTCCAGCGCGATGGATTCTTCCCGCTGGTGCCGGGTGTCTTTCATGTGCCCTACAATAATCCTTATCGCTGTTCACATGGACGCGAACAAGCTGCCTGTGAAGCCGCGTGTTTCTGCGCGCCCTACATCGAAGATGTGCTGTTCAAACGTGTGTGTCCGGCGGAATCCGTCGCGGCGATCATCCTTGAGCCCATTCAAGGCGAAGGCGGCTATGTTGTGCCTGATCCGCGATTTGTGCAGCAGTTGCGGACGATTTGTGACAAATACGGGATTCTGTTAATCGCTGATGAAGTACAAAGCGGTATAGGGCGCACCGGGAAATGGTGGGCAATTGAACACAATGACGTACAGCCAGATATTGTGTGTTCCGCAAAAGGAATCGCCAGCGGAATGCCGTTAGGCGCGATCATCGCCAAACATCACATCATGAGCTGGCCCCCCGGCGCGCACGGCAGCACATTCGGCGGAAATCCGGTATCATGTGCGGCGGCGCTGGCGACAATTGACCTCATCGAAGAAGGTTACATGGCAAACGCCGCCGAACAAGGCGCTTATATCATGGATGCGCTGGAAGAAATGCGGACGCATCACCCAACATTGAAACACGGGCGTATACAAGGGCGTGGTTTGATGATTGGCGCGGAATTGGTGATGGATGAGCAACATACACCCGCCAAACCTGTCCGCGACCGTTTGGAACGCATCGCCATAGACGAAGGGCTGCTGATTTTGGGAAGCGGCGAAAGCACGGTACGATTCTGTCCACCGCTGATGATCGAACGAGATACGGTTCAACAAGGATTGGAACGCTTTGACCGGGCGCTAACTGCCGCAGAACAAGAAGCGGGTTTGCTGTAAAACATGAGGGGAAATGGGCGCAGAGAACATCATAATTGCGCCCATTCCAGCAATTTTTTCATGATGAATAGTGTTGTGCTGCTTAAATATGCATGACAAACAACATCATGTGCATCGTGCAAACTAACATCAAACCTTAACATCAGCGGGGGTATAATTTTAGTAAATATCCCCGGCAGTTCATTTCACGATCTGCACACTTTCTCCGCTCATGAACTGCCTGCAACTTTGTTTTGACCCATCCGTATATGGGAGTATGCGTGTGGGAGATACGCGCTTACGGGAGCCACCGTGGCACAGTTACGAGGATCAAAAAACGACAATCCATCGTGGGATGATGACGCAGATTCCGACACTGAAACACAGGATGTGCGCGCATCTCAAGAGGGTCAAGCGGTTTCCACCGATCCCGTTATTTTGGAATGGGTGAACGCAGCGCTCGATGGGGATCAAGATGCGTTTGCAGAACTGGTATACACCTATCAAGACGCGGTGTACAACTTGTGCTATCGCATGCTTGGCGAACGCACTGAAGCAGAAGACTCGGTGCAAGAAGCATTCTTGCGCGCCTACTTGAATTTGAAGCGCTATGACCCCACTCGTTCGTTCAAAACATGGGTGCTAACGATTGCATCGAATCACTGCATAGACCGCTTGCGACGGCGCAGAATTCACTGGCTTTCGATTGAAGAACCCCTGCCGAATTTGACCTTAAGCGCGGAAGAACCCGAACCAGAAGACATGTCAATTTTGCGTGAACGCAGTAAAGCCGTACAGGATTTGCTGCACCAATTAAATCCTGAATATCGGGCGGCTGTCGTGCTGCGCTATTGGTATGACTATTCGTATACGGAAATTGCCGACATTCTCGACACAACCGAAAGTGCCATCAAGAGCCGCTTGTTCCGCGCTCGCCAAATTCTGGCGGACAAAATCAATCCCGCGGCGGCATCCGGCTCGATGACACCCGCATTGGAGAACGTGTGATGGCTAACGCAAACGGGACACAACGCCCACAAATGCGACGGTCAGCAAGCCCGCCATCGCCAGAGGTACAGCGACGGCTGATGCAGCAGGCACTGGATGATGAACTAACGCCGGAAGCCCTGCGTGAACTGCGTCGTCAGCTAGACGATTCGCCTGAAGAAGCCGCCCAATACAGCCGCTTAAAACAAGTAGATCGGCTGCTGCGTGGCGCACCGATGGAAAACGCGCCTGAAGGCTTGGCTTTGAAGATCATGGCGCGGCTTGCCGAAGGACTGCAATCACAGAAACTCGTCAAGCCGAACAGCCTCGCGTTGGCAATTGCGCTGGCAATCTTGGCACTGACAATGACTCCGTTATTGGCGGCGCTCGGATGGTTGATTATCAACGCGCTTGGCAGCGCCGCGGCGCTCAACAGCATCTTGACGCAGTTATTCAATTTGCTGGCGGCGGTGATGAATACACTGGAAGGACTTGTGGACAGCGCCCAAGCGGTTCTCCGCACTTACCCTGAAGCGCCAGTCGCAATTGTGACAGTGATTCCTGTAGCGCTGTTGTGGCTGTGGCGCTCCAGTCGCGGCGGCGGGGCTGGCGATAAACAAACGGAAAACACTTAATAGTCGAGGTTCGACCATGACCACAGTGTTCGGCGCAAATTCTCGCCGCTATCTTCTCATCGGCTTGATTGTCATCATCGGCATGATCGCCGTGACCAGCATCCTTGTGCAGAACTCGGCGCGTTCCGCCGAACGTCCAATCTTGGATAGCAAAGGGATGGTGCTGCAAGACTCGTATGTGGTCACAGGCGCAGTAGACGGCGATCTGGTCATCGCCGCTGACAGCGTAACATTTGCTGAAGGCAGCCGTGTAGATGGCAGCGTGTCGGTCATTGGCAGCAGCGTGGACATTGGTGGGTTGATAGAAGGCAACCTGACGGTATTCAGCGATTCGCTCGTGATCGCGCCGAACGCGACGATTCAAGGCGATCTCTCGTTCATTGGATCAAGCGCGCGCATAGAGGCATCAGTTAACGGCGATGTGTCGCTCACGGCGGACAGTATCACCTTTAGCGAATC
>DAOTZD010000003.1:0-722990 GCA_034434595.1 Anaerolineae bacterium
CGGTGAGGGTACACCCGGCTCCATCTCGAACCCGGCAGTTAAGGTCACCAGCGCGGATGGTACTGCGAGGGCAGCTTCGTGGGAGAGTACGCCACTGCCAACCTCTTCTTTTCTTTCTCCTTCTCCCCCCCCCCCGCGATCTTCAATCGTAATAACATTCAGAGTATGACCATTTAAGCGACAACATGTCGCTTTTTTGTTTCTTTAATCCCCCCAGAAGCGTACAATAAAAATAGACGTTCGCTCACGGAAAGGTGAGTTCATGACGCATGGATCGATAGTTCCACCGAATAAATCGCCTAGTGAATGGCTGGTTGTGTATCAGAGTTATGACTCGATGGACGCACATATCGTGAAAGGACGTTTGGAACATGAAGGTGTCCCGGCGATGATATTGAGCGATCCATTTGGGAATGCGATGGGTATCCATATTGGTGCGATAGGCATATTTCGCGTGCTGGTCGCGCCGAAAGATTTTGCAACAGCCGAAGCCATCCTCGCAGTGAATGCCGATGATGATGATGTGCATACGCTGACTGACGGCGATATGATCATCATTGATGACGACCTTAATGATGACCAATAATACGCTAACGGCAGTTCCGGGCATTCGTGTCGGACATGTGACAGATATTGATGCAGCAACTGGCTGTACAGTGATTATTTGTCCCCCGAACACAGTAGGTGGTGTGGATGTGCGCGGTGGTGCGCCGGGAACGCGTGAAACTAACCTACTTATGCCGATACACCAAGTTCAGCATGTGAACGCGATTATGCTGGCGGGTGGGAGTGCCTATGGTTTGGCAGCAGCCGATGGCGCGATGCGCTATCTCGAACAACATCGCTTGGGTTATGTAACGCGCACGAACTATATTGTGCCGATTGTCGCATCCGCCATTGTGTTTGATCTGGCGGTAGGACGATACGATTTGCGACCAGATGCGGCAATGGGCTATCAAGCGTGTGAAAACGCTGTGTCATCCCCTGTGGAGCAGGGCAGTGTTGGCGCGGCAACAGGCTGCCGGATTGGTGCGATGTACGGAAACGAATTTGCCACAAAAGGCGGCTTGGGCTCAGCATCGATGGACTTGGGTAATGGCTTGATCGTCGCAGCGCTGGCGGTGGTGAACGCAGTAGGCGATGTAATCGATGAAAACGGCGCGATTCTTGCGGGATTACGCCAGCCCCCAGATGGCAAAACATTTGTGGGTGTGCTGAACGCGATGCGCGAGTTTCACTTACGCGGCAAAGCGATTAAACCGCCTGTTGCACAGGCGACTAATCAAGGCGGCGAGAATACTGTTATCGGCGTGGTGGCAACAACTGCCAAGCTTGACCGTGAAGGTGCGTGTAAAATCGCGCAGATGGCGCATGACGGGCTTGCACGCGCTGTTAATCCCGCACACACAATGTACGACGGGGACGCGGTATTTGCGCTGGCAACTGGAAATGTGGAATCTGATGTGAGTTTTGTCGGGGCGATGGGGGCAGAAGTATTCGCACAGGCGGTACGTAGTGGTGTACGCGCAGCGAAAGGCTTGGCAGGGATTCGTGCGTGGAATGAATGAAATCTTGAATTGTTAAGAAACTCAACCCAACGCTTAAATTCGCGTTAGTGCGGTCTTGATATTCTTAACTCATCACGGATTCACATGCGGGGGATGCGATGAAAGTACTCATCGTTGAAGATCACGAAACGTTGGTACGCAACCTAGCAGACAAGCTGCGCGGCGAAGGATTCAATGTACTCACGGCGATGGATGGCGAAGAAGGGTTGGAAAAACTTCGCGCTGAACACCCAGATTTAATCGTCCTCGACATTATGCTGCCGAAACTTGATGGTTTAAGCCTGTGCCGCATCATCCGGCGTGATGCCGCAACTTCGCACATTCCAATCATTATGTTGACCGCACGCGGCAACGAAGTCGATAAGATTGTTGGGCTGGAAAGCGGCGCAGATGATTACATCGTTAAGCCGTTCGGTTTGGGTGAATTTCTCGCCCGTGTGCGCGCTGTTATGCGCCGCGCTCCGGGTCGCCCCGCGCTGCAAGACGAAATCGTATCGAACGATTTACGCTTAAGCCTCACAGGTCGGCGCTTGTTCAAAGACAACAAAGAAACCAAACTGAGCAACAAAGAATTTGACCTGTTGGCGGAACTAATGCGTAATCGCGGGGTGGTGCTGTCGCGCGATCTTATCCTCACGAAGGTATGGGGGTATGATTACTTTGTCGATAAGCGCACCGTCGATGTGCATATTCGCTGGCTGCGCGAAAAGATCGAAGATGATCCGTCCAACCCCAAGCGGATTGTTACCGTGCGCGGCGTGGGGTACCGATTTGAGGGATAATGCTGAACTCTCGTATGGATGAGGCGTTAAGTCATACCATTGCCGAACGCGAACGGCAGCTTGAACTGCTTCGGCAGACGCTTACTGAACATGAGCGTACTGCTGAAACGCTGCGCCAGTCCTTTGAACAACATGAGCGGATGCTGGCTATACTACGCCGCACTGTTGAAGAACAAGAACGCACGCTGACGAGCGAGCGCGAATCGCTCAAGCGGCATGAATCGGAAGTTGAGCTGCTTCAACAGCAAATTAGCGATCAAGAGAATTTAAGCAGTTACAAGCTGGCGCTGGCGCTTTCACTGTCAAATTTGTCTTATGACGCGCTGGTTATCATCGACAAGAATATGAAGATCATCGCCATCAACGAAGTCGCAGAGGAATTGTTCGGGCGCAAGCGACCCATTGGCGAACACATCGTCGATGTTTCAAACAAACCAGAACTCGCCTCCTTCATTGAAGATTCGCTGATCAATCAAGAATCCCTTGAAGAACAGATTGAAATCAACAAGCGTATGTTCAAAGTGCGGGTGATGGTCATTCACCGCGATAATTTCTCGTTCATTGGGTTGGCGATGCAGGACATTACCAGTTTGGTGCGGTTGGCACGTGCGCGCCGCGATATGGTGGCGAATATTTCGCACGAACTGCGTCACCCAATCACAAATATCAAACTGATCATCGAAGGACTGTTCCACGATCAAGACAAACCTAAGCGTAAACCGAGTGTCTCGGCGTTAAAGGCGATTGCGCGCGAAGTCGATTCGATGGTGTGGATGGTTGAAGGAATGCACGACTTGAGCCGGATTGAATCCGGCGAGGCGATTCTCCGCATGATCGAGTTTCCGCTGATCGGTTTGGTCAATGATGTGCGCGAAAGCATGATCGACCAGAGTGACGAAAAGGGCATCACCGTCGAAACGGACATTCCCGATGATTTGAGCGTTCTCGCGGATCACGATCTTTCCCATCGCGTGTTGGTCAATCTGCTGCACAATGCGATAAAGTGGTCGCCTCCCAATCAGCCTGTCACCATCAGCGCAGTCGATGATGGCGATCAAGTGATGGTATCCATCAGCGATCATGGTCCGGGTGTGCCAGAAGCACACCGCGAACGCATCTTTGAGCGCTTTTACCAGATAGACCCCGCGCGCAGCCACAGTGAAAGCGGTGGCGGCACAGGGCTGGGACTCGCAATCAGCAAACACATCGTTGAAGCGCATGAAGGGCGTATTTGGGTGGAAGAAACGCCGGGCGGTGGCGCGAAGTTTTGCTTTACCCTGCCGAATGCTTCGATACTGCACTAACAGGTGAAGAATGGGGCAGGGTAATGACGAGCGAAATCATTCGCTCGTTTTTGATTCTAGAGCTGGTCAAGCGGGTGACGCTGGTCTATCAATTTTCTTATTTTTTTGTGGACAAACCCTGTTATACTTTGTGACAAATCAAGCAAACCTTCGGGGCAGGGTGAAATTCCCTACCGGCGGTATCACAACGATGGCGCTCGCCAGTCGAATTGTGAAGCCCGCGACCCGTTTCACCGATTTTTGTCTTAGGCGTGGATACAAACCCGCGCGTAGGTGTCGGTGAGTCATAAGGTGGAGCATCCCGCGATGCAGCCTTATGCCGGTGGATCTGGTGAGATGCCAGAGCCGACAGTCAGAGTCTGGATGGGAGAGGGGTTTGAGAGTTACGGGGAATCCGTCGCTCTACGCTTGGCTATATTCCGCTGTGAACGGTAACGTTTCTCTGCGGGCGAATTGACATACCTGCTTTATGGTAGGCAGTCAGTTCGTGCCAACTTCTCCTGCGCCCCGTCGCTTGAGCATGATGTCTATGCTTACTTCGACGGGAGTTGCAATGCAATTGTCTACTGCTTTTCAACAGCGTCGTGAACGACTCGCGCTTCGCACGCACGAACTGAGTCGTATGCGACCACGTCCACGCCCGCGTGTGAACATCAAACGGGCGTTGATTCCACTTGTAGGTGTCGGGTTAGTGGTGATCATCTGGCAGTTGATCGCGCTGCTCGAAATCTACCCCGCGTTTATTATTCCTCCTCCACTCGATGTGCTGGCGCAGTTTCAAGAATCACTTGCTGACGGTACGCTGTGGCTGCACACCAGCACGACTGTATGGCAGATGCTTGGCGGGCTGGCGCTCGGTGCGTTCAGCGGCGTGGCGCTCGGCTACGTGATCGCTAAACATCGCACGCTTGAAACCATTCTGTCGCCATTGATTGTCGCAGTACAATCTACCCCTGTAGTGGCGTATGCGCCGCTGCTGGTGATCTGGTTCGGCAGCGGAGCCACAAGCAAAGTGCTGATCAGCACGTTCATCGTGTTCTTCCCAATGTTGATGAATACGGCAATTGGGATTCGCGGTGTGCCTACGTCACTGCGTGACCTGATGCGTTCGCTGAACGCGACCCGATGGCAGATGTTCACCAAGCTCGAAGTTCCGGCGGCGCTGCCTGTACTGCTTGGTGGCTTAAAGGTGAGTGCGACACTCGCCGTCATTGGCGCGGTTGTGGGCGAATTTGTGAGCGCCGACGCGGGACTCGGCAAGCTGATCAGCGTGGCACGCTACAGCTATGATACGCCGCTAGTGTTCGTTGCAGTGATCACGCTGGCATTGATTGCGCGGGTGATGTACGGCGCAGTATCGCTGGCGGAACGGCGATTGTTAGCTTGGCAGCGGCGGGCATAGCGTTCGAGTTAGCTATAAGCAGTCTTTCCATATGGTGATCTCTGCGAGCAGAGGGCAGCGTAATTGACGCTACCTTGCGCTGTGTTTTCGCTTTGCTCGCTTACCTGTATCCGTTCTTTACAGAACACTCAAAGGAATGATGTACACCATGCAAGTCAAACGTAATGTATTTCTCGCCGTCCTGTTTGCGCTGCTGATGGTTGTGCCTGTATCGGCGCAAACGTTCATTGACCAGACCTTGTTCTTGACATTCGTGCCAAATGTCCAGTTTTCGCCCGTGTATGTGGCGCTAGAAAAAGGCTACTTCGCGGATGCGGGCATCAACCTGACGATTGAACATGGCGATGAGCCGGTTGGCGTGGATTTGATTGCCGCAGGGCAGCGGCAGTTCGGCATAATTGGCGGAGAGCAGGTGATCGCCGCGCGCGCGAACGAGCGTCCGGTGCAGTTCGTATATAAATGGTTTCATTCATATCCGATTGCGATCATCGCCACTGAAAACAGCGGGATCGAATCGATTGAAGATTTGCGCGGGCGGCGCGTCGGCGTACCGGGGCGTTTTGGCGCGACCTACAGCGGCTTGGTCGCAGTGCTGGCTGCCAACGGCATGGTCGAAGGTGATATTCAGCTTCAAGAAATCGGCTTCAATGCGCCGGAAGTCGTGTGCGTTGGTGGGGTAGAGGCGGCAGCGGTTTATATTAACAATGAGCCGCTGCAAATCGCCAACCGCATCGCGGCAGGCGACTGCGGGGACATCACAGGGATCACAGTGTTTCCGGTAGCGGAGCAGGTGGCGCTGGTGTCGAATGGCTTGATCACCAATGAGGAGACGATTGCCAACGATCCTGAACTGGTCACGGGGATGGTCACGGCGTTTTATCGCGGCGTGCGGGATGTGATGGCGAACCCGGCGGAAGCGTATTTGATCAGCGCAGAGTATGTAGAAAACCTGCCCCTGACCGATGAACTGCGCGCGGCACTGGAAACGATTGCAGGGGAGCGCGCGCTGGCGCTTGGCGAGGCAGAGATGTTTGATCTCTCTGAGGCGGCAGAGTATCGCGCGGGGTTGGTTGAAACGCTGCTGGCGGTAAGCGATGCCGATACACTACTTCAGTTCTCAGTGCTGCTGGAAACGATTTCACTGTGGGAAGCGGAACAGATGGGGATGACAAATGCCGCTGACTGGGAGACAACACAGCAGACGTTGATCACGATGGGCTTTCTTGCGGAACCGATTGATGTGACCGAAGCGTTCACCAACGAGTTCGTGCCGCTCACAGTGGCGAGCAACCGCTAGAACGGAGGCGCTATGTCGGCGCGGCTGACATTCGATGACTTGGTAGTGAGCTATCCTGCGCCGGGGGGCATAACGCTCCCCGCACTTGGCGCGATTCGCACGACGATTGAGGCGGGGGAATTCGTGGCACTTGTCGGTCCTTCGGGAAGCGGGAAAAGCACGCTGCTTCGTGTAATCGCCGGACTACTTCAGCCAAGCGTAGGCATGGTGCTGATCGATGATGAAGCGATCACACAGCCGAGTAAGCGGGTGGCGATCATGTTCCAAGATGCGAACCTGATGCCGTGGCGCACTGTGACGGAGAACATTGCACTGCCGCTGGAACTGGCGGGACTGGGCAAAGACGAACGGACGCAAGCAGCACAGGGTCTGCTGCCGCGCTTGGGGTTGGCGGATTTCCCCGATGCGTATCCGAGCGAGTTATCCGGTGGGATGGCGCAGCGTGTGGCGTTAGGGCGCGTACTCATCCAGCGGCCAGATGTGCTGCTGCTTGATGAGCCATTCGGGGCGCTTGACGCGATGACACGCGAACGCATCAGCCAAGACTTGATCAAGCTGTGGATGCAGGAACGCCAGACAGTCGTGATGGTGACGCACGACATCAACGAAGCGGTGCTGCTGAGTGACCGCGTGCTTGTGCTGTCGCAAAGACCGGGACAGATCGTCGGGGATTACCGCGTGCCGCTGGAACGTCCGCGTACACCCGATGTGATGTATAGTGAGGCTTTCGGGGAAACGGCGCACAAGGTGCGGGCAGCGATTCAGTAATGTGTCTTCGCGTGGAGCGTTGAGAGGGCGGCAAAACCTTGTCGTCCATGTCCTTTGATGTCCGATCTGTATCGCTCAAGTGTTGAGGAAGTATTGAGAAGTTAGAAATTCGGTTGTGTAGGGCGAGAAATGGTTTGCCCTACACACACTCACGCGCGGACGGCAGAGAGAAGCAGGGTCATGCCGAAAGTGCTGCCCGAACCGGGCTGACTGTGAACATACACGCCGCCACCGTGCGCTTCGGCAACGGATTTGACAATCGCCAAGCCCAAGCCTGTGCCGGGAAGATGCGCTGTGCCGTTGGCGCGGTAGAAACGCTCGAACAAGCGCCCCTGTGCCTCAAATGGGATGCCGGGTCCGTTGTCGCTGACTTCGATGTGAAGCATCGGTTCGTTGATGAACACACGGAGGGTGATGCTGCCGTTGTTTGGGGTGTATTTGAGCGCGTTATCCATGTAGTTGTAGATAGCGCGCGATACCCAACGTTTGTCGATGTGAATTTCCGGCAGACCGGGCTGTAGTTCAACATGGTATTGAAGCTGACGTTCGACCAAGATATGCCACAGTTCGGAGCTAATTTCTTCGATTAGTTCCCCAATATTTACATATTCTAGTTTGACTCCCTGCCCACTTTGGATTTGTTCAAGATTGAGCAGGTCTTCAATCAAGGAACGAATGCGTGTAATACCCGTCGTGGCGATTTGGACGAGTTCACGAGTTTGCGGGTCATCAACGCTGCGTTCAATCATCTCAAGCGAATTAAGCGCCACGCCAAGTGGGTTTCGCATGTCGTGAGCAGCGGCTTGGATGAACTGGGTGCGCGCTTTTTCCGCTTCGTGGAGATAAGTTACGTCTTGCAGCACGACAACCCAACCGTCGGCATTTTCGATTGCTTGCACCTGACGCTCGACGATAACCGGCGACACCATGACCGAGATCACGCGCTCATCGGGGAGCGAGACTTGCAGCATCCGCTTCGCCTGTTCGCCATGCGATGACAGGGCGAATACGAGCGCATCGAGAAGTGAAGGGGGGAGCGGAGCTTCGCGCAATGGCACGCCAATCAATTCGCTGTCACGGACGGAGAGCATACGGGCAGCAGTAGAGTTGACGAGTTGAATACGCCCGAACTGGTCGGTAGCGATGATTCCATCGGCTGAAGAACCCAAAATGGCGCTAAGGCGGTTCTTGTTTTCAACGCTGATTTCGTAGAGGCGGGCGTTATCGAGCGCCACACCGACGGTATCCGCGATGGCTTGCAAAACGTTGCGAATGTCTTCATCGAAGGCATCACGCTGATAGCTCATGAGGCTGAGAATGCCAATGATGCGCCCGCGTGCGTGCATGGGTGCCATAATGAGGGAGTTGAATTTTTCTTCACGGAAACTGGGCACAACGAGTTCGGTGGTTTCGCTGAGATTATTCCAAATAATGACAGTATCTTCTTTGATGACGCGACCCGACATGCCCTGACCGATAGGCACGCGAATCGCGCCCGCGCCGACGAAATCATGCATCCAACCTTGTTGGGCGCGGAGGACAACAACCCCCTCTGTTTCATCGATCAAGCTGATGCCGCCCGCATCGGCGGATGTGATCGCAAGGACAGCTTGAAGTGAGGTTTGTAGGGTCTGGTTAAGATCGAGCAGTTGGCTGACACTAGCGGCAACCGTGTTGATGGCGGCAAGCTGATCGACTCGCCGTTTCACCTCTTCACTAAGAAGCCGATTTTGTGTGATTAAACTCTGAAAGACATCCATCGTCATCGTCGCGCCTAGTTTCGCCTTGTCGCTAAATGGGTTGTTCCGTAAACTGCACGTATCCATTTACACGAGTGGTCTTGGACGCGGCAGCCGGTTGGCGTTATGCTCATCGCTTGATGTACCGTAATCGCGCTGAAAACGGCACGAATTTTTGCAAGTTTTTTATGACTTTCTGCACATTATAACAGGTTGTCTCAAATCATGACACATTCCCTTGATTCTGCGGTGGTTCGCAGCCATTTTCCGGCTTTGCATGTTCAACGCAACGGGGTCACACCCGTGTTTTTTGACAATCCCGCCGGAACGCAAGTGCCGCAGCGGGTGATCGACGCGGTGAGCGGATACTACTTGAAGATGAACGCGAACAGCGGCGGCGCGTTTGCCACCAGCCGCGACAGTGACGCGATGGTGAGTGCTACGCGAGAGAAAATAGCCCGGTTTTTGAACGCGAACAGTTCAAAAGAGATCGTGATCGGACCGAATATGACGACGCTCAATTTCGCGTTGAGCCGCGCGCTAGCACAGACGCTATCGGCGGGGGATGAAATTGTGCTAACGCGGATGGATCATGACGCGAATGTCGCGCCTTGGCTGCGAATCGCACAGGATCGCGGGCTAACGGTGCGGTGGGTAGACATTATCGAACCGGAATGCACGCTTGATTTGGATTCGTTGGAAGCGGCGCTGACCGAACGCACAAAAATCGTGGCGACGGTTCATGCGTCGAACGCGGTGGGGACAATCAATCCGATCCGGCAGATCGCGCAGATAGCGAAGGCTGCGGGCGCGTATTATGTGGTCGATGCGGTGCAGAGCGCTCCCCATGTGCCGATTGATGTGCAGGCGATTGGATGCGATTTTCTGCTGTGTTCAGCATACAAGTTTTTTGGTCCGCACGCGGGGATTTTATACGGGCGCTATGATTTGTTGGCGAGTTTGCCCGCCTATAAAGTGCGTCCATCGAATGATGTGCCGCCGTATCGCTGGGAGACGGGGACTCCGGCATTTGAGTTGATCGCGGGGGTGGGGGCGGCAGTCGATTATTTGCTGGAAACGGGCATGGAAAACATCGTCGCGCATGAGCAGGATTTGGTCGCTCATTTGATCGACGTATTGGAATCCATTCGGGGTGTGCGGATTGCGGGAATCACGGATCGGGCGCGGCTGAATCAGCGTGTGCCGACGGTGGTGTTCAGCATGGAGGGATACACGCCGACAGAAATAGCAGAGCATCTGGCGAAATCGGAAATCTACGTGTGGGATGGCAATTATTACGCGGTTGAGATTATGGCGCGGCTGAACAAGCCGGATGGTATGGTGCGCGTGGGGTTGGCGCATTACAACACACACGCGGAGATTGATCGATTCGCGGAGGCGATGGGCAGGATTTAGATATTCCCATATTTGATGAAACGGCGGGCGCAATCTATTGCGCCCCTACAGATGTTTATTCGCGGGTGGAAACGGCGGCGAGCTGCGCGCACACCAATTCAAGGATGAGGACATCTTGCGGCGAGATTGAGTCGGGTTTTTCGCGGCAGGCGACTAACACGCCGTAACGATTTGTGCCACCGACGACAGCAGCGGCTGCCGCGCCCAAG
The DNA here is from genome assembly GCA_034434595.1 of Anaerolineae bacterium. GTDB lineage: Bacteria > Chloroflexota > Anaerolineae > Aggregatilineales > Phototrophicaceae > Flexifilum. The sequence goes on from DAOTZD010000003.1 coordinate 10,486, forward strand.
CGGCTCTTTTTCACCAGAGGGTGATTAATTTCATCGGTAGGGGCAGCGACTCGACTCTGCCCGTTGGTTGCCACCCACGTCATCAGATCGTTGGGGGATGCTTGTTTGGGCGCGACGGATTGAATCGCAGGACTGCCCTCCTGAGCTTTGAGGGTGAGCGTCATGGGTTCGCTGGTGTCGATGCGGTAGAAGGCGACATAATCATAGCCAATATCGCGTAAGGCTTTGACAGCGGCTTCTTGTTTGCCAAATTCGCCAACCGCTTTGCGGAGTTTTTTGGCAAATTCGCGCACAGGCGGCATCGCATCGGCGCGAAGTGTTTCGAGGCTGCGGTCACTCATCAAGCGGTTGATGCGTCGGGCAAGATCGCCATTACTAAACGGATCGGTGCTGATGTCGTCCGCTTGACCGGGAAGGGCGAAATCGGCTTCTTCGTCTACGAGGACGATCACCAAACGAGAGAACTTATTACGTAAGGCACGTACCGCCGTGAAACCATCATCCAAGCCGTTATCCAACACGAGCACATCGGTGTGGCGGGCGGGATTCCCTAAATCTTCATAGGCATCGTTCATGTTGGTGACGATACGCACGCGAAAATTCGAGATCATGGACAGATTCTTGTGGTAGCGGGATGCATGTTCTTCACGCACGGCGACCAAGACTTCAATTCCTGCCATTGACATTCCTCGCGGGGGTTCGCTTCCGCCGCATTATGCTTCAACCGACCAGCGCATCATATTCTATGAGCGAGCATCACTCACAACTCATCTTTATTGTACCGAATTTGCCGATGCTTGAGAGGGGTGGGAAGCGGCGCTGTTTGCGGCACTGCTTTGGGCGAGATAGTGGGCAGCCGCAAATGTAAGCGTGATCAACTGGCGCATCCCCTGCGCGACGGGTTCGATTTCGATGTATTCGTCAAGGCGATGAGCGTTCGCGCCGCGCGTGATACCAATCGTCACGGCGGGACAGTCATGCGAGAGGGGAATATTGGCATCGGTGCTGCCTTTTTCGAGCGCACCGCGCACGTCAACACGATCAAGGGCGTGGAGCGCGGCTTCCACCAACGGATGTTTTGGATCGAGAGAACCACCGGGGCGATCCCCAACGACTTCAACAGTGAACATGATTTCGCCGTGGTAATACGGGCTGGCGCGTAGCGCGTCGATGTGGGCACGGACGGCGCGTTCAAGACGTTCGAGCGCGTGGCGGTCTTCCGAGCGCATATCGAGCCAAAGTTCGGCGTGTGTGGCAATCGCATTGATGGCTTCGCCGCCGCTGATCATACCGATATTGAAAGTTGTGCGCGGATTGGCGCTAACAGGCAAAGTAGTGATGCGCGCGCTTAATTCCGCAATGGCGTGGACGGCGCTTGGTCGCCCAAAGTGAAGCCAGCTATGCCCGCCGGATCCAGCAGCAGTAACACGCAAACGGCGCACGACGATTCCTGCGTGATAGACATGTCCGAACGCCAAACCTTCAAGGTTGAGAACCAAGCCTGTGCGAGCGTGAAGCATTTCGAACGCGGCGCGCATTCCTCCAAGATCGCCCAAACCCTCTTCGCGGGTGCTGGCAACACACCAGATATCGCATAGTGGGGTGAGACTGCTTTGCTGTACGTAACGGGCAAAGCCCAACATCCCACTGACACCGATGCTGTTATCGCCTATACCGGGCGCGCTAATGGTATTGGCATCACGACGCACGGTGAGATCGGTATCGGCGGCGAAGATGGTATCAGTGTGTGCGGAAATCATGACCGCTAACGCAGCAGGATTTTTGCCGGGGATTCGCCCGTAGACGTTGAAAAGATCGTCGATGCTGACATCGACCAGCCCCAGTGCGCGGAATTGATCTGCGACATATTCGGCGCGGGGGCGTTCGGCAAATGTTGGCGCGGGGATTTGCTGCACCGCGATTCCCTGTTCGATCACCCATTCCGCCAGCTTGGGAATGTCATCCCATGAGAGCGATAAATCGTATTGTTCAACCCAGTGTTTCATGTATGACTCTCTGATTGTTGACGGCAGTATCGCGGCGGGATTGGCACACCGGACAGCACTTTTCGGCGCAGACGATGGGCATGATTGTCGAAAACGTTAAGTTGCCCAAAGATTACCGCAAAAATGGCGCTTGTACACATCTATAGGCGAAAAATACGCCTCAAGCATGGTTTGACGGGCGTTCAAAGCAGACTATAATGGGGGTTCTTCCGAAAAGCTGAATGGTCTTATGGAAACCATCATTCTCATTGAACGTCCCCAGCGATCCACATTCGCTGATGCGCTCAAGAAAAAATATCATGTGGAGTGTGTGAGCAGTGGAAAGGACGCTGTAGAAGCTGCCCAACGCTTCCCGTCCGTGCTGGCAATCATTCTTGATTCGATTTCCATGCGAACGACTGGCGAACGAATTGCCAAGCAAATTAAAGCGGAAGTTCCGAATACGCCGCTGATTCATTTGTGGGCGAGTGATGGCAAGCTGAACACAGGGAATTCCGCGCCGCGTTTGGCAGTGAAAAAGGAGTCCGCCGCGACACCCGCCGATGTTGTATTGATTCCCCCGTTTACCGCGCGCAAACTGATCAACACGATTGGTCGGCTGACGCTGCCGTTGAATGCCGCAAGCGACGATGACTTAATCATACAGGCGGGGCATTTTGTGATGAACGTAACGCGCCGCTTGTTGATCGTCAATGGGCAGGAAACGGCACTTACGCCAAAAGAGGCGCTTCTAGCAGAATATTTTCTGCGTCACGTGGGCGAAACGCTCGACCGTAAGCAGTTGATGGAGCAGGTGTGGCAGACGAATTACATAGGGGATACGCGCACGCTCGATGTGCATGTGCGCTGGATTCGGCGGGTGATTGAGGTTGATCCGGGAAATCCGGTGTTTTTGAAAACGGTGCGCGGTGTGGGGTATCGCTTGGATATTCCTGAAACGCCTCACGTGAACGAGAGAGCGAAAACCGTCAAAAAGGGGAATGCCAAAGCCTTAAATGGGAGTGCAGTCGATGGTGTTTCGGCGGTGCAGCTTGTCGAAACGAGCGCGGCGGATTCTTCTACGGCTGCTGTGTTACAAAATTCGTAAAGTTTTCACGTTAAATTTACAGGGGGATCAATAAAAGGCGGTGAGTCTTAACGACTCATCGCCTTTTATTTTGCGGCTTTCACGCTGGAAAGAACGGACGTGCCGTTGCACATCCTAGCAGATTATTTGCTCTGGAGCTTATGAAGCTGCTGCATCAGGCGTGACTTGCGGCGGGCAGCGTTGCGTGGGTGAATCACCCCACGGCTTGCAGCGCGATCAAGGTCTTGCACGGCGATACGCACGGCTTCTACAGCAGTGGTCGCATCGCTGGTGGTGATGGCAGTACGCGCTTTCTTCACCAACGTGCGCGCACGGCTGCGGTAAACGCGGTTGTAGGCGCGGCGCTTCGCATTCTGACGGATACGCTTAATCGCAGACTTGTGATTTGCCATAACGAATTCGTGGCGGGCGGGCGAATTTCCAATACTGCCGCGCGCCGCGCTCTCCTCTCTTTGCTTTTATGCGTCCCCTGCGAGATATGTATCTTATTGGGGATGGCACATGAATCTGGCGGAATAGTCCGGCATTTTAGCATAGGCATGGCGTGGATGTAAAGCGTGGGATATGGGTTTGAATGGGCGAAAAGGGGCGCGGTATGTACATCACGCCCCTGTGGGAGAATCGTTAGTTATGCGGTGAGGATCGGCAGCAGTTGAACAACCAGAAAAATAACCCCGCCGATGTTGAGCAGCACCAGCACGAACATGATCAGCACACCGATAAACGGGAGGCGTTCACGTGTTCCGGGAAGGCGCGTCGGTTTGATCTCTTTGGGAATATGCCCAAAGAGTTCGCCTTCCCCTTCAGAATCTTCCAAGAAGCGATTGTCACGATCCGAGTCGATGTCATTCATCAACGTGTAATCGCGCCCTGAAGAACCGGGCATAAAAATATCGCCGCCGCGCGAAAGTTCGCTTGCCTTTTTTGCGCCGCGATCCCCTTTTTGGGCAGACTCTTTCGAGCTGCGTTCTTCTTCTTTTGCGGCTTGTTTGGCTTGACGACGCGATAATTTTGCCGGCGCAACATCGGCAAATGGGTCATCTGAATCGAAGCCAGCGTCGAATTCATTGCCAAAAGCGGGTGTATCTGGCACCCCGGATACTACAGGCAGAGGCTTGGAGAATTCAAAGCTGGAACGGCGCGGCGGGCTGCTAGAGGCACTTGCTGATGGCGAAGGCAGATTAGGGTCAAGGCTGGGGGATGAAAAAGGTCCGGTAGTGAACAGTTCGTCACTGCCGCCCGCAAATGGGGACGGCGCACTGGGTACAGCGTTATCACCGCCAGCGGGGGTATTGATATTCAGCCCCGTCACCCAACTATCATATTCTTCTTCGGTGATGTCCGCGTTGGGCTGCCATGCAGGCGCATTCGACACAGCGGCGGTGCTGCCTGTATCCCATTCAACACTAGTGGGAATTTCGCTCACAGGTGGGGGAGCGGGTTTGGGTGGGGGCGGCGGTGAAAAATCGACCTGCTGCCCGTTGAGAAACGCCAACCCCTTGCGAGCGCGTTCGTTCGCGGGGTTGATGGTGAGTACGTTTTCCAAACACACCCGTTGGTCTTCAGGGGATTCGACTACGCCGCTTAACCAAATCCACGCTTGTTCGTTGTATGCATCCAATTCAACCGCTTTGGAAAGCAGTTTACGGGCTTCTTCTTTTTGACCTGCTTTTGCGGCGGCGATTCCTTCGCGCACCATCGCCTCGATATTTGCCGACATGCTGTTACCCCGATTTGCGAGTATTTTGATGCAGATAGAGTAACTATAACATAAACGCGATGTGTAAGTACGCCTGTGTGCTTCGCAGCAGACGAATTACGCGAAAACAGTTTATATCGTATGAACTGCACAACCTTGATAGGTTGACAGGAAAAAACCGCTGCGATATTTTTAAGACACGGTGTTGAAACGTTTAAGTCATCTTGATTTGCAAATGCGCCAACTTTACTGGTATTGCTGAAACGTTTAACTTAAAAATTTGTCATCACAACGAACACGTAGGAGTGAATGTCGTGCAACATCGCCTTTGGCACGTCAGTGAACTCAATTTTGAACCCAGTCGCCAACGACATTATGAAACGTTGTTCACAATTGGGAACGGTTATTTGGGGACGCGCGGCAGTTTTGAAGAAGGTTATCCCGGCGACAGTCCGAGTACGCTCATTCACGGTATTTATGATCATGCGTCGGGTGCGCTCGTTCCAGAACTAGTCAATGCGCCAAATTGGGTGATTTTGCGCGTCAGCGTCGATGACACGCCGCTGCAAATGATCACGTCCGTTTCCAATGCCGAATTTATGAATCCCCCGAATGGGGTGGTGATTGGTTATAACCGGTCTCTACATCTGGACCGGGGACTGCTGCGACGTGAAATCCTTTTCCGCGCAAAAAGTGGAAACATCGTCCGCATTACGTTTGAACGCTTCGCGAGTTTGCATGACCAACATGTGATGGGGCAGCGCGTGATAATCACGGCTGTGGATGGTCATCCAATGGTCACTGTGGAGAGCGCCATTGATGCGGATGTGACCAACAATGGTACGCGGCATTTTGATCCTGAAATTAACATACGGGCAGAAGGCAGTCGAACCGCTGTTCTGGCGACCACTATGCAAAGTGGCTATGCGGTGGCGATGGCTTCGCAGTTGGTGTCTACGCATACGCCGACCAGCCGCCGCGATCATCACTGCCCAACAACGATAGTGACGTTCAAACTGACACAAGAGGAAACGGTCACTATCGATAAGTTGAGCGCAGTTTACACGTCGCGAGACGTTACAAACCCCTTTGAAACGGCAGCAGCCAAAGCGGAAGAAGCCGCAAGAACAGGATACGATGCGCTGCTGCGCGCGCATGAAACGGAATGGGCGCGGTACTGGCAAACCGCCGATATTGTGGTTGATGGTGATGAAGAAATTCAGCGGGCAGTTCGCTTCACAACATACCATGTTTTGATCGCCACGCCGCGCCATGATGAGCGCGTCAGCGTCGGCGCAAAGACGTTGAGCGGCTTGGGTTACAAAGGGCATGTTTTCTGGGATACAGAAATTTTTATTGTCCCGGCGCTGGTGTTGATCAACCCGCCGCTGGCACGCAATTTGCTGATGTATCGCTACCATAATTTGCAAGGGGCGCGCAACAAAGCGGCAGCGAATGGTTACGAAGGGGCGATGTTCCCTTGGGAAAGCACTGATACCGGTGAAGAAACCACGCCTCAGTGGAGCGACGTACAACCGGATGGATCGCGGATTCGCATTTGGACGGGAGACAACGAGCAGCACATTTCGACGGACATCACCTATGCGATCATGAAGTATTGGCGCTGGACAGGCGATGACACGTTCATGGCGCGTTATGGCGCGGAAATGGTGTTAGATACCGCGGTATTTTGGGGAAGCCGCGTCGAATACAACGCGCAGCACAACCGATATGAAATCAGCCAGCAGATTGGACCTGATGAGTACCACGAAAATATCGACAACAGCGTGTTTGTCAACCGTATGGCGCAGTGGCATCTCGAAACGGCGCTCGATGTGATTAAGTGGCTGCGCGCCAACGCGCCTGCGGACGCTGAGCGGCTGCTCACGGCGCTGAAGATCACGCCGGAGCGAATCGATCATTGGCGCGACGTAATCGCCAAAATGTACATCCCGTTTGACCGTGAAAAACAGATACACATCCAGTTTCCCGGCTTTTTCGACATGGAATACATTCCCGTGCCGAAGTATCACCCACGCACCAGCAGTGTGCAGGCGATTTTCGGTCATGCGCGCAGCATTCAAGCGCAAGTGATCAAGCAGGCAGATGTGGTAATGATGATGGCGCTGCTGGGTGAAGATTTAGGTGTGCCGTCTGAGTTCGATGTGCGACAGGTCATGCTCAATAACTGGAATACGTACTATCCGCGCACCGATCATGGCTCATCGTTAAGCCCAGCAATACATGCATGGGTCGCGGCGCGGATGGACTTGGAAGAAGAAGCCTATGACATGCTGCATCACGCGGCGCACATCGATCTGAACGATAACAAAGGAAATGTGCGCGATGGGATCCATGCGGCGGCGTGCGGCGGCGTGTGGCAGGCGATTGTTTTTGGGCTGTGCGGGCTAAAGATCGACGCGAATGGTGAATTGGCAGTTGATCCCCGTTTGCCTCAACACTGGCGTTCGGTGTCTTTCCGCGTTTATTTCCGGGGCGAACCACGCGAATTCACGGTGACAAACCCGGTTCGATCCTAGCGCAGCGGCTGTATGGTGGGGGTCACAAAGTGCCCCCGACAAGAGTTGCGCGGCACTTTTCAAGGGTACTACCGCGAGGACATCCCCGCGTTATGTATGCAAATTTACTTAGGTGTCTTGGCTACTTGGTGGAGGTTTAGGTCATGCGTATATCTCGTTATGTGGTGATGGCGCTGGCTTGGGTGTTGGCGCTGGGCATAAGTGGTCTCGCTTTTGCACAGGAGACGGTGACCCTACAGGTGTGGACAGGTTCGTCTTCACCTGCGGAAAACGAAGCGAAAGAAGCACAGTTCGCGGCGTTTGAAGAAGCTAATCCTAACATTGATCTTGAAGTGCTAATTTCGCCGGACTATGGGACGCAAATTCAAGCGGCGTTTGCCAGCGGCGATTACCCGGACGTGTTTACCGTGGGTCAGTTCGATTTCCCGTCACTGCAAGACAGCGGCGTATTGATGCCCGCGGGAGACAATATCGAAAACCCCGACGATATTTATCCGGGTTTGCTGGCGGCATTTAGTGATGCGGAAGGAAATGCCTTTTGTGTGCCGAAAGACTTCTCCACGCTTGCGCTGTTCTACAATACTGATCTGTTTGATGCGGCGGGTGTAGACTATCCAACAGCCGATTGGACGTGGGAAGATATGTACGCGGCTGCCGAAGCGATCACAAACAGCGATGCTGTTCCTGAAGGCGTAGTTGGCTTCAGCGCGGCGGCTGACCGGAATCGCTGGTTGGGCTTCCTGTACGGAAACGGCGCGACTATCGCTGGTGAAGATGGCATGAGTACGGTCAACAGCCCGGAAGCTGTCGCGGCGTTGGAATTCTACGCCAGTTTCGTAGCGAACGGCGTTGGTGCGCTGCCAAGCGAACTCAACGGCGCGGGCTGGAATGGTCAAGCGTTTGGTGAAGGCAGTGCGGCGATGACTATCGAAGGCAACTGGGCAATCGGCTACCTTGAGAATGACTTCCCTGAACTCAATTGGGGTGTTGCGGAAATCCCGCTTAGCCCTGCCGGCACGCGCGGTACGCTGACCTTCACGGAATGCTGGGCAGTAGGCGCGAATACCGAACACCCGGAAGAAGCGTGGGCGCTGGTGAATTTCCTAACTGGCACTGAAGGCGCGATGACGGTTGCCACCAGTGGTTTCGGCGTAATGCCCGCCCGGATGAGCGCGGCGCAAGCATGGTTGGACACACGCGGCGAAGAATATGCGGCTTTTGTAGCAGGAGGCGAATATGCGGTTGCGCCAGTATTCCCGCTGGGGTATGGCGATTTCACAACCGCGTTTGACGAAGGCACCACTGCTGTGATGGCGGGCGAAGAATCCGCGCAGGACTTCTTAGATGAAGTGGCGGAAATTTGGAACGAAATCACTGAAGAAAATATGTAGTGTTGTTGTGCAGCAGTACAATGCTGCGTGAGGGTGGGCATCATGTTCACCCTCACTTTCTATATAGATAAAGAGGATAAAGATGGCAACGAATGCCGCAGCTGCGCCGAAAGTGCAGCAGTTACCTAAAGCACCCTTTTCCTCGAACGAAAAAGTTCAACAGGCGATTTCCGGTATCGTTTTCGTCGCACCGGCGCTGGTCATCCTCGTCGTCTTTCTCATTGTTCCATTGTTCGTCGCGGGTTATTTTAGTCTGACAGACTGGAATGGGCGTACTCCGCTGACGAACCCGGATGCTTATGAACTGGTCGGCTTGGAAAATTACGAGCGGCTGCTCGTGAGTGGTCGCCGCGTCGATGACTTTTATAATGCCTTCAAAAACACCCTTTACTACGCCATCGGAGTAATCCCCGCGCAAACGGTGATCGCGCTGGTGCTGGCAACCATCGTGAATCAAAAATGGCTGCGCGGACGAGGTTTTTTCCGCACGGCATTTTATTTCCCGTCGATCACGTCGTCGATTGTTGTGTCGATGATCTTTTTGTTTCTTTTCTCGAATACCGGACCTGTTAACGGGGCGCTGCGCGCGCTCTTTCCCAACTATCAGCAGGTGTCGTGGCTCACCGACAACAACGGTGTGATCCATAACATTTTGGGAGTGGTGGGCATTCAAGAGAATACGTTTACGGTGTTGGCGGAAACGGAGATCGCGCGGATTTCGCTGTGGGATTGGTTAAGTGGACCTTCAGTGGCGATGTTCACAATCATGCTGCTGGCAATTTGGACGACTATCGGCACGATGATGGTTGTGTATTTGGCTGCGCTGCAAAATATTCCGCCGCAGGTATATGAGGCGGCGGCGGTAGATGGCGCGACACAATGGCAGGCATTTCGACGTATCACGCTGCCGCTGCTGCGCCCGACGACGTATTTTGTCGTGACGCTTGGCTTGATCGGCTGTTTTCAGGTATTTGACCAGATATACATTTTACGCGACGAACAAACCCGCCAAACGACGATGAGCGTAGCATATTTGGTCTACGATACGGCATTCAATTTGGGCGATCCACAAATGGGGCGCGCGGCGGCGACAGCCGTGACGCTGTTCATCATCATTTTTGTGGCGACGATTTTACAACGGCGCTTCATCGGTGATCGTCCAGCGGATTCATAGGCAGAAAGGGAGGAACATGGCGACAACCGCAACACCACAGCCCGTCGTGCTTGAAGCGCCTGTGGGCAGCAATCCCAACACACTCTTTCGCCGTTTGCTGCCATTCATCGGCTATGCGATACTGATATTCGTCGCGTTTTTAGAAATTACACCATTTGTGCTGACCGTGGCGAATTCGTTCAAATGCGACCCGGCGATACAATCGTTTCCAGCCGCATTTATCCCTGTCCCACCGGGGGTTCAATGTCAAAACGAGGATGGGACGCGCTTGACCGCAGCACAGCAGGTCAACGGGTTAACATTTAACCCAACGACCAGCGGTTATGACCGTATCTTAGGGCAAGGGGCATCGCTGCCGCGTTGGGCATTGAACACGGTTATCTATTCCGTCGTGGTGACAGTGCTGCGCTTGATTTTTGATTCGATGGCGGGTTATGCACTGGCGCGTTTGAAATTCCCCGGCAACCGGCTGCTGTTCTTTATTGTGCTTGGCACGCTAATGATCCCCGGCGTAGTGCTGCTGATCCCGCGCTTTTTGATGCTGCGTCAAATGGGATTAATCAACAGCTATCTCGGTTACTTTTTGGTTCTGGGAGCGGATGCATTTGGTATTTTGCTGATGAAGCAGTTCTTCGAAAGCATCCCCGGCGAAATTGAAGAAGCGGCATCGGTGGACGGCGCGAACCGCTTCACCACGTTCTTCAGAATCGTGCTGCCTATGGCAACCCCCGCGCTGGTCGCGCTGGCGATCTTCAGTTTTCAGGGGCAGTGGAATAATTTCATGGACGCGCTGATCATCGTGGGGACGGATCAATCGTTGTATAACTTACCTCTAGGGTTAACCGTCTTACGCGGGTCGGGACAGGATGTACAGTATGACCTTGTGCTGGCGGGGTCGGTGATAACGACCATCCCAATGGCGATAATCTTCTTCATCTTCCAGCGTTATTTTGTGGAAGGGGTGAGCTATTCGGGATTGAAGGGATAGAACCTTATTTTTATGTCTCGGCAGCCTGATGAGGAATTTAGGCACGATAAGGGCATTAACAAGCGGAAGCAATGATTAACGGCTTGAGGGCATACTGGCGCGGACTGCGTCACTTGGGCGGATATGGTTACATATATGTGTGGGCGAATCTTGCCTTTGTGCTGCTGTCCGTGCCAGTGATCACCATGCCCGCGGCGTGGGCAGGGCTGTGCAAATTGAGCTATTACGCCATACGCCAGCCCAATGCCAACGGGGATGACTTCATCAGCGGAGTAAAAGAGCATCTTGGGCGTGGTGTCCTCATGGCGATAGTGAATGCGGCGATTTTTGGCATCAATGCCGCTAATTTATTAACCCTTGAGGGACAGTCGATCCAGACGTGGGCACTGCGCGTGTTATGGGTCGGTGTGACGGTGGTGTGGTTCAGTATCCAGTTTTATCTATATCCTCTCTACTATGCGATGGAATCGCCAAGTGTCAGAGGGGCGCTGCGAAACGCTTTGGTGATGGTGCTGATCAACCCACTGTTTACCTTGGGCATTTGGATCGGGTTGATCCTGTTGTGGTCGGTGAGTTCGATTTTGTTCGCCATGTGGGGACTGCTGACATTCAGCGCGATGGCGATAATCGCCAACACCGCCGTACAGGATCGCATTCGTAAGGCGGGTTTTGATCAAGCTTCAGACAAACCGTCTGAAATTAGCGACGAGATTTTCTACGGAACGCATTGATCGAAAGCTGCCAAGTGCGTGTACAATGAGAGCGTTCTCATCGCTTGTTAACTAATCGCTGTGCCTATGCCCACCATCAAAGATGTTGCAAAAGAAGCGGGCGTTTCCATCGCTACAGTCTCGTATGTGCTGAACAACAAATCTGCCGCAATTAGTGAGGAAACGCAGCAGGAAGTATGGCGTGCCGTCGAAAAGATCGGGTATCGCCCAAATGTGACCGCGCGCAATTTGCGTTCGAGCCAGAGCCGTTTGATTGGGTATGCGTGGCACGAAGCGCCGCGCTATGGTGATTTAAATGTGGTGCTGGAACACTTCACCTATTTTCTCGCTCAAGCTGCCGAATCTGCGGGTTTTCATCTGCTCACCTTTACGTATCGCTGCGGCGACCCGATTGCCGCATATGACGAACTAATTCGCACCGGCAGGGTGGACGGGTTCGTTATCGCCAGCACCACAACAAACGATGCGCGGGTGAGATATTTAATGGAACAAGATTTTCCGTTCGTTTCGTTTGGACGCGCCAACCCAGAGTGGGATTTTATGTGGGTGGATACCGACGGCACAGCAGGCGTGGCTGCGGGTGTGAATTTGCTGATTCAACATGGACACCGCCGTATTGCGATGATCGCATGGGATGAAGAATCGCTTTCGGGTGGGTATCGTGCTAACGGATATTTCCAAGCGATGCGTGAGGCAGGGCTTTCTACTCCTGCGAATTTTATTTGGCGTGGCGAAAACAGCGAACAGACTGGACGCGATGCGCTTGCATATTGGTGGGATTTACCCCCCAAAGAGCGCCCAACCGCGATTTCGACAGTCAGTGATCTAATTGCCATTGGTGTCATCAATGAAGCGGAACGGCGGGGAATCGTGATTGGGCGCGATTTGTCGCTGGTGGGATATGATAATCTGCCATTAAGCCAGTATTTGCACCCTGCGCTCACCACGCTTGAACAGCCGTTAGAGAAGATCGCATCAGAAGTTTTGTGGCGGCTGACTAACGTCATTGGCAAACAACCGGTAAAACCCGAACAGCGCCAGCTTCTCATTGCCCCGCATTTAATTACCCGTAGTTCGGTTGGGGATGCGCCTGTGTAAGTGGCGCAGTCAATGAGAACTGCGCCGTCTTTATCCCTTAGACCGCTGCCGCGTTGATGCGTTCCAGCACATCGCGCACACGCGCGCCGTCGAGATCGGGCAGGGTGATATGTGCGGCTTTTACCCGTTCTTGACCTCCAGCGGTATGCCCGGCGATCCCTACCGTCCAAAAGCCACCGCGTAATGCCGCTTCGATTCCCGCTTCTGCGTCTTCAAACACAATCGTGTTTGGCGGATAGACATTAAGCCGCCCCGCTGTCCATAAGAAAAGATCGGGTGCGGGCTTGGTATTGACGACGCTGTAGCCATCGCCGAGCGCGTCAAAGCGTTCAAGTACGCCGAGTTTGGTCAGGACGGTGCGCGCATTACGGCTGGCGCTGCCCAAACCAACCTTCAAACCCGCTGCTTTTGCTTCATCAAGAAAATTGATCACACCGGGCAGCAGGTCATTTGGCGTGATCGATTCGAGCAGTTCAACATAGTATCGTTGTTTGCGATCCATCAGTTCGAGTGCTTTTTCTTCAGGAATCAAGCGCCCTTTAAGCAAGCGATTGAGACTTTCGCGCCGAGACACTCCCCGGAGCGCTTCATTGTCTTCGCGGCTGAACGGATAGCCTTCTTCGTCCGCCATCTTTTTCCACGCTTGAAAGTGATATTCCGCTGTATCGGTGATCACGCCATCCAAGTCGAAGATTAGGGCTTGTATATCCACCATATCTACGCTGTCCTTTGTGCATCGAATCGTTTCATCGCTCCATGATACCAAACTTCGCCGTATGTTCTCCCATTCGCATAAGATTGAACAAATGGGTGCATTTGGGAAAAAGAATCCAAAAATTAGAATTTGCACGTATGACATATTCATTGTGGGTTAGAATAGATATGATGATGTTGTTGGATTAAATCCTATTCGTTCAGAAACAGTCGCAACATGTCGCTCGATCCCAAGATACGTGTGCTGCTCGTCGATGACCATCCTCATGTGCATAAGGCAGTACAGATCGCGCTGCAAAATGCCCATGATATTGAGCTGGTCGCTCATGCTGGTAACGGGCAGGAAGCTATCATATTGTGCGCTCAACTTCAGCCGGATGTTGTCCTGATGGACGTTGTGATGCCTGTCATGGATGGTATTGAAGCGACTCGCAAGATTCACAGTGATCATCCGAATATCCGCCTGCTGGTGCTCTCCAGTTTTCAAGATGAAGAAAGCGTTCATCTCATGCTGACCAACGGCGCGGTTGGCTACATCTTGAAGTATTCGCTGGCGACGGACTTGGTGAATACCATACGCACCGTGTTTCATGGAAATTCGGTGCTGTCGTCGCAGATTGTACAATCTTTGCTCAACACGACTCCGCTTACGCCGCCATCAATACAGAATTTTCGTCTGACACCCCGCGAGATGGAAATTTTGCGCTGTATGGCAGAAGGCTTGAACAACGGCGAAATCGCGGCGCGGTTGGTGATCAGCCAATCAACGGTTAAATATCATATCGCCAATATTCTTCAGAAAATGGATGTGGAAACCCGCTCGGAAGCTATCGTGCTGGCAGTAAAAAATGATCTCGTTTAGGCTGCCAGTGTCGCCCCCCCCATTTGACTTTACCTGTCTAACTGGACAGGTTAACCCTTAAGAAATACTCTCCATTTCGACAGCCCTGCCAGTTTTAATCCGACTTGTATAGTGATCATGGTGTGTTAGGTCACATACCGAATGGTTACAGGAGTTCACTGGATGGCAGCCCGCAATATGGATGTTTTTGCCAAAACGCGCCCACTAAATTGGCTTGCGCGTGTATGGGTAAGCCTCACACAGCCGCACGCCAGCCTCACCGAGATCGAAACGCGCCGCCAAGCACAGCTTCTCGCAGCGTTGATGCTCGGAATCTCGCTGCTGTCGCTGATTGTTTCATTCGTGATTATCTTTCGGACGGGCAGAGTCGCTGGAACTGCGTCGATGGTGTGGGTGGCAAGCGGGCTTACATTATGCCTGTATGCGCTGCTGCGAAGCGGAAAGTATCGACTTAGCGCGCAGTTATTTATCGCGCTCAATTTCGTGCTGATACATGGAGCGCCTATTTTTTCACGCAATATTGTGTGGCTGTTCTTTACCATCGCGCTCTATCTGTTTGCCGCCGCGCTGCTGCACTATCGCACCGCGTTCGCCTTATTCGTCACCAGCTTGATTTTACAGGTGGTCATCGGGACGCTTTTCCCGCTCGAAATAGCGATGGAAAATCTGGACATTTTCTTGACTGTCCTCGTCAACGGATCGCTGCTGTTCATCTATGTAAACCATCGCGTGGGAATCGAACGCGAA
Source organism: Anaerolineae bacterium (assembly GCA_034434595.1). GTDB lineage: Bacteria > Chloroflexota > Anaerolineae > Aggregatilineales > Phototrophicaceae > Flexifilum. The sequence continues at coordinate 25,523 of DAOTZD010000003.1, forward strand.
AAGCGGGATGCGCTTCGCCTTGCCAATCAAAAACTGCGCGAAAGTGAACTCATTTTAGAGCAGCGCATTGAAGCGCGCACCCGTGAATTGAGCGCGGCGACTCAAGAAGCGGAAGCTGCCCGCCTTCGCGCTGAAAACGCTGATCAAGTCAAGTCGCGTTTTCTCGCCAGCATGAGCCATGAACTTCGCACACCGCTGAATGCCATCTTGAACTTCAACGAGTTTGTCGCGTTGGGGATGCTGGGTGAGGTCAACGAGCGCCAAAAAGACGCGCTCGAAAAATCACTTGAAAGTGGGCGGCATTTGCTGGCACTCATCAACGACGTGCTTGATATTTCCAAAATTGAAGCAGGGATGATGAAGCTCGTCATTGAGGACAATGTGAACCTTAATGAACTCATCGCGTCGGTATCGGCAAGCGCGCTCACGTTTCTCAATGACAAGCCGGTTCAATTCATCATGGATATAGACGAAGACTTGCCCTATATCCAAGCGGATCGGCGGCGTGTGCGTCAAGTGCTGCTCAATCTGCTTTCCAATGCGTGCAAATTCACGCAAAAGGGCAGCGTGACGTTAAGCGTCAAAGACCGGGGCGATCATGTCATGTTTGCAGTGATCGACACTGGACCGGGAGTTGCGAAAGAAGATCAAGCACTAATCTTCGAACCGTTCAAACAGGCGACCAATGGGATGCAGAACAGCGCGGGCGGAACGGGCTTGGGTCTGCCGATTTCGCTGTGGCTGGTCAACGCGCATCACGGACGCATGTGGCTGGAGAGCGAACCTGACGACACCGGTACGAGCGGCGCGGCGTTTTATTTCACGCTGCCCCTTGTGCAAGCTATGCCTTTACCGACTTCGACAACACCATCAACGACAGAGACACACTAAATGCTCACATCATCAGATACGATTTCAATGGCTTCACCTAACACTTACGAGCGATTGATCGCCGCCCTGCGCTTGACGGTTGATAAGCTGGTTCAACCGCCAGCGCGCATCAATGATCCTGAACACATCAAACGCGCGCGCCTGCTGAACAGCATTTTGCTGGTGACGATTTTGGCAGGATGCCTGATTTTAGGGCGCGTGTTCATCGTCGCGGGCAACCCGTGGGACGATCCCGAAGTTTACGCGGGAGTGTTTGGCGTGGCGATCACGTTCGCGTTTTATATGTACCATCGCAGCGGGCACACATCACGGGTCGCGGCGATGTTTATCGGCGTGTCGCTGGTGTTGTTCACACTCGTTCCATTCATAGGGGCGGCACATACGTTTTTGCCGTATGCCGTTGTGCCCATTCTGCTCACCGCAATTTTCTTCTCGGTACGGTGGGTGGCGGTTGTCAGTGTCGTGATCCTTGTAGTCACAGGCGTGTTGATGTATCCGCTGGATAATCAACGTTATATCGACATATGGTACTTCTTGATCTTCGGCAGCATGTTGATCGTCACGTATATTCGCCATCAAACGGCGATGGAGCAAATTCGCCAAACGGCGCTGACTCAAGCCAACGAGCGTTTGTGCCAATCTGAAGAAAACTTGCAGCAGTTGAACCATCAGCTTGAAGCCCGCGTGACCGAACGCACACACGACCTTGCGACCAAGAACATCGAATTGGCGAGTGCATGGGAAGCGGCAAAACAAGCCGACTTGGTGAAATCGCAGTTTCTCGCCAGCATGAGCCACGAACTTCGCACACCGCTGAATGCAATCTTGAACTTCACTGAATTTGTGTCGTTGGGGATGCTGGGTGAGATCAACGAACGACAGACCGACGCGCTCAACAAATCGCTGGACAGCGGGCGACACCTGTTGGCGCTCATCAATGACGTGCTGGACATCACCAAAATCGAATCTGGCATGATGCGCTTGTTCATTGAGGACAACGTGGACGTATACGAAATTTTGGATGCCGCCGAAAGCGCCGTGCAGTCGTATTTGCAAGGCAAACCCGTGAGTTTCATCACCGAAATTGAAGAAAATCTCCCCGCTATCGTGACGGATCGGCGGCGATTGCGACAAATTTTGCTTAATTTGCTTTCCAATGCTTGCAAGTTCACGGAGCAGGGCAGCGTGCGCTTGTGTGTGCGGCGGCAGGGAGATGATCTGTGCTTCTCTGTCATTGATACGGGTCCCGGTATCGCGCCACAAGACCATGATGTGATTTTTGAGCCGTTCAAACAGACGGAAACGGGCATTCGTCACGCGGGTGGAACGGGGTTGGGTCTGCCAATTTCCAAGCGGCTGATTGAAGCGAATTATGGTCGATTGTGGGTTGAAAGCGAATTGGGGCGGGGCGCGGCATTCCATTTTGCTATCCCTGTGCGGCAGCCAGAACTGCTGCTGCTTGTTTCGGACGTTGAGACCGCATCATGATCATGACGGAACGTTGTTTTCTGTATGTTGAGGATGATCCCTTAAGCTGTGAAGTAATGCAGTTGATGTTAGGCGGGTTGATGGGGATCAAGAAACTACACATCTTCCGAGACAGTGCCGACTTTTTAGAGCGTATGGCGGCGTTGACCTGCGTTCCCGATGTGATCATGCTTGATATTCAAGTCGAACCCTTTGACGGGTTTGCGATGCTGAACATGCTTAAGCAGGATACACGTTTTGCCCACGCGAGAGTAATTGCGCTGACGGCGAGTGTAATGAACGAAGAAGTTGAACGGCTGCGTACCAGTGGATTTCATGGCGCAATCGCAAAGCCATTAAGCGCGCAAACGTTCCCAGAGTTGATGCGCCGCGTGATGCGCGGTGACTCCGTGTGGCATATCGCCTAAAGGCATAGAGGCATTCTCATGGCTGAAATGGCACTACAAGACATCAAGATTTTCTATGTCGAAGATGACCCCAAGAACCGCACTATCGTCCAATTTATTCTAGAGTCGGTAGGCGCGAAGATGGAATTCGACAAATGGGGCATTCCTGAAACGATGGCGATGAAATTACAGCGCTATCACCCGGACCTAATACTGCTGGATTTAATGTTCCCAAATCAAACCAGCGGCTACGATGTGTTTGATGCGATTCGGCGCTATCCACAGTTTGCGACGATCCCGATTGTCGCGATTTCTGCGGCAGACCCGAACATCGAAATCCCTAAAGCCCGTGAAAAGGGATTCAGTGGATTCATCGCCAAGCCGTTGGACATTCGCTTGTTTCCCCAACAGATCGCGTCCGTACTGAAGGGGGAAAATGTGTGGTATTCTGCGTGAACATCCGTGATGAGATGGCTTGGGTGGCACGATATAACGTTATAAAAGGAAGACGTAATGGGAATTCATCATGCGCTGATCATCGACGACAACCCCAACAACATTGAAGTACTCAATCTACTGCTGCAAAAAGAGGGCGTGACGAGTACAACCGTTCAATCGCTGCGCGAAGCCAAGCAAATCATTGAAGAAATCGGGCGGGTAGATGTTATTTTTCTCGACCTTGAATTCCCCAATGGCGATGGGTTCGGGTTTTTCAAAGAGTTGAAACTGATGCCGCACATCGCCGATGTCGCCGTGATCGCCTATTCGGTGCATACCAGCGAGATTGACAAGGTGCGATATGCGGGCTTCACCGGCTTTTTGGGTAAGCCGTTAGACATGCAGCGTTTTCCGGGACAGCTTAAACGCATTTTAAGCGGCGTTCCGGTGTGGGAAGTCTAAAACCCACCTGCCAGCAATTCCATAGAAGTTAACAGGGACGGTCATGCACCGTCCTTTTTGCCTCTTTGCAAATTCTATTGTTGCTGCGGGAACAAATTCAGAAGGCATGTCGTCATGCCTGTACACAAGGATGACACACATTGGGCTGTGAATTACTAAGCAGCCCGGAGGACAAACATGCTTCGCAAAACTCGTAGTTACATCATTATCACGGCGCTGATGGTGATCGCATTCATTGTTAGCGCCGCGTTCGCACAGGATATGGGTCAGGTAAATCGCACCGCCTACTACATCGCGCCAGATAACGCGGGGGTGCAGCAGATTTATCAACTGCTGCTCGATGGGGAGAGCGAACCACGCCAAATCACCCAATCGCAATCAGACGTGATAACGTTCAGTGCGGCATATGACGGTTTGGCAGTCGCGTACATCAGTGTTGGGCAGTTGTGGCTGCAATCGACTCACACTGAAGGCGCGCAAGCACTCGCGCCTATCACGGATACCCAGTTTTACGGCGCCCCTGTGTTCAGTCAAGACGGGCAGTATGTCGCATATCCGAATAACGGTATTTGGCTGCTCAACTTAGGGACGCGCGAAATTCGCGAACTCATCGCCGATGTGCCGCTGGCATCCGATGGCAGCAACATGGCGGATTACCGTCTGTATGAACCCGTTCAGTTCGTTGTTGGCGTAGATACAAACATGGGGATGAGTCTGGCGCAGCAGTTGATCGTTCGCGTTAGCATGTGGGAATGGCAGACATCAGGTGTTGTCGATTTAGCCACAGGCGAACTGCTGACACTCGAAGGAATGCAGCACACCAGCATCCTGCCGTTGTACGGAGATCGTGTGTTGGTATTCGGCAATAACGGCATGTCGGGCGATTTTGCGCTGCGTTTCGCAGACAGTCGCGAAGCGATCAATAACGCGGAACTGCTGGTCGAATTTGCTGAATTCACCGACAAGACCTTATTCGCAAGTGAAGCAGTCGAAATTCATCCGGGCATTGTTCGGGTATATGGCTATGCCATGGGAGATGACGCGAATATCCCGACAGTATTCAGCTTCGATTATGACGTGATGGCGCGTGAACTCGTCAGCGATGTGCGCCTTCTCGAACTGCCTCAGGGTCAAATTGGCGGCACGAATATCGGGCGACTATCGCCGGATGGCGCGGTGCTTCCCGTGTATGTGAATACGCTGTGGACGGATATGGGGAGCATGTCTGGGGAAGTCAGCCTGTATGACGTGACCAGCGGCGAAATAATCGCCGCGCCGCTTCCTGAAGTCGTCACCGAATTTCGCTGGCAGCCGTAGTTCATACGAGTCACGAATCAAAAAAGGTATCGGCATATGCTGATACCTTTTTTTGTTTTCCAATTTGGGGTAGTTTTGTTACTGCGTATAATATCCGGTATACGCAGTAATCTTGATTCCACCAATTTGCCAGCCTTGATTATAGGGGATTCAATCCTGCTTCGATTTGCGCGCGGTTGGGTTCTAAGAATGGTGGAAGCGCCAATGTCTCGCCCAACGACTCCAACGGCTCATCGGCGGTGAAGCCGGGATCATCTGTCGCCAGTTCAAACAAAATCCCGTTGCTGATGCGGAAATATAGTGATTTGAAGTAGAAACGATCCACCACGCCGGAATTTGGAACGCGCACCCGCCCCAAGAGTTCGAGCCATGCCGCCTGTTCGTCGCTGTTGCGTAAGCGGAAGGCAACATGATGCACCCCGCCCGCGCCCAAGCGCGCAGGTTTACCCTTTTGTTCAACCACATGGATTTCTTTGCCCGCGCCGCCGCCATCCATGCTGTAGATGGTCACACTGTCGGCAGGGTTTTCGACGCTGCCAAATGTGTTGCCCGTGCTAAAGCCCATCAACTGCACCAGCACCGGATCAACATTCTCAATACTGGGAACTGTCAGCACCACGCCGAAGAATCCACGAACGGCGTGTTCGACGGGAATCCCCGCGCCATCCCACACTTCGCCTTCAAACGCTTCGCCGCCATCATCGACTAGCATCAACCGCTGGCCTTCCGGGTCTTCAAAGCGGATGCGAGCGCGGCGCGCGAACATCTCGATTCCGTGATGTTTGACGTTGTGTGCATCAAACCGGGTGATCCAGTAATCGAGCGCGGCTTGACCGTTAACGCGAAACATGGTGCTGGCGATGCTGTCCGTCCCGCGCACGTTAGGTCCAATGTGTCCCCAATCGAAGAAAGTCATGTCTGTGCCGGGAGAGCCGAGTTTGTCGGCATAGAAAAGATGATACGCGCTCCAATCATCCTGATTGACAGTCTTTTTGACCAGCCGCAGACCGAGAATCTGTGTGTAGAAGTTGAGGTTGGATTTTGGGGCGCTTGTTACAGCGGTAACATGGTGAATACCGTGAAGCTGCATGGTATGTAACGACTGCATGGGGATACTCCTGAGCGAAATGGTGTCGAATACAATAAAACGCGACTCAGGAATTAGACGCAAGATTCTCGTCTCCATTACGCCGCTTGTCACACACGTTTAATGACACCCGCCACTGAAACACTGCGAAGCGCGGTGTTACCCTGAATCAAGGCGATTATCGCCACCACACCAGATAAATCCATTGATGCGTGTTGGCGCTGCGCCAAGCCGCATTTGACCGAGAGGAAAGCATGAATGGTTCTTCAAACACATCCGCCTGCACATGCCCACCGGGGAATTGAACTGCTGCGCGACCCCGCGACGAACAAAGGCACAGCTTTTACAGAGCAAGAACGTGACGAGTACGGACTGCGCGGATTACTCCCGCCGCGTGTGTTCACCATCGAACAGCAAAGCACGCGCGTATTGGAAAACATCCGCCGTAAAACAAGCCCACTCGAAAAATACATCTACCTCATTAGCTTGCAGGAACGAAACCAAACCCTGTTCTATCACATTGTCCACAACAACATTCAAGAACTGATGCCGATCATCTATACGCCCACAGTGGGGCAAGCCTGTCAAGAATATGGTCACATCTTCCGCCGCCCGCAGGGATTGTATGTCAGTATCGAAGATCGCGGGCGCGTGCGGGACCTCGTCGCCAACTGGCATGAAGACGATGTGCGCGTAATCGTCGTCACCGATGGCGAACGCATTCTCGGTTTGGGCGATCTTGGCGCGGATGGCATGGGAATTCCTGTAGGCAAGCTGTCGTTGTATACTGCGTGTGCGGGTATCCACCCTACTCAATGTCTGCCTGTCACTATCGACGTAGGGACCAATAATCCCGAACTGCTTAAAGACCCACTGTATATCGGTATGCCCCATGAGCGCGTGCGCGGCATGGAATATGACGCGCTCATCGAGGAATTTATCGAAGCGGTGCGCGAACGGTATCCGCGTGTGCTGGTGCAGTTTGAAGATTTCGGCAACCAAAATGCATTCCGGTTGTTGGCGCGGTATCGTAATGAAATTTGCACGTTCAACGATGATATTCAAGGTACGGCAAGCGTGACGCTGGCGGGATTGTATTCGTCTGTGCGTGTGACGGGGAAACCACTCAAGGAACATAAGATTCTATTCTTGGGGGCAGGGGAAGCCGGCATCGGCATCGCGGATTTGATCGTTTCTGCAATGGTCGCGGAAGGTCTGCCCGAAGATGAAGCGCGCCTGCGCTGCTGGTTTGTCGATAGCAAAGGCTTGGTCATCAAATCACGGACGGATCTCGCGCCGCATAAAGTTCCCTATGCCCATGACTACCCCTTCGCATCAGATTTGGCAGAAGTGGTCAATTTGGTCAAGCCAACGGCGTTGATCGGCGTGTCGGGGATGCCGCAGACATTCACCCAGCCGATTGTTGAAGCGATGGCGAAAATCAACGAGCGTCCGATTGTGTTCGCGCTTTCTAATCCCACATCGAAGGCGGAATGCACCGCTGAACAGGCTTACACGTGGTCGGAGGGAAGGGCGCTTTATGCCAGCGGCAGCCCGTTCGATCCTGTCAATTATAACGGTCAAACGTTTGTGCCCGGTCAGGCGAATAACTCGTATATCTTTCCCGGTGTGGGCTTGGGTGTAGTCGCCAGCGAAGCGCGGCTTGTCACTGATGAAATGTTTTCGGTTGCGGCACGCACACTTGCTGAACAGGTGACGGAATTCGACCTCAAGACCGGATGCTTATATCCGCCGCTGTCGAAGATTCGGGAAGTGTCGTTGGCAATCGCCGTATCGGTTGCGGAAACGGCTTTCCGTCACGGTTTAACAGGAATCGCACGTCCGGCAAACTTGAGCGCGTATATCCGCAATCAAATGTATGTGCCGACCTACTAAACAAGAAAAATAGACAAAGCGCAACAAAAAAGCGCGGCGATTAAACGTTAGTCGCCGCGCTTTTTTGTTGAACATGCACAAAAAGTCTCATGGAATCCTCAAGCCGATTTTCATTGACAGGGGGTTAGTAATTTTCTATAGTACCTATCCAAGTAACTTTTGTCATATTGGCATGACACTCGAACCATGCAGGTATATTGTTACCGCACGCTTGCCGCCCAACTCCATCTCGGCTGGGAACTTGTAGACGACAATCGTCTGCCCGAACGCCGCCAATAATTCTTTGATTCCTAAATTTGCTGGACGAGGCGAATCTTAAGCACTCGTTTTGACGACGGCACAGTCTTTTATTTCTGTACGTTGTGTTACCACATTTTCGATTGCCAATTTCCACCTTCTAAGGAGGATGAATGACAATCATTGTGCCATTTATCGTAGTTGTCCTTGCTCCCTTCCTTGTCGGATTCACGCTGTATGGTTTGCGGCTGCGTGTATCAACATCGGGATGGGTTGCGGGTGGGTCGATGAGTGTCTTATTTGTGATTGCGCTGCTTCAGCTTTCTGGAATCACAGCAGCGGGATCACTGACTTATGTTGTCCCATGGGTACCTGAAATCGGGCTGAATTTTTCGCTCTATCTCGATGGATTGGCACTGCTGTTTGTGCTGCTAATTACGGGCATCGGCGCGGCGGTGATGATCTACGCGGGCTACTACTTCGATGAGGATGCCGAGGCGGGACGCTTTTTCGCCCTACTGCTGGCGTTTAGCGGGAGTATGCTTGGGCTGATACTGGCGGGAAACGTCCTCACACTGTTCATCGCGTGGGAACTCACGAGTATCACATCATTTCTGCTCATTAGCTTCAAGGGATCGGACAGTGCGGCGCGGCGCGGCGCATCACAGGCGCTCATCATCACGGCGGGCGGTGGGTTGGCGCTGCTCGTCGGACTGCTCGTCATGGGCAGCGTCACCGGATCGCTCGAAATGGCGGATATTCTCTCGAATGGCGATCTACTACGCGCGCATCCCTTCTACAATGGGATACTGATCCTCGTCGCCATCGGCGCGTTTAGCAAAAGCGCACAATTTCCTGTCCATTTCTGGCTTCCCGGCGCAATGTCCGCGCCTACGCCAGCGAGTGCTTTTCTCCATTCTGCGACGATGGTCAAAGCAGGGATTTATCTGCTGGCGCGGTTTCATCCCGTGCTTGGCGATACTCCCCTGTGGACAAACCTTCTCACCACTGTTGGCTTGATCACGCTGTTTTTGGGCGCGGCACTGGCGATGCGAAAGCGCGATCTCAAAGCCATTCTCGCGTATTCGACCATCAGCCAGTTAGGCGCGTTCGTCGCATTGATCGGGCTGCCGGGGCATCACGGCTTAGAAGCGGCTTATGTCGGCATTTTCGCGCATGGGCTGTATAAGTGCGCGCTGTTCTTGGTCGCTGGCGCGATTGATCACGCAACAGGCACGCGCGACACCACTGTATTGGGTCGGCTGCGTCATAAACTACCCGGTTTTGCCGCTGTCACGGGGATCGCGGTGCTGTCGATGGCGGGTGTGCCGCCGCTGTTAGGATTTGTTAGCAAAGAACTTCTGCTCGAATCGTTCATCGACAACCCGATACCGTTAGTGGTTATCGTTGCCAGCGCCGCGCTCACCGTGGGAATTGCATTCCGCCTGTTCTGGGATTTGTTTGTCGCGCCGCCGCAGTCGCGCACGCATGTGAACCCGGAAGGCGTTGAACACAGCCACGAAGAAGTCCACGCGCTTCCCCGTTGGATGGTCGCGGGACCCGCCGCGCTGGCGATCCTCTCGCTGGTGGCGGGCATTGGCATCAGCCCATTGATCGAACCGCTGATCGAACCCGCGCTTGGTGAGGACATCAGTTTGTACCTGTTCCCACCCTACGGGATTGGACTACCCTTCGTCTTGAGCATGACCGCGCTTGGCATCGGCATGGTGATTTTCCTCACGCGGCGCATGTGGCTGGCATGGAGTCTCCCCACTATTCTCACAGGCACACAGGTGTATCACAGCATTGTGCGCGCGGTTGGCGCGATTGGTGATAACCTGCTCAAGCTCCAGCACGGGAAAATCCGTTTGTATCTTGGGGTCATTCTCGCTGTCGTGGTGGTTCTGCTTGGGATTGCGATTGCCAGTTCACGTTCGATTGCCTTCCCGCCAATTGAATTTCATAATGCGTCCGACGTGCTAAAAGCCGCTCTGCTCATTCTCTCGTTGATTGCGACGGGCGCGAGTTTGCTCACCAACAAGCATTTGGTCGCGGTGTTATGTCTGGGTGTCGCGGGCTACGCCATCGGCGGAATTTTCTTACTTGAACCCGCGCCGGATGTGGCGCTCGTCCAATTCCTTGTCGAAACCCTGGCGACGGTGCTGATCATCTTGATGCTGGTACGTATCAATACCGAAGAACGTGCCCGCGTGATGGAAAAACTGTGGACGCAGCCGCGCCCCGGCTTGATCCGCGATGTGGTGCTGTCTACGGTTGTCGGTGCAGCGATGACGATCTTCGCGCTGGCAGCGGTCAACAGCCGACCCACACCGACGATTGCCGAATGGCACTTGGAAAACGCCTACGAAGAACTCGGCGTTACCGACGTAGTTGCCGCTATCGTCACCGATTTTCGCGGCACAGATACGCTCATCGAGATCACGGTGTTCAGTATGGCAGGGCTTGGGGTGCTGACTCTGCTCACCCGCCCCGAACCGGGAACAACCACCCGCATCATCGCTCGTTGGCGCAAGCGCAACACCGAAGAATTTACCGTTGACGCTGTCGAAAGCGGACACGATGAATCTGTCGAAGAGCTTCCTATTCTTTATCTGTCTCGCTTTGTTGACCCCATCACTAAACTCGCCGCCTTTTTGGCACTGCCATTCGCGTTCGTGATCGCTGTCGCGCACATTTTGTACGGGGGTGTCGCGCCGGGTGATGGTTTCACAGCGGGCGTGATCTGCGGATTAGCCGTCGCGCTCTGGTATGTCGTGTTCGGCTTTCAAGAGACAAAACAGCGGCTTCCTTGGGTACACCCAGCGCGATTTGTCGGCTTAGGCTTGGTGATCGCCTATGGCAACGCCGCCCTGCCGCTGATCTTCGGCAGCGAATTTTTGTCTTTTTCTCGTCTTGATGCCATCTCGATTGCCGACATCAAAATCGCTTCCACGACGATATTCGAGTTGGGCATTTGTCTCGCCGTGTTTGGCGGGGTGAGCATGATCATGGAAGCGATTTCTCATCCACGGGAGAGTGAAACCCTATGAATACCCTCTTTGCGCTTGCGACTGGAATCATGTTCGCGATGGGCGTTTTTCAAGTCCTTCGCCGTGACCTTGTGAAAGCGGCGATGGGCTTCTATATCCTGTTCACGGCGATCAATCTGCTATTTTTGGCGGTGGGCGCTTACAACGGCGTGATCGCACCCTATGCCAATGGTGCGCTCCCTGATGGACAGCCAAGCGATCCGCTGGTGCAGGCGCTTCTGCTCACGGCGATTGTCATCAGCTTTGGTTCGTATGCGCTTCTACTTGGCATGATCTCGGTATCGTCGCGGCGCTTCCGCACTGTAGACAGCGACGAGATCGACGGATTGAAGGGCTAGCCAATGCACAGCCCTTTACTTGTCGCACCGATTTTTATCCCGTTGGGGGGCGCGGCGATTGGTTTACTGGTCGCGCGCAATCGCACGTTGCAGCACAGCATCGGCTTGATTTCCGGTGTGTTGGCATGGCTTGCCAGCCTAACAATCCTATCGATCAACTTGAACGGTGATATTCTCACCTACTATCTCGGCGGCTACCAACCCCCGTATGGCATCGCCTTCGCGTCAGATTTGCTAACTTCGCTTTTCGCTGTGATGGCGACAACCGTGATGCTCGGCGGGATCATTTACGTGTTGGGTTGTAAAGATAAAAGTGTCTCTACCCCTGCGTTTATGCCGCTGTTCTTGTGTATGGGCGCGGGCTTAAACGGATCGCTGTACACCGGCGACATTTTCACTATGTTCGTGTTCATCGAACTCATGGTGATTTCGTCCGTCGTGCTGGTGGCGATTTCTGACAATCGTTTGGGTATGGAAGCGGCAATCAAATATCTGCTCATCAGCGCGATGGGCACGCTGTTCTTGCTCACGGGCATCGCCGCGCTGTATGCGTCATTCGGTACGCTCAACATGGCGGACATCGGGCGCTTGCTGGCGGAAGGCGAACGCCCCGTGCTGGCACAAGCCGCCGCGGTCATGTTGATGTGCGCGTTTTTGCTCAAGAGCGCGGTGTTTCCGTTTCACTTCTGGCAGCCGGACTTTCACACCGCCGCGCCGACCCCTGTGCATGGTGTTCTCTCATCGGTAGTAGTCAAAGTCGGCATCTACGGCTTGATTCGCATGACCACACTTATGTTCACCGACGAAGCGCCGCTGATTCACAATCTGCTGATCATTCTCGGATTGATCGGCATCTTTTTTGGCAGTTTGAGCGCGTGGCGCACCTACGATGCCAAGCGAATGCTGGCGTATTCGACGTTCGGACAAATCGGCTTCATTCTCGTGGGGATCGGGTGGGGAAACCCTGTCGCTCTGACCGCCGCGCTTGTCTATGCCTTCAACCATGCGTTCATCAAGTCGTCGCTGCTGTTCATCACAGGCGCGGTTTCCAGCCGAACCGCCGCGAAAACATCGCGCCTCACCGAAATTGGTGGAGTCGGCAGCAAAATGCGCTTCGTCAGTGTGTTGTATTTCGTGGGTGGGTTGGCGCTGGCGGGCGTGCCGCCGCTGAACGGATTTGTCAGCAAAGTGGCGCTTGTGCAAGGTGGCATCGGGGCGGAACAATGGCTCACGCTTGGATTGGTGGTCGGCGCAGGCGTGATCACCATGCTCTACATGACGCGCACATGGCAGCACATCTTCCAACAGCACCCTGAAGAAGGTGTGAAGCTAAAACCTTATGGCGATAGTCCGCTTGCGCCCGCGCTCTTGATTGCTGTATGTGTCGCGCTTGGCATTTTCGCGTCACCGCTGCTCGATCTGGCGACCCGCGCCGTCGCGCAAATGAGTAATCCTGCCTTATATATCAGTGCGGTGTTGGGAGGATAACATGGCAAATGTGATCGTTCCCGCTGTTGTGCTGGCCATTGCGTGGATGGTGGTGACCAACCGCGCCACGCTCGAAAGTTTTCTCTTGGGGTTCGTGTTCGGCTTGATCCTGTGGGTGCTGGTGCGCCCGCGCGATTTTCAAATCCAATGGAAGCGGCTTCCGGGGCAGTTTATTGCACTGATCATCTACGCTTCAATTCTCGCGCGTGACATTTTGCTTTCTGGCTTGGATGTGACCCGGCGTGTGCTATCGCCCGCCTTGCCGTTGAATCCGGGCATCATCGCCGTGGACACACAAGATGAAACTAACAGCGCCTTAATCGCCGCGCTGAGTTCAGACGTAATCACGCTTACACCGGGCGAACTCGTCGTTGAAGTCGAAGGTAACCGTATCATGTACGTTCACTGCTTAGATGTAGAAGCCAGCGCCCAAAACGTGGATCGTCAGCAGTCGCATCGCTTGAGTTTGTTCAAGCGTATTATGGGGAGGGACGCATGAGCGTGTTGGCTCAAACCCTGATTCAGATCGCGGTTGTCATCATGATCCTGTTGATCCTTCCGTGCGCGTATCGCGTGTTTGTAGGTCCTACTCCCGCAGACCGTTTACAGGCGATTGACGCGCTCACGGCGCTCCTCATCGGGATCATCGTGCTGCTGGCGCTCATACAGGGGACATCGTTCGTCATCGACGTAGCGCTGGCATTGGCGGCATTCTCGTTTGTTGGGACGTTAGCGATTGCCCGCTACTTGTCGGAAGGGAGAGTGTTCTGATGCTGGGTGAGATTATCGCGCTGCTGTTCATCGCGTTCGGGGTATTTTTCTCGGCAGTGGGCGTACTCGGCATGATGCGTATGCCCGATGTATATACTCGTTTGCACGCATCCGGCAAAGTGACGACGCTCGGCATCTTCGGGCTGCTCGTCGGCACGGCGATACTCATCCCCGAAGCCACACTCAAGCTGTTTGGACTGGGCTTGTTCATCCTCTTGTCTACGCCTGTCGCGTCTCACGCGATTGCCGCCAGCGCCTATCGATCCGGTATCCCCATGAAGCGCGCATCGCGCGATGATCTCGCTGGACGGCTTCCCGTCCCAATCCCCGAAGAATAATCCGCGTATGGGGCGGCTCGTGAGCCGCCCCATACGCACCCAGTGAAGCACAATGGGTTCAGAACCTCACTCCGGTGAGACAAGTTTCGCATCGACTTAGAGGGGAAATATTGGTGTGCGGGTGTGACACATTTTCGACGGTTTTTCGGGGCTTGATGGAGGGATTGAGCGAGAAGGTTAGCGAAGATGTTTCATAGGGCAGAAACGGCTTACGGGGAGATGTGTCACCGGTTTATATTGTGGGATATAAAAATTGAGGGGAGATGTGTCCACATATGTCCGTTTTTGCGATTTTGTGGCACGGTTTCTTTAAGGTTTGAAAATGGTTTGTGATGATGCGTGAGGGGACTCTTTATTTCTATTCACCTTGATTGCTAGTTCGTTTGTTTCACCCCTCCCCACTGGCGTAGGGTTGAGGGGGCGACACTAAATCGAATTGTCGCGTAGGGACAACGGCGAAACGTGTTTCGCAAGCGTTGTCCGGTTTTGCTATATTTCGGGCGCGGACAGGGCAAGCCCTGTCCCCACAATTGCGAAATAATTTCTACTGTCGCTCCCTCACCCACTGGCGTAGGGAGGGGAGAAACGCGCTTCTGAGAGTACATCGCCGCCTCAAAAGAAGGGGTTATTGAGAGGGATTTCATCAACTAGCAATCAGCGTTTCTATTCATGTATCCCCTGCATTTCCCCGCTTGATCACGTTCTCCCCGAAGCGCGATTTCAACTCATCGAGCGCGGCTTGCAGTTTGCGCTGCTTGTCATCCTGTGTGCCGCCCCACAAATCAAGCTGACGGTTGTACTCGCTCAAACTGCTGACACCCACGCCGATCAAGCGCACAGCGCGATTCGACTGCCAGCATTGATCGAATAATTCAATCGCCGCGTGATAAATGTCATCGTCACTGCTCACGCCTTGCGGAAAGCTCATCTGCCGGCTCACCGTCGTGAAGTCCGACCACCGCAGTTTGAGCTTGACCGTGCTGCCTTGCAATCCTTCTTGACGCAGCCGCCAGCCCACGCCATCGCTCAATGCGCGCAGCGTTTGCCGCAGTTTATCAGCGCTTCGCACGTCGCGGGTGAACGTCGTTTCTTTGCTGATCGACTTGGTTTCGCGCTCGGTTTCGACTGGACGTGTGTCGATTCCTTTGGCGCGTTCGAGAATATCCGCGCCGTGCTTGCCGAATCTCCGCGTGAGCAAACTAGGCGCGCATCGCGCCAAATCGCCAATCGTGTACACGCCCATCTGTCGCAGTTCATTCGCTGTTTTGGGACCCACGCCCCATAATTCATTGATCGGCAGCGGCGCGAGAAACGCTGCTTCTTCGCCATGCGGCACGACAAGAATTGCGTTGGGGGGCGCGTCTTTGCTCTTGCTTCCCTTGCCGATATTATTGGCGATTTTGGCGACGAGTTTGTTGCTCGCCACGCCAAACGAACAGGGCAAGCCCAATTCTCCGTTGATCGCCCCTTGCAGCCGCTTTGCCAGCCGTTCGCCCGCGTCGGGGATGCCCGTCACATCGAGAAACGCCTCATCAATCGAAATTTGTTCAATGAGCGGCGTGATTTCGCCCAACAATGCCATTACTTGCTTCGATGCCGCGCGATAGGCATCAAAGTGCGGCGGGACGATGATCAAGTTGGGGACTAAGCGTACTGCTTGCGACATCGGCATGGCGGAATGAACGCCGAACTTGCGCGCCGGATACGAACACGACGACACCACCCCGCGGTGCTCCGGTCTGCCGCCCACCGCGAAAGCTGTCCCGCGCAAAGCTGGATCGCGCCCTTCTTCCACCGCGCAAAAGAACGCATCCAAATCGAGATGTATTACCATCCGCGCCATATTCAATACGCGCCCGTTTCAATAGAACGAGTGTATTATCTCATGACGCATTGTTACAGCGCAAACTTGATGAAATCCCCAATATCCTGCTTCATCTTGCTCAATGACTGCTTCTCAATGTACATCATGTGACCCGCTTCATATTCCGCCGTGCGGATGCGGTCATGAATTTCTCCGCCAATCCCCATGTGGTTGACTGTGTAGTACGCGGCATAGTACGGGGTCGCCATGTCGTAATATCCCTGTGCCAGCAGCACTTTCAAGTACGGGTTCTTGGTCAGCGCCCCCCGCAGCAGTTGACTGGTATCCGGGTAGCCGTCGCGCCCCGAACCCCAATCCCACTTCTCGAACACCCCAAAGTGCAGAATGCGATACTCCATGTCGGTCTTGTAGCCGAGTTCTTGCCCTAAGTAGCGGTTGATCATCGTCGTGAACGGCGGCATGATTGCAGCATACGACGGATCAAATTCTGGTACTTCGCTCACAGCATCGCCAACCGTGCCAGCGAGGCGTGAATCCAGCCGCCCGACAGTACGCTGTTGGTCGCGCAGCAGTTCTTTGCAAAAGCGGTGAATGTCGATGCGAAGATTGCTCAACTCGACATACTGACGGCTCAAGCCGGTATAGCGTGCCAGCTTCGACGCGACAGCACGGCGGCGTGCCTGTGGCAGCGCGCTCCCTTTGAGCAGCGCCGTGTTGTATTCCCCTTCAATCCATGTTTCAACTTCATTCAAAAATTCGCGCAGCGGTTTAGCTTGCAGGTCTGCCGCCAAGCGTTTGTGATACCACGCCGTCGCGGCATAGGTCGGCAAAAAGACCAGACTCGGCAGATCGTTCTGCTGGTTAAATTCCAACGATTGAAAGTTGATCACTGTCGAGATCAACAGAATTCCGTTGAACGCGATTCCCTGATCGATCAATTTCCCCGCCAGCCCTGCCGCGCGGGTTGTGCCGTAGCTTTCTCCCGCCAAGAACAGCGGCGATCCCCACCGCCCGCTGCGCGTCAAATACAGGCGAATGAACTCACTCATCGACTCAAGGTCGCCGTTTACGCCCCAGAATTTCTGATTGAGTTCGGGTTTGACAGCGCGGCTGTAGCCCGTCCCAACCGGATCGACAAATACAAGATCAGCAAATTCGAGCCATGTTTCGGGGTTGTCGATCAGCTTGAACGGCGGCGCGGGCATCGATCCATCATCGAGAAGCTGCACCCTGCGCGGCGCGATCATGCCCAAGTGCAGCCACACTGACGACGAACCCGGTCCGCCGTTGAATGCGAACAACAGCGGGCGATCCGGCGCATCGGTTTCGAGCGTGTATGCCATGTAAAAGATATGCGCTTCGGTTTCACCCGTGTCCTTGTTCACAATCGGCAGTGTGCCAACGTTCACCTTGTAGTTCAGCGTGCGGCGGTTGACCTTGATGCTGTGCTTGGTTTCTACCGGATCAGGATAGGCGGGTGCGGGTTGGGCGGGTGGAGATGCGGCTGGGGTATCGGCGGGTTTTGTTTCGTCGGGCATGATGAGAATTGCCTCATGTGTGAATTGGGTACAAAAAATGTTACATGAGCATACTCGGATTACATCCACATCGCCAACAACATTCATGAAAATTCAAATGCTCACCCCCAACGCGCCCCTAACTTCTTGGGGGACTGTTCTGAACCCTCACCAACCCTCTTTACAAGCAGAGAAAATCTGTGGTAAGCTCATACACAGTATTCACCTAACGCACCTAAGGAGGCGACGTTCATGCAAGCCATCAATT
Organism: Anaerolineae bacterium; assembly: GCA_034434595.1. Classification (GTDB taxonomy): domain Bacteria; phylum Chloroflexota; class Anaerolineae; order Aggregatilineales; family Phototrophicaceae; genus Flexifilum. The sequence continues at coordinate 43,320 of DAOTZD010000003.1, forward strand.
CAAAAGCAATTGTTGATGAATGCACGCCTGTTTTGCGTTCCGCGTGAGTAAACGTTAGCACCTAGCTCGTCCAATCCCCCGTGTAATTAACATACAGGCGTGCTTCATCACGACTTTGCGTGCGTAATCTTTTGATTCGCGCATGTGCTGGTCTACGAGGTGATGACAGCGCCTGTTGAGTCTTGATCCCCAACCAAAGGTCAAATCAACAAGCGGTCAGCCATGAGTATGACAGGTTTGTGCTGTCATTGACCTCATTCTGCTTGCATATTTCGTTCATTGACCAATCTAGGGGAAACCTACCTTGAATTACCTTGATCAGAATGACTCCGATCAATACGACGACTACGAAGCGATGTTCGATCCTTCGAGCCGCTATCGCAAAACCCGCAAGACTCGTAAACCGAAATCGTTAGCCGACAAACAGCAGATGCGGATGGAAGTGGACGAACGCGCCAGCGCGTCAAAAAGCGAATTGGGGTTCGACACAACCTATCAACCGGGACATTTTGAAGAAGGCTGGTTGATGGAATCACTTCAACCCTTCTCTGATCGCGGCTTGATCACCGACGTGTTGGCGCGTGTGAAGGGCGGCAAAGAAGCCAACGTGTATCGCTGCGCGGCGAACCCGCAAACAGGCTTCACCTTGCTGGCGGCGAAAGTGTATCGCCCGCAGATGTTCCGCAATCTCCGTAACGACAAGATGTACCGCGAAGGTCGCCAAGTGTTGAATGGTGATGGCAAAATCGTCAAGGCGAATGATCACCGCACCATGCGCGCTATTGGCAAAAAGACCGCCTTCGGTGAACAGGTCGCGCATACTTCGTGGTTGATGTACGAGTACAACACGCTTGAACAGCTTCACGCGCTCGGCGCATCCGTCCCAAAGCCATTAGGACACGCGGAAAACTCCCTGCTCATGACCTACATGGGCGATGAACAGATAGCTGCTCCCACCTTGAGCGAAGTCAATTTGGAGCGGGATGAAGTCGAACCGCTGTTCAGCGAAACGATGCGTAACATCGAAGTGATGCTTCAGCACGGCATGATTCACGGCGACTTGTCGGCGTACAACATCCTGTATTGGGAAGGCGAGATTACGCTGATCGATTTTCCACAGGTGACATACAGCGACACGAATTCGAATGCCTACGACATTCTGCGCCGCGACATCACCCGCGTATGTGAATATTTCGCGGATCAAGGCGCGCCGGACGACAAAGCACACGACGCGGATGCGATCACGCGGCGCTTATGGAAATGCTATGTCGAACTCCCGCCCGCCATGCGCGCCGCCGATCTGTCCCGCCTGCTCGAAAAGGAAGAGGAATAGCAGCCAAAGAATCACCGCAAAGGGCGCAGAGCAGCTTGAATCTTTTGCTCTGTGTTCTCTGCGGTGCTTCATTTATTCATCATCATCCGGCATTGGCTCAACGAGTTCGACTAATTCGCTCAGCACGTTATAGATGATCGGGCAGGTGAATGCGCCTTCGATAGCGTCTTCGATGTTGTAGCGAAAATCTGGCGTAAGCTGTGGATACACGCGGCACGAATGGGGGCGATATTCGTAAATCGAACACAAGTTCCCGTTCAGAAACGGGCATGGATGCGCGGGAACGAGTGCCCACTCGCCTTGCGCTTCCCCCGCCGCTTGATCGACATACCGCGTCATCACCTCATCCGGTGAGATGAGTAATCCCGCCGATAATTTCTCCACGTCAGACGGGATCAAACATACGTCCAGCGAACGACAGCAGTTAGCGCACTGTTTGCAATCCACCGCCGCGATAATCGGTGCGGCGATTGTTTCAATCCATGCGTCGAGTGTGTCATCATCTCGGCTGCCGTCAAATTCGAGGGCTTCGCGCATCGCCTCAAATTCGGCGCGGCGCTGTGCTGCCAGTTCGTGGGCTTGCTGCGGGCTGGTAATCCAGTGATGTGCCATTGTGAAATTGTCCCTTGTACGATTCGTATGCTTTCGCTGTGCCTGCGCGTCCATAGTTATATGGTGCTGCTCATATTCAAAACCCGCTATATAGCGCATCCCTGATTGACTCGGTTTCACATATGATGACACCAAAATGCAGATGAAGCTGTTGGAGTATTTCTATGCCAGAAGACACGAAACAAATCGATCTCCCGATTACAGGGATGACGTGTGCAAGCTGTGTGCGAAATGTCGAACGCGCATTGAAAAAGACTGAAGGCGTGAATGAAGCGACAGTCAACTTGGCGACGGAACGCGCTAGTGTTGTGTTTGACCCGACGACAGTCAGCACCGCGCAGTTGATCGAACGGGTGCGGGATGCGGGTTACGGCGTAGCGGTTACCACGCTCGATTTGCCGATCACCGGGATGACATGCGCGAGCTGTGTTCGCAACGTTGAACGAGCAATCGGCAAACAGGCGGGCGTGCTGGAAGTCAACGTGAATTTGGCGACTGAAAAAGCGTCTGTGCGCTATCTGCCTAATGTTGTTCGGCGCGGCGATCTCGTCAAGGCAGTGGAAAAAGCGGGTTACGGCGTACTCGATCTCTCGAAAGCCGACGCGCCAGAAGATGCCGAACGCGCGGCGCGTCAGGCGGAAATCAAACGCCAACAGCGCATGGTCTTGATCGGCGCGGCGTTTTCGATCCCATTGTTCGTGTTGAGCATGGGGCGCGATCTGTATATGGCGAGTTTCGCTGGCGACACTATGGCATCGCACATCCTGTCCGGCGCGATGGAAGGTCCGACTCCGGCACTCAACTGGCTGTTGTGGTCAGGTTTCCCATTCGTGTTCTTCCTATTAGCAACGCCCGTGCAGTTAATCGTTGGGCGGCAGTACACCGTTGGCGCATGGAAAGCCGCGCGTAATGGAACAACGGGCATGGACACGCTGATTGCGCTTGGATCGTGGGCGGCATATCTGTACAGTCTCGCAGTATTGGCTGGCATCGTGTTTGGCATCAGCGGCATTGGCGAACATGTGTATTTTGAGACTTCAGCGGTCATTCTCACGCTAATCACATTAGGCAAGCTGCTCGAAGCGCGCGCAAAAGGACAAACCAGCGAAGCGATCAAGAAGTTGATGGGGCTTGCGCCCAAAATGGCGACACTGCTGCGCGATGGAAACGAAGTTGAAGTCGCTATCGACGACGTGATCATGGGGGATGTGCTGGTTGTGCGTCCCGGTGAACGTATTCCCGTCGATGGTGTAGTCATTGAAGGGCGTTCCAGTGTCGATGAATCGATGCTGACGGGTGAAAGTTTGCCCGTTAACAAAGAGACAGGCAGCGAAGTGATCGGCGCGACGGTCAACAAACAGGGGCGATTGATCATTGAAGCGCGGCGCGTCGGCGCGGAAACGGCACTCGCGCAGATCATCCGCTTGGTCGAGCAGGCGCAAGGTTCAAAAGCGCCTATTCAGCGCGTGGCGGATCAAGTCTCCAGTGTGTTTGTGCCGATTGTGCTTGTGTTGGCGGCGCTGACCTTCTTCGGTTGGCTGCTTATCGGACAAGTCGGGTTTACTACCGCGATGGTCCATGCCGTTGCTGTGCTGGTGATCGCTTGCCCATGCGCGCTCGGTCTTGCGACTCCAACCGCGATCATGGTGGGGACGGGGCGCGGCGCGGAAATGGGCGTGCTGTTCAAGAACAGTGAAGCACTCGAAAGCGCCAAGCAGATTCAAGTTGTCGCGCTCGACAAAACTGGCACGATCACACGCGGCGAACCAAGCGTGACGGACATCATCGCGCTCAATGGGGTCGATCCAACAGAACTACTAAGAATTACAGCGATTGCTGAACGCGGCAGCGAACATCCGCTCGCTCAATCGGTTGTGAAAGCGGCGCAAGATCGCGGGATCAGGTTGGGGCAGCCAGAGCGTTTTTCGGCGGAATCTGGTCGCGGTGTGCGTGCAGTCGTAGATGGCAAGACGGTGTTGGTCGGCAGCCCACGCTTTCTGGGTGAACAAGGCTACGATCTCGCGCCGTATGAAGCCCAGATCGAAGGTTTGCAAGCGCGGGCGCGCACGGTTGTTCTCACGTTGGTCGATGATGTACTAGCGGGTTTGTTTGGTATCGCGGACACCGTAAAAGAAGGATCGCGTGAAGCCGTCGCCACGCTCAAGGCGCAGGGTTTGCAAGTCGTCATGATCACCGGTGACAACGAACGCACCGCGCAAGCAATTGCCCGCGAAGTCGGCATTGATCGCATTCTGGCAGATGTGCTGCCGAACCAAAAAGCGGATGCGGTTAAGCGGTTGCAAGCCGATGGCAAGAAAGTCGCAATGGTTGGTGATGGTATCAATGACGCACCAGCACTGGCTCAAGCAGATGTGGGTATCGCTATTGGCACAGGGACAGACATCGCCATTGAAGCATCCGATGTGACGCTGGTGAGCGGTGATTTGCGCGGGGTGGGGCGGGCGGTCAGCTTAAGCCGCGCGACCATGCGGACGATCTACCAGAATTTGTTCTGGGCGTTCATCTATAACATTATCCTGATACCGGTAGCGATGGCGGGCGCGCTCGTCCCCATGCTTGCCGCTGGCGCGATGGCATTCTCATCGATCTTTGTCGTTCTGAATTCTCTAAAATTGGCAGCGCCATCGAAGCGGCGGCTTCAGGATGTCGAGCCAGATAATCGTGAATGGTCTCGCCGTTCTGGAGATGCCCATTCTCCGGCACAATGACCCCGCGTCCGCGAAGTTTCACGATTTTCTTGCGGATTGCTTCCCACGTTCTCACGGGCAGTGCAGCAGCAATTTGGAGCTGTGCTGCCCCACTATCCAGCAAACACCCCAAAGCTTCCAACTCGTCTTTGCGCCAGCGGTTGCCGCTGGTCTTGTTCGCTTTCTCTCCGTCGCGCTCAAGCGTTGCCAAATAATCCGCATACTTTTCCTCATCGCGGATCGGCTTGGGTGAGATATGGAAGTTCCGCGCTCCGATGATCTCATATGCTTTCAGCCGAATCGCGTGCCAGTTGCGGTTTGGCAACGAGGATGCAATCGTCACCTGATCTACACCTTCTTTCAGCATTTCGGTAAGCGCCTCGACCTCCCAAGTGAACCAGATTGTCGAGCCATCAGCACGGTACGCAACTTCAATGGTATCGCACGTGTTGTCACGCCAGCAGATTTCGACGTGGGCAACGCCGTATCTGTTTGGTACATCCACGATGATACGAGCGATAAAAGCCTGTGCAACGACTTGTTGAGCCTCAATATCCATCTCATCCCACGTTGCCAGCACGACTTCAGCCTGTTTCGCCAGCGCAATCAGCGCGTCCTGCTGTTCGGCACGCTGATCAAGATCAGCAAGTTTGCCCTCCAAACGCGCTTTCTCCTGATCATGATTGGCATACTCGCGCTCAAGCGCCTTCAGAAGTGTTTCCGACTGCACAAAGTTGAAGTTGTTGACAAGCGCCTGCATCTTTTGCTCAACAGCGACCAGTTGATGCTTAAGCATCCGCCTCTCCGTATCAAAGTCCTCGCTGGCTGATGTCAGAACTTCCTCCCAAACAACAGGATCAAAGGTGGCACGCAATTTCGCGTGCAGCATGTCGGTAATCGCTTTGTCGAAGTATTCACTCACAGTGCCGCGCCCACAGCAAATGCTGGTTGTCTGCCAAGTCCATGTAGTGGCAGTTGTAGGCATAGGTCGCAATGGAGTTACGCCAAGCGACGGTTGCATTGCGTCATTTGCCTTCATGAAAGCTGCCGATCAAGCCTTCATAGATCGCTTTTGGTGGAATACGATTTTTCTTTTTGGTTGAATGAACCCGCCCCAAGCGAGGGGAATAATGCGGGTTTTCTTCGCCTTCCAATGTGTACGGCGACAAATAGTTAAACGCTCTGTAGAACAACTCCTCTAGCACAATAGCGGGATGATTGTTCCAAACGACAACACGGTCCTTGTGCATCCAATGTCCTAAGTAGACGGGATTGGTCATCATGTTGACCAGCGCCATGCTGCCGGGCACATAAATATTACCCCGCTTCAACATTCGCAGCGGTTTTGCCCACATAAAACCGGGCGGCACAAGGTGCTGTAACGCTGGATCATCAAAGTCCGGGAAATGAGGCCCGTTATCGAAAATATGGCGCAGCGTCGCACGGATGTTGCCGCCTTTGGCAACGAATGTCTCAAAAATTTGCACGATCACTTCCGCACATGGCTGGAAGGGAACATAGCGCCGCCAAGCGGGATTAGGAATACCACTGGATAGATTCTTCTGGTCATCGACCATGAAACCCAGATTGATGTTTCCTCCAACCCACATGCCTTGCAGCATCATACGCTCTTTAGCTGCCATCAAGCGCCCACGCACGTAGGAGTTCAAATAATCAGCGGCTTGTTCGGCGCGCATACGGAACAGCAACCGGTGATACGGTCCTTCATGTTTATCCGCGAAGTTATACTTGAAGTAGGGTGTGATCACACGGACATTGTTCTTGAGGCAAGCATCAATAAAGACGTTCACCTGAATCTGCGTCTCATCACGGAACAAGCGATCTTCAGCTTGCACGGCGACCGTTCCAATCGCACCCGTGATGATGAGGTTGTAGAGGCGGCTCATGCCCTTACGCTTTGCGCCGCTTACGCCTTCATCTTCGTCGATGAGGATAATGTCATCAACACTCCAGCCAAGTGAATTCACGTATCGAGGAAGGTCAATTTGCTGCATATCGGTGGAGACGTTGCCGACCTGTTTCATGGATGATTGGCGATAATACACGGCAACGGCACGATCAAGAGGTAAGCCGCCGGGAAGCACAGGTGTGTTAGCACTGTGCTGCGGCTGATATTTCCGCTTTGCAGGCATGTGGTAGAATCCTTAAAGTCTAGATGTTCTTCTGGACTAGAGCCGGGTGTTTCGTTTCTCAGGCGGTCACCCGGCTTTCGTTTTCACTGGTCTTCACCAGTGCGTCTGTCTGGCTGTTTTTCATCCTTTTCAGCCTCAGTCTTTCGCGTTGATTTGCGTCGGTGATTGGGTTTCCCCGCATCGATCCATGTCTGCAAATCGTCGCGCCGAATTGCCCATGTTCGTCCAACCTTCAATGCTTTCAACAGCCCGAACTCAATTGCGCGTCGAACTGTGTCATCGTGAACACCAGCTATGTCAGCCGCTTGAGGTGGACTAAGGAGTTCGTCTGCCATTGATGACTTCTCACAGTGTACAGGATAACCCGTACAATCACAATATCTCAATGTCTAGAGTCTACATGGTCTTGTTCCTCCTCACGAGTGTTACCCACTGTCTGCTGATGCTCCGTCATCTCTGGCATTTCCCCTTTATGTACAAACCCTTTAATCAGCGCCCTGTACGCTGAGCGAAGATCGTAGAACCTTACGGGAGTCTCGACTTGCTTGGACGTTTGACCATCCTGCGCATCAAGATATTCAGTTATTGATACTTTGTGCGTTTTATGGTCTGACAAACACGCCCTCTGCCACTCCTTGATCTGTTTTCACTTTAGCAAAGGGCGGTCTATAGAACCCCGAAAAATTACATCGCTACAATGTAAAAATTGCACGTTCTGCCAGACACGAACGTGAATCGTGAGATGCAAGTGTGAATTGGCACGAAGTAATGTTGGTCGAACACGATGAAACTTGTGTCAGACAAAAGGCGGTAGGCACAGGTCAGCCACCACAGGTAAAAATCTGCGATGAAATACTCTGCTTGTCTGACAAGGTAGATTGGGGAGGGTCACGTGTGTCCTGTCGGCGCGATATATCGTGCCGACGCGCTGCCGCGCACGTCAGGGCGCGGTCAGCGGTGACGCGCGTAAGCGCGACACATCAGCCTCACGGGCGCTTGACGTGCCAGCGTTTTAGCTGGCGACAACCTCAGCCGCGACCACCCTAACGCAGTCGTGGTTCGAGTGCCGCCTCGTGTACGAAACATGCTCGCATGTCTGACACGTTTAGCGGCTGAGGTTGTTCTGTGCCTCATAGCGTTGAAGAAGATTCTATGCTGTGCCACTGCTGTGTTACGCAATGCGTGAGCAGAATAGGGGTTCACCCTCAAGGGTACAGCCTTCGAAAATGATATAGTCTATTAGCAGGAGAGGATTATCCATGATTGGACACGATGCAATGCATTCTTCAGCCGAACTGCAACTTTTGGCAGTTGATACAGCAGGCATACAAAAGTACATCTTTAGCAGCAATCGACTGCGTGAAAATATCGGTGCATCCCATCTGATTGCTTCTGTGACGGGACGATGGGCATTTGAAGCGATTCTCAAAGCAACAAGTGAGATAGGGGAGCATCATAATGTCCTTGACGTTGACGGCACATTAAGTGACGTAATGATTGAGCAACCCGACACTGCCGCCGAAGTGCTTTACAGTGGTGGTGGAAATTTCGTCGTCCTTTTTCGTAACGGTAATATGCAAAAGCGTTTTGTCCAGACGCTTTCGCGCAGAGTGTTACAAGAAGCGCCCGGACTGCGACTTATGATTCACTCTGTTCCTTTTGTTTTGGGCAAGAATGTACTTGGAGAAAAGTTAAAACAATTATTCCAAGAGATGAAAGCTAAACGCAGCACCGAACCCAATGCTATGCCTGCTGCTGGTCTCAGTGTAACGGTCATGTGCCGCTCAACCGCACTACCAGCAGTCAATGTAGCACCTGAAACGAAAGATGATCTTGACCCCCGACCATCCTCATCGGAGGTTTTGGCAAAACTTGATGCGGCTGACAGTGCAAACACTCGTTTGAAGAGTACATTCCCTTTAGAGCAAGGTCATGAATATCCATTGGATTTTGACGATCTTGGGCGTACTCGTGGTGAAGCCAGTCTTATCGCTGTTGTTCATGCTGACGGGGATGACATTGGTAAAAGAATTGAAGCGATAGGTGTTCAGTATAAGTCTCCTGCTCACTTGCGGCAACACATTAATGAGCTGCGCTGGTTTTCCCGTAATCTTGCCCAAGCCGCTCAGAATGCTCAAAAAAGAACAGTAGAACATCTATGGCAACTCGCAAGCGACAGTGTGGAGGTCGCTGAGTTGTTTGAGAGACGTTATGTCCCTTTCCGTCCGCTGGTCTTTGGCGGCGATGACATAACCTTCGTTAGTGATGGGCGGATTGGGCTTGCGCTCACGGTTGAATACCTTCAAAGGTTTCAACATGAAACCGAGCAATTGCTGAATGAACGTCTAACAGCGTGTGCAGGTATCGCTATTGTCAGAAGTCATTATCCGTTTGCAAGAGCATACGAACTTGCTGAAGAACTGAGCAAGAGCGCAAAAAAGTATCGGCGCGAGTCTGCCCCCGATCACTGTTGTCTCGATTGGCACTTCACCACAGGTGGAATTTACGGAGACCTAACGGAAATTCGCCAGCGCGAATATACGGTCAAGGCTGGGAGTCTGACCCTGCGCCCAGTCACCACATCAGACAATCAAATGCGCTCATGGGGAACCATTGCTGCGGGTTTAGTCATGTTTCAAAGTGGCGATTGGCAGGAAAAGCGTAACAAGGCGAAGATGCTGCGGGAAAAGCTGCGCGGTGGACGCGAAAGTGTGAAGGAATTTGAGGCGCTTTATGGACATCCTCTGCCCGAACTTGATGGCTTCGAGTCTGGTTGGGCTGACGGTTACTGTGGTTATTTCGATGCTCTGGAATTGATGGATTTGTATCTCCCCTTATTGCAGGAGCGCGTCGATGAAACTCACGCTGCATCTTAAACTGTTGAGTGATACTACATTCGGACGAGGAGACGGGGTGAGTGGGTTGGTTGATCAGGAGATTGAGCATGACACCAAAACCGGTTTGCCTTTCATACGTGGTAGAACGTTGAAGGGACTGCTCGTTGAGGAATGCGCCAATATCCTTTACGCAGTTCCAGACGCAGACCGCGTTGAAAACACAGCGCGACAGTTATTTGGTATAGGCGGCAGCGGGCTGCACGATGCTGGTTTGCTTCATGTGGGGAATGCCGAGCTGCAACAGAACGTCGTGGAGGCTGTTCAACGCGATATTGATAACAACCAACTTCAGCCAAGCGACGTTCTCGACATGTTTACGGCTATCTGGCGTCAAACAGCCATAAACGAAGAGACAGGCACTCCTGATGATGGTAGTTTGCGTTCCAGTCGGGTACTGCTGCGCGAAACTGAACTCTATGCCCCCCTCGAAGTTGCTTTGTCGGATAACGATCCGACCAAAGAGGATACTCTGGCACTGCTGTCTGCATGTGTCGCTGCACTGCGTCGCGGCGGTATTGGGCGCAATCGTGGTCGTGGTCGGCTGAAAGCGCAGTTAGAGGGGGTAAACATGGACAGGTATTTAGAGCAGTTTGAACTAATGGCAAGGAGCAGTCATTGATGAAAGCGCTGTACTACCACCTCCGTTTGCTCCAGCCAGCCCTCGTTACCGCGCTGGAAGGTGATCCGAACAGCGCGGTAGCCTTTGACTATATTCCGGGTAGTGTGATGCGCGGGATGGTTATCGGCTTATTTACACGCCAGAACGGTGTGCAAGAACTCGATGCGAGCGATAGTGCAACGCAACGGATTTTCTTCTCTGACAATGTTCAGTATTTGAATGCTTATCCTGTGGTTAACGGAACGCGCACACTGCCTGTTCCCAAATCATGGCACGTACAAAAAGGTGAATCAGCACCGATTTATGATTTTGCATGGGAAGTGAATTATCCTGAGAATCCAAAAGGGGGCGGCGGTTTTGCCGTTGCTGACGCTGATGTTGTAACCAAAGCAACCGAGGAACGATTTATTGCTGTGCATACGCAGCGAGATCGTCAGAAAGGGCGTTCGGTGCAGGGGAGCGGTGCAGTTTATCGCTATGACTCCTTGGCAGCCGGACAGATGTTTGCGGGAGCAATCCTATGCGAAGATGATGCTGACGCAGAATGGTTGAACCAGTTCATTTATGATGGTTTGGAAGCGCAAATTGGTGGGGGGCGCAGTGCGGGCTATGGACGTATCAGGCTTGAACAGGTGGCTCTCCTTGATGGCTGGGCGGAACAAATCTCACACTTCCAAGTTGGGCAACCTCTCGTCGTCACCCTTCTCAGCGATACTATTCTGCGAAATCCGTCGGGTGAGTATGAACCCAACGCATCGACCTTATGCAGTGCCCTTGCCCGTCGCCTAAATATTGACCTCGCGTTTTTGGGCGAAGTTAGTCAAGCTTACCTAGAAACCACCTTAGTTGGAGGCTTCAATCGCAAGTGGGGACTGCCTTTACCGCAGACCGCCGCGTTGAGGATGGGCAGCACACTAGTGTTTACAGGTCACAGCCTGACACTGGAAGATGTAAACATGCTGATGCGCTGGGGAATCGGAGAACGACGAGCAGAAGGGTTTGGGCGTATTGGTGTGAACATCTATAACTTGCCAGAGTATCAAGTGTCCGAAATTGATAAAGCCAACACCAATCTTGGTGAGCAGCAGCCAATTGAGATTTATACACGACTTCCCGCGCCTCTGGCATATCGTAAACTGCTGCAGATACTCGACAACATGATCATTGAAGTGGCAAATGCCGCCACTATTCAGTCTCCGCCGCGCAGCAGCCAGATCAATGCCTTGAGAAATGTTGTGCAGAAAGTGCTGCGTAGCAGCTCTGTGAACACGCAAACACTCACTGATGCCCTCAACTACATGGATGAACGAGGAGCTACGCGCCGACAGTTTGACAAAGCCCGTATCAACGGTCAAAAGCTCACCGAATGGATGGTCAAAACCATCAACGGTGCAGACGATTGGAACAGATTGAAGTCCGATGCCAGCGTTGCATCTTTAATCACTGCAAGTGCGCGCGATGAAGACACCCTACGTACACAGTACAACCTGCGCCTCATTGACGCAGTGTTGGCTCGTGCCGCGAAACAAGCGCAGCGGAAGGAAAACACCAATGCCTGAGCCGATGTGGTCTGGAGAGCAATCACGAAAAATCGTTGAGCGTATTGTCATTGAAGGAACGCTCGTGCTGGAAACACCCGCTCACCTTGGCGGCGGTGAGGATGACGGCGCAGTGATGAGCTTGCTCGTTGATGCACTGGATGGTGAATCTCCGCTTTTGACTGGCGCTTCGCTTGGAGGCGCACTTCGCAGCTACTTGTGGACAGTTGAACAGGGTTACGGCAAGAAACAAAAGGATGGGCAGAGAAGTGCCGCCTCGCTCCTGTTTGGCACAGCGCGTGACGATGATCGTGATGGAACAGGCGATCAGAGCCGACTTATCATCGATGACGCGCGTGGTGAACTCACGAGGGTGGTGTACCGTGATGGCGTGCGCCTAGATGAGCGAAGCCGTACTGCTGCTGAAGATGCCTTGTATGCCATTGAGTTGTGGGATGCAGGCACTTCTTTTCCACTGCGCTTCGAGCTGTTGATTAGTGAAGGCGACCAGCGTGAACGGTTGGTATCCGGACTAGTCACAGCGTTGCGCGGCTTAGCTGCTGGTGAAATAACACTTGGCTCACGCAAACGGCGCGGCTACGGGCGCGTTCGTGTTGATAACTGGCGTACTCGTTCGTATGCGGTTGACGCAATAGACGGACTCATGGCGTGGCTGCGCGAAGGCGACCAACCATTGCCCGATGCTTACCAGGTTGAGGATATAGCCACTGCGTTTGACGATGTTGACCAAATAAAAGATCAGCGGGAACTTGTCACACTTGACGCATGGTTCACGCTGGACGGCTCGCTGCTCATTCGTGCTGCCGATGATGTAACCGACATGAAGCACCTCACAACTTCAGATGGGAGTGCTGTATTAAGCGGAACCAGCATCGCGGGGGCGTTGCGGGCGCGGGCTGCAAAGATTATCAATACACTCACCCAAGACGATGGTCATTCAGCCAATATAGTCAACAGTGTATTTGGCAGCCCTCATGATCAGCGCGAGAACCGGACTGCCAGCCGTCTTATAGTTGAAGAACGAATGATTGAAGGTGGTGTCTTCGGTTTTGTGCAGAGCAGGGTGAGCATTGATCGGTTTACGGGTGGGGCGCTCGATACGGCGCTGTTCAATCAGCAGCCCCTGTTTGGCAGCGCAAAGAAAGGCGTTCACCTTCGCATCCAGCTACGAAAAAACCCAAAGAAAGACGTTGAACCAGAAGTTGGTCTGCTGCTGCTGCTGCTCAAAGACCTATGGACGGGCGATCTCACGCTCGGCGGTGAGCGCAGCGTCGGGCGCGGGCGGCTGCACGGTGAACGTGCGGAACTGACGTATCAGGGCAATAAATGGACAATTACCGCCAACGATGCTGAGTTGACCATCGAACCTGAAGTTGAAAGCCTCAACACCTGCTTGGAATCACTTTTGCAGGAGCTTGGAGTACATCATGAAGCGTGAGATCAAAGCCTGTCGTGAAGTCCTGCAAATAATTGACGTACCTACGCCGCTTGACCCTGCTGTATGGCTGGCGCAACAGGCAGGTGATGCCGTGTGCTACCTACTGGCTCATGCCGACGATGGGTTGATCTGGGGAAAAGTGGTAAACGGTGTCCTCGTCACATCGCATGACGCTGCACGAAACACAGGCTATGCCCAAGTCAGCCCGCCTCTGCGCGAGGTGACATTGCAAACAGCACGATTATTCAACAATAACGGTGAAATTCTATTGTGGCGTGATAGTGAAACATTGTCTTGGCGCGCACGCATGATTTACGTTGTTAACGACAGCCAAGAAGCAACGTTTGTTGAAGCGATTGACGAACGCCAGTTGTTATGGGGCAATCAGGTAGAAGCCTTGTCCGATACTTTTACGCTGCTCAGCGATAGTGGGCAGGGACTTCGGCATATAGCGCCAATCAGCATCGCTGCCGAAGCACTTCCGCTCCGTTTGCGCTTGCGGCACCTCATTTCGGAAGATGAAACCGGGTTCGCGCGCATCACTGCCAGCCGCCTGGTCACACTTGAGGGTAATCATGACGAATAATAAACGCAGCGATCAGCACCAGACTGACTCTGGAACACGGCAAGACGCACACGCGCCCTACAATTTTGTTCCACTGCCCGAACGCGCTGTTGATGTCCGCGAGCAACCCGGCATGATGACCTTAGATGACGCGCTGCCATCGCACAATCTTTTCCGTTCAGATCGTCGGCACGGCTATTTCGACGTTACCCTGACCACTGAGTCGCCGCTGTACATTCGCGGGATGCTGACGCGGGAGGAAGCGAAAGATAAAGAAGCGCACCGCAACAAGCCCGATTTCTTCCACATGGGTGAAGTTACCTCGCCCGTTATTCCCGGCAGCAGCCTGCGCGGGATGCTCCGTTCGCTTGTGGAAATTGTGACGTGGAGCAAACTGACGCGCGTGAGCGACAGCCCCAAGATATTCTATCGAGCGGTTGCTGCAAAAAGTGATGATCCGCTCGGCAGTAATTACAAAGCTATCATTGGCACGGTCAACAAGCTGAAAGTAAGGGCAGGCTATCTTGAGCGCGACGGCGACAACTGGTTCATCCGCCCCGCACAAGAACATCAGGGCACACCCTACTTGAAGGTGAAATGCCTAGACAAAACCGGTAAACGTCACTCGGATGTCGCAGATGTTCGAGGCTTGATTTACCTAGATGATGCTAACTACAGGGTTCAATATCACGACGTGATTATCAACCTTCAAACTGTCAGAAAATTAACTTCGGGGTACTATGCTCCGGCACAATCCCCAACTGCAGGCAGTACAGGTAACGCTGTGCTGGTTTGCACGGGTAATATGGCAGAGTCAAGCAGCGCAAAAAATGGACGTGTCAGCACTAATCGACGTAATTTTGTCGCGGTATTAAGACCTGCGCCGAATACCCAACGAATTCAGATCGATCCACAGGCGATCACAGATTATCGTGACGGACTCACCGCATTTCAGAAAGAATCGCCGTTTGATGAAAAGTACGGTTGCTTAGTCGAAGGGCGACCTATCTTTTATGTTCCGCCGTCCCAAGATCGCATGGTTCGATATTTTGGGCACGCACCTTTCTCACGTATTCAAGCTTCACTCACTGAGGACGGCAAATCACGGGCTGTAACGCCACATGACCTTGTCCCTAAATCACTCCATGAACAGGCCGATCATTTTGACTTTGGCGAAGCGCTGTTTGGCTATGTTCGCGGTGCTGAAACTGCCAAAACTCTGGATCGCCAAGAGATCAAACAGGGTGATCCACGGCGAGCGTATGCTAGTCGCATCAGCGTTTCTGATGCGAAAATGGTCACGCAGACCAACGACCTCTATGATGTTGATGCTGAAGGCATTACACCGCCAATTCTCGGCTCATCCAAGCCGAGCACGTTCCAGCATTATCTTGAGCAACCGCATGGAAAATCCACTCCAAAGCAGGATTTACACCATTACGGTACAAGTAGCGCGAGAATTCGCGGGCACAAACTCTACTGGCGGCAGCGGCGCAATACAGCAACCGAAATCAGAGACGCTTCAACTGCGCTGCTTGACCCCCGCGATACGCAGCGCACCCGTATTCGTCCAATTAAAAAGGACATTCAGTTCCGCTTTCGTGTCAATTTTGACAACCTCACGGACATTGAGCTTGGCGCATTGGCATGGGTGCTGGCATTGGGCAGTGAAAGTCATCATCCAAATGCGCGTCATATGCTGGGCATGGGCAAACCGTTCGGCATGGGGGTTGTGAAGCTGGATACTGCCCTTGTGCTGCGTGACAGGCAGCAGCGATACACGTCGCTGTTCTCCACTGTGGGCTGGTCAGACGGTGATGAGCCTGCCAATGTGGACGAGTTCATTCACCAGTTTGTCAAATTTATCTCGACGGCAGTTGGAGAGCGCTATGAGTCGCGGATGCAGGAGTTAATCACGATGTTGGAAAGGCGCGAACCCAACCGCCTTTTCACCTATATGCAGCTCGAACCGGTGAACGAGTATAAAGACCGCCCTGTGCTGCCGCACCCGATAGAAGTCATCCCTTCACCAGAAATGCTGGCACAACAGGAACAGGAACGCCTTCGCCAAGCGGAAGAGCAGCGACAAATAGAGGAACAACAGCAGCGACAAGAACAAGCCAAACTTGAGAAAGCCTCAAAGCGCGCTCGTGGAGTTGAAGTGGGTGACATCCTTCGTGGGAAAGTTGCTGAAAAACCGCAATATGAAGATGAGGATGTTGTCATTGATCGACTGAATGTGAATGATGGACGAAAGTATATCGCCTATTTTATGGCAAAGTATCGCCGCAGCGGAGAACAAATACAGAAAGATCAGGACATTACGTTGTACGTTGTAGAAGTTGAAGCAAGTGACGACGGGTACACCTATCTTTGGTGTCGTCGTGCAACCAAAGAGGAGCGGCAAAAATAGCCCATGCCCACGCTCTACGTCGCCACACTGGGACAGCGCCCGGAAGCGATCACCGTGGCTTTTGACCGCTTGAACGAACAGTACCACTACGAAGGGCTGGCAGTACTGCACACCGAACCGAACCTATCCGGCATCGCGCAGGCGTGTGCTGATCTGCGTGCCGTGTGCGAGCGCGATTACCGGACGCTGCACAAGCACTTCCACGAGATTACCTGTTCCGATGGTGCGCCGCTGCTCGACATTGAAGATCAGCGCTCAGCGGAAGCGTACTATCAAGGGGTGCTGCACATCCTGTATGAGTATAAGCGCGAGGGGTGGCTGCTGCACCTGATGATTGCAGGTGGGCGCAAAGCGATGAGCATCTACGCCATGCTCGCGGCCAGCGCCTTGTTCGAAACGCCGCACGACCGAGTGTGGACAGTGCTGTCACCTGAATCCATGCTGGCAAAGCCGGGACAGTTCCATATTCCGGCGGGGCTGCGCGACCAGGTGCAGTTGGTGGAGCTGCCGCTGCGCCCGGCACGCCTCGCTCCCGGCACGGCAGTTGAGGCGCTGCTGGAACGCCCAACCAACCGCTTGGATGCCTTCCTCGCCAAGCTCACGCCTGCTGAACGGGAGGTTGCGGAACTTTTGAGGCGCAACCCCTATGCCTCTAACGAGCAGTTGGGGAAAATTGGACACAAGAGCGGTCGCACGGTTGAAAATCAACTGGCGAGCATCTACGACAAACTGATCGGTTTCCTCGACTTTGGGGAAACGATCAGCGACAAACGCTTAGCATTGCTGGATGTTTTGCGGGGAGGGTGAGAATATGCCGATTTGTGTGATCTCGACTACTGGCACAAGTGTCTTTTCAAATGCTTCTGCTAACCTTCAAGCCGAATGGAAATCCTTTCGGCAGAATGCAATTGTTGACCTTCAGGCTGTCTGCAAGCGAGATTCTTTCGAAGGATTAGAGCTTTATCAACGAACATTGGAATACCTGCGAGCCGAAGCAAAAGCAAACAATGCGACCGAGATCATTCGTCGAGCCAGTGCGGAACTCAACAGCCTGTCTCGTATTCTTGTAACTCCGCGAAACCGAAGTGATCAACTCCACTTTCTCGCAACTTCCACACCTGATGGTGCTTTAGCGGCACGTGTCATTTGTGACTTTTCCAGAGAGTATTTCCAAGTTGAAACGGCGACTGTTCATCTAATCGATGGATTACAGGTTCATGATGGAGATATTTTCCAGAGCGACGGTGTACGCAACTTAATCGCAAAAATCTACGATATATTCCTTAATGCACCAAATGGCACTTATACTCGTGTCATTAATCCGACAGGTGGTTTCAAAGGGGTTGTTCCCTATCTGACTTTAATTGGGATGATCGAGGCAGATGTGCAGTTGAGCTATATCTATGAGCAGTCTCCCGTTTTAATCACTTTAGGACGTGTTCCGCTGCAATTCAACTTCGAGGTTCTTGAGTCTGCTTACCCTGCTTTAAAAGCTTGTAGCGACGATTTTGTTGACGAGCAACAACTTAAGGCACTGCTGAAACTACAGGCGGGCGAAGGTCTATCAGATCACCCTGCGTGGTCCTTGTTTGATCAAACTACCCAAGAAGGCAGTGTCTATTTTAGCGTTAATGGACTGGGTCAAATTGTACTGGAGCATTTCAAGGCACTTGATCGGACACCCATTTATCTGTCTAGGCAAGCAGCAAATCGCTTCGACGGGCTTGATACGACTCAACAGAGAAGATTTCAAGATTATTTCGAGCGCTTGCGCGAACCCGCTTGGATCGACAAGCACCGTCATGATGAGTATGCCAATGATGGAAATGCTATTCCAATCAAACCCGGAAACGTAGATGAACGCTTGTTTATTTATCAACAAGATGATGGCTCGGTTCTTGTCGCTGAATTAGCTTTTCACCGCTCCGACGGTAGTTATGACCGCCAACCGAAGCGTCGAAATGAGTACGATTCATACCGCCTTTGGGAAGCCAAATCATGATTATCCTTAACTTCGCCCACCCACTTACGTCGCGCCAGCTTGACCAAATCGCCGCGTTGGTCGGCAATATGCCAGAGCGTGTACAGGATGTTCGCTCACAATTCGATCTGGAGCAGTCATTTAATCAGCAAATTGTCCGTCTGCTGGACAATCTCGGCATCACGACGGAGCAGTGGCAGGCAGGCGGCTGGCTGATTGTGCTGCCATCGCTCAATTATGCAGCAGCAGTGCTGCTGGCAGAGCTGCATGGACGCATGGGGCATTTCCCCGCGATCCTGCGCTTGCGCCCGGTGGCAGGCGCGCTGGTCACGGAATACGATGTTGCCGAAATCATCAATCTGGAAGCGGTGCGCTCAGAAGCGCGTACCCGGCGTTAAAATCACATCTTCCCTAATTCATCGAGCAGCGCGGGACGGTTGGCATATTGTGTGCGGATGCGCTGCACAAGTGCTTCTGCCCGCGCCCTTTGCCCGATCTTCTTCATCTGGCGCAGATAGGCGACGGCTTGTTTGTACCCGCCGCGTCCGGTCGCCCGCACAAGGATTTCATCGACCACTTTTTCATAGAGTGCTGCTACATCATCGGGGAAACGCGATTCAAGCTGCTCTCGATACGCTCCGATCAGCCATCCCCCTTGCCGATCCGTCTGTACTAACGTCATCAAATCGCGCCACTGATTTTCGTGGGCGTACAGCCAGGCAAGCTGCTCTGGACGGCGAATATCCTTGATCAGTACTTGAACAAAAGCGCCCCATTCAGGAGCAGGGATCATCTTGCGGAGTAGTTCAAAATTATCTTCGTCGCCGCCATCAAGCCACAGCGCCCGCACCCCTTCAATCACCCCTGTCTTATCACCCTTTTGCTGGAGTAATTTCACCCGCAGGGCATTATATTGGTGGGTCAATCCCGGCAAACGACGCTGTTGACTGGATGCAATGCCTACCCCTATCTGGCGCATCGCTTCTTCTAATTCGCCTTTCCTGATACACCGCTCAATCAGTTCCATTCGAACTCGGTCAAGATGAGCATTGGCGAGAAGGAATTGGCGGCTTGCGTCCTCACCATCAAATCGGTCGATGAGTGCCAATCGGAACAGCGCGACTTGCTCTAAACCATAGTCGCTGATATACCCATCTTCACTCGGTTTCGAGATGTCGCCTTCGATTTCGTCCAATGCAGAAGTGAACAAGGCGCGATGCGAAGGAGTGCTGACCAATTTCTCAGCAATCGCCAGCAAATCCCATCCCCAGTCCCAGCCGTGAAATTCCTTCCGCCGAGCGCGCTCAAGACAATAGGTGAAGATCGCCTCGCGTCCTGCTTCGCTTTGCGCCCCTGCGGTCTCGGTCAGACCTTCAACTGCCATGTTGATGCAGTCGCCGAGGATGCCGCTGGAGTCGTCCGCATGACCGATGGCGGGTACGGTTTCATCGATCACCGCCTGATAAACGCCAATGGCTTTGTCAATCTCTCCGGCATTCTGCCACGCCTCCGCCTGATCGAGCAGTTCGCCAAGTTTGCGTCCGGCACGATTTGATCCGGTATAGTCTAGAAAACCGTAATCGCCGCGTCCAGCCCGCAGCGCATCTTTGACGACACGCCGGTAATCCATTGGCTTGGCATCGCCCGCATCCAGATGGATGAGCAGTTGATTGAGCAGTTCCCGATCACTTTGGGTGAGTTCCAGTAGAATAGAAACCAACTGCTCACGCGAAGTCTTTTCAAGACGCTGGCGCAGCTTGTCGTGGCGAGTCTGGCGTTTTGCGGACTTCTTACGCGGTTTTGTGCCAAGCTGATCGGGGAACGCTTCCTCAATCGCATACAGCACAGCAGCGACATGCTTACAATGTTCCCCCATATCGTAGGGACAAGTACACGAACTGTTCAAGCCGCCATTCGATTGCAGTTCAATCCGCACGTCGTATAAATCCGTGCCTTCGACCTGTGCTTCCCAGACGAGTTCTTCCTCGTCGAACGACAAATCGAGGATTTGACCCTGACGAACATAATCACGTCCACGCGCGAGAATCTGCGCTGGAATGATCTGCTTGAAATTGGCAAATGTAAGACTCATGGCACAACTCAACAAAAGTTCGTCTATGATGCCGTTATTATGCCAACAGACCCGGAGGCAGTACAACTACATTCAGCCGCCGCACGCCGCTGCTTTGGCGGTTCCAATTTGGGGTCATTTGTCGTTCTGAACTCCCTCCGTCTCGGAAAGCCATCGTCTCTGCAACTGATGAATCACGAGACAGGTACATCTCATACGTCTCGCCATCTTCAAGCTGATCCGTCTGCGGGACTCCAAAGCGCTGACCGCGCAGCAAAATAATCCGGCGGCGAATCGCCTGCCAGCTCCGGTAGGGCAATGCAGCAGCAATCTCCAGCTGTGTTGCCCCTGCTGTCAACATCTCATCCAGCTTGTTCATCTCTGATTCCTGCCAGCGTGCGCTGCCTGTATGCCGCTGGCTCTTTTCCTTCCTTTCCAGCCGTTCGAGATAGGCTGCATACGTCTCTTCATCACGGATCAGTTTGGGTGCAACACAAAAGGATCGCTCGCCAGTAATCTCGCGAACCTTGATGCGGATTGCACTCCAGTTCCGTTGGGGGAGCGCCTGCGCGATTTCAACCTGTGTCGCGTTCCTTTTCAGCAGTTCGGTTAGGCAGTTGATTTCGGTGGGTGTCCACAGCGTCCACTTGTCCGAGCGATAGGGAAGCACAAACGTGTCAGTGCTGTCGTCACGCCCCTGGATTTCCACATCTGCGACCCGGTGCTTGCCTGTCGGTGTGACCACAATCCGAAAGATGAACGCATGAGCGACGGTGCGCTGATCCTTCAAGCTCATCAGATGCCAGTTCGCCAGCACATTCTCAGCCTGTTTTGCCAAGTGCATTAGGGCTTCTTGACGCTGCACACGGCGTTCTAGCGCGTCCAATTTCTGGCGTAAGCGTCCCTGTTCAGCTTCAAACTTGTGGAATTCGTGTTCCATCGCTTGGGAAAGCGGAGGGTTTTGAATATACGACATATTGGTGATGGGCGCTTGCATTCGCTGTGAAACGGTGTTCAACTGAGTCGTTAGCACACGACGTTCAGCCTCAAAATCATCAGCCGCACCTTCTAAGACTTTTGCCCACACGTCAGGCTCAAAGGTCGAACGGAGCTTGCTGAACATCATCTCCGTCAGCACTGGATCGAAGTAGTCGCAGCGGCGCGACCAGATCGTGTGCTGGTTGGTGGTGAGGTCATTACGCTTGGTAGTGTAAGCATACGCCTTCATACGTGGACTCCAAGCGGAAGTAGCCTGTCGCCATTCCACGTCGTAGTAGGTGCCGATCAAGCCCTTGAAAATCGGCTTTGCGCTTTCTCGAACTTCTTTCGACCGTTCGTGGTAGAAGGGAGGTATGTAATCCAGGTTCTCTGCTTCCGTGATTGTATACGGCGACAGGTAGTTGAAAGCACGGTAAAACAGTTCTTCCGAGACAACCGGAGGGTGGTTGTTCCACTACACAATGCGATCTCTAAACATCCAATGCCCGATATACACGACATTGGTCATCATGTTGACCATTGCCATTCGGCTCGGCGTGTAGAAGCATCCGCATCGGTTTGGCGCAGACATAGCCCGGTGGCACAAGACGCTGAAACTCTGGCTCGTCGAAATCGGGAAAGTGCGGACCGTGTTCGTAAACGTGCGCCAATGTCTTGTGCATGTTGCCGCCAAACCGGATGAAGATTTCAAACAATTCGCGCACGACAGCGGCACATGGTTCGAAAGCTTCGAATTTGCGCCAGTTCGGGTTCGGAATGCCGCTTGGCAGATTCTTGCGATCATCAACGATAAACCCTAAGTTGATGTTGCCGCCGATCCACAAGCCCTGCATGGTCATGCATTCTTTTGCCGCGAACAAGCGTCCATGTACATAAGAATTGAGGAAGTCAGCAGCCTGCTCTGCTCTCATGCGGAACAGCAGACGGTGGTATGGACCTTCGTGTTTGTCAGCAAAGTTATATCTGAAATAAGGCGTGATGACCCGTACATCATTGTTCACGCACGCTTGAATAAAAACGTTCACCTGAATCTGTGTTTCGTCACGAAAAAGACGATCCTCCGCCTGCACCGCTACCGCGCCAATCATTCCCCGATTGATCAGGTCATAAAGGCGGCTCATGCCCTTGCGTTCATCAATACGTTTTGCGCCGCTCACGCCTTCGTCATCGTCGATGAGGATAACCCTTGAGTCGCCCCAGCCAAACGACTGCACATACTTAGGCAGATCGATTTGCTGCATATCGGTTGAGATGTTGCCTACCTGCGCCATTGAGGATTGCCGGTAGTACACCGCAATATCCCTGTCGGTCGGCATCGCTCCCGGCATACTTGGCTTTGCGCTTTCACTTTGCGGCTAATATTTGCGCTTGGCAGGCATTCACGCTCATCCTTTGTTCGTCAGCTATCGTGTTCTTGACCAGCCTTATCTGGTTGCGGCTGATCACTCTTCACTTTGCGCGTTGACTTGCGTCGATGGTTGGGCATCCTTGCCTGTATCCATTCTTGCAAATCGCCGCTTTTGATCACCCACACATGTCCTAGTTTTTGCGCTTTGAGCAAACCGAATTGGAGTGCCCGCCTTACCGTATCGCTGTGACATCCAGCGATAGGGTAAGGCGGGCTGGTGCGATGCCCATGAAAATCGTGTCCCATATACAAGCAGCGGGTCAGCGACTACATGTGCCGTTCAAGCATCGTATTCACACGGTGGCAACCGGGATGCCGCCAGCCGACAAACAACTCAGCCCGTTTCTGCTCGAATATGCGTATAGCGTTATGGGCTTCCCCGGTCAGATGGGCATCGGCAAATTCCAAAAAGGCACGAAAGCGCCGCCAATACGTCACATAGCTCTTGGCTCGGTAGATATGCCAATGGGAACAGCGCCAGCAAATAGAAACAGCGCCAACCCAAACGCTCGTGCTGTTTGTGCGATTCTTTGTCCCCATTGACGGGGTGCCCGATAGATTGAGCGAGTGCCAACGGGGTGAGAATTTGCGGATTGTCGAGGTATTCTTCACGCTCCTTGATCGGCTCAATCTGGGCAATATCTTTCAAAAACAATTCTATTGCTGCAGCATCTTCCACAGGTCAATCCAAAACATCGTTCACGATAGGTCCAGATGGTTTGTCAAAAGTGAGCCTCTTACCAGTGCACATTTTGTAGTGTATCCCGAAAGCATGGTGTCAACTAATAAGGTGTACTCGGAAATCTGGGCTTGCTCTGCGAGGGGCGCACTTTTTCGAGTAAAATAGAATCAACTGACGGATAGGTAAGTTGGGAATTGAAACATGCTGTCAGAAAACCTCATTCACGAGCTGCGAAAACTCAATCGAGCAGATAAGCTGCGCGCCATGCAGGTCTTGGTCGCGGAATTGGCCGTCGAAGAAGAAACGATTTTGATGCCCGGCGTGACGTATGAACTGCTCACGCCCTATGACAATGAAGCCGCCGCGCAGGTGCTCCAAGACTTCATTGATGCGTCCACGAAAGAGGATCACTAGTGGCCCGTTTTCCCTATGTCGCGGCAAACAACCTGCCCACAAGCCTGATGCCGCGCTTGCCCATGCTTTTGTCGCTTGGTGGTTGTTCGGTCGAGGTGACGGGACTGCTGGATACGGGTGCGGCGGTCAGCGTGTTGCCCTATCGCGTCGGACTGGCGCTTGGCGCGGTGTGGCAGGATCAAATCGTTCCCGTGTCGCTGGTCGGCAGCCTGGGTCAGTTTGAAGCACGAGCGTTCCCAGCCAAGACGAACGCGCTGCTCACGCGGCGTAAGCATCCCTAAGCAGCCGCGCTGCCCGTTTCGTTTCATGTATTTCGGGAATGATGCCGGACTGTATCCATTGTCGATTGCCGCCTGCCGGTACGTTTTTCCTTCCAACTGCGCCCGCAGCGCAACTGAAACGCATTTTGTGTGGTGGTACTGCTCCAGAAGCGCCTCGGCAGGAGCCGTATTACCGTGCTTCTACTGCTCGCGCCACTGATAAGGCGACGTGAATCGCCCGTGATTGGGATGCTCTACCGGTTGCTCGAAAAGACAGGGCGGTGGGTACGAGTGTGTTTCGAGGAACACTTCGGCGAACTCATACTGGAGTTCTTGCTGGACCTACAACCCGTAGCGCTGATACCAACGCCACACATCGGTCGTGACGATATTCGCGGCGGCTTCTTTGCCCACCTGCGTTGTGTGGTAGTACAGCGCGACCAAGTGCTTCGTTGACGACATGTATTTTTTTGCCAGCTTGTGCATGATCCGCTCGATGTCGATCCGCATATCAATCTCGGTCGCCCAGCCCGCCCAGCGTTTGCCCTGCTGGTACTGCAAGCCATCGATCACAAAGACCCGTCGCGCCCGTGCTGGCCGTCTGCCCAGATGCGCTACTGTACAGCGGATTTGAAGCGCGGACCGATTTTATGCGAACTCCGCAGGCTGTTTCTGTCGGGTAATGTGATCTGCGCGATGGGTTTACGCGCTCATGAAAGCCAGACCCGCGCCAGGCGACCCACCTTCAGCCTCCGCACCGACAGCAGCGCCCCGACGAAGGGGCGTTTTGTTTACGACTGGCTGCCGATCCACGATTGGACGGAAATCGACGTGTGGGATTGCATCCGGCGGCATGGCGATGTCTATCACGAGGCATACAGCCTGGGCAATCACCGGCTGTCCTGCGCCCTGTGTGTACTGGCAAGTTTGAACGACCTCATCAACGGTGCAGTCCACAACCCGGCTACCTACCGCGAATACTGCCGGATCGAAGCTGTGACCGGCTACAGCTTTCGCAAAGACTTTTGGTTGAGCGATCTGAAACCGGATTTGCTGCCGGAAATCACACTGATTGCGGTACGCGACCACAAAAGGAAAATCGCATGAACGATGATTGCACAAAACTGGACTGGAAGCCCGTCCTGCTGGTGAAAGTGACGCGCCTGCCGTTTGGCGACACGCACACCGGATTGTCGGTGAAACGCCTCTACCTAGCACAGCATCCCGATGGCATCCTGCGTGCCGATTGGACACTGCCTGCCGATGAACGCTTTTTGCCGCTGGTGCAGCTCACGGGTTGGAAACCAGAACGGGATATACCTTTTGTCCTGTCTGTACAGTATCAGCGCGGTAGCAGCAGCCACAGCGCAGCGGCGATCCCCACCGGGACATGGGTGCTGCCGTATGACGACGCGCACTACCGGCTCTACGAGCGGGTGCGGCTGACCATTCACGCGATACTTGAGCAGGTGGAGAAAGCCCCGACGAAGGCTCAAACCCTGCATATGCTCACCCGATGGATGATATAAGACAGCACCTCACATCAGAGGTGCTTTTTATTTCCGATGAACCTATAAGGAGAAGATGTACGATGAACACGACGGACACCACCACCCAACAGGCGCTCAATCGTTACAACCGCCTGTTTGATAACGGGCAGTACACGGCCATTGCCGCCATGCTTGCCGCCGACCTCCACGCTGACCGTGACAGCAGCCGTGTTGCCGATGCAATAAACTTGATTACCGACCTAGCTTTGAGTCTGAATGGGCATCCGCATTATGATGCGGCATGGCTCAAACTGGCGACCTTCTGCGGACAGAATGCGGTGACGATCCCGACCATTGACGCAATTTACACCTATTTGCTGCTGTTTCAGCAGGCGAAAGATACTCGCGCCGATGATTTTCTAGAGTTTTGCAGTTTGAAGAAAGTCGTTGTCGAGAGACAGCGACTTTTTTTGTGAATGGAAAGGCGAAAACGGACAAAAAACGGGTTCAGGAGCGAGCAGCGGCAAAAACCGCGTTGCGTAAAGCCAGTAAACGCAGCTCTTTTTCACCCCAGTCAGGCAGTGTTGGGGAACACAGAGGGTGAAAATCATGCTGCTGCCAGAAGGCGGCACGGTAGGCGCGCCAGAGGGTGTCGAGCGACCAGCGAGGTGCGCCGCGCCACTTGCGAATCTCGATACCGCGCTGCAAATGATTGCACAGGTCGGAATCGTGTATAATTCACTGGAACGGAGTGATCAAAAGGAAATGCTGCATCACATCGTTTCACGGGTCGTGATTGACTGTGAGGGAATCATCAATCTGGAACTGCGTGCGCCGTTCTCTTATCTTCAGGATATTCGAAATTGGATACGGGACAGCGGCGACGCAGAAGAAATGCAGGGTTATAGCAAAACAAAAACCAGCAGCAAGACTGCTGCTGGTTTCGTCAGAACGGAATGTTCGCTTACCATCCTAAGCTGCGGGGAGAAAAGGATTCGAACCTTCGATACATGGTTACCCATGTATACCCGCTTAGCAGGCGGGCCCATTCGTCCACTCTGGCATCTCCCCAATTTATAGGCTTTGCTGCCAAGCGGAGGGAGTGGGATTCGAACCCACGGTAGAACAGAGTCCTACAGAGGTTTTCAAGACCACCGCCTTAAACCACTCGGCCATCCCTCCAGAGAGGATGTAAGTGCAGTATAGCAACCTTTCGCTTAAGGGTCAATGCCAGAAATTGTTTAGCTGAACGGGTATAATATCCATAAAAGACCGTCAGCAACGGGGATTTCATGGATATTGAGTCGCTGCTCACGCTCATCAGCGTGATTGGCTTGTTCTTCGTGACCATTTATGTCGCCAACATGGATGATGTCCAAGCAGCACCGTTCACACGAGCGCGATTTTTGTTGTACGCTATCGCGGGCATACTTTTTCTGTTCGGCTTAACCTTGTTAAGCTACGCCTTCATCGATCCAACCCGCCTAACTGAAATAGGCGCGGTAGAAATCCCCACCGTAGATCGCGGCGGCGCGTTGTTCGCGGCGATCATCAGCTTTAGCGGCGCGGTTTTTTCCCTGCAACTGATCGGGAATGCCTTCGTTCGCCAGTGGACAGCGGGTATACTGCGCGGCGGCACATTCAATCCCGATTCAACCGTTCACACAGCGGCGTTGATCCTCTCGCTGACAGTGTTGTGCATCAATGTTGGACAGCTTGTGTTGAGCGGCGGCATTACCGGACTTGCCGACAGTTATGAGCAGTCTAATGTGGTAAGTGATGCGTTTTTACAGCAGGCATTGTGGATTTTCGCCTCATTTCTCGGCGTAGGATTGTTTATTCGTCGTACAACTCCCGCCAGCTTGTCTCGCTTGGGATTACGCTTTCCAACACGACAGGACTTTAAGTGGGGCATCAGCGCGGGGATTGGCATGTTGATGTTTGTCTACGTGATGGGCGTAATTTGGTCGCTAATCGTACCGCCAGAGCAGCTCGCGGAGCAAACTGCCGCCGCTGAACAGATCAGCGCCGCATTAGGGACGATCCCGCTGGCGTTAGTGGTTTCGCTGTTGGTTGCGGTAGGCGAAGAAATTTTCTTCCGCGGCGCACTTCAGCCGATCTTCGGTGTGGCATTCACCAGCATCTATTTCGCTCTACTGCATATCCAATATACGCTCACGCCTGCATCCCTAGCGATCTTGATACTCGGCATCGTGCTCGGCGTATTACGCAGCCGCGCGAGTACCACCAGCGCCATCATCGCGCACTTTGTCTACAACTTTTCGCAGCTTGCCTTGGCAATTTTCGCTGCGTCCATGTTTGGAGCATAGCAATGAGGCTCAAATTTCTGACCACCCTTTGGATCAGTCTGGTGATGTTCCCTACTGCCGCAATCGCGCAAACTGCGCCAGAAGTCACCGATGAGCCGTTCATCGCGCAAGCCGAAATTCTTTTCCCCGCGGCGATCATGTTCACAGTCAATCTCGAACAGCCCCCAGAAGCAATTGCCGATACAACGTTAACTATCACAGCAGGTGACAGCGCCCCCATCATCGTTGAAATTCAGCCACAACCAGCAGCAACCGATACATTACCTGTCGATGCCACGCCCGAAGCAGCGCCAATTGACACGCCAACCAGCACACGATTGGTCTACATATGGATGATCCCAGAAGATAATCCGCCCCTTTTGTTCAGCGACGTGTACGCCCTCTGGGAAATTATGCTGACAAACGGTGAGCGCCTCTCGCTCGCATCCCTCATTGTGTATCAAGACGAACGTTTCACATGGGATACTCACACACGCCGCGACGGACGGTGGACGCTGACCGTACCTACCACCTTCCCTGTAGACGATATTCGTTCCATCCTTGCAGATTTAGATGCCGCTGCTGGACTCTTTAGCCGTTTGCTTGGTCAAAACTTGACCTACAACGTCATTCTCTACACCGAATTCGAAAGTCCCGGCTGCGAACAACAACCGGATGGTTCACTCACATCAACCGCGCGGCGTTTGGGAATCGACGCGCAGGTACCATGCAGCCAAACATTGGTCGATACAATGTATAGGCGAAGCGGCTACCTTCCCCTTCATCGCAGTGATGACACGCCGATTCGCCAATTCTTGCTCACGTGGCAGTTCGATCAAGTCTATCAACCGCTGTGGGCGGGGACAGATGTGCCGCTGTGGTTTCGCTTCGCGCTCTTGCGTTTCTTCTTGCCCGAAAGCGAAGCCGCCCTTGTTGCGCCGCTGGTCAGTGCCGCCCGCGCAGATCAGTTGATCCCGTTGGGCGAGATGAACACACTTCCCAACGATGCCAACTTACGCCGCAGTTGGGAATCGCAAAGCTATGCCATGCTGGTATATCTGCTCGATCAAGTGGGACGCGATGGCGTGCTGCGCCTCTCCACTTTGCGCGATGGCGCGACGTTCAACGAAGCCTATGAAACTGTCGTCGGACAGTCGATGAATGTGCTGGTGCGAAACGTAGGGCGCTGGCTGATCACCGATCAAGCGGGACGCGCGTTCTCGATCACGCCCTATCAACCCGATACGCCAACACCACCGCCAACTCAACCTTCCACCCCAACACTAACGCATACGGCAACAACCCTACCCACAGATACACACACCGCTGCGCCAGTCACGCCGACACTTGCGCCGAGCGCCACCCCTACGCGCACGAATACGCCCGCGCTGCCGACTAATACCCCGCGTCCTCCCGGAAGTTTAGACACTCCCATGCCCACCGCTATCCCTGCGACGAGCATCACCGATGTGTTAACCTCATCCGGCGGGCAAGCAATTATCGTGTCGGCGCTTATCTTACTGCTAGGCGCAGCAATTTTCGCCTACATTCGATTGGGGAGACGATCATGACGCAGACTTCTGGCGGGAACGCCGAGCCGAAGCCGCTAGACCTCTACAGTCTGTCGCTCGAACAATTGACCGATTTGCTTGGTGGATGGGGTGAACCGCGTTTTCGAGCCAAGCAAATATGGGAATGGCTGTACGATAAGCGCGTATCATCGTTCGACGCGATGAGCAATCTCCCCAAACCCCTCCGTGATCGACTGGCAAACGAGACACGCTTAGGGGTACTGGAATTGGAAACCGCGCAAGAAAGCGTCGATGGCACGATAAAGCGCCTCTATCGACTTCATGACGGGCAGTTGATCGAATCTGTATTGATGGAATACGACGACGAACGGCGTACCGCGTGCATCTCGACACAGGCGGGCTGCGCGATGGGCTGCGTCTTTTGTGCCACCGGGCAAATGGGCTTCGCGCGCCATCTCACAGCCGATGAAATCTTTGAGCAAGCATTGTTGTTTGCGCGCGACCTAGAGGCACGCGGCGAACGCTTGAGCAACGTCGTGCTGATGGGCATGGGCGAACCCTTCCACAATTACGATGCGTCATTGGAAGCCGTGCGCCGCTTGATGAACGATCTGGGCATCGGGGCGCGACACATCACCGTTAGCACAGTTGGGCTGGTGCCGATGATTCGCCGCTTTGCCGACGAAGGCTTGCAGGTCAAGCTGGCGGTCAGCTTGCACGCGGCAAGCGATGAAGAACGCGGGGCGCTCTTGCCTATCAATAAGAAGTGGAATCTGGAAGAACTCATCGCTGCGTGCCGTTACTATGTCGAAAAGACCGGGCGGCGCATGAGTTTTGAATGGACGTTGATTCAGGGCGAAAACGACACGCAGGCGCAAGCGCATCGCTTAGGGCGACTCTTGCAGGGGATACACTGTCATGTCAACTTGATCCCGCTCAACCCGACCAGCGGCTATCTCGGCGGTCCTTCAGCCGACGGACGCATACAGACGTTCATCGGGACACTGAGCGAATATGGCATTCCGGCGACGGTGCGTATTCGTCGCGGCATCGATATTGATGCGGGCTGTGGTCAGCTCAAGAGCGCGGTGCTGCGTAAGCAGCGTACAGCGATTCATCCGTCACAAAACGAAGAATAGGCTGCTGTTGAACGTTTGGCATTCAACGGGTGAAGGTGGGATTCGCTGCATCAAATCGTGTAAGCCGAATCGTGCTGAGTTGTTTTTCTAACCGCACCAGTTCTTCATAAACAACTTGGTTTTGTAGAGGAGTGCGCCTCATCGCCGCGAGAAGCTGTGTGGTCAGCACTTCAAGTTCTTGAAGTTTCTTCATTGAAAGATCATCAAGCGTTTCGGTCATAGGAAGTCGCTTTCCTCGCTGATTATTCCAGCGATACGAAATGGGGCATATAGTAAATGATTGCGTTTATAGGGACAGCCTTCTTACTGTTTGTTGTAGTGGACACACAGAACGAGAACGATACAAGTTTCGTTCGCATCCCTACGAATGAAAGCGTAGAAGCTGCTAGATGAGGCGCATTAAAGATTAAAGATGCGTGCCAACAAGATGCAGTGTTTTAAAGCTGCTCACTTCTGGATACAGCTTAACCCACTCAGTACGCTGCGCCTTAAACATCGCGGGCATTGACTGGCAAAGCGGGGTATAAGGTTTTGACGTGTCCACCCCGGTGATTTGGTGGCTGCACCCGCATAACGGGCAGCACATCAGATGATTTCCAGCAGATGTTGCCTCAACCAGTCCTTCGGGCTGTCCTTCGTTGAGAGTCAGCTTGAAGCGTTTTTGTAGGTGAGGATGAATGGTTGGCATAACAGGTATCCTTCTCGGCACACGATACAAAATCAGTGTGCATAAACCACAGCTTTAGGCGATGGCGGGACTGCCACCACTTGCGCTGGCGGTGTTATTGTGCCCATATGGAGGTCACGAACGGGTGTGGAGATGAGACCTGAAAGCGGGTATTTGATGAGCGGGAAAACCTGAATATTGGCTCAGGATACAGCCATTATCCAACAAGAATCACCAAATCTGATTCTAAAGAGTGAGTGAAAATGTACGAGAAAAACGCGCTTTAGATGAAATTGATTATACATCCGTTTGATGGGACTGTAAAGAAATATGCGCGTGTGGCTACAGATCGGGCGGGGGATTACCTTCCGCGCGTGAAATGATATTTGAAGCGATCCCTTTATTTTCCGGCTTGTGATCTGTTGCAATATTTAGTGTTAAAGTGTAAAATAATGGTTGTGTAAACTTTCACAAATACGAAGGAACGCTCAAAAACCATGAAGAAATTGGCCTTACTTCTCTTTGTGATAATCCTCTTAGTAATTGTCGCGGTCAGCACAGTATTTGCCGCCTCTAGTGTCATCATCACACCGTTTGGTACTACCTCTGGAAGCCCCACAGGCTTAGTGTTTAGCGGTGTTGTCGATGATGGCAGTGAATGCGATGCCTACGCCATCATGTTCACGGACGCAACTGGACAAATCACCGACATTGACGTTGGCTGTGCGCTGATCAGTTCAGGCGAGGCTACTGCATACAATGATCCGGGTTCCTACGAAACAGGCTATATCAACACCACCAGTCCAATTACTATTTCAGTATTCGATATTGAAGGCAGCTTCATAGATTACATCGGAGAAGTATGCTTTGAAGAAGGCGAAAACTCGATTGCTTGCGGCGAATACCTATTGAGCGGTGCGGCAGTGTGCATCGGTGAGATCTATCATGATGCCACCGACCTTACTCCCGGTTCGCCGTTCCCGGTGTGTGGTTCGCTCGCTTCTGGTGAATGTCGTTTGAATGTACCTTCGGGCAGTGTTGTAGGTGATATGCCCTTGGGCGCGCAGGCGTATTATGCGCCGGGTTTAGTTGCGCCAGAAGTGGTCATCAACCCCGGCACGTATTTGGTGATCGGTCAAGACGAATCTGAAACCTACTATAAGATTGTCCTCGCGTGCCAATATTTGTGGGTACGCAAAGACACTATGCAGCCCAGCTTCCAAGCGCCGCAGAATGGCGAACCGCTGCCTACGCGCATTGTCAGCTAAACAGCACAGCTTGAATTAGCTTAATCACGCATCCCGAAGCGGATCGATTGACCCGCTTCGGGCGCGCTCATAAACTAACCCTATGCACAGCCAACAGTCGATGTTATACTAATCAAGCGTGTGAAAAGTGTAGACAGTTGTGTCTCTTTCACATGGATGCAGTGGTTGGGCATCTGATAGACCTCCCCTGAGAAAACAGTTATCTTGTTCTTCCTAGAACTGCACCTGTATTCTCCGCGTGTATCGCTTACGCTTCCTGATAGGTTTGGAATGTTGTGCGGTAAGTAGGCTATAGCAAACCTTATTGCTTCAGGAGCAAATCAAAATGGCAGCACGTACACAAGGTACAGTCAAGTGGTTCAATGCGGATAAGGGCTTCGGCTTCATTTCGCGCGAAGGTGGCGATGATCTGTTCGTCCACTATTCGGAAATTCAGAGCGGTGGTTTCCGCACCCTGGAAGAAGGCGCGAAAGTCGAATTCGAAATCACGCAGGGCAAAAAGGGTCTTCAGGCGAGCGCCGTCACGGTCATCTCGAACTAAGCTCCCCCGATTGCTGGCGTAACGCGCTAGAAATCACAAAAGACACTCCAAGCGGAGTGTCTTTTTTTGTCTACTTTACATCCTGCCACGCCCGCGTGATTTCACGCTCTCCCCGCTTCATCGCCAGCAGCAGCGCATCTTGATCTACCGGGATCGAGTACACCCGCACCCCCACCGCGTTATAGATCGCGTTGCAAATCGCCGGGGTCGTATTGATCGACGGGATTTCGCCCACGCCCTTCGCGCCATACGGACCATCGCTCGAACGATGCTCCACCAGCCGCGACACAATCTCCGGTGCGTGCTTGATGCTCGGCATCTTGTACCGCGAGAGCAAGCGCGACCACGGCACACCATCTTCGATGATGAACGCCTCGGTCAAGCAGTTGCCAAGTGCCATCACGATCCCGCCTTCAATCTGCCCTTGCAGCATCAGCGGGTTAATCGCCCGCCCAATATCCGTGCTGCTCAAAACCTTATGCACATGCACTTCGCCCGTGTCGGTATCCACTTCCACCAGCGCCGCCTGTGTCGCGTAGCTGAACGCGAAGTGCATATCGCCGCCTGTGCCAAGCGGCTGAGTTTTCGGCGCGTGATACTCATGCTTCACCCGCGCCGCCAGCCCATGCTGACGCATCCACGCTACCACCTGACCCATTTCCAGCGGCTCACGGTGATCGTCACTTCGCAGCAAGCCTTCTTCATAGCGGATTGTCGCGGGCGGCACATCGAGAATTTCCGCCGCGCTCTGCGACAGCGCCTCGCGCAGCGCCACTGCCGCAAGCCGCGCCGCATTCCCTGTCATAAACGTCTGCCGTGATGCCGTCGTCGGACCGCCGTTCGGGGTCAAGTCGGTATCGCACAGCAGCACCCGCACCCGGTCATACGGCACGCGCAGTTCTTCCGCCGCGCACTGCGCCACCACATGCGCGATCCCCTGCCCCATGTCCGCCGCCGCTGTACGAACTTCCAGCGTCCCATCCTCGAACGCCTCAATCTCCGCCTCGGATTTATCCGGTGCGCCGCCGCCTAAGCCGGTATTCTTATACGCACACGCGATTCCCCACGCATATGCCTTATTGCCTTCGCGCCATGCCCACCGGAATCCATGCCCGTTAGAAACACTCGTCATATCCCGCCGCACATCGTCAATCGTTTCCAGCAGCCCCACCGATTCGCGCAGCACTTGACCCGTTGCCGTTGTCACACCCACCGTTTGCGCGTTCATGCGCCGCAGTTCCAGCGGATCAATCCCCAACGCCTCAGCAATCATGTCCATGTTCTGCTCAACCGCGAATGCCGACTGCGTTACGCCGAACCCGCGAAATGCTCCGCTTGGCACATTATTCGTATACATCGCGTAGCAGTCGATTTTTGCATTCGGCACGTTGTATGGACCCGTCGCGTGAGTGGTCGCTCGCGTCATTACTTTATCGCTCAACGACGCATACGCGCCGCCGTCGCCATACAGCGTCGCTTCGACTGCTGTCAGCCGTCCATCTTTCTTCGCCCCTGTCTTGATCTTGATGATTGTCGCGTGGCGCTTCGGGTGGAAAATCAGCGATTCCTGCCGTGAGTACAGCATCTTTACGGGAAGCCCTGTCACCGTCGCCAGCATCGCCACATGAATTTGTCCCGCGATGTCCTCTTTGCCGCCAAACCCTCCCCCGATCAATGTGCCAATCACGCGGACTTCATTTTCAGGCAGCCCCATCGCCAGCGCGATTTGGTTGCGGTCTTGATACGGAATCTGCGACCCCACATACACGGTCAGCTTGTCATGCCCGACATAGCCCTTAGGCACGCCAATCGCGCATTCTGGCTCTAAAAAGGCGTGTTCCGTCGTTGGTGTACGATACTCATGCTCGACAATCACATCTGCTTCCGCGAATCCCTGCTCAATGTCGCCGTGCCGCACCTTGATATGCTTGAGCAAATTTCCCGTTGGGTGATTCGGGTGCAGAACCGGCGCTTCCGGCGAATGGGCATATACCGGATCACCCACCACAGGCAGTGGATCGTACACAACCTCAATCAAGCTCAATGCCGCTTCCGCGATTTCTGATGTATCCGCTGCGACAATTGCCACCGCGTCACCCACATAGCGCACGCGATCCCCGCACAGCACGGGCCAATCGCGATACACCAAGCCATGCAAATTTTCACCCGGCACATCTTGATGCGTCAGCACCGCATGAACACCAGCTAGCGCCTTCGCCTTGTCTGTGTTGATGCTTACCACCCGCGCATGGGGCAGCGGCGATCTCAACGTCCGCGCGTACAACATGCCGGGGAAGGTGTAATCATCCGTGTATTTCGCCGCCCCTGTGACCTTTTCGACCACCTCTTGCGGCGCGACACTCTGGCTGATCGCGTACCCGCGTTCGTCCACTTCGGGGTCATTCACAGGCAGCGGCGGCAAGCCCTTTTTCTCACGCGCCGCGCTTTTGATCGCTTGCAGCACACTCGTATACCCGGTGCAGCGGCAAAACGTATCCTTGAGCGCATGTTTAATATCATCGTCGGTTGGCTCTGGCTTTTCATCGATCAGCGCGGCTGAGGTCATGATCAACCCCGGCGTGCAGAACCCACACTGCACCGCCCCATGACGGATGAAATTCGCCTGTAACGGATGCAGGTGATCGCCATCCGCCAAACCTTCAATCGTCGTCACACTGCGACCCTGCGCCTTGAAAACCGGATAAATGCACGAATCCACTGGCACGCCATCAACCAGCACCGTGCAAATCCCGCATTCCGCTTCCTCACAGCCGATCTTCGTCCCGGTGAATCCCAAGTCGTAGCGCAAAAAATGCGCCAGCGTCCGCGATTCCGACACGTCCATCCGGTACTGCTGCCCATTTACGCTAATCGCTAATTCGCTCATTGTCATTCATCTCGACAAACTCGTTGGTTACATTCGTCTCTTTATTTGCGCCTTGCTATAACACTCATGTCGTAGGGGTTTACGAAACGCGATGCTCCGCATTGACCGTTTCACCCGTGCCAAACCCGCTTTTACCAACGACCCATATCCCCGCAAACAACACGGTTTGTAGGGGCGACCCGGTGGTGGGTCGCCTGCCACTCAAAATCTACGCGAGAATCGCTTTGTAGGAGCGGCATATATGCCGCCCGCCGCTCGAAACCGCTTTTCCATCCCCACAACGCGCATTTCTTTCTCCCCTTCCTGAGTTCGGGGAGGGGCTGGGGGTGGGGTTATCTCACCCTTCCCACCGCACTCACAAGCGTCCTTCTCAAAAGCACACCCATCATTTCATCTCGATACTCCGCTGTCGCGCGATATTTGCTTGTGCGCGGCTGGATTGTCTCGTCCGCGATCTCAATCGCCTTCGCAATCGCAGCCTCGCCAACAGGCATCCCCGCCAGCGCCGTTTCGATTTCTTGCGCCCGCCGCGGAGTTGGCGCTATCGGTGCGAGACACACCCGTAACGCCTCATAATGCGTTTTATCCGCATTTAACCGCACCCAAACCGCGCATCCCATTATCGGCAGCGCGACTCCTTGCGGGCGCATAATACGGCTGAACGCCGTTGCTTCGCCTGTACCGCATTTCTTGAAGCGGAAGCGCAGCAGCAAATCGCGGTGCGGATCAACCAGCGATTTCCCGGTGCCGACAAACATTTCGTTGATTGTCACCCACTTGCGCTGACCGTCTTTGATGATCTCCACCATCGCATCCAGCGCCACTAACGATGTTGTGCCATCCCCTGCCGGAAGCGCATGCGCGACGTTCCCGCCTAATGTGCCCACATTCCGCACCTGTGGTCCGCCCACCACGCCGCAGCTTTCGACTAAACACGTCGCGTACTCTTGTATCAGCGGTGATGCGACGATTTGCGTATGTGTCACGCCCGCGCCAATCGAGATCATCTCGCCATCATCCGTGATCTCGCACAATTCAGGGATGCGCGTAATATCCACCAACGCCTCATGCACCGCATAGCCGCCCGCCTTTGCGGGATCAGTCACCGCCGCACGCAAATCGACCAGCAGGTCTGTCCCGCCAGCGATCACCCGCGCACGCCCATCATATTGTGCCAGCAGCCACACCGCCTCATCCGTACTTTTCGGCGTGTAATAATGTTCCCACATTTTCATATTTATGTTCCCGCAAACGATTCCATCAACATTCTATTTCAAACCCGTCCATTTCCCCACAATAACGCATCCCGTGTGTACCAAATTCCCCTCAAGACCTGTCGTACTCCCGGCAGATAACTTGGAAATTGGCGGGTTTGCGCCCTTCTCCGCTGGCGGAGTATAAGGGCGGGCGTATCTACACACAAAATCCGTTTGTCTCGACCATTAACAGCGAGAAAGAAGGTGGGGTCAAGCCTTTGCCCCAGCCATTAATGCCCCCAAAGCGCGAATTTCTACCTGCTCCCGCGCCATCTCCCCGACGATTCGTCCTTCATACATTACCACCACGCGATCACTCAAGGCGAGAATCTCGTCCAAATCCTCGCTGATCAGCAGCACTGCTGTGCCTTTCGCGCGTTCTTCTAACAGTCGTTGATGAATGTATTCCGTTGCGCCAATATCCACACCGCGAGTCGGCTGCGCGGCGATTAACACCTGTGGATTGCGCGCCAATTCCCGGGCCAGCACCAATTTTTGAATATTCCCGCCAGACAAACTCTTGATCGGCGTGTCTGTCCCCGGCGTTTTGATCTCGTAATTGTGAATCGCTTCTAAGCAGGCCTTCTTGATTGACCTAAAGTTCATCAGCACGCCGCCCCGCGCATATGGGGATCGGCGGTGATCGTGCAGCACTAAATTTTCTGCTACGGTAAAGTTCTTGATCACGCCATCAACCATGCGTTCTTCGGGAATGTATGCAACACCCAGCGCTTGAAGCGCGATCACGGGGCGATTCGTCGCCATCACACCATTGATGATGATCTTACCCTTCGTCACCGGGCGTAAGCCAGCGATCACCTGTGCTAGTTCATGCTGACCGTTCCCGCTGACACCTGCCACGCCGACAATTTCACCCCCGCGCACCGTCAGGTGGACATCACGCAGTCCCAGAGTGCCTCTGTCGCTCAAAGCATCCACGCCCAATAATTGCAGTTTTTCCGCGCCAGTGTTCACGGGTGGACGCGCATACTCCAACACCACTTCGCGCCCGACCATCATCTGGGCTAACATGAGCTTGTTTGCCCCTGCCGCCGGAATCGTGTCCACGCGCGCGCCATCGCGCAGCACTGTGATTCGATCACTGATTGCCAAA
This sequence comes from Anaerolineae bacterium, assembly GCA_034434595.1. Lineage (GTDB taxonomy): Bacteria > Chloroflexota > Anaerolineae > Aggregatilineales > Phototrophicaceae > Flexifilum. The sequence continues at coordinate 81,635 of DAOTZD010000003.1, forward strand.
ACTTCATGTAATTTGTGCGAAATGAAAATCAGCAGGTGACCATCAGCGCGCATCTGCCGCAGTACGCGGAACAAATCATCGACTTCACCCGGTGTTAGCACCGCCGTTGGTTCGTCCAGAATCAAGAGCGCCGCGTCTTTATACAGTGCCCGCAAAATTTCTACGCGCTGCTGTTCGCCAACCGCCAACTGCCAAATAGGAATATCAGGATCGACCTTTAAGTTGTACCGTTCGCTTAGTTCATGCACCCGCGTGCGTATATGATCGAGATCGAGCAGTGCCCCCCGCGCCGATTTCAACCCCAACGCGATGTTTTCCGCGACGGTTAGCGATGGCACAAGCATAAAATGCTGGTGGATCATGCCGATCCCGCGTGAAATAGCGTCTTGCGGCGAACGGATACTCACTGCTTCGCCGTTTAAGCGAATCGTCCCCGTATCCGGGCGATAGAACCCGTACAGCATCTTCATCAATGTCGATTTGCCCGCGCCGTTTTCGCCCAACAGCGCGTGAATTTCCCCGCCTCCATCACGAGATACCGCATCGAAATCAACATGGTTCACCGCGAGTACGCCGGGAAACCGCTTGACGATTCCCTGCATGTGCATCGACTGGATTCGCTGTTTGGCAATCGGTTCGGTGTGACTCATGGTGACTTCCTAAATCATGGGCTTTGACGTAGGTTTCACAATAAACAAGAGCAAGTCTACTAATGTTCTCTGTTCACATCTAAATTACATAATATAATCATGTCATTAACGTATTTTCGTGAAAATACGGACATATTTGGACATTCCTCAATACTTCACAATATTTTCTCAATACTCACACTTTCTGCTCGTTTCCCCCTCTCCCCATCGAAAGGGGCGGACGAAGCGATGCGCGCATCGCTTCGTCCGGGGTCAGCTTTCCCTTACTACCCACCCGATTCCGCTGTTGCTTCCGGTGTCGCCGCTGGTTCTTCTGGCAGAACCGTGATGTCACCAGAGATGATCCCCGCACTCAACTCGTCAATCACCGCTTGCACTGCTTCAACTGCATCCGCATCATACGACGGGCTGATTTCGATTACCAAGCCGCCGTTTTCGAGATTAATCGTATAGGCTTCGCCGCCCAATACACCTTCGTTAATATTGGCGATAATCTCCCGCAGCACCACATCCCACTTGTATATTTGGAAGGTCACGCCGCTGGTGCCCGCCAGTTCCGCTTGGCTGCTCTGCGTGCCAAACCAGAACAAATCGTTTTCTTGCGCGACTGCGATTGGACCCACAACCATCTGCGCCGTACCGGTCAGCACATCCGCGCCATTGGCGACATGCGCTTCGGCGGCTTCCGTTGCCAGTGGAACATCGCTAAACGATTGAATGTATGTCACCAGCACTTCTACATCTGGGTTGGCAAATGCCACGCCCGACACAAAGCCATCGACATACAGCTTGGCATCGCCCACTTCAATGGGACCCACTACGCCGACAGTCCCGCTTTCCGTCAACTGCGCGGCAATCGCGCCGTTGATGAATCCGCCTTCTTCAGCGGCAGCGGTGTACGCATAGACATTATCCAGCCCAAAGGTGTCATCGTCCGTGCCCCATGCGAATGAGGTTTCCGGGAATTCCGGCGCGAGTTCCTGCAAAATCGCGCCATACTGCGATCCATGCGCGATGATCAGGTCAAATTCACCGCTGGATGCCCAGTCACGCAGCGCCACTGCCGCGTCATCAACCACGAACGTTCCTTCTTGGAACACGAACTCGAAACCGTCACCCAGTTCTTCATCGAGCAGCGTCAGCGCGTCGAACATACTTTGGCTAAACGCAAGGTCATTTGTGGCGCTTGGCGCGACGGCTGCCACGCGGAAAACATCATCCTGCGCGCTCACCGCTGGCACGATGAAAGCGACAAACAGAACGATCACGAGTAAAACGAGATGGCTGCGATTCTTCATGCTGCACTTCCCCTTGAGTGTTGTGAAAAACTATTCACCTCTTTCAAACGGCTTGGTCAGCGCGGTTGGCTTTTCCATCCGTTTGGAAGCAAAAATCAGCGCGATGATGGTGATCACATACGGAGCCATCACCGCGAATTCCGACGGGATATCAATCCCGATAGAACCAATTTGAAGTTGAAGCGCGTTCACAAAGCTGAACAGCAGCGAGCCCATCAGCACGCCGTAAGGCTTCCACCGCCCAAAATACACCAGCGCCACGGCGATAAAGCCGAGTCCACCTGTTAGATTTTGCTGGAACACGTTTAGCAGCGCAATCGAGAGTGAAGCCCCCGCTAGTCCCGCCAGCGCCCCGCCGATTATCACCGTGCTGTAGCGCACGCGCGCCACACTCACGCCCATCGCGTCCGCTGCTTCGGGGTTTTGCCCTACCGCACGGATCATCAAGCCGAACGTTGTCCGGTTCAGGACAAACGCGGCAATCGGTACCAACGCGAATGCCACATACACCAGCAGATTGTGATTGAAAAACACCTGCCCAAAAAACGGAATATCGCTCAAACCGGGGATGTAAATGCGGCTGAATCCATCTACTGACTGCGGTGTGCCAACAAGCTTTTGAAACAGCAGCTCGCTCATTCCCAAGCCGAACAAATACATGCCAATCCCACTGATTCCTTGTTCTGCTTTCAACGTCACACTGATGAATGCCGTCGCCAAGCCAAGCAGCACGCCGATAATCAGCGCCGCCGCCAGCCCGACAACCACACTTCCAGTCGCATACACACCGTAAAAGGCGAAAAACGCGCCCATCAGCATGATTCCGTCTACGCCAAGGTTCAAAACGCCGCTTCGCTGGCTGAAAGTCTCGCCAATCGCCGCGAAAATATACGGCGTAGCAAGGCGAATCGTTGATGCAAACACGCTCGCGGTCAGAATTTCTTCAATCATGGCTGTGTCTCCACAGGAAGCGTATCCGCATGGGGTTCAGTGCGGCGTGATTGCCCCGGCGAGATTTCCAGTGCCGCGCTGGTCGATACCGCCCGCTGTTTCACCCGCTGACGCGCGAACCACTGCGCGCTCACCACAAACATCACGATCAATCCGTTAATTGCCGTGATGAGTGCGGCGGGGACACCTAATTCACGTTGAATTTTTTGCGCGCCCACCAGCAGCCCGCCGAAGAAAATCGACGCGGGGATCGCGCCAATTGGGTTTAATCCGCCAAACAGCGCCGCGACGATCCCGTTAAAACCTGCGTTCGCCGTGAATCCCGTTGCGCTTCCATCCGTTTGTAAGCGGTATTGCAGCCCCAATACCTGTACCACGCCGCCCAACCCCGCTAAGCCCCCCGCCAGCATCATCGACAGCATTACATTCTGCTTGATGTTCATGCCCGCGAACCGTGCCGCGCGTTCGTTCTGCCCCACCGCGCGAATGCGATAGCCAATTGTCGTGCGCCACAGCAAAAAATACATCACCACCGCCAACACCACAGCGATGATCAATCCCCAATGCAGACGTGTGCGCGCGAACAATTCCGCCGTGCCGAAAAAGTCAGCTAAAAATCCTTCCGGCAGCGGGATCGACAAGCGCGGCAGTTCCGCCCATTCCACAATGCGCGCCGTCTTAGGGATATGATTCGCCCCTGCTTCAGCAGGATCAAGTAACGGACCATTGAGCAAATAATTCATCAACTGAACCGCCACTTGGTTCAGCATGATCGTGCTCAAAATTTCGTTGACGTTGAAATAGGCTTTGAGAAATCCGGCAATCCCGCCGTAGAAGGCTCCCGCAGCGAACCCCACCACCAGTGCCGTGACGATAATCACGAACCCCGATGCTTGCGGGATTGCTAGCACGACGGTGATTCCCGCCACCGCCCCCGCGATCATTTGCCCTTCGCCGCCAATATTTGTCACGCCGCCGCGAAACGCGATGCAGATGCCAATGGCGACGAACAAGATCGGTGTAGCTTTCACAAGGGTTTCGGCGGTAGCGTTCATCGTGCCGAACGCGCCGTCCGCCATCGCGCTAACTGCCGTCAGCGGTGGAGCATTCAACGCCAGCAGCAAAATAGATGCGGCGGCAAAAGCCGCCAGCAGCGCCAGCACAAATGGAGTCGCGTCGGTCAGTCGTTGGAAGAACGGCTTCAATATCATCATTCGTCTGGTGAAACGTACTAAATGAACGAGTCTATGTGTTGGGTTGTGCCTCGCCTAACGTAAAACTCAACAAGGCTTATCGTAGATCGTTGTCTAAACTTACCAAATTCGCAACTATTCGCACACCTGTCATCCTAGTAACGAAAATCACGATGTGGATAATTGCCAGCAAATGAAAATTCAACTTAAAAGGGGATGCACAATACAAAAAAGTCGGGCACTTTGTTAAAGATTCCTTAACATTGGATCGCTATAGTCTAGCACGTCCATCTGTTTCATATAAAAACTGAAGGGGAATATCCATGCGGAATCGTGTAGTCCTCACCCTCCTGTTCGTTGTCATGACCTGCCTTTTTGCCGTCAGCATCGCGTCGGCGCAAGAAGGCGATCTGGGCAGCGAAACCAACCCGATTCAAGTCTATTTTGTTCCGTCTGTTGAAGCCCAAACCATCACCACGGGTGGCGAAGTTATGGCGGCGGCGCTGGAAGAAGCCACAGGTTTAAATTTTGAGGTGTTCGTCCCCACTTCTTATGCAGCGACTGTCGAAGCCATGTGTGCCGCGCCCGCTGCTTCGATGGGCTTTATCCCCGCCGCTGGTTACGTAATCGCCAACAACCGCTGCGGTGTGACCGTCGAAGCCGCCGCCGTGCGTCGTGGTTGGAACGTTTACTGGGCAGCCTACATCGTGCGCCGCGACAGCGACATCTATACCTTTGGCGACCTCGCGGGTCGTTCGTGGGCGTACCCGGATGCCGGTTCGACATCCGGCTTTATCGTCCCGTCGGTAGAACTGCAAGCGGCAGGTATCGAACCCGGCGAACGTGTCGAAGCTGGGGGACACAATCAGGTTGTGCAGGCGGTCTACAGTGGCGAAGTCGAATTTGGTACCACGTTCTTCAGCCCGCCGCTCGTCCCCGGTGCCCCATGGCAAATTGGTGACAATCCCGAACCCTATGACCTCACTGTTGACGAATCCCGTTTGGATGCTGAAGGCAACCTGTACGTCGGCGACATCCGCATCCTCGATGCGCGTGCCAACATCCGCGAAACCGCGCCCGATGTGGTCGATCAAGTTCGCATTCTCCGTCTTAGCGCCCCGATCCCCAATGACACTCTGAGCTTTGGTCCAGAATTCCCGGCGGAACTCAAGGCGCAAATCATGGATGCCCTCTATGCCTTCGCAGAAACCGAAGCATGGGGTCAGTCTATCGGCAGCGAAGACTTCTACGGCTGGAGCGGTCTCGCCCCGATTGATGACTCGGGCTATGATCCGGTTCGTCTTCAGTTCGAAATCCTCGGTCTGACCGAAGCAGACATCTTCGGCGGCTGATCTACAGCGCCTCATATTGATCTTTGCAGCGGGTAGGGGATAATCCTCTACCCGCTACATTTTTGTTTTAGAGGCATAATGCTCAAAATTGAGAATCTCACAAAGGTCTACGAAAACGGTTTTGTCGCGCTGAAAAACATCAACCTCGAAATCCCCGATGGTCAGTTTGTCTCCATCATCGGGTTAAGCGGCTCTGGCAAATCGACCTTACTCCGCTGCATCAACCGGCTTATTGACCCCACAGAGGGACGCATTCTTTGGAATGGCGTGGACATCACCGCCGCAAGCGACGATGAAATCCGCCAAATTCGCCGCCGCATTGGCATGATCTTTCAACAGTTCAACTTGGTCAAGCGTTCCAGCGTCATCACCAACGTCCTAGCGGGGCGGCTTGGCTACATTAACCCTATGTTCAGCCTCATCAATTATTTCCCTAAAAGTGAAAAAGAGCGCGCCCTTGCAGCCCTCAATCGTGTGGGGATTGCTGAAAAAGCGTATAATCGCGCCAGCGCATTAAGCGGTGGTCAGCAGCAGCGCGTTGGCATCGCCCGCACGTTGATGCAAAATCCGGAGATGATTCTGGCGGATGAACCTGTTGCCAGCCTCGACCCGGCGACATCACATTCCGTTATGAAATATCTCCAACTGCTCAACAAAGAAGATGGCTTGACCGTGCTGTGCAGCTTGCACTTTCTCAGCCTCGCCCGCGCCTACGCTGATCGTGTGATCGCGCTCAAAGATGGTGTGCTGGAATTCGATGGGCTGCCAAGTGAAATTGATAACGAGCGTTTCAAGATGATTTACGGCGAAGACGCTGTTGAAGTCGAGATTCACTAGGAGTAGGGGCGAGATGAATACACCCGCTGAAAAACCCCAATCCCGTTCACAGGCTGCGCTGCGCCGCTTGCTTATTCTCGTTGGGTTAGCAGTCGTATTAGTCATTTTCGCTTATGGTTGGGATGTCACCGATATTGACTTCACCGTGACTCAGCAGCCGCAGCGCCAACAAAACGTCGTCAATGCGTTGAGCGAACTGCTCTCCCCGAATGTATTCACGCAGGAATACACTATTCAGAACACGACGACATCATTCGTGATGGACTGCCCCGCCGACTTCACCGCCCCCGCCGTCGTCCCATCAGAAGATGCGCCGTATATTGAGATCACCCCCGCGTGCGGCGCAAGTGGAGACCTCGTCACCGTGACGGGCTACAACTTCTATCCCAATGCGCTCGCCCGTATTAACTGGATCGCTACCGATGGCGAACGCCGCATCCGCCAAACACTTGAAACAAACGACGACAATTTTGTCACACGCGGCGACGGCACATTTACCGTGCAAATCGAAGTCCCACGCATTCGCGGAACAGCGGGTGAAACGCACACCATTGAGGCACAAGGCAGCTTCCCCGATGGCGCGCCTCATCTAAGCGAGACAACAACAATCGTCGCGGAAAAGATGGTCGAAACCATCTTCCTCGCGCTCATCGCCACGACCATTTCGATTGTGCCTTCAGCGTTTTTGAGCTTTTTCGCCGCGCACAACCTCATGCGTCCCGTTCGTATTCCGTTGGGTAATTTGCTCGTCAGTTTTACCTTGCTGCCTATCGGGTTTTATGTCGGCGCAAGCATCTTAAGCAATATCGCCGCCTTTTTGATGCGTATAGGAAGCGAAAACACCGCCGCTGCGGCTGTCACTGGTTTGGTCATGTTGTTTGGTGCGGTTGCATCCACACCGCGTTTGCGACACGCTGCCAATGGTCAGGAACATTCACAACTTCGCTCCATCATCATGACATCCATGGTCGTTGTCGTATCCATCGCGCTGATCGGTTTGGTGGGCGCACTGGCGCTCATGATCAATCGCCTCCAAGCGGACGGCATCCTTGGTTATATCGTTCGATTCATTGGTTCGCTTGGTGAAATTATCCAACTCATCGTCGTGCCGCTGTCCGGCATCATTGGGGCATTTGGGCTTGCGTCTATCGGCACAACGCTGACACGCGGCGCTTTGCGCGAAGTCAGCATTCCCACTAGTCACATTCTCGGCGCTGTTCTCGGCGCGCTTGCAGGCGCTGTTCTTATGGGTATCGTTGCGACGATTGGAATGTCGGCGGCATGGCTTGGCTTGCTCACCCCACTTACTGCGGCGGCGCTTGCCTCGCCCGTGCTTCCCCAACTTTACCGTCGCTTCATCAAGAACAATCCTCGCCCTATGGGAACAGAACGCTTTTTGCTGTCGGTTCTTTCATGGATAGGCGCGTTAATCGCGTTCATCACCGCTTACAATGTGTTGGATGTGTCGCAGGCATTGGTCGAAGGAGTCTTGCCGCCGCGTTTGGTTGTCGCATCCATCGCGGGCTTCGATGTGTATCTGTACGTCGCAGAAGCCATGCTGATTGGCGCGGCGCTGGCGCTCATCACGGGGGCGCTGCAAGGAACGCGCGCCAATTTTGGCATCGGCAGCGTGCTTTACAACATCACCCGTACTATCCTCAATGCCCTGCGCTCGATTGAGCCGCTTATCATGGGCTTGGTGTTCGTAATCTGGGTGGGCATTGGTCCGTTCGCGGGGGTGCTGGCGCTGGCGCTTCACTCGATTGCTTCGCTAGGCAAGCTCTATTCGGAGCAGATCGAAACCATCGACAGCGGCCCCATTGAAGCCTTGCAAAGTACAGGCGCGAATCGCTTACAAACGATAGTCTATGCCGTCGTGCCGCAGATCATCCCATCGTATATCGCTTTCACCATGTACCGTTGGGACATCAACGTGCGTATGTCCACTATCATCGGTTTTGTGGGCGGCGGCGGTATCGGCTTCCTGCTCCAACAGCAGATCAATCTGCTTCGCTACCGCGATGCGGGCGTAGCAGTGCTTGCTATTGCCATCGTTGTGTCCATCCTCGACTACGCAAGCGCCGCCATCCGCGAACGCTACATCTAAACAAATGCCGTGTTTAACGCTACAAGGTGTGAAACACGGCTAATCCCTCGCTTGAACAAACAGGCTATTTAGCGCATTTGCTAACCGATTCAAGGCAGTATGCTATTCCCGATTGTCTAAATAGGTGACGTTCACCGGGATACGCTCACATGAAATACCGTCTTACCACGCTCACCCTCCTGTTAAGTTTGTTTCTCATCACTCACCTTACCACCGCACAAAGTCAACAAACCACCCCAACTGCTGAACCGGACGATCATGCCGAAATGGGGAACATGGAATCGATGGCGACAGAAGGCGACGAGTGCAATGTAGAAGCATTTGTGCTTCAACAACAGGCATATGCGACCGCGTTGACTGCTTTTGCACAGGTCTATTCAATTGATCCTCAGTCGGCGCTTCGTACCGTCTATTACGCTGGGCTTACCTATCAAACCTTCGCCGAAAGTTGTGGATTTGTACCGCCTGAAGAAGAACACGGGCATGGCGATGAAACCGTAGAAGATGAGCATAGTGATGCCGCCCATCTGGAACTCGCCTTGTCGATAGGTGATCCCGAAAACGGGGAAGTATTGTTCAACACCATCATCCCTGAAACCGGCTTCGCTTGCGCCACCTGCCACCGCGTCGATAGCTCAGAAACACTAATTGGTCCCGGTTTGATCAATGTCGCCAGCCCCGACCATGATCCAGCACAGCACGAACACGGCACCGAGCAAGATGACACTCATGAAGATACGGACGCGGCACATGGTGGCGATGATCACAACAGCACTGAAGAACCCATCACCGAAAGATCAATGGAAGATATCGTCACCTATATTCACACGTCGATCATAAGTCCGAGCGAGTTTGTCGTGCCCGGTTTCCCGGATCTATTGATGCCACAAATCTACGAGCAAGTTTTAAGCGAACAACAGATTAACGATCTGATCGCTTATCTGCTCGTCTTACCGTCATAAGCCTCATCTAGGCAAATAAAAAAGGCAGCATCGAACATTCCAGTGCTGCCTTTCATTTCAAAGCCGGAGGTCACATTTAGCGCAAAAACGCCTCTACCAATCCCCCATCCACACTGAAAATCTGCCCCGTTGTCTTGGCGAACGCATCTGTGCTTAACAAATACGCGACTTCGGCTTGATCTTCCGGGGTGATCGGCAGTTTCGTGAGCGTGCGCTGCGCGTAGAAATTCGCCAGCTTAGACCGCAGCGATTCCGTATCCTCATCCTCACTGTGTGGAATATTGTATTTGACCAGCGAGCTAATCACACGGTCACGCGGAAACATTGTGCTTCCTTCGACTACCGTCGCGGGCGCTAATCCGTTCACGCGCACCAGCGGCGCGAGTTCAACCGCCATTTCGCGCACTAGATGATTTGCTGCCGCTTTGCTCGTATCGTATGCCACCGACCCTTTCTTGGCAACCGCACCGTTCACGCTCGTCGTCAGCACCAAGGTGCCGCGCAGTTTCTGCGCTTCCCATATCGAGCGTGCTTCATCCGCGACCAGATACCCGCCTAACACATTCACATCGAACGTCAGCCGCCACTGATCATCCGTGACATGCCCTGTCTTGTCGGGTGATACGAACACCCCCGCAGTCACGATCACGTTATCGATCCCGCCATACGCCAGCAGCACTTGATCCAGCAGCGCGCGGATGCTTTCCCGCTTGGTCACATTCACACTCAAACCAATCGCCGGACCGCACCCTGAAATCCCCGTACCCGCTACGCCAATTCCCATGCCGTAAATCTTGGTGAGTTCGTCCGCTGTGCCTTGCGCCGCTTCCAAATTCAAGTCCGCGCATACGACATGCGCCCCCTCTTTTGCCACGCGATGCGCCGCTGACTTGCCGATGCCGCTGCCCGCGCCGATCACCAGCACAACATTCCGTTCCAGTGATTTTTCCGGCGGCATCCGGCGCAGCTTCGCTTCTTCTAGCAGCCAGTATTCAATATCAAAAGCCTCTTGACGCGGCAGCGCGACATACTGCCCCACCGCTTCCGCGCCGCGCATCACTTCAACCGCGCAGTTGTAGAACTCTGCTGTGACGCGGCTCTCGCTCTTATTCTTCCCAAACGCGACCATCCCAACGCCGGGGATCAAGATCACCGTCGGGTTTGGATCGCGCATAGCAGGAGAGTTCGCGCGCTTGCACGCTTGATAGTACGCCGCGTAATCAACGCGATATTGCGCGATCCCGCTTTCCAGCTTGTTCACCAGCGATGCTGTATCTTCGCGCTGGGGATCCCAATCTACATACAGCGGCTTGATCTTCGTCCGCAAAAAGTGATCTGGACAGCTTGTCCCCAGTTCAGCTAAGCGTGCCGCGTCATGGCTGTTGACGAACTGCAAGATTGTCTCGTCACTTTGTATTGTGGCAATAAAGCGATTTTGCTGGGATACCATCCCGCGTAGAGTCGGCAGCACATCAATCAGCAGTTTCGCGCGCTGGTCATCTGGCAGTGATTGAAACTTCGCCCCGCCAAAGATCCCCGCGCCTTTATCGCGCGCTTCCAGATACCGCGCCGCCCTCTCAATCAGCGTAAGTGTTAATTCATAACATGCTTTGTCGTCGTTTGCCCAATTAATCAGCCCGTGCGCGCCAAGAATGATCCCTTGAATACCCGGATGCGCGGCTATCGTTTCTTGCAAAATCAAGCCGAGATCAAAACCCGGACGCTGCCAATCCACCCACACAACAGCATCGCCATAGATTTCCCGCGTCAGTTCCTTGCCGCGGCTGCACGCCGCAATCGCGATCACCGCGTTCGGATGCGTGTGATCGACATGCTTGTATGGGATGAAAGCGTGCAGGGGCGTATCAATCGATGTGGCACGCGGGTTCAGGTTGTAGACCGTATGCAGGTACATATCCACCATCTGATCTTCGATGGGGGTTTTCACGCCCTTTTCGCTTGCCATGTTGTAGATGGCTTGCAGCGACATCAGCTTATCCATGTACAGCGACGCGAAATTCGCCCGTTTACTCGTCCGCAAATCGCCGCCCGATCCCTTCACCCACATGATCTCAACCTGCTCACCCGTCAGCGGATCAGGCATCATGATCTTGCTTGAGGTGTTGCCTCCGCCCGTGTTGGTGATGCGCTGATCATCGCCCAGAATATTCGAGCGATACACCAACCGTTCAACCGGGTCGAGCTTGGCGGCGTGTGCGTCATCCCAACGATAGCTGACATGGCGATATTCATCTGGTCTGTAGAACTGCATTGCATTCTCCCTTGTTCATCAGGTGCGCTTAGTCGCGAACGCCCCTGAAAATGGTCATCATAAATGCGGGGTTACCCGCCTGTAGGGGCGCAACCTATTGCGCCCGTTGAACTCAACAAACCGTGACCTCCACGCCCCCACATCTTCGAACCTTCCCCTGCAGATCTCCCCCTCTCTGCCAGTGGAGAGGGGGTCGGGGGGGTGAGGGCAGAACTTACCCCATCAAATGCGCGAACGCCCGCCTCAAATCGTCGATTTCACTCGTGCCAATCGCCACATGCTTGCCAATCGACGCTGTCTCAATAAGTGACCGCGCCGTAAATTCCGCCACTTCCAAACGGTCAAAGGCTTGCAGCACGCTGTTTCCTGTCGTCAGCACGCAGTCGTTTTGCAGCAAAATCACTGGTGTACGCGGCGAAATCATCTCTGCAACTGTTTCCGGCGTGCGATATTGACTGCCATAAGGCACTTTCGGCATGTCCATCAACAGTATGTAACTTTCGGGGATCGTTTTGGTATCTATCGCTTGTTCGGCAATCGAATACGCGGTGATGTAGGGAGCTTGTGCCGTAATTACGCAGTTGATCTGCGGATGCCGTCGATAAATCGCTTCATGCAGCTTGACCGAACGGCTCGGAATTTTGCCTGCTTCTCGTTTTCCATCGCGGATCAGCACAGGTTGTTCGTTGTCGATGCTTGGTCGGTCAAAATCGGTTGGCGTGATCAAGAAACTGTTTGCATCCACCCGCGCCGATGCTACCCCTTGCGTGCTGATCATCAACTGTCGATCACATGCTCGCCGGACAATCTCTACCAGCGAGTCGCGTAACTCGCGCTCGTGGCTCGTGTGAGTCACCGCCTCAAATTCCGGCAGCAGATTATCCCGGTGATCGAACAGGGTAAGCTGGTCATCCGTCAGCGTTGTGATCGCACCTAACCCGCGCGCATACATCAACGTGCGCGCGCAAAAGTCTAGGGTTTCCAGACGTTGAAAGGCTTCCAGCAGAGTCGTGCCCGCCGTCGCCACCCCATGATTTTCCAGCAGCACCACGTCATACCCGCGCGCGAATGTATCCGCGATGTTCTTGCCCAACGCTTCGCTGCCCGGCAGCGCATACGGCGCATAACCCACCTGCCCACACAACCGCTGCGCTTGCGGAATGATGCTTGTATCCGGCACTTTCCGCACAATGCTAAACGACACTAACGCCGGCGCATGGGCATGGACAATCGCGCGCAAATCCGGTCTCTGGGCATAAATCGCGCGGTGAAACGGCAGTTCCGATGATGGCGCGTGTAAGCCTGTCGCCGTGCCATCCGGCGCGATATACATAATATCAGCGGCGGTCAGCTGCCCCTTATCCACGCCGCTCGGTGTTATCCAGATACCGCCATCCTCATCGCGGATCGACAAATTACCGCCGCTCAATGTCGTCATGCCGCCGTAATAGATTCGGCTCATGATCTGAACAAGCTGTTGACGCGGCGAAAGCAGATCGAACATCAGAACTGCTGCATCCTTTCTACGGCCTCATCCCAAAATGGGTCAGGGATCGGCTGAAAATCGCGCGCCAAGCTGCTCTCGCGGATGATCTGGCGCGCTTGTGTGATATTCGACAGTTCCCCACATGCGATCAACTGTACGGCGGCGTTCCCCAACACGGTTGCTTCAACCGGACCTGCTTGCACAGGGATGCCTGCCGCATCAGCGGTTAGCTGATTCAGCAGATCATTCTGCGATCCACCGCCGACGATGTGCAGCACCTCTACTGATTGACCGGAAATTGTTGTAAGTCGTTCCAGCGTAATCCGGTATTTGACCGCCAAACTCTCTAACACCGCTCGCGCCATCGCACCGTGTGATTCCGGCGCGGCGATCCCTTTTTCTTCGCACCATGCGCGAATCAGCGACGGATGATCCCCCGGTGCGAGAAAACGCGCGTCATCCACATCGATCATCGTATGCGCGCTTGGCGTAGTCCGCGCCAATTCCGCCAGTTCCGCATACGTATACACCGCCCCTTCGCGTTCCCACTGTGCGCGGCACTGTTGCAGCACCCATAATCCCATCACATTCTTCAATAGGCGATACGTATTCTCTACGCCGCCTTCGTTGGTGATATTCGCTTCGTATGCCGCATCGTTGATGATCGCGTTCGGCACTTCCAATCCCACCAAGCTCCACGTCCCGCTGCTGATGTACGCCGAGTTCTTGTGTGTCATCGGCACCCCCGCAACCGCACTTCCCGTGTCATGGGCTGCGGGTGCGATTACGGTGATACCGTCATAGCTGCCCAATTTAGTTCCCGGCGGCACAATTTCTGGCAAAATATGCGTTGGAATCCCCAATGTGCCGAGCATATCTCGTGCCCACGTCCCAGTTCGTGGGTTGAACATCTGCGTTGTCGTCGCGTTGCTGAACTCGCACACCTTCGCGCCCGTTAGCCAGTAATGGAGCAGGTCAGGGATGGTCAAAAACGTCTGCGCCACATCGAGCAGCGGCGATTTATGTTCGACGAGGCTCATCATCTGATACAGCGTATTCAACTGCATCATCTGAATTCCCGTTTGCTCGAATACTTCCCGGCGCGATACTTTTGCGTACACCGCCTCCATCATGCCGTTGGTACGCGCGTCGCGGTACATCACCGGATTCGCCAGCAAATTTCCATCCCGGTCTAGCAGTCCAAAATCGACACCCCACGTATCTACCCCAATGCTGACCGGATTGTGCGCCTTGCCTTTGTCGATTCCCTGCTGGATGTTCCGCCATAAATGCAGAACATCCCAATAGAGCGTCCCACTAATCGTCGTGACCGGATTGACAAAACGGTGCAGTTCTTCAGTCACCAAGCGCGCGCCGTCAAAATGCACAGCCATCACGCGCCCGCTTTCCGCGCCTAAATCGACGGCAAGGACGGTTTTCCGCGTCATATTCTCGCCTCGCTTTTGTGTTCTGTGTTAAAGGCTTGGCGTAGATTCCACTAGACTCGCGCTAGCCGCGTTTCGCCAATACCGCCTTCTCATAGGATTTGATCGCATCCATATAGCTGTATCCCACCGGAACACCTTGTTGCGCGCAGTAATAATCCCATACTGCGCCGAACGGCATTCCTTTAAGTTCTTCCATCAGCGCCAAACGTCCGCCATAGTTCCCTTCATTTTCAAGCTGACACAGCATCTCTTTCGGCTCTACCAGCGCCAGCAGCAGCGCCCGAAGTGCGTTGCGTGTGCCAATCGTCCACGCCGCCACACGGTTAATGCTCGCATCGAAGAAATCCAGCCCAATATGCACCTTGTTCACGAACCCACCGCGCACAATTTCTTGCATAATCGCCTGTAAATCGTCCGTTAGCGTCACCACATGATCGCTGTCCCAGCGCACGCCGCGGCTCACATGCAGCAGCAGTTCCGGCACAAACAGCAGCGCCGAACTGATCTTGTCCGCGATTCCCTCTGTCGGGTGAAAATGCCCTGCGTCCAAGCACAGCAGGACATCATTCCGACTTGCCGTGTAGCCGAGATAGAACTCATGCGATCCCACCACATAGCTTTCCGACCCGATTCCGAACAGCTTACTTTCCACCGCATCAAGATGAATACTGCGGTCAATTGGGTTTGCCAGCACTGCGTCAAGCGATTGCTTCAGTCGTTCACGCGGAGATTTGCGATCAAACGGCGTGTCTTTGTATCCATCAGGAATCCAGATATTGGTCACGCACGGCGTACCCAATTCACGCCCAAAATATGCGCCGATATTGCGCGATGCGATGCAGTGTTCAATCCAGAACTGACGCACACCCGCGTCTTGATGCGACAGCGTAAACCCTTCATCCGCCAGCGGATGCGAAAACAGCGTCGGGTTGAAGTCCAACCCGTGACCGTTCGCCTTTGCCCAATCCACCCACCGCGAAAAATGTTCCGGCTGTATCGCGTTCCGTTCGACCTTTGTGCCGCTTTCGAGATAAATCGCGTGCAAATTCAAGCGATGCTTGCCGGGGATCAGGCTGTACGCGAAATCAAGGTCTTGACGCAGTTCGTCGGCGGTGCGCGCCTTGCCGGGATAATTCCCCGTCGCCATGATCCCGCCGCTTAACCCGCGATCCGGGTTTTCAAACCCGCCCACGTCATCGCCCTGCCAGCAGTGCAAGCTGATTGCGATTGCACGCAGCGATTCGAGCGCGGCATCTGTGTCTACACCCATCACGGCATATCGTTCTTTCGCTAATTGGTATGCGCTTTGAATTTGCCGGTCATTTGGTTGTTGGGACATAAAATCCTCGGCTTAAAAGGTTGGTTTCAGACAAAGAATCAACAAAATCAATTTTTCGTGTTCTGGCGTTCTCTCAAAGAATTGTCTAAAAATAAACGCAGAGACTTTTATGGCTCATTCTCGTCAAAATCAGGACATAAAGGACATATCCCTTAATCCTTCACCCTATAAGCACAACCAAACGTCTGTAGGGGCGGCAGCGAAACTCGTTTCGCACATGCCGCCCGCCAACAACTGTCCCCCCCAGCCTGTACTTGACCAGAGGGGTAATTTCAACCTAGCTTCCGGCTTCCGGCGTGGCTTCCAAATCGACTGCCCATTCTTCAAAGTTGTCCGCGTTGTACACGCTGAACGGTCCCATTAGCACGCGGAGCGCGCCTTCACGGGTCGGGTCTTCTTCAATCGTGTATGTGCCCATGCGACCCGCCTCAAACGTCACGCCTGCTTCGGCTTCCATCGCGCCGGTTTCCAGCAGATACGTCACGTAGTAGGTCAGGTAGCCGAGGTCTTTGAAGCTCCACAACGCAAATTCTTGCGCGCAGCCATTTTCGACAAATTCCTGCATTTCCAGCGGCAGACCCAAACCACTCACGGCGACTGTGCCGCACAGACCTTCGTCCTGCATCGCCTTCGCGGCGGCAGCGATACCCACTGTCGTCGGAGCCATGATCAGACCGAGATCAGGATAGCTGTCGATCAAGCCGAGGGCTTCGTTGTAGCTGTCATCGGGATCATCGTTGCCATACACAATCGCTACGAGCTCAAGGTTCGCGTACTGCGGATCGCTTTCGAGAACTTCCTGCATCGCCGCGATCCATGCGTTCTGGTTTGAGGCATCTGGTGTAGCGGAAAGAATCGCAAATTGACCACCATCTTCACCGAGAATACGCAGCGCCATATCCGCCATCACCGTGCCGGTTTCGCTGAAGTCCACCTGCGCGATAAAGACCTGTTCGCCGGAAGGATCAACGGGCGAGTCCCATGTCACCACTGTGCTGCCCGCTTCCAAAGCGCGCTGCGTTGAAGGGAGTAGTTGTTCGTAGTCGTTCGCGCTGATCATGATGCCGTCTACGCCTTGCGTGATCGCAGCTTCAATGATCTCAATCTGACCGGGGGCGCTGGCTTCAGTTGGCGCGTTGAAAATCAGTTCGCCGGGGTTTTCCAGTTCGGCATGGGCTTCCTGCGCGCCTTCATGCGCTTGGTCAAAGACCGCATTGCCAAGCGCCTTGGGCAGCAGCAGCATATTGACTTCCTGACCGGGTGTTGCGACGATAACGTCCTGCATAAATGCAGGCTGCACAGTCACAAGCAGGACAATCATCATCAAAAAGGCTATGCGAAGGTTTTTCATGTCTATTCCTCTCAATTCGTTCAAAGACTCTTTAACCAAATGGACAGTGAAAGATGCGACTCCGTTCGACTACGCTTCTTGTTTATCCGGCTTCTCCTTTCGCTGTTTCTCCTTTCGTTAACGAAGGCTTATCCCGTTCAACAAATGAGCGCCACCATTTTGTGTTTTGTAGGCTCTGCGCCCAATTGGGAATAAGTACAGACAGGATGAGCAGCGCGCCGACGATACTCGTCTGCACATTCCCGCTTACATTCGCCAGCGACATGCCGTTACGCATGTTCAGCACCACGAGCAGCGACAGCCCTACCCCAAGCATCGTCCCTTTGCCACCAAATATGCTAACACCACCAAGCAGCACCATCGTGATAATGTCGAGTTCGAAACCTTCAGCGGCATTGGCACGAATATTGCCTAGCCGAGCCGCGTACCATAAGCCCGCGAATGCCGCCATCAATCCCGTCGCGACAAAGATCGTCATCTTGATCCGCCGCACGTTGATTCCCGCGTATTCAGCCCCCGCGCGGTTATTGCCAATCACGTACACATACCGCCCGAACGCCGTGCGCCCCAGAATGATGAAGCACGCGACGAACATCACCGCAAATAAGATTACCGTGAACGGAAACGAGCCAATCATGCCGTTCTGCGCCAATCCAGTAAACCATTCGGGATACCCACCGACAGAACGATCTTCAAGCAGGATGCGTGCCACCCCGCGATATGCAATTAACCCCGCCAGCGTCACCACAATTGACGGCATGTTGAGATACGTGATGAAAAACCCGTTGATCACGCCGCACAGCGCGCCCACCGCCATCGCGACCACAAATCCTACCGGAAGCGACCACCCCGCCTCATATGTGAACGCTAGTACCGATGCCGCCAGCCCCATCACTGATGCGATAGAGAGATCGATTTCGCCGTTGATAATCACGAAAGTCATCAACAGCACCACCATCGCCTTCTCAATCGACAAGCGAAAAATATTCGAGATGTTGTCGACATTGAAGAAATGTTCCGAAAGCTGCGTGTTGATCACAATCACCACGCACAAAATCACAAATAAGAGTGTTTCCCACCGCCGCAGCCACGAAAAGCGAGTCAACAGGTTCATCGGTTTACGCCTTTACCTTTCCGGCGCTGCTCGATGCCGGGAGCTGGCTTCGTCGCGCCTTTTGCGCCCGTTCTGCCCACCATGTTCGCAAGCGGCTCATAATCACCGAGTCAGACGTGACCGCGATCAAGATGAAAATACCAAGCAGCGCATCCTTCCAGAACTCGTTGATCCGCATACGGATCAAGCTCTGTTCGATAGTACCGACCAGCAGCGCGCCTAAGAGCGTGCCGATCACCGTGCCAGAACCGCCGAACGTGTTCACCCCGCCGACGACAACCGCTGCTACGACTTGCAGTTCAAGCCCGCGCGCCGCTTCAGACGTGATCGTGCCGATTCGCGCCAAATATACGAACCCACCCAATCCCGCCAGCGCGCCACTGATCACGAAGGCTGTGAAGATCAACCGCCGCGATGGAATCCCCGCGACTTCTGCCGCTTCGGGGCTAGAGCCGACCGCGTACAGCCGTCTTCCAAAGCGGGTATAGGTCAATATCACCTGAAACAGAATTACGGCAATGATCGCAATCACGGGCAGTGCCCCGAATTCCACTTCCCCAAGATTGAACACCGTCTGTTGGGGCAATTCCTTGAGCCAGTCGGGGAGTTGCCGCGTGGCAATCGATTGTGAACCGGAATACTCGACCAGTGCGCCGCGATAAATTGCCAGTGTGCCGAGTGTCACCACGACGGCGGGGACACGCCCATATGCAACCAGCAGTCCATTGAGGATGCCCATCAACGCGCCCACGCCCATCGCCAACCCAACTGCGACCATTGGATCAAGATCGCGAAATTCTGCGAACTGCCGCCCGATCAAAAACGCCGTAAAACCAACAATTGACCCCACTGACAGGTCAATGTTGCGCGTCAGCACTACCATTGTTTGACCCACCGCCACAATCGTGATAATCGCTACCGTCGTCGCAATCCGGTCAAACGTGCGTGGCGTGAAATAATTCTCAATCTGACTGCCAAACAGCAGCAGCACCATGATCAAAATGACGAATAGGCTCAATTCGCGTATCTGTTGGACGCGCAGCACGCCGCGTAATCCACGCATCAGCCGAGCCTTTCCGGCATCGACACAGCTTGCCCCATCGCCGCACTCATAATCAGCTCTTGAGTGACTTGGGCTCGGCTGAAAATGCCCATTTGTTTGCCTTCGCGCATCACTAGAATTCGGTCACTCATTGCCAGCACTTCCGGCAAATCCGACGAGATCATCAAAATGGCGATTCCCTGCCCCGCTAAGTCGCTGATCAAACGGTGGACTTCTTCTTTCGCCCCTACATCGATCCCGCGCGTGGGTTCATCTAAGATCAACAGGCGCGGCTTGGTGTTCAGCCATTTGCTCAATACCACTTTCTGTTGATTTCCGCCCGATAGTTTGCCTGCCAAGTGCTGCACGTTCGGTGTGCGAATATTGAACCGTTCACGATAATTGTCAGCGGTTTTCGCTTCCTCGCGCCCTTGAATAATGCCGATTCGGTTGACATAGCTGTTTAGCATTGGTAGTGAGATATTTGCTGCAATCGACATCGGCAAAATCAACCCGTGCTGGCGGCGATCTTCCGGCACATACGCGATTCCTAGCCGAATCGCCTGCTGCGGTTTCTGAATATGAACCGTCTTGCCTTCGTAGATAATCTCGCCATGATCTGCTGGAGCGATGCCGAACAGAGAAAGCGCCACATCGGTGCGCCCCGACCCTACCAACCCCGCAAAGCCCAGCACTTCGCCCGCGTGCAACTCAAATGTGATGCCCGAATACACGCCGCTGCGACCCAGATCGCGCACTGACAGCACAGGCTCCCCACGGTTGCTTGGCGCTTTGGTGAACATCTGCCCCATTTCGCGCCCCACCATATCGCGGATTGCGCTCTCCGGCGTGACTTCGCTTGCGGGCGCGGACGATATAAATTGCCCATCTCGAAACACAGTGATCCGGTCAGAAATGCGAAACACTTCATCCATGCGATGGCTAATGAACAGCACCGCCACTCCGCTTTTACGCAGACTGCCCACCAGCTTAAACAACTGCTCGACTTCGTGTGCCGAAAGCGAAGCAGTCGGCTCATCCATGATCAGCACACGCACATTCATCGAAATAGCTTTTGCGATTTCCACCGTTTGCTGTGCCGCCAGCGGCAAACCGCGCGCCTGTGCGCGCACATCCAAGCTCACATCGAGCTTTTCCAGCACGGCTTCTGCATCGCGGTACAGCTTGCTCCAGTTCATCAATGCGCCGCGATCCCGATGACTGATGAAGATGTTTTCAGCGATGTTTAAATCGGGAAACACTAACGGCTCTTGATAGATCGCCGTGATTCCATACGCTTGTGCTTCGGCAGAATTTCCCAAGTGGATCGGCTGACCATCCAGCAGCAATTCGCCCGAATCCGCTTGATATATCCCCGTCATGATTTTGATGAGCGTCGATTTCCCCGCGCCGTTTTCGCCCAACAATGTATGCACTTCGCCGGGATACAACCGCAGAGAAACACCGTTCAGTGCTTGTGTCGCGCCAAATCGTTTGGAGACATTCCGTATTTCTAATAGAGGGGTATCAGAAGCCATTTTTGCTCTAAATCAAAATATTGTTCGACACAAGTCTGTCGTTCAAGCTTGCCTCTACATCAATTCAAGTGTATGCAGCATCGACAATTTTCGCAAGCCGTTTCGATGATTTTCAACGATTTTCCCCAATTTTCCGTAATTTCTCACAAATTATCCCCAAGTGTACAGACTCACTTACGGAAAAATCCGTTACACTAGGAACGGACAATAATTGGCAAGATCCGCGGCGAATAGATTTTTCGAGTAGTGGGACGGGCAGTATGCAACCTTCAGCGCAACCATCGGCAAGCGCCTACGAACGGCATCAGGCGATATTGGACTTGATTCGACGTTCGGAAAGCGTGCGTGTAACCGATCTTGCCGAACTGCTTGGCGTATCTGAAAGCACCATTCGTTCCGACTTGGAGCTGCTTGACGAACAGGGGCAGTTAATTCGTATACGCGGTGGCGCAATCGCTAAAAACCCAGACGCACCCTTGCCCGGTTCGCCCTATTCCTTGCAAAAAGTGCAGACTCATTCTGAAGAAAAGCGGCGCATCGCTCACGGGGCGGCGGGGATGATCGAAGACGGCGACGTAATCATGCTTGATGCCAGCTCGACGGTACTGCATCTCGCGCCCTACTTGCAGGATCGACGCGGTCTGACTGTGTTCACCAATGGTATCGACGTAGCCAGAGCGTTAGCCGGTGAACCTTCCAACACGGTGATCATCTTAGGGGGCATTTTGCGTCCTAACGGCAACTCGATCACGGGCGAAATCAGCAAACAGGTACTGCAAAACTATCGTATTCAAACGGCGTTTGTTTCATGCAGCGGCTTCACGCTCGAACGGGGCTTCTTCGAGATGAATCTGCAAGAGGCGCAAATGAAATCCCTCATGCTGCAAGCATCAGAACGCCGTGTCGCCCTGCTCGATTCCAGCAAGATTGGGCGCACGGGGTTGACCACGTTCGGGACACTTGCCGACTTCGATTATTTCGTCACCGATGAAAATGTTGAACCCGCCGTCATCGAAGCTGTGCGTGAACAGACGGTCAATGTGCTGGTGTGCGGCAAACAGACTACCCGTACTTATGCCGCCAATGATTCTCGACGCGCGCGCTACCGCATCGGATTTGCCAACTTGAGCGAAAGCACACCTTTCAGTCGTGATGTGCGCCGCAGTCTCGAAAAGGCAGCGGGACAGAATGAGGATATTGAACTGATTGTCGCGGATAACGCGCTCGACCCACAGGTAGCATTACGTGTCGCGGACGAACTGATCGCCCAAGACATCGATCTTGTCATCGAATACCAGATCGACGAGACAACAGGCAACTTGATCGCGCACAAATTCCAGCAGGCGAACATCCCCATCATCGCAGTCGATATCCCAATGGTGGGGGGGGTGTATTTTGGGGTGAACAACTATATGGCGGGCAAACTGTCCGGCACGGCGCTGGGAGAAGCCATCCGTGACCATTGGCAGGGCGAATTCGACGTACTGATTGTCTTAGAGCAGCAGCGAGCGGGCAACCTACCGGCGATGCGAATTCAAGGGCAGTTAGACGGCATCACGGAAACCGTTGGCGCTATCCCGCCCGAAAAGATTTGGCGGGTTGATTCTGACAACACTGCTGAGGGCAGCTACGAGAGTATGCGAAAGGTATTTCGGGAAATTCCCGATACCGCCCGCATCGCGGTCATCTGCTTCAACGATGATGCCGCTGTTGGCACACTCCATGCCGCGCACGATGCTGAACGTGACCGTCATCTGCTCATTGTCGGGCAGGGGGCGGATCGTCGCTTGCGCGCCGAAATGCGTAAGCCCAATTCGCCTATCGTTGGGGCGACTGCCTACCGCGCCGAAGACTACGGGCAGTTCTTGATCAAGCTGGCGCTCGACATCCTCACGGATCGCCGTGTGCCACCTGCCGTGTACATGGAGCATTTCTTCGTCAGCCCGCATAATGTGGACAGCTACTACCCGCTTGAACTTGAGACGCAGGGATAGCAGCCAAAACGATGTCCCTTGATGTCCATATTGTGATGCGACTTGGCGAAGATTGCGAGAAGATATGTTGATTGAGGTTGACGAATTTGGAGTGCGAATCAATCAATTTACGCTGTTTGAATGCAGCGCTTCGCCACATCGCCAGCGATTGCAACAGTTTTAAGCCGAACGCCGCCATATCCGCCTATTGGCACATCGACTTGTTTTCCGGCGCAGTGGCTCACACGTTATCATAAAATACCACCGCCGCGCCCGCCAAAATCGTCAGCAATCGGACGAAACTTTGTGTGACAAGACTGCGTTGTTCATCGGTCAATGCTGTCAAAATTATGATGTATCCCCGCGCGGCTCAACCTCAATACGCTTCGATTATATTGCTTTCAAATCCAACCGCCGCAGCAGTTGAGCATTAAACGCTACCACAACCGTGCTAATCGACATGAACACCGCCCCCACCGCCGGATCAAGCACTACGCCGAACGGCGCAAGCACGCCCATCGCCAGCGGGATCGCGATCACGTTATAGCCCGTTGCCCACACAAGATTCTGGATCATCTTGCGATACGTCGCGCGGCTTAACGCCACGATCTTGACGATATCCAAGGGGTTCGACTTCACAAGAATGATCCCCGCGCTCTCGATTGCCACATCTGTCCCCGCGCCAATCGCGATTCCCACATCCGCCGTGACCAGCGCGGGCGCGTCGTTCACGCCATCGCCCACCATCGCCACTTTGTTTCCGCCGCGCTGAAGTTCGCGCACTTTATCGGCTTTGTGTTCTGGCAGCACTTGAGCGAAAAACGTGTCGATCTTCAATTCTTCTGCCACTGCCCGCGCGACAGATTCGCTGTCACCCGTCAGCATCGCCACTTTTAAACCCATTTCGTGCAGTTTTCGCACGGCTTCGCGGCTTTCCTCACGGATCACGTCTGCGATGGCAAACAGCGCCACGACTGCCGATTCGCTCGTCAGATAAATCACTGATTGTCCCGCTGCTTCCGCGTGATGTTTCGCCGTTTCTAGCGTCGATGGCACACTCAAGGCAAGCTGTTCCAACAAACGTGGACCGCCGATATAGTACGCAACCCCATCCACTATCGCTTTCACGCCGCGCCCCGCGAGACTCTCGAATTGGCTAACTAAATCAGGCGCGATGCTACGCGCTTCCACATATGACCGGATCGCTTGTGCGATCATGTGTTCGCTGTCGCCTTCCAACCCCGCCGCGATCTTGAGCGCGTCCGTTTCGCTGATTCCATCGACCGCCACACTGACTACGCCCTGTTCACCTTTCGTCAGCGTGCCCGTCTTATCAAAGATGATCGTGTTCAAGTCCTTCGCGCCTTCCAGCGCGATACGCTGCCGCACCAGCAAACCATTCCGCGCCGAAAGCGTCGTCGAAATCGCCACAACCAGCGGCACAGCTAAACCTAATGCGTGAGGGCAGGCGATCACCAGCACCGTGACCATGTTCTTGACCGCTTCCGACACATTTCCGGTAAACACAAGCCAGCCGATCAGCGTCAGCACACCCGCGGCAATCGCGATGATCGTCAGATAGTACGCCGCGCGCTGCGCCAGCGTTTGCGCCCGCGATTGACTTTTCTGCGCGTCCTCAACCAAGCGCATGATCCCCGCCAGCGCCGTGCTTTCGCCCACCTGCTGTACGTCCACGCGCAGCGATCCTGAACCATTGACCGTCCCGCCAATCACGTTGTCCCCTACGCGCTTGTCCACAGGGCGGCTCTCCCCCGTGATCATCGACTCGTTGACACTGCTTTCGCCGCTTGCCACTGCACCATCAACCGGAATACTCGCGCCGGGGCGAATCAGCACGCGATCTCCTGCACGCAGGGCGCTCACATTCACAACTTCTGTTTCGCCCGATTCCAACAGCCGTTCAGCCGTATCCGGCAGCAGTTTTGCCAATTCGCGCAGCGCCCCTTGCGCCTGCCCCACGCTCCGCAGTTCGATCCAGTGACCGAGCAGCATCACCGTGATCAAGGTCGCCAGCTCCCAGAAGAAATCCATCGTGGGAAGGCTGGTCATCCCGGGCATTTCCATCGCGGGCTGCGGCGGGAACAAGAAGATCGCCACGCTGTACAAATACGCCGCTGTGATCGCCAGCGAAATCAGTGTCATCATGCCCGGCTGGCGCAGCGCCAATTCCTGTCGTGCCATGCTTAAGAATGGCAGCCCACCATAGAAAAAGATGAAGGTCCCTAACACGGGCGCGATCAAATGGCTGCCTGTGAACTCTGGCATATTGAAGCTCAACCATGCTTGCACCATCTCAGAAAACAGCACGACGATGATCGTCAGCGGCAGCACGACGAAAAACCGATTCCGCATTATCGTCGCGTGACCTTCATGCATCACGCCATGCCCGCCGCGTCCCCCGTGATCGCTATATGCGCTGTGCATATCATGCTGCACGGGATTCATTTGTGCGTGGTCATGCGCCGAATGGACATGATGCTGTTCATGCGCGCCATGCTCTTGTGCAGCATGATCGACATGCTCTGGTGAATGTTTCATCGTCCGCTTCCCCCTTACGACTATGCTTTGTCATTACCCCGCATTATAGGGTGCTTCCATATCCGACTCATCCGCTAAATGGCGTACTTTTCCTTCTATAAACGCAAAATCAGCCATTTAGCGGGGTACATCGCAAAATATTGAAGAAATCCGCATTTATCTGTTTGACGCTAAAATGGTGTAAATCCATTCTCCCGAAAAGATGACTTCATGAAAACGCCATCTGCGCCTAAACCCACACAAATCTTCATCAGCTATTCAACGCGAGATCGCCTTGCCGTCGATAAGCTGGCTGATGATCTGCGAAAGCGTCATTACCCCGTCTGGATGGATATAGACGAAAAAGGACTCAGCCCCGGTGAAGAATGGCGAAAGGAACTGATTAACCAAGTCAAGGCTTCAGCCGCCGTTATCGCCTGTGTTTCGCCGGACTTCTTGGAATCCGAATACTGCAAGCTCGAAATCGATACCGCGATGGCGAACAATATTCCCGTTCTTCCGGTGATCGTCCGCCGTGTTGATCTTAACCTGCTGGAAAAATTCGCGCTCGATAAGATTCAGCATGTCGATCTCACGCTTGGTTATCAACCGGGACTGCGTAAATTACTCGGCGTGATGCCGCCCGCGCCGCTGCCCATACGCTACTATCTCCAACGTATCGCCCTCGGCGCGGGGGGATTTGGCGCGCTCGGAGTGCTGCTGTTCCTCGTCTATCTTGCTAGTCAGCAGGGGATTATCAACGTGACTCCCACAGCCACTCCACAGCCGACTCTCGCCCCCACACCGACTGAATCGCTCGCGCGCTTTGATGTGCAAGTTGCCGTCACGCCGTTCTTGATCGATCCTCAAATTGATGCGACACAAAGTGATGAGATCAATGACCTCATGGTGAACTTCAGCAGTGATCTCAACGAATTGGAAAACGATCCCGATACCAGTGTGACTGTTGGCGTGCGTACTGCCGATCAGCTTCAGCCTATCGATGGTGAGACCGAAACCGAACGTGAGAGGAATGCCAGCGCATTCGCCACTGCGGGTCGCTATGAAATTGTCGTCTATGGGTGGGTAACGCTGCTTGAAGACGGGCAGATCGAAATTCAACCTGTCTATTACATCCCGCCGGATGTTTTCCCCGATGCCGTCGAAATCACGGGCGATCAACGTTTTGGCAAGCCGATCCGCTTGCGCCGCATCACGGGCGGCACGATTGCCAACGACACCATCGAACAACTTCGTGTCCGTTCGCAAGCCCTTGCGTATGTCATTCGCGGTACGTCCTTCTATATCGAACGCGGCTATGATAAGGCGCTCCAACTGTTTGAGCGTGCCGCTGAACTCGAAGGTTGGGGGGAAACAGAAGGGCGTGAAGTGCTAGATGTGCTGCGCGCCAATGCCCATTGGCAAATCGCGCGCATCGCCATCAGCGAATGTCGCCCTGAAGATGCGCTCCCTGATCTTTACGCCGCAGAAACCCTCTATAACAGCGCCATCGAAACGGTGGATCCGCCCGATGATGAGCAGCCAAGTATCGCCCGCGCATATGCTGGTCGCGCCGACGTGAACGCTATCCTTGCCTATTGGGAAAATCAAGCCGATATCATCAACTGTGAGCCTCAATATGCCCAGCTAGACCGGCTCGACAGCGCAATTGAAGATATTGAACTCGCGCGGGAATCGGACGACTTTTTAACACTGCCTATCCCGCTTCGCGCCCAAATTGATATTAATAGGATGCGCGTTGTCTTGTCGCGCTGGCAGGTGCGTGATGAGTCCGATGCTGATCAGATTAGCGATTGGGAACGTGCCATCGAAAATTCGGGAGCTGCTGTTTTGCGCGCCTACGAAACTGAGACCAACAGCGATCTTCTCACCCTTTCCGCATTTGAAGCCTATCTGCTGCGTGGTACGCTCCGCATCGAATCGGCGGGCGGGGATAGCTGCGACGAAAGCGGTGCAGCGGATTTCCAAGCGGCGGTTGCTCTGCCCAATATTCCAGCACACAGACTGGTTTTCGCTTACGACAACCTCGGTTTGTGCGCCGAATTTGCCGGTGATGTTGATGCTGCGATTGAATATTACCGCGCCGCGCTAGACAACGCGCAAACACCAGAAGATCAACAGCGATACGTCTGTTACATCGCCGCACTTGAAAACCGCGATGCGCCCCCCGTTCCTGAGTGTCAGCTCGATGAGCCTACCGAACCCACCGCTGACGCGACGAGCGAGATGACTCCTGAAACGACAACGGAAGGGGATTCATGATAACCCACAATCAGTTCGCCGCGTTTTTTCCGCGTGGAATCTTTCTGATCGTACAGTCTTTTGTGCGTGCGGGAACGTGAGCGCATTTTATTCAGTACCCGCCAGCTTGTATTTGCGGATAGTGTGCCGAGTTAGGGAGGAATTTTGTCCACTCAAAAACTGCGTTTGGGGTTCGTAATCTGTCTGTTTGCCTTGCTCTGGGCAATCCTGCCCGCTGATTTCTCTGTGTCCGCGCAAACACAGACCCCTACGCCGACAGGCGGGCGGCGCGTCAACAGCCGCGTCCTTCGCAACGCCGTGCGCGGTTTGCAGTTAGATGGCACGCTTGACACACACTTTCTTGCGTGCTGGTCGCCTACATCCGAAGTGGTCGGTTGGACAATGGCATATTCCTATTCTAGCGGCAGTGTTACCTCACCGGGGCTAGGCGAATCGCTTCAGCGAGAACCCAATACACTTATCAGTCTGCTCGATTCGTATATTCCGACGGTTTGCTCCACCAATCCGCTTGGGGGCGTGACCGCGACATCGCCAAGTGGGCGTGTGATGGAACCCTTCCAATGGATATATGATGGCACACAGGTATATTTCCCATCCCACTATGAAGGTTTTAGCGGGGTATTCTATGCTGCATCGCTCCCCATCACTGCCTATGGCGAACCGGGACGCTGGACGTTGAGCGTGTCATCGCCCACGCCTTATACCTTGTATATCGATATTCAAGAACCAGACGCACCCTTTGGATTGATCGATACAGTCAACGGCGGCTACTTCGTCGGCGGCTTTCCGCCCAATGAATCTATCGTCGGGTTCATCCTTGACGGTCAAGGCGCATATGCTGACGGTTTTGAGGTGGTGACGAACAATCGCGGGGCTGCCAGCGCCTACGCCGAAGCCTACCAACCGTATCGCGGCGTGTTCATCATTGGGGAACGCACCTATGAATTTTCCTACCCACTGAATGTCGGTCCATTCGCAGATGTCGCCAATCCCGACGAAACCATCGTCCGCGATATCAACGGTAATTTTCTCCTTGAACTTCCTGAAATCGCCGCCACTGTGCGCGCCGAATACTTCTCGAATAACGGCACATCGATCCCCGCAGGCGATGACGTGTGTAATAACGGTTTCGGGGTGCGCTTGAGTGTCGGTGGGCAGGGTCGCCGCGCTGACCCGGATGTGAATGTCAACATTCGCCCCACCGCTTCAACCGCGCGGGATCGTCTTGGCTTGATTAATGATTCTAGTCCGTTTGATGTGCTGGACGGTCCCACCTGTGCAGGTGGACTCACATGGTATCGCATCCGCTGGAACGGTATTACAGGCTATATCGCCGAAGCCGCAAACGGTGTGTACCTTGTTGAACCTATCGAAGGGTCAGTCACGGCGGGCGGCGGTGGTTCTGGCGGCGCATCCGGTGAATACCTCTGCTTCACAGGTCAATTCTTAGATCAAGGCTATCGCACCGACTTCGGCATAAATTTGCGCGCGGGCGATGTCATCACCATTCGCATGTGGAGCGATGATTTTGATACTTATCTGCGACTGCTCAACCCCAACGGGGACGAAATCGCTTTCAACGACGATGCTAACGGCACGCTCAATTCAGAGATTAGCGACTTCACGATTGGATTCACGGGGCAGTTTTTCGCATCTGCTGGCGCTTATAGTGACAGCGGCGGTGGCAGCTACGATTTGCTTATCATCGTCAACGCCGATCCCAACGTAACACTCGTCCAAGCCTGTTAATCGGTATCTCGTAAGGAGGGGGTTGCCCCCTCCGCTTACTCCGTGTTCACTTAACCTACAATGACAATCCTCACCCTCGTCAGCATTCCCTGTTGTGCGCTATCCTTTGCGCGGTAACGTTAGCACAGCGAGACCGCGCACATGAGCCGTTTACCTTTCAAATTGATACGTTTGAGCATGGTGTTGATCGCTCTTGCGGGAACAGCCGTCGTCATCTTCGCGCAAGACCCCATTCCCACACCCGATCTTTCGATGCAGGAAATTCTCGCGGGAATTGCGTTTCGCCACGTCGATGAAATCCTTGAAGGCGAACTGAATGTCACAAATTTCGCCGCTGATGGCACAGCAGCACTTCCCATCACCACGACGATTCCTGTCGCGTGTACTATCGTCTATGGCACTACTCCCGCCTTTGGAAAACTCGCCGTCGATACGACGATGGACGGCGGCACACACACCGATCACCGTCCGCTGCTGCTCGATCTTGAGCCGGACACAATGTACTATTTCCGCGTGCAGGGGACGGATGACAATGGCGTGATCTACCTCTCCGAAGTCATGACATTCACTACCCCGCCGCTTGAAACGGCGGAAAACACCAATCTCGCTTCGCCCGAACTCGGCGCACAGATTATTGGATTCAGCAGCGCTTTCGGTGGGGCAGATCTGACCGAACGTTGGGGCGCACTCAGCGCAGTCGATAACAGCCCCAATTCTGCGTGGTCGTCGGCGGGAGATGGTGACGATGCATGGATCGAAATTCAGTTGGCGGGGCGCGCACAGGTCCATCGTATTGAATATTGGTCGCGTTCGATGCCCGATGGCACATCGCGCGTGTTTGAATTCACCGTTACCGCTGATGATGGCACCATCTACGGACCCTTTACCGTCCCCGACGCGGATCAAGCGTATGCTTTTGATGTGGATTTTGAGACAACGACAATTCGCTTCGACGTAGTCAGCAGCAGCGGCGGAAATACCGGTGCGGTTGAATTTGCCGTGTACGGGGACTTCATCGACTAAAAAGGACTTCAGGTTTCATGCGTCATATTTGTTTGATTTCGTTTTCGCCGCTAAAGAATGATGGACGTGTGCTGCGGCAAATTCACTATTTACGCGCGCGGTATCAACTGACCGTGATCGGCTATGGAGAGCTTGATGCTGCGCTCACTGAAAGCATCGACTATCATCCAATTAACCGTCACGTCGGATTGCTCGACAAAATTCTCACGTCAATTCTGCTCATCATCGCGCGCTTTATCCCTGCGCTCTATGATTACCGATTTTGGCGGCGACCTCATTATCAGCAGGCGCGCGAGATCGTCGAATCGCGCACGTTCGATGCCTTCTATGCCAATGAATGGGCGGCTGTGCCGATTGCTGTCATGGGCGCGAAGAGAAACAACGCGCCCGTCGTTTATGATGCCCATGAATATTCTCCGCTTGAACGTGAGGATCATCTTGGGTGGCGCTTTTTTTACGGACCCATGATTACCTATATGCTGAAGCGATACGCTCCGCATATCAGTCGATCCATCACTGTCTGCCAGCCCATCGCGGATCGCTACAAGTCCGAATTCGGGCTTGATCCGATTCTTGTCTTAAATGCTCCGCACCGCGTCGAAGTCGCCGACCACGACGTTGATCCCAACCGCGTCAATCTTATTCATCACGGTTCGGCACAGTCGGATCGCAAAATCGAGCTTATCATCGATGCGCTGGCGCACGCCGATTCGCGTTTTTATCTTTACCTGATGCTTGTTAACCGCCAACCCGGCTACATCGAGTTTCTCAAGAACCGCGCCGCGCAGGTTGCGCCAAACCGCGTTACGTTTGTCGATCCAGTACTGCCGCATCAAATTGTGCAGACCATCGCCCAATACGATTTCGGTGTGCCGCTGATGTACCCATCTAATTACAATCTACGCATGGCGCTGCCTAACAAATTCTTTGAATATCTCAACGCGGGCTTGGGTGTGTTGGTTGGGCAGTCCCCCGCTATGATCGATATCGTGAAAAAGTATCACTGCGGCGTAATCGCGCCCAGCTTTGACCCGCGCGATCTTGGAGCGACTCTCAACGCTTTAACGCCCGACGACATTAGGCGTTATCGCACTGCTGCCCGTAAAGCTAGCGAAACGCTCAATGCTGATACACAAATTGAACAAATTGGCGCGATCTTTCAATCTTTGCTCCCACTCAATGAGGATCGTTCATGACCAGCCTCAACCTCAAGGAAACCAACTTCGCGAAAATCCCAATGATCGGACTGCTTGCCCGCTTGCCCCACGTCTGGGAACGTCCAAACAGCTTTCGACGGTTGCGCCGCATTTATGGGAAATATGTGCTGCTGCTGTTAATTGCCGTCATGTCAGTCCTTGCGAGCGTATTGTGGATCAATCGAATTCGCGCGAGCGCCATTCCCTATGAAAGCACGTCTGATCCCGGCATTCCCACCCTGCAAATGCTCACAGCAGGCGCGACCACCGATGCTGAGGCAGTCGAACGTGTGATCGCCTACTATGATGCGAACACCGAGTTTATCTCGCGCGCGCTTGGCGAAACCCACCCGGATCGACTTAAAGCATTGTATGCGATGCATGTCGTTCATATTTCGCATATCTATGGTCCGCGATCCGCTCCGTTGAGCCTGCTTTGGTACATCGCTCACGAAAATTCGCACTGCGGTATGTATTCTCGTTTTCAGGCGCAAATTCTAGATGGCATGGGGATGACATGGCGGATTTTCGCGCATGACATTGCCGGACATGTGTGGGTCGAAGTAAATATCGACGGTCATTGGGAGGTTTTTGACTCAACGGTCAACGTGTGGATCAACACCGACGGCTATAGTTTAATCGCCGGGCTGCCGCGCGAATCGCGCAGTTTATACACGCCAATGAATGACATTAATCGTCCAGACGCGCGCTCACATCTCGATCTCGGTTACAATATGCCGCGCTTGCGGCTATGGATGCCAGAATTAGGGTTGAGTTTCAATCCACCTGCGCCAGCGCATGAAATCGACGTGAGCGCCGCCGTTCGCGGTCAGGGCAGTCGGTATACAACACCTTGGTATCGCTGGACAGACACCGAACCTACCGAGTGGGAAACTTTTCTCCCTGTCCGGGTGATCTCAAGTTAAAGGAGCCGCTGTTATTCATCGAACAGCAATCGCTCGAAATCTAAACGCTGCACCGCCGCGTGATCTTCCGGTGTGCCCACCGTGATCCATACAGGTGTGCGGATTGGAAGCACGTGCGTGCGTTCGGCAAGCCACGTCACATAGTCGGTGATCTCGTATTCCCCACGTGGCGATAAATTCAGCGTGCAGTTAAACACTTCGCGCGTAAATTTGTATGCGCC
Organism: Anaerolineae bacterium; assembly: GCA_034434595.1. Taxonomy (GTDB): domain Bacteria; phylum Chloroflexota; class Anaerolineae; order Aggregatilineales; family Phototrophicaceae; genus Flexifilum. The sequence goes on from DAOTZD010000003.1 coordinate 114,484, forward strand.
TGTGTTTACCAGCACAGGCGGCGGATACGTTCCATCGGCGGGTTTTTCGTGCAGCCGCGCCACCCCACCGCGCTCATCCAGCACTACCACGCCCCACCGTGATTGATCTTCCCGTTCAACCGTCAGCACGCCCGCATTGACAGCCGCCAGCGCCCGAATCGCGCCCGTTGGATACAGATCATCCCCGTTCAACACGAGAAAATCGTCACTCGCAATCGCCTCTTTGCAGCACATCAGCGCGTGACCCGTTCCAAGTGGCTTGGGAAGTTGTTCGATCACGACATAATCTGCGAACACGCGCTGACTTGCCATGAATGCCCGCACCTGTTCTTGCAGATACGACGCGACCACAATCACGCGGTCAGCTACACCGCGCAGCGTCATCAGCGACCATTCGAGCAGCGGCTTGCCCCGCACATCGATCAATGGCTTTGGGATGGAATCCGTGAGTGGACGTAACCGCGTCCCTCTCCCTCCCGCCAGAATCACCGCATCCATAATTATCACACCCTACAGAGACAGAACGTTCTTTGTAGGGATGCGCTACAGCGCATCCGCCGTATTTCGCACCACCCCGATTACCCGATCCTGTTCCTCATCCGTCAGCCCGACTGAACTCGGCAGTGAGAGTGACTGCTGATACAGCACATCCGTCACTTCGATTTTGTACGCTTGCGCTCGCTGATAGGGCGTGAGCAAATGCATAGGTCGCCATAGCGGACGCGCTTCAATGTTCGCTGCTTTCAACCGCGCCATTAATGCGCGGCTGTCGCACCCGTACTCATCCGCGTTGATCTGCACCGTGTACAGCCAGTACGTGCTGAACACATCCGGCGCTTCGCGCATCAAACACAGTCCGCGCATGTCTTTCAATCCGGACTCATATCGCGCCGCGATTCGCCGCTTTTTGGCGACAAATCTTTCGATCTGCTCCAACTGCGCCACACCGAGCGCCGCTTGCAAATTCGACAAGCGATAGTTATAGCCAACTTCTTCATGCACATACTCAACCGGATCATCTTTCGCCTGTGTCGTCAAATACTTGGCGCGCTTGGCGAAAGCTTCGTCATCGGTTGTCACCATGCCGCCGCTGCCCGTCGTCATGATCTTGTTGCCGTTGAAGCTGTACGCGCTGATCTCCGCCCATCTCGTCACAGGCGATCCGTGATACAGTGTGCCAACGCTCTCGCTCGCGTCATTGATAATCATCAAGCCATATTTGTCCGCCAGTTGGCGAAGCGGCTGCATATCGACAGGATGCCCCAGCACATGCACGGGCATGATCGCCTTTACGCGCCGCCCGGTGGATTTGTTGATTAAGCCGCCAGCGCGATGTTCGCATTCCTTCCCCAGAAAATCTGCGACTTTGGCGACATCCATTTGCAGATAATTCGGCTCGACATCCATCAAGACCGGATGCGCCCCCACATAAGTGATCGAATTGACCGACGCGATGAAGGTCAAATCCGATACCATCACTTCATCATCGCGCTCGATTCCCGCCACCATCAGCGCCGTGTGCAGCGCCGATGTGCCGCTCGAAGTCGCCACGCCAAACTTCTGTCCGACATACGCGGCGAATTCCTGCTCGAAGCGGTTGACAAAAGCCCCTACGGAGGATACCCATCCATCATCCAAGCAGCTTTTGATATACTCCCACTCATTCCCGCTGATGTGCGGCACACTCAAGGGAATGTATGTCGCCGTTTTTTCAGACTGCGTAGACACCTGCGCGATACCTTTCCAGATGCTCACGCATCCATGCAATCGTCAGCGCCAAGCCGTCTTCCAGCGCGACTTCCGATTTCCAGCCGATCACATCCGCCGCCAGTTGATTCGCCGCGAGCAGCCGGTCAACTTCGCTTTTCTCTGGGCGCAGCCGCAGACTTTCGCTCTCAATTCGCACATCCCGCCCAATCATCCCGGCGATGAGCGCCGCTAAATCTCCGATGCTGATCTCGCGCCCCGATCCCACGTTGATCGTCATGCCAAGCGATTGTTCGCTCTCTGCCGCCTTGATGAAACCATTGACTGTGTTCGAGACATAATTCAAATCGCGTGTGGGATGCAAACTGCCCAATTTCACCACATCCCCCGTTAAACATTGGGTGATGATTGTTGGGATTACTGCGCGCGTCGATTGTCGGGGACCAAATGTATTGAACGGGCGTACTGTCGTCACAGGCGTGCCAAACGACAGATAGAACGACTCCGCCAGCTTATCCGCGCCAATCTTCGATGCCGAATACGGCGACTGTCCCTGTAACGGATGTGCCTCATCAATCGGCACATAGCGCGCCGATCCATACACTTCGCTTGTAGACGTGTGAATCACCCGCGCTGTTTCCAAATCGCGCGCCGCTTGCAGCACATTCAATGTGCCGATCACGTTCGTCCGCACATACGATCCCGGTGCGACATATGAATACGGGATCGCGATCAGCGCCGCGAGATGAAACACCACATCCACGCCGCGCATCGCCTGTTTCACGCTGTCTTGATCGACAATATCTCCTGCGACGACTTCAATCTGGTCACGCAGCGGTGAATGATCCAGCCATCCCCATGTACCGAGCGCGTTGTAATGCACCAGCGCCCGTGTCGCTGCGCCTAATCGCACCAGTTGTTCCGTCAGGTGGCTGCCAATAAATCCGCCCGCCCCCGTGACCAATACTTTCTTCCCGTTCCAGTCCATACACACGCCTATTCGTTGTTATGTTCCGTCGGGATAGGCGAGATTTGGTGCATCTGTACCCCGTCCGTGCCCAACACCAACCTTGAAAATGATTATCCCGTCAACTCTGCACGTTCGCCTCTCCGTTAACGGAGAGGGGGTGGGGGTGAGGGTAAAACTACACCCCAACTTTGCCATCTTTCACATCCGCTTGAGCTTTCGCGTAATCCGCGTGCTGCCCAATATCCAGCCAATACTCGCGGATTGGGAAGCAAGCCACTTTTAAGCCCTCCGCCACCAACTGATCGATCACATCGGTCATGTTCGTGTGCTGATGTTTTGGGATGCGGTGGAACGCCGCCGGTTCGAGGAGATAAATCCCCGCGTTCACAAAGAACCCAAACGACGGCTTTTCGCTTAAATGCGTTACAAATCCGTCTTGGCTCTCGACCACGCCATAGGGTACAGTGAATTCATAGCGCCGAACTGCTACCGTCAGCACTGCCCCTTGTTCTTGGTGATAGGCGTACATCTCGCGGAAATTGACATCCGTCAGCAAATCGCCATTCATGACCAGCAGCGGCGTGTCTGGCGGATCAATCAAGCTCACCCCGCCTGCTGTGCCAAGCGGTGTTTCTTCGTTGACATACGATAATTCAACATCGAACCCACTGCCATCGCCGAAATGTTCACGAATTTTCTCCGGCAAAAAATGCGTCGTGACATTAATCTTTCTGATGCCCGATTTTCGCAACAGCCCTATCGTCCGTTCCATCAGCGGACGATCTCCGATGGGCAGCATCGGCTTGGGGGTTTCTTCCGTCAAGGGACGCAGCCGCGTCCCAAATCCTCCCGCCATGACCACGGCTTGCACAGGCAGCAAACCCGGACTCATCTCCATCAAGTCATTGATGTGGAACAAGTCCACCACCTGCCCTGCCTCATTGATCAGCGGGATATGCCGCACGTACTTTTCGCGCATCAATTCAACGAGTGTATCGCGACTGGTGTTCACAGGCGCGCTGATTGGCTTTTGATACAGCGCGGGCTTGCGCTCCAAAATCACCGTCACAGGCGATTTCAAATCAATGTGCGCCAGCATCGCCCGGCGAATATCGCCATCCACCACAGTGCCGATCAAGCGCCTTTCACTGTCCACAACCAGCGCGATTCCGTCTTGATTCCCGTCGATGCACTTGATGGCATCTTCGATGGTGCTGTCCGGCGCGATAAACAGGCTGTCAATGTTGTGTTCGCTCATGAATCGCCTACCCCGTGCAATTTTCGCTGTGTCAATAACTGCGCGAACTGCCGGTAAATCTTTAGTCCTTCCGCGCCGCTCCGTTCCGGGTGGAACTGGCACGCGAACAGGTTGTCTTTCTGTAAACTGGAACAAAACTCAATGTGCCCGTAATGCGATGTACTCAACACGGCGCTTGGGTCAGTTGGGCGCACATAGAACGAATGGACAAAATACATCGACGCGCCCGGTGTGACATGCTCCAGCACTGTCCCATCCCATGATCGGGCTTCGCAAATCGGTGTCCAGCCAATCAGCGGCACTTTCAGGTTGAAATCGCGCGGTTTCCCGTCGATCAAACGTGTTTCTACAGGCGATTCAAACCGGATCACATCACCTTCGATCAGGTTTAGTCCTTCATGCCGCCCGAACTCGCAGCTTTCGCTCATGAACAACTGCAAGCCCAAACACACACCGAACATCGGCTTGCCCGCCGCCGCCAAATCGCGCAGCAGGTGGACCAAATCCAGCCGCCGCAGATGATCCATCGCATCGCCAAACGCGCCCATGCCCGGCAAAATCACCGCATCTGCCGCTTCTATCGCCGTGCGATCCGCCGTGATGTTCGACTCGATCCCGACCTTGCCGCACGCCTGCTGTACGCTGTACAAGTTGCCTAACCCATAATCAATGATGGCGGCTGTAGGATTACTCACGAGTCGGTATCCCTCTCTTTCGGAGCGCTGCCTTGATCTCTGGCAGCGACACATCTTCGATTTTTGAGAAACTTTTCGCGCCGCGTTTGCCCTGCAAAAACTCGATGTTGCCTTCTCCGGCGAACTCCAGCGCATCCACAGGCACATGCTCAATGAAGTTGTAATGCAGCATCGACGCGAGACACACCGCATCCGCATGACCGTCCAAGATCACATCCGCGATGTGACCAACTGTGCCAGCCCCGCCCGCGGCGATCACGGGGACGCTCACTGCATCCGCGATTTTGCGCGTCAGGTCGAGATCGAATCCTTTCCCTGTGCCTTCGCGGTCAATCGACGTGACGATCAATTCGCCCGCGCCTAATTCCACCGCGCGATGCGCCCATTCAATCACTTCGACGTTGGTTTTCTCGCGCCCGTAGTTCGTGAATGCTAAATAGCGTCCGTCCGGCTGCTTGACCGCCTCAATCGACACTACAATCGTTGATGAACCGAACGCCCGCGATGCTTGGCGAATCAATTCCGGCGATTCAATCGCCGCCGTGTTGATCGACACTTTATCCGCGCCCGCCCGAAGCACCGTTTGAATATCCTGCACCGTCCGCAAGCCGCCACCCACGCACAACGGGATAAAAATATCGCGCGCCGTCCGACTCACAATATCCAACAGACTGTTGCGTCCGTATAAGCTGGCAACCGCGTCCATATACAGCAGTTCATCCGCGCCCTGCTCATAATAAAACCGCGCGAACTGTTCCGGTTTCCCCAGCACGCGCAGCCCTTCAAAGTGAATCCCCTTGACCAGATTGGGACCTTTAATATCCAATCGCGGAATAACCCGATAATTCACCGTTCTATCCCTTTATTCTCTCGCTGGCACACCCACCACTGTCGATCCGTCACGCACATTTTTGACCACCACCGCGCCCGCACCCACTACCGCGCCCTGACCGATCACAATCCCCTGCCGAATCGACGCGCCAATTCCGATATGCGCGCCATCCCCCACGATCACGCTGCCAGCCAATCGAGCGCCCGTCGCCACATGCACATGATCGCCAATCCGGCAGTCATGCTCGACAATCGCGCCCGTATTGATGATGACATTGTTTCCAATCACAGCACCCGCGTTGACCACACTCGCTGCCAACCATTGTACACCCGCACCGGATTCCACTCGCATAGAGATCACCGCGCTCGGATGCCTTACCGTAAGCGGTTGTAACCCGTGTTTGATCCCCAATTCATAGATACGAAGGCGAACACGCGCGTCTTTTACCGACCCCACGCCAACGATAAAATGTGTCAGTCGATGCTGCTCAATCAAACTCGCCAGCAGCGTATCATCACCGAGAATCGGCACACCGTATACATCACCACCCCACTGTGTTTGATCTGGTGTGAGCGCCCCTATGGGCAGTTCCGCGCCGCCTTCGATCAGCGCATCCACCAGCACCCGCGCATGTCCCCCCGCGCCGAATAAAATGCTCTTGCTCATGGATGTTCCCCGATTAAGGCTGGTTTGGTGGTCAACAGTGTGGGTGGATTGATTCGCTTCTCAAACAGGTGATAACTTGCGAACGCGATTCCTGTTGTCACTACCATAACTACTGCATACAGCAGCGCAGCGCCTTCGATCCGCTCAATCAATGCCGCTTCTACGAACAGCCCTGTCACCACATGGATCACCAGCACGTGATACATATACAAACCATACGATACCTGACCCAAATGCCGGAACAGCGGCAGTTCCAGATCGATACCCCGCTGCGGGTTTGTGGAAACATTCAAAATAATGCCTATCGACACTATCGACACAACTACATCATATACAAACCCGCCGCTGGTTTCAGGCGCATAAATCGCCAACCCGACGATCCCCATCCAGAATAAAAACTCACCGGCATAGATTACACGAAGAAGCGGGCTGCGGTTTATTAACAGCCATGCGCCCAACGCGCCAATCGCCATACATTCGAACCGCATCAGCGACAGCAGTTCAAAAACTGCGGTCATATCGTCAATGACGCGGGTATTCAAATAGGTAGGGTCAATTATAAAGATCGCGCCAAGCCGCACAGCGATAATCCCTATCGCTAATATAGGCACATTCAAAAAGCGTACCAGCAGAGGAAGTGTGGCATAAAACCATTCTTCGATGCCGATACTCCATAATGGGCCAAACAATTTTAAGTTTCCGAAGGCGCTTCCGATATGCCCCGACAAAAACAGCAGCGTCAATTGAGAAAACGTATCAGGGACTTTGAGGTTGCGTGGATACAGGCTGTAGATCAACAACCCCACCCCGATGATGACATAATAAAGGGGAAGAATGCGCGTGGCTCGGCGTAAATAAAACCGCTTGAATGAAAACCGCCCGTGTCGCTTCCGTTCATCGAGCAGCAGATAGGTAATCAAGAAGCCGGATAAGCAGAAAAACAGCGAAACCGCATCCTGCCCGGTCAAGAAAAACTGCTGAACAAAATCGCGCACTTCCCAAAATGCATCAGTGGTCGAGATTCTTGGAAATCCATAGGTCGGCACATGAATAATGATCACCGACAGCGCCGCGTACAACCGTAGGGTGTTTAAGCCCGGAAAATACACCCGCCCGGATGCGCGCACTGCTGAATTGCTCGAATGCTGCATGGTTTCCTTGATTTCAGTGACGACAACGGGCTGTCGTCACACATCTGTGAACCGCTTCGTCACCAGCCGATTGCCAAGTTCAGCCGCGCGCAGCACACTCACAATTCGTTCCGCCGCGTGTCCATCCCCATACGGGTTGACCAATCCCGCCAGCCCTGCCCGAAATGACGGTTTAACCGCTTGCAAAATGCCTTGCAGCACCGCCGCCTGCCAGTACCCGACATCAATCACGTTTTCCGCGTGTGTTCGTCCCTTTTGACGGTTGCCAATGTTGACGACAGGCAGCTTGAACGATGCCGCTTCCAAAATGCCGCTGGACGAATTACCCACCATCGCGGCGGCATACCGCATCAAACTGAAATATGCCTGTGTCCCAAGGTTGTCCACAACCCGTGATTGTGGATGAGCCGCCACATACTGCCGTACCGCATCGATAATCACGCGCCCACCCGTATCCGCATTCGGGAGGGTGAACAGTACGGGCATCCCCGCTTCATCGAGCGCCGCCAGCAGCTCGCCAATCTGCCATGCGGTATGTTCATATTCCAGCGTCACTGGATGATAGGTCACCAGCAAAAATGGTCGGTCAAGCGCCATCCCTACCCGCACTTCAAGTTTGGGCAGGTCAAGCAGCGCCATATGATTTAAGTTATCAAGGCTCGGTGCGCCGCACACGGTCACACGCCACGGTTCTTCCCCCATCTGGATCACACGCCGCGCATAATCGTGCGTGGAAACAAAATGGAGATGGCTCATCTTGGTGATGGCATGGCGCAGCGAATCATCAATCACACCTTCGGTCACTTCGCCGCCGTGCAAGTGAGCGACAGGTATTTTGTACGGCAGCGCAGCCAACACCGCCGTAATCGTCTCAAAGCGGTCACCCAACACCATCAAAATATCTGGTCTAAAACGAGCGAAGCATCCAGCGAACCCCATTACGCCGATCCCCATCGACTTGCTAATCGCGGCGGGCGTATCCCCCGCTATCAACATGTCGATGCGTTCTTCGATGTGGAACCCGTCCGCCTCAATCGTCCGAACTGTCAAGCCGAATTCCGGCGCGAGATGCATCCCCGTCACGAGCAGCGACAGTTCAAGATCAGGCGTGGCTTCGATTTCACGCAGGACAGGCAGCCAAATTCCATAGTCGGATCGCGCCCCGGTAACAACTGCGATGTGCCTCATTCCAGCGCATCCAGTCTAAGCAAGGTGTCGGCGGGAATTGTTGTTCTCACCCGCCGCCCGATCACATACGTCAGCATCGACGGCGGCAGCCCTGTTCCGGGTCGCTTAATCGCCAAATCCCCCGCCGTGATCACATGCCCCTGTGCGAGTTCATGCGCCGCTACGATGCTGCGCCGTGCCACTTCTGTCGTGTTGCGTTCGCTTGGGGCAGGTTCCTTGCGCCCGTGTCCCAAAGCCGATTCCACCATGCGAATGCCCTGTACCAATGCGATTAATTCATCTGGTTCTAGTGATGCTTGTTGATCTGGACCCGGCAGTGACTTATTGATTGTGATGTGCTTTTCAATGACGCACGCGCCCAACGCGACAGCGGCGATGCTGACATCTCGCCCCATCGTGTGATCTGAATAGCCGACAGGCACGCCGAACGCTTGGCGCATCGTCGCCATCGCCCGCAAATTCGCATCGGCGGGTGTGGTTGGATAATTTGAAACACAGTGAAGCAGCGCGATTTGCGTATTTCCTGCTTCGTAAACGCAGCGCAGCGCTGCTTCGACTTCGCTTAGATAGCTCATCCCTGTCGAGATGATCATCGGCTTGCCCTTGCGCGCGATGCGCTCCAGCAGCGGCAGATTTGTTAGTTCTCCCGATCCCAGTTTGAACGCAGGTACGCCAAGCGTATCAAGAAAATCGGCACTGTCCTCATCAAATGGCGTGGACAGGAATAAAATCCCCCGCGTGGCACAGTAGTCCTTCAACAGCGTATACTCGTTGTGTGCAAGCATCAACCCACGCAGCATCTCGCGCTGTGTCTCGCCCGGATCAGTCGTTTGCAGTTGATATTCCGCTTTTGGCGCGGCGGCACTCACCAATTTTTCGGGGATAAAAGTTTGGAATTTAACCGCATCTGCGCCCGCGTTCACTGCCGCATCCACCAACTGAAATGCCAGCTTAACACTGCCGTTGTGATTCACCCCCGCTTCGGCGATGATGAAGCACGGCTGTCCTTCACCTATCTTTCGTCCTGCAATCTCGATCATCGCGCATCCTTGAGCAGAAAATCCGCAAGACGCAAATCGAACGGGGTATCAATATCGAGAGAACGTTCCGGTGGCATCACATACGCCAGCGTTTGATCGCCATAAAGCGACTTTTTCGCCAGCAGCACATCCCGCCGTGTGATATAGATCGCCCCATTGAGCGCATACACGGGCGGTAAATCCTGCCGACGTGTCACGCTTTGCCCCGGCGCAAAGTCGATCAACTCGCCCTGTTCGCCAATCCGTTTCATCCAATATGGGTGATCGCTCACAGGTGACACGCTGATCACGGCTTCAGCATTTCGGCTGATCGCCAGATTCAGCGCCGCATCTAAATCTTGTGTCGTACACAGCGGCGACGTGGGTTGCAGTGTCACCACATAATCCGGTTGATACCCTTCGTGGTGTATTACCCATTCCAGCGCGTGCAAAATTGGCGCAGTGCCAGAAGCCGTATCGGTTGCCAGTTCCGCAGGGCGCATGAACGGCACTTCCGCGCCGAAGTCGCGCGCCGCGGCGGCGATCACAGGATCATCCGTCGTCACAATTACCCGCGTGATGCGCGAACACGCCCGCGCGCTTTCGATTCGCCATGCGATCAACGGTTTGCCGCCCACCAGCGCGATATTCTTATGCGGAATGCCTTTTGAGCCGCCGCGCGCGGGAATGACCCCCAATATCGCCATCTACGACACCTGATGCTTCAATTTCCACTCGTCTCCAACTTTTTCCCACAAATGCGGTGAACGCCCCGCATCGCATAGCTCTATGAAATGTTCGGGGTCCATTTCCAGATAGTCCATGATTTCACGGAAATAATGGTCGGGGAATTCGCCGTCAAAGCGCCGCACGAGCGCCACGCCTTCTTCGCGGGTGATGTGCTTATTGCGGATTTCTTGTGAAGCATCATAGGTCGCGCGCCCAATGCCAAACTTCACATAGGTAGTGTAGTAGTGCAAGTCGTCGATCTTGTCGTCGATGCTGTTGTATTTGCTGTAGGTTCCTTGTGTGCGGAATGGACGCGCTTGAAAATTAGTGTGTTCAACTGCGTAATAATACGCTTCTTGCGGTGTCCACTTGAGATAGTAACCGAGATAATGAACTTGCATTTGTGAACGCGCCAGTTCGTCGGCATCCGCAGGCAAGTAGGGGGAGAGATCGTTCCGTGTCAGCCCGTAATGCTCAATCAATTCGCGCGTCGATACTCCACCGAGATAAATGTCGTCAATATTCGACATCGTGTAGTACGACTTGTCGCGCAGCGATTGGTAGTTGTCAGCAATAGGGTTGCCATATTCGGCTTCGTTTTCGCCGTAGAATATCAACGGAATGTTGTATTTTAGTGCGATTTTGGGCGCGAGATTTTTCTGCCCCAAGATGAACGTCTGAAATGGGTGAAGCAGCTTTTCAATCGACAAACGGGTGAGCAAACGCTGTACACGACCATTTGGCTTGAACGAAATGTTGTCAAACCCGCCGATCTCGATCCAGTTTTTGAAATTCTGGTAGCCGTAATCGGTGTAGAGAATGGGTGGCCACGTCACCGTCAGGGGATGCATCCCGTACTTATACTTTAGGATATGCGCGGCATACACACTGTCTTTGCCGCCGCTTCCCGGCACAACGCAATCATAGTAACCATCGTCGCGCCGATATTGATCCAGCAGCTTGATCAGTTCGCGTTCGCGCGCCTCCCAGTCGATCTGCTCTTTCTGTTCCGCAAATCGACACGCATCGCAAATCCCCTCTTCATCAAAATGGATCGTTGGCGCTTTGCGGTCAGGGCGATGCTTAAATTCGGGATAGGATATGGGTCGCTGGTTCGACATGACACAGCGTTTGCAGTATTTGACTTCTTCGGGTAAACCGTACAGGGTCGTGGTCACGAGTCAGCGTTTCCTAACTTCATGCAAATAGACAGTAAAGATAAATGTCATGCGTGACATCGCTTATAGATTAACACAGCCTATCTGCAAACAAAGAGGTGACCTATTGACGATCTATCTATCTAGTGGTCTGACCCGCGGTTAGTGACAGTAAAATTATCACGGGCAAAATAAGCGAGTGACAAATGGCGACTACAGGGAATGCCCCGCTCACGCAGTTCGTGATAGCCCCGACAACTGCGTCAACTTTTGTGGTACACAACGCGATGGTGCGACAGCAATCGTATATTGCTGCTGCCGCTCACTAGCAGGGCGTTCGCCCAGCACCTGATACATCCGACCCACCGGGCATACAGCATGGTGCGGGCTGCACCCACGAAAAAACCAAGATCGCTTTTTTAGGATGTCTCGTTCCTGCGTGACGATCTCTGGTGGTCGCTACCCGTTTGCAGGGGCTTTTGCTTTGCCTAAATCAGATGCCCACATCGTACAAATAACGATCTATCTCACTATTATGAAGCATGTGGTTCTGTGAAAATATCTGCAATCGTCTAGTTTCTTCAAACTATATCTATTTTCGGTGATGAGTTTCATTGAGAAGCTATCTTGAGCGGTTCAACTTCGCAAAAGCTGCCGTAAATGGAAGCGAAAAATATCCCAGATCGAATACTCTTTGAGGAGAGCGCCGGGAAATTGATTGGCTAACGCCAACTGTGCAAAGCCGTGAATGCTTGACCAGATGCTCACGGCGAGAAATTGAACATTTTCCTCTACAAACAGCCCATGGATTTGACATTCCGTGACCAACTCAACCACAAGTGCATAGCAGCGTTGGGACTGTTCCACATATTCGGGGTAGTTTTTTTCCGCTTCTACCACACCAGAAAACGTAATCTTAAAGTGATCCGGTTCATCGAGCGCGAATTGTAGATAAGCGAAAGCGGTTTCTTGCAAGCGAGTAAGCGGATCGCTTGACGACTGCTGCGCGGCGGCAAGTTTTGCGTACAACTTGCGGTAGCCTTCCGCCGCAATCGCCGCGATTAAGGCTTCTTTGTCCGCAAAATGGGAATATGGCGCGGCGTGACTCACGCCTGCTCGCTTGGCAACGCTGCGAAGACTGAAGGCTTGTAACCCTTCCTTAGACAGAATTTCAATGCCCGCCTGTATCAAGGCATTTTTGAGATCGCCATGATGATATTGATCGCTCATAGTGACCATCCTAGCGCACAATCTTGACGGTGTAAAGATTTCGCCATACAATCTTTACAATGTAAAGTTTTATTAGGCGGTCTGCGATGAGCGATTATCATGCTGTGCGCCAACAGGTGATCGATTACAGCCGCAAACTTGCGGATGAGGGATTTCTCAAGGGGACAGGCGGCAATATTTCCATCCGAGTAGATGGGGAAAACGTGCTTGCTATCACCCCGTCTAACCAAGACTACTACCGCCTTAACATTGATGATATTTGTGTATACGCTTTCGATGGCACGCACATCGCAGGAACGCTCAAACCGTCGATTGAGATGGGCTTCCACAGTGCCGTGTACCAGACACGCCCCGATGTTGGATGCGTCATGCATACCCATCAAGATTTTGCGAGCGCGATTTCATTAATCGGCAAACCAATCCCGGCGTTATTTGATGAACAAGTGCGCTTTCTAGGTCGCAGCGTCGATATTATCCCTTATGCCCCCTCTGGCACAGGGATGCTGGCGAAACAAGTTCGCAAAAGCGTCCAAAATCATCACAACGCTTACATTCTCAAAAATCATGGCGCGCTCTGTCTCGGTTCTGTGCCAGAACGCGCGTATCACAATGTGCTGCTGCTGGAAAAAGTCGCGTTGAGCTATGTGCTGGCACTGTGCACAGATGCCAAAATCGACAAAATTCCGCTGCTCATCCGTGAGATCGCCTTCGCTAAACTTCGCAGCGAACAGAAGAAGATCGAGCAGCATCTCGTCCAACAGCTTGATGGGCAGAAAGGTTAAATCGTGGAAGTGACCCTAGATTCACAAACAGTCACTACATCGAACGCGCATCAGTACGCGATCTCGAAGTGGCACGATACCGACGAGATTTACCGGAAACTCGGTCAATTGGTCAAACAACCAATGCGCCCTATCCGCCGTGACAAAATGGCGGAGTTTTTGCGCTATTTCGATGAGAAATGCTCGCGTTCAAAGGCGCTGACCGACGAAGCCAAGCGCTACATTCCCGGCGGCGTGCAGCATAATCTCGCCTTTAATTACCCCTTCCCGATTGCGATCAACCGTGCTGAAGGGGCTTATCTTTGGGATGAAGATGGCAACCGCTACATCGACTTTTTGCAAGCGGGCGGACCGACCATTTTAGGCAGCAACTATGCCCCTGTGCGAGAAAAATTGATCGAACTCGTGCGCGAATGCAGTCCTGTCACGGGGTTGTTCCACGAATATGAATTAAAACTAGCGCGAAAAATCAATCAGCACATGCCTAGCATTGAAATGTTTCGCATGTTAGGTTCCGGCACAGAAGCGGTCATGGCGGCGATTCGCGCGGCGCGTGCCCATACCGGAAAACAAAAGATCATCAAGGCCGGCGGCGCTTATCACGGCTGGAGCGATCAAATGGTGTACGGGCTGCACATTCCCGGCACAGGGCGGCGAGAATCAACGGGCATCCCCAGAAGCGTCACACGACACACGCAGGAATTTTTCCCAACCCATTTGGATCAACTGCGTCGAATGCTGATGCTGAATCGGCTGCGGGGCGGCACCGCCGCGGTGATCCTTGAGCCGGTTGGACCGGAAAGCGGCACGCGACCAATCGCGTATGATTTTAATCAGAAGGTGCGCGAACTGTGCGATGAATTCGGCGCGCTGCTGATCTTCGACGAAGTTGTGACGGGTTTTCGTCTCGGCTTGGGCGGCGCGCAGGGTTATTTCGGTGTCCGCCCTGATTTGACCGTCTTCGGCAAATGCATCACGGGTGGATATCCGATGGCAGGCGGAGTCGGCGGCAAACGTGAAATCATGCTGCACTTCGCGGCGGGCATCGGCGGCACGGGCGAACGCGCTTACGTCGGCGGCACGCTTTCCGCTAACCCCTTGAGCTGTGCGGCAGGCTTTTTTGCCATTGAAGAAATGGAACGTACCAACGCGGCGGTGATTGCCGGTCAAGCGGGAGATAGGCTTACGAAGGGACTGCAATCCATCATTGATCGGTTGGGGCTGCCTTTTGTCGCATATAATCAAGGCTCGATTGTCCATTTAGAGACATCTGGCGTGATGCTGCTCGACTTCAAAAACCCACTCAAGCTCATGCGTGAAGTTAAGCCGCGCAAACATGTGATGGAAGAAATGGGCGCGGCATTTATGGCGCAAGGGATTATTGCGCTGGCGGGCAGTCGTCTTTACACAAGCATGGCGGATACTAACGACGTGATCGACGATGCGCTCAATCGCTTCGAATATGTGCTTTCCTGCTGCACCTAAGGTCGCTCTATGGAGAATCCTCTAATTCTTGTTCACGATGTTGGCACGACGAGCAGCAAATCGTGTTTGTATCGAATAGGCGATCACCTAGAGATCATCGAAACCGCGCTAGAGGAGTATCCGCTCTACGTACTGGAAAATGGCGGCATTGAGCAAGACCCCGATGAATGGTGGGCGGCAGTCTGCCGTGGGACACATACGGTATTAGAGCGGGCGCAAGTCGCGCCGGAAACAGTTCAGGGGATGGCATTTTGCGCGCAGATGCAGGGCTTCATCCCGGTTGATGCGTCCGGGAATGCGTTGTGCCGTGCTATGAGCTATATGGATACGCGCGGCACCGCACAGCGCAAGCACTACCTGCAAGATGGGCTAATCCAGATCGAGCATATGAACGCCCTCAAACTGCTGAATGCGCTTCGCATTACGGGTGGCGCATCCGCGTCTGCGAAAGACCCTATGTGGAAATATTTATGGCTTCACGATAATCAGCCAGAACTTTTCCGCGCCATGCGCTATTGGATGGATGTTAAAGATTACATGGTAATGCGCTGTACAGGAAAATTCACGTTCGGCTTCGACACCGCCCACGCGACTTTTCTATTTGATACACGTCCCAATAAACTTGTCTGGCATCATGGGCTGTGCCGCACTTATGATGTGAATCCCGATCACCTACCGCCCGTGATCCACGCAACTGATCAGGTAGGGGGCTTGACCGAAAAGGCAGCACAAGCCCTTGGCTTGCCCGTGGGACTGCCTGTTTTCGGCGGGGGTGGCGATCTTTCGTCGATTTCGCTCGGCGCTGGCAGTGTGGAAGCGAACAGCACACACATCTACATTGGCACATCGGGATGGGTGTGCGCTATCGTTGACCGCCGGATGACCGATATCGATGGTATGGTCGCGTCGATTCTCTCCGCTGTGTCCGGCAAATACAACTACATTTCGGAGCAAGAAACGTCAGGTCGCTGCTTGCAATGGATACGCGATCATCTTGCTTTAGACGAAATTGGCATCTATTTGGAACAGCGCACCATTGCCGATCTTGAAGAAGAATATCGCACCCTATACGCTTATCTTGGCAAAGTCGTAGACGAGACACCACCGGGTGCAAACGGCGTAATCTTCACTCCGTGGCTGCATGGCAATCGTTCTCCGTTTGAAGACCCTTACGCACGCGGCATGTTCTTTAATCTCAACTTGCAAACCGGTAAACGTGATTTGATCCGCGCCGTTTTGGAAGGCGATGCTTATCACAAACGCTGGATGTTGGAAACCGTAGAGAAAAAAGTCCCGCGTCGTGAAACTGTGCGCTTTGTTGGCGGTGGGGCGCGGTCAGATACATGGGCGCAAATCCTCGCAGATGTAACCGGGCGTACTATTGAAGTTATTGACCGACCAGAGAATGCGGGCGCAGCAGGCGCGGCGCTGATATGCGGAGTTGGCTTAGGCGCAATCCAATTTGATGACATTCCGCGTATTGTCCATGTCGCCAAGACTTTCACGCCCCGATCTCAGTTCAAAGCCCTATATGACAAGCATTACGCCGTTTATCGAAAGCTCCACAAACAAAACAAAGCCCTGTTTAGGCAGTTGAATGCAGCCAACCCATAGTGCCGACTGCATCCACTTGGTTTGATGCTTAGCGATAGGTTGTAGAAGTTAGTTCCTAGACCCATTTCCAGTTTCAAGCGGCTTATTCCGGCGCAGATTCTCGCATGGACGTGGGACTATCGGCGCGTTTGTCAGCGATACACTGCAACAGGCTGGGAATGTGCTTTTACGCTTGTACTGTCATGCGCCGCGCAATTTCTTCGCGCACGACGGGAGCTACTTTTGTGCCGAGCAGTTCAATCGCGCGCATAACTTTGGCGTGCGGAAGCGATCCTACGCTCAATTGCAGCCCAAACCGCTGGTGACGGAAAATCTCATGTTGGAACAAAATTTTCTCGATCACATCATCAGCACTGCCGACGAAATTCGCGCCGCGTAAGGCTGCTGCCGCTTCGTATTGTTCGCGGCGCATGGGCTGCCAGCCGCGTTCACGTCCAATTTTGTCCATGATCGGTTTGACAACAGGGAACGATTCGTCGATGGCTTGCTGGCGCGAATCGCTGATAAACCCATGCGAGTTGATGCTCATGGGCATATCGTCAGGATTGAAGCCATAGGATTGCGCCGCTTGGCGATACAACTGCGCGAACGGCGCGAAGCGTTCTGGCATCCCGCCGATGATCGCCAGCGCCAATGGCAAGCCGCGCTGCGCTGCCCGCACAACCGATTCGGGTGTGCCGCCGACAGCGACCCAAATGGGTATCCGATTCTGCACTGGACGCGGGTACACGCCGAGATTGTCTAGGCTGGCGCGATGCTGCCCTTTCCATGTGATAAACTCGCTCTCGCGCAGTTTGAGCAGTAGATCGAGTTTTTCGGTAAACAGGTCGTCGTAGTCGTGCAGGTCATAGCCAAATAACGGAAACGACTCAATAAATGAACCGCGCCCCGCCATGATTTCCGCGCGCCCGTTAGAGATAAGATCGAGCGTGGCGAAGCGTTGAAACACGCGCACCGGATCATCTGAACTCAAGACGGTGACAGCAGTGCCCAAGCGAATGTTCTTAGTACATGCCGCCGCCGCGCCAAGAATCACTTCCGGCGCGGATGAAATGTACTCGACGCGATGGTGTTCGCCTAAGCCGTAGAAATCTAATCCTACTTGGTCGGCAAGCGTGATTTCTTCGAGCAAATTTTGCATACGCTCGGCGGGTGCAAGTTTATGCCCTGTGTGCGGGTCAGGGGTAAGTTCTGCAAATGAATACAGCCCGATTTCAAATAGTTTGGGCTGGCTCGAAACAGTTGGTTTAGTGTAAATAGTCATGCTTCCCCACGATGTGATGTTATTAGGCATTTGACGCAGTTCCGAGTCAAGGCATTACGTGCGAAAAGACCCACATCCTTTTCACATAACGATGATATGATTTTCCCAGTTCAAGTGGGGAGAATACGCGCGATGATCGTAGTTATTGATTACCATATGGGAAATCTCGGCTCGGTAATGAATATGTTTCGTCACATTGGGGTGGAGGCTGTTCTATCCTCTGACCCAAAGGTGATTCAACAAGCGAGCAAGTTGATTTTGCCCGGCGTTGGCGCATTTGATACCGGTATGCAAAATTTGCATTCCCTAGGCATCGTTCCTGTACTCCATGACAAGGTACTCAACGAAGGCACGCCGATTCTTGGGGTGTGTTTAGGGATGCAGTTGTTTGGCAAGGCGAGCGAAGAAGGCAGCGCCGAAGGGCTTGGCTGGATCGATGCGGTGTCACGCCGGTTTACGCCAACAGCGCGGCTGCGCGTACCGCATATGGGATGGAATACTTTAACGTTGTGTAAATCACATCCTTTACTTGATACGCCGCCACCGCGCGCGCGGTTTTACTTTGTGCATTCCTATTATGTGCAAGTGCATGATCCAAGCGATGTGTTGGCTATCACCGAGTATGGTATTCCTTTTGTATCGGCACTTGCCAAGAAGAATATCATCGGGATGCAGTTTCACCCGGAGAAAAGCTTGAAGTGGGGCATGGACGTTCTACGAAAGTTTGCCGCGTATGCTTAATCGTCCGCGCGTAATTCCCTGTTTGCTGCTCATGGGAACAGGGCTTGTGAAAACCCGCCGGTTCAGCGAACCTGTGTATCTCGGAGACCCGCGTAATGTCGTGAAAATCTTTAACGATAAAGAAGTCGATGAGTTGGTACTGCTCGATATTACCGCGACCCGTGAGAAGCGTCCTCCACGTATTGATTTAATTAGTGAAATCGTCAGCGAGTGTTTTGCCCCGCTAGGGTATGGCGGCGGAATTACTTCTGTGGAGGAAGTGCGCCGCCTGATCAATATCGGAATTGAAAAAGTTGTCATCAACAGCGCGGCGATAGAAAACCCCCGTTTAGTCGAACAATCAGCGCGAATAGTGGGGAGTCAATCTGTGGTGGTTTCCATTGATGTAAGAAAAACGCGCAGCGGCAGCTATGAAGTGTTTACACATGCTGGCAAGCGATCTACTAACCGCGACCCTATCCATGTTGCAAAAGAGATGGAACGCGCCGGGGCGGGTGAAATTCTGCTGAATTCGATTGATCTTGACGGCATGATGACGGGATACGATCTCGATCTGATTCGGATGGTTGCTGGTGAGATTCAAGTACCGCTGGTTGCTTGTGGCGGCGCAGGGCGGCTTCAAGATTTAGCTTTTGCCGCTCAAGCTGGGGCATCCGCCGCTGCTGCCGGAAGTATTTTTGTATTTCATGGAAGACTGCGCGGAGTCTTAATAACTTTCCCCGATTCAGAGCAGCTTGACGAAATTTTTAGGTGACCCAAACCCCATGACGACCCTTCAACGCCTTGCTCATGAACGAAATGATGCCAATAGACGCACGTATCAAATTTGTACGCGCTGCATCATGGATACCAGTGACCCAGACATTCAATTTGACGAAAATGGCATATGCAACCGCTGTACGACTGCGCTCAATCGTCGTGCCAATCGCCCCAGTTCTACAGAACTGCGCGCTCAATTAGAGCTGTTAGTAGAGCAGATCAAGCGCGAAGGCAAAGGGCATGACTACGATTGTATTCTTGGGGTGAGTGGAGGCGTAGACAGCACTTATGCAGCGTTAGTCGCCAAAGACATGGGATTACGTCCGCTGGCGGTGCATCTTGATAATGGCTGGAATACTGAGTTAGCAGTTGCCAACATTGAGAACTGCTTGAAGGCGCTCAATCTTGATCTATATACCTGTGTGCTTGATTGGGATGAATTTCGGGACTTGCAGTTGGCTTTCTTGAAATCATCCACGCCAGATTCAGAAATCCCAACTGACCATGCTATCTTCGCGTTGTTGATGCACACTGCCGCCAAGTTTGGCGTGCGCTACATTATCAATGGTCTAAATGTTGCAACCGAAGGCGTATCATCTCCTGCTTGGTCACAAGGGCACACTGATTGGAAATATATCCGATCCGTACATGCACGTTTCGGGAGCGTTCCGCTTAAATCTTTCCCACATGCGTCTGTATATGATTATGCATATTTCCGCTATATTAAACGACAGCGGCATGTCTCGATTTTGAATTACATTGAGTACGACAAGCCAAGCGCACTTGAAATCATCAAGCAGCGGCTCAAATACAAACCCTATGCGGGGAAGCACCACGAGTCGCTGTATACTCGTTTTTACCAAAGCTACATTTTGCCATGTAAATTTGGGTACGATAAGCGCCGCTGGCATCTTTCAGATTTGATTCTTGGCGGGCAAATCACGCGCGATCAAGCGCTTGCCGAAATGCAGCACGATCCCGAACCTCC
Source organism: Anaerolineae bacterium (assembly GCA_034434595.1). Classification (GTDB taxonomy): domain Bacteria; phylum Chloroflexota; class Anaerolineae; order Aggregatilineales; family Phototrophicaceae; genus Flexifilum. The sequence goes on from DAOTZD010000003.1 coordinate 134,719, forward strand.
CGAACAAGTTCGACTTGACAAGATGTTTGTCGCCAAGAAATTGGGCTTAAGTGTCGAACAATTTGACGAAATAATGGCACTGCCTCCCCGCCGCTATGAGGACTATCCGAACTATTCGAACACATGGTTCGTGAAAGCGGTTCGGCGCATCAAACGCATGGTGCTGCGCGAAGACCCGTTTTTTTCCACTTAGCGCAAATAGGTTCGCCCAAATGCTTCTAAGCGTTCCTGTATATGAAGTTCCCAGAAGTCATTCGGTTGTGCACTTGGATGCCCTGTGGATGAATCGAGAATGAGGCGGACGAGCGTTTCCGCATCTTCAAAGCGTGTCCCTACTTCCGCAGGAATAAAAGCAGGCTCATAGAAGAAAATCCGCTTATTGGCAAACGCGGCGGCTTCGACTAATGCGGTGGAATTATGACCGATAATGATTTCACTTTCGGCAATGAGCGAGTAAATGTCGGTTTTTCCTAGAACCCGCATATTCGGGTAATTCAACAGCGCCGTCATTTCGTCTTGGCGCGCAAATTCCAGCGGGTGGAGTTTGAAAATAAACCGATGATCCGGGAGTGCTTGGGCAAGAACTTTTGCCAGATTAACTGCGCGTGTGTCTCCAGATATGACCAAAACCTGTTTATGTTTAGTGGTTTTGGCTGAATCGAGTCGATTCAACATACGGCTGATTTGGGGACTGCCGATGGTGAATTTTTCCGATGGAATACGTGCTTGCTGCGACCAGTAGTCTCCAAATGTGAGAAACACATCAGGGTAATACACGCGCGCGGGATGCTCGGCATTGTCGATTACGTCAATGGGCACATGATAAGCGGCATGAAATGGAGATAAAAGCCCATGCTGCGCTTCAAAAACGATAAATCCATACTCGTGGAGCAGGCTGGTTAACAGACCACTTTGCTCTAGGTAGCAAGCATTTTCTATCCAAGCCACACGTTTTTTGTGGGGAGACAGTGCGATGCGCGGTGTAAGTGTCCGAGCGATAATGCGCCGCCAGTTGTTCACACGGGAAACAGCAGTGGTGATGCTGGCGCGAAGAACGGGAGTGAGTGCGGGAATTTGATAAATTTCTGTGACATAGTTGACAAATTCATCGACAGTACGTTGTTCTGGGGCGGACAGCGATGAAGTCGGGAAACGGACGAGTGCCGATAAGATCGTATGGGGGTAGTGATTGTTCTCAAAATGCGCGTCGGGTAGTGATGGATCGGGCGTGTAATTGGATTCGATAATCAACGGATTATGGAAAAGGCGAAAATAAACATCATGCACGCGATCAAAAGAATGGCGGGTATCGAGCGGAAGCCGTCCCAAATCGGTGACAAAGAAAAGCGCGTCATGTGCGCGTCTGAACGGGCTGAACAGCGTCATTCCACGCGCATATCGTCGCAAATCACGGAAGGTTAGACGACGATAACGTGTGCTGACAGGATAATTATATCGCAGCCATTGAGTGATAATGCGGCTTAAGACGGCATAACGCGCCTGCGACCACAATCGCACGCCTCGTATTTCCGCTGACCATAAATCGTACTGCGATTCGAGCGCGATCAGGCGTTCAACATCTGCCGTTGAGTGATGGTTCATGTTCGTCTATGTACCTTGTGCAAGATGCATCTTATACTACCCTGTGGTGACCTAGATACCCGCAAAGCGCCGCCTTCATGCAAAGCATTCAAAGTCAAATGGCATATTTTTACAACCGCTTCCGCGACAGCAAACTGCTCAAATCGGGCATCTGGTACTTGCTAGGCACTTTCGGGCAGCAGGGTTTGGCGTTTATTGGCGTATTCGTGTTCTCGCGTTTGATGACACCGCAGGAATACGGCACAGTATCGATCTTTATGTCGTGGGTGGCGATATTCGCGTCCACACTCACGCTCAATGTACATGGTTCGATTAGCCCCGCCAAGTATGACTATGATGAGCCGACTTTCAAGCGGTTTGTTTCGTCTGCCGTCGCTTTAGGCACATTGGTCAGCGTAATCGCCTTCGTTGTCGTGGCAGTCCTACCTGACAGCGTGAGTCAATCGCTGTTCAATTTGCAGCCTCTCTATGTGATGTTCGCTATCGGCATCACGATTGGGGATTTCTGGTCAAATTCCATGCTGGCCGTGTGGAACATGGAATATCGCTATCGTTCGTATGCTGTTGCGCGGGTGGTGATCGGGTTAAGTAGATTGGTGCTGCCCCTCATCTTGATCCTTGCCGCGTTTGGTGGCGACAATTCCTTCGCGCGCATCGTCGGGATGATGGCATCGGCGTTGATCATTGGGTTGTTCTTCTTGCGTGCGATCCTGCTGCAAGGTAAGACGTTGTTCAAGCGTGAATTTTGGCGCTATGCGGTCACTTATGGCGTGCCGCTGATTCCGCACACGCTTTCCGGTTACATCCTCTCGCATTTTGACCGCATCTTGATTGACCGCTTTATCGGGCGCGATGAGGCGGGATTGTATACGTTTGCGTATCAAATCGGTGAGATCACCTATATGCTGTGGTATGCGTCGAATACGGCATGGGTGCCCTACTTCTTTGAGCAAATGAGCAAGGGCAGTCATGATCTGCTGCGGCGGCGCGCCACACAGTATATGCTCGCATTTGCGGGTGTCTCACTCATGGCGATGGTGGGTGGTGTGATCATCATTCGCGTGCTGGCTTCGCCAGAGTATCAGGTGGCGCAGACACTTGTGCCAATCATCATGTGCAGTCAGTTTTTTATGCTGCTCTATTCCCTGTATGTGAATGTCGAATTCTACGAGAAGAAAACAGCGTATATCTCGGTGGGAACAGCGTTGGCAGCAGCAGCTAACCTACTGCTTAACCTGTGGTGGCTGCCGATCTACAGTTACGCGGCGGCGGCATGGTCAACGCTGATCTCGTATATTTTGCTGTTCGTGTTCCACTACGCAATCGTGCGCTACCGGCTGAAGTCACCGTTCAATGCTGACGCGCGGATATACATCCCATTGAGCATAGGCATGATAGGGGCGGCTGCACTGATTACGCTTTTCATCACGTAAAACGCTTTCAGCTGCCAACATATCAACTGCCTTTGTATTCAAATTTGAACCCATTCAACTCAAGGACCGGTTTCCACTGTCGAAAAGAGGTGGCACGAATCCGTTTTGCAATTTCTTCGGCATTCATTTCCACCGTGATAACGGACAAAGCGTTTAACTGCTTGCGCGTAAAGGGTGGTCGCGTCCATGTTTCAGGGGATACTGGAAGTGGTTTACCTTGAGCAATGAGTGCAATCATTTCATAGAACAAAATCAACTGGTGGTCATAGGTACGTTCAAGCAGTGTCTCGACAGTATCGCTGGCAAATACAGGAAACCGCTTCACTGCAATGACTGTGCCTGTATCCACTTTTGATGCCATGTGATGGCACATCGCCCCGTATTCCGGCGCGTTTTCATATAGGGCAAAATTGATGCAGCCTGTACCCGGATATTCTGGTGTCGCAGGATGAAAATTAATGGCAGCCATGCGCGCGCGGTTTAACAAGCTTTCCGAAAGAATCCAAGGGGATAGGTAACTTATGATGTAATCCCCTTGCCACCATAACACCTCATCAGGCAGCGTGTCACCGCGTTCGCCTAAACAATCCATAACGTCTGGAAAATGCTGACGGCAAAACTGGAGCGCCTTTTTTGTGTGAACGTCTCCTTTTTTTACCAACAAAAAGAATTGAAAATGCTTGTTCACTCATGCTGCACCATGTTGAATAAGAACTGATTGAAACTTTTGACATGTGAAAGGGATAGCGCCTCATGGAAGGAAACACCCGATCAATGGTGAATCTCCATAAGCACTATCCCAACGAGTGTAACGCCAATTGCTTTGGCAAAACAGGCGAGGCGTGTATTTATTGTGCGGATGGATCGATCATTTGGTTTCCTTGGGGGAGCAGAGAGGTTAACAAAATTGATTGACCAAGATGCCGATCATTGCACATCTGGAAACCGTTGGCGTGACGACTTGCTAGATATACTGACAGAATGCTTAGATATGTGGCTTGCTTATCCCGACCCCATCCCTTTGCCCTTACAACAAACTTCGGGATGAGTCATGTTTTCTTTTATTTGTTACCTTTCCCTTATTATTCAAACGCCGCGATGAATAGACCTTAAGCCCATAATGACATTCTTTAAGGACTGACCAACCGATATCCAACACCCGGCTCAGTAATAATCATTTCTGGTAAAGCCGGGTTTTCTTCAATCTTCTGGCGCAGTTGTGCGAAATAAACGCGCAGGTAATGAATCTCTTGAACATATTCCGGCCCCCATACGGCACGTAGAATTTGCTGGTGAGTCAGCACTTTACCTGCATGTTGAATCAATAGACGCAGCAAGGCGTATTCCGTAGGTGTTAGCTTGACCGGATCACCGTTGACGGTAACAAGACGGCGAGTCAGATCGACCTGAAGTCTGCCACTTGTGAAGATGGCTTCCTGCTGCTGCGGTTGAGCATGTCGCTGTGCTGTGCGAATGCGTGCCATCAACTCCTCAAGGCTAAAGGGTTTGGTCAGGTAATCATCCGCCCCCGCATCCAGCGCAGCCACTTTTTCGTGGTCGCTGTCTCGTACAGAAAGGATAATAATTGGGGTTTGCGTCCATTCCCGTAGGCGCTTAAGCACTTCCAATCCATCCATGTCTGGCAAGCCTAGATCGAGAATGACAAGATCGGGACGTATCTGTGCTGTCTTGAGTATGGCATCCTGTCCAGTGGCGGTCTCATGGACATGGTATTCGTTGGCTTCTAAGCTGATACGTAAAAAGCGGCGAATTTGCAGCTCATCATCTACAACCAGTACCTGTGCTTTCGATGTCATCGTTTCAGCCATAATTCGCTTCCTGCACTGGCGGCGGTGATTCGGTGAGCGGTAAACGTATACTGAACCTTGCGCCACCTTCAGGCAAATTGTCAGCACTTAAACGCCCACCGTGCGCTTCAACCAGCCCCCTGCTGATAGATAGCCCTAAGCCTGTCCCACCCGCTGTTGTTCCGGGTAAACGGTAAAATTTATCAAAAATACGCTCGGTCAGTTCAGGTGGAATCCCCGGCCCACCATCGCTTACGGTAATTTCTATCTCTTTTTCCACAACGCGCGCCGCAATCGTTATTGCGCTGTCATCTGGTGTGTAATGGCAGGCGTTGTCAAGTAGATTAACGATCACTTGTTCCATTAGCACAAAATCAATCTGGACAAGCGGCAGATTCGCTTCAGTCTTTATGTGGATTGGATGTCTGCTCGCACATTCATCAAATTGCTTGACCGCCACTCCTATTAAATCGCTTAAATCGCACCACTCGCGCTTGATGTGCAAGCGCCCACTTCCCAACCGCGACATATCCAGCAGATTTTCCACTAACCGATTTAAACGATCTGCCGAACTCTGAATATCCCCGATTAATTCTGCCCGCGCCCGCTCACTGCTGCGAGCCATCGGGTCTGACAGAATGCTGGCTGCCCCTTTGATAGTTGCGATAGGTGTACGTAATTCGTGTGAAATCGAGTTCAACAGCGTGGTATATAATCGCTCAGACTCGCGCAGCATGGCGGCTTGTTCTGCTGCTTCATCGAGTATTTCACGCTCAATGGCGAGTGCAATCTGGCTGATGAATGTCGTCAGCAAAACCTCCTGATCAAAAGAAGGTCGTTCGTCCTTTCTAGGGCGAATGCCGATCACACCTACAGTACGGGTTGGTGTTTGTAATGGATGATACTGAGCCAATGCTTGTGATAGCATTTCCGTATAACGTCCAGCGGGTTTGCCGCGCTCATACACCCACTGCGCCACACTGTATTCTTTGTCGCTAAGAGATAGCGTGCTGGAAAGATGGGGCTGCCGCAGCAGTTGATTGTTCTGCTGCAAGATAATCGCAACTTCAGCATCAAACACCGCGCCAATTTGCGCGACTGCCGTTTTGAGTACGTCATCCATGTTGACGGCTGTTGCCGTTTCATGCGCCAACGTATACAGCGCGGCTGTCCGTTCGGCATTGTAGCGGGTCTGCCGTTCTTGTGTCCGAATGCGCGCCGTCAAATTGCCCGTAAAGATGGCAATCGCAAAATACAGCATAAACAGGATGATATCCTGCAAATGGGTAATTGTAAGCGTCAAACGCGGTTCGATAAACAGAAAATTCCAAGAAACTGCGCTGATTGCCGCGGCGAGCAGGGCGGGACCACGCCCCAAATACGCCGCAATCAACAGGACCACCAGCAGTTCTGTCAGTCCAACCGCCTGATGCCCTAACCAAGGAAAGATGTTGATGAGCAGTAAATCCAGCGCCGTAATCCCTGCCACCGCGAGCAAAGCAAGCAGATAATGTCCGCGCTGAGAATGCGCTTCAAACGTGGAAAAGGCTTGCCATACACGCTGCTCGGAAACGTTTTCATCTCCTGTAACGACATACACATCAATGTCGCCGCTGTTGCGAATCAGCTTATCCACCAACGAACCACCTCGCAGCGCCGTTTGCAGCGCCGTGTGCTGTGGTTTGCCGATAACAATTTGCGTTACGTTACGTTGTTGAGCAATACGAAGCAGTGACGTAGCAATATCATTTCCCCGCACCGTGACAATTTCTCCGCCTAGACTGCGTGCCAAAGCGATGTTATGTGCTAGGCGCTCTTTCACTTCCGGCGCAAGCGCAGCCGGTGTTTCAATATGAACCGCCAGCCATGGCGCTTCTAGATTGTATGCCATGCGCCGCGTCCAACGGATCAAGCGTTCTGAAAAAGGGCTGGCACCTACTGCGACCATCAGCCGTTCACCCGATTTCCATGGTCCGGCAATCTGCTTGATCTGCATGTAATCCTGCAACTTATGATCAACATGCTCCGCAGTCAATCGAAGCGCCATCTCACGAAGTGCTGTGAGATTTCCCACACGAAAGAAGTTGTTGGCAGCAGTTTCAACCCGCTCCAGTGTATAAACTTTTCCCTCTGCTAGTCGCTTACGCAAATCTGCTGGTGAAAGATCGATCAGTTCAATTTCATCTGCCAAATCCAGCAGCGAATCGGGTATGGTTTCATGAATAGTGATGCCTGTAATCTGGCGCACCGCGTCGGCACGACTCTCGAAATGCTGAACATTTACCGTTGTCCAAACGTTCAAGCCTGTTTCCAGCAGTTCAACCACATCTTGATAGCGTTTGAGATGCCTTGAACCGGGCGCGTTCGTGTGTGCGAGTTCGTCTACCAGTACAAGCTCTGGTTTACGTACCAAAATGGCATCCGTGTCCATTTCCTCTAGGACTGCCCCACGATGCTGAACAGTGCGACGGGGAATAACCTCCAATCCCGCAATCAAAGCATCCGTTTCAATACGGTGATGGGTTTCCACATAACCCACCACCACATCTACCCCTTCCGCTTTTTGCTGGCGAGCGTTATCCAGCATGGCGTAAGTTTTCCCCACACCTGCCGCCATGCCCAAAAAGATTTTCAGCTTGCCGCGTCCCTGCCGTGATTCGTCTTTTTGAATCGCCTTCAGGAGCGCATCGGGATCGGGTCTGTATTCGCTCATACAGTTATTCTAATCCATCTAAGGCTAGGTTCAGTCGCAGCACATTCACACGCGGCTGACCTAAAAACCCCAACTGCGGCATTTCAACATATTGCTCGACCAAATTGGCAATAATCTCGCGTTCCAGTCCACGGGCTTCTGCCACTCGATCAATCTGCAAGCGCGCGGCTTCCGGGCTAATATGAGGGTCTAAACCACTGCCCGACGCAAACAGCATTTCGATAGGTAATCTCACGTCGTCCGGGACATTGTTTGCCGCACGAAATGCTTGCTCGCGTATGATAACATTTTCCGCTAATATCTCATTCGTGCTGCCATAGTTAGTCGCGCCTGAAGAAACCAGCGCCTCCAGAGATGCACCCTGCATATAGCTCACCGCCGAAGGACGCGACCAGAAATAATGTGGGTCATCCGACATCTGCCCAATGAGACTTGAACCCACAAGCTGATTATCTGCGGTTATGAGACTGCCGTTTGCTTGCTCAGGAAAGACCATCTGCGCGATCAAGGTCACCAACAGGGGATAAAGTATCCCGGTAATAAACGTCAGGCTGATGAACATCATTACCGCCGGACGAAGCGCTTTCAGGCGCATACCTATGCCTCCTCTTTATCAGCATCATTTGCCACATAACGTTCATTAGGATGCTGCTGCATCCACAGGCGATCCGGGTCATACCATTCCGGTACAACCTCTACCACTAGGTTTATCCGAGAATCGGCATCGGATAGGGAGTTGATCACAGGTTGCAGCATGATCACAAACAGGCTGCTCATCGCCACGCCGACCCACAGCAGTTGAAGCAGAAAATGAATATCCTGCGATACGGGCAGTTTGGCTTCCAGCAGCAGTGCGGCTGTCGCTGTAATGCCGACAATCACGAGACCGGTGTGTGCCGATAAAAGTAAACGTTTCATGATGTTCTTCTCATGCCAAACCGAGCGCGTTCACAATCACATCAATCAGCTTGATGCCGATGAACGGCACGATTAATCCACCCAGCCCATAAATCAACAGATTGCGCCGCAAAATCGCCACTGCGCCCATCGGCTTGTAACTCACACCGCGCAGTGCCAGCGGAATCAGAACGACGATAATCAGGGCATTGAAAATGATCGCGCTCAAAATGGCGCTTTGTGGTGACGATAACGCCATGATGTTGAGCGCCGCCAGTGGTCCCGGTTCGCCCGGTGCTGCCGCGTATAAGCTGGCAAATAATGCCGGGAGAATGGCAAAATACTTGGCAACATCGTTAGCGATGCTGAAGGTGGTCAACGCGCCCCGTGTCATCAAAAGCTGCTTCCCAATCTCAACGATCTCGATGAGTTTGGTGGGGTCGCTGTCCAAGTCAACCATGTTGCCCGCTTCGCGCGCCGCCTGTGTTCCGGTGTTCATCGCTACCCCAACATCCGACTGTGCCAAAGCAGGCGCATCATTCGTGCCATCGCCCGTCATCGCCACTAAATGCCCATTCGCTTGTTCTTCACGAATACGCTTTAGCTTGTCTTCAGGGGTTGCCTGTGCCATGAAATCGTCCACACCCGCCTCAGCGGCAATTGCCGCCGCAGTCAGCGGATTATCGCCAGTGATCATTACCGTTCGGATGCCCATTGCTCGAAGCTGCGAAAAACGCTGGCGAATCCCCCCTTTGACAATATCCTTGAGTTCAATCACACCTAAAACTTGTGCGCCCTCCGCGACAACCAGAGGGGTGCTGCCCATCTGGGCAATCTTGTCCACGACTTCCCGCACATCTGGCGGATACTGCCCACCCATCGCCCCCACATAGGCAGCTACTGCATCAGCCGATCCCTTGCGAATTTGGCGGGGTGGGCGACCTTCCATCGCGGGAAAATCCACGCCGCTCATGCGCGTTTGGGCAGTGAAAGGCACAAATTTGGCGTTCAGCTCACTCAGTTCACGCCCCCGCAGCCCAAATTTTTCCTTTGCCAGCGTGACGATACTGCGCCCTTCAGGAGTTTCATCTGCCAGCGAAGAAAGCTGCGCGGCATCCGCTAGTCTTTCCAATTCAACGCCCTGCGCCCGAATGAATGTGGTTGCCATCCGGTTACCCAAAGTAATCGTGCCCGTCTTATCAAGCAGCAGCACATCCACATCGCCAGCAGCTTCAACAGCGCGTCCACTGGTCGCCAGCACATTCCGCTGAATCATCCGATCCATCCCGCTGATGCCAACCGCGCTCAACAAACCGCCAATCGTTGTCGGAATCAAGCAGACCAGCAGAGCGATCAGCACCGGAACCGTCGTTGTTGTCTGGCGAATGCCCGACTCGGCTTCGCTGTAAGCGGCAAATGCTCGCAGCGTGACCACCGCCAGCAGAAAGATGATCGTCAACCCCGAAAGCAAAATCGTTAGCGCGATTTCATTGGGTGTTTTCTGGCGTTTTGCCCCTTCTACCAGCGCGATCATCCGATCAAGAAACATGCTGCCTTGTTCTGAAGTAATGCGGATTACAATCCGGTCACTCAGGACACGAGTTCCTCCTGTCACCGCGCTGCGATCCCCCCCGCTCTCGCGGATGACAGGCGCTGATTCGCCCGTGATGGCACTTTCATCCACACTGGCAATTCCCTCAACCACTTCGCCATCTCCGGGAATTTGATCGCCTGCTTCGCACACCACCAGATCGCCTTTTTTCAACTGAGTGGCAATCACTTTTTCTTCTTTGCCATTAAGCAAACGGCGCGCAGTCATTTGGGTGCGGGTTTTCCGCAGTGCATCTGCCTGAGCTTTACCACGACCTTCTGCCAACGCTTCAGCGAAGTTAGCAAACAACACCGTGAACCACAGCCACAGGGTAATTTGCAGGTCAAAACGAAAGGTGACGTTGTTCCCATTCATAACATCGCGGATCAAGAGCAGTGTCGTGAGCAGTGCGCCCACAGCAACCACAAACATCACCGGGTTTTTCACCTGCTGACGCGGGTCAAGTTTGCGAATAGCATCCAACACAGCGCGTCCCACAACAGCGCGCTCTAATAGGGGTCTGGCTTGCATCGTCAATTCCTTGCTAGAATGCACGTCCGGCATTCATCAAAAACTGTTCACTAACAGGACCTAGCGACAGCGCCGGGAAAAATGTCAGCGCGCCAACGATCACAATTACGGCAATCAACAGCCCGGCAAACAAGGCACCATCTGTCGGAAAAGTCCCCGGCGAAGGGGGTGCAGTCCGTTTACCGACCATACTTCCCGCGATTGCAAGTGCCGGTAAAATCACCCCAAAGCGCCCGACCCACATTGCCAATCCAATCAAGATGTTGTAGAAGGGCGTATTCGCATTCAACCCAGCGAAGGCGCTCCCATTGTTCCCCGCGCCTGAAGAAAACGCATACAGAATCTCGCTCAAGCCGTGCGGTCCGCTGTGGGCGCGGCTCGATAGTCCCGCGTCGGTAACGCTTGCAAACCCCGAAAACAGCAGGATGCACGCTGATGGCAGCAGGACGGCGATAATCGCTAGTTTGATCTCGCGTGCTTCGATTTTTTTGCCGAGATATTCCGGTGTGCGTCCCACCATCAACCCGGCGATAAACACCGTCAAAATGACGAAAATCAACATGCCGTATAAACCCGCGCCAACACCGCCGAAAATCACTTCACCCAGCATGATATTGAGCAGCGCAATGCCGCCCGCCAGCGGTGAAAAACTGCTGTGCATGGCATTCACCGAACCATTCGATGCGGCAGTCGTCGCCACACCCCACAGGATGCTGTTGGCGATACCAAAACGGGTTTCCTTGCCTTCCATGATTCCCGCTACACCATACACTGGATTGACGCTGTATTCGCTCAGCAACATCGCCGCGAGCCCCGCCAGCAGCAGAAACAGCATCGCCACGAAGATGACCCATCCCTGTCGTTTATTCCCCACCATGACTCCATAGGTATAGGTCAGCGCCGCTGGAATGAGCAAAATCGAGAGCATCTGCAAAAAGTTGCTCAGCGGTGTTGGGTTCTCATACGGATGCGCGCTGTTGGTGTTGAAAAAACCACCCCCATTGGTACCAAGCTGCTTGATGGCAATCTGAGATGCCGCCGGTCCTTGGGGAATCACTTGGCTCTCACCAGACAGTGTGGTTGCCTCAACATAACCGTTGAAATTCTGTATCACACCCTCATTAACCAGTGCCAACGCCAAAACCAGACTCAACGGCAGGAACACATACAGCACACAGCGCACCAAATCTGTCCAAAAGTTGCCAATCGTCGCAGCAGATTTCCGCGCCAATCCGCGTGTCAAAGCAATCACAACCGCCACACCAGTAGCAGCGCTGACGAAGTTTTGAACGCTCAAACCGATCATCTGCGTCAGGTAGCTCATCGTCGTTTCGCCGCCATATGCCTGCCAGTTGGTATTGGTCATAAAGCTTGTTGCAGTGTTAAACGCCAGAAACGGCTCAACACTTCCCAAATGCGCGGGATTCAGCGGCAGCATTCCTTGAGTCAGTTGCAAGATAAGCAGCGCCAAAAACCCCAACAGATTGAATGCCAGCAGTGCCACCGCGTATTGTTTCCAATGTTGCTCCTCAACCGGATTAACACCGCACACGCGATAAATAATCCTTTCAAGCGGTTGCAATAGGGGCGTGAGCAGGGTTCGTTCACCGTTGAACACCTTTGCCATGTAGCCACCCAGAATCGGCACACAAGCAATCAGCACGCCAAAGTACACAACGATTTGCAGCAGTTCCAGCGCACTCATACCCTAAAACCTCTCCGGGTAAACCAGCGAATACGCGAGATAAATGAACAGCAGAAGTGCGATTACGCCTGCCGCCAGAAGCTCCCAATTCATGTCACTATCTCCCTTTACATGCAGATTTATTGTCGCTGTAAAGGCATTAAAGTGGGGTCAGAGTGTTGGCAAAAGACATCAGGAAAACATCAAAATAGATGAGGGAAACCCCAACAGCGATTTTTGAACTTGCACACTGACCATATCAATCAATCACTTATATGGACACATTAAATAATGGCTGTATGCTCACCTTGTCCCACCGCCTTGAAGGTCAGGCAATTAGTGTCAACACGCCGCTTTGTTAAAACTGTCCTCAACCATGTGGAGAGAAGCGGTTGAGTGCCCGAAACCCCGTTTCAGCGCGAAATGGGGGAGGTCTTGAAATCCGTCATTCACTGAATCTGTGGTCGAAATTCAGGGGTACCGCTTGTGGGGCGGCTGCCTAAATTCTCAACCTTCCCCAAGAGCAAACCAATACGAAAAAAGCCTTTCCGAGAGTAGATTGGAAAGGCTTTTTTCTCGCTTGCAAGGCGCTTCAATCCTATTTTTTACGAAGGGGTTTGAGTCTGCTGCCGCCTAATCACTGGTGACATTTTTCAGCATATTTTCGAGGCTGGCTAACTGTTCTCTAGTGAATCTGCCGCTCATAGCGTGCATCTCGTTGATGGACGATCCCCCACCGCCAAGCTGCGCGCCTGACGCTGCGTCGAGCAAATCTGGAAAATGTCGCTCAAACAGCTTACGCACCCGCTCATCTTGCAGCAGCTTATGCATCGGTGTATCCAATCGATAGCTGGTACGGTGTCTCCCGTCGAACACAGCAGTCTCGCGGAGCATAACACGGTCACGAAGGCGAATATCCGCCGATGAACTCCCAACAAGAATCTCGAATTCACCGGCTTCCGCCATCCAACGGTGCTGTCCATCATGGTAGAAGGCAAAAGATTCGCGATCCAGCACAATTTCGACAGTTTTTGATGCGCCGGGAGGCAGTTCGACTTTAGCGAACCCCTTTAGTTCCTTCTCTGGGCGCATTACGCTTGATTCTATATCGCGCACATAAACCTGCACCACTTCTTGCCCTGTGTAACTGCCTGTGTTTTTGAGGGTCACAGACACTGTAAGCGGCTGATCTGGCGTGATTTCGGCACGGCTCAATTTCAATGCGCTGTACTCAAACGTCGTGTATGAAAGCCCATGACCGAAGGGAAGCGCGGGTTGTATCTTTTTGCGCTCGTAGTAACGGTAGCCGACAAAAATGCCTTCGCCGTAAAAGACGCGATCATTGTCGCCCGGATAGTTCAAATATGCCGGGTTATCCTCTAGGCGGCGCGGGAATGTTTGCGGCAGTTTGCCTGATGGCGATACATCCCCAAACAACACATCCGCGATGGCGTTCCCGCACTCTTGACCGGGATACCATGCCTGCAAAACAGCAGCCGCTTCATCAAACCAAGGCATCGTGACAGGTGAGCCTGTTTGAAGCACGACAACCGTAGATGGGTTTGCCGCCGCAACCGCGCTCACCAGCGCGTTCTGCTGCTTGACCAATTCCATATCAGGGCGGTCAAAACCTTCAGACTCCCATTCAGACGACAGCCCCACAAACACAAGGGCAATGTCAGCCGCCCGCGCGACAGCCGCCGCTTGTGCAATTGCATCATTGGGCAGCGGTTCTTCGTAACCAAGACGTACCGCCGAAATGAACACTCCCACAGGACTGCTGAATTCCACACGGATATTCAGTGTCGTTCCCGCTTCACAATCAACTGTGCCGAACACTTCATCAGACCCGAACCCGAAGATAAACGGTTCTGTGTTCGGGCTTGTCCAGTTGTCCGCAACCAAGGCATCATTCACGAACAGACGCGCTTTGCCGCCGCACGCAACCGAAAAACGATGGGTTCCACTGGCTTCAGCGCGTATTGTTCCGGTGATAAGCACCGAGAACCCCATGGGATTGATCCCTTCCGGCAAACCGCCCATCAGCCACAAATGCTCAAGGGTGCGTGTTTGTTCGGTGACCAGCGGCGCGCCGGATAACTCCGGATTATTAAAGTACGCCATAGTGAAATCTTGGGCTGGATGGAGTACGGGAAGACGGCGGAAGTTAACGCATCCGGGCGCATATTCCAGCTTATATTGGTTTCCCGCCCGCGCCTGAATGCCCTCAAACGGTGACACCGCGTAATGCGGTGTGAACTGCGCGCTCCCCGCCCCCATGATCCGCGCGGTTTTGGCGTTCGGACCAATGATCGCAATCGTCTTGACGGTTTCTGGGCGTATCGGCAGTACGGATGACTCGTTTTTCAGCAGTACAGCCGCTTCTGCGCCAGCGCGGCGGATCAATATGCGGTGTTCCGGCTTATCAATCGCCTGTTCTTCATGCTGCTGTGGTTGATCAAAAGCCCCCACTCTCTCGATGAAGCGCAGCATGTTCAAGACGCGCTCGTTAATTTTTGCTTCTGAAACTTCTCCCGATTTAACGGCTTGGAGCAAAAAATCGCCGCGCCAGTGAGTTGGGCCGGGCATCTCAAGGTCAAGTCCAGCGTTGACCGCTTGCGCTGTCGTTCGTGTACCGAACCAGTCAGACATAACGATCCCATCAAAACCCCACTCATCGCGCAGAATTTCTTGTAGTGTGTAGGGATTCGCGCTGCAATGCACACCATTCAGCGCGTTATAAGACGACATAATCGCCCAGACTTTTGCCTCACACACAGCCGCCTTGAACGGAGGAAGGTAGATTTCGCGGAGCGCCCGCTCGCCAATCTCACTGCTGATCGTCATGCGCTCAAATTCTGACTCGTTGCCGATAAAATGTTTGATGGTCGCGCCCACACCTTGTGATTGTACGCCCTTGATGTAAGCGACGGCGATCCGCGCTGTCAGATACGGGTCTTCAGAATAGCATTCGAAGTTGCGCCCATTCAGCGGAGAGCGGTGAATGTTGACTGTTGGCGCTAACAGGGCATGTGCCGCCTTCGATTTGACTTCTTCACCCAATGCCTTGCCAATCTGCGTGATCAGTTCAGTGTTCCATGTCGCGGCGAGCGCGATGCCAACGGGAAAGGCGGCAGCAGTGATGCGTCCGCCAGCGAATTGACTGTCACCGCGCGCGCCGTTAGGACCATCCGTAACTTTGATCGACGGAATGCCAAGACGCTCAACTGGTACAGTTCGCCAGAACGATGCTCCGGCGAGTAAATCTACTTTCTCCTCAAGGGTCATCTGCTCAAGTAACAGATGGATATTGGGGGTCATTATTTTCTACTCATTCTTGTAAAGCGTCATGTGGGGGCTGCCCCCACGCTGACAACGAATCAGACCGTGGATAAATCCCATTCTTCGTGGAGCTTGGGGACATCACTCAACAGGCGGCGGGTATATGCTTCTTTCGGGTGCAGGATCACTTCATCGGCAGACCCGCTTTCGACAAATCGCCCATGTTCCATGATGTACACGCTGTCGGACACGTAGTAAGCCAACCCAATATCATGCGTAATGAAAATCGGAGTCATCCCGATTTCACTACGCAAATCCATGAGCATGTCCAAAATCGTGGCACGTGAACAGGCATCAATCATCGATGTGGGTTCATCCGCCAGCAGAATTTTCGGTTTTAGTAAAAAAATGCGCGCGATCATCAAGCGCTGCTGCTGCCCACCAGACAGCTCGAACGGGTATTTGTTCGTGAGTTCATCAAACTTCAAGTTGACGAATCGACAGGCTTCTCGCATCATCTCCAAAGATTCGTCGTATGAGAGCTTTCGTCCACTTCGCATCCGTATGCAGTCGAGCAGCACCGCATCAATCTTTCTGAAAATGTTGTATGACGAAAACGGGTCTTGAAAGATCGCTTGGATATTTTTCCAATATTCCCGCTTCTGCTTGTGCGAACGGATATCGCGCAGTTTGCCCTCGAAATAAATTTCGCCTTCCGTCAGCGAGATCAACCCTAGCAGCATTTTCGCTAAAGTCGTTTTTCCACTGCCCGATTCACCGACGATGGAGATTATTTCACCCTGCTTAAAGCTGAAATCGACGTGATCGACGGCAACGGTTTTGTGCGCGCCAAAGCCAAAAATCTTGGTCACACCTTTACCACTCAAAATCACACTGTCACTTTTGCTGCTCACTTTTATACATCCTTCTCAAGTCTTCTTCCGGGATAATGCAGCGATACGCGCGTCCATTGCCAATCTCGTTAAGGTTGACCGTCGTCACTCGACATTCCGGTCTCACATATTTGCAGCGTTCCGCAAATCGGCAGCCGGACGGCGGATTCTTGAGGTTGGGGGGGGTGCCGGGAATCGCCGTTAGTTTGACATTACGCAGCCCGGATTCTGGTACGATAATCGATCCCATCAGCGCCCGTGTATAGGGGTGGATAGGGTCGAACACCATTTCTTCAGCCGTTCCCTTTTCCACCACCTGTCCCGCGTACATCACCATAATATCGTCGGTCACGTTATACAGCAGCGGCAGTTCATGCGTGATGAAAACCAGCGCCTTGACAATGCCTTTGTCCATCAAGTCCATCACCATCTTGATGACCATCTTTTGTGATGTCACGTCGAGCGCCGATGATGGTTCATCGGCAACCAACACCTTGGGTGACAGGATCACCGACGTAGCTATCACGGTGCGCTGTTTCATACCGCCTGACAATTCCACAGGGTATTTTTGCAGCACTTCCGCTGGCAAACCGAGCAGCTCAAAGCGTTCCCGCGCCAATTCGTAAATCTCTTTTTTGGAAACTTCGGGAAGATGCGCCTGAATCACATCTTCAATGAAGTTGATCACTCGTCGCGTGGGGTTGAGTGCGTTCATCGCCGCTTGCGGAATGTAAGAGATTTCAGTTCCTAATATGGTCTTGCGAACCTCATCCGGGTCCATGCCCGTGATGTTGTGGTCATTGATGATAATTTCCCCGCTCGTATAGTGCAGCGGCGCAAAGTAATACCCCATCAGGCTAAGCGCAAGCGTGGATTTCCCGCAGCCCGATTCCCCGGCGATGCCGAGCGATTTCCCTTCTTCCACCTTCAACGACACATGATCCACAGCATAAATATTTTCCCGAAACCGCGTGATATACCGCGTTGTGAGTTCATTGACTTGCAGTACGACTCTTGCCATCAGAGTTCTTAGCCCCTCAATGTGGGATTGAACACGCGGTCAAGACCGGTATTCATCAAGTTCATCGAGAATGTAATCAAAGCAATCGTCAGAATGACCGGGAAGTACGCCCACCATTTCCCTAAGATGTGCGCCTGATAAATCATCGACCAGTTCATCATCAGCCCAAGCGTGGGAACTTCGGTTGTGCGCGGACCCAACCCAAGGATGGATAATCCCGCCTCTGCCAAGATACCAGACGATATTTGCAGGATGAGCGCCATCACAACATAGGACGCGATATAGGGCAGAATATCCATCGCCAAAATGTACAAAACCGAATGCCCAGACAGCTTAGACAGGTTGACATGATCGCGGTTGCGGAGCGAAATCACCTGCCCGCGCACCGCGCGCGCCGTCCACACCCACGAAGTCAGCCCGATTACAATCGCGATGGTGACGGGACCACGCTGTTCTTGCCCAATGCTGAATGAAATCAGAATCAGCAAGACGAAGCTGGGAATTACGGTGAATAGGTTGGTGATAAAGACGATGATGTCATCTATCAGCCCCCCCATGTATCCAGAGAACAACCCTAGCAGTAACCCAATGGTGGTGGCAACAATCCCCGCCACAAAGCCGATGGTGAGTGACACCCCCGTGGCGCTGACCAGTTCGGTCAGCACATCTCGCCCGAAGTTATCTGTTCCAAGAGGCAAAATACGGAAATTCGGCACTTCACCAATGTTCACATAATCGGTCTGTTCAATCAGCCCCCGCTGTTCCAGCGCCCCCGTCGTTTCATTTGGGGCAGCCACAATCGCGCCTTCAGCGGCGAGCAGCCCATCTAGTGACGCGGTAAGGCGAATATAGTAGTTTCTATCGGCATTTGTCATGCCGGGAATTCGCACCGTCGGGTCAAAACGGCTGTGCCACAAATCCAGCAGCGCCGCTGTATCTTCAGTATTGATCTCTGCTTCCGGGACTCCAGCCCCGACCAGCCATTCTTGCATTGCCACGCGGTCTTCCGGTTTGAGCTGCGAATTTATGCGGCGTGCCGCCGCTTCATCCTCAATCAAGGTGTATCGCGGCGTAAAATTCACGCTGTCGTACACATTGACATAAATTCCCGGTGCAAGAAACGTCCCTCGGCTGATGATCCCAAGCGGCGGATCATCGATAAACAGGGGATAGATCAAAACCGTCAACACAATTGCCGAGAAAATCCCAAAACCAACCAAAAATCTTCCTGACTGAAAAATTTGCTTTAGCATGTATTTCATGGTCGTGTCTCTGCCTATTCCGACTGCGCGGCTTTGATGCGTGGATCAATCAGCCCGTAGATGATCTCAAGGACAAAGAACGCGACTAGCGCCATGAACGTGATGATCAATGTCGCTGCCGAAATCAGAGGGTAATCCCCGCCCAATACGGCGCTCAAAATCGTTGAGCCAAGCCCCGGATAGTTGAAGATGATCTCCGCGACCAACGCGCCGGAAACCATCGTCCCGATTGAAAGCGCAAGCCCCGTGATTTGTGGCAGCATCGCGTTTCTGAAAACGTAGCGGATGATTTTGTTGTCCTTGATCCCCAAAAAGCGCGCATATTTAACATAGTCGGCGTTCAGCTCGTAAATTGCCATCGAGCGCATTCCTATCGCCTGCCCGCCGATAGTGATTAATACAATCGACCAGAACGGCAGTTGATAATGAACAATGACCGACCACACGAATTCCCAACTCAGATTGGGAACCATTTCATAGGCATAGCCGCCAGAGGTGGGGAACCATTTAAGATGAACAGCGAAAATCACCAGCAAGATGATCGCCATCCCAAATGCGGGCAAATTGCTTAGGAAGATGCTGATAGGCAGCAGGACTTTATCGAATCCCTTTCTCACATAGGCTGCCAGTGCGCCGAGCGTGTTGCCTATCACCCATCCGACGATGATCGCCGGGAGCTGAAGCGCAATCGTCCACCAAATCGACGACCCAATCACATCCGCTACCGTTCGCGGATACTGGCTGATGGAGTAGCCAAAGTCGCCATTGAGCACATTTCGTAGATAGATCACATATTGATTGAGGATGGGTTGGTCAGTCGCAAACAAGCGCGTGTACTGCTCATATACTGCTTGTACCCCTGTCGCATTCGACATCCCCTGCGCCATGCGCGCGACAATCGCCGCTACCGGATCACCGGGCATGAGTCGCGGAAGAATAAAATTCAAGGTAAATGCCACTACTACCGTGAGGATGAACCAACCTAGCTTTTTGAGAAAATAATCTCGATACCCTTTCAACCCAGTACTCCTGTTAAATTATTTTTTGTTAATATAATTGAGGCAGTCCCCTCTAGGACTCAAAGACTGAGTCCGAGCTGTTGAGGGGACTGCTGCCGAATTGCACGAAGTAGAACTACGGATTGACCAGTTCCAGATTGTAGAGACCAGCCACGCTCCAGCCGTCCATCAAGTTAAGCGGTGGAACAGGCGGCACAGTGCCATCACCAGCATACGGGAAGTTCGTCCACACGCTTTCATTGACCGTATGGAAGGACTGCGGACGGTACATGAGCGTGAACGATGGCACATCGGTTAGGTAGATACGCACGAGTTCTGTGTACATTTCAACAAGGCGTTCGGGGTCAGTTTCACCGGGGATCGCCTGAATCAGCGCGTCTGCGTCAGGATTCGAGTAGCCGCCCCAGTTCCCGTTCCAGTTGCTCGACATACCGATGAATTCGGAGCTGAGCAGTTTGCGGATACGACTCCAAGGCTGCGTCGGACCAGCGCCATCACTCCACATCATGAAGATGTCATAGCCTTCAGGCAGCGGGGCATCCGACTTTGTGACGACAGTCTGATACACCGACCATTCGGGGAAATTGGTGGTGATTTCGATACCGATTTCCGCGCCAGCCGCCGCGACCACTTCAATCGCAGCTTGCCAGTCTGACCAACCGTTCGGGCAGGTGGCGACGTAGCTCAGCTTTTGACCATCGAGTTCGCGCCAACCGTCACCGTCGGTGTCCACGATTCCTGCTTCATCAAGAAGCGCATTCGCGCCTTCAATGTCATTCCCCACCCACTGCAAATCAGCCACTGCTTCATGATCATACAGCGCCTGTTCAGCCGGCGTTGGATTCATCAGCGAACGCGGAACTTGTTCAAACGTGGCGGATTGGTTGGTCATCGCGTTGGCGATGATTGTGGGGTAATCCACGGCAATAGCGATGGCGCGGCGGACGGCGACATTGTCCAGTCCGGGCGAGTTCAGGTTATAGAATGCTGTCGGCAGGCTGGCACCGATTCCGTAGGGAGGTTCGGGCAGATAGGTCGAAATCGGCAGATTTTGGACGAGCCACAGGTCTTGCACGTTTGAATTGAACTGCTGGCTAACGTCTACTTCACCAGCTTGCAGAGCAGTCGTACCAGCGGCGTTGTCTTGGAAGATATTATGAGCGAGATAGCGCGGAACGGGCAGGCGACCCCACATACTCGGATCCTGACCCCAATAGTTATCATCGCGAACAAGGATCACCTTGGTTTCGTCAGCGAAATAGCGATGATACGGACCAGAGTACACCACATCTTCCGCCGTATCTGCTAGGAAAGCGACAGGATCGCCACCTGAACGTTCTTCGAGAATCTGCGTCCACGCTTTCTGAATGACGTAGTTGGTGCTCACATATGCCTGCACCAGCAGTGGGTTAATTGCTGCGCCCGCATCATTCAGTTTCGCCTTAATCGTCACCGTGTATTCATCCACCGCGACAATATCGTCAATGTAGTCAATATTGGCAGCGCCCGTGGGGGTATTGTAGCGGACATGGGTTGCCCACGTATACGCCACGTCTTCCGCCGTCACAGGGGTGCCATCGCTCCAATGTGCCGCCTGATTCAAGCTGAACGTGAGTTCTGTGCGCGCCTCGTTCCATGTGTACGGTCCATCTGCCAGCAGGGGATAAACTTGCCCGTCGAGCATGTTGTAAAGATAGGGGGTTTCAAACATGAGGACGCGCGCATTGTCCTGCTGCGCGATAGCCATCGCGTTGTTGTTGCTGTTCGAATAGGGATTCCAGCCAACTACTGCGCCCCACTGTTGACCGTTGAAATACAGCGTTTCATTGCGTGGCAGGGTGGTGTCTTGGGCAATTGATGGACCAATCGCCACCGTCATCAACGCTGCAAGAAGAAAGACTATTGCTGCAAAACGTGTGAATTTCATTAGATTTATCTCCTAGTAAAATAAATCGCACAGCGGGCAGAGTACCCACTCCACACTCGTAAACGGCGGAGCTGCCTACCGCATCACTATTTGATATCCATTATTTGGGTAAGCAAATTCTCCGTCCTACTCATGCTCTCATGGGAAATCTTCGCGTGTTCATGTCTATTATAGAAATTCAAGTGACAGCGTGATTGTAGAATACTCCAGAAGGATTGTATAATCCTCCAGAATTTACATGAATTTACGTACAGAGGGCTGGTAATTCTCGTGAACATGCGGATGGAACGCGAGATAAAACGCTGGAATGCCTGTCATGAAGAACTTATTGAGCGGATTGCCGATTTTGTTCCAAATGACGGTGTCGTTCAGCCCCTCAAAGGATTACATCTGGATCGTCAATCCACGTCGATGGAGAAAATTCACAGCGCGCTCTATCCCTCCTTTTGCGTAATCGCACAAGGCAGCAGAGTGATTTCGCTGGGTAACGAATGTTACGAATATGATCCCGCCCATTATCTCCTCACAACTCTCAACTTCCCCAGAGTGAGTCAGGTTCTAAAAGCATCCGTAGAATGCCCCTATTTGAGTTTGCGGCTCGATCTCGATCCGCAGCTCGTTAGTTCCGTCATGGTGGAAACAGGTTATTCTATAACCTCGCGCGGTTCAAACAATGTGCGCGCCATTGATGTCAGCCCCTTAGACGTAAATCTGCTCGATGCGGTGCTGCGCCTCACACGCCTGTTAGAATCGCCCGATGAAGCGCTTATCTTGATACCAATCATCACGCGAGAGATCATTTATCGACTTCTCAAAAGCAATCAAGGCGCAAGGCTGCGTCATTTGACCATCTTGGGCGGCTACAGCTCCGTGATTGCCCAAGCTGTTCAGCACATTCATCAATACTTCGATCAACCACTGCGGATTGAAGAACTCGCTCATCAATTGGGTATGAGTGTTTCAAGTTTTCATTATCATTTCAAAGCTGCCACTGCTATGAGTCCCCTGCAATTCCAAAAGCATCTACGCTTGCAGGAAGCGCGGCGGCTGATGTTGAGCGAAAACTTGGATGCCGCCGATGCGGCTTGTCACGTCGGCTATAACGACCCCTCCCATTTCAGCCGCGAATATAAGAGCCTGTTTGGAGCCCCGCCGATGCGCGATATTCAACATCTCCGAAATTCAGCGGTTAAACTCACTTAATGCGCGGCATCGCGCTAAACGCACCGCTTCAACAGCTCCCGTTTCTACGATGCTGGTTGCGTGTAAGGCGGATGAACATCCTCACGTTGGCTCGACTGTTTATTGATCGTGAGAAAGACGTGCGTCCCCTGACCGGGCGCGGACTCAATCGCAAGTTTTGCATTCACCAACTGCGCGCGCTCACGCATACCAATCAATCCAAAATGCCCAATCCGCGTGAAATCGCTGAACGAATGCGGAACGATAAAACCTCGCCCATCGTCGCGGATTTCCAACTTCACGGACTCACGTTCAAAACACAAGCGCATTTCGATCTGTTTGGCTTGCGCGTGGTGAACCGCGTTATTTAACCCCTCTTGCGCGATCCGGTACAGCGCCAGTTCTGATTCCGATTGAAGCCGCGCAGGGGTTCCGCGTACTTCAAATTTCGCGTTTGCCTCTTTGGTCAAGGCTTCTAACGCGCTGACCAGACCCAATTCTTCAAGATAATGAGGGTGCAGTGCCAGACTAAAGCGGCGCACTTCCTCAATCGCTTCCCCAATCATGTCGCGCAGCTCGCTGATACGTGCCTCTGCCTGCCCTTGATCGCGCTGCAAACTCCGCTGCACCATCTGCGCCTTATGACCAAGCGCGATCAGCGTTTGCACGGTTTCATCGTGCAGTTCACGCGCGAGTCGTCCCCGTTCTTCTTCTTGCGCGCGTGTCACTTCGCCTACGTAATCATGCAGCGCCGCTTGATAACTTTGCACGCGCGATGCCATCTCGTCGAGTGCATAGCTCAAGTCTTCGATTTCACGCACACCGCTCACAGGCGTGGATGTGTCGAGAAATTCCCCCTGCCCGATTCTGGCCGCGCGTTCGTTTAATTCACGAAGCGGCTGCGCCACGTACCGCACGCCAAAATAGAGCGTGAGCAGCGATACCGACGCGGCGATGAACAGAATGAACGGCATCAACTGCTCAAACTGGA
This sequence comes from Anaerolineae bacterium, assembly GCA_034434595.1. Taxonomy (GTDB): domain Bacteria; phylum Chloroflexota; class Anaerolineae; order Aggregatilineales; family Phototrophicaceae; genus Flexifilum. The sequence continues at coordinate 158,555 of DAOTZD010000003.1, forward strand.
TGATTGGTGATGTAATCGAATGCCACCCCTCTTGAATCAACAGCACCCACGGCAGGTTGGGGACCGGCGCAAATGCGATCACATCGTCATGCCCTGTCTCGGACGTGAACAATGCTCCGGTTTCGCGGCGTAATGCCGCATTCACCGCATCCGATTCCGCAAAACCGGCTTCATGATGAACATGACCGCGGCTGAACAACACCGTCCCGCGCATATCCATCAGCACAAGGCTAGTGACCGCCTCCGCATGTTTCACATGCAAAATGTTCTCTAAATCCAAATCTTGCGGCTGAACAGTATAGCGGCTCATGTTTTGAGTCAGCGCGCGATTCTCCACATTGACCGCGATAAGTTCCGCCAGCAAAGTAACCACACGCAAATTCTCTTGGATAGCGAGCGAACGCATTGAACTTTGGTGGCTGCTCACACCGCTTAACGAAAACACGATCAAGAAGATCGTCAGCGGCAGTACCGTCCACAACAAAACCTGTGCGCGCAGCCCATGCAGGGGATGCGAGAGGCGCACGCGCTTCACGCCTTCTGCTCCAACTGAATGATCATAAGCTGCAAGGCTTTGGTTACGGCTTCGGTGCGGCTGTTGACACGCAGCTTGGTGTAAATGCTGGCGAGATGCCCTTGCACAGTGCGGTCACTAATTGACAGTTTCGCGCCGATTCCCTTGTTGGTCAATCCACTGGCGGCGAGCTGCAATATCGCGTGTTCGCGTTCGGTCAGCGCCTCATCCGATGCGCTTGACGCTTGCGCTTCAACAGTACGGGTCAGAAATTTGTGTTCAATTTCCGGCGCGATTGCCAATTCTCCACGATGCACCGTGCGTACCGCTGCTGTGATCGTTTCCGCTTCGGCATTCTTCATTACATAGCCGTTCGCGCCCGCTTGCATCGCTGCCACCACAAACGGATCATCGTCGTATGCCGTCAAGATGACCACGCGCACAGGCAGCTTTTGTTCGCGTATCCAGCGTGTCACTTCAATACCTGTCACGTGCGGCATTCGCACATCCAGCACGGCGACATCCGGTTGGAGATCGGTCAGCAGTTCCTTGACCTTTGCGCCATCGCCCGCTTCCGCGATCACTTGAATATCGCCGTCTTCTTCGAGAAAGTCGCGTATGCCTTTGCGAACAACCGCGTGGTCATCGGCGAGAACGACACGAATCACCATCGTTAAATCCTGTATTTGCATTCTCAATTGATGAAATTATATGCGCTGTTGCCCTGCATGGCTTAGTTCGCGGATTCAAGCAGTTGTTTCAACTCACGCACCCGCTCTGCCGAAACCACGCCATCAACGCGCGCGGCGCTTCCCACATGCAGCGCGCGTGCTCCCGTATATGCGACCAATTCCGTCATTTGTTCCACCTTGATGGACCCCGCCAGCACAAATTCAAAGTGTGCGCCATAAGTCTGTATCCAGCGGCGCGTGGTGTGCCGACCATCCCATGCCGTGAGCGCGTCGCCAGATGTCAGCACACGCTGCACAACGCCGATGAGCGATTGCAGCGCCGCATCCGGTTCGCGGCTGGTATCGAGCGCGCGATGCAGTGTAATCGGCACAGGCGATGTGATCGCTGCCATTTCGCGCATCAGCGTTGTGTCAATCCGGTTATTCGTGTCTGCTGCACCGAATACGATGCTTTGCACGCCCATTAAGGCAATTATCTCCGCTTCCGATTGAATGATTTCCCACGTTGGCGCATCATAGTGAAAAGTTTCGGCGGTTGGGCGAACAATGACGTGCAGCGGAATCGCTGTTGCTGCACGCACAGCCGCAATCAGGCGGATCGGCGGTGTTAGCCCGCCTACGGATAAATCCACAGACAGCTCAATGCTGTCCGCGCCGCCTTGCGCTGCTGCTTGCGCTTCTTCAAGCGATGTCACCGCGATTTCGAGTGCCGCCATCATCTATCAGCTTCTCTAAAAAAGTTGTTCCAACGCTTTTATGCCGATTTCCGCCAGCGCCATGTCATCGGCTTCGGGCAGTCCGCTTACCCCCACCGCGCCAACCACAATCCCTTCATAGCGAATCGGCAGTCCGCCGCCCCAACCCGTGTAGCGTAAATCGCCAAAGTTGGTGAGCTGCCAGCCATCTTCTTTGGATGATGTGCCCAGCGCCTTTGACGCAATGTTTTCGCGGGCGGCGGTGAACGCCTTGTTGATGGCATTGTTGATCGACGGCAGAGGGCATCCGTCGGTACGCAAGAACGCTATCAATTCGCCGTGTTCATCGACGACAGCAACCGCCGCGCCCTGATGTTTGGCATCCAATTCGGCTTGAATCGCCGCGATCACACGCTGCGCGTCGGTGTGGGTGAGGACAAAACGCTGCTTCATCTTGATCTCCATTTCATAAACCGAGAATTTTCAAATCGGTTATAGTGTATCGCTAAACCCCCAACCGTTTGATTCCAATCAAGTCGAAAAACATGCCGAAAAACTGCTGATTTTACGCTGCCGTTATGGCAAACCCATCAAACCACGTGGTTGCTCAAAGTACCCTATTCCCCACCCCAAGTTGAGGAACGAAAAAACACGGGTATAGGCTTTTCCTCCCCTGAATTCGGCTGAGGTGGCGAGCAAAGCCAGCCAGAGAGATTTTGGTGCGTTTGCCCTGATACTGCTGCCAGCAGCAATGCCGAAAATCGACCAAATGTGCTATCATTTACTGTGTTATCCACTCAAAAATGGTGAAAATTCCCATGACCGAACTCAACCGCCTGATCGGTTTTCGACGGCTGCATCACCAGCGTATTAGCAGCCAGCAGTTTGCTTCGCCGGATGCGGTTGTGCGCTGGATGGGCGCGATGCAGGCGCAAGATTACGCTCAAGTGGTGTGGGCAGTAGGGGCACGCACGCAGCATCCCGCTTTGAGCGCGGTTGAGCAAGCTGTCGCGGACGGCAAAATTATCTGTACATGGGCGATGCGCGGCACAATTCACTTTGTCCCGCCAGAAAACGCGCGTTGGATGCTCAAGTGGTTGGCAGCGCGCGTGGTCGATGCGTCGGATCGCCGGCTGAAGCAGCTCGAACTGACACAGAGCGATATTCACCGCTGCCGCGACTTATGCGAGAATGCGCTGCAAGGCGGCAAACGCCTCACGCGCGATCAACTGCTGGAAGTATTCGATCAAGGGGGTATTGCCATGACAGGTCAGCGTGGCTATCACATTCTTACACAGTTAGCGCAGCGCGGCGTAATCTGCATGGGCGCGCGAGAAGGCAAACAGCAGACATTCGTGCTGCTCGAAGAATGGATCGCGCCAGCGCCCACCATCTCCCGCGAAGAAGCCTTGGCGACCATCGCGCGCATCTACTTCACCAGTCATGCGCCCGCGACGGAATATGATCTGGCGTGGTGGGTTGGCACAACGATAAGCGATGCGCGTTTGGGAATCGCCGGAGCAGGGGATGCGCTGCGCCGTGAAACTATCGACGGGCAAACGTATTTCATGGGGAGCGAAAACGAACCTGTTGCCACAGCCGAATCGGCATACTTGCTGCCCGGTTTTGATGAGTTCCTGCTTGGCTACAAAGATCGTGGGGCGGTGGTGACACCCGATCACATGCAGCGCATTGTGCCGGGAAACAACGGCGTATTCCGCCCGATGATCGTGGTCGATGGGCAAATTATCGGCACATGGACGCGGGCGGTGAAAAAAGGGCACACCGAAGTCACCTGCACCCCTTTCACCCAGTTAAGCGATACACACCTTGCCTTGACGAATGCCGCCGCGCAAAGCTATGCGAATTTTCAACGCGCCTAGAACACCTTGATCAATTCGACCTTGAAGATCAGCGTGGAGTTGGGGGGGATTACGCCGGGAACGCCGCGCGCGCCGTAGCCCAATTCCGATGGGATGTACAGTTCATACGTCGATCCAGTGGGCATCAACTGAACGCCTTCCGTCCAACCGGGGATGACCTGATTCAAGAAGAACGTGATCGATTCGCCGCGTTTGTACGAGCTATCGAACACGGTGCCGTCGATGAGCGATCCTTCATAGTTCACTTCGACTTCGGCATTCGCGCTGGCAGGTTTCGCGCCTGTTCCTTGTGTCAACACTTTGTATTGCAGTCCGCTGGCGGTGGAGACCACGCCCTCTTTTTTGGCATTTTCTGCCAACCACTGCTTGGTCATATCAACTCCTTAATTGAGTAGGTTTTGCCTTTTGCGCTGGGAAAACACGCAGTTTAGCCATTTATCGTTTTGGACACAATACGGACGATAATAAACGTGCGACAACATATCTTCCGCTTCGGTATAATGGAGCAATCTGATGTCACATTCAAACCTGCCCATCGCACACAAATCGCGCCGCCGCGCGGGGGTCATTGTGATGGGTATTTTTTTCGACACTGGCGCTCTGTATCCTGCAAGTCGCGCTCGAAACGGGCTTGACTCTACTGTTCAATCCACCGCGTTTCACGCCCTTTCCAACGCCAAACATATTCCTTATCGCGCCATCATCTGTGTATTCCAACATATTTCAAACGCAAATGGCACTTGGTTTCACCCTTCCGACTCAAGATGTTTTCGCGCTGCTTCGCATCATGCAAACGGAAACCGCGCAAGCAGAAACTACGCCAGAAATGACCGAAACGCCATCCCCAAGTAACAATTGAAAGGTCGTTTGTTCATTGTTCCTTGCTTTCAACCGAAAGCCGCATCGATTTCACTTTCCTAACCTGCAAGCCCAAGAATTTGAAGAATTAAACAATTTAATGCTTCCTCAATCCTTCAGCGAAGCAAATCGGACATCAAAGGACATGGAGGACAAAGTATTGTCCTCACGACAATTCTACGCCACTTCGACAGTGCTTCGGCTTATGCGCGTGGCTTGCTCCGCGTCCATTCGGCTTTGCCTAGTTCGTCCAGCGTCTGGAAGTCCTCATCGCTTAGCTGAAGCGATGCCGCCGCCGTGTTCTCCTCAAGGTGCTTCAGGCTTCCCGTGCCGGGAATCGGCAGCATGACCGGGCTTCGCTTAAGTACCCACGCCAGCGCCACTTGTGAGGGCGTAGCGTTCAACTGCGCGGCGATCCGGCTGAACGTGCTTTCCGGCTGCGCCAGATCGCCCGCCGCCAGCGGAAACCAAGGGATGAAGGCGATGTTTTCACGCTCGCAGTAATTCACCACATCTTCGCTGTGCCGGTTGACAAGGTTGTACAAGTTCTGCACGCTCGCCACGGGGAAATACTGCCGCGCCGCTTCAATTTCCTCGATGCTCACTTCGCTCAACCCCACGTGGCGGATCAAGCCTTCGCGCTGCATATCGGCGATAACTTTGAACTGCGCGTCCCGATCCGTTTTGCGGTCAATGCGGTGAAGCTGCCATAGGTCGATACGTTCCACGCCTAAACGCCGCATACTCATCAAGACGCATTGGCGCAGATATTCCGGTCTCCCGACGGGATACCACTTATCAGGACCATGCCGAGTCAGCCCGCCTTTCGTTGCCACGACGATTCCGTTATAGGGGTGCAGCGCCTCACGAATCAAATCTTCGCTCACGAATGGTCCATAGGAATCTGCCGTGTCAATGAAATTGATGTCGATTTCCGGCAGGCGACGCAGTACACGTAAGGCTTCTTCGCGGTCAGGCGGATCGCCCCAGATGCCTTTGCCTGTGATTCGCATCGCACCGAAGCCCAAGCGATTCACACGCAAATCGCCGCCTAGCAGAAACACGCCGCTGGATTGTGCCGAAATTCTACTCACAGATGACTCCTTTATGTATAGCCGATTCAAATTTTGTTTCGGGCGCATCACGATGCGCCCCTACAAAACAACATATGCGTCGTCCAGTTGTTATACGACCTGCGGCACAACCTCACCTTCGACATTCATCTCTGCATCACGCCGGATGCGCTTAAGCTGACGTAGTTCGGGCGCGAAATAGGCGACAAGCCCCGTGACCGCTAAAGTGCCGAAGCCGCCGAACACAACCGCGCCGACGGGGCCAAGCAGCGCCGCTGCCACGCCCGATTCAAAGCCACCTAGTTCGTTGGACGCGCCGATGAACATAGAATTTACCGCGCCGACGCGCCCGCGCATTTCGTCAGGGGTAAACACAAGCGTGAGCGTGTGGCGAACGATGACACTGATATTGTCCAATGCGCCGGACAGTGCCATCATCGCCAAGGAGAGCCAAAAGTTGGTCGAAAGTCCGAAGATGATCGTGACAATACCGAAGCCTGCTACAGCGATCAAGAGCGTGCGCCCGGCGTTGCGAAAACCGGATCGGTTCGCAAGAACGAGTGCCATGCACAGCGCCCCCACGGATGGCGCGGCGCGGAGCAGACCATACCCAGTCGCATCAACTTGCAAGATGTCTTTGGCAAACACAGGCAGTAGGTAAGTTGCGCCGCCGAATAACACAGCAAACATATCGAGCGTAATTGACGAAAGAATCAGGCGGTTATCCCGCAAGAAATGCATACCCGCTTTCAGCGACTGCATAGGTGTTTCTTCCGGCGGGGCGTAGGTTTGTTTGCGCGGATGAATCAATAGCAGCGCGATGACCAACGCGCTTCCAGCAAACACGTTGAAGATGTAGACAGCAGGCGCACCACCTGTTAAGGCAATCACAAAGCCGCTGACTGCCGGACCTACAATAGCCGACACCTGCCATACGCTCGTACTCCAAGTCACGGCGCTGTGGAACAGGGATTCCGGCACTACCATCGGGGTGAGCGCCCCTTCCGCCGGATTATTGAAGGCGCGCGCTACCCCGATGACGAACAGTACAACAAACGTCAACACTAACGGCGCTTGCGTGAGAGACAAAATCGCCAGCGCCGCCGAACATGCCATCAAGACGATTTGTGAGATGAGCGCGATTTGTTTGCGATTGTAGCGGTCAACTATGTAGCCCGCCGGCAGCGAAAAGAGCAGCACGGGGATGATCTGCACCAGCCCGATCATGCCGAGCAAGAAGGCTCTCCCTGTGCGTTCGTAGATTTCCCATCCAACAGCGACAGATACCATCATCTCGCCTAGTTGGGCGATCAAGCGTCCAATCAGAAGCAGGCGAAAATCCGACAAACGCAGCGCGCCATACGGATCATGTTGATCCGGTAGGTCATGGCGACCCGGAACAGTTTCACTCATGAAAGACTTTTAACTCCAAAACAGAAGCGTAACGATGTGATCAACAATGTTCAACGGATACATGCGAATTGGCAACTGCTTATCTGGATTGGACTCATGAGATCACGGCTTACGCGCGCGATTTTTCGAGAAAGTCACGCGCAGCAGGAAGTAGAAGCGATTCGAGCATGATGGCGATATAACGCGCGCCGCGTTCGCGCCACTGATGCGCGATTTGGGCATTGGCTACCAATATACCCAACGCGAGATCGGTTTCGCGCACCACATCGACAATGCGGTTGACGGCGTTTTGGACGCTGGGGTGCTGTGTTTGACCCGGCACGCCAAGCGAATGCGACAAATCAGTTTGACCAATGAAAATCACGTCGATACCGTCAATCTTGACAATTTCGGGGAGCTGCTCGACGGCTTCGATGGTTTCGATGTGGATCACAACAAGGGTTTCGCGGTTTGCAGATTCTACATATTCGCCCAACGTGCCGCGCTGACCGTAATCCGCCGCGCGCACGCCTGCTAATCCGCGTATACCCCGTGGGGCATATTTAACGGAACGGACTGCTGCTTCCGCTTCCGCTGCTGTGTTCACCCAAGGGACGTGAAGCCCCTGCGCGCCCGTGTCCATCAAGCGCAAAATCACAGGCGGTTGATTGGTCGGTACACGCACAATCGGGGTGACCGCTTGCAGTTCCGCCGCGCGTACCATCTGTTCGCAATCCTGTGGTTCAAGCGTTCCGTGTTCGCCATCAAATACGAGAAAATCCCATGCTTGATAGCCCATTACTTCAATCAAGGTGGCATTGGGGTAGCGCACGAAGCAGCCGAATACGGTTTCGCCCGCTTTCAGGCGGGCTTTGGTCTTGTTGTGTCGCATGGTGATTTACTCCGTTCGCCGCAGCGATGTGACTTCTTCCCATGTGCCGGACTGCCATGATCGCGCTGCCGCTGCCTGCACTTCCGCGACTGCCAGCGCATCGGCAAAGCTAGGGGAACGCTGTACCCCATCCACGATGGAGCGCAAGAATTGATACGCTTCGATGCATTTGAGATCGTCGTAGCCTAAACCTGTCCCCGGCGCGGGATTGAACGCGCCATGATGGGGATGGTGCGCCGGATCGGACAAGATGCGGGTGTAACCGTCGTGTGATACGTGTCCATCAGGGAGATAAATGCTCATCTCGTTCATGCGTTCAAAATCCCAACTAATCGCGCCTTTTGTCCCGTTCACGTCGAATGCCATTTCGACTTTGGGTCCAAAAATCACGCGGCAGGCTTCGAGTGTGCCGTGTGCGCCATTAGTGAACTGCACCAGCATCCCAACGTAATCTTCATTCGTCACATCTCCGAAAGGACCGTCGGTGCGAGTGGTGAAGTGCGTCCCTTCTCCGGGCGTGGAAAGGGGACGCTGTTTGATGAATGTCTCGCGGTTGGCGACCACGCGCTTGATCGAACCAGCAATCATGAGCGACATATCTATGACATGCGACATGAGATCGCCCAATGTGCCAAGCCCTGCGTATTCTTCTTGGAAGCGCCACGACAGCACAGAATAGGGATTGCTCCCGTACATACAGAAGAATCGCCCGCGATAGTGGGTGAGATCGCCTAGTTTGCCGTCTTGAACAAACTGGCGCGCATATTGAACGACAGGCGACCACCGATAGTTGTAGCCGACGAAACTCATCACGCCCGCTTTGCGCGCGGCATATTCGATAGCGGCGGTTTCCGCCGGATTACGCCCGACGGGTTTTTCGCAAAAAATGTGTTTGCCCGCGGCGGCAGCCGCTTGGACGATTTCGATGTGTTGATCGTTAGGGGTGGCGATGTTGACGACTTGCACATCAGGGTGATTGACTACATCGTGCCAATCGGTTGTGTACTGCTGGAATCCGAGTTTGCTTTGGGCTTTTTGGGCGCGCGCTTCAACTGCGTCGGCGCAGATGATCAAGCGCGGATGGAGATCATCATCATCAAAGCGGCTGGGAATACCCGTGTAGGAACGGCTGTGAACCGTCCCCATCCAGCCCATGCCGATCACGCCAATGCCGATTGTGGAAGCCATCGCTGAAATCCTTTTTCAAAGAACAGCAGGTTATTTGGAGCATTATTTTAGCCAAGATCGGCGCTGGCGGGATGATACGGCAAAAAATTATGGCAGCGGATTGGCTTGGAAGTTCAGGGGCGCGGCGGGTTTGATTTTGAGGCGGTCAAGGAGTGTGGGGGCGATTTGCATCAACTGTGCGCCGTCAATGCGCCCATTTCCCCTGCGTTTGGGATCGTAGAGGATGAACATGCCATTTTGCGCGTGATTGGCATCGTCCGCGCCCGTATCGTTTTCGAAGGTGTAGTGCCGCCCGTAGCCCAACGAACCGATGGCACGCCAATGCAGATCGCCAAAATACACAATGAGATCAGGCGCGATGCCGTTGACCTGCTGATAGATTTCAGTCGGCATGTAGACGGTCGTGTTGAGGGGTGTGCCGTTTTCGTCGGGGATGCTTTTGAGCGCGCCAATGAGATCGGCGCGCACGGAGTTGAGTTCGCTTGGAGAAATGATCCCCTGTGGTTCGCGTCCTTGAATGTTGAGGAAAATACGCCCATAGTATCCGCCGCTTGCCCATGCCCGCGTGCGCGACCAATCAATGTGGGGCTGCATGTCTTCAAAGCGGGTGATCGTTCCTTCCGGTGGCGGGGTGGTGAAAGTCAGCCAACCGTTTTTCCACAGCCATTCGTTGATGCAAATGCCGCCATCCATGCGCTTTGCACCGTGATCGCTGACGATGAGGATGTGCGTATCGTCTCCCGCTGCGTGAATAAGTTTGGCAGCATAGTGATCGAGCAGTTTGTAGTATTCAAGGATGGCGTGCCGAAACGGGCTTTCCGGTTCGTGTAAACGGTGGACGGGATCGAGATAGCGCCAGAAGGCGTGGTGTATACGATCAAGGCCGATGTTGACATGAATGGCGAACTGCCACGATTTCGAGCGCAGGAGATGTTCAAAGGCGCGGTATTGAACTTCGGTAAGGTCAATGAGTTTTTGCAGCAGGATCGTGCGTTCGGTTGTGCGGAAATCACGCACATCGAAGGCGTAGTTTGGCGCAACATCGAGAATTTCGGTCTTGAGCGCGGCGGGATAGGCGAAGGCGCTCTCTGTCGAAGGGGTGAGAAAGTCGCTGATCAAGTGTCCGTTGAGAGGGCGAACCGGGAAGGTCTGCGGCACGCCAACAACGAGTGAAGATCGTTCGGCTTCAGTGAGATAATCCCACACGCGTTTGACTTTGATGCTGGTGCTGTCGGCAGTGACGAGACGGTTATAGCTGGTATCAGCGCGATTCCGAAAGCCATAACATCCCAATACACCGGGATCACGCCCTGAGAGCATACTCGCCCATGCCGGAACCGTGATGCAAGGGATGGAGCTGGCGAGTTCCCCCCATGTCCCAGACGCACGCAGCCGATTCAATGTGGGGAGATCGGCGGCGAACTGGTCAAAGACCAATTCTGGCGCGGCGCAATCTAAGCCGATGACGAGCAGACGCGGGTCGGATAGGCTTCTGCTGCCGAAGATAGATTTGAGCATAGTCGCTTTCGTTGGCTGGTTGTTATAGGATACGTTTGCCGAATAAACTGGCGCAAAGTTCTATAGCGACATTGGCGGTGGCATTACGATCATCGAGGATCGGATTGACTTCGACAATATCCATCGAACGGACGCGCCCATCATCGGCAAGCATCTCCATGATGAGATGCGCCTCACGGTAAGTCAGTCCGCCGGGCACGGCAGTACCGACACCGGGCGCAAACTGTGGATCGAGCGAGTCGAGATCGAGGCTGACGTGAATGGCATCGACATCGCCAAGATGGTTAAGGGCGCTGCGGACGACTTTCGACATGGAAAGCTCATCGACGACGCGCATAGTGGCGACATAGATGCCGCTTTTGGCGAGATTGACTTTTTCTTCCGCATCCAAGTCGCGGATACCGATCATGGCAATTTGGTTGGGCTGCAAGCGAGTTTTCCCAATGGTGATTTCGGGAGGGCAGCGTCCCATCAGCGCGGCGACAACCATACCGTGAATGTTGCCGCTAGGCGTGGTCATGGGTGTGTTGAAATCACCATGCGCGTCCACCCAAATCACACCGATTTTTTGTGGACGTTCGAGCGCGGCGGCAATTGAGCCAATAGCGATGCTGTGATCGCCGCCGAGAAAGATCGCCAAATCACCGCTGTCAACCGCGCTTTTCGCGCTGTCGTATATGGCACGGCAGACTTTACCAACGGTTTCTAAGTTGTGCGCTGTACCGTCAGTGGGATCATCGTCAAAGACCTGCTCCATCACAGGCACAGACACGTTGCCTTTGTCTTCGACGGTGTAACCCAATGCTTCCAACCGCCGTTGAAGTCCCGCATAGCGTAGGGCGCTGGGACCCATATCCACGCCGCGGCGGCTTTGTCCCAAATCCATCGGGATACCGTAGATGCGAATGTTGGTGCTGGTAGTCATGTGCGATCTATCCCTGTGCGAGTGCTAAAAATCCGTGCTGTCAACACGCGAGAAACGCTGCCCGATGACGACCAGAATGATACTGATCACGTAAAGGGTGAGCAGCGGTCCCATGACGAGAAACATATTGACCGGATCAATTGTTGGCGTGATGAAGGCGGCGGCGATACCCGATCCCACGATAGCGATACGCCAATTTTTGATGAGAACACGCGCTGATACCATGCCGAGCAGGGAAAGGACAAAGAAGATCAACGGCGTTTCAAAAGCGACACCCATCCAAAAGACGAGTGCGGTGACGAAACCGAGATAACCGTCGGCTGTCCATTCGGCGCGGAAAATATCGTTCTGAAAGCTTTGCAGAAAGTCGAGCGCAGGTGGGATGAGGACGAACCACGAAAAGAGCGCGCCGATTAGAAAGAGCAGCGTAATCGCGGGAAGCGCTGTGAGCAGACGCTTTTTCTCTTTGTTCGTCAGTCCGGGTAGGACAAACATCAATAATTGGTAGGTGATGATGGGAATGGCAATGATGCCACCAACTAAAAGCGAGACACGAAAATACGAAACCACGGTTGCGGTTGGATCGAGCGCCTGAAAGCGTTCGCCATAGGGAATTTGCAGATATTGAAGCAGCGGACGCGCAAGTGGGAAGCCTATCACCGTGCCGATAAATAGGGCTATCGCCGCGCGGGTGATACGGTAGCGTAGTTCGTTGAGATGATCCAAGAAGCTCATTTGCCCGCCAATTCCCTTTAAGGAGTCGTCGTCCTCATTAGGCTGCGAGGGGGGCGGGGGCGGAGTCGGTGGTGTGGGTACTGTGCGTGATAGAGGTTTTCCCCCGACGGGGTTTCCGCTAGGTTTCAGTTGGGAGGTCATTGCCCGCTTCCTCATCTGTGGGCTGTTCGGGTTGTCGAAGTTGGGCAAGCATGTTTTCATCTTCGGCAAGCGAACCGAGTACCCCATTGACGAAACTGGGGGATCCATCTGCGCCGAACTGTTTCGCCAATTCTACCGCTTCGTCGATAGCCGCGCCCACAGGTGTAATGGCACTGACAGCGAATTCATAGATCGCCATTCGCAAGATGTTGCGGTCAATGGCGGCGAGTTGATCTAGCGGGTATTCCGGCGCGTATATGCGAATCGCTTGGTCAGTGAGATCGCGCTGATTCCATGTGCCAAGCACCAATTGGCGCATGTAGCGTGATGCTCGCCGGCTGGGATTTTGGCTTTGCTGATGAATGTCGATTACGTCGAGCGGGTTGTGGTGAGCTATATCGACTTCATAGAGAATTTGAAGCGCGATGCGCCGTCCTAAACTGCGCTCATCGGTCACCGGCACGGGCGCGTCACCATCATCGGTAAAAAAATCAATTCCGTTTGCCAATGGATGTCTGTCGTTTCTATCTTTTGCGCTCAAGACGGCAGCGCGAAAGCCTATGCTTACACTATGCTCTTCCCCATTGTACCAAAAATGGCGCGAGATAAGGTGAGCATTTCGGGGTAAGGCGGCAGGGCGAAGTTATGTCCCTAGACGGAAGCTTTGTGTTACGATTGAACTGCTGGATTGTCACTAGTCACGCCTGACTGATTGACCGCTGTGACATCCGAGATTGAAGCCGTGGTCACTTGCTGGAGATTTTTCATGGACATCAATGTCAACCAAATCATCGAGTATTTACTCCCCCAAAGCGATACGATGCTGTACGACATTTTGCTTTATTTTATTTTCTTCCTCTCGTTGATCACGTTGTTTTTGCTGCCGGACAAGAACATGGTACCAACCCTATTGATGGGCGCAACGCTGATGAGTGCGGTAGTGGCAAAATTGAGTCTCGCCGCGCCGGGCGTGATCTTTTCTCGTGGTGAGTTCGGGATGTTGGCGATCAACGCGCTGATGTTCACATTCCCATTTATCACCGCGGGGGTGACGCGGCGAGCAAGGTTGACCAAAGCGCCAAAATCGACTATTCCGGCGATTGTCGCGGGGCTGTTCGCGGGGGTGTATTTCTTCGTGTACTGGTTCTTCATTCAGCGCCCACTGGGGTGATTGCTTGCGCGGAATGGGCAGGGGATTGGAAGAACAATCCCCACACAAGCCTCCAAATAGGATGTTGACATGCCGCTACGACTAACTGGGAAAGTTGCTTTGGTGACAGGCGCAGCGCGTGGAATTGGGCGTGGGATTGCGGCAGCGTTCGCGCGAGAAGGTGCGAAAGTCGGCGTGCTTGATTTGTATGCGACATCGTGTCAAGACGTGGTTGACGAGATTGCCGCCGAAGGGGGGCACGCGCTGGCGCTTGGCGCAGACATTCGTGATGAAGCACAGGTCAAAGCTGCGGTGGAACGGCTGCGCGACCATTTTGGCGAGATTACGGTGCTGGTCAACAACGCGGCAGTGATGCCGTCTGGTCAACTCCATGAAACTGATCCAGATGATTTCGATCAGTGTTTGGCGGTCAATTTGCGCGGAACGTATCTGGTATCGCGCGCTGTGATCCCCGGCATGTTGAGCGTTGGGCAAGGCAATATCATCCATATGGCAAGCGTGACTGGGATTCGCGGGCTGCCGGGGATCGCGGTGTACAGCGCGACAAAAGGCGCGTTGATCGCGCTGGCGCGGGCGATGAGTACCGATTATGCACGCATGGGAATTCGTGTAAACGCGGTGTCACCGGGCACGATTGACTCGCCAATGCTGCACGATTTCATCGCGGCACAGCGCCCGGAAAATCAGGCACGACTTCGTCGGGAATTCGACGCGATGCACCCGATTGGGCGAGTGGGGCGAATTCAGGAAGTGGCGAATGTGTGCATCTTTCTTGCGTCGGATGAGGCAAGTTTCGTCACGGGATCAAATTATGAAGTAGACGGTGGGTTAGCCTCTAAAGGCGAACAGCCGCAAGATTGAATTTACGAGTACCAACTCAAAAGGACTTGATGATGGAACTTGCTCCCGGCGTGCATCGCATCGCTTGTCGATTTGATGTGAACCGCATCAGCTTTGTGCATTTGTTTGTGGGCACACAAGCCTCAATGCTGGTGGATACGTGCTGCGCGCACAACCCCGAACAAGACATTCTCCCCTATATGCAGAAGATTGGGTTTAATCCCAAACGGCTGACGTACATCTTGATTTCCCACTCGGATTTGGATCATCAAGGCGGGAATGCACCGATGAAACAAGCCGCGCCACAAGCGATCTTGATGTGTCACAATTTAGATCGTCCTTGGATTGAAAGCACAGAAGCGTTGATCGACGGGCGGTACGATCAATTTAGTAGGGGATATGGGGTGTCGCCAATGAGCGCCGAAGCGCGAGCGAATGTACACGCGCAAACGTTAAGCGCCCCAATCGACATGACGCTGGAAGGTGGGGAACGGTTTCGTTTGAGCGACGATTGGTGGATTGAAGCGATACACACACCGGGTCATACATGGGGGCATTTGGCGGTATACGATCCGCGCTCAAAAGTGATGGCGGCGGGTGAAGCGGCGCTGTGGAACGCGATTTTGGACGCGGATTGGAAGCCCGCGCTACCCCCGACATACTGCTATGTTGAAACATATTTGCAAACACTGGAGCAGTTGATGGAAATGCCGATTGAGCAGTATTCGGGGGCACATTGGGAAGTGCGGCGCGGGGCAGAAGTACGCGAATTCTTGCGGGAAAGCCGCGATTACTGCTTGCGCGTTGAAGAAATGCTGCTGGAATTTGTCAAGCACGGCGCGTTCACGCTTCCAGAGGCAATCCACGCGCTAGCGCGCAATTTAGGGTCGTGGGACAGCACCAATGATGGACTGTTAGCATACCCATTGTCCGGCAGTTTGGAACATATGACCGCGCGCGGGCTGCTCAAACAGTCGGTGAATGAGGCGGGCGTATTCACTTGGAGCATACCTTCATGACCGACTTGTTGATTTATCGTACGAACGATCCCCAAGGCGGGCTGCGCTGGTTGGCGCGTATGGACGACAAAGTGTATGCGCTGCCCGATTTTCAATTGAGCCGCTGGCTGGCGGGTTCGGTTGGGCGGGTGGCGGAAGCGGTTCGCGAACTCAAACAAGCGGGATTGGTGGCAACTCCAGTTGGGGTAGAAACACTGTCAGCGGATAACGGGACAGTGATGCTCCCACCTATCGAGGCGGATCAAGAGGTGTGGGCGGCAGGCGTTACATATGAGCGAAGCCGCGAAGCGCGGCAGGAAGAATCGGCTGATGGTGGGGATGTGTACGCGCGGGTATACAGCGCGGAACGCCCCGAATTGTTCTTCAAATCGAGCGGGTGGCGTGTAGTGGGGCAAGGGGCGCATGTTGGCATCCGCGGGGATTCATCATGGAATGTTCCCGAACCCGAACTCACATTCGTGATCAACCCGGCGATGCAAGTTGTCGGGTTCACGATTGGCAACGACATGAGCAGCCGAAGCATCGAAGGCGAAAATCCCCTGTATTTGCCGCAAGCGAAAGTATACACCGGGTCGTGCGCGCTTGGTCCAGCGATCTGGCTAGTGCCAAGCGAAAAAATCCCACAGACGACGATTCGGCTGCAAATTGAGCGCGGCGGCGCAGTAGTCTTCGATCAGAGCGTACATACGTCGCGGATCAAGCGGGCGCTGCGTGAGCTAACCGAGTATTTGGGGCGCGCGAACTCATTCCCATATGGCGCGTTTTTGATGACCGGTACGGGGATCGTGCCGCCGCCGGAATTCACGCTAGAAGCGGGGGACGTGGTGTCGATTACGATTGAGCCGATTGGCACATTACGAAATACAGTGATGGTAGTGTGATGCTGAAGATCACGGGGATTGAGACGTTACAATGGGCGGCGTATCCACGCTTGATGGTGGTGCGCGTGCATACCGATACTGGGATCGTCGGGTTGGGGGAAACGGTTGATAAAATCCCCGGCGCGAAAGCGGCACTGCACGGCACTATCGCGCCGCTGGTGTTGGGGCAAGACGCGCTCGACATTGAAGGCTTATGGCGCTTCGTGATGGACAACATCATGTATCACGGCTACGCGGGGGCGGAGACACGGGCGCTCTCGGCGTTGGAAGTCGCGCTGTGGGACATTATGGGGAAGTTCTACAACGCGCCGTTGTATCACCTGCTGGGCGGGAAAACCCGCGAGCGCGTGCCGACGTACAACACGTGCATCGGCACGGCGGATGTGGCGGACTATGCCGCGTGGCAGACGCAGAACGGCGCGAACGCGGGGGATTTGGCGAAAAGTCTGCTGGCGGATGGCGTGCGCGCGATGAAGATATGGCCCTTTGACCGATTCAGCGAGGAATCGTTCGGGCAGTATATCAGCATGGCGCAAGTGGAAGATGGACTCACGCCTGTGCGGCAAATTCGCGAGGCGGTGGGAAATGACATGGAGATCGGGATTGAATGTCATTTCCGGTGGAATCGGACGAGCATTGAACGGATCGCGCGCGGGCTTGAACCGTATGATATCTTGTTCATGGAAGATGTGATTCCGGCGGTACATCCTGAAGAAATCAAGCTGGTTTCACAGCGGACGAGCATCCCAATCATCGGGTCGGAACTGCTGATGACGCGCTGGCAGCTTCGTGATTGGTTGGAACGGCGGACATCTCAGATCGTGATGACTGATCCGGTGTGGAACGGCGGAATCGCCGAGACGCGCAAAATCGCCAATATGGCGGAGGCGTTCGGCGTGCCGCTGGTGCTGCATAATGTGGCGGGTCCAATTTGCCATGCTGTGTGTATGCACTTGGGCGCGCACATCCCCAACCTGTTTTATGTGGAAAGCGTGCGGGCATTTTACAAGACGTATTTCCCGGTCATGAGCGAGTATGCGCCTTTACCCAGTGATGGGCATTTTGGCGTGCCGACGGGCGCGGGCTTGGGTGTGACTCTGCGCCCGGACATGCTGGAACGCGAGGACTTGATCCGCATGGTGAGTGATGGGGAAGGGCTGGCGGGCGGGCGACGCGCGATGGGGGATCATTGGGCGGTGGAGAAGCTGAGATAGACGACTCTACGGGGCAAAAAACTTGGCACGAAATTCGACAGGAATGGACATAAAAATGTGACACTTTTTTGGAGGCTCTCGCTTGGAGGTGTGTCACAGATGTGGCAGGAGGCATTTTTGACTGAGAGAAGATGTGTCAAAACTTGTATGGCGGGATATAAAAATTGAGGGAAGATGTGTCCACATATGTCCGCTTTTGCAAAAATATGTGACACGTTAGGTGAATATTATAAATAATATGCATTGTGGTATGAATGTGAGTGGGAGCGTATCTGAATATTGGTTTTTCGCGCGGGCGAACCATGCGAAACAAGTTACGCATGCATCGTCCGATATGGTGAATTTTCTGCACTCCACGCGATTGTACGCAGCTACCGGCACAGCGTGCCCCTACCATATGTGTGTTTAAGCTAAAGCGGGCTTGGCACGCCAAGCCCCTACACAACGATTTGAATATTCAGATGCGCTCTGAGATGAGATAGGCGGAGAACAATGGTCGAATGGGGATTGGCATTGAAGGCGGGACCGCCGAAGGGGAATAACGCGGCGTGGCTGGATGAGATCGATACGACGCTGGCGGGACTTGCGCCGTATATCAAAAGCCTGTGGATGACCGATCATTTCTTCTGGGAAGATAGACCGACCCACGAAGCATGGACAGTGATGGCGTTTCTCGCGGCGAAATACCCCACGCTTAAAATTGGTCCGATGGTGCTTGGACAAAGCTATCGCAATCCCGCGCTGCTGGCGAAAGCGGCGGCAACGCTGCAAGTTTTATCGGGCGGGCGGTTCATCATGGGGATTGGCGCGGGCTGGAAAGATGACGAGTATCTCGCCTACGGGTACGAATATCCGCGCGCGGGCATACGCATCGAGCAGTTGGAAGACACGCTCGAAATCATGAAGCGAATGTGGACAGAACCGGGCAAGGTGACGTATCACGGCAAGCATTATCATATTGTCGATGCGTGGTGCGAACCGAAGCCTGATCCCGTACCAACTATCATTGTGGGGGGCGGTGGTGATAAGACCATTCGTGCCGCCGCGAGGTACGCGGACTGGTGGAATCTTTCGGATGCGCCGTATGATCGCTATGCTGAACGTGTGCAGACAGTTCGGCGGACCTGCGAAGAAATTGGACGCGATCCGGCGACGATGCGCGTGACATGGTTTGGGCGAATTTCTGTGGGACGCACTGATGCAGAAGCGGACACGCGCGGCGGAAAATGGAATCGTGGAAATGCGTTCGTCGGCACGCCGAGTCAGTTGGTCGAATCTTTCGGGAAGTATATCGCGCTGGGTTGTGATTATTTCATGGTCGATGTGCTGGACGCGGGAAATCCTGACGTGATCGGGATGGTGAGGGACGAGGTATTCGGGAAGTTGTAAGCGAGAGAATGAAATAGAAAGAGAAGATTCACCGCAGAGGACGCGAAGCGGGCAAATAAAGCAGAGAAAGGCGGGCGGCATGTATGCCGCCCCTACAAACGTTTTTGCGGTGTGCGGGTTTTGGTTTTTGTAGCACAACGGCGAGGATGATGATGTTGAACTTAGGTGTGATTGGCGTGGGACGTATTGGCAAGCTGCACGCGGAAAATGTGGCGCGGCGTGTCCCCGGCACGCGCTTGGTGGCGATTGCCGATGTGAACGAAGCCGCCGCGAAAGAACAGGCGGCACGTTTGGGTGTGACGGATTCGTCCGGTGATTATAAAGCGATGCTGAAGCGGGATGATGTGGATGGCGTGGTGATTTGCTCATCTACGGACACGCATACAACGGTGATCATGGACGCGGCAGCGGCAGGGAAACATATCTTCTGCGAGAAGCCGATTGACCTGAATTTGAGCAAGATAGACGCGGCGCTGAATGCGGTAGACAAGGCGGGTGTGAAGTTTTTCGTCGGGTTCAATCGACGGTTCGATGCGAATTTCCGGCGCGTGTGGCAAGCGGTAGTGAACGGTGAGATTGGCACGCCGCACCGCTTACACATCATCAGCCGCGACCCTGCGCCGCCGCCGATCAGTTACATCAAGGTGAGCGGCGGGATGTTTCTGGATATGACGATCCACGACTTTGATATGGCACGGTTCTTGATCGGATCGGAAGTGGTCGAAGTGTACACATCGGCGGGCGTGATGGTCGATCCGGCAATCGGTGAGGCGGGCGATGTGGATACTGCCGTGATTCTGCTCAAATTTGCGAACGGCGT
Organism: Anaerolineae bacterium; assembly: GCA_034434595.1. Taxonomy (GTDB): domain Bacteria; phylum Chloroflexota; class Anaerolineae; order Aggregatilineales; family Phototrophicaceae; genus Flexifilum. Next base: position 178,395 of record DAOTZD010000003.1, read on the forward strand.
GATCGGCACGATTGAGAACAGTCGTAAAGCCGTGTACGGGTATGATCAACGGGTGGAAGTGTTTGGCAGCGGCGGGGCAGTGAGTACGAGCAACAATTTCGCCAACAACGCCGTGATCAGCACCGAGAAGAATATCTACCGCGATCTGCCGCTGAATTTCTTTGTCGAACGATACGTAGACAGCTACTTAGTCGAGATGCAGGACTTTGTTGACGCGGTAGTGAACAACAAGCCTGTGCCGGTGGGCGGGCGTGATGGTCGCGCGCCAGTGGTGATCGGCTTGGCGGCGCGCAAGTCGTATGACGAGAATCGTCCGGTGAAGATCAGCGAAATCGGATAAGCGAGCCGTGGGTGAGCGACGACTAACCGTTCAGGCAGCGATGCGCTGGGGATTGGTATGCTTCGGCGTGGTTTTCGGGCTGGCGCTGGGGCTAATGATCGTCGCACAGGCGGCAGACAGCGACGGAAATGGGCGGTTGTATTACAACTCGAACCGCGCTCACCCGACCGATATTGATGTCATCCTCACGGATGTGTTTCGCGGATACTCGTTCAATTTGACTCACAGCGGACGGCGAGTGGCGCGTGTGGGCTACAGCGCGTTTCCGTCGCGCGATCCCGTTTGGGATGGATCCCCGTCGCGCTCGCCGGATGGCGAGTGGATCGTGTTTGGGTCGAACCGCGACGGCAATCACGAAATCTACCTCATGAACAACGCGGGCGGCGATCTGCGGCGGCTGACGGTACATCCGGCGCGGGATCGTGATCCTGTGTGGTCACCGGATGGAAGCCGGATTGCGTTTGTGAGTGACCGTGATGGCAATTGGGAAGTGTATATCGTCGATAGGGATGGATCGAACCTAACGCGAGTGACCGTCAACGCGACGGATGATGAATCGCCTGATTGGTCGCCGGATGGGAGGCAGTTGGCGTTCGTGTCGTACCGGCGCGGAAATTGGGCGATCTTCACGATCAACGCGGATGGAACGAATCGGCGCGAAATTACGACGAATACTCGTGTACGGGATATTGAACCTGCGTGGTCGCCGGATGGGACGCAAATCGCGTTCGCGTCGGATCGCGGGGCACGGAATTTCGATATTTATTTGATGAACCCTGACGGAAGCGAGATGCGGCGCATCACGGATGATCCGGCAATGGATCGCAATCCCGCGTGGTCGCGGGATGGGACGCGATTAGTATTTGAGTCGTGGCGGGATGGCAACCCGGAAATTTACGCGATGAATGTAGATGGAGGTGGTGTGACACGGCTGACATTTGACGAAGCGCGGGATACGAATCCGGGATAGACAATAGAGAAGCAAGGGACAACGTGGCATCTTCACTGGCGGCACATTCGACAACAAGTTTCGTCCGTGACCGGATCACTTGGCTTGGCTACTTCGGCTTGGCGTTTTATGCGTTCTTACAGGCAACTTTGGGTCCAATCATGCCGTTCTTGCGTGCAGAATTGGACTTAAATTACACGATTGCGGCGCTGCACTTGAGCGCGTTCGCGGTGGGTATGATCGCCGCGGGGATGAGCGCAGACCTGCTGGCGGCGCGGCTTGGGCGCAAATGGGTATTCTGGGGCGGCGCGGCGGGTGCAATGGCGGGGATGATCGCACTCACGTTCGGTGAATCGCCGGTGATGACAATTGCAGCGGCGCTGGCGGGCGGGTGGATCGGATCGTACATGCTGGTGATGATCCAAGCGATATTGAGCGATCATCACGGGGCGAACCGCGCAATTCCGCTGACGGAATCGAATGTGATGGCGATGCTGTTCGCCGCCTGTGCGCCGCTGGTTGTGAGCGCGACTCAACAGGTGGGCTTGGGGTGGCGATGGACATATGGCGTGGGGCTGCTGATGTTCATCACGCTGGCGCTGGTGTTTGGGCACGCACCTATTCCCGAAAACGCACCCCATGACGCGGCAAAATCGACTCAAGAACGAGCGGCAATCGGCAAGAACGCGAAACTGCCGCGTTTGTTCTGGTACAGCTTCGTCGTGATCTTCTTGAGTGTGTCGATGGAATGGACAATCGGATTCTGGGGGGCGGATTTTCTCGAACGGGCGGTTGGGTTGGAACGGGGAACGGCTGTCGGCTTGATGACGGTGTATTTCTTCGCGATGCTGTTGGGGCGGTTCGCGGGAAGCCGCTTGACCCGTTCGGCGGATGTGTCGAGGCTGCTGGTGATGGCGTGCGTGCTGGTGCTGATCGGGTTTCCCTTGTTCTGGCTGTCGCCGATTCCGGCGCTGAACTTGATCGGCTTGTTTGTGACAGGCTTGGGAATAGCGAATTTGTTCCCGCTGACGCTCTCGGTGGCATCGGGTGCGGCGGCGAAGGTCGCTCCGATGCTGGCGAATCGAGCAAGCGCGCGGGTGGCATTTGGCGCGGGGGCAGCAATCTTGATCACGCCGCAAATTTCGGGTGCGGTGGCGGATCAAATTGGGATCAGCGGGGCGTTTGCGATCACGGGGGTGATCGCGGTGGTGACGATGGGGATTGTGATATTGGCGAATCGAGAGGCGGGGAGATAGCGCGCGCGGACGCGCAGGGAGAAACCGTCGATGCTTCGCATCGCGTTTCTCTCGCGTCCCTACAAAAGCGTAAAATATGTGATGCGTCTGTTCTTGTGGGAGCCAAAACATGGACAAATTACGGGTTGGGGTAATCGGGTGCGGGAACGTGGTGCGGTACGGGCATCGTCCAGCACTCACGACGCTGCCGGACGCGCACTGTGTCGCGCTGGCGGATGTGACCGAGGCGCGGCGGAAGATTGGGCAAGAGTGGTTCAGCTTGCCGGACTCGGCACTGTATGCCGATTACCGCGCAGTGCTGGATCGCAAAGATGTGGATGCGGTGGTTGTGACTGTGCCACAGGGATTACGGCGCGAGATTGTGTTAGATGCGTTCGCGGCGGGAAAGCATGTGTTGAGCGAAAAGCCGATTGCGAATACGCCCGCGATTGCCGCTGAACTGATCGCGGCGGCGGACAAAGCCAATCTGCGATTTGGGATGGTGCATAACTATCACTTTTTGCCGGAATTTCGGCTGCTGAAGCAAAAACTCGATGAGGGGTTGATCGGGGATTTGCGGCTGCTGACGATGCACTTTATGGGAGTGATCGACTTTCCCGGCGCAGCGGAGTATCAAGCGGATTGGCGGCACAAAATGGGCGCGGGCGGCGGCGTGTTGATGGACATGATCCATGCGGTGTATTTGATGGAGTGGATGCACGGCGCACCCGCGCAGCAGGTGATGGCGTTTGTCGATGCGCTGGAATACCGGGATCGCAAGCCGGACATTGAAGATTTGGCGCTGGTGCAGTTCGCCTTCCCTAAAGGGTACGGCGCGATTCACATGGGATGGGGACAGGGCGCGGGGGGCATGGATGCCAGCGGAAGCAAGGGTCACATCCACATGCGCTATGAAGAATACAAAGTAGGTGGATTCGCGCGTCCGGCAGAGTTTTACAGCGTCAGCGAATGGCAGCGGACGGATCATGCGCTGGATAATTTGCCAGAACATATGGAAAACATCGGGCGGTCATTCACGCAGTTGTGGGCAGACTTCGCGGCGGCGATCCGCGAGAAACGCGATCCGATTGCGCCCGCGCGGGCGGGGATGCGGGCGTTGGAAATGACGCTGGCGGCGTATCTTAGCGGCGTGACGGGCGAAGTGGTCAAGCTGCCGCTGCCTGTGAATCATCCGGTATATTTGAACGGGATTTACGGGTTGAGCGAGATCGCGCCGATGCCGGGAAGCAAGACGAAAGCGGCAGGGATTTTTGGGTTAAGGGAGTAGAGAGAAAAGAAGCCCCACCCTGCTGGCAGGGTGGGAGAATTGCATTGTACGAAGGCGCGGGTGAACCGCCCCATCACCAACGGGCGCAGTAGACTGCGTCCCTACAAGCGAATTAGGAAATTATGCGGGTGGGGGCATCACTGTATCGATGATGCGAAACAATTCACGCGAATAACCGATCAATGGGTTGCCCGCCGTGCTGCTGAAGCGCGGAACGGAGACACGCACGAACAACACATCACGCGCGAAGATCGCATCCGAACCGTAGGTGCCGCCGCCGAAAGCATTGGGCAGCGAAAAATTGTCGCGGGTTTCGGCATTTTCGAGGGTGCGTAAGCGCCCAAGCACTTCATTGTAGTAAGCGAGCGCGTCGTCGGGAGTGGCGAAAATGCCAAACGTGATTTCAGATGCGCCGCCGCCAGCTTCGCTGAAGGCGAGTCGTCCCGTTACACCGTTGGCAACCTCTTGATAGAAAACCGGATCGCGGGTGCGATTCCATTGGATTGCGCCCGCGTTGATGCGTCCGGGAATCGCGGCGATCAGCATGTCGAGCGCGGCACGTTCGGTGGATACGATTTCGGTTGCTTCAGCGGATGGCTGCGCGGCGGCTTGCGCGTCTATAGTTGGCGTAGCTGTTGGGATTTCGGTAGGAATCGGCGTGGGTGTGAAATCAAGATCGGCGGGGGCACACGCGCCAAGAATGAGCAGTAGAATGAATGCCGCCATGAAGCCCAAAAATTTATGGTGCATCGATAAAGCTCCTGTTGAGTAAAGCACTTGTTTCGTTGAAACCCGCCCTCACCCCCAGCCCCTCTCCGTTGACGGAGAGGGGAGCGTACATCGCCAATGGCACACATGATCGCAGTGGTGAGGAAAGAAGAAGACAGTCTCCGTCAGCGTTTCTCAACGTGCAACGCAAAACATAGTTACATATAGGCACCGGTTATTCTTCGTGTGTTAGCTGCAACCGCTCTGGAACTTTGCCGCTCATGACCATTTGCGCGACTTCCATTTCGGTTACTTCTTCTTTGTAAAAATCCCCGACTTTGCGTCCGCCGCGAATGATGGTGAAGCGATCCGCGACTTCGTGAACATGGGCGATGTTGTGGGTGATAAAAATCACCGACAAACCTTTCTCTTTGGCGGCGCGGGTATAGTTGAGGACTTCTTGCGTCTGCTTGACCGAGAGCGCGGATGTAGGCTCATCGAGAATGAGTAACTTTTTGCCAAAATAGACCGCGCGCCCAATGGCAATCGACTGACGTTCGCCGCCAGAGAGCGATCCCACAGGTTCATCGGCGCTGCGAATATTGATGCCGATCTCGCGCAGGGCTTCGCGCGCGGTATCAGACATTTGCTTCTTGTCCAGCACCTTGATCGGTCCCATGCTGCGGGTGATCTCTTGACCAAGCCAAAAATTGCGCGCAATGCTCATCAATGGGACGAGCGCGAGGTCTTGGTAGACGGTTTCGATACCGAGTTCTCGCGCCTCATGCGGCGAATTGATGAACACGGGCTTTCCTTCAAAGTAGATTTGCCCGCGTGTAGGCGTGTAAACACCGGTCAATATCTTAATGAGAGTGGACTTGCCCGCACCGTTATCACCAAGCAAACCAACAATCTCCTGCTTGGCAACACGGAAATCGACACCGCGTAGGGCTTCGACTGTGCCGAAACTTTTGGCGATGCCGACCATTTCGACCAATGAGTCCTCACGTGGGGTATAGTCGCTCATGATAGTAGTCTCCTATTCGGCATGGACTAGCGGCGCTCGCGGCGCACGAACGTATTGATGATCACTGCGACGACGATGATCACGCCGATCACGCCGTTGAAGATGCGTGGGTTCAAGCCGATGAGTACCAAGCCCGTGCGAAGCATCCCAAAGATGAAAACCCCCAACAGTGCCCCGAAAATGCTGCCATAACCGCCTGTGAGCAGTGTTCCACCAATGACGGACGCGGCGATCACTTCGAGTTCCAAACCATCACCGCGCGTAGAATCCACGCTTTGCACGCGGGCAACGTCCATGATGGCGGCGATAGCGACCATCCACGAGCAGATGACGAAGTTCAAGACTTTAATGCCATTGACGCTGATACCTTGTGCGCGTGCCGCGCCGGGATTGCCCCCAACTGCGAAGGTATAACTACCGTAGGGAGTTTGCGTGAGGATGAATTGGAAGATCAAAACCAGCACAAACCACCACAAGACGCTGGTACGTAGGTTAACTTCGGCAGGCAAGAACCAGAACTGCCCGTTAAGCAGCGCGAAAATATCAACTGTGACGAGATCAGCGCCGTTTTTTCCGAGCAGATCAAGAATGCCCGCCCCAAGTACCAGCATGATCCCGCCGGCTGTGATGACGGTGATGATGGCGCTGATGATGTTGGCAAACAGGAAGAAATCGCGAAAATCTTCGGTGTTGGTACGATAGTTGGCGATACGCTGACGAATCGCGCTGACCGAGCGGCGAAGCAGAGTAAACCCTACGTAAGCGACGACGAGAAACAAAACCGCGAGAATTGCAATGATAACGAGATTGCTCACCGTGATCGATGGTTGAGGCAAGCGATAGTCGGCATAGCGAAGAATACGCCCTTCCGCGACGATCACCAGCGGGATGGCGCGATATGCCAACAGCGTTCCAAGCGTGACAATGAATGACGGGATGCCTGTGGTAATCAAGAGCGTACCGTTGATTAAACCGAGCAGTGTGCCGAACATCAAGGCGATGAACGCGGCGGGAATCACGGACGCGACGATAATGTTCGAGGGGTCTATAAAGATCGCGCCAATAATGACGGCGATTGTCGCAGCGGTGAGCGCCATTCGGAAAAGCGGACTGTTACGCTTCCATGTCACCTGCATGAGCAGAATGATGGCGACAGGTGCGAACAAAAGCGCGGAGAGCGCGAAACCCTCGGTCATCGCCAGCAGGAAGAACAAGCCGATTGAACCCAACTGCGACCCCACGGAGAGGTCAAATTCACCGGAGATCATGAGCAGGGTGATGCCGATAGCAACCACGCCGCGCGTGACATTTGTGGTTAACGCGCCGGCAAGTGCACGGGGTTCGAGGAAAAGGTCGGATGCGACAGAAAAGAAGATAAAGATGGCAATGAAGCCGACGATACCGCCCGCGCCGGGAGTGCGCGAAAGAATGTTACGGATGGCTTGGTCAGCGCGTACATCGCGTTCAGCGGAGATAAGTTGATACGCGCCAAGTGCTGAAAAGAGCAGTAGGGCGGCTGGGGCGTAGATTTCCGCAAGAACCCCCGCCACAAGCAGCCATGAACTCGGCGCGGTTAATCCTTCGACAACGGGGACGACGGCAAGCTGCGCGTCGAACGCGGCGGAAAGCAGATAGACTACGCCGATCAAGCCGCTGACGAGCAGTACCCACTGCGCCCACGCTGGGGCAGCTTTATCGCGGGCGATGAAAGCGTAAGCGGTTCGCAAGCAGATAATCGCCCAGAACGCCGATCCGATAAGCGCGGCAATTTCAATCCAATTGAGATCATTCGCGGCGATGTTGGTGGTAGTGGCGAGTGATATTCCGCCTGTGAGAATTTGCAAGGCGAGAAAACCGAACAACACGCCGATGCTTACGAGCGTGATTAAGGGAAAGATGATGGGCAGGGAAAATGATCCGCGCGATTCAAAGTAACTCGCGACGGGCTTAGAAGCGGTGTTCGCGCTGGCGCGGAGGGTGAGCAAACTCAATAATCCCCAGAAAATACCGCCTACAATGACCGCGATTTCAAAAGGATTGAATTCTCGACGGCTGATATTGGCGCGTTCGCCAAGTGCCAACCAGCCGAAAGCGACGAGCGCGGCGAGTAAAAAGCTGGTTATTGCAGCAAGCAGGAGCATAAGGGACGTGCTGCCGAAAACTCTTTCTAGAGGGGCGGCAGGCAAGTCGCGGTTACGCCGGATGCCAAATGGAAAAGAACTCATAAGAACAATCCTTAACGGGGTAAATCCGACACTGTAAATCTAATTTGGTGCAGCTAAAAATAAACAGGCAATTTTATGAAGTGGGGCGCACGAGAAATCCCGTGCGCCCCACCGTAGTGCAAATTTCAACGCGCAAGCGCCGTTTGCAGCGCCAGCGCGGCGCGACGTACAGTGCGATTAGCGCACGCCTGCCGCCGTCAGTTCGATAATTTGGGCGACGTTGCCCGCATCGATGACACCGGGACCGGTGAAGATGTCGCCGCCGGGCTGCATCGCATATTGGCTGTTGAGATACAGCCACATGATCGTCTGGAAGCCTTGCAGGTATGGCTGCTGGTCGATGGTTTGGAGCAGGAAGCCATCCTGAATCATCTGGTAGATTTCTTGGCTGGTGTCATGGCTGGTCGCAAAGAGCTGACCGGGCTGCACGCCGGCTTCTTGCAGGTACAGGTTGAGACCAGAGGCGGGGTTTGGACCGAGCATGAAGATGGCGTTCGTGTCCGGGTTGGCGGCGAAGTAGTCGGCAAGGATGCCCGACGTTTCGGCGGGGTCGTTGGTGATGTTGAGGCGTTCAATTTCGACACCCATTTCGTCGAAGACGCTTTCAACACCCGCGCAGCGAGCTTCGAGACCACTGTGCCCCTGTTCTTGAATGGTGCAAACACCACGATTGATCGTCACGCCAGCAGCAGCCGCTTCAGCGAAGACGCGGCGGGCATTGCTTGCGCCACCAGTGAATTCATTCGCGCCGATGTAGAACAGCGTCGGGAGCGCGGTGTCTGTGCCTTGACCGGGGTCGGCAGTATTGAAGACGATGACCGGGATGCCAAGTTCTGCGGCGCGGTTCACGCCGTCGCGGATGACATCAGGATCGGGCACAGTTGTGCCGATACCATCTGGGTTGGATGCAAGGGCATCATCCCAATAACCTGCCATGTCTTCGAGGTTGAAGTTGGGGTCTGCAAGCCAGAGACAGTCCGCTTCGAGGAGCGCACACGCATCTTCCATACCGCGGATAACCACGATCCAGAACGGGTTTTCCACGCCACCATGGCTGACCATACGGAAGACAAGACCGTCATCCTGAGCGCCAGCGACACCCATGCCGACCACAAAAATACCAATGATCAGCAGCATAAGAGGAAGTACAAACCTACGCATTCGAGAATCTCCTTAAACAATGGCACTTTTGAAATTAGTGTCTCAAGCGTGCGGCGAGGATACCGTCACACTTGCTCGAAACCGCAACAGTAGTTCTGTAACATTTTGTCTTAGCCAATCATGAATATAGCGAAAGAAAGCGAAGTTTGCAAGCCTGCACAAACCGATTCTGCAAACGCTTTCAATGATTTTATGAGAATTGATGCTGGCAGGCAAAAATCAGGTGGCGACTTTCGTGTTGGCGGCGGTGCGCGGGCGAATGACTTCACGTCCAATCCAGCCAACAGCGATAAGGATCAACCCCGCACCGCCGATGATGATCGAGCGACTGAGATCAGCCTGCAAACGATGAAGTTCGAGATCGGCACGCATCAGCATCAAACCTTCGCTTTCGCTGGGGTTTTCCATATTGAAGGGGATAAGCTCATTTTGGACTTGGTAGGCGAGATTCTGCCCGATTTGGTATTGGGTCGTGAGAAAACTATACACAGCATACGCTGCCGCCGCGATACCAATGATCAACACAGCGAGAAAAAGCGATTTCACCCATTCTTTTTGTGCAAGGTTACGCATAAGTGATGCATTCCTGAAAGCGTTTTCCAAGATTTACGCGATAGATAATAGAAGTTCGGAGAGGTTCTTACAAGTCGGTCACACATTGACAACATTTTCCCCGCATTTTGGAAGGGTATAGAAAGTGAAAGGGGAGAAGCATGATCAATCGTCGCCAGTTTTTGGAGACGCTTGGCATCGGGGCTGCCGCCGCTGCATTTACGGTTGATCCGGGGGTATTGGGGCGAGCGCTGGCATCTGGTGTATCAGCAGGAGCGTTTATGCCGCAGCACGACACCGCAGCGCGCGATCCACTGGCGCATGTGATCTCGCGGCTGACTTATGGAGTCACACCCGCGCTGTATTCGCATGTGCGGGAGATTGGCGTACAGGCATTCATCGAAGAACAGCTTGCGCCAGAAACTATCGAGGATTCGGCAGCGGAGTCGGCAATCGAGCCGCTGCTGCCGATCTTGAATGAAAATGGCGGCGTGCTGCGCGTTGGATTTGAGAATGATCGCGGTACGGTGGCGCTGGCGCTGATTGGCGGGACAATTGTGAGGCAAATGCTCTCCAAACGCCAGTTGTATGAGCGAATGGTGCATTTCTGGGGCGATCACTTCAGCGTGTATGTGGCAAAGGGACAGGTGTTGTTCTTGAAAGTGGATGATGACCGCGACGTAACGCGCTCGAAGGGAATGACGACGTTCCGGCAGATACTCGGCGCGTCGGCACACAGCCCAGCGATGCTACTGTATTTGGATAACGCGCAGAACGAACGCAGCCATCCAAATGAGAATTATGCGCGCGAACTGCTCGAACTGCACACCTTAGGCGTTCACGGGGGATATACCGAAGCCGACGTGCAAGAAGTGGCGCGCGTGCTTACGGGTTGGTCGGTGAGTGGTCGCCAGCAAAATGCCGATGGACGGATTGTGTACGAATTCCGCGAAATGTTCCATGACAATGGGGATAAAGTGGTGCTTGGCACAACGATTCCATCCAATGGAGAGCAGGAAGGCGAACAGCTTCTCGATCTGCTGGCGCGGCATCCATCGACGGCGCGTCATGTGGCGACGAAGCTGGCACGCCGATTTGTCGCAGACACCCCACCGGAATCGATCATTGACGCGGCGGCGGCGACATTTTTGGACAGCGGCGGCGATATACGCGCAACGCTTCGCACGATTTTTAATTCTCAAGAATTTTGGAACGCGCCGCCGAAATATAAACAACCAACTGAATATGTGGTGAGCCTGCTGCGGGCGCTCGATTATCGCGTGGATGATCCACGGCGGATGGCGGCAGGCTTGCGAGACCCGCTCGATACCATGGGGAACTTGCCTTTCACATGGGCTGCGCCGAATGGATTCCCAGATGTGCAGAGCGCATGGCAGGATGGTTTGATCACACGCTGGAATATGGCAATTGGCGCAGTGTATGGTCAACTGCGCGGCGCGGAACTTGGATCAGATTCGCTGATCGCGCTGCTGACCGCTGAAGGCGTGGACATGGATACCGAATCTGTACTGCTTTTTATGGGGCGGTATTTGTTCGGGCGTGATTTGACGACGACGGAGCGCGATATTGTGGTCGAGTTCGCGCAAGCCAGCGGGACAGAGGGTGAAGGTCAAATTGGCGCGGGGCTGTCGCTGCTGCTGGCATCGCCCGCATTCCAGTATCGCTAGTTGGCGAGGGGAAAGGTTAGGATGATGGCAAATACAATCTCACGACGCGCATTTTTGCGCGCAGGCGGGTCAGCAGCGGTAATGACGCAAATGGCAGCGGCGCAAGCGGCGCTTCCGCGTTGGATGCCTCGTTTGGCGTTCGCGCCGCTGACTCAAACATCGGTGCGGGGCGATGTGCTGGTGAGCATCTTTTTGCGGGGCGGCGCGGATACGCTCAACATGATTGTGCCGCACGGCGAAGATGCGTACTATCGCGCACGTCCACAGTTGGCAATTCCGCGACCGGATGCAGCGGGGAGCGACCCTAAGACGATTGATCTGGATGGATTTTTCGGGCTGCATCCGTCGATGGAACGGCTGCTGCCGATCTTCCAAGCGGGTGAAATGTCGGCTGTTCACGCAACCGGGTCACCGAATGAAACGCGCTCGCATTTTGAGGCGATGGATTTTATGGAGCGCGGCACACCGGGCGATTATGGGCTGAACAGCGGGTGGATCGGGCGGCATTTGGCAACCATCCAAAACGCGAACGGATCACCGGTGCGCGCGATTGGATGGGGAACGGCAGTGCAGCAGGCGTTACGCGGCGCGATTTCGCCCATCGCGCTCCAGTCGATTGTCGATTATCACCTCGCGGGGGATACGGCGGCGGCGGCGCGGATGCTGGAGTCGTTGAGCTCGCTGTATGCGTTGGAAGGCGAATCGCTGTACGCAAGTGCTGAAGCGACCCGCAGTGCGATCAATATTTTGGCGGGGGTGGGCTACCAGAATTATCGTCCACAAAATGGCGCGGAATATCCCGAAGGCGAATTCGCGATGGCACTGCGGCAAACGGCGGCGCTGATCCGCGCGGATGTGGGGTTGGAAGCAGCGTGCATCGATTTGGGCGGATGGGATACGCATGTCGCGCAAGGATCCGTTGACGGGATCATGGCGCGTCTGCTGCGTCAGCTTTCCGATGGGTTGGCGGCGTTCCATACAGATATGGGATCGGATATGCGGCGTGTGAGCGTCGTGATTATGAGCGAGTTTGGGCGGCGCGTGGAAGAAAACGGCGGACGCGGCACGGATCACGGACACGGCGGGGCGATGCTAGTGATGAGCGGCAATTTGACCGGAACGCCTGTGATCGCGGATTGGCGGGGGTTAGAACGGGATGTGCTGGATCGCGGTGAGGATTTGCCGATCACGACGGATTACCGTGATGTACTGACCGAGATGCTGACACTTCGCCTAGGGAATGACAATATCAATGAGATTTTCCCTGATTTTTCGCCAAGCGGAGTCGGGCTATTTAGGGCATAGGGCGAACCTCACGCCACACGAACTTCGTTCGAGCCGACCCTCTCGACGATGCAAGCATCGTTAGGCGAGGGGCAAAAACTCACCGAGCCTAATTCTTGCTCTCCCGATGGAGATGAGTTAGCGGGTCGGGATCGTAGGGGTGTTCAGAGGTTAGCCTTTCAGATTGATTAATCCGGCGGGGGTGGATTGAAAGCCGCACGCAGCGTAGAAATCGCTCAAGTGCGGCTCAAAATCCACATGAATCCATTCAATGCTGCGAGCGCGGGCGGCGGTGATCGCCCTTTCGACTAAGCGGCGACCAATGCCGCGATGCTGGTATTCCAAGTGGACGGTGGTATCAAGGAGAAAGGCGTGGATGCCGCCATCCCACGCGAGATTGACGAATCCGACGAGTTTTGTGTCGTCATAGGCGCACACGTAAAGCAAGCTGTGGCGCAGTACCGGATCAAAGTCGCGGGGTTGGTGGTTTTCCCATGCCGCTGCGAACAGTTGATTAAGCGCGGCGCTGGTCACAGGCGGGGTGATGAGGTAGGTGATGTCAAACAGTTTGAATGTCTCCTAAGGTATGGGGTTTTTCTTCACGGCGGGGTCAAGACCCCGCCCTACGGGGGTTCATCCTTCGGGCGTAATTTCTAAATTTACACCATCCGTGACCAAGTGAATCGTTCCGTCGTAATCGGTGCGGTAGAGGCGAATGTCGCCTAACAGGTCGAGCGTGTTCGGGTCGGGATCGCCAAAGCGGTTGGCGGGATCGCTTTGCAGAATCGCGACCTGTGGCGCGACTGCTTGTAGGAAGTCAGGGTCAAGTGCGCCGGATGCCCCGTGACGCGGCACGCCCATCACCGTCGCGGCAGGGTTGATTCCTGCGGCGAGGATGGCGGCTTGCGCGTCATCGTTGGCATCACCTGTGAACAAGAAGGATACGCCCCCATAGGTCACACGAAGCATGAGCGTGTTCGGGTCGAAGCGGTCATCGAGTTCGGGCATGGCGACGGGATCGGGGTGGAGTGCTTCCAAACGTGTGCCGTCGGGTAGATCGAATCTCCACCCGCGCGCCGCTGGCGTGATCTGCGTCCCTTGTTCGGTCAATCGCGTGATGAGTGATTGAAAATCGGCGCTGATGTTGGGCTGCCCGTTGGTGATCAACGCGCCGATGCGATAGCGCGCCACTACGTCGATGAGCGCGGCGTATTCGTTCGGATCAGGCTGTGTGAGGATGACGATCTCGATTGATCGTTTAGTGAAAGGCAAGCGATCCCCAAGCGCGGTCAGCAAGCGTGATGGAGCGCGTCCCCCGTCGATGAGGATGTGCGCGCCGTCCGGTGTTTGGATAAGCGCGGCGTGGCTGTGCCCCATATCGAGAAACCAGACATGCAGGCGACCATCGGGCAAGGCGCGAAGATGGGCGACCCCAAGAATAATTCCCACTGTTAAAAGCGATACGAAAATCGTCACCAGTTTGCGGCGCACGATAAATGCCCATACGCGCCCGATCCACGCGGGTTTTTCGGCGCGCACGGCGGCAGCGAAGAACAGCACGCCGAAGAATCCCGCCGCGAGATTGGGATGCAGCGGTAGATCGATTTGCGCGAGGGGAATATCAGCAAATGTTCGTACCGCAGTGATCGTCCAGCCGAGCAAAACGAGCACACACGCGAAGATCGGCGCGGCGATGGCGGGAGCGATCAAACCTGTGAGCGATGCCAAACCGCCGAGTGCCAGCACCATCGGCTGCACGGGGACGATCAACAGGTTGACCGCCAGCGCGACCAGCGAAACACGCCCGAAATAGAGCATCGTGATCGGCAGGGTGCCAAGCATGGCGGCAAGGCTAACGACAATCGGTTCGTTGAGCCATGCAGCTAGGCGATCCGCATGGCGGGATGACAGCCGTTTGAGCAGGCGATCAAAGCGGCGTGAAAGCGGATCGGCAAGCAGAGCGATACTGAAAACCGCGCCCATGCTCAACTGAAAGCCGACATCCCAGAGCGTAAGCGGATTAAGAGCCGAAAGCAGAATCGCGGCGAAAGCGAGTGATGCGGGAACAAATGTCTTGCGACGAATCGAGCGCCCGACAATAAGCAGTCCACTCATGAGCGCGGCGCGGGTGACAGCGGCAGATGCGCCGACAAAAATCGTGTAGATGCCAATGATGATCAGCGCGATGATGGCGGCGCGGCGTTTCGGAAGATTGAGCCGCGACAACATGCCAATCACGATACTGCTGATGACAATCATGTTGAAGCCGCTGATGGCGACGATATGTGCCGCACCCGTCGCGGCGAAATCGGCTTCGAGGTCGGGCGAGATGCCGCTTTCATCGCCTAAGAGAATGCCTGTGAGCAGTCCGGCGGCGGGTTCGGGGATGGCAGACGCAATCACGTCGCGGGTATGGGCGCGCACATCGGCAAGGATGCGCCAGAAATCGCCAACAGGGGCGGGCGAAACGAGTTCAACGTCGGCATTGATGAGCAGACTGTACACGCCGCCGCGCGCGAGATAATCGGCATACGAGAAATCGTCTAAAGTGGGTGGGGCGATGAGTTCGCCTGTCACGGCGATGCGATCACCGACATTTACGTCAGTATGGCGGGCGGCGCGGACAAGGATCAAGCCGCTGGTGGGCAGTGTTTCGCCCGTACGGGTGAGGGTTTGGGCATTGAGGCGAATATCAGCGCGGGTATCGCGGAGCATGGGTGGGGCGGCAACTGTTCCGGTGATGGTCATGCCGCCGCGATTGTTGAACGCCGCGATCTCGCTGGTGGCGGGGGTAAGGCTGAAACGCATCCCGCCGAGCGCCAGCGCGAACAGCGCGAGCGCAATCATGCGCGGCGTTTTTTGTGTCCACAGGCGGGAGCGCGTGAACATGATGAGCGCGATCAAGGCGATGATGGCGATAAGCGTCCACTCAAGTGGATGGCGTGGGACGCGGCGCGTGGCAACGTCTGCCGCAATCACAATCCCCGCGCACCAGCCGAGCGCGAGATAGACGAGGCGCATGTGTGTCCTTAGTGAGAAAAACAGCGTGAGGGTGATTATACAATGGTCAGCCGAGCGCGACATCCAACAACATCATCACAGCGAAACCGAGCATCGCCCCCATGGTTGCCAAGTCGGTATTGCCGCCGCGCTGCGATTCAGGAATGACTTCTTCGACGACGACGAAGATCATCGCACCGGCGGCAAAGCTCAACGCATAGGGGAGCAGCGGACGCATGAGCAGGACTGCCGCTGCACCGATCATCCCGGCGATGGGTTCGACTACGGCTGATAACTGACCATACCAGAAACTTTTCAAGCGAGACATACCTTCACGCCGCAGTGGGACTGCAACCGCGATTCCTTCAGGGAAGTTCTGCAAACCAATGCCAATAGCTAAGGCGACTGCCGCCGCTAGGGATGCGGATGGCACTCCAATCGCCGCCGCGCCGAACGCCACACCTACCGCCAAACCTTCTGGGATGTTGTGGAGCGTGATTGCCAGCACCAATAAAACCGAGCGATGCCACGTCGTTTTGGTTCCTTCCGCTTCACTGCGCGGGAAGCCTAAATGCAAATGCGGCAGCACTTTATCGATGAGGCGCAGAAATATCCCACCGACCAAAAATCCGCTGACGGCTGGCACCCACGCGGGAAGTAAGCCGCCTTCGGACATTTCAATGGCGGGTGCAAGCAGCGACCAAAAGCTGGCGGCAATCATGACACCGCCCGCGAAGCCTAACATGGCATCGAGCAGTTTGCGGCTGACTTCGCGCGTGGTAAAGACAAAGGCAGCCCCGACTGCTGTGACACCCCACGTAAAAAGGGTCGCCAAGAGGGCTTGGATAATAGGAGAAAGCTGGGTGATCGATTCTAATGTCATGAGGTTGGGTTGGTCTATCGTTGAGAGCGTTTGTTTCGTGAAGAATACGGCGGTGCGGACTCGCCGTAAATATGACGTTTGACACGTATTATTTGTAAAAACATTATGAGAATCCGAACCTGTATTTGTCGGCATTCTGTCGTGTGACGCTACAATAGGCTTGAGACAATTTTGTGCGCGCAAGGCTAGGGTGTGTCTAGCAGCATGGGCATTTCGGGCATAGCACGCTAAGCCGCTACAGCGTCATGCAGCTAATTTATAGACACTTATGCACACGGGATTATTCATTCATGACCACATACGATGTCATCATCATTGGCGCGGGGGCGATGGGAAGCGCGGCGGCTTATTATGCCGCGCGTGATGGACGGCGCGTGCTGCTGCTGGAGCAGTTTGAAATCGATCATCAGCGCGGCAGTTCCTACGGGTATTCACGCATCATTCGTTATGCGTACACTGATCCGGTGTATATCCAACTGGCGAAGGTGACGTTTCCCTTGTGGGCGGCGCTGCAAGCCGAAGCGGGCGAAACGCTGTACACCAAAACGGGCGGGATCGACTTTGGGCTGCGCGGCGAACCGACGTTTGAGGATACGATGCGGAGCATGAGTGCGGAAGGGATTCCGTATGAAGTGCTTGATCCGGCTGAAGCGATGCGGCGATTCCCGCAGTTTCGCTTTGACGACGATATGAGCGTACTGTATCAATCGGATACAGGGGCGCTTGCTGCATCGAAGTGCGTGCGCGCACATGTGCGTCTGGCGGAGCGGCATGGGGCGGTTGTGAAAGCGAACACGCGGGTGATGGGGATCGATGTGGGGGGCGACAGCGCCGCGGTTCACACGATGGGCGAAAGTTTCAGCGCGGCGCGGTTGATCATCACGGCGGGCGCATGGACGCGCGGCTTGCTGGAAACGCTGGGAATCGACCTGCCGCTGACAGGGCAGCGATGCCAAGAAATCTACTTTGAGCCGACGAGCAATCCCGATTGGTTTTTGCCGGGAAAAATGCCCGTATTTATCCATCACAAGGGATTCGATGATGGCACGGGCATCTACGGGCTGCCGGGAATCGACGGAAGCGGGGTGAAGGCGGCACGTCATGGCGGGGATGTGTTTACGCATCCGGCTGAAGTCGATTACGAACCGAGCATGGATGTGGTCGAACAGGTGCGGGCGTGGACGCGGCGCTATCTGCCCGCGATTGGCAATGGTCGGCTGATCAACACGCGGGTGTGCCTGTACACAATGACACCGGACGAACATTTCATCATTGATCATCATCCAGAACACAAGCACGTGATGATCGCGTCACCATGCAGCGGGCATGGATTCAAGTTCAGCACGACGATTGGCAGCATCTTGAACGATCTGGCGTTCAAGGGACGCACGGATCACGATATTGCATTGTTCAACATCGGACGGTTTCTCGCCTAGGTGTCCCATGCGGGGGCAAAACCGGATTTGCCTTCGAGCAGGTTGGGCAGCGCGGCGGAGAGGATGAGCCGGACACGCTGATAATCGGCGTGAGTCCAGCCGCGTTCGGCAAGCAGTTTAAGCGCTGCTTCGCCTGTGCCCGCTGCAAAGCGATGCTTGTTGGTATGAAAATGCTGGATCACAAACAGACGCGCGCCCGTCGATTTGAGCGTTTCGGCAAAGGTGGCGGCGTTTTGCACGGGCAAAAGCGGAGTCATGGTGATGCAGGTTTCGACCCCCGCTTGGCTGACTGTCGTAATCGCTTCAAGGCGCTGCGCGTTGGATGGACAGGTTGGCTCGAAGGCGCGGCGCACGCTGTCATCATCGGTGGTCACGGTCATGTTGACGCGCACATGGGTAAACTGCTTGAGCAGGTCAATATCACGGGTGACAAGCGGGCTGCGCGTTTGAACCATCAAGCGCGGCTGATGATAATCGAGCAGTTCGCGCAAAATCGAGCGCGTGAGTTCAAGTTTGCGCTCGATAGGCTGGTAGGGGTCGGTGACGGTGCTCATGTAGATGGTTTTGTCCGTCAGCGGGCGCGTGCGAAACTTCTTCAACAGGTGGAGCGCATTTTCTTTGACTTCCACCCACGTTCCCCAAGTCTCTTGCTGTTCGTCGGTGGGGGCAAAAAAGGCGGCATAGCAGTATTCACACGCGAATGTGCAGCCGGAATAAGGATTGAGCGTGAAATCGAAGGCATTGGCGAATCCGCTGGCTTTGGAGAGGATCGATTTCGCTTGTTTGTGACGGGTGATGGTCATGCGTGCGCTCCTGTAACAGCCAAGCGCGTCATTTTGCGCTGCGAACAGATGTACAGTGCTATATGAGGTTTTGCGGCAAATTGAGAAGTGAGAAAAGTGAGATGATGCGGCGGGTTTGGCACGGGCGAAACGCGACGCTCCGCATCGACAGTTTTGCGAACCCCTACTGCCACAAACGCAGATTTATTCATCCTCAATCGGGAAGGATTTGGGCAGTTGGAAGTAGAAACGGCTACCCGCACCGATCTGACTTTCCACGCCAATACGCCCGAAATGCAGTTCAACCAGCCGCTTACAAATCGACAAGCCTAAGCCCGTGCTGCGTTCGTTACCTGTGGGACGGGCGCTTGTCTTCTGAAATTCAGTGAACAGCTTGCCGATTTCTTCTTGCGGGATACCCTGCCCTTGATCGATCACGTTAAATTCGAGCAGTTCGCCATCATCGAGCAAGCGCAGCGATACGGTGACGGTTGTTCCCGCGTGCGAAAACTTGAAGGCGTTGCCGATCAAGTTGTTGAGGACTTGTTCAATGCGCTGCGGGTCGAACATGAACGGCGGGAGGTTATCAGGAATTTCTGCGACGAGGCGAATGTTTTTGCGATCTCCGATGCGGCGGTTGAGTTTTAGCACACGGTCAAGAAATGCATGGACATTGACAATATCCGGCTGTAAGTTGATTTTGCCGGACTGGATCGCTGTAATGTCGAGCAGGTCATTGAGCAAATCGAGCATCTCGCGCGATGTTTCACGGATTAGTTCAACGAGTTCCGGCATACTTTCGGGGTCGGTGCGCGGGTCGAGCAGCAGTTCGGTGTAGCCGTGAATGATCGTGATCGGCGTGCGAAGGTCATGCGCTGCCATGCCGAGAAACGCATCTTTTTGTGCGTTGATCGTTTGCAAACGCTGGTTGGCTTCCGCAAGTTCCAGAGTGCGTTCGCGGACGCGCTGTTCGAGCAGGGCGTTAGAAGATTGCAGTTCATCCAACAAGCGGCGGTTTTGGACGATCAAGTTATAGCGTTGAAAAGCTTCGTTAACGATGGTATCGAGTTCAACTGGATCCCAAGGTTTGGGAATGTAGCGAAAAACGTTCCCATCGTTGATCGCGGCGATGACGGCTTGAATGTCCGCATAGCCAGTCAGCAGCAGACGAATCGCGTCAGGATAGTCGCTTTTGACACGGTTGAAAAATTCAACTCCGTTCATGCCGGGCATTCGCTGATCCGAAATAATCACCTGAATCGGCACTTCGGTCATAATACGTAAACCTTCGGCGGCACTGGACGCGATATATACATCATGGGCGCGTCGAAACTGACGTTGGAGCGCCTTCAAGATTTCCGTTTCGTCATCAATGACGAGCAGTTGTCCGCGCGGATTGGGGACTCGGTCAGGCTGCGTCGAAACGGGCGAGTCGGTCATGCGTGTAAATCCTTCGGAAGCCGTATCGTAAAGATTGTGCCAATTCCGGGTGTGGAATCGACATGAATGCTGCCTTTGTGCCGCCCGGTAATAATTTTGTGGGCAATCGCCAAGCCTAATCCCGTCCCACTGCCAACCGGTTTGGTGGTGAAAAATGGATTGAAAATGTGCGCGATCACATCGGGCGACATGCCGCTGCCGGTATCGCTAAATTCCAGCACCACATGATCGCCCGCGTCATAGCCGCGAATGGTGAGCGTTCCCGTGCCTTCAATGGCTTGCGCGGCGTTGACGATGATATTCAAGAATACCTGATTAAGTTCGGCGGGGTAGGCTTTGATGGGCGGGAGATTGTCGAGATCAAGTACCAGCCGGACGCGATCTTTAAGTTCGACACGCGCGATCTCTAAAGTGCTAAGAATATCGGCGCGCAAGTCGGTGATTTTGAGTTCGGCTTCATCGAGATGTGAAAAGGCGCGAAGCGCATCAACAATCTTTTTGACGCGGCTCAAGCCGTTGAGCGACGATGTGATCAAATCGCCCACATCGCTGATGAGATAGTCGAGATCGGCTTGGGTGCGGATCACGCGAGCGGCGGTTTGCTGATCGGCAGTGCCTGTGCTGGCGATCAAGTCGTCAAGCGCGTTGTATGCGCCCGTGATCTCATCGATAGTGGTCTTTAGGCTGTAAATATTGCTGTTGATAAATGAAATTGGGTTGTTGATCTCATGGGCTACACCGGCGACCAGTTGACCGAGCGCATTCATCTTTTCGCTGTGGATGAGCATCGCTTGGGTATCGCGGAGTTCGGCAAGCGTCGATTCGAGTTCGAGTTTGCGGGCGATAAGTTCCTGCTGCGCGCGAATGCGTTCCGTCACATCAGTTTGGATGCCGACGAAATGCGTGATTCGTCCTTCACTGTTCAATACAGGTGACGTGAACAGCTCATTCCAGAACAGCGTTCCATCTTTGCGATAGTTGCGAATGACGACGGTGCAGTTCGTCCCGGCTTTTATGGCGGCGCGCAGCGGCGCGAGTTCAGGTTGATCGCGGTCATCGTTTTGGAGAAAGCGGCAGTTGCGCCCCAACGTTTCCGCTGGCGTGTAACCCGTAATGCGTGTGAAACTTTCGTTGATGTAAATAAGGGGAACATCCGGTAGGGACGCATCAGCGATGGTGATTCCACAGCTTGATGCGCCCATAGCGCGGTCATGCAGCAGCAGTTCTGCTGCAAGCTGCTCAGCAGTTTCGTTTGGATTGTTGGGGTAATCCATGCAAACGATCTGTTACTTATCAGTATCCGTAGTTGGCGCGCCCACTTCCACCGATTGACGCTGTGGAAGCTGAATGAATGCTCCCCCCGTCGTACTGCTTGATGCTGCGGGCGGCGGCGCGGTGGGTGGTGTCGTTTGTTGGACAGCTGGCTTGGCGGCGGGTTTTGCGGGCGCTTCGTCGGCGCGATTCATCTCTTGGATGCCATTTCGCACCACGCCGAGAATCTTGAGCAAATGCTGTTCAAGTTCGCTCAACGAGTCCAGCACATATTGATCCGCATCTTCGGTGATGCCTTCGGCTTGTTGGTTCGCCGCTTCAATGATCTTCGCGGCTTTGGTTTGGGCAAGCTGGACAGCGGTTTCACGGTCAATCATCTGGTCACTGCGTTCGCGGGCGATTTGCACCAAGCGGGCGGCTTCTTCATTCGCCTGTGCTAGAATGCGGTCACGCTGGGCGAGAACGCGGGCTGCCTTCTCAATTTCTTCAGGAATGGAAATACGCATTTGGTCGATGATTTCGAGCGCGCGTTCTTCATCGATCAGCGTAAATTTGCTGAACGGGATATGTCGCCCTTCATCGATCAGGTCTTCCAGCCGGTCTACCAGATGTTGAATATCCATAACGCTTCATCCTTCCCGTCAAGAAAGCGGCTGCCGCAGCGGCATGTGTCTGTCCGCAGTAATCAGGCGATGCGACAATTTACCATTAAATAACCATCTTTGGTACAGATTTGCCCTATTTTTCGAGCGCATTGAGTTCGGCATAACGCGCTTTCAATGCTGCTCCAACAAAATCTGGCACCATACTCGTCACATCGCCGCCAAGTTCCGCAATTTCGCGTACTGTGCTGGAACTTAAGGCGACATGACGGTCATCGGTCATAATCGACACGGTTTCGATTTCCGGCGCAAGGCGCTTGTTGGCAAGCCCCATACGGAACTCAAACTCGAAGTCAGAAAATACGCGCAGCCCTCGAACGAGCACCAGCGCGCCGACCTGTCTTGCATAGTCTACAGTAAATCCCGAAAAGGGCGCAACCCGTATATTAGTCACCCCTTCAAACGCCTGCTGCGCCAGCTTCACCCTTTCCTGCACATTGAATACCAGCTTCTTTTTCGGCAGGTCATATACCCCGACGATCACCTCATCAAAGACGCGCGCGGCACGCAGTGCGATATCAATGTGACCGTTATGGATGGGGTCAAAAGAGCCGGGATACAACGCGCGAACCATGAACTACGCTCCCCTTGTGTTATAACAAGCAATCTTAACGACAAAGGCGGGGTCATGCAAAAATGCCCCGCCTGTTGTTTATTGCACATTCTATCATTTACGACACGTCCGCACGTTCATCTTTAAGCATGTGGACGCGCTGCGCCAACAAGCGATGTTCTGGCAGGGTGAGATCGATATCTTCTTCGTAAATGGTGCGGGCTTCGCGCTGCGCCAATGCTACCAATTCCGGCGACATCAGTTCGCCTAATTGCAAGTCGCCTCTTCCGCTTTGCCGTGTGCCAATCAAATCACCCGCGCCGCGCTGTTCAAAATCACGCTGCGCGAGATCGAACCCGTTGGGATTATCGCGCACCAATTTGAGTCGTTCAATCGCATCGGCAGCGTTGCTGTCGCTCAACAAGAAACAATGTGACGCATGACCGCCGCGCCCAACACGTCCTCTAAATTGATGTAGCTGCGCCAAGCCAAAGCGATTCGCGCCTTCGATGAGAATGACGCTGGCATTCGGAATATCCACGCCAACTTCCGCGACGGACGTTGTCACCAGTACATCGAAGCGATGATCGCGGAAATCTGCCATGATCTCGTCTTTTTCGGATGGTTTCATGCGTCCATGCAGCAAGCCGACTTTATGATGGAAAAAGACCTTTTGCAGTTTTTCGTATTCATCAACGGCGGCTTTAACGTCGGGCATGGTTTCACTAGCTTCCACCAGCGGATAGACGATGAATGCCTGCCGCCCCTGATTGAGTTCATTTTCGATGAACTCATATACGCGCTCACGGCGGCTGTGCCATACGACGTAGGTTTGCACGGGAATGCGTCCCGGCGGCATTTCGTCAATCACTGACAGATCAAGATCGGCATGAACGGTGAGCGCCAGTGTGCGCGGAATCGGCGTGGCGGTCATGACCAGCAGATGCGGATTCGTCCCTTTACCGCGTAATGCCCCGCGCTGTTCTACGCCGAAGCGGTGCTGTTCGTCAATGATGGCAAGCGCCAATTCACGGAATTCAACACCTTCTTGAATGATCGCGTGGGTGCCAATAACCACATCAATTATGCCGTTCGCCAAGCCTTCGTAGACTTCTGTACGTTCGGCGGCATTGATCGATCCAGTAAGCAGGGCAACACGGATCGGACGACCATTGGGCAGAATTTCCGGTGGGACTTGTTCGAGTGTTTTGCCAATGCCGCGATAGTGCTGCTCCGCGAGAATACTGGTCGGTGCCATGAGCGCGGCTTGTTTGCCTTGCAATACTGCCATCGCCAGCGCTGTGACCGCGACGGCTGTTTTGCCCGATCCGACATCGCCTTCCAACAAGCGGTTCATTGGGACGGTCTGCGCGATGTCGCGGCGAATATCTTCGATAGCTCGGCGCTGCGCTCCAGTCAACGGATAGGGGAACACCGTATTCAAGAAATGATTGAGCGTTTCATCGCTCACATTGATAGGAATACTGGGTGTGCGCTGCCACTCGCGCCGATTCGCCAAAATCCCCAATTGCAGCAAGAGCAGTTGATCGAAGATGAAGCGACGGCGCGCGTGCATCAAATGATCGTCGCTCTCTGGGAAGTGCAGATTTTTGAGCGCCCAACCGAGATCAGCAAGGTCGGCGCGTTCCAACACCGATTCCGGCACGTAATCTGGAATGCGATCCGCCCAATAGTTGATCGTGCGTTCCATCAGGCGGCGCAAGAATCGCGGTGTTAAGCCTTCGGTCAGCGGATACACTGGCACGATGCGAACAGCTTGCAAGTCTTCCACATCGAGATAATCCCATTCAGGATTTGTCATTTGGATGCGGTTGCCATAGATGCTTGTATCGCCGTGCAAGCGAAGCTGCTGTCCAGTGCGAATCTGCCGCTGAAGATAAAACTGCCCGAAGAACGTTACTCCCATCGAGGCAGTGCCATCATCGATCACCATATAGAAGTCGCGTCGGCTGTTGCGCCCGATACGGACTTCCGTGTGCCGCACTGTGCCAATTACGGTGACGCGCATGTTTTCTTGCAAGCGGCTGATGTAATTGATGCGCGTGTAATCATCATATCGGCGTGGCAGGAAATACAGCAGGTCGTTGATGGTATACATGCCCACTTTGTTGAGCAGTTTTTCCATCTTTGGTCCCACGCCTGAAACCGTAGCAACGGGTGCATTCAATCCTCGCAGAATATCGACTGCTTCAGCAGGATCAAACGCCGGGCGTGGTCGGCGCGGCGGACGCGCCAACTTGACCGGCATAGGAATATCCATTTTGACCGGACCGTGCGCGCCTTCAAAGTCATCCGGGCTTTCGATGCCGAAATCATCATAGCTGGCAGGTACGTCTTCGTCGTCGGCACGCGGTTGATCTCCACGCGGCGGCTTGGACATGACAGGGCGCGGGTTTTCACGCGGCTGGCTGCCTTTGTTCTCGCGCCTGCGATTCTGCTGGTTTTCGCGCCCTTGTTCGCGCGCATCACGCGGGGGACGCGCACCGCGATCTTCATGCTGCGTGTTGTCATGAGCGGCTTCGTATGCGCCACTATCAGCCATCGTATTACTGGTTGCGCCTGTCTGTGCGGAAGAATCATCATGCGGTGGCTGCGCGACAACCGGACGACGATCCGGGTGATCGCGGCGACGCTGTTCACGCCGACCTTGTTGATCGCGCGGCGGGCGTTCGCCTCTGCGTTCATGCTCGGCGGCAGCGGCGCTCGTTTGATCGCGCGGCGGACGTGCCTCACGCTGTTCACGTCGTTGTTCACGTCGATCTTGTTGATCGCGCCTGCCGCGGTTATCGCGCGGCGGGGCTTCCGCATCTCCGGGCGGACGTTCACTTGACGCTGCCGTCCCTTGTTCAGCCGCTTGTGCCGCCGCCCGTGCCGCGAACTCAGCTTCGAGTTCTGGCAAACGGGCGCGGTAGGTTTCTGGCATTGGCGCGCGGTTGGTGATGCGATCCATCAAGTAGGTGATGGTGTTGTGGCGCTCATCGCGCGTTCCCATCGCGTCATATTGGCGCAGCGCGGCGCTGATTTCTTGCACAAGCAGCAGATGTTCAGGGCGGCGCGCCTGCGGTGAGGCAGTGCGCTCCCAGTTTTGGCTGAAGCTGCTCAACCCGCCCATGACGGCAGTATTTTTGTATCCCTGCTCACGCTCCAGCTTGAGAATCTTAACGAGTGTTTCCAGTGCCGATGGCATAGTTCCGTTTCGTTTCTAGTTGGTGGCTTATTTCGCTTTTTGGATCATCGCCACACCTACACCGCCGGGTCCAATATTGGTACCGATGGCGGGGGTAATTCCTACGATGAGGGTATCGGGCGGCGCGATCTCTGATTTCAGCGATTCGTACAATTCTTTCGCATCTGTCGGATTGTTGGCATGTAAGATAGCCAACCGTTCAATTGGTGAAGCTTCCTTGCACAGGCGGTACAGGTCTTCGAGCGCACGCTTGAATGTGCGTACTCTACCGACATTGTTCACCACCCCCTGCCGAACTTCAATGATCGGCTTGATTTGCAGCAGTGCCCCTATGTTGGCTTGTGCCCAACTAACGCGCCCACTGCGGCGCAGATATTCGAGCGTATGCAGCGCGCAGTAAATGAGCGAACGTTCGGATGCGCTCCGCATGGCGGCGAGTGTTGCTTGCACATCGCCTCCGGTTTTTTCAGCGGTTTCCGCGCCAATCAACACTTGAAAACCCAATCCCATCGATACACTTTTGCTGTCGATTAGTGTATAGCGTTCTTCCGGCAGATTTTGCGCGCCCAAGCGCATGGCATTGTTAACGCCGCTTAACGTCGATGCCACAGTGGCGATGATGACATAATCAGCATCTTTGTCGGCTTCGAGTATCGCCTTTTCCGCCATTCCCGGCGACATGGCGGACGTGCTGGGATGCGGATGAATATTGCCGATCTGGTTGTAATAGGTTTCACGTACTAGTTCTACACCGTCGTCTGCGTAACTCTTGTCATTATAGTTGATAAACACAGGCACAACGCTGATGTTGTATTTCTGAATCAGATCGGCTGGAATATCGCACGTACTATCGGTCACAAAACGGATTTTTGCCATGCTTTTAATCCTCTTCTTCAATGTTTATCGGGGTAATTCGTTCCAAAATGACTAATCCCGTCGCATCGCTGCCGATGAGCGCCGCGAGAAACGGACCATACACAGCGGATGGAAAAGCGCGATTCGGGAAGTCCACTGCCAAGCGATCATGCAGCATGCGCGTTTGATCGCTGTGATGGGGCTTGTGCTGCAAAATGACCGCGTCTTCAATGTCGTCAAATTCAGCGGCGAATTCGACGATGCGCTCGATGGCTTGAATGCGCGTGCGAACTTTTTCCATCACCCGCAGTTGACCATTTTCGACTGCGATAAACGGTTTGATGCCAAGCATCGATCCCAGAATACCATGTGCGGGCGACATTATCTTGTTTTGAATAAGATAGTCTGTCGTTTCGGTATAGTAAATTGCGTAAACACGTTCGACGGCTGCTCGTATATCACGCACCACTTCATCGAAATCTGTTCCCGCTTCGACCAAGCGCAAGGCGCGGCTGACCAACATCGCCTGACCTGTCGAAAGTGTCTGCGAATCGATCACGTCGATACGGCAGTGGCCTGCCAACTGCGCCGCCGCATCGCGGGCATTTGCCCAACTGGACGAAATTTCCCGCGAGGTGTGAATCGAAACAAGATCAAAGCCGGACCGCGCCAGCCGTTCAAACACCTCTAGATACTGTTCGGTTGAAGGCGGCGTGATCACCGGCGCGTAAGGTTGGTGTGCCATTAAGCGGATGGCTTCGTCTGCGCCGAGGTCGATGCCTTCGCGGTAGACCTTGCTCCCGATGGTCAAGCGGTAGGGGACGATAGTTAAGCCGCGCCCGTTGTGAATTGAGGGGGTGGGGAAATGCGCGCCGCTGTCGGTGACGATATGGATTGGGCGCACGCTGGCAAGCGCGGGGACTTCGCTTTCGAGTAAAGGGGCAATTGCATCGGTATCTTCCGTGTGATGGTTTAATGTATCGGGCGTAGAAACGCTGTGCGGAAGATGAGTATTCGTGTCAGATGAGTCGTGTGTCATATGTTGCGAATACAGCCCGTGATCAACGCTGATAAATGTTGTTTTGTCGATGGAATCGTCGTGTAAATGCAGGGTGGAGAATCGATCTCCACCCCCAATGCATACGCAAATCTGCCGTCGATTATTCGAGGCTGATGATATATGGATACAGCGGTTGACCACCCGCGACCACTTCAAACTCAAGACGATCAAACTCTTCAGCGAGATCGCGGGTGAAATCACGCGCTTGAGCTTCGCGCATCTCATCGCCAAAGTAGAACGTCGCGCGTTCTTTGTCGTCCGCGCCGCCTTTTAACAGCAAATCGCGCACCAATTCATGCAGATCATCGTGCGCTGCGACCAACGCATCGTCAATCAAGCCGATCCATTGACCTTCGCGGATAGCGATACCGTTGGTCACCGTATCGCGCACCGCGCGCGTGACTTCGATGGTGGTGACATATCGCGTCGCGTCAGTCATTGTTTCAGTGAGCGTGTCAATATCACATTCGCCGCTGCCCACGCACAAGTTCATGAACTCGAACATCGCGCTGATGCCTTGTGGAATCGTGATCGTCGGGACGACGCGCACATTTTTGCCTGTCGCTTGCGCGGCAGCGGCTTGCGCGCCCATGATGATGTTTTTGTTGTTGGGCAGCAAAATTACATCGTCAGTTTTGGCTTTGGCAATGGCATCGAGGAAATCGCCCACGCTGGGATTCATCGTCTGTCCCCCCGTGATGACATGAGCCGCGCCGAGTTCGCGTTTGAATAAGCGGCTCAAGCCGCGCCCACTGGCGACGGTGATCACCGACACAGAAGCAGTCGGCGCATCTGGCGTGTCTTCAATATCCGCGTCGATCATCGTGCTGCGCGCTTTGCGCTGCTCTACATAGTCTTTGTACTGCGCTTGCATGTTTTCGACGACAATGTCGTCGAGGCTTGCGCCGAGATTGATCGCATAGCTGATGGGTTCGCCCGGATTGTGAACATGGACATGCACTTTAATCAGTTCGTTCGTGCCAACAACGAGTGTTGACCAACCCATGTTTTGAATATCAGTGCGAACTTGATCGATATTGAGATTTTCGCCGCGCATCAAGAACTGCACATCATAGCCGTAGCCTTCTTCGTCGTCCGGTTCAAGGGCTTCTTCCCACTGGTTTCGTTCAACAGGCGCTTCGACTTCTTCCGCGATCTGTTTGCCGATCAAGGGAAATAACATGCCTTCAAAAATGAGGACTAAGCCCTGTCCCCCTGAATCGACCACGCCCGCTTCTTTCAAACGGGGGAGCAGATCGGGCGTGCGGCGAAGCGATGCGCGTCCCGCATAAAGCATCTTCTTGAGCAGCGCAACCAGATCAGGAACTTCTTCATAACTATCGATCACAGCTTGCGTCATATGGCGCGTGACCGTCAGAATCGTGCCTTCAACCGGATTTTGTACGGCACGATATGCTTTCTGATTGGCTAAGCGGCAGGCATTCGCCAGCAGTTCGGCGTTGAGTTCGGGTGCGTTTTTTAATGCTTCGGCAACACCCGCCCAAATTTGTGAGAGGATTACGCCCGAATTGCCGCGCGAGCCAATCACCGCGCCTTCAGCGAGGGCAGCGGCGACCTTGCCGACATGATTTTCGTTCATTTCCGCGACTTTTTGAAAGGCGTGGCGCATGGTCAAGTACATATTCGTACCCGTATCGCCATCGGGAACCGGAAAGACATTGAGCTGATTGACTTTTTCTTTATTTTTTTCCAGCCACAGCACACCCGAACCGAGCAGGCGCTTGATGCGGTGTCCATCCACCACAAAATTCTCTTTGAATGCTTTGGTTGCAACCATTTTTCAATTGCCTATTCTCGTGATAACGTTTTCAGTCGATTGTAACGTGTAACAACTCAATCCGAAATGTAAACCCCATCTCTCCCCAAAAGGTATCCCCCACAAATAGGGAGTATCTCCTCCAATGGGAATGTGGACATAAGCGAAGATATTGAATGAAGGGGCATGAACGAAACTGGTTTCGTCTTGCGCGTTCACTTATATCCCGGTCATTCCACACGTGTTATAACGGGTCGAGTCTTGTCACCCTCACCGCTTTATGGTAGCATCGACCTCACTTTGTGAGCGATAACTTTTCGATTGTCGAGGCAAGACGATGGCTGTCTGTGAAAATTGCGGCAAAAAGCCGATGTTCGGCAACGCCCGCAGCTTCTCGATGCGCGCCACCCGCCGCCAGTTCAAACCGAACGTGCAGCGCAAGTGGATCATCAATGAGAAGGGCGAACGTGAGCGTACTTATCTCTGCACCAAATGCATTAAGGCGATGGCGAAAGTCTAAGCCAATCCCTTGTACGCTGGTGCACCATCTTTCAGAACCAAGAAGTCGGGCGAAACAACACGTTCGTGCCGGCTTTTTGTTTGCCAAGTGACTGGTCACACGCCCCAGCTGTCATTGCGCTAGTGAAGCGCGCAGAGCATCAAATCCCTGCTGCACACTAAACGAATCGCTGAAAACTGCCGTCCCTACCACCAGCACGCTTGCTCCCGCTTCAACCACACGCTTGACAGTTAGTTCGTTGATGCCGCCATCGACTTGAATCTCGATTTGCCGCCCGCTTTCGCTGATCATACGCCGTGCTTGTCGAATTTTCGCCAGCGTGGTTTCAATAAATGACTGTCCCCCAAAGCCGGGGTTGACCGTCATAATAAGGATCAAATCCACTTCTGGTAGAATATCGCGCAGAAATTCCACAGGTGTATGCGGGTTGATGGCAACACCTGTTTTGCAGCCCAGCGCCTTGATCGCGCTTAATGTGCGGTGCAAATGCGGACAAGTTTCCCAATGCACAGTGATACGTGAAGCGCCGGCATCTGCGAATGGTTTTAGCAGGTGATCCGGTTCGATGATCATCAAATGCACATCAAGCGGAAGCTGTGTAATGCGGCGCACAGCTTCGACGATGAACGGTCCCATCGTGATATTGGGGACGAACTGCCCATCCATCACATCAATGTGAATCCAATCCGCGCCCGCGCGCTCTGCAGCGGCGATTTGTTCTCTAAGCCGTGTGAAGTCGGCGGCGAGAATGCTTGGCGCGATTTTGGTTGGGCTGTTTGTCATCGTTTTTCGCCTTATCTTGCTCAACGGGGCGCGATTATAGACGATAGTAAAGGACTTGAATAGACTCGTGCCAGAAACACAAAAAGTAATGTGCTTAGCAGTAATTTTGCGATCTGCGACATATGCTCTCTCAACCCAAATCAGCGTCACGACACATCTTTGCACCCCCTACGAGGAGATGTGTCGCGGCGCTGAATCTTTCCCTACTTGTTGGTGATCAACTTCTCGATTTCGACGGCGAACAAAATGATCGATGCGATGGCGATTCCAACCACCAGTTCAGAAATCCGCAGCGGGAACGTCTCAAAGATCACCTGCATAAACGGCACATAGATCACGACGAACTGAAGCAGGAAGGTGCCAATCACGGCGTAGAGCATGAACTTGTTCTGCGAGAACCACACGCGGAAGAACGACTGCCGATCCCCCGCCGCGATGGCGATCACATGGAAAATTTGTCCCAATGCAAGCACGGTAAATGCCAGCGTGCGCGGGATGCGTTCCGCTTCATCAATGATGATGTTACCCGATCCGCTTTCTTCCCCACCTTGAGCGGCGGATTCATCTACTTGCAGATATACCAAGCGGCTTTCAGGCGTGAGTTCGTCCCAATCTTCAGGGATGGCTTCCGGTTCAACCATTTCGACCAGCGCCGCACGGTCAAGATTTTCGATACCGAGCGTGTCGCTGAAGGGTTGTAAGCCATGTGCGCTGTGCCCGTAGATGAACGCGCCTAACGTCAGTATTGCCAGCAGTACCGCTCGCCAAATAATCTTCCTGCCGACCCCATGCGCGAAGATGCTCTCATCGACGGGGCGGGGCGGACGTTTCATCGTGCCTTCTTCCGCAGGTTGGAATCCGAGCGCTATAGCGGGCAATCCGTCTGTAACCAAGTTGACCCACAGAATTTGAATTGCCAGCAGCGGGATGGGTAATCCGATGAGAATACCGACGAACATCACCAAAATTTCGCCAACGTTGGAACTTAACAGGAACATGACGAATTTGCGGATGTTGTCATAGATGGTGCGTCCTTCTTCGATTGCCGCGACGATGGACGCGAAGTTATCGTCCGTCAGCACCATATCCGCCGCGCCCTTGCTTACTTCCGTTCCCGTGATTCCCATTGCCACGCCAATGTTCGCCTGTTTGAGGGCAGGCGCGTCGTTCACGCCGTCGCCTGTCATGGCGACAACCTGCCCTTGACTTTGCAAGACTTTCACCAAGCGCAGCTTGTGTTCTGGCGATACGCGGGCAAATGCCGATGTGTGCTTGAGGGCTTCGCCCAACTGCGCGTCGTCCATCTTCTCGATTTCTAAGCCTGTGATGGCTTTATCGCCTTGATTGATGATGCCCAGTTCGCTGGCGATAGCTTGCGCGGTGAGCGCGTGATCACCTGTGATCATAATCGAGCGCACACCTGCTTCACGTGCTGTTTGCACCGCCGCGCGCGCTTCGGGGCGGGCGGGGTCAACGATCCCGATTAAACCGAGCAAATTGAGATCGCGCTCGATTTCCGGTGTAATGGTCTTAGGAACTTCGGTGAGCGTTTTATACGCTACCCCCAAGACACGTAGCCCTTGCGCTGCCATCTTGTCGATCTGCGCCTGCCACTTTTGGCGGCGCTCATCATTCAGGGGGCGCAGTCCATCGGGCATGTGTTCGTTCGCTGCCCATTCCACCAGTCGATCCGGCGCGCCTTTGGTGATCATGACATACTCGGTTGTGCCATACAGTCCGCCGCCCTGTTTGTTCGTTTCGTTGTGGATGGTGGACATGGCTTTGCGTTCACTGCTAAACGGCAGTTCCGCTACGCGGGGGAGATCGCGTTCCAAAATTTCGCGCGTCCAGCCGACTTTTTGCGCTGCGATCAGCAGCGCGCCTTCAGTAGTATCGCCTACCACGATGGTCTTGCCGTTCTCATCTTTATCCAGATAGGCATCGGTTGCTAACGCCATCGCTTGCAGAAAGCGCCCGACGGTCATATCGACTTTGGGATCGAGCGGCGTTTCACCTTCAAAGAATTCGCCCTCATCGGTGTAGCCAATTCCGGTAACTCGCACATCTTCGTGACCGGGCAGCGCGAGCAGAGTCGCGGTCATTTCGTTCTTGGTGAGTGTGCCTGTTTTGTCGGAGCAAATTGTTGTCACCGAGCCGAGCGTTTCAACGGCGGGCAGACGGCGAATCAGTGCGTGACGGCGAACCATTCGCGCAGCGCCAAGCGACAAACTCACAGTGATGACAGCGGGCAAGCCTTCCGGCACGGCGGCAACAGCAAGGCTAATTGCCGTGATGAGCATGTTTTGTACGCTGAATCCGCGCAGCAAGCCGACGATGAACACGATCACGACGACGAGGAGCGCCCCGCGCACAAGGATCAGGCTCAAACGGTCAAGCCGTTTTTGCAGGGGGGTTTGCGTTTCTTCGACGTGCATGAGCATACTGGCGATTTTGCCAAGCTGGGTTTTCAGCCCAATCTCTGTGACGAGCATTTCGCCTCGCCCATACGTGACGGATGTTCCCATATACACACTGTTTTTGCGGTCACCCAACGCCACGTCTTGATCACCGGGGATAGCGTCAATGACCTTGAAAACGGCTTGCGATTCGCCTGTGAGTGCTGCTTCTTCCACCTGCAAGTTGACGCTGTTGACCACGCGCCCATCAGCGGGAACTTTGTCGCCTTCACCGAGCAGCACAATGTCACCGGGGACGAGATCAACCGCGCTGACCTGTTGAATTTTGTGGTCGCGGCGGACACGCACCAGCGGCGTTTGCATGGAACTCAGCGCGGCAAGTGCTTGTTCGGCGCGATATTCCTGATAGGTGCCGAGCGCAGCATTTAGCACAACGATGACGAGAATGACGATCACGTCTTTCACGTCACCGAGAATCAGTGAAATGATTGCCGCGGCGATGAGAACAAGCACGAGAATATTGGTGAACTGCGCGACGATGATTTTTGCAAGGCTGCTGCTTTCGCCACGCGGCAGTTCGTTTTTGCCGTGTTCACTCTGGCGTTTGGCAGCTTCAGCAGAGGATAAACCGGAGTCAAGCGATGTATTCAGACGTTCTAGTGCCTGACTTATCTCAAGATGATAGAAATCCGACATATGCGTGTCTCTTTCGCGTGCGCGGAAATGAGTGACGTTTGTGTCAATATTGCCTGTTATCGTCTAAAAAAGCGATGTCCACAAGGGCTATGTGGGCTATGTACCCATGAAAACCGCAACTTGCATATTTAGCTCAAATGTTCTATCATATAATCCTTGCTTTCATACACAAGGAATAGTCTCCATGATTAAGCATATTGGCTCAACTCATGTTTTTGTACACGATCAAGACCGGGCTAAGGCGTTTTTTCTCGACAAAGTTGGCTTTGAACTCGTGAGTGATCAGCCAATGTTCCCCGGCACCCCTAATCGCTGGCTGTCAGTGCGACCCAAGGGCGCTGTCACTGAATTGGTTCTGCTCGTGATCGACGAGCAATCAGAGCGCTTCCGTCCCCTTATCGGCACGGAACAGGGAATCATCTTTGAAGTGGACGATTTGATGGCGGAAGTGGAGCGACTGCGTGCGAACGGTGTAGAAATTTCTCAAGAACCTTCACTTCACCCGTGGGGTGGAATGGCTTGGTTCAAGGACAGCGAAGGCAATCAATATATGCTCCATCAAAAGCCGCAGCAGGGCTAAATTCACAATCGATACAACGCTCATCCTATAGCAATTGGATGAGCGTTTTTGTTTGGAATCGAGGCCATAATATGGCAATTAACTTCAAAACTGCCCGCGATTATGTGTATGCGAATGGGCAACTGTGGGAACGGGCACTGTTCGCCTATTTGTTTCAAAATGGCAGCTTGGAACGACTGCATCAAACCCTGGCGGCATACAAAAATCCCGACGGCGGGTTTGGTCACGCGCTTGAACATGATGTACGCTGTCCGAATTCACATCCGCTGGCATTGGAGTTTCTCGTTGGGATGCTGACCACACTTGATATTCCTGCGGGGACACTTCTCGATGGCGCGGCAGCATGGGTTGAAGCCAACCGCGCGGCTGATGGATCACTCGTCAACCCGCCGGAAGTGCTGGATTATCCCCATGCGCCTTGGTGGGATCACGGCGGGCAAACGTCACCGGATTCGATTGTCGGATGTTTAATCAAGTTGGGCAAGGCGAATGACGCAGTCCGCGCGTCAACGACGCACTGGGTGCGCGAAAATCTCAATGCCGACAAAATCCGCGAGAACGAATGGCTGTTTATGGCGTACCACGCCTACGATTATCACGGCGCGGTGAATATGGGCGGCGACCTGTGGAGCGTGACTGTCGCAAACATCATCGCGTGCGCCCAGAAAGCCCGACCGGATCAGTTCTATGAGATTCTGCGTTTCGCGCCCACGCCGCATTCACCTATCGCACAGGCGATGCCTAGTGATTTGCTCAAGAAGATGCTCAATCATCTCGCGGAAGGGCAGCAAGCTGACGGGAGCTGGCATGACGAACACAGCTTGCCACAGTGGTATCCGTATGTGACGATTCAGGTGCTGCAAGGGTTGAGGAGATACGGGTATGAGATAGGTGTGTAACAAGAGACCTCACCCTGCTGCTTACTTTGCAAGCCGTCCCTCTCCGGGTGGAGAGGGACACTTTGCAACGTGAGGCTTGACTATGAACTACATGTGTTCTTTCATGATGGCTTCCAGCGCATCGCGCGATGGACGCAGTTTACTGTCCGGCAGATGCGTCAAGGGTGTATCGGTGATGTTCATGGTTTCACCGAAGGTCATGCGCGGTTCTTCGTAGTAGATTAATCCCGTCATGAACTTTTCTTCGCGCTGCGCTTGTTCTAGTACGCTGATTGCGGCTGCGCGGCTGCGCGGATCGTGATCGTTGTCCAGCTTCTTAAGTGTGATGTACGAACCGTCATGCATACGCACTTGGATGCTTTCGCCCGCCGCGTAATCGTCAACGGTGATTTCTTCGCGCGCGGGGACATACCCCTTCGGCATGAAGTCGATTTCGTGCAGCGCAATTTCGTTCTTCTTGCCGTAGTCGTAACTCTTATTCGACTTCGGATCATTGTTGAACGTTACACACGGGCTAATGATGTCGATCACGGCGGTGCCGCGATGGCTGATCGCCGCTTTGATGAGGGTCTGCGCTTGCTTCGCATCACCGCTGAAACTGCGCGCTACAAACGTCGCGCCGCCAATAATGGCTTCCAAGCACAGATCAATTGCCGGGAGTTCGTTGCGACCATAATATTTGAGTTCCTGCCCCGCGTCCGACGTGGCACTGAACTGTCCTTTGGTCAGTCCGTAGACACCATTGTTTTCGATGATATACACCATTGGGACGTTGCGACGAATCAGGTGCTTGAACTGCCCGAAGCCGATGCTGCCCGTATCCCCATCACCGCTAACGCCAATCGCAATCAAGTCACTGTTGGCAGTTGTCGCGCCGGTGGCAACTGACGGCATACGCCCGTGAACCGAATTGAATCCATGCGATCCCTTGAGGAAGTACGCCGGCGTTTTGCTGGAACATCCGATACCGCTTAACTTGATGACGCGATGCATCGGCAAGCCGAGATCATACGCCGCGCTGATGATCTGATTGGAAATCGAGTCGTGACCGCAGCCGGGGCAAAGGGTACTTGTGCCACCCTTATAATCTGCTCTTTCAAGACCAAGTGCATTGGGCATTGTCGTAGTCTCCTGTAGCGATACTTTACTTGTTTTCGTGCTGCACGACGTGATCGAATACCCACTGGGCGCTTAAGGGCAGGGTATCGCCGCACGCCAGCGAGATCATGTGCCGGTTATCTTCGGGAATTTCCATACGCAGAATTTGCGCCATCTGCCCATCGAAGTTGTTTTCGACGACATACACCCGCTCATGGTTCAACACGAAATCACGCACACTGTCGGCAAAGGGCAGGGCACGGACGCGCATGTAGTTGGTCTGGATGCCAGCCGCCGCCAGCAGATCGCGCGCTTCAAGGATGGCTGGGTCATTTGAGCCATAAGACAAAATACCGATCTTCTTGGCGGGATCATGATCAACAATGGGCTGTGGCAAAAGCGCGCGCGCGTTTTCCATCTTGTGGCGTAAGCGATAGAGATTGTTCACCCAATCATCACCGCGTTCGCTGTAGGTGGCTTTTTCGTTATGTCCCGTACCGCGTGTAAAGTACGCCGCGCGATTATGATCGGTGCCGGGGATGGTACGATAACCTATACCATCACCGTCATAGTCTTTGTAGCGATACCATTCGCCGTGTTCCGCGATGAATGCTTCGAGCTGGTCTTTGTCGAGTACCTTGCCGTGATTGATCGGCTGATCCGGGTAATCGAACGGATCGCTCAACCACAGATTCATGCCCAAGTCGAGATCGCTCATCACGAATATGGGGGTTTGCAATTGATCGGCATAGTCAAACGAGCGCCAGCCGAATTCAAAGCATTCTTTCACGCTGCCGGGCAGCAGCACGACCTGACGAGTATCGCCATGACTCAAGAAGTGAATGAACAGCAGGTCGCCTTGACTAGTGCGCGTCGGCAAGCCAGTGCTGGGACCGGTGCGCGTAATATCCCAGATGACGCACGGAATTTCCGCGAAATACGCCAAGCCCGCGAATTCCGCCATCAAGCTAATGCCGGGACCACTGGTAGCAGTCATTGATCGTGAACCCGCCCATCCCGCGCCGATAATTGTGCCAATGGCAGAGAGTTCGTCTTCCGCTTGCACAATAGCGACAGTGTTTTTACCTGTGTCCGGGTCTTTACGAATATCTAGGTGATCAAGTATGCCATCGACAAGGCTGGTCGAAGGCGTGATCGGATACCACGCGACGACAGTCACGCCGCCGAACAACGAACCGAGCGCCGCCGCTTCATTGCCTTCGATGAGGATTTTGCCTTGAGTCAAGTTCATGGGTTCAAATCGGAACGGCTGAAGCGATTTATCAAGGTTTTCTTTTGACCATTCGTAAGCGAGTTCCACCACCCCGAAGTTCATCGCTGTTGGCTTTGGCTTACCATTAAATTGATCCGCCAACGCGCGATTGACAATATCCAACGGCAGATCAAACAGGTACGCCACCGCCCCAACGTAAATCATGTTGGCGATACGGTCACGGAAATCCGACGGGATATCCGTCTTTGCCATAATTTCTTTAATTGGCACTTCGTAATAGATCACATCTGGGCGGCTTTGACCCCATTTCCAATCTTTGGGAATGATTACCACGCCGCCTGCAGGCAGATTGGCGATGTCTTCCGCTGCTGTATCCTGATTAAAGCACACGGCAATTTCAGTCGTGGCGCGGCGGGCGATGTAACCGTCTTTACTAGCACGAATCGTGTACCATGTCGGCAAGCCCTTGATGTTCGATGGAAACAGGTTCTTGCCGCTGACGGGAATGCCCATGCGGTAAAGCGAACGGATAATCACAGCGTTCGACGTTTGGCTGCCTGACCCGTTCTTGGTAGCTACCATCAGCGCGAAGTCGTTGACAATCGGCTGTCCGGTATATTGGCTTTGGACGTTCGTTTGAAGTTCAACGGTCATAATGCGATTTACTGCTCCTCAATGAAAAATGTGTAAGGGTCGTCTGGCGTTTGCTCAATGGCTTGCATACGGGGTTGGTAACGGATCAGCTTAGTGTGTTCGACGAACAACATGCGTGCGCGTTCAAAATCGCCCGCGCAAATAGCATCGAGAATGCGTTCGTGATAATCCCATACCCGCTGGTGATAGTCGTAATCGGCGTAGCGGTTGAGTTCAACAGCCTCATAAGCATCCCAGTACGCTTCCAGCAGCCCCATCACGAACGGATTTTTCAACCGCTTGAACACGGTGAGATGAAAGCGGCGGTGTTCTTCGTTGGGGATGATGACATGCGTTCCAGTCAATTTGAGGCGCGCAGCATCGACACATGCGCGCATTTCGGCTTTGTCCTCGTCGAGCAGGGTTTCACACGCAGTATTCCAGAACGACGTTTCGATGTGATTACGCAGTTGGCTGAACAGCTCGAAATTGTGCGAATCGAGCGCTAACGCACAAAACAAACTCAAGCGTACTGCCGGAGTAAAACTGTACTCTTTCATACGCATGCCTGTTTTTGAGCGCACTTCCACCAAGCCCAGCGCGCGCGCGACTTCAAGCTGTTCGCGCACTTTGCTGATGCTGATGCCGAGATGTTCTTTCTCTTGCAGTTCGTTTATCGTCGGCAGGCGATCACCCGCTTGGAAACCGTTCTTGACAATATATTCAAGAAGGTCGGAGTCGAGATCGATTTGCGGCATATACAGCCAATGGGGCTAATTCATCAGATTAATCTGTTGAAACGCATGAAAATGATTTTATCTGAATTCGCTAGCCTTGTCTATGAAGATTTGTGCAAATCCACCGTAGAGTTTGTGCATTACAGTCTTTTACAAGTTTGCTGCATGATTAAACAGGTAAACCCTACAATTTGCATTACAATGATGCCAGTTCGCTATCCTGTTTTATATGGTGTGAGTTAAAAGGACGGCAATAATGGCGTTTGCACGTCGTGGACGTTTGTTTTTGTGTGTAATCTTTCTACTTGTGGCGGGGGTGTTTAGCACCAGCGCGCAAGATGTGCCCATTAATGGCACACTGGTGCAGGGATCGCCTGTTGTAGGCACGCTTGAAAATGGCGATGAAGTGCTGCGCTACGTGTACAATGTGCTTGATTTGCGCTCGGTCACAATTCAAGCCCTGAGCGAAACGGTGCATCCAACACTTCGCATCGTTCAAGGCGATACCGAGATCGCGGCAGAAAATAACGCCCTGTTTCAATCTGTCACCTCATTGACGACAATTCTGCCCGCAGGATCGTATATTGTTGAAGTGAGCGCGGCGAATGATGTAGGCGGTACGCTCATTGTGCTGGTCGATAACGAAACGCCCATCAATGCTGATGTGCTGGCGCTTGGTTCAGCGTTCAATCGCGAAGTAAGCGCAAGCTCCCCAACATCGCTGTTCACCATTGGCGCGTTGAGTGAAGAAGCTTATCTGTACATTGATGCAGCGGCGGGCAGCAATCCGTCCGCCCGCTTGACGGACACCACCGCATCGCAAATCAATGCACTTTTAGATGGGGGCGCGCTTGGGTTGCGTGTACGTCTGCCCGCCGGCGATGCCTCCTATCTGCTTGAAGTGGCGTTCCGCGCCGCTGCCAGCAGCGATATTCAGCCGTTCAGCGTATGCTTGACTCCAGTGAGCGTCAATTCGTGCGAAGGCACTGGCGAGCCTGTCGTCGTTTCGCCGCTTGATCCCAATGCGCCTGTTACGACTGTCGAACCCGGTGGCGATGCTTGCACTGTCACGCCAAATGTGGCGGGAGGCGCGAACATTCGCCAATCGGCAACCGTTAATTCGATCATCGCGGGTGCGCTCCCCGGCGGCGCAGTCGCTGCGGTGATCGGGGTTTCACCGGATGGCGCGTGGTTCAATATCCAGTTCAACAACATCACGGGATGGGTCGCGGCGAGTGTGGTGAATGTCAGCGGCGGGTGCGCCAACGTGCCGACGGTCAACCCGCCCGCGCCGCTCTTCCCGACGAACACGCCCACAGCAACGCCGCTGCCTACGTCTACGCCAACGCCTACACAATCTGGTCCGTGCTTGATCAGTGTATTCGCGCCGACGAATGTGTACCAAATCCCGAACGCGGATATTTCCAACTTGCAAGATCAGGTCAGCGCGGGCGGCGAACTGATCCCAACGGGTCGCTTGGCGGATAACTCATGGTGGCGCACCAACTACGCTGGCGCGTGGATTCAAACCAGCACCTTTGGCGTGACCGTCAACGTGACGGGGAACTGCGCGAACCTACCGATTGTTTCTCCATAGTTACGCCGCATCGTAGAATCAAAAACGCGGATCGTGATGATCCGCGTTTTTGATTCATGCTGTTTAGCGTACCAGCGTCAAAGCCTTACGCACTTGATCAGAAATTTGCGCCAGATGCTCTTGATTGTGCTGAAAATCGATCCCCTTCATGTCGATGGTCAGCACGCGGCACTGTGTCCAATCGCCAATCCACGCATCATACAAACGGTTGAGCCGTTCGAGATAGTCACGCGGGATGTTGCGTTCGTAATCGTTCCCGCGCCGGTTGATGTGCGACATGAGCGTGTTCACATCGGCACTCAAATACACGATCAACTGCGGAGGCGGCAAAAAGCTGGAAACGGCGCGATACAAACGGCGGTATGCGTCGTAATCACGTTCGCTCATTTCGCCCTGTTCATATAGATTGCGTGCGAAGATTTCCGCGTCCTCATAGACGGTGCGGTCTTGTACCACGCTGTCGGGGTGATCGATCAAGAGGCGGTGGTGTTCCAAGCGTTTGCCGAGATAAAATACCTGCGAATGAAAACTCCATCGCTTCATGTCGGCGTAAAAATCCGCAAGATAGGGGTTTTCCGCTGCCGCTTCATAAAAGGGTTCCCACCCAAACTGATCCGCAAGTAGGCGTGTGAGCGTACTTTTGCCAGCGCCTATGTTGCCCGCGATGGCGATGAACGATTTCATAGGGGTCATGTTTTAAGAACTCTCGTGAAGGTTTTAATATCCCTTTAAGAGTATACCGCGAACGTATGTTCTGTGCTGGCGAAATGGTGCTAAAGTCTGCAAAAATTTGGTTTGAAAGTTCATATAATGACAGTTATGTCGTAGACGACGGAACTCATTCACCGGGCAGTCATCAAGAAAGGTCGATTGCATGGACTCCAGCGGTGGGACAAATGAAAAAGAACTGCTGCGTAAAGGCGTAGAAGCTCTGCAAGCGGGAGATCGTGTGACAGCATCTCAACTGCTGTCTGATGTGGTCGATCTTAATCCGCTGAACGAGCAGGCATGGTTCTATCTGGCGGCAGCGGAAGCTGATCCGTTTATGCGTAAACGCTATTTGCAGCGTGTGTTGGAATTGAATCCAAGAAACACCCGCGCGCGCGACGTGCTTACACGTATTCAAGAACGCGAAGATGCAGCTAAACCCGTCGAAACCTCTCCCAAGCCGCTCACGGGGACGCTTCGCCCGCCCGCGCCGACCACTGAAAAATCCATGCCACCTGTATATACACCTGAGCCCGTCAATGAACCAAACGAACCGCCGCCCGCATCGTTGCCATTTGTGATGGAGTCTATTGATGACGTGCCAGACTTCAATGCGCTTGCGTCAAGCCCGAAAGCGGTAGCAAGACCTGTTTCGACCACACCAATAGATTCAATGGATGAACTACGTTCACCCGGTGTATCTGGCAGATCGGCTGCACCCGCCTCGTCTGGCAAATCGTCTAAGCCGACGCTCAAAGTGCTTTCGCCGGATGCGGGATCACTGCTCGGCGCGGTGACTGGCGATCAAGGTTTCCCGCTTCCGTTTCATATTTCTGGTTCGCCGGCGCGGGTGAGTGTCGCCAGCATCGGTAAGGCGGGAGTCACGCTGCTGCGTACAGGGACGCGCATTCTGCGCCGTCAGCCAAATGAGTACGTCCAAGAAATTGATCGGGTGACATGGTGGCGATTACTGCTGTATACCGTGTTCACTGCCGCGATCAGCACAATCACACTTATGCTGATTGTCTGCATCTACGAAGGCTGGCTGACGGCCACGGCGCTTGCCCATACTTATAATTTCTTCAGCCCTATCCTTACGCTGCTGCTCGGTATCCCATTTTATGCGGCGACTTTGCTTGGCGGCGCGGGTATTTCGTGGTTGATACTTCGTTTGGCAGCAAAGCCCTTGCAGGCTACGGTGCGCCAACCGTATTTGAAACACGCCTATATGGTCGCGGCGGTATGGCTTCCGCTGTCGATAGTCGCGTCCATCGTGGCATTGATTTTGAGCGTTGTCGGATTGAGTGTGGTCACCATCCTGACCACAACTTTGATTGCTGTGTACGCGGGGTATATCATTCAGCAGGGGATTACTCGACTGTACGGGATTGAAGA
The DNA here is from genome assembly GCA_034434595.1 of Anaerolineae bacterium. GTDB lineage: Bacteria > Chloroflexota > Anaerolineae > Aggregatilineales > Phototrophicaceae > Flexifilum. The sequence continues at coordinate 221,077 of DAOTZD010000003.1, forward strand.
AGTGCGCCGCACACGAATCGCGTCGGGGATCGCAGTGGGTGGGATTTTCGTCGCACAGCTGTTGATCGGCGGGCTGCTTGCTGCAATCACGGGCGCGGCGGTATGGGTATTCGTGTTTAGCTAAAGAGAAAATTTCGTTGTAGGGGCACGGCTTCACTCCGAGTTGCCATGCCCCCAAAAATGATCCCCCTATGGCGCGAGTTTTGCCAGACGCGCCGCGACTTCGCGCAGCATATCGTCACTTTTGCAAAAAGCGAAACGCGCCTGTGTACTCGCCATGTGCGCGTGTTGATTGCTGTAGAAAAACGTCGGCGGGATGCACGCCACACCAATCTCGGCGGTGAGGTAGCGCGCAAACTCAATATCATCGCCATCAAATACATTGCTAAAATCCGCCATCGCGAAGTATGTACCTTCGGGTGTTTTCGTTTTCAAGCCTGCTGCGTTGAGCGCCGTCATCATCAGGTCGCGTTTGGTGGTATACATCGCTTGAAAATCTTCATAGTAGGTCCCCGGCAAATTGAGCGCATATGCCGCCGCGATCTGCGCCGGATGGTTAACCGCGAATGTCGTGAACTGATGCGCCCGCAGCACCCCTGTGATCAAGTTTGGATGCCCATACACCCAACCGATCTTCCAGCCGGTCACGCTAAAAGTTTTGCCCAAACTGCTCACTGTTACGGTTCGCTCGAACATGCCCGGCAGGGATGCAATCGGGATATGGCGCGTGTCGCCAAACGTGAGATGTTCGTACACTTCATCGCTGATGGCGATCACGTCGTGTTCGATGCACAAATCCGCGATCATTTGCAGTTCTTCGCGGGTGTAGACGCGCCCGGTGGGGTTGTGCGGTGTGTTGAGCAGAATCGCTTTGGTCTTGCGGGTAAATGCCGCACGCAGTTCATCGGGATCGAGCGTCCAATGCGGCGGGTGCATCGGCACATACACGGGAATCGCGCCCGCCCACTGCACATTCGGCACATAGCTGTCAAAAAACGGCTCGATGATGATCACTTCGTCACCGCGATCTACCAAGCCCATGATCGACGACATCACGCCTTGAGTCGCGCCCGCGGTGACGACTACTCCCTTGTTCACATCAACATCAAGCCCATAGAAACGCCTAGCGTGATCCGCGATGGCTTTACGCAGGGCGGGCGCACCTGTCCCCGGCGCATATTGATTCACCAGTGCGCCGCTACCTGCCGCGCGTGTCAGTTCCGCGAGAATGTCTGGCGGCGCGTCGAAATCAGGTTTGCCTTGTCCCAAATTGAGCGCGTTATGCTGCGCCGCAAGCTCGTTGATTTCGGTGAAAATCGTCGTGCCGAGTTCGGCAACACGGTTGGCGATGGTTGGCATAATGGCGAAAACTCCGGTTGTAGATACTAATTTCCCGCGCGGCGGTGACGTTCACGCGCTTCAGTCGCAAGCACATCGCATCGCTCGTTGTAAACGTCGCCCGCATGCCCGCGAGTCCATTTCCATGTGATATTGTGTTTGGCAGTTTGCGCGTCGAGTGCTTCCCACAGGTCTTGGTTCAAGACAGGCTTTCTATTCGCAGTGCGCCAACCGTTTTTCTTCCAGTTCTTGATCCATGTGGTGATGCCATTTTTCAAATACTGCGAGTCAGTGTAGAAAACCACGCGGCACGGGCGGTTGAGGGCTTCCAGCGCGCGCACGGCGGCGGTTAATTCCATGCGATTATTCGTTGTATCCGCTTCGCCGCCGCTGATTTCTTTCTGCACGTCGCCGTATATCAAGATCGCCGCCCATCCGCCCGCGCCGGGATTAGGCTGCGCGCCGCCATCGCTGTAAATGGTTACGGTTGGAGTGGATTGTTCCACGTGAGCATTATCCTTAATCAAGCAACAGGGCGACAGGAACATACTTTCCTGTCGCCCCATAGATGGTATCAAACGACCTTGCGGGGACGCAATTGTTTTGCGCTCGCAGTCTCTCGTTAGCTCAAGAACTTTCGCAACACTGTCGGCAGAATACCGCCGTTGCGGTAATACTGAACTTCAACCGCCGTGTCGATGCGGCAAGTGACGGTGAATTCCTTCACCGTGCCGTCATCAGCGGTGGCACGCACGGTCAAATCCTGCTTGGGCGTGAGCGCGTCACTCAAACCGATAATGTCGAAGGTTTCGCGTCCGGTCAAGCCAAGCGATGTGTAGCTTTCACCGTCCTTGAACTGAAGCGGCAGTACGCCCATCATCACTAAGTTACTGCGGTGAATACGTTCGTAGCTGCGCGCGATCACGGCTTTTACGCCCAGCAGCATTGTGCCTTTTGCCGCCCAGTCGCGGCTGCTGCCTGTGCCGTATTCCGTGCCCGCCAAGATGATCAGCGGCGTGCCGCTGCTGAGGTAACGTTGTGACGCTTCAAAGATACTCATGACTTCACGCGACGGGATGTGTTCGGTCACGCCACCTTCGGTACCCGGGACGAGTAGATTACGCAAACGGATATTGGCGAATGTGCCGCGAATCATCACTTCATGGTTACCGCGCCGTGCTCCATACGAATTGAAATCGGCTTTTTCGATTCCTTTCTCCATCAGGTACTTACCCGCCGGACTGTTGAGCGCAATATCGCCCGCGGGAGAAATGTGATCCGTCGTGATCGAGTCACCCAACACCGCAAGCGCGCGCGCTCCAATGATCGGCTGCACGGGCGGGAAATTTGCGCTGAAGTTCTCGAAGTAGGGGGGTTCTTGCACATAGGTGCTGCTGCGATTCCACGAATAGACATCGCCGCCGCTGCCCTGAATATTATTCCACGCCTGATTGCCGTCGTAGACATTCCCATACTGTTTAAGGAACATTTCCGGCGTGATGGCAGTCGCCATCGTATCCATGATTTCCTGCTGCGTGGGCCAAATTTCCTTCAGGTACACAGGATTACCGTCACGGTCATGCCCGATTGGCTCATTCACAAGGTCAATATCGACTGTCCCCGCAATGGCATACGCCACAACCAGCGGTGGTGAGGCGAGATAATTCGCTTTCACCAGCGGATTCACGCGCCCTTCAAAGTTGCGGTTGCCGCTGATCACTGCCGCCGACACCAATTCGCCTTCCGCAATCGCTTGGGCGACCCGCTGCGGCAGTGGTCCGCTGTTGCCGATACAGGTTGTACAGCCGTAGCCGACTGTGTGGAAACCGAGCGCTTCAAGGTAGGGGGTCAAGCCCGCCGCATTGAGATATTCTGTTACTACACGCGAACCGGGTGCGAGACTGGTTTTGACGTAGGGCGCGACATCCAAGCCTTTTTCAACGGCTTTCTTTGCCAACAGCCCCGCGCCAATCATCACTGATGGATTGCTGGTGTTCGTGCAGCTCGTGATCGAGGCGATGACAACAACTCCGTGGCCGACTTCGGCAGTATGCCCGTTGTCATGGACGGTGGCATGACGTTCGACAGCCGTTTCATCGAGCGCATAACCGCGCTGATCGACGGGCGCGCGCAGCGCTTTTTCAAAGTTGGTTTTCATTTCGCGCAGCAGCACGCGGTCTTGTGGGCGCTTGGGACCCGCCATACTCGGTTCAACCGTGCTTAAATCTAGTTCCAGCGTATCGGTGAACACGGGATCAGGGGTGGCATCCGTGCGGAACAATCCCTGCTCTTTGCTGTAGCGTTCGACCAGTTTGATCGTCGCTTCGTCGCGTCCGGTGCGGCGCAGGTAAGCGAGTGTTTCATCATCGACAGGGAAGAAGCCCATTGTCGCGCCGTATTCGGGTGCCATGTTGGCAATCGTAGCACGATCCGGGAGCGTGAGATTGCCGCAGCCCGGACCATAAAATTCGACGAACTTATCGACCACACCTTTTTTGCGAAGCATTTGCGTGACGGTGAGTACAAGATCGGTAGCCGTCGCGCCTTCAGGCAAACATCCTGTCAGCTTGAAGCCGATCACTTGTGGCAGCAGCATATAAATCGGCTGACCAAGCATCGCGGCTTCGGCTTCAATGCCGCCTACGCCCCAACCAAGTACGCCCAAGCCATTGATCATCGTGGTGTGGCTATCTGTGCCGACGAGCGTATCCGGCATGGCTTCCTTTACACCATCGACTTCAAAGACCTGTACGACTTTGGCGAGATATTCCAGATTGACCTGATGCACGATGCCCGTTGCAGGGGGAACAGCGCGGAAGTTGTTCAGCGCCTTTTGACCCCAATGCAGAAACTCATAACGTTCGCGGTTGCGCTCAAATTCGACTGATGCGTTCAAGAGCAGTGCATCGGAACGCCCGAAGTAATCCACCTGTACCGAATGGTCGATGACCAAATCAACTGGCACAATCGGGTTAATCTTCTTCGGGTCGCCATTGGCTCGCTGCATCGCGCTCCGCAGCGCCGCAAGATCAACGACAACGGGAACACCCGTGAAATCTTGAAGTACCACGCGCGCGGGCTTGAAGGGAATTTCTACTTCCGCCGGGGCGGGCGCGTTCCAATTTGCCAGCGCGTGAACATCGGCTTCCGACACCTCAAAATTGTCGAGATTGCGGAGCGCGTTTTCCAGCAAAATCTTGATGCTGAACGGCAGTGTTTCAACATGACCGACACCGCTTTCGATGAGGCGGTTAAGGCGGTAGATGACTGCTTCGCCGCTGCCAGTGTCGAAAGTTGCGCGTGCGCCAAACGTGTTTACACGAGTACTCATAGATTGGTTTACCTTTGTTTCGGATCATCGAGGCAGTGATGATCAATCCATCTCAAGGGATAGACAGAAGTGAGGCAATTATGTGCTTGAATGTACTTGGCATTTTTTGTCGTTGAATATGGCTATTCTACCCAAAAAACTGGGATTTGTCAGATCAATTTAATCGCATATGCTAGACGGACTGCGCTCCATTTTGGGTTGGCGGCGCGGAGAAAACGAGGCTCAATCATGACCGATGATAATCGTTCCGCCTTTAGCCGTTTGCGACGGCTGCAAGAACATACGCTTTCAAACATTCCCGCGTTAATCGCCAATCGTGCCATGAGTTCGTTCACGCTGCATCATGAACCACAGCCTGAAGAAAGCACCGCCGATGTGCGCGTGGTCGTGTATCCGCAAGACCCGTTCGTGAGCGAACCGGAAGTGCGGTTGATGTCCGCCAGCGACATTCGCCCCGAACTCATCAACGCGCGCTTTCGCCTGCGTGATAGTGAAAGTCAACCTGCACAGCCTGATGAAGAAGGCAATTATTTGTACTGGCCCGGCACGCCCGAATTCGATCAGGTCAACGCTTTTTATTACGCGACTTTCACGCTTCGCATGTATGAACGTTACGCCCGCCGCGAACTGCCGTGGTCTTTTCCAGCGCCGCGCGTCGATATTGATCCTCATGCGGGAAGCGGCGTAAATGCCTTCTACAGCGAGAGTGATCGCCTGCTCGGCTTTTTTGGCGTAGAACACAACGGTACACCGTTCCGCGCCGCCCAAAGCGCCGATATTGTCAGCCATGAAACCGCGCACGCGGTACTCGATGGTGTTCGTGACTTGTACAACGAATCCTTTGGCTTGGGCGCGCAAGGATTCCACGAGAGTTTTGGCGATATGACCGCTGTGTTGGTCGCCTTGCATGACGATTCATTGGTACAGCGGCTTTTGTCGTGGACACAGGGCAATTTACGCCTAAACAACTTCATCGCGTCGATTGCCGATCACATTGGTTTTGCCGCCAAACAAAGCGAAGCCTTTGAAACACATGTACATGAACACACGATGTATCTTCGCAACTGTATCAATGATTTCAAATCCGCACCGTTCGATCAACTACCATACCGAGCCACGAATTACGATTTGGAACTCGCGCGCGAAAGTCACAACTATTCGCGTCTATTTACAGGCGCGTTCTATGACGTTCTCGTAGGCGTATTCGAGCATCTTAAAACGTCGATGCCGGAACGCATCGCCTTGCACCGTTCGCGTGATATGGTGGGCACGATGCTTATGTGTGCCATCGAGTGCGCGCCTGTAGGCGAACTCGATTTCAGCGATATGGCGCGCGCGTTTTTGGCGGCGGCGCGTGTCCATCATGCCGATACGCTGGATATCCTTAAGCAGGTGTTCGATGCGCGCGGCATTCTTTCTCGCGCCGACGCGGATGCCCATATCGCATATCTCGAAGCGCTGCCGGATTTACGCTTACCAGAAGCGATTAATTCGGCGCTTGCGGCGGCGCGTTTTCTTGAGACCGAGGTGATACCTGCGCTCAAACTGCCTGCTGAAAGCGACCTAACTCCACTGGCGGCTTATCGCAATGCATCTGGCACAGCTTATCTCACGTTTTTCTCACATCGCCGCATCACGTTGAAGGGCAAGCAGTACAAACAGTTCGACGGTTCGCATGTTGATGCGTTCGGCGGGCTGACGCTGATGTTTGGCGCGGATGATCGGCTGCAAAGCGTGTGCTATCGCCCTGTTACGGACAGCGATGTGTATCAAATTGGCGTGCAGACGCGCGAACTCATCGAACACGGGTTGATCGCCACCCATATCAACGGATCGGGGTTGACACCCCAATCGCGTATGCTCACCGAAAAGCCGAAAGGCTTGTGGATACCCGAACTCCCACCGGATGCGCCGCTTGATCTGCCTGTCGATGCGCCGCCCACGCCGCCCAAACCGAGCAAACTCGTCAAGTTTCCGGTGATCTTCGATGCAATCCCGCGCCCGTTGTCCGGCTTCAAGGGGTATCTGGAAAGTTGGCGGATGCGCTGGCAAAAACGATGACCATTCGCGTGTTGAAACGGGAACATGCACACGTTTTACAACACGCCTCAAGGCAAGTAGACTTATGCGGCTAAGGCTGCAACAATGGGCAATCTTTCAACGTACCTACAATCGCTGAGTCTGGCTGAATTTGAATGAAGGGTTTAAGTAATGCCAAGTGATCGTGAACAAAAACCGAGCCGCACCGAACGTGCGAATCAGGAACGCGCCGCCAAGAGTGGTGGAAGCGCGCCACAAGGCGAATCGCGTGCCGCGAGTATTGCCCGCGCAAAAGCGAAACGCGCAGCCAAAGAATCTTCCAGCGGGTCGGCGATTTCGACTGCCAGCAGCGGCGAAGGCACGCGAAGCCGTTCCGTTGAACGTATTCAGGAACGACAGCAGCAGCGCCGCCGTCAGCAAATCACGATTGCGGCGATTTCTGCGGCAGTCGTCATCGGCTTGATCGTGCTGGCAGTGCTGGTGGTCAACGCGCCCGCCGAAGCGCCGATCCCCGTAACGGCGGCACGCTATGAAGGTTTGAGCCAAAGCCGCACCGAAGATGGGTATCCGCGGTTGGGCGACCCACGCGCGCCGATTCAGGTGGGGTTGTATTCGAGCTTCGACTGCCCCGCGTGCCAAGTGTTCCACGAAGATTCAATGAGTGACCTGATCGAGCGCGTGCGTGAGGGCAGCATCAGCGTGACATTTGTGCCTTTGAGTGGGACGGGAAGCATCACCAATGGGCGCGGCGCGGCAGTTGCGGCGGTGTGCGCGGCAGAACAAAATCAGTTCTGGCAGATGCACGACACGCTGTTTAGCTGGACACCCATTTATGGCAACCAGTCCTTCACCAACAACCGCATTCTGACAGCAGTGCGTGAATTAGGTTTGGACGTTGGGGCGTTCAATGGGTGCGCGGCGGGAAACAGCGCCAGTGAGATACTCACGCGCGCGCAGAACCAATCGCGCACGCTGACCAACTTCACGGGTACGCCGACGATCACGATCAACGGTGTTGTGCCTTTGAACGATGAGGGAGTTCCTCTGACCGACCCGATTGACATTCTCGCCGAGCTTGATGAACGTATCCAAGCGGTGCAAGCGCGTAATGCAGCGGAAGCGACTGCTGAAGCAACAGCCGAAGCGACTGCCGAACCTGTTGTCGAGGTGACAGAAGAACCTGCTGCTGAACCCACCGCAGAAGCAACTCCATAAAGGATAATGAACAAAACGGGCTTGGCGCGCCAAGCCCCTGCAAAATCCATTGTGGTGTCCCGGTGATGAGAGATTTTGAAAAGGGGGTTAGGGGAGGGGCGAAGCATTGTCAAGACGACGTAGTATTGTCGTCCATGTCCTTTGATGTCCGAAATACTTCACGTAAAAGTTGAGGAAGTATTGAGGTGTTAGTAAACGGGATGATTTAGGTTTTGGATGAGTGTTGGCGCAGAGATGGTTGTTCATCTCTGCGCTGCTTATTTTGGGATTATTCGCTTTTTGGCAGCATACGCCCCAATTTGCGTCCGCCAAGCAGATGCATGTGTAGGTGGAACACTTCCTGACCGCCATCGCTCTTGCAGTTGACGATCAAGCGGTAGCCGCTTTCTGAAATGCCTAGATCGCGGGCAACCTGCCGCGCCACGATGAACAGGTGACCGAGTACGCCCTCGTCTTCCGGCGTTACGTCGTCCACTGTGGGGATTTCTTTGTTAGGGACGATCAAAATATGCACAGGCGCAAGCGGATTAATGTCCTTAAACGCAGTCACGCGGTCATCTTGATACACGATTTCGGACGGAATTTCGCGCGCGATAATCTTGCTGAAAATCGTGGGCATAAATGTCCTTTCTAACGGACGCGCTTCTGCGCGTCACTACGAGGGAGTTACCGTCTTTTCAGATGGTCTCTTACATCGCCAGCCCGCCATCAACCGTCAGCACATGCCCGGTGATGTACGCGGCTTCGTCGGACGCAAGAAACGCGGTTGCTTTGGCAACATCTTCGATAGTGCCCCAACGCCCCAACGGGATATTCTCGTTGAGCTTCTTGGTGAGTTCTTCCGGCAAGCCGCTGGTCAAATCGGTCAGCACGAAACCGGGCGCGACGGCGTTGACGGTGATGCTGCGCGCCGCGACTTCACGCGCCAGCGCCTTGGTGAAGCCGATGATCCCCGCTTTGCTCGCACTGTAATTGGTTTGCCCCGCGTTGCCCATAATCCCACTGACGCTGGTGATATTGATGATGCGCCCGTAGCGTTTTCGCATCATCGAACGCACGGCGGCTTTTGAACAGAGCCATGTGCTGCGAAGGTTGGTCTCGATAACAGTATCGAAATCGTCCGCGCCCATCATCATGATGACGTTGTCGCGGGTTGTGCCGGCGTTGTTGACGAGAATATCGAGTTTGCCATAGGTATCGACAGCGGCTTTGATGAGCGCGTTCGCGTCATCTTCTTTGCTGACATCGGCTTTGAACGCCATCGCTTTGCCGCCGTTCGCCTCAATTTGACTAACGACTTCGTTGGCGGCATCGGCGCTGGCGTTGTAATTGATCACCACCGTTGCGCCACGCGCCGCAAGTTCGAGCGCGATTCCGCGCCCGATTCCGCGGCTGGCACCGGTCACGACGGCGATTTTATCGGCAAGAGGAGCAGTCATGCTGTTGTCCCTTTAAAGTGTGTTGGCGAATTTCCAATAAGATAACACGGAGATTGACCAATAGGGGCGCAGTCTCGCGATTTTTTATGCACATGACTAAACATAACCCCCACAAAATTATTATGATAAAGCAATATAGGAGATACGTCACTTTCATTGCAAAAACGGACATGTGTGGACACATCTTCTCTCAGTTTTTATAGTCTACAATACAAGATGTGACATATTCTGCATGGGAGATGGGGTGAGGTTTATCGTCCCCCCACCCAACCAATGAAGCGTGTTTGCCCGCGTAATGATCCCGTCATGCTGGCAGCGCCGAAGCCATTGTTATTGGCGATATACACGTCTACGCGCCCGTCAATGCGTGGATTTACCCCATTGAAGGCGAGATAGCGTCCATCCGGTGAAAAGGCAGGATCGCACATGCTCGGCGGCGGGTTCGCCTGCGCGATTAGATTAAAATTTGAATCCAACACTATCGGGCCATAAGGGCATTGACCGTTCGAGCCGCCAATTGCCACGCGCGATCCATCGGGTGACCATGCGGCAGTCATGCCATAGCGTGGAAAAACGAAATCGCCGCGCCGCCCGACCACGCTGCCATCTACGCCCATCATAACGATTTCGGTGCTGCTTGCGGTTGCCGCTTGATAAAGAAGTGTTCGCCCTCCGCTTGCCCATGCTTCCGAGAGTTTGATCGCGTCATCGCCCGCGCCTTGACTGCGTACCTGCTGCGCGTTCCCTGTGACAATGTCCGCGATCCAAAGTGCGCGAGTGGGATCGCCAAAGGTGGGATCGCCCACCGCGAATGCGATTTGGCGTGCGTTCAACCAGCGGGGCGGTTCGGTCACAAACTGGTTAGACACTTGTGTCACCTGACTGCTAGCGAGGTCAAGCACGAAGATGCTGCCGCCAAACGGGGGGGGCGTGTCCGTGCCATCACAGGTGTTTGGTTCAGCCGGAATCCAGCTTGGGCAGGTCAGACGGTCACTGACGAACAGCAGGTAGCGACCATCGGGCGAAAAGCTGGGCCAAAAATCGTAGCTGCCGGTGCGCGTCATATTCATAGGGTTTGACCCGTCACGCCCGACGGTAAAAATGTCGATGTCGTATCCCGTTGCAACGGCGATTGCCAGCCGCGCGCCGTCCGGTGACCAACTTGGGGCGCTGTAAATCCCGCGCTGCACCAGTGAGGAGATGGGCAGTACACGCCCGTTGATACCGATTTGTAAGTCGATGATGTATAAGCCCGCTGTGAGCGATCCACCGCCGGGGCGCATATAGGCGATGCTGTCACCCGATGGCGAAATGAAAATATCGTCGCCTGTTTCGCCCGTGACTTCAAAGATGGGGATGCGGGCGTTAGGCGCGGTAGGGGATGCATAATACAAGATTAAGGTATCGTTTACCGGGCGAGGTGTTCCTGCTGTGCCTTCCCGGTTGTTGAAGTTGATATAGGCGATTAGGGGATTGGCAAGCTGGTTCAGAATATTGTCGGGCGCTTGCGTGCGTTCCCAGTTGTCATAAGTAAACGCCACTGTAGGATCGGGCGGGCGCGTAGGCGCGGCGGTGTCTGTCGGTGTGCTTGTGTCGGTTGGAGAGGCAGTATCGGTTGGTGTTTCTGTCGGAGTGTCGGTTAGTAAAAGGGTCGCTGTATCCGTCGCGGTTGGCGTATCCGTGTCCGGCAGCGTTGCAGTCGGGGAATCCGTCGGTGTGGGAGTCGGTTCTTGCGCCACCATGCTGCATGATGCGCTCAAGATTGCCAGTGAAAGCAGCAATCCAGCGATTCGCGCCCATCGCAGTTGACGGGGTAAACCTACATGAGTCTCGCGCATAAGTTCCTATCAATCACTGCACTACAGATAGGCGCGCAACGTTACCACAAACTGTGTTGTGATTCTATGAGCAGCATCAAACGTGGGAGAAACGTAGGGCGGCAGTGGATGAAACCGCCCTATGTTCGATGAGGAATGCTTAGCGAATATCGTCAACGTAGGTTTCGTAGGTCACGATGATTGAGGCGCTGCGGGTTTCACCGCTGGCATATGCTAACGTGAGTGTATAGGTAGTTGTCGCCGTCGGGCATTGAGTCATCGAACCTGTCGCGCCTATACCCATGCCGTTCAACGTAGCCGTGTAATTCGGGTTATCAGCTGTGATCGCCCAAGATAGGACAGTGCAGGGATAATTTAGCGATACGGTGGCTGGATTCGCCGTGAGCGTGATGTACGTGTTACCAATCGGCGTGCGTCCCGGAACAGTTGTGCCGGGATCGACGGGGACGCTGGTTGCGCTGCCACCTGACGCGGGGGGTCCCGAAATTTGACGCGGGACGCGCAGTATCCATCCCACGACTAGGCGGGATGTGTCGGCGAGACAGTTTGCTGCCACCAGATCGGGGATTGAGATGTTGGCGCGCGCTGAAATACCGCTGAACGTATCACCCGGCTGCACGCGGTAGGCGAACCAATCGGCGCGTGGCGTACATGTTCCGCCTGCCCCTGAAATGGTTGGTGTCGCTCGCGCGAACGGCTCTTGACTGCGATCACCGGGAATAGGATCGGGGACGATGACCGCTTCATCGAGCAGACCAAGCGGCAGGCGTGCCATTTCTTCGCTGTCGAAAGGGCGCAGTTCCGAAGGTTCAGTGTTCGCGGTGAGTCCATCTTCACCGCCCATGCCGACCCACACTTCCGCGCCGGGGATGAGGATGCGGGTTTCTCCCATCGATGTGATGGTGGCACTGCCTTCCAACAGCGAAAGGATCATGTCGTCGTTTTGACTTGCGGTGACGTGCATCGTAGAACCTAAGCTCACGTCTACGCCATTAAGGGTCATTTCGATGCGTTCACCGCGCGGCGATTGAATCAGCACGCCGCTTTCGGGCAGTTCTTCACATGCAAGCCCGCCAATGCGCGTGCGAACGGTAACAGCGCGCATGTCGGCTGTGGGGTTATCGACTTCAGCTTCGCCGTACAGCACCATCGTCACATTTTGACCGGGCAGCGAGTCGGGCAGGTTCGCCTGCGCTTTGATCACGGCGATGCCCCAGATGCCCATCAAATCGCTGAACGGGGTAGTTGTGATGCGTTGGAACGCTTCCAGGGGGGCAATATCGCCACTGCTGATGAAAGGCACAATTTGTTCGACAGAACGGAAACGCGCATCGACGCGCTGATTCCCGTAACAGGCTTCGTTTCGCCCTAACGAGTCGCACGCTTCGCCCACACGCTCCAATGCTTCGGTAACGAGCGCCGAACATTGATTTCCGCCGAACTGTGCGGCAGGAAGGCTGATCGGATTCGAGATAGGCGAATTGGACATCGCCGATATGTTTTGTTCATCCCCTATGACCGCTGCGGCAAACGTTGAACCCGCCAGCGCGAATGCCGCTATGACGATCATCGTCAACAGGACCGGGAAAATACGTTTGTTCATAGGTTGCGCGCCCTATCTGTTTTAACATCTGTAATTGAACATGATAGGTTGATTTGCCGGTTTGGGCAATTGAACGGCAAGTCTCACAGTCTGACGATCACCCTACGCCTTTGGTTTGGCAGCGTGTGGGTTAAGGATGTAGTATGAGCCACGTTTTTCGCCAATCTTTTTGAGCAGCTTTTTCGTCACAAGGTCGGCAAGGTCACGGCGGATTGTTTCCGCGTGAACGTCCGGGCACATAGATTGCAAATCACTGTTGGTGATGCGGTGATTGCCATTGGTCAAGTAGGTGAGCGCCACTTCCTGACGCGGATTTACGATAACGTCATTGAACACGCCCGTATATTGTAAGGTGTTCGCGTTGATGGGAATTGGTGTGGGTGGGGTAATAACGACGGGTTCGGGATGATTGTACAGGGTAACACGGAAACCACCGCTTGTTTCTTCAAAGCGCGGCGGCTGCAACTGCTGCGCGTGCATCAAATCGTAGACGCGATCCACGCCGTAGCCCAAACGCTCGATGAAGCGCATATCCGACAGCACCTGCACGATGACCGGGTTGCGCGAGAAGCGTTCATCTTTGATGTTGTTGATCGTCACAGGTCCGGGGAGTTTTCCGGGACTGGTGACTTCCATGTGGTCGCCAAAGATAAACAGGCGAATTTCGTCGCCAGCGATGCTGTAATCGCGGTGGGCGACGGCATTTACGATGAGTTCACGCGCTGCTTCCAAAGGATACTCGAATTGTTCGGCGCGTTCCATGCTTTTGCCAAGATGCACGCCTTTGCGAAGTGTGTCAATCAAGAAGGTTTCGGCTTTGCGAATTTGATCGGGAAGCGTGCCGTTGAGATCGACGCGCGTGAACTTGTCCCCCATTGTGCTGCCAGCGAAGCGCACCGCCGTAATCGTCGCGCCGCGTATGACGGCTTGCGGGTCTTTGCCGAACAGCAAAATCCCCGCGTAAGTGGGATGCAGTTTGCCACCGTCAACCTCACGGGTTAGGCAGCCGCGCTTAAGAAGAAGGGTTTCGTGCGTTATAGCGTGTGATCCGCTGCTGGATGCGCCCATCATTTGGGCGTAGGCTTTCACTTTGTCCCAATCGAGATCGTCCAGCGTGGTATCGGGGGCAATCTCGGTTTCAAAACTGACTTCGCCGCGTTCGATCATCAAACGGCGGAGTTCACGCGGGCGCAGCGCGAGATTTTCCGTGCCGTGACGGAACAAGTAGCGCCCATCGAGCGCGTAGACATGTGGAAGTCCTGCCGGGACATGGACGATCACGACGATGCGATCACGCAGTTGAGTGGGGCGTGGTAAAGGGATGATCAACTGCGGTTCGATTGAGAGTGCGGCTTGCAGGACGCGATCCACAGCGTTATCGCTGTCTCGCACGCCGACCAAGGTGCCGTTAGGACCCAATACGCCGATGACCAACGTGCCGCCGCGCGCGTTCGCCATCGCTGTCAGGATCGCGGCAATCGAATCGAGCGGTGCGTTTTCACTCACCCAATCAAGCTGCGCTCCGCGTCCGGTTTTGATTGCCCCCCACAAATCATCGATCATGACGGCTGCTCCCCTTGACACTGTGCCGCGAGACTATTTCTCGTCTTCCTTATCTTTTTCTTCTCGCTCACGGCGAATTCTATCGCGTTTGAGTTCGCCTTCCGGCGGTGGCAGCAGAAGCGCGTCCATCACTTGCTGCATATCTTCGACAAAAGTGATGTTCAAATCTGACAAGGCTTCTTTGGGAATTTCGACAAGGTCTTTCTTGTTTTGCGCGGGCAGAATGACGTTTTTGATGCGCGCGCGCCGCGCCGCTAACACCTTCTCTTTGATGCCGCCAACAGGCAGCACCTTTCCGCGCAGCGTGATTTCGCCCGTCATCGCTGTGTCGCTGCGGACTTTACGTTCGGTGAACGCCGAAATGATGGCGATTGCCAGCGTGATGCCAGCCGATGGTCCGTCTTTGGGAACAGCGCCTTCGGGCAGGTGGATATGCACATCGAAATCTTCAAAGTCGTCATGCGGCACGTCGAGGTCTTCGGCGCGGGAGCGCATGTAGCTCATCGCCGCCTGCGCCGATTCCTGCATCACTTCACCGAGCGAACCCGTGAGCATGAGTGTGCCTTTGCCGGGCAAAACCTGCGCTTCGATGGTCAGCACGTCGCCGCCATTGGGTGTCCACGCCAAACCTGTCGCTACGCCAACCGCGTCTTTGTCGTTGGCGCGTACATCGTCAAACGGTGCGGGACCCAACAGTTTGTAGACATGGCTTTTCTGGATTTTCGTTGGGTAACGTTTGCTTTCCGCCATCATGCGCGCGACTTTGCGCGTTAGGTTGGCAATTTCGCGGTTGAGATTGCGTACCCCCGCTTCATAGGTGTATTCACGCACTAACGCTTGCAGCGCGGGCGTTTCAAAAGACAGGTTTGCTTCTTCCAAGCCGTGCGCCTGAAGTTGGCGCGGGATTAAGAATTGGCGCGCAATCGCGATTTTTTCTTCTTCTGTATAACCGTTCAGCTCAATCACTTCTAGGCGGTCAAGCAGTGCATCGGGCAGAGGATCGAGATCGTTTGCCGTGGTGATGAACAAGACTTTCGATAAGTCATAGGGTACATCGAGATAATGATCGGAATAGGCGTTATTCTGTTCGGGGTCGAGAATTTCCAGCAGCGCCGCCGCCGGATCGCCGCGAAAATCCGCGCCGAGCTTGTCGATTTCGTCGAGAACAAACACCGGATTCACCGATCCCGCCCGGCGCATGGTTTGAATGATGCGCCCCGGCAGCGCGCCAATGTAGGTGCGCCGGTGTCCGCGAATTTCGGCTTCATCGCGCACGCCGCCCAAACTGACACGCACGAAGTTACGCCCCAACGCCGCCGCGATACTCTTGCCAAGCGATGTTTTTCCAGTTCCCGGTGGACCGACAAAGCATAGAATTGGGCTGGCAGCGGCGGATTTCTCTTTGTCTTGGAGCAGTTTACGAACGGCGATGTATTCAAGGATGCGGTCTTTGATCTTCGGCAAGCCATAATGTTCGCGATCAAGGACTTCTTGCGCCTGCTTCACATCAAGTTTGTCTTCGGTGGCGGTTGACCACGGGAGCGCGGTCAGCCAGTCGATATAAGTGCGAACCATGCTGACTTCTGGCGCGACGGGAGTCATCATCGCCAGCCGTGAATATTCTTTCATCGCCTTTTCGTGAATTTCTGGCGGGAGTTCTGCTTTGGCGATTTGCTGGCGCACTTCTTCCAATTCTTGCTGGAAGAAATCTTCTTCGCCCAGTTCGGTTTGAATCACGCGCATTTGTTCGCGCAGATAAATTTCGCGCTGGGTTTTATCCATCTCATGCTGCAACTGGTTGGTGATCTCATCTTTGAGTTCCAACACATTGAGTTCTTGGCTGAGCAGCGTTGCGACTCGCTTTAGGCGCTTGTCGCCATCGGTGATTTCAAGAAGGGCTTGGCGTTCTTCAAAGGGAAGCGCCAGAGTCGAAGCGACTAAATCCGCCAACCAGCCCGGTTTATCGGCATTGAGCGCGTATACCAACACCTCTTCGGGGATGATGTCGTTCATTTCAACCGTGCGCTGGAACATGCTCAAGACGGCTTCCATCATCGCTTCGCTGGCGGGGGTATCTTCGCTGGTTTCGGTCAGCACTTTGACCTTTGCCAGCAAATACGGCTCGGTTTGGACGAATTCGACGACTTTGACGCGCCGCCGTCCTTGCGCCAGTACATTCAATGAATCGTCGGGCAGACGCAGCGTGCGCCCCATCGCAATTTCGACACCGACTTTGTAGAGGTCGGAGGGTTTGATCTTCTCTTTCGACGGATCGCGCTGCGCCAAGCCGATCACGGTTTGGCGATGCGAATCGCCTTTCACCGCCCCTTCGACTGCGGCACGCGCTTGCGCGCTGACTAATGGCACGGGCGAAACCACGTTAGGGTAGATCACCATGCCACGCAGCGGCAGCACTGCGCGCACGAAAGTCCCATCGGCATCGGGTTCGGCATTTGGGACGGAATAAAATTCATTTGCGCCTGTAGGATCAGTCAACGTGGTGTCCTTGCAACCCATAACGATAAACTTTCATTGTACTCTAGGCGCTCATGGGGGTAAATCGTGAAGGCGACACAGTTTTGCATGGCAACTTTTCAGGTTGCTTTTTAATATGACTTGGAAACAATAGCGGTTTCACTTGCGAACGTAAAGAATCATGATATTACGCCTACGCTCTGCGCTGAATATTTTCGGTTGGCTCATCGCGCTGATCTTTTTTGTCGCCTATTCGATTCAGTTGGGCGGCTTGGATGGGTTAAACCGCGCCTATCAACAGCTTGATGGACGAATTTTCGCCGCCGCGCTGCTGGTGCTGGTGATTGGTCACGCGGCAAGGTCGCAGTTGGGCTATGTCAGCGCGCGAACACTGGGATACCCGATCAGCCGCGTTGAATCGCACCGTTACTGGGTGATGGGGCAAATCGCCAAATATATTCCCGGCGGTGTGTGGATGTTCGCCGCAAAAGCTGCACAATATTTGCGACATGGGATGCCGGTTTTGATTGCCAGCGCCGCCGTGACTTGGGAATTATGGGCGGTGGTGTTTGTCGGGTTGATCTTAGGTATTGGCAGTATCAGCGCGATAGACGATGCCGGATGGCGGTTGGTGATCACGGGCGGATCGTTGGCATTAGGCGCTGGGATGGCGCTGTCTTTGCTGCCCGCGTTCTGGAGTGTATTCGTTCGCTTTAAACTTCCTGGCACGGCGAAACTGCACGCGGCTGTTATCGCGCTAGAAAGCCGCCGCTGGATATTGGTCACGCGCCTATTGATCTATTCGTTCATAATGTGGATCATTACGGGTATTGGCTTTTATCTGCTGCTGGTATCAATGGATGCGGGAGATATTGGCATTTTGCCCGCTGTTTATGGTTATGCCGCCGCGTGGACGATAGGATTTTTGACATTTTTCGCGCCCGCAGGTTTAGGCGCACGAGAAGCTGTATTGACGTTGGTGCTCACGCCAATGCTGGGGGCAGAATTCGCCCTATCGCTGGCTGTGCTGGCGCGTGTGTGGTGGTCACTCGCGGAAGTCGTGCATGTGATTGGCACGGGCATTTTGACATGGATCAACAACCGAAATGATCGATCTGTACTCGCAGACTCAGATGCAACCCTCACTAATCGCGGGAAATGAGCCATACCCTCTCGATTTGTCGATTGTGCTACCGATTTACAATGAACGCGAGACCATACGCCCCTTATATGAACGACTGTGCGCGGTTGTCGATGGACAGGGTTGGAACGCCGAGTTTATTTTTGTGGATGATGGCAGCACGGATGATACACTCAAAGTGCTGCTCGAACTGCATGAGCGCGATCCCCGCGTGATTGTCGTGGCACAGCGGCGCAATTTTGGGGTGGGACAGGCGCTCAATGTCGGGCTGCATCTCGCACGCGGCGCGATGATTGTGACCATGGATACTGATTTGCAGGTTGTGCCGGAAGACATTACGCTGCTGCTGGATAAGCTGAATAAGGGATACGATCTCGTGTGCAGTTGGAAACGTGACCGCCGCGATCCTTTGGTCAAGCGGCTGCAATCGCGGTTGGGGAATCTCTATGTTGGGATGCTCACTGGCGTGAAGCTGCACGACATCAACAGTTTGTTCAAAGCCTTTCGACCAGAAACTATCGAACATTTTTATTTTCACGGCGAAATGTATCGTTATATGGCGTTGATGGCTCATTTCGCTGGTTTTCGTGTCGATGAAGTCCCGGTCGTGCATCACCCGCGCCAACATGGTCGGTCACGGTTCGGGGCAGGACGCATTGTGCGCGGCTTTATCGACGCGCTGACGATTGTGTTCATTTATCGGTATGGTCGCCGCCCGATGCATGTTTTTGGCGTGACGGGCTTGATGATGCTTGCGATTGGTTTTCTCATCAATTTGACGCTTTCGCTGGAATGGCTTGCAGGCGTGCGGCCCATTGGTGATCGTCCCGCGTTGATTCTCGGTGTGCTGCTGATGTTGATGGGTGGGCAGTTTTTCACGTTAGGGTTGCTTGCGGAGATGATCATTTCGCTGGTGCAGCGTGGGGACATTGCGGTAAAAAATATCTACCGCAACACCGCGCGGATTTATCGCCGCGCGCCATTGTCTGATAAAGCATAATCATCCATGAACAAACGCCCAAATTTGTTCATCGTTGGGGCGGCGAAAAGCGGCACAACGGCGATGCACCAATATCTCGCCGCGCACCCTGATATTTTCATGAGCACGTACAAAGAGCCGCATTACTTCGGCGCTGATTTGATCGGCGCGCGCATGGAGCAGTTTCGAGGGAAAACGGATAAGTATCTGCGCCTGTTTGCCGATGCCCGCGACGAACGTTGGCGCGGTGAATCGTCGGTGTGGTATTTGTACTCAAAAAGCGCAGCGGGAGAAATCAAGCAGTTTGCGCCCGATGCGCGCATCATCATTATGCTGCGTTCGCCGCTTGAAGTGAGCTATTCGATGTTTTACCAATCGCGCTATACGGGTAACGAAGTGCTGCCCACGTTTGAAGCGGCGCTCGATGCTGAAGCGGAACGCTGGCAGGGGCGGCAGATTCCACGCCTTTCACATACACGACATGGATTGTTCTTCACCGCCATCTGCCAATATACGGATATGGTCAGCCGCTATTTTGATGCTTTTGGGCGGGAATATGTGCGCGTGATTATCTACGACGATTTCAAGCGTGATACGGCAGGGGAATATCGCAAGACATTAGAATTTCTCGGCGTTAATCCGACATTCACTACGCCGTTTGATGTGGTGAATGCCAATAAAGAAGTGCGTAATCCCGCCGCGCAAAAGGCATTAATGGCGCTTGGTATTTCCCCTATGCTGCTTAAAGACCGTCTGACGTATCTCGCGGTGACAGCGAAATGGCTGCCTATGTCGATTCGTGAGCGTATGCTCAACCCTGTGACGAGTGCTTATACCCGCTACGAACGTCGCCCGGAGATGCTGCCGGAGACACGCACCCGCTTGCAGAAGTTGTTCTTACCCGAAATGGAACGTTTGAGCGCCCTGCTTGACCGCGATTTAACCCATTGGTGTCGTTAAGATGACTTCAGAAACAACCCTGTCTGCTGTGTCCCGTGTTCCACGCTTGCATTATGCCGTGATCGTCGCCATGACTCTCTTCGCATTCTTTTGGGGGTCATACGGACTCAACAACGATCCCCTGTATTTCGATGGCGAAGTGCTGTCGCTTGGGCACATCGGCGCGCTTCCAAGCCAGCCGGATTATAGTATCGTGGATACTCTTCAATCGGTGGCGCATTGGAGTCCGCAGCATTCTCCCGGTTACTTCGTTGTCCTCAATCTGTACTATCGCTTAATCTGTGTTTCAAACCCCGCAATTTTGCGGACACTGGCGTTATTTCTCGGCGTGCTGTTTGTGCCAATGATGTATAGATTAGGTACGCAAGCAGTTTCTCGTCGTGTCGGGCTGATTGCAGCGGTCATCGCCGGGGCGAGTTTCCCATTCATCGACATGCTGCACGCGGTTCGCATGTATGCGCCGCTGGTGATGACATTGGCGTTCGTGTTGGGGCAGTATTTGTATATCGTCAAGCGTAAGCGAGAACCCGGCTTGGGGGTATGGGTCGCGCTGTTCATCGGCAGCGCCGCAGCCTTGTATTTGAGCTATCTGGCGATATTCGCGTTCGTTGGTATGGGCGCTTATCACCTGTTGGTCGTGAAAAAAGATCGTCGTTGGTGGAAAGTCACAGGCGTGATGCTGTTGGTTGGGGTGGCGTTTTTGCCGTGGCTCGACGTGATGATTCACGGTCAAAACGTTCGCAGCGTATTGGATAACCCGCTCAACATGAATGGGGCGATGCTGGCGTATGCTTCTATGTTGAGCAACGGCGGTCTGCTGCTGTTGGGAACTGCAGTATTGAGCGCAGCGGGCGCGGTTCTTCAGTCGATTTCCGTGCGTAAACTCGTCGTGATATGGGGCGGCACAGCGCTTGCGTTCTTTGTCTTCCACACCATCGATCCGCTGGTTTCGACCAGCCGTTCACGATATTTTATCGTGCTGTTTCCCGCGAGTATTCTCATGATCGCTGTGGGATTCGACTGGTTGGATAAGTGGCGCGTGCTTCATCGTATACGATGGAAGCAGGTCACCCTTACTGTCGTGATGCTAATTCTCTGGGTCGGCATGGGCTTGTATGCGCGGAATAAAAACTTTCTCAACATCTATTACACCACCGGACTTAAACAGCAGGACTTGCATACGCCGTATCACATCTATTTGACGGTGCTGCCACGTTATGTTTCTCCGGGGGATACCGTCGTGACGTTCACGGGCCGTGCTGCTGCGGTTGAGCCGACGAAAATGGGAATCAGCAGTGCAGATTACTACTTTAGCGAGTTAGGAGTGCGCTACGTGTCTTTTATCGATGAATATGATCCCGTCGATTTAGAATTCGCGCGCGCACAGATGGATTTGGTGATGCACGATGAAACCGCCTTCTGGTTGGTGGTGCCGCAAATACGCGGTGATGATAACTTTGTCGATTATGTTCGTTTGCTTGATGAGCGATTTATCGCTTGTGCGGAAACGATTAGTGATTCTGACCTAAGCATCACCCGCTACGGCGTGAATCAAGCGGCGTGTGATGACCCGGAATCGGTGCGCTTGCCCGTTCCAGCGCAGCCGCCATACGGCGAAGCGGTTAATTTAACCAACCCGCCGTAGAGCAATTTGTACGAAATTGCCTAAACAGAGACAATCAAGCATCGACTAGAATTCTGGCAAAATTGTCTGTCCCGGAACAGTCACCATGACCGCATCGCCTCATACCTTTTCCCCGCCTTTCGCTAACTATGCGCTTGAAAGCGGCTGTTATGACGAAATGTTCACCGACAACGCCAGCCCGCGTGAACACTATCGCGCTCTGCATGATCGCCTGCTAGATTTGACACAAGAAGAACTTGGTTATCGTCAACAAGCTGCCGATCTGTCATTTTTGCATCAAGGCATCACGTTTACGGTATACGGTCATGAAGAAGGCACGGAGAAAATCTTTCCTTATGACCTGCTGCCGCGCATCATTACCAGCGTAGAATGGTCAACCATCGAAAAAGGACTTCAGCAGCGAATCAATGCGCTGAATCTGTTTTTGCATGACATTTATCACGGCGGCAAGATCATCAGTGATCGGGTTGTGCCGTATGACCTGATTTACAGCAGCAAACACTTTCGCCGTGAAATGCGGAATGTCGATGTGCCGCGCAATATTTATGTTTCTGTGTGCGGCACGGACTTGATTCGCATGGCAGATGGGCGTTTCGCGGTGCTGGAAGATAATTTGCGCGTGCCAAGTGGTGTGAGCTACATGCTTGCTAACCGTCAGGTGATGAAGCGGGTGTTTCCGCATATGTTCGCCAATTACGGCGTGCGCCCAATTGATTACTACGGGCAAGCCTTACTAAATACACTCCGGCATCTTGCACCGCCACACAACCCCAACCCGACAATCGTGCTGCTGACTCCCGGTGTGTATAACTCCGCGTATTTTGAGCACACGTTTCTCGCCCGCCTGATGGGGCTTGAACTGGTCGAAGGGCGTGACCTGCTGGTTCATAACCATGTCGTGTATATGCGGACGACAGCGGGCTTACGGCGCGTTGATGTGATTTATCGGCGCATTGATGATGATTTTATCGATCCGCTGGCATTTCGGGGTGATTCAATGCTTGGTGTGCCGGGATTGTTCAATGCATATCGCGCGGGGAATGTGGCGCTTGCCAATGCTATCGGCACAGGGGTAGCCGATGATAAAGCCGTTTACTACTATGTCCCGAAGATCATCAAATACTATTTGAACGAAGACCCGATCCTGCCCAACATAGATACGTACCTGTGCATGGATGATACGCACCGTAAGTACGTGATCGCCAATCTCGATAAGCTCGTGGTGAAAGCTGTGGGTGAAAGCGGCGGTTACGGCATGTTGATTGGACCGCACAGCACACAAGAAGAACGGAACAACTTCCGCGATGCGATTAACGCCAACCCGCGCAATTACATCGCCCAACCGACGATTCAGCTTTCGCGCGCCCCGTGTTTCGTCGAAGGACAAATTGAATCGCGGCATGTTGATCTGCGTCCGTATATCCTCTCTGGGGATAACGTCACAATTGTTCCCGGCGGATTGACTCGCGTGGCGCTGCGGCGTGGGTCGCTGGTGGTCAATTCATCGCAAGGCGGTGGCAGTAAAGATACGTGGGTCTTGTACGAGTAGAGGGAACGGTTAGGATGCTCTCACGGGTCGCTGACAGTCTGTACTGGTTAAGCCGTTATCTCGAACGCGCCGAACACACCGCGCGAATGCTTGATGTGCATTTGAATTTAGGACTCGATCAATCACAGGGGATGTCCGTCCGCGAAAACCGCGAACGCTTGATGATGAGTATGTGGCAGACTGCTGCGGGCAGTAACAACGTTCTCGACGATGACTACAGACTGACGGATTACCTGACGTTTGACACGAATAACCCTAAGTCGATTGTGATGGTGATCGCCGCTGCCCGTGAGAACGCGCGGCAGGTGCGCGAACAGATCAGCAGTGAAATGTGGATGCAAATCAACCGACTGTATCTCGATATGAAGTGCGCGACGATGCCGGAAATCTGGGAGCATCAGCCGCATGAGTTCTTTCGCATGGTGCGGGAAGGATCGCATCTCTTTCAGGGAATCACTGACGCGACGATGAACCGCGATGAGGGCTGGCAGTTCATTCAGCTTGGACGGTATATCGAACGCGCTGCGTCGATTGCGCGTTTGCTGGATGTAAACTTTAACGCGCTGCTCATCGACAATGAAGCGGGCGGGACATATTTGCAGCGGATTGGTCTGCTGAAATCGGTCACATCGTTTGAGGCTTACTGTAAGGTGTATCACGCCGATATGCAGCCTAACTGGATCGTTGAATTCTTATTGTTCAACGCCGATTTTCCGCATACGATTCGGTTTTGTATCAAGCAGGTGTGTCAAGCACTCGAAGATATTGCCGTCAAGAGTGGACGCGGGACGAACAATCGTTTGCAGCGGGTGGCGGGGCGCTTACAATCGTCGTTGAGTTTCGATTTGGTGGACGATGTGCTGTCGGGCGATTTGCACCGGTATCTATTTGACATACAGCACCAATGCGATCTCATCCACATGGCACTGTACGAAACGTATATCACCTATACCATAGAAGCATCAGCGTAGCGGGTAAAGCTAAACCGCATCATCATAGGTAAGCCATTCATCGTGTACTACTCGATTATCCATACAACCGCCTATCGCTACAGTGAGCCCATCCGTGAAAGCGTGATGGAACTGCGAATGCGCCCGCGCGACGAAATGAGCGCGCGCGGCAGCATCCAAGGTGGACAGCAGTGTTTTAGCTTTAACGTGCGGCTCGATCCTAAAGCCGATTTGGGGTCGTATAAAGACTATCTTGGCAATACGGTGCATACGTTCAACATTCCCGGTTCGCATGACCGTTTGACGGTGATTGCCGAATCGCTTGTGGAAACGCATATGCCCGCGACTGTGCCGCTCTCTTTGCCGGAAAGCGCGTGGGACGAACTTGAAGCGATGACGGGAAGCGCGGAACTCTATGACATGCTGCTGCCCGGTCATTTTACCGAAATGACCCCCCTGCTGCGCGCTTATATGACGACGCAGAATCTCACCCGATGCGCTGATCCGCTGGCGACGGTGTGGATGATTAACCACTTCATCCATGAGCATTTTGAGTACACGCCTAAAGCGACACAGGTCGATTCGCCCATTGATCACCTGTTGGAAACAGGCAAAGGAGTGTGTCAGGATTATGCTCATACGATGCTTGCGATACTGCGTTACTTGGGGATTCCAGCGCGGTATGTGAGCGGGTATTTGTATCACCGCCGCAACGACAATGTACGCATCAGCGAACAGGACGCGACTCATGCATGGGTTGATGTGTGGATGCCATCGCTGGGGTGGGTGGGGTTTGACCCCACGAACGATACTGCGGCGACGGATCGGCATATTCGCGTGGCGTTGGGACGGGATTATTATGATGTGCCGCCAACTCGCGGGGTGTATAAAGGGACTGCTGCCACGCGCCTTGAGTACGGCGTGATCGCGCATCAGCTTGACGCGCTGCCGATGAATGAGCCGTCGTTTTCGCCTGCACAAATGGAACTCGATTTGTCGGATGCCCCGTTCATCCCACCCCCCGCGCCGATTTCCGCGCCGGGGATTTCTATCGCACAGCAAATTGCCCAGCAACAACAGCAGCAACAGCAATAAAGGTTATTTTGCGCGTCTATTGGGCAATTTGGATGAGCGAAGATGTGTCATTATGTGTCGCAGGCCTGCGATTATTATGCATGACATTAAATTTATGTGATCGCGTTATGTGCCTGTTCGACGCTGGCAGATTGGGAACGCATCGTTTAGACTCGCTGTCCTATTGAGCGAAACGATTTGAAGCAGTAAAGAGGCTTTTTCTACCGATGCGGATACCTATCTGGCTAGCTGTCATTGCGGCAGTGGCAGCCGCTGCACTTGTGATCATTGTTGGATCGACATTGGTTGCGCCATCTGCGGAATTGATAACGGCGGCAGGATTTGAACCTGAAATGATCACGCCGAATGCTGACGGCGATACGGACGTGACCATCTTCAGTTACAGCTTGTCACGCAGCGCCAATGTCACACTTAGCTTGACGAATGAACAGGGACAAACGTATGTGTTCCGCGAGAATGAACTGCGTTCTCCGGGCGATTACCGTGTCGCATTCAGCGGCGTGGTGGATGGATTCACACTTGAGGGGGAAAATATCGCGGGGGAAGTACGCCGCCGCTTGATCCCTGATGGAACGTATACGTGGCGGCTGACCGCTGTGCCAACAACAGTGGGAGAATCATCTGCTGAACAGTCCGGCACGTTGATCATCCGTGATGGTGACGCGCCGCTGCCGTTGATCACTGAATTCACGGTGTTCCCGACAACATTCACACCGAATCAGGACGGGATCAGCGACAGGACACAGGTGAATTTGTTCTTGAGCAAAGATTCGGTGCTGGAGGTATATATTCAATCGGTGAGCGGTGGTCAGCCGATTTACATCCCCGAACGCATCGAAGAAACGGAAGCGGGTCAAGCGGGACGGCACACGTATGACTACGATGGCGGCGTGGATTTGGGGTCTAATCCCCCGCCGGATGGCGATTATGTGCTGATTGCCAACGCGCGCGATGCGGTTGGGCAGGAAATACGACTCACATCGCCGCTACGGATCGAGCAGGGGGGCAAACCGCAAGCGCAAATCGTAGCGCAGCCGACAGGCGCGACGGTAGTTTTCACCACGCAAGCGTGGGATGACCGCTACTACACGACGCGCGAACGAGCTGGCGACTTGATTGACCCGCCAAACAACCCAGAAGATGTGAATCTCAATACAATCACGATGCAAGTGGGCGATCTGTTGGTGTTTCAGCTCACCATTGAGAATTACAGCGATGTGCCAATCCGCACCAGTGGTCCACCGCCGGGAACGGTGTATGAATGGGATCAGTTTGACAGCACGTTCGCGTGGTTTGAAGAAGCGGGCGCGTGGCGCGTGGGGATCGACTGTACGACAGCGGCGCGTGACTATCCTTGGCGTTGGGCGGTGGGGGATGAAGAGTCGCTGATCACGGTGACTGATCCTGATACTGGGAACGTGTATCGCTATCTACCGCCGGGAGCGCGCAGCGTGGTGTGGGGCGCGGTGCGAATGACACGCATTGAGGCGCGGAATCCGCAGAACTGCTGGGCGGGGTTGATTCACGAACAGGTGGAGATTGCGGAGTTCAACCGATTTGTGGGCGCGCGCGAGATTGAATTGATCCCGGTGGCTGCGCCATAACAGCAGATCATTTTTTGTCGCGGCACGAGATCGCCTGTAACATACGAGCAGATAGCTTACGATAGTGACATTATTCGGGTGTGTATACCCCTTCAGGAAGCGATCATGAACGCTCGTTATGTTTATAGGCATCATTTGATCGTTGGACTGCTTTTGGTGATGCTGGTGGCGCTGGCATCATGCCGCCGTGTGGGTCCCGAAATCGGCCCAACGCTTCAACCTACACTCACGCCAACTCCGCGATCCACGCCGCTGCCGCCGGTGAATACAGAAATCCCACCGGGCGCAGAAGATAACCCGCTGGTGATGCTGTTCACGCGGCCACCGGGTTCACGCAGCGAAGTCAGCGATGCGTTTGACGCGCTTGCTGCTGAAATGCTGTCTGCCGCCAATTTGACGATCACGGCACGCGCGGTAACAAGCGGCGCGGACGCGCTGGAAGCCTTGTGCGATTCGTATGGCGATACATCAGCGGTGGCGTGGGTGGATGCGATCACGTATGCAGCGGCGCAAGCGCAAGGATGCGGATCGGCATCGCTGTTCGTCGAACGTTCAATCGCGGGGAGAGCGACATCGGGAGTCACGGTTCAGGTGATCGTCAACACCAATTCGGAAATTTCGTCGCTGAGTGATTTAGCGGGACAGACATTCTGCCGCCTCAATGTCGCTGATTTGTATACGTGGATTGTCCCCGCGCTGATGATGAGCGCCAGCGGTGTTTTACCTGTTGCATTGGGTGGAATAGAGGATTACGACTCGCTTTCGGATATGGTGGGTGATGTGGCGAATGGCACATGTGATGCAGCGGGAATCGCGGCAGTTGATTATGCCGATTTAGAGACCAGCCGCGCCCGCGCACTTTCGCAGACAGTGGTTGTGCCGTTCGCGGTGCTGGTGATGCCCGATGCCGTACCGCTTGGGACACGCAGCGCTGTGCGCGATACGCTGTTGGCTATCGCTGCCGACAGCGAACGCTCCACGATTTTGACACCACTGCTCGACCAATCGCGCCTGCTGCCCGCTGATGATGCCGCGCTTGACGGTTGGAACGATTTCATTCGCGCGACTCGGTTGAATTTCGCGGAACTTGGAGAATAGCCCGTTTGACCGACTCGTGTGTGACCGATCTCGCGGTCATCATCGTCACATGGAATGTGCGCGATTTGGCGCTTGATGCGCTTCGCAGCTTGTACGCCGATTTGGCGCAAAGCGGGCTGTCGTCACAAGTGATCGTCGTAGACAACGCCTCATCTGATGGGACGGTTGAGGCGATCCGCACGCAGTTTCCACAAACGCGGGTGATTGCCAGTCGGGAAAATCTCGGCTTTGTGCGTGGTAACAATCTTGCACTGCGCGAATTGGGTTTCCCCGACAGGGATGACCTGCCGCGCGCGGTGTATCTACTGAACCCCGATACGATCACGCAAATGGGCGCTGGGCGCGCCCTTTTCGATGCACTGATGGCGGATCGCACGGTTGGGCTGGTGGGCGCACGGCTAACTTACGGCGATGGATCGTTTCAACATGGCGCATTCATGTTTCCCGGTTTACGGCAAATTTGGACAGAGTTCTTTTTCACGCCGGGTCGTTTGATCGAAAACGGTTTCAACGGGCGATATGATCGCGCGTTGTATAACGCGGGGCAGCCGTTCGACGTGGATTTTGTGCTTGGCGCGACGATGATGCTTCGGCGTGAAGTGGTGCAGCGCACAGGCATGTTCGACGAGGCATTTTTCATGTACTGCGAGGAGATCGACTGGGCGTGGCGCATCCACAAAGCGGGATGGCGTGTGCAGTGTGTCCCTGCGGCGCATGTGGTACATCTTGGCGGACAAAGTACTGGGCAAGCACGTCCGCAAAGTGTGATCCATCTGTGGACGAGCAGGCTTCGTCTGTACGAAAAGCATCAGCCCGCGTGGAAAACGGCGCTGGCAAAACGCTTGATCGTATGGGGGATGGGGAAAAAGATGCGCGCGCTTGAGCCTGTCACTGCGGATCAGCGGGCGCTTTATGAGGCGTATGAGAAAGTACGGGGGATGGCGATGGGAAGGTAAGTCATCCGCCCCAACCCTAAATCTCTCCCCATTCGCTAGTGACTTTATACTCGCATTTTGCCCATCTACAATATGGCTTTGCTCAAAGACGTGGGGCAGGGCGAAACGAGTTTCGTAAAAAATGGAAGATTTTGGTGCGGTGGGCGACCTGCCGGGTCGCCCCACAAAATGATTCTTTGCTCTTGTGATCATCATGTGCAGCATGACGGAGAAGCATTGAAATAGGTTTTAGTGAATGTTGATTGCGATTGTTTTGACGTATAACGAGTCGGCGCATCTTGCGGAATGTATCGAGAGCGTGCGGTTTGCTGACCGTGTGATCGTTTTTGATTCATTCAGCACGGATACGACTGTCGAGATCGCACGCGCGCATGGCGCGGAGGTCATCCAGCGGCAATTTGATGATTACGCAGGGCAGCGCAACGCGGCATTAGCGGCGGCGCGGGATCGCGGTGCACGATGGGTGTTGTTCGTAGATGCCGATGAGCGTGTTACGTCCAACCTGCAAGCTGAGATTTTAGCGCGTATCGCGGATAGAGAGTCCAGTGTAGTGGGATACAAGATTCCGCGACACAATATGATTTTTGGGGTACTGACGCGCGGCGCGGGATGGTATCCCGATCATCAGATGCGGCTGCTGAAAGTGGGGTTCGCACAGTATGATCCAGCGCGTAAAGTGCATGAAGTTGTGCTGCTAGATGGCGCAGAAGGTGAACTTCACCAGCCGTTTATTCATTACAACTATCAAGATGTGAAGCAGTTCCACGCCAAGCAGAAACGCTACAGCGCGTATGATGCGCGGATCTTGTTCGAGCAGGGGATTCGGGCAAAGCCGCAGAACTATATTTTGCAGCCGTTACGCCATTTCTGGTGGCGGTTCGTCACGCTGAAAGGGTATCAAGACGGCGTACATGGGTTTCGCTTGAGCGCGTTGATGGCATGGTACGAGCTGCGAAAGTATGTGCTTTTGCGTCGATTGTGGAAGCAGGGGTGAGGGAAGAACGGGCAGAGCAAGTGAATCAAAATTACATTTTTCGGACGCGCGGGGAGAAACCGTCGATGCTTCGCACCGCGTTTCTCTCGCGTCCCTACAAAAACATAATGTGTAGGGTTATTGGGGAGATTTTGGTATGCGCGCGCGGCGCTTTGGTTTGCGGACTGCGCGTTCGTTGAAGGCTTTGACTTCGTCGATGCGTACTAAACGCACTTTTCGCCCGACGTAAAATGAAATGATCCAACCTTTATCTGCCCAACCCCGCACCGTCGAGTGGTCACGGTTGATTATTTTTGCCACTTCGTCAATCGTCGTCCAGCCAATAAACGGGTTGGCGACAGGCTGTTCATTTGCAAGCTGGCGTTCTTCGTCAGTGAGTGTGCGTGCCATGGACGGTTTCCTTGCGTGTAAAGTTTATGGAACAGTATAGCAAGGTGTCGTCTGAATCGCTATAAGATGCTTTTGAACTATATGGGATGGATGTAGGTAATATATCGTTATGTTTGCGCTTAAAAAGAGGCGGCGAGATAATTTACCCCGCCGCGCCATTTATCGTCTCAATGCTTGTGGGTGATGTGGGATTCATCTATTCGACAGCAGGAACGAGAACTCCGTATCCGCCCGCACGCCGCTTGTAGATCACGTTGACTGATCCTGTCGCTTCATTGAAGAACATGAAGAAGTTGTGACCGAGCAGTTCCATTTGCTCGATAGCTTCGGGTTCATTCATCGCCGTCAGGGTGATAGTTTTGCGGCGGATAACTTCCAGCGGAATATCTTCTTCATCCACTTCGGCGGCAGCGCCGCTGTTCGCTTCGACTTCGGGAATTTCTTCTGCTAGTTCCAATTCTTCGATGGTAGCGCTAAAGCGAGAACGCCCCTTGCGATTTCTTTCGCGTTTCCCCTTGAAGCGTTCGATGCGGCGGTACATATTGTCGAGTGCTTGGGTGAGCGCAGCTTGCATACTGTTTTCGCCGTTGGCGCTTTCTTCGGCACGCAGTATTGCTCCGCGTGCATGGCGCACGGTGATTTGGGCGATAGAACGATCTTCGCCCCGGCGACTGCGTTCCTCCGTGAGTTCCACATGTATATCTGTGATATTCGGCAGGTAGCGGTTGAGACGGCTCAGTTTCTTGGTCGCGTATTCTTCCATGTATTCACTGACGCGATAGTTTGTGCCGCGAATGGTGATTTCCATTTGCATACCCCCAGAGAAAGGAATCAAAAAACCTTAACGAAGCCGCGCGGCGCTCACCGTAAGGCAGTAGATACGCTGCGCTCCGGCGTTTGCCAACGCTTGCGCGCACGACTGGAGAGTCGCGCCCGTCGTACACACATCATCAATAAGCAAGAAGGTGCGTCCCTGTGAAAGGGTGGGAGAGGCTCGGAAGGCATTGTGGACATTCTGCATACGCGCTTCCCGATTTAAGCCTACTTGCGAGCGGGTGGATCGCCAGCGTTCGATGGCGTTAGCTTCGACAGGAACGCCGATCCGCTGTGCAAGTGCGTGTGCAATACTATATGCTTGATTATACCCCCTTTGGTGAAAATGATCTTTATGTAAAGGTACTGGAATTAAGGTGTCGTAGATCCATTTTGTTTCGCGTAAACATGCCTCCATACGCCGCGCGAAAACATCACTCAAGGCTTGTGCATTGTCATATTTGAGCGCCTTGATGGCGCGGCGGATTTTGCCGGTGTAATGGCTGGTTGTAGCAGCGGCAGCGATTGGGGGGTAAAGTGGCAGCGGAAAATATACCGGTTCAGTGTCGATTTCGCGCTGACACATGGCGCACCAATGGGTATCTAGGCGACCACATCCGGCACAGCGCGGGGGATACAACCAGTCGATAATGGTGGTGACGATTGTGGATAAAAACGGGCGGCGCGTCATTATCACTTTGCCTGTAAACGACAGAAGCTCAGGGCGCACCTGAGCTTCTGTGTTCAACTGCTGATTATGTCTCTGTGCGCCGTGTTCGTGCGCGGAATCGCGGTTCATAACCATCGATGGGACGAACTTAGAATACGCCGTTAACGGTGCTGTTGCCAAACAGAATGATCGCGGAAGGACCGAGCAAAACGATCCAAAGCGACGGGAAGATCAAGAAAACCATCGGGATCATCATTTTGACGGGCGCTTGATGCGCTTTTTCTTGAGCGCGTTGGCGGCGTTTGACACGCATTTGGTCAGACTGGACGCGAAGAATTTTCCCCATGCTGACACCAAGCTGGTCAGCTTGGATAATAGCAGCCACAAATGTGGTCACGTCCGGTACGTCCATACGATTGGACATATCGCGGAGCGCATCGCGGCGGGACTTGCCAAGCTGAATTTCGCGCAGCACGCGCCCGAAAGCAACCGCGAGATCGTTATCCCATTTTTCGTATACTTTGCCCATCGCCATGTCGAAGCCAAGACCTGCTTCCACGCAGATGACCAATAGGTCGAGCGCGTCGGGGAGCGCCTTAACGATGTTATTCTGGCGGCGGGTGATGCGGCTTTTCAAAAGCATCATCGGCAGAATGTAGCCCAAGCCAACCGCGCCGACGGTGTAGAGTAGAGCCGTTTGGCGGGGGAACATATTAGGGGAAATGATGAAGAACAGCAGGAATGCCGCCAACCCCATACCGACAGTGAGCATAATACGCATGGCGAAGAACGATGCAGGATCGGTACTCATGCCCGCCAGTTCGATTTGGTGGCGGATGTTCTCCAATTGCTTTTGCGGCGTGAAGCGCGTAGTAATGTCCGCGAGTTTGCGGATCAACGGCAGCACGACACGGTCTTTGAACGACAGCGAAAGTTCGATTTCTTCCAACGACTGAGGAATATCTTTGTCATCGAACATCGCTAGACGTTCTTGCAAGGGGTCTTTGCCTTGGTCGTCGCGAACGCCCACGTAAACCAAACCAGCGACGACAACCCCACCGACGACTACGATAATCAGGATAAGAATAGGATCCATCGAGATGCCTCGTTCCTAACTATACTTCGATGTCAATGATCTTTTGGATGACCGCCATACCGATGCCGATCATCGCCAAGCCGATGCCAAGCAGGGGCCAGCCACAGGCACGATTTTCAAACAAATTCGCCATGTAGTTCGGGTTGATGCCATACAGGAACAGGGCGAGGATGATGGGCAGAAAACTGATCAAATAGCCTGTAATGCGACCTTGCGCGGTGAGTACGCGGATTTCGCCTTTGAGCTTGATGCGTTCACGCACGGTATGACCGATCACATCGAGAATTTCCGCGAGATTACCACCGACTTCACGGTTGATGTTCACAGCGGTCAAAATCAGGTCGAGGTCGTCACTTTCGACACGATTGAGCAGGTGATTGAGCGCATTTTCCATGTCGATACCGAGCTGGACTTCCTGCACCACGCGCTTGAATTCAGTCGAGGTGGGTTCCGGCGCATCACGGGCGATGGCTTCCATGGACTGCAACACACTGTAACCGGAGCGCAAGGCGTTGACCCACAACCCAAGCGTATCGGGAAGTTGATTTTCAAATTTGATCAAGCGGCTTTGCGTGGCGCGAGACACGTAAATGCGCGGCGCGAAAAACCCAACAAACGCCGCGACGATCCCCATCACCAACTGCTGGCTAAAGAGGACGAAATAGCCGAGCGCGAAGAAGCCGAACACGCTGATAACGTGGAGCGCCGCGTATTCAGAAACCGTCAGCTTGATATCGGCGCGGGCAAGCTGCTGCCGCCATTTCTTGGCAAAGTTACGCTCCGCGACAAGGTTATCGAGGCGTTCCTGTAGGGCTGTGCCTTTGCGTTTCTTTTCTTCTTCGGCATCTTGCTGCGCCAGTTCCATGAACTGTTGATTCAGGGCGGCGTTTTCTTCGTAGCTGCCGAGTCGTTCTTCGATGAGGTCACGTTCAGTGCGAACACTGACCACACCGTAGATGACAACAGCAGCCGCTACAACCCCTGCCACAAGAATGATGATAAGTTCCGGTCCCATAATCCACCGCCTTTACTAGCGGCAGGGCAGTCATTCAATGACTGCCCTACACTTTTTCCTGAATGTGCTGCCCCGACTTAGTAATTGCGACCAACACCGAATACTGACGGCGGGAGGTAAATGCCCGCTGCTTCAATGCGGTCGGTGAATTTCGGACGGATACCCGTTGGGCGCAGACGACCAACGATCTTGCCGCCTTCTACACCGGTTTGTTCAAATTCGAAGATGTCCGACATGGTGATCATATCACCTTCCATGCCCTGCACTTCGGTAACTTTGACGACTTTACGTGTACCATCGCGCAGACGTTCTTGATGCACAATGAGGTCAACCGCGCTGGCGATTTGTTCACGGATGGCGCGCACGGGCAAGTCCATGCCTGCCATCAAACACATCACTTCCAAACGCGCAATTGTATCGCGCGGGCTGTTACTATGGAGTGTAGTAAGCGAACCGTCGTGACCGGTATTCATGGCTTGGAGCATGTCGAGGGCTTCGCCGGAACGACATTCTCCGACGACGATACGGTCAGGGCGCATACGCAAACAGTTGACCACGAGGTCTTGAATACTAATTTGCCCCTTGCCTTCAATATTGGCAGGGCGGCTTTCCAGCGTGATGACGTGTTCCTGACGAAGCTGAAGTTCCGCCGCGTTTTCAACCGTGACGATGCGTTCGTCATTGGGGATAAAACCGGACAGAATATTGAGCAGCGTTGTTTTGCCCGACCCTGTACCGCCGGACACAATCACGTTGAGGCGAGCGATAATGCACGCGCGCAAGAACTCGATCATTTCGCGGGTGATAGTGCCGTAGGAAATGAGATCATCAACAGTCAGCGGCTTTTTGAAGAATTTACGAATGGTAATGGTAGGTCCAACCAGTGAAATTGGACGGATGACCGCGTTCACGCGCGAACCATCGGGCAGACGAGCGTCTACCATTGGGGATTGTTCGTCAACGCGACGACCTAGCGGGGCAACAATGCGGTCAAGAATACGCAGCACATGATCATCGTCTTCAAAGGCGATATTGGCGCGCGAAATGTTGCCTTTACGTTCCACAAAAACGTTCTTCGGTCCATTTACCATGATTTCGGTGATGGTTTCGTCGGCTAGCAGGGGTTCAAGAGGACCAAAACCCATAATTTCCGCGACGATGCTTTCAAACAAACGCTGGCGTTCGGCGCGTGCCAGCACCATGCTTTCTTCCGCGAGGACGGCGTTGAACAATTCTTCGATGTGAGCGCGCACTTCGTTTTTGCGCGTCAAGTCAATCGCTTGGTCAAGTTCTGACAGCAGGCGATTTTGCACACGGGTTTTCAGGTCGAGATAGGTGTTATCCTGACGGGTTGTTGGGCGACCCGCGACGGCTTGATTACGGGTACGCATCGCCGCAAGACGCGATTCGTCCCCGCCGCCGCTTCCGGGGTCTGCCAACGGCGATGATTGGCGGTTGGGGGGTGGTTCTCCACCACCTGTGCCACCGCTGCCAGAGCCGCCACTTCCACTCCCGCCCTTCTGAATTCGGTTCAACAGTGAGGACATAGGTGCAATTCTCCAAACTTAGGGAACTCGCCTGTCCAAAAGCGGCGCGCATCGTAAAAGTAGATGGGTACTTGGACAGGCATTTCTCATACAATACGACAACTTCTTACGCTAGGTCAATGCAGGGTTGCTGTTTTCCAACGGCAGGTCTACTTGTTCAAACGAAGCCCTAATCCGCTTTTCTTCTTATTCTTATCGGCTTCGGTATCGTCTTCTTTGGTTTCGCTGCCCATCAACTGCGCGAACAGCGAATCCGAAAAGTCGAGCAGTTCTTTAATTGGCGGTTTGGTGCGGTCACGCTGCGCCACAGCTACCGCCGGAACCCCCTTGTTGATGGCGCTCAAAATGATCTGCGGCGCATCGGGAATTTTGGCTTCGATTGGGCGCTTCAAGAACTTTTCGATATTGGCGGTTTCGAGCGTGACACGGTTACGATTACGCTCGTCTTCGACGCGGTTGAGCAGCAGC
The DNA here is from genome assembly GCA_034434595.1 of Anaerolineae bacterium. Taxonomy (GTDB): domain Bacteria; phylum Chloroflexota; class Anaerolineae; order Aggregatilineales; family Phototrophicaceae; genus Flexifilum. The sequence goes on from DAOTZD010000003.1 coordinate 256,889, forward strand.
ACCATCTTTTCCGGCGGATAATTGAGTTTGTCGAACAGTTCCATCATGAACTTGGTGTTCTTGACGGAAGAAAGCGTCGGATTAAGTACCATGACGATTTTGCTGGCAACGTCAGTTAAGGACAGCAGCGTTTCGTCTAAGTGGCGGCTGGTATCGACGACGACGAAATCGTAACCGTTGGCGACCTTTTCGATGATGCGCGCGACGGAGGTCGGGTTCGCTTCGATGTCTTCGGCGTATTCCGGACGATGCGGACCAAGCAGCACTTTCAAGCCGCTTTCGTGGGTAGAAACCACGCTGTCGAAGAAATCGGTATCGAGGTCATCGACTTTGGGCACGAGGTCAGTAAGCGTGGATTGGCTTTGCAGCTTGAGAAAAACGCCGACATCGCCAAATTGCAAATCCGCGTCGATGAGCAGCACTTTGATGTTTTTCTTCATCAAGCCAGACGCGAGATTCGTGGCGATGGTGGTGCAGCCTGCGCCGCCCTGCGGGCTGTAAACAACGATGACATGACCAGCGCGAATTTCCGCGTCACCGTTTGTGATGATAGGCTTGCGGACTTCGACGGGCATATCGACGTAAGCACGCTGCTGCGCGCGGATGGGTTCATAGCTGCGATAGACTGCGCGGATGGTATTGTAAAGCTCGTCCGGGTCAATCGGCTTGGTTAAGAAGTTGCGTGCTCCCGCTTGCATGGCACGGCGCAGATAGTCGGCATCGTTGTTGACCGACATCATGATTACGCCCGCTGTCGGCAGGACTTTCGTGATCTCACTAGTCGCCTGAATGCCGTCCATATCCGGCATATTGATATCCATAATGACGATGTCTGGGTGGCTTTCGAGCGCGTGCTTAAGCGCTTCACGCCCTGTACCCACCGAACCGATCACTTTAAATTCTTGTTCTTCAAATGCCAGCAGTTTGCGAATGTTCTCGCGCGTCTCTGGAATGTCATCCACGAGGAGAATGCTGATCACATCCTTGCCGCTGGTGCCACCTTGGTTTCTGTTCAACATACGACAATCTCGATTACACTCAGTTGGTTGCTACCCAAAATGGACATTTTGCGGGGCGCAGCGGGACACTGTGCCTAGTTTTTGTGTGCCTGATGAACGGAAAGGGCATGGCATAACCCTTGACGAGAAGCCATGCCCCTTCCGAAATAGGCAGCCGATACAAATCTGCTTACGGCGTATCAGACAGCGAAATTTCTTCGCCAGCGATCAACTGACGGATGCTGCGGATAGCCGGTTCGATGGTATATGGGCGTTTGCCGGGAAGTTCGATTCCGTAAGTCGCCATGATGTAGTCAAGGGTGACTTCGGTAGTCGAGGTACGTCCTGTATCATTGACCGAACGAATCGCCAGCGTTACTGGAATACGCGCTTCGAGCATCCATGTGAGCGTGACAGCATCTTGGCGGTTGACACCAATGGTTACGATGTCGCGTACCGGAGTTGGCGTGGGCGGAACGGGCGTGCTTTCGCCATCGCCTTCTTGGGGAGGAATAGGTGTAGGAGTGGGTACGCCGATATAGCGCCCATCTGCCGGGAAATCACCAACATGGAGGACGATTGCGTCTTGAACGGTCAACTGGGTGACCAAACGTGGGCGCTGGCGTTCCGATGGGTTGATGATAGCTACACCAAGCGGCGTGGTATCGAAGCGACCAAAAATCGGTGGGCTGAAGGCGATAGAACCTTCTTCGGAAACGGTGATGAGCGTGAACGAGTTTGGCGAGAGTGTTTGGAAGGCTTCGTCTACGTCAACGAACAGAAGCGACATAATCAGGTCAACGCGGTCACCATCTTGCACGCCGCCAGCAACGCTGGTCAAACGGTCAACGGGGAGCGAGATTGCCACCAAACCTTCAGGAAGCACTGCCGCCACATCGGAACCGACGCGGGCAAGATCAACAATGTCATCAACGACCATGTTGACGAGAATTGGCTGTTCGCGGTAGATGTCGGTGCGGGCAATCTTGTTGACCACATCTTCGAGGTTGGTGATCGCATTACCCGGCGCGGAAGTTTCCGGGAAGGGGCGAATGGCAACCGCGTCAGCGGGAATACGGAAACCACGCGGAAGGTCCTGCACAGCCAAGACAATATCCACAAAGCGAATGGGTGTGGCAGTCGGAATCGGTGTCCCCTCTGGTTCAGAGGTGGCTTGAACGACAGCACCCGGTGTTGCCACTGGTGCAGCCGGACGATTTAAGCTGGGCAGCAAAAACACGAAAATCACTGCGACCGCCAGAATGACGATGGCAATCAGCAGAAATACGCGCAGACGATTCATTAAGGACCTCCGTCGATGTACGCGCCGGTATTAGATCAACATACAGGATACACGAAGAACTATTTCCCCAAGTGTAAACAATCGGTGGGGATTGTCAAACAGGCTAAATGTCCCTGTGTGTGAAAAATCCATCACACACTACGAACCCGATTTATGTCATGAGTTCATCGCTTTCAGGAAGTTCAAGCCGAATTTGCGTGCCTTCGGCTTCTGTGCTGGTCACTTGCATCGAGCCGCCAATCAATTCGTACTTCTCTTTGAGCGTGATCATGCCTTGTACACGGGGGTCAGAGTGTCCTTCTTCGCCGCTGAATGCTGCTTCCGCATCGAAACCGCGCCCATTGTCTTCCACCATGATTTTGATACGTGAGCCGGTCATGTCGAGGCGGATATTGAGTTCTTGCGCGGCGGCATAGTCGCGGGCATAACCCATCAATTCTTGAATGCCGCGAAAGATCATAACTTCACGGTGGGTTTGCAAACGACGTTCTTCACCAAGAATGTCTAGTTTGATGTTCATATCGTTCTTTTCGCGGAACGAATCGACATAGCGGCGCACCGTCGGCACCACGCCGAGGTCGTCAAGCATCATCGGGCGCAAGTCGAAGATGAAATCGCGCACTTTTTGGAAGGTGATGCTGGCGACGGTCTTGAGGTTATCGAGTTCTTCGGCGGCGCGGGCGGGGTTGCGGTCAAACAAACGCTGGCAGATTTCAGATTGCAAGATGAAGTTGGTGAGGGATTGCGCGGGACCATCGTGCATTTGGCGGGCGAGGCGCTGGCGTTCTTCTTCCTGCGCTTGAATGATACGGACGATGTTGAACTTGCCACCTACGGCTGGTGTTGTTTCGGTGGAAGTTGGAGCAGCGGTGAGATCGATCCCTTGCAGTTTATTGAGCATACTTGACAGAATCGTTTGCTGGCGTTCAAGCTGGTCGCGCGTGCTTTTGAACTGCTCCATTTGCCCACGCATTGTGGTTAAACGAAAACGAGATTCGAGGGCTTCATCGTATTTCGCGCGGATGTCCTGACGCGGCGTAGTGTCGATGTTATCCTGAATCGTTCGCAGTTCGCTCATGATGTCTTTGTTGCGCTGGTCTTCACGGTCAATCACGATCTGCGTTTGATCGATTTGCACCTTGAGTTCCGTTAGCTTGTTGCGAACGGCTTTCATTTCGGTGGTAAGCAGTTCGATCAGTTCGTCTTTCGCTTTGTCAGTGCGAATTTCCATCATGGTGTACGCCTCGCTTTAGACTACATATCCGTATTAGGACGCGAATTGGGGCGGTTTGCCAGTCATACAGGCTTGGTGTGCCAACCGCTCCTACTTGTTGGCGGCGCTGCCGCGATTTTCATTTTCGACGCGCACCCAACCCCGGCTGAGCGCCATCACCGCCGCCTGTGTGCGATCTTGGACATTCAACTTTTTCAAGATCGATGTCATGTGATTTTTTACGGTTTGCTGGCTAATCCGCAAGCGACGTGCAATTTCTTTGTTGCTTAAGCCATTGGTAACGCACTTCAGGATTTCCATTTCGCGCGGGCTGAGCGGCACATAGACTTCGCTGCCGTCGGTGAGGACATGCCCCGCGCTGCCTTCGACCTGCGCGTGTAGCCACGACTGCACTTCACGTTCATCCATGCGCTGATCATTCACGACATAATATCCATTCGCAACATCACGAATGGTTTGCAGAAGCTTATCGGGCGTGATGTCTTTTTTGCAATAGGCACTCGCGCCGGATTTCATAGCATGGAGTACCTGTGCATCATCGTGGTAGGCGGTGAGCATAATTACGGCAGTTGCAGAATGGTCGGTTTTCATTTGACGCGCAACTTGCAGCCCGTTGACTTGCGGCAAATTGATATCGAGGATGACGACATCAGGTTTACGCTGTACAGCAAGTCGAAGCGCGGCTTCGCCATTATCACACTGCTCGACGACGGCAATATCGTCTTCGAGTTCAAGCCATTTTTGCAGACCATCACGAAACATCGGGTGATCATCTACGATCATGACCGAAATTTTTTGTGAGGTGCGCCACCGTTCCTGTTCGTTCATGACTTTCCTTCACCCTCCACGTACTACTACAGTACGCCGGAGACTGTTCGCTGCGTCAACTTATCGAATGGTACACGATGCGAACACGAAATATGCGTTAATATTCGCGCGCACCACGACATTTCTAAAATTTGTAAAAATCACCCCGCAATTTTGGGGGACGTTAGTACTAAATTGAGTATAGCGTTATGACTACTTCATGCCAATTCACAAATTGTAATACCACTTGTGCAAAGGGATGTTTGAGCGTGAGCGCGAGGCTATAATACTGGTTCACTTTCTAGCAGAGTGGAGTAAGAGAGATTGAATCGAATCGAGCGCGATGGACTCGCGTTTTATCAGTTTGAAAGTTTCATAGGGGTACACCACGGAATCTTCACGCGGCTTGGCGGCGTGAGTGAAGCCCCGTTTGGAACGCTTAACATGGGCGGCAATGTGGGCGATCAAGCGCGGGCGGTGAGAACTAACCATGAACGTATGTATGCCGCGCTGGGTGTGCCAGAAACGAATGCTTGTACTGTGTGGCAGGTTCACAGCGTCGATGTAGTCATCGCAAACACGCCGGTGCAAGGTCGCCGCTGGATCGCTGCGGCTGATGCGATGATCACTGACCGTGCGAATACACCGCTGTCGATGCGCTTCGCGGACTGTACGCCCATTCTGCTGCACGATCCAGTAAAGGGCGTGATCGGCATCGCGCACGCGGGCTGGCGCGGCACGGTCAATGGGATGGCGGCGAAAACCATCCGCGCGATGGTTCAAGCCTATGGGTGCAAAGTGTCCGATATACGTGCCGGAATTGGTCCGAGTATCGGACCAACGCGCTATCAAGTGGGTGAAGAAGTGTTGGACGCGGCGCGGGCGTATTTCGATGACCTTGAAGGCTTGTACCGTCGCGATCCTGCTGATGGGACGGCGTATTTCGACTTGTGGGCGGCGAATCGGCGCGATTTGCAGCGCGCGGGTGTAGAACAAATTGAAATCGCGGGAATTTGCACCGCCGAAAACACCAACGAATTTTTCTCACATCGCGCTGAAAAGGGCAAAACCGGACGTTTTGGCGCAGTCATCAGTCTGTGATTAACGCATATGATCATTACGGAAAACATCCAACGGGTGCGAGAGGAAATCGAGGCAGCTTGCGCGCGGGCGCGGCGATCTTCTGGGAGTGTAACGCTTGTGGCAGTCAGTAAGACGCATCCGCCGGAAATGGTTCTGGAAGCGATTAGCGCAGGTGTGCAACATTTCGGTGAGAATCGCGTAGAGGAGAGCAGTAACAAGATTCCGGCAGTGCGCTCCCTGCTTGACCCTATGCCCGCATGGGCACTAACGCCGGTATGGCATATGATCGGTCATGTGCAAAGCCGCAAAGCCAAAGATGTGCCACCGCTGTTTGACGTAGTGCATTCGGTAGACAGTGTAAAGCTGGCGAACCGGTTGGCGACTGCCGCGCACGAACAGGGGCGATCCTCCGCGTTGGATGTATTGATCGAAGTGAACGTGTCGGGGGAAGCCAGTAAAGAAGGTTTTTCGGCAGTTGGGTGGAAGGAAGATCGCGCGGTGTATGAGGCGGTGTTGGCAAACATGCGCGAGATTACAGCGCTTTCATCGCTGCGCGTGCGCGGGTTGATGACGATGGCTCCGATTGTCGATGATATGGAGCAAGCGCGTCCGGTGTTTGCAAGTTTGCGCGCACTGCGTGACGCGCTGCAAGAATCGTTGGGCGTTCCACTGCCCGATTTGAGCATGGGCATGACAGATGATTATCCAGTCGCGATTGAAGAAGGAGCAACCATTATCCGCGTGGGGCGGGCGATCTTTGGCGAACGACGTGTGATGACGTGAGCATGGGCGCGTGTGAGTGTCTTTGGCGTGGAAATGGTGTTTGTATCGTAATTGATTGATCCGGTTTGTGATGAGCGAGAAGGTGACATGAACAGTATTCGGCTTATTCTGTATTACATCCTAACCATCTACAGCTATATCATGCTGGTGCGTGTGCTGTTAAGTTGGTTTCCTAACATTGACCGATATAACCCGATTGTGAAATTTCTCTATGATGTGACCGAACCCGTGCTTCAACCGATTCGCAACGCGCTGCGGAATGTTACGCCGGGCGGACTGCCTATCGACTTTAGCCCGTTGATCGTCTTTCTCATCATTTCGGTGCTGATTCGCTTCCTATAGCAGCGGGTATGGACAGTTAATCCTCTGAAATCTTGCTCGATTTTCATAGGGCGTGTTACGATAGCGTGTTAGAAATCATTGCATGTTTTCATAGAGGATTGGCATTATGCCGCCCAATCGCCAGTTCAAAATCACTGATGCACGCAGCGGCGCGGCGATTACCGTCCGCGTTGTTCCCCAGTCCATGCGTACCGAAGTCGCTGGGCTGCAAGAAGGTTTGTTGAAAATTCGGCTTGTTGCGCCGGCTGTCGATCTGCCCGATGCGAATCAGGAATTGGTTCAATTTCTCGCATCCAAGCTGCATATCGAAGCGGAAGCAATCGAAATCGTCGCCGGGACGAACGGACGCGATAAAATCGTGAGCATTGAAGGCATGACGACGGCGCAGGTTGAACAAATTTTGCTCGCGGATGCTGTCGAATGAGTGCGCGCCGGACACAACGGTTGGCTGATGCCGTGCGAGTGTCCGGCGCGTATAGGCGAGTCTCATGGGCGGTGCGCGTTTGCGCTGTCGCTGTGTGTGGGCTAATCGCATTGTCCGCATGTACTTCGCAAGCAGCGACTGAAGCGCCTATCGCAACGCTCACATTAATCCCGCCGACTGCCACCGCGACGAATACGCCCGTTCCGCCGACTCCGACAATAGACGAAACGGTTTCGCGCGAGATCATCCCACAGGTGACAACCGCGACAGCGACGACTTCCGCACCGGATGGCGCATCGCTGATTGAGCGCGATCCAATAGCATCTCAATTAACCTTTATCGCGCAGCGGTTGGTCGCGGATCAAACAGGGTTGCCAACACGTCGCATTCGCGTGGTAGATGTGCGCGCATTCACATGGTCAGACAGCAGCTTGGGGTGTCCGCTGCCGGGTCAATTTTACCTACAAGCGACGGTGGACGGGTATCGCATCGAGCTTGAAGCGGGCGAAACAACGTATATTTTCCACACAGATGTAGATCGTGTGCTGCCGTGTGCCGCGGAAAATGAACGGCTGCCGATCCTAGAATCGACAGCCGAAGTGACAGCCGAAGCGAATTAGCGTGTTACGTCGTGGGAGCGGGGAGCGGTTTTCCAAGCTGAAGCTGCACATCCGCGAGTGACATATGCGCCATCGCGCGCACACTTTCTTGACGGTCACGAAGCGCGCTGTAGAGCGACTTTAGCATCAGCGGATAGCCGAGCTTGCCAATGTTCTGCGCCGCCAGCAGACGAACTCCTGTATCCCCCTCTTGTAACGCGCGCAGCAGCATGTCTTTTGCGCCCTCGCCCGCAGGGAGTGTTTCCCCCTGTGCCGCCGCCCATTCTTGCAGCCATTGGATTTGATCGACTGCCGGATAGCGCCGCGTATGCGCTTTCATACGCCCGAACTGCAACTCTTCAAAGGCGTGCTGTGCAGCTGAACGTACATACCACTGCTCATCTTCCAAAAAGGCACGATAGATGGCGATTAATCCCCACACCGTGCCCGTGCGCCGCAGCCCAAAAATCGACGCGCGCCGCATCGCCATATCCTGTTGATCCGTGACGGCTTCAAATAACACTGGATGCCCTTCTTCGGGCAGCAGGGCAAGCTGTTCGGCAATTGCTTGACGGACGGGTTCGCTGTTTTCAGTAAACGCCAGTACGATAGCCTCCAATGCCTCTTCAGTGGCGAGGGAACCCAACGCGACTGCCGCGCACACACGCACCTCTTGATTTTGATCTTGAAGCAGAGGGATTAAGTCGCGCGCGGTGTCGGATTCGCCTGTTGCGCCCATGCCAAGCGCGGCAAGCCGGCGGATCTGCGGATTGAGGTTGCGTACCGCGCGACGGAAAGTATAGGCGACGTTCTTCATATCGCGGGTATCGAGCAGCGCCGCCGCCGCGCGTTCACGGATCAGCGGGTACTGCGCGGGCGCGATGATCAAATCATTGAGCAGCTTAAAGATTGCGCCGCGCCATGCCGCATCCGGTGGAGCGAATGCCGCCCAACGCGCAATTTCAAATACGTGGTTGTGAAGCAGGTCGGGCGGGGTTGTCAAACGTTCGCGCACAATCATATCGAGGTTGGTGTGCCCCGCGGCATAGGCGAAGGCTTCTTTCCAAGCAGGGTGGGCGCTTTTCTGGCGCACTATTTCGCGCGGCATGTCTTTGATCGATAAGCTGGCGAGGTAAGACGCGAGCAGCGGGTGGCGGAATTGATAGCGATCACCACGGTAGCGCACAAGAATCCCTGTGCGGCGGAGCAAACCGAGCATTCGCCCTTGTACGCTAGTCGTTTCTACGTCCTCTTCTTTTTCTTTGCCTTCTTTTGCATCGCCCGCTTCGCTGTCTTGGGTTTGCGCGGCTTCGGCTTCGCCTGTTTGCTTGATGCCAAACGCCTCACCGCTGATGGCAAGCTGCTGTAAACGCGGGATAGTGATGAAGCCTTCTTCAAGCTGGAGAATCGACAAACGTGAGAGGATGGGGAGTAGTTCTTCAATCGGCATATCCAAGTCGAGATCGCGCTGAATGAACGCACTCATCCAGCCATCAAAACCGGGTTTTTGCACATCATCAGCGTAATTTGCCCACAATTTGATCGTGATCTCGAACGGATTCAAGGCACGGGCATTGGCACGAGCGCGGTCAATGATCGCCTTGTCCATCTCGGTAGATTTTCCACGACGGCGTTTGCCAAAGTTCCCCCAAGATTTCGCCCAATAGGTAGCAGCGGTGCGAATATCCAAGTCTGTCCATGGGCGAATAAAAACGGGCGAAAAACCGAGCGATGTTAATCCCCCGTAGCCGCTGACGGGTCCTGTCACGATATAGAAATTGTCTTGGTATTGATCCATTAACGCTTTGAGCCACGCCAGCGCCACTGGGCGTTCGCTTTCGGGCAGTTCGTCATACCCGTCAATGAGCATGAGAACTTTGCCTTCGTTGAGGCGCTTATAAAGATAGCGCGGGATAGTGCTGGCGGTGACACGGCGAACGGTGTACTGCACGGCGCGCACAATCGGCTCGGCGGGATCGACTTCCGCGCCAAATTCGCCCGCTTGGTCATAGAGTTTCAGGTTGCCCATATGGACATAAATGGGCATTAACTGGTTGAACAGCGGGAGCGCGTTTTTGAGTTCCTCATCGACTTCTTGATTCCATGCGATGCCTTTTTCAGTGGCGAGTCGTTCGCGGGCGCGCTGTTCCATTAAAACGCGCTCTTTAACGCGCACAGCGCGCTGCTTCTCGTTCATGCTGGCTTCTTCTTTGTCGAGCCGTTCTTGCACTACGTCGAACGGCGGTTTGAAGCGTTTGCCCGCGAGACTTTGGAGCAAAATCGACATGAGGGCGGTTGTGCGTCCGCTGCCGGGTGCGCCGAGAATGGCAACGCGCTTATCGCCCGCGCTCAATTCATTGATAGAGAGGGTGTCGATGTTATATGAGGCGTGTAGATAAGGATGATCGTGAATTTGGGGAATAACACGCAAAACGTTGCCCAAATCCTCTTCGGTTTCCAGTGCGAATTCAGAGGCGGGGACAAAGCGCGGCTCAACAACGATTTGGCTCAAATCGACGTATTCCCCCGCGAGATGTTCATGTTCTGCAAGGTCAACCAAATCGTTGACGAATCGGCTGTCGGCAGTGCGTGTCGCGCTGGTTTTTGCGGTGTCGGCGCTTTTCTGCACGACTTGAACCGCACCGGAAATTTGCTTTCGTAGGCGGTAAACGACGTAGGCGCTGCCCCAACCAACCGCCAAGCCGACTCCAAAATTTTCTAGATCAAAGCCCATAAGAACCTCCGCGATGTATTTCTAATTTAATACCACTTTTTCCCGCTGGCTTTCAATTTTTGCTCTGCGCGGGAACAATCAATGCTTATGGAATGAAAAACCACCGCTACAATAGAGATACCTTCGACAGCCGAACGGGAAGTGCAGCCGATGAACCAGAGTGTTCCGAAAAGAACCAGTTTAGCCGCCGATGCGATGCCATCACGATTTACCGCACATATTGTCGCATCTGAATGGCGATGGGTAACGAGCGCGAGTTTCATCCTTACCATGTTGGTGCTTGTGCCGCTTTTGTGGGTCGCGCTGCGCGGCACGCCCGGATGGCAGTTCATGGGTATCCTGCATAACTATCAAGATGGCGCGACATATCTCTCTAAAATGCAGCTTGGCGGCCTTGGTGAATGGTTGGTGTATTTTCAGCATACGCCAGAAACACATGATGGAGCAATTGTCCAACTGCTGTATAACTTGCTTGGGCATTTGTCGCGCTTGAGCGGTGTACCGCAGATCGTGATGTTTCATGTCGCGCGTGTGATCGCGGCGCTGATGATGTATGCCGCACTGTATTATCTTGGTGCGAGCATTTGGGTGCGGGTGCGGTCACGGCGAATTTTCTTCCTGATTGTCGCGTTGGGATCAGGTTTTGGCTGGTTCTTCGGTCCCCTGCTGCAAGTGTCGAATATTCCCGATTTGACCTTGCCGGAAGCTTTTCCCCTGTATACGACCTTTGTGAATGTCCATTTTCCGCTGACTATTGCTTGTTTGGCGCTGCTGGCAGGATTATTTATCACGCTGTTTCGCCCATCGATTGTGGATGATCCCACGTTTGACAGCGGATGGTGGTCGGTCAGTCTGTTGAGTTTATTCCTCGCGTTTTTATATCCACAGTCGCTTGTGCCGATTGGCGGAGCCGTGATGCTGTATGCGGTATCGTTGTATCTGCAAAACCGCCGTTTGGAGATGCGAATCGTCCGCTGGGTGCTGGCATTGATTCTGCCCGCTGTGCCGGTTGCGGCATATTACTATTTTGTAGTGACATTCAACCCGGCAATGGCGGAATGGAATCGCCAGAATGTGAATTTGTCGCCGCCAATTTGGGCGTTTGTGTTGGGGCTTGGTTTGCCGCTTTTGATTGGCTTGCCGAGCATTTTTCGCGCGCTGCGCCGCTTTGAGCGCGATGGTGACCGCCTGATGATTCTGTGGTTGATTGCCATGCTTATCGCCTGCTATATCCCGATGAATGTGCAGCGGCGTTTTGCTGTCGGCATGATGATTCCAGTCGCCTATTTTGCCACGCGCGCGATTGAAGATGTATGGCTGCCGAAAATCAGCCGCCGCTTACGCCCGATTGTGTATACGGTGTTTCTGTCGTTGATCGCGGTGACAAATGTGCTGGTGCTGTTCCTGCCAGTGACTCCGGCGCTCGTCGGTTTGCCACAAGCAGCGACAGGTGTTTTTCTGGAACGCGATTACGCACTAACTTATCGCTATTTAGAGCCGCGCACGCTTGTAGAAGATGTGGTGCTTGCCGCGCCTGTACCGAGTGTGTGGATACCCGCTTGGGCGGGCGCACGTGTAGTCTACGGACATCCTTATGAGACACTGAACGCCGAGCAAAAAGAGGCACAAGTGCGTGAGTGGTACGCGATTGAGGACGCGAGTGATCCGCGCTGCGCGGCGTTGATCGAACAGTATAATGTGCGCTACATTCTCGTTGGTCCGCAAGAAGCGTACTTGGGATCGGCGGCGTGCGCGCAAAACTTACGCCAGATGATCCAGATCGGGGCAGTGGGCGTGTATGCGCCGTAATCAACCTGAGCAGAAAACGTGGGTTTTTGCGGCGGCGGGGGTATTCCTAGCCGCCGTCTTTTTGCTTGCTTCCGGGATTCGATGGGATACGCTGCCGTTCAACCCCGGCGCGCGTTTTAGCGATGCGGTGACGAGTCATTTGCCTGCCGCCGCGTTTCTGCGCGAATCGATCATGGTTGATGAAGCGTTCCCCGTGTGGCGCGACACGATCATGGCGGGGCAGCCGTTCGCGGCAAACCCGCTGAATAAAGTCATGTATCCGCCGCAGTGGTTGGCGGTGATTTTGCCGCCCGTGTTTCATCTTCAGGCGATGATCGGGCTGCATTTGCTGATCGCGGGGTGGGGGATGTGGCGGTGGATGCGGGCGCTTGGCTTGCGCCCGGAAGCGGCGGCATTCGCGGCGCTGATGTATGCGATGAGTCCGCGCATGATTGGGCATTTGGGCGCGGGGCATGTCGATATTGTGTACGCGATGGCGTGGCTACCTCATGTGATGTTGGCGGCGCGCAATCGTTCGGTGCTGCCGTTTGCGCTGACCGCCGCGCTGATGATCATCGGGGATGTGCGCGTAGGGTATTTCGGGATGCTGCTGGCGATCCCGTATGGGGTTGTGCAAGCCGTTCACGACAAACAGATCAAGCAGCTTCCGGTGCGGATGATTATCACGGGTGTGATTTTGTCGGTGCTGTTGGCGGGTTTGGTGCTGTCGTATGGGCAGTGGGCGGTGATGCTGACGCGGGGCAGTTTGACACAGGAGGACGCGGCGATCTTTTCGCTTACGCCCGCGCAGTTAATCGGCGTGATCATCCCCGCCACGGGCAACATTGAAACGCTGACAAGCATCGGCGTGATCGTGCTGGCGCTGGCGATCATCGGCGCGATGCAGTTGGGGAAACGCGGTAGATTCTGGCTGATCGCGCTGGTTCTGGCGGTGCTGTATGCGCTTGGCAGCAACGGATTTTTGTGGACGATGCTGACCGATCTTATCCCATCACTGCTGTCATTCCGCGTGCCGTCACGGGCATGGATTTTAGTCACGTTGATCGTGGTCGTATTGGCGGCGCATGGGGCGGATGCGCTGTTCCGATGGGCGGCGCAGGCGCGGATGCTCACGGCGGGGTCAGGACCCCGCCCTACAATGCCAATGCGGGCGGTGACATTGATCACGCTGGTGCTGGCAGTTGCGGCAGTCGTGATTGGCGGGACAGTGCTGGCGAATATGCTGCCACTGCCGAAAACAAGCGGCGCGGCGTTGATCGCTGGCGGGGTTGGTTTGGCTGTGCTGGTGGTCGCGCTCAACCGCGCAAAACAAGCCGAATTTCTACTGCATGTGGTTGGGGTATTGGCGTTCGTGGAATTGGCGATCATCGGCGGAAACTGGCTGGAATGGCGCGGCGGGGAAGATTGGCTTGAACCATATGCCGATCTGGCTCAATTTCTAGTGGATGATGGTGCAGACCGGATTTATTCGCCAACGTACAGTCTGCCGCAAAACGTCGCGCAGTTGTATCATCTGCAATTGTTCGGCGGCGTAGACCCGTTTCAAGTAGCACACGTCACACAGGCGATTCGCATCGCGACTTACGCAAATGCGAACGCTTCGGCTAACATGAGCCTTGATGTGCCCTACAGTGTGGTACAACCGCCGCTGGATGGAATCGTTGGGGATGACCCCGCCACCGCGAATCGCTTCAGGGTGTACGACACGCGCTGGCTAGGTGCGTGGGGTGTCAGCCATGTGATCAGCGCATTTCCGATTGCACAGCAAGCCCTTGAGTACACCGATACAGTGGATGGTGTGTTTATCTACCGCAACGCAAACTACAATCCCGCTTATGATGCGGCGGCGATTCCAGCGTGGGTGGATTATATGCTGTACGGCGTGTTCGCGGCCCCTGACAGCGATTTCGTCGCTGAGGTCAATGCGAATACACAAACGTGGTTTATGGTGAGCATGGTTGGATTTGCGGGTGTGACGGGCGCGATCATCATTCAAGGCGCGCGAAGACGAATCGGGCGGCATAATCCGCGAGTGTGAGCAAGCAAGATTCAGATAGAAAGTGACGGGTAAACCCGTATGAAGCGTTCCCTGTGGATGCTGGCGTTATCGCTCATTGTGTTGTTTTTCCCCGTTCTGATTGGCGGGGCGTTTTTCTGGGGACTGCCCGCGCTTCAGTTTGTGCCTTGGCGAGTATTCGCGCTCGATCAACTGTTTAGCGGGGTGATTCCGCTGTGGAATCCGCTGAATGGCGCGGGGTCGCCGCTGTTCGCCAACTATCAATCGGCGCTGCTGTATCCGCCAAGTTGGCTGACGCTGCCAACGGGGTTGATCAACCCAGCTGTGACTGCTTGGGTAATGAGCCTGACTGCGATTTTGCACCTGTTCGTCACGGGATGGGGGATGTGGCACTTAACCGGACGGATTGGGTTTAGTCCGTTGGGGCGCGGCGTGAGTACGCTGGGGATGGGGCTAACGCTGTATCTCGTGGCGCGGTTGGGGACGTACCCGACGATTAGCGCTGCGGCATGGCTGCCATGGCTGGCATGGGCGGCGCTTGGCGTAATTCAACTGCGGCGCATCCGCGATGCGGGACAGGTGGCGCTGTTCACGGCGCTGCTGCTGCTGGCGGGACACGCGCAAACGGCGTGGTACACAATTCTGCTGGTGACAGCGTTCACGGTTTGGAGCGCGATCTTCGTCAATAAAGAACGCGCCACCGCGCCACCGCCAAAATTCAAAACGCTGCTGGTATCGGTGATCGGAATCGCGGCGGCGGCGCTGCTTGGCGCTGGGGTGTCATCGCTTCAACTGGCGGCAACTGCCGAACTGCTCGGTCAGAGCCAGCGCAGCGACGGCGCGGATTACTGGTTCGCGCTTAACTACAGCTATTCCCCTGCACGTTCTCTGGCGCTTATCAGCCCGAACATTTTCGGCACACCCGCTGATGGCAGTTTCTTCACCGAAGGCTCGTATTTTGAAGACGCGGCGTATATCGGGTTGATCCCGTTGATTAGCGCGGTGTGTGCGTTGTTCGCGTGGATTCGGCGGCGCACAGATCGACCAGAACATTGGCGTTACGTGCCATTCGCCTTGATTGTGGTCGCGATTGGCTTTCTACTGGCGTTGGGACGATACAGCCCGGTGTTTCCATTTTTGTATGAGCATGTGCCAACGTTTGATTTGTTTCAAGCGCCTGTGCGCTGGCATTTGTGGACGGTGTTCGGCTTGAGCTTGGCTGCCGGAATCGGCGTGGAAGCATGGGGGCGCGATGTTCGCAGCCGCCGCTTTGGGCGATGGGGATTAGCCGCTGGAATCGGAATCGGGCTGGCGGCGATTTCGGTAATGGTTAGCGGGATGGGCGGGACGACGCTGCGCGCGATGGCGGGCGGGATGCTGGCTACAGCAGTCTTTCTCACGGCGGCGGGCGTACTTACACTCAATCAACCGGAGCGCAGCACGTCGGGACATTGGCGCTGGCAGGGATTGGTGCTGCTGTTTATCGCAGCCGATCTGGTATGGGCGGCATGGGGATTGAACCCAATAGTATCAGCAGGGTTTTACCAACGCTTGGATGACGTGGAAGAATCGAGCGGGCGGGTGTATATGCCGACAGCCCAAGAAGAAGTTTTACGCTACGGAACATGGTTTCGGTTCGATGATTATCGTATTGCGGCGAACGATCCCGATGGCGTGCGCGCCAGTGGACTCGCCAATCTCAATTTGCTGGATGGCATATCCAACTTCAATAATTTTGAACCGCTGCTCGTCGATCATTACGCGGCGTTTCTGGCTTCACTGGAACAAGCACGCACAGAGAGCTTGGCGATTGCAGCGGGCTTAGATACGCGGGCATGGTTGATCAGCGGCGGGGCGGTATGCTGGCACAAAAGCGATCTTTCGCTAATGGAAGGTCTGCGTGATCCGGCATGGGATGCGACCAGTGTCGCGCACATGCGTGGCGATGGTGGATGCGCTTCGCACGAACGGGTAGACATGGGGACAGCGCAAATCATTCGTGATGCGGGCAACCAATTGACAATCCAAGTAGACGCGGCGCGAATGGCGTGGTTGATCGTGGCGGATACAGATTATCCGGGGTGGAGCGCGTTTGTAGATGGCGACTCTGTACCGATCTTCCGCGTGAATGGGGCATTCCGGGCGGTGCAGGTGGATGGCGGGGCGCATACTGTCGAATTCGTCTACCAACCGTCGTGGGCGATCCCCGCGCTGGCGATCAGTCTGATCACGCTGGTCTTGATGATTGTGCTGCTGCGAACACGTTCAACAGAGTCGATCCGCTCGAATATGCCTTCGCGGATCGATACCTGAGGGGAGTAGGCATGTATTTTCAACCGCTGCCGCGCCGATCCCGGCGACCCCAGCTTCAAATTAGTGAACGGCGACTGCTGCTGGCACTAGGTGATATTTTCGCCGTGTGCGCGGCAATTTTGATCGCGCTGTACTGGTGGACAGCGATTGACCGTTCCGGTCTGTATCATTTCACGTTTGAATTCATCCTGTCGCAAAGCTACTGGTTTCTCATCTTGCCCGCGCTGTGGGTGTTGTTCGCCAGCGCGTATGACCTGTATGACCTGCGTGTCGCGGCGCACCGCTGGAAAACACTCCAGCGGATGTTGATCGTCACGGCGCAGATGATCGTCGTGTATGTATTGGTGTTCTTCTTGTCGCCTGTAGGGGCGCTGCCGCGCTTGTTTATTTTGTATTACGGGATCGCGTCGTTTGTGCTGCTGGGCATGTGGCGGGCGGCGCGTCCGGTACTGCTTGGCTGGGCAAGTGAACCGCGCCGTGTGCTGATCGTGGGATCGGATGCCAACTGCGGGTTGATTCTGCGAGCGATCAAGGATTATGCCGCCGCCGATTATCAAGTGCGTGGGGTGATTGGCGCGGCGGAAGATGTGGGTAAGTTGATCGAAGATGTGCCGGTGTTAGGAACGGGCGCAGACTTGAACAACTTCGTGCGGCGTGACCAAATCACGGAACTGGTCATCACCAACACGAACGGCTTAAGCGGCGAGACGTTCCAAGCGGTGATGGATGCATATGAGCACGGGATCACGATTGTGCCGATGCCGCTGCTGTATGAGCGGATCGCAGAGCGCATCCCGATTGAACATGTCAACAATGACTGGACGGTAGTGTTTCTTCCAGTCAAGAACAGTGACGCGGCGTTTGATCCATACCCTTTGTTGAAACGATGGATCGACATTTTACTCTCGCTAGTGGGCTTGGTCATTTTCGTAGTTATGCTGCCGTTTCTGGCGCTGATTATTCGTGCTGACAGCGAGGGTGGGATTTTCTATTCTCAAGAGCGAGTTGGGCGCAACGGGCGGGTGTTTCGTATTTGGAAGTTTCGTTCGATGATTAAGGACGCGGAGAAGCACACAGGGGCGGTGTTCGCGGCAGAAGACGATCCGCGTGTGACTCGCGTGGGGCGGATCATGCGGAAAACTCGCTTGGACGAACTACCGCAGTTGATCAATGTACTGCGCGGGGATATGAGCTTTGTCGGTCCGCGACCTGAGCGACCAGAGCATGTAGTCCGGCTGACGGAGAAGATTCCGTTTTATCGCACACGGTTGATCGTGCGACCTGGTTTAACCGGATGGGCGCAAGTTCGTTACAACTACGGCGCGAACGACGAGGACGCGCTGATCAAACTGCAATATGACTTGTACTATATTCGCAACCAGTCGATGCTGCTGGATATCAATATTTTGCTGCGGACAATCGGCAAAGTGTTGAGCATGAGTGGGACATAAAACGCTATGCGGCAACTGACGATGGAACGGGTGATGGGGATTGTGTTGTTCGCGCTGCTGTTCGCGCTGGCGGCGCGCGTGCCTATCGACACGGATACATGGTGGCATTTACGCAGCGGGGAATACACGCTGCAAAACGGCATGATCTATGCGGACCCGTTTTCATCAACGGCAAACGGGCAACCTTGGATTAACCACAGTTGGGGGTCGCAGATCATCCTGTACGGCGTGTGGCAGGTGGGCGGGCTGTTCGGCTTGATGATTTACACGGCGGGGCTTGCCACACTTGGGATGTATTTCGTGTACAAGTCGAGCGCGGGGAGCGTGTATCTGCGGGCGTTCGCGCTGGTGATTGGCGCGGCGGCAGCGGCAGTGTTCTGGTCGCCGCGTCCACAGATGATCTCGTTCGCGTTGAGCGCGGTGATCCTGTATCTCATCCATTTGTATAAGCGGGAAAAAGTGGATCGGCTGTGGTTGATCCCGTTGATT
Source organism: Anaerolineae bacterium (assembly GCA_034434595.1). Taxonomy (GTDB): domain Bacteria; phylum Chloroflexota; class Anaerolineae; order Aggregatilineales; family Phototrophicaceae; genus Flexifilum. Next base: position 275,275 of record DAOTZD010000003.1, read on the forward strand.
ATGGGCGTGTGGGGGAACTTACACGCGGGCTTCTCGATTGGGTTCATCTTTTTGGGCGGGACGATTGCGGGGGAAGTGTTAGGCAATCTGTTCAACAAGAACGGCGAGAACGTCATCGGGTGGGGGCGACTGCGAAAGCTGGTGATCGTGACACTGGTGAGCGTGGGCGCATTGGTGATCAACCCGTATGGGCTGCAAATGCTTGCCGTGCCGTTTCAGACGGTGGGGATTGGCGTACTGCGGGCGTACATCCAAGAATGGAATTCGCCTAACTTTCAGGGACGCGAGACATGGGGCTTTGTGCTGCTGTTGATAGGCGTGTTGGGAGCGGCGGGCGCGAGTAAACGTCGGCTGGATTGGACGGATTTCTTGCTCGTCAGCGGGACGGCATTCTTGTCACTGGTGGCGGGGCGGAATATCGCCGTGTTCGCGGTGGTCGCGACTCCGGTGCTGACGTATCATCTTGAGTCGATTTTGAGCGAACGCGGGTGGGTGGTGCGAAGCGTTAAGAGCGTTTCGCCGCGTATGGGGCGGATCAACCTGATTCTGGTGGTGGTGCTGGTGACAGCGGCACTGCTGAAGGTGGTGCTGGTGATGGAGCCGATCACGGTGCAGCAGGCGATTGAATCGACACTGCCGGTGAACGCGGTTGAGTATCTACGGGAGAACCCGCAAGAGGGCGTGATGTTCAACAGCTATAACTGGGGCGGGTATTTGATGTATGCGCTGCCGGATGTGCCCGTGTTCGTGGATGGTCGGACAGACTTGTACGGCGACACGATCCTGACCGAGTATTTGTCCGCCGCGACGGCGGGCGCTGATTGGCGCGAAACGCTGGATACGCGGGGAATCGGGTATGTGGTGGTAGAAACGGGCAGTGGTTTAGCACGGGCGTTGAGCGAAGAAGCGGGATGGGTAACAGCGTATACAGATGATCTCGCGTCGGTGTTTGTGCGGGAGTAGGGGAGTGCCGCATCGTTGAGCGCAAAAATTTAAGTGCAGCGATTGCACCATTTTGGGCGGTATTTTGTGTCACATTTTAGAGCATCTTCGCGTGGTGGTTAGAAAAGATGTGACACAGGGCAAAATCGCTCACGGGGAGATATGTCCAAAATTCTTATGGGAAGATGTAAAAATTGAGGGAAGATGTGTCCACATGTGTCCGTTTTTGACAATTTCTTGGTGTGTTTGGCGAACGTTATAAAATGGTTTGATTGTGAAGCAGGGAAAAGCACGGTGGGATCAGGACTCCTTCCTACAGCCGAATCCAATAGGAAACGTGGGGTCTCGTTAGTGATGCAGGATGACAATAGGACATAGCGCAAGATTGTATTAGGGCTTGTGAATTGAGCATGACCACCATCATCGAAGCGGGGAACGATGCGGAATAAAGACGAACTCAAACTGGGTACGCTGCTCGGTGACACGCGGCTGCTGTTGATTCTGTTTGTCAGCTTGCGACTGATGATGCTGCTGGTGTATCAGCCGATCATCTCGCAGGGAGTGGAACGCGGGGCGGCGGCGGGCGGCGACTTTGCGTTCTACTTTGCTACAGCCGGGCTGACGCGGCAAGGCTACGCACCGTTCGATGGTTGGTGGAGCGAATTCCCCCCCATTCATGCGTTTCTGATTTCGGGAATCATGGGGCTGTTGGGTGCAAATGCCAATTATGGGGCGTTCGCGATGCTGTACGGACTCTTGATGCTGGTGTTTGACACGGGCAATTTGCTGCTGATTCGCGGGATTGGGTCGCGGCTGCATGGGGTGAACACGGGCACATCGCTGGCGTGGATATACGCGGTGATGTTCGCGCCGATGGTGATGATCTGGTGGACGTTCGAGCCGATGGTGGCGTTCTTTTTGCTGCTGTCGCTGTTTGCGCTGATTCGCGGGAAGGATGCACGCTCGGCGGTGTGGGCAGGAATCGGCGGGCTAGTGAAGTTCACACCACTGATGGTGATTGGCGCGGCGTTACGGTTTCGCTCGACAGGCAAAGCGGCGCGATATATCGCCATCAGCGCGGCGGTGTTCGGGATCGTGTACGGGGCGCTGTTGATCCGTAATGCCGAGATGACCTTGCCATCGCTGACGGCGCAGTACGGCAAGCCGAGCTATCAAACGGTGTGGGCGCTGATTGATGGAAATTATCGCACGGGGAATTTTGGGTCGGTGACGGATAGGCTTGATCCCACGCTGTTGAACACTGGGAGTACGGGCAATCCGGCGGTGATCCCCGGCGTGGTGCGGCTGGCGGCTGCGGGCTTGATCGGTTTGTTTGTGTATGGGCGAACGCGGCGCTTTGACGAATTGGGCACGGTGGCGTTTGTGGCGATCACGCTGCTGATCTTTTTCCTGCAAGCACAGGGATGGAGTCCGCAGTGGGTGGCGCAAATTCTGCCGTTGATCTTGCTGTGTTTCCCGACGCGGGACGGCGTAATCGCGGCGGTGCTGTTGAGTCTGGTGGCGTTCGCGGAGTATCCATTCCTGTGGATTCGCACGGGAGATACGGGCGGGGTGATGACCGGATCGCTGGTGATGCCATTCGCGGTGTTGGTGATCGCACGGACGCTGATTCTGGTCGGGTTGTGCGTGGGGCTGTATCGACGACTGCGGCAAACACCTGTGCCAGCGGGGATGTGATCACCCCACCTCCAGCCCCTCCCCGAATTCAGGGAGGGGAGAAACGCATGTCGCAAGATTGATCCCCATAGGTAGATGGGGAATGTAACGGGGAAATTTTTCGACATGGTTATGAAAAGTATGATGATCGTGCGGCGATCTTGGTTGGTGTTTGGGGTGGTGGCGCTAATTGCGGCGTGGTGGATCGTGCGGCTGATCGAAGCGCCGGGTTACACGGATGTTTTCTATCACTACAACGCGGCGGTGCGAGTGGCGAACGGGCAGGGTTTCACCGAGCCATATTTGTGGACGTATATCGGCGCACCGGATCGGCTGCCTGAGAGCGGCGTGTTTCCATCGCATTTGTACTGGATGCCGCTCACATCGTTGAGCGCGGCGGTGGGACTCGCGCTGTTTGGCGGGGACTATGCCGCGGCGCAAATCCCGTTCACGCTGATGCTGGTTGGGACAGGGCTGATCGGGTTTTGGTTGGGCAACCGCATCGGCGGATCGCTGCGCCATGCGTGGATGGCGGGATTGATCACGCTGTTTAGCGGATTTTACACGCGGTTTTGGGGAACAATCGACACATTTGCGCCGTTCGCGCTGGCGGGATCGGCGTGTTTGGTGATGATGGGATTGTTGAGAAACCAGCCCCCACCCCCCATCCCCCTCCCCGCTGGCAGGGAGGGGGCGAAAGACGCGCCCATTTCCAATGAACGAGAGAGAGTTGGGCGTGCCAAACCTTTACAAGCAGCGTTGATTGGCGGGATGTTGGCGGGAATCGCGCATCTCACGCGGGCGGATGGGCTGCTGTTTGTGATCGTAGGGGTGATGGTGGTGTTGTGGGGTGTGCGCCCTCACTCCCCGACCTCCTCTCCACCGGCGGAGAGGGGGAGAAACGCACTCCTGCTGATTGTCGCCTTGATCGGCGGTTATGGGGTGGTGATGCTGCCATGGGCAGTGCGGAATATCGCGGAGATTAACGCGCCGCTGCCATTGGGCGGGACGCAAGCCGCGTGGTTTCGCAGTTATGATGATTTATTCGATTATCCCCCTGTGAATACGCCGGAAACGCTGTTCGCGGATGGAGTCGGCGGTTTTATCGACTCGCGGTGGGTGGCGCTGACAAACAATCTAGGGACGTTCATCGCGGTTGAAGGGATGATCGTGCTTGCGCCGCTGATGCTGATCGGGCTGTGGGTGCGGCGGCGCGATCCATTTTTGACACCATTCTGGCTGTATGCGCTTGGACTGCATATGGCATTCACGCTGGTGTTTCCGTTTCCGGGCTATCGCGGCGGGCTGCTGCATTCGGCGGCGGCGCTGGTGCCGTTCTGGGCGGCGTTGGGCGCGGCAGGACTGGATGACGTGATCGGCTGGATTGCATCACGGCGGCGACGCTGGCGAGCGGCTACGGCGCGGTTGATATTTTCAGCGGCGCTGGTGGCATATGCTGTCGGGTTGAGCGTGTGGATCGGCAGTCGCGGACGGGTGATTGCCACAGATCAAGTGCCGGAACTGTACCGGACGATCAGTGAAGTGATGCCCGACGATGCGCGGGTGCTGATCAATGATCCGGCGATGCTGTACACGTTCACGGGATTGGGCGGCGCGGTAATCCCGAATGAATCGCCCGATGTGATCCCTGAAATCGCGGATCGGTACGCGATCACGCATGTGGTGATTGAACCTGCGGGACTGCCCGCGCCGATGCAAACCGTTTTGACAAATCCCCCAACATTTTTACGTGAGATTGCCCGCGCTGGCGAAGTGATCGTGTATGAAATTGACAACTAAGCTGCGTGTTCGTCGTCTACGGCGTTCTTCTATTTTGCTGATGCTGGCTTTCGCGTTCACGGGGATGTATGTCGTGGCAGCAGGCGGAAATTTTCCGCTGGATGACAGTTGGATACATCAGACGTATGGGCGCAACTTGGGGCTGCTTGGAGAATGGGCGTTTTTCCCCGGTACGCCGAGCGCAGCATCGACTTCGCCGCTGTATACGGTGCTGTTAGCAATAGGGTATTGGTTGAGGATACCTGTGCAGTTTTGGACGCACGGATTGGGCGCGCTGGCGCTGGCGATCACGGGAATCCTTGGGGCGGGCATCGCGGAGCGCTTGAGTGGGCGGCGCATCGTCGGATGGGCGGCGGGTTTGGCGATTGTGTCATCGTGGCATTTGATCTGGGCGGCGGCATCGGGGATGGAAACGGCATTGTTCGCGATGCTGACGATGGCGTTGATCGCGTATGTGATGGAATACGATCAGCGAGTTTGGCACGATGGGCGCATCGCGATGCGCCCCTACAGAGGATTTCGCGCAGTTGTGTTTGGGGGGTTGGCGGGACTGACGGCGCTGGCTCGACCAGAAGGGGTGCTGCTGGCGGGATTGTGCGGACTTTATGCGCTGACGATGACACTATCGCGCAGACAGTGGGGTTTCGCGGCGGTATTCGTGGTGTGCGCGGGAATGGGATTTGCGGTAGTGATCGCGCCATATATCGCGTACAACGTCGATGTGACGGGCGGGGTGCTGCCGAACACGGCGAGCGCGAAACGGGCGCAAGCGGATGTGCTGTTCGCGCTGCCTTTTATCGAGCGGGTTGGGCGGATGATCGTGCCGTTGATGGCAGGCGGGATGGTGCTGCTTGTGCCGGGATTGGTGGGGTTTGTGGTGAAACTTCACCCCCTGCCCCCCTCTCCCCATGGAGAAGGGGAGAAAATTGGGCACGACGGGGGAAAAACACGGCGGGGTCAGGACTCCGCCCTACAAAAGGATTCTGGCGGGGGCGTTGGGGCGCGGTGGTTGATTGTGGCGTGGGGCGTGGGATTGATCGCGCTTTATGCGGCATGGCTGCCGTTGGACATGCAGCATGGGCGGTATGTAATGCCCGCGCTGCCCGCGCTAATTGTGGCAGGAGTGGTGGGGACAGGGGAATTGGCGTATCGCGCGCGCCGGACGCTGATTGGACGGGTGCTGGTGAACGCGCTGATCGTTTCATCGGGGGTGATTTTTGTCATATTCGCGCTGGTGATTGGGCGAGCAGCGTATGTGAATGATGTGGCAATCATCGACGGGGATATGGTAGCGGCGGCGCTGTGGATACAGGAAAATGTGCCGGAGGATCAACTGCTGGCGATTCATGATATTGGGGCGGTAGGGTATTTCGCACCGCGCCCGATGCTGGACATTGGCGGGTTGGTGAGTCCTGAGGTGATTCCAGTGATTCGGAATGCGGATGCACTGTGGGCGCTGATGGAGTCGCGCGGGGCGCGGTGGTTGATGGCGTATCCCTATCAAACACCGGGAGAGAACGCGGAGGATCCGCGTTTGTGCGAAGTGTTCAGCACGGATAACGCGGCGGCGCGGCGGGCTGGCGGATCGCCCATGATGGTATATCGCATCAGCGAAACGGGATGCAACCCTTGAGAATGCGATTCTATGGATGCAAACCTTAAGTGAGCGTTGATTTTGCATCGACACTGCGTTGGTATACAAACCGATGAATTTGCATTAGGATGAAGATATTGTGAAGATAGACATCACGTCGGGTAGGCGGTAAGATACGCGCATATGACGAACTTGTTTGACAAACTTAATGTTCTGATTCGCGCCGGAATTAACGATCTACTGACGGGTGAATCACATCGCCATGATGCATCGAACCTTTCTTCACGGCGCGTGCCGCCAAAGCAGCTAGGCGCGAACATCGAGCGTGAAATCGCGGCGCTGCGCGAACGTGTCAATGACGCGGTTGGGTACGAAGATAGACTGCGCGCGGCTGTTGACGCAGCGCGCGCCGAAGTAGATCGACTGGATCAACAGGCGGATGCGGCGGTTGAAGCAGGACGAGAAGACCAAGCCCGCTATTTGATCGAGCAGATGCAGCGGGCACAGCAGCGCATGGTCATGGCGGAACGTGACTTGAGCGAACATCAACTGGTGACGCGGGAACTGCTGATGCGCGTCAATGAGATGGATACATGGGTCGCGGAGGCGAAGCGGCAGCAGCATGAAGAAGCGGAAGCCGCCAAACACGCCGCCGGACACTCACCACAGGATGAAACGGGCAGCACGGCAAGCGAGACAGCAGGTATTCCGAACACGCTGGCGGATGTGCTGCGGCGGGCGCAAGAAGCGATTAACAATATGAGCGACTTGATTGCATCGGCGCGGGCGGGCGCAGTAAGCCACGAACCAGCGGATCGCCCCGATGATGCAGCGGCAGCTCCACCATCTGCTAGCACACTGGGGGATCGGCGGGCAGTGGAAGACGATCTCGATCAGCGGCGGCAGAGGCTTAGCAAACGATAAAGTCCCGTCGTTACGCATCAAAATAACAATGACATGCTCACAGGCGTTGACAAACAGCCGATGAAAAAAATACTGGTAGCGGCAGGCAACTTCGATATTACCCATGAGGTCAGGCAGTCACTCGGCTCGACCTATGAAATTTATGAGGCGTATTCGCATGGGGATACGCTGTATATGCTGCGCCAGCAGCCTGTCGATGTGATTTTGATCGATGCGGCGATGTTTGACCGCACAACGGGCATGAAAACGTTTCTTGCGCTGATGACACCGGGAATTGCCACCCCAATTGTGATTTATTCCGGTTCGCAAACGCTGAAAGCCGTCGCGCAGAATGCCATCGCACAGATGAATTCGCGTCAACTGCCGCAACTTGTTCACATAAGCGCATTAGATAAGAATTCTCTGATCGCGGGAATTTATGATGCGCTCAAACTGCCGCTGCCCGCGCTTGAACCGCTTGGCGAGTCTGACGACGACAATCACCTGTACGACACATCGCCGCAGCAGTCGCGCATGTGGCGGGACGAAGAATTTCAGACGCTGTCGGCATTGAGCCGTTCACTTACAGAAGTGCTGGATTTGAGTGAAGTTCTGAATCGCGTGGTGCAGGCGGCACGGCATTTGACGGATGCAGACGAAGGTATTCTGCTGATGCCGGACAGCGAAACGGATCAGTTTTATCTGCGGGCGGAAGTTGGCTTGGATTCGGAGGTCGCGCAGCAGTTTCGTGTCAAACTGCAAGACTCATTCGCGGGAATGGTGTTCAGCACGGGCGAACCGGTGTTGATTGGCGCGGGATCGCCGTTGAAACTCAAAACGCAGTATTTTGTTAATTCGCTGCTGTATGTGCCTGTATCGCTTAAAAATGAGCGCATCGGTGTATTGGGCGTGAACAACCGCCAAAAGCGCGCGGTGTTTAATCATCGCCATCAAGAACTGCTGATGAATTTGGCACAGTATGCGGCAATTGCGATTGAAAATGCGCGTGTACATGGTCAAAGTGTGCAGCGCGCCAAAGAACTGCGCTCGCTGGTTGATGCGTGCGAAGTGATCAATTCGTCGCTTTCGATGGAAACGACGCTGTTCAACATTTCCGAGAGACTCGCTGACTTATTAAGCTGTGGGCGCGTGGATATTTATCAGTGGACACGCCCTAAAACCACCAAACAGCGCACTAACGGTACATCGGCTGCACAAGGCGGCAGTGGCTCGGCACAAGGCGCAGTGGTGGTTGAAGCACAAGAACAGCCCGCCGTACTGGGACGCTATCATCGCTCAATTTGGAAGGTGACGACTGCGCCAGCGATTCCGTTGAAGAATCGTCCAGCGCTGGTAAGCGCCCTTCGTGGCAAGATGATGATGGTCTCAGTTGGGCAAGAAGATATGCAGCCGGAAGTTGAGCGGCTGAATCGCGTGGGCGCGCATTCGATGCTGGTGCTTCCGTTGATGGCGGATGAGCATCCGCTTGGGATGATACTTGCGTATTACACGCGCCCGACGACAATGCCGCCCACCGATGCGATCATCCACGCCCAAACCATCGGGATGCACGGGTTGTCGGTGCTGGTGGATCACGGAGATGCCTCTCACTCATCGCTATTTAGAGAAGCGGGGGAAATCAACCGCCAGTTAGGATCGGCATGGTGCGAGCTCGCGCTGGTGGGGCAAGATCGACGGAGTTTGTTGATTCTGGTAACGTTGGGCGCGGCAACATGGCTCAACCGTACTTATGTTGATCCGTATGTGGAACACACCGATGAAATGATGAATATGGTGCGTTCACAACAGCCTGTGTGGGCTTCGTCGAATGGCGATACAAGTACGCTTGGTTCGCTGTCGATGCTGGAAAAGTTCAACGGGCGGGCGCTGCTCGGTCTGCCGCTGGTGTACCAAAATGAAGTGACGGGTTTCATCATGTTGGTGGATACACAACATCAGCGGCGGTTTAGCGAACGTGAAATTGACTTAGCGCGGGCGATCATGAGTCAAGCGGCGACGGCAATTCAAAACGCGCATTTACTGCGCGAATTGGAAGGCAAGGTCGCGGAACTACGTACCGCACAAGATCGATTGGTGCGAGCCGCGCGGTTAAGCGCGATGGGCGAACTTTCGGCGGCAATCGCGCATCAAGTGAACAATCCGCTGACAACCATAGTATTGGATGCAGAACTGGTGTTGTTGAGCTCATCGTTGGATGACAAAGCGCGCGCTTCTGTTGATGCAATTCTCCGCAGCGGGAAGAAAGCCGCCAGTGTGGTAAGGCGATTGCTCACGTCGGTGCGCCCGGAAGCGCGCGCGGAGATTGCGCCCATTCCCATTATGGAAACGATAGAAGAAACGCTGTCATTGATGCGTTCGCATGTACAGCGGCAGGGAGTCCAACTTGCGCTGCATACGGATTTTGATGAAGCGCCGATTGTTATGGGGACGCGCGATGATCTTGGGGATTTGTGGTTAAATTTAATGTTGAATGCGAATGAAGCACTTATCGGGCGCGCGAATGGGAAAATGGGCGTAGATGTTTCGTCCCCCGACGAACATTACCATGTGCGTGTGGTTATCTGGGATAATGGTGGGGGAATACCGGATAACATCCGTGAGCATATTTTCGAGCCATTCTTCACGACTAAACCTGTGGGTGAAGGAACAGGGTTAGGGCTGCATATCTGCCGGCAGATCATTGACCGCCTGCACGGAACTATCGAAGTGGAGAGTAATCCGCGCATAGGGACGCAGTTTATTGTTCGTCTGCCACTCATTAGGAGCTAGGTAATGACTCATATTTTTGCTGTGGACGATGAAAATGAAGTGTTACAAACCGTCGGGCGTGTGCTTGAGCATGAACAATATGAAGTCACGCTGCTCAATTCCAGTTTGCAGGCGCTGGCGCTGCTTGAGAAACAAAAACCCGATTTGCTGATTTTGGACATTATTATGCCAGAGATGGACGGAATTACGCTGTGTCGTAAACTGCGGCGTGATCCGCGCTTCATCGCGCTGCCGATTTTGTTCCTGACGGCAAAAGGGAATGTCGATGACATTGTGACCGGCTTGGATGCTGGGGCAGATGATTATGTCGTAAAGCCATTTGAGCTTTCGGAACTGCGGGCACGCATCGCCGCACTGCTGCGGCGGGGCAAGCGCGACAAAGGTGAAAACAACGAAATTCAACTGGGTGATTTGAAGTTGAATTCTGAAACGTATCAAGTATGCGCTACTGATTTAGTGGTGCAGCTCACCATGACGGAACACAAACTGCTGCGCTACTTGATGGAACACCCCGATCAGGCGCTTTCGCCTTCGCATTTGCTGCAAGCGGTGTGGGAATATCCAGTCAATACGGGCGATCCTGATTTAGTGCGCGCGCATGTGCGTAATTTGCGCGCCAAGCTGGAAAAGAAAAGCCGCCGCCGCTACATTCGCACCATTCACGGTGTGGGGTACATGATTTCATCTGGAAATTAAGGATATGCACCCGCAGTACGACTTCGCGGGGGATATATCAACACAGACATGATGATCAAACCTGTAAAGGTTGATGCGCGGCGCTGATGATTGTGAACATCAGCGCCGTTTATATTAAATTCATTTTTCGGCGCGGTTGTGTCAACACAATTTTCGGAAATTATTCACGCAAAACCAATACTCATCGCTTTAAGGCTAACTATACTAAAAATATTCAGCATTTAATCTTTGTGTTCTCAATGGTAACTAGGGACAGCCGCGCATGTACGAAATCATGATCGTTGACGATGACCCCAGCCTGCTCGATATGGTCGAATTGACGTTAAAGCGTGAGGGGTTTCAAGTACGCCGCGCTCTTTCTGGGCGTGAAGCGATACGCGCTGTCGAATCACAGCAGCCGGATTTGCTAGTCATTGATGCCGGACTGCCTGATATTGATGGTGTAACTTTGTGCCGCAAACTGCGTGCCGCGCCAGAAACCGCCGATACGCCGATCATTTTTTTGAGTGGGCTTACGGATACAGATAAGGCTGTTGAGGCACTGAATTCTGGCGGGGATGATTATCTGCGTAAGCCGATTATGCCGCGCGAACTGGCGGCGCGCGTGCGCGCTCACATTCGCCGCGCATCACATTTTAATGAAGGTGATTTGCCCGTCATTCGGATTTACTCGATCAGCTTCCGCGTGTTTGTGAATGACCGTGAAGTATCACTAACGCGGGTAGAATTTGACTTGTTAAAACATTTGTCGCGCAAGCCGTTTGAACCGCATTCGACTGAAGAACTGTTGGCGAATGTATGGCAGTACCCGAATGGGGTAGGCGATGCGGCGCTGGTACGCAATCATATTCACAATTTGCGCCAAAAAATCGAACTTGATCCCGAACGTCCGTCGGTGATTCAGTCACGACATGGGCGCGGTTATGTACTCAAAGCACGCATCCAATTCGATGAGGAATTGTCGTATCGTTAAGATTAGGAAACAGTTTCAATTCAGCATCATAATTGTGACAACGACAATGCGGGGATGACTTTCGGGTCATCTCCGTTTTGTTTTCCCTTCAATTTACACAAAACCTGATCAATTTACACACAACACCAAATCAAGCGATGCGCGCACGACATGGTATTATCGAATTGAATAAATGGAAGTTCCGCTGCTCGTTACGGATTCTGTTGTGAGAGAGCGTTATATGCGAAGAACAATTGCTCGCCTCATCGAGATTTTGGACGGTTCGCCCGCCGAGCGCCGATCTACGGTTCACGATGCCGGACAAAAGCGCCGCAAAGCTGTGCGTGGACAGAGTCTCGTCGAGATGGCGTTTATCACGCCAATCTTGATTATTATGTTCGCGGGGCTGGTGGAAATCGGCTGGCTGGCGGATACGTATTTGGATTTGCTGGACGTAACCCGTTATGGCGCGCGCCGCGCGGCGACGCTCGGTGGTGAACGTTCGCCGCTTTCGTGGGCGAATGTTGCCAGCCCCGTCCCCAACGGGAACGTAAGCCCGCAATTTCAACTAGCATATGCGTCTGCCGACCCCGGCGCACAAGCTGATGAAGAAAACAGCCGTTACGAACAGCGCGAAATTTGGACACCGCCGATTACGACACGTCCCGCGCCTAATCCGCTGCCGACAGCAGCCGGTTCGGTGTGCGCGAATCCGCAGCGCTATTTCTTCTACAGTGATACGGTTTGCACGATGCTTGTTTCGCTGACACCGCGCCGCTTGAATCCTTATAACGGGGTGGATGATGTGGTTGTGTCGGCGTTTTCGTTGGTGCGTGTCGATGTGGAACGCGACTTGAATGTTGACGGTGTAGAAAATTGGACGATGGGGGCAGCCAATCGCCCGATTGCTGCTCCGCTGCCGCAGTTGATCGTCGCAGCGCGCTACCCGACAAATACGAACGAGTGTCAGGTCGATGCGTTGGGAGCAAGCGCCCCCACAATTTTTGATGCGCGCGATCCGTTTGATATGAACGGTAACCAGTTGATTGACAGCACAAATCCGTTTGCTGTTTCCCCGTACACCGTTTCCGACTTTGACGAGATTGCGGGCTACGACGCAACAGTTACCGCCACGAGTCCCACGCCAAACGCCATCGAAAAGCAGGTCGGGTTCGTATGGTATGGCAATCATGTGATCCCGAATACGGGCTGCATTGGCAGCGAGTGGTCGATAGCGCGTGTTGAAAACCTGTTCAATCTCCAAAATTACGCCCAAACGACAGAAGAACGCCTAATGATCCCGAATCAGGGTGTGGTGCTGGTCGAAGTGTATTACGAACACACGATGCTGCTGCAAATTCCGGTGCTGTCGCCCGTGTTCGAAATTTTCTCGCAAGATGGCAGACCCGACTTATCCTTGTGGGCGATTTTCCCGCTGCCATCTGTTGAACCGTATTTTGAATTCGAATAGGTCGGCAGAAAATGGCTGAGCGAGTGGATGGGAAACCTACGATGAGACGTTTCCGGCAATACATGCGAAACGGATTCCGTCGCGGGCAGACAGGTCAAGCGATCATTGTTCTAGCGCTGGGGTTTGTGGCGCTGCTCGGCTTTGTCGGCATTGTGACGGATATTTCGCTGCTGTTCGTCCGTTACAGCAGCTTAAGCCGCGCTGTGGACGCGGCAGCAGTCGCGGCGGCGGGGCAAATGCGGCGCGTGCTTGATGGCACAGATACGCGCGGCACCGGCACAACCGCCGACGACATCGACATTATTGGTGAAGCCGCGAGTAATGCGTCACTGGCGCTTGCGGCGCGTTCATACATTGAAGCTTACGGCATTTCGCCGGAAACTGTGCTGGTTGAAACCTGCCGTGTGCAGCGTTTCCGCCGAGACATTCTTGTCAGCGACAATGGCACGCCCGGCGATACCAGCGATGATATTTGGGATCGTGGTCGCCCTGTTGACCGGAACGGCGTGGATTTGTATATCGGATCGCCACCAGCGCCTAACCCCGCCGCGAACGCCGAAGATCTCAACTTATATGAAGAACTTTGCACCGATGAAGAACTCAAACTGGTGCGCGTGACCGCCCAAATCGGCGCGCCGACGACATTTATGCGTTTGCTAGGATATGGTGAAGTTACGCTGACAGTTTCTGCGATTTCGCAAACGGCGGTTCTCGACGTTGTGCTGGTGATGGACGTATCGGAATCGATGCTGACGGCAACCCGCTACAGCGATTTTGAAAACGATGACCCTGAAGTTGACCTTGGCTGGCGAGACGGATCAGGTAATCGTATCGGATATGGTGTGCGTTATCTGCCGCTGCACCATCGCTATATCCGTGCGATTGCGGGTGGGTATGCGGCTGGGCTTCCCGTTCAGCCCGGTTTGCCGTATCCGCAGATGGGAACGGAAGTCCCGGAGGCTTGGGAGTGGGGAGACATCACCACACTTTCGCAAAATCAAGTGCTGACATATGGCCGCCCCGGCTACCCCGATTTGGTGAACGATACCGCCGATGCCTATCTGTACAACGCCTACACGTGGGTGCCAGATGGTGGCGCTGCGGGCGAAGCGCCGGGTTATCCACAGGTTGCGCCGCCGAATCCTTTGTGCGGTGTGCGTATTTGGCCCGGTTCGGCATACAGCCGCGTGGCGATGCCCACATGGCTGCGCCGCGAAATGGTACGCGACAGCGCTGGCGATCCTGCCCCGTTTGCTGATGTTGCTGCTTTCCAAGCAGCGTACTTCACGACTGCTGATCTCACCAGCGGGACAGTGCTATACAACGGGTTTGTGCCGCAGTACAACTATTACGGATGCTGCAACGATCCCAACGGCGATGGCAACTTCAGCGACTTGGTGTGTCAACCCTTCCGTCAAGCGCGTGACGCGGCAAACGGCTTCCTTGAACGTCTCGACTTTTTGCGTGGTGACCGCGTGGCGTTCGTCGTGTTTGACCGTACTGCATCGCTGCTCGACCCGGATGGTGTGGGTTCACAGACCGCGATGATGGAAACGCAGAACGACCTTGTGGATAGCGGCGGTGTGACTATTCGTCGCGGCGCAGAAGAAGTGCTCAACTCACTGGTCGGTGTGCGCGCAGAAAAATCGTTCTATGCAGATACCGACAATGATGGCGATTGGGATGCGCTGCTTTCCAATGAAGCCCCGCGCTCAATCAATTATTTCAACGATACCCCGCTGGCGAATATCGTCGATCAACCGACTTTCAATGCCTGCCCGCTCGATACAGTTGAAATGACTTCGCAGTATGGTCCTTCCGGCGCATATGTGCGTTGGGATGGGGCAAGTACCAGCTTGATCGTTCGTTCGACCAATAATACCGATAACGACACCGTGTTAGACGATGTGACCACACGCCTTGACCGCGCTGGGCAAATGCCATCATGGGTGTTCACGCTTGATGCGGGGGTATGGGGGGCACAGTCGATCAACGGCGGTTTCTCGCGCCAGCGCGACTACAGCTATGAATATCGCGCGTCGTGCGCCGGAACGAACATCGGCGGGGCATTGGGCGAAGGCAACTATGCCCTGTTCTTGAATGGTCGTCGTGAAGGCTCGGTGTGGTTGATGGTTATGTTGAGCGACGGCGCGGCGGGCGCGAGCAATCCTGTTAGCCGTTTTGACGGCGGCACCACCGCGTTTGAGGCTACAGCGCCGCAGTTGTTCGCAACGAACACGCGCACGGGTACATATGTCAATCCGTGGGATCCCACGGACCCTGCAAACGGTACGACGGTCACCATGCCGGTGATTGAGCCCGTTCAGGGTGAATATGGCGCGTATGGGCTTTGCCCGTATGGCACGTCAAGCGCGCCGGGACAGCTTGTGCTAGATCGCTTGTTCCCGTTCTGCTCTGACCTTCGCCCAGAAACGCGGACGTACTGTGGTGAACCATTCGTCGCAGATGATCCCAGTATTGTGATTGTTGATAACCCGGATAACCCAAGCTGCGAAGATTACTACGACGTGGACGACTATGCACGCGACTGGGCGGACTGGATTGGTTTGACAAACCTGCAAGGGAAAGTCAACGGCGGCGCGGATCAACTTGTACCGACGATCTTCACCATCGGTTTCGGTCTGAATTTTGGGTACGATGCCAATGGCAACCCGATTCCGCCCTGCACCGCCACTGATTATGACTGCTTGCGTGGTATTAGCGCGACGAACCCCAACTTGAACTACATCCCTGACTATTTGGGTGAAGAACTGCTGCGCTACATTGCGGATGTGGGTGATAACAGCCGCATCGACTGGGACTATTGGCAGTTCCAAATGGGTGCGCGCATCCGTAACGGTATCAGCGCAGGACAAACACAGTATGGTCCGCGTGGAGCATGTGAACTGCCGGAAGAAGACCTGCCGCCTGTCGCCAACGCGCGCGAACTGTATCTGCCGCTGCCGCCGCGCCAAAGCTGCGGCAACTACTATGTGGCGGCAACAGAAGAAGACTTGAATCGCGTGTTCAACGAAATCGCATCGCGCATGTTTACGCGCCTTTCACAGTAATCGGGATCTAAGAGGTCGCTCTGACGAAGTTAGGACGCGCAATGGAAGAATTTATTCAGGAAGGACAAACTCAACGTAGACGGCGGAGACAGGGGCAGTCAATTGCCGAATTCTCATTGACCCTGCCGATCCTTCTGCTGTTGGTGTTTGGCATCATCGAGTTCGGTCGTATTATGCAAGCCGTCGTGACGCTGCAAAACGCGGCGCGCGCGGCGGCGCGCTATGCGACCACCGGGCAGTTCGATGACGAACTGTATCTTGCAAATCTTGAATATGTGCTGGCGGCAAGCGACGTTAACACGGTTGTGCCGTGTTTGATGGCAGCAAATGACGCTGAACGCCTAGCGCAAATTGGGACAGTGACAGGAATCACTGTCGATGGCAAGGCGCAGTCGCTGTTTTGGGGTGGATACGAAAGTATCTATGCCACATTCTACGGCGATCAAAACCTGACTACGGGCGATAATCCAATCGCGGATGAAGACTGTGATCCGTCTGATCCTGCCGACCAGAACCGCCGCCGTGACCTGCTGCGTATTTTGTCAATTTATGACGAAGCGCGGCGCGGTGCGGCAGGGTTGGCGCTTGGTGGTGAAAGCACCACAATGCCCGGCGTTCGCTTGAGTGAACTTCCTGATCCGCTCCTGTATTCCGCGACGGATGCCAACCCATATGGCACATTGTCATATGCGTCACTTGCGAACATCCCTTGGTATTGGCAGTGGCTTCGCCCAGAAACCGCACGTATTTGCGTGGGCGGTCCTTTTGGAACCTGCGCTGATGTTAATCAACGTGGTTTGCCCGCATCGGATGAACCGGGTTGGTTTAACGTGATGATGTGCAGCACGCGCCGCGAAGATGACCAAGAAGGCGTTGGCGATCAACAGCGCAAATATCAAACAATCTTTGATGCCGCGCTGACTGACCCTGAGAGCTATGGTCCTGCGTGCATCATGGATGACGATCTCGGAAATGTAAATCCGAATAACGGCTTCCCGTGGATTGATGCGGGTGGTCCCGGCGATACAGTCAGCATCGTGGTGCAGTTCAATCATCCGTTGATCACGCCTTTGGGGCTTGGCCCGTATGTTCGGCTTGAAGCGCGTCGTGTCGCCATTAACGAAGCCTTCCGCAGTCCGAACGCGGGACCACTGCAAGTTGGTTTGTCACCTGCGATTGAAACTTCTGCACCGCCGACGAATACGCCAACGCCGTCGGAAACACCTACCGATACCAACACGCCAACCGAAACGGGTACAGCGACGAATACGCCAACCTTGGGGCCGACGGATACACCGACACAGACCCTCACTCCGTCTCAGACTCCTACGGTGACGCAGACGCGCACGCCTACAGCGACCAGCACGCCGAGTTTTGCTTGCGATGCGATCACCATTACGCAGGTGAACTTCATCAGTGAAGCGAACGGTGGCGATATTGAAGTCGTACTCTTCAATGGCAACGTGCAAGCGACTGAACTCACACGTGCGAACATCCTGTGGATCAAAGATTCGGGGCTGTATCCGAATCATGCCGCGACACAGATGTTGGTGAACAGCGCGAGCGCATGGACAGGGTCGGACACGACAGCAAATACGGATGTTGGTATAGGCGCAGCAGAGTTCACGACGTGGAATGGCGCGGCAACTCGCGTAATTAACCCCGGCACGAACACCTACCGTATCAACTTTGGCAACGGTCCTACGTCGATGTCGTCCTATATCGATGGGATCAATCTATACATTGATGACCTTAGCCCGGGTGCGACGACGGACTGCTTGCTCGCACAAGATTACACGCCGCCGACTCCGCCGCCGCTTGTGTGCGAAGGCGCAGTTCAGATTACGCAAATCGTCAACGGCTTGTCGAGCTTCGGTAAACGCTACGCGCAAATCACAATCGTCAACGGGCGAACTGTCCCTGTGACGCTGACCGGCTTCACGCTGTCATGGCCCACTGCTTCTGGTCGCTTGCTCACTGAAGTGTGGATGGGCGGTTCTGGACCAACATCGGGTCTCGGTTCGACCCAGATCTGGCAGGCGCTTTCTGGTGAAGCATCGGGTTCACCTGTGGTTTCGACGAATGCAGCGCAAGGCACTTGGTTGACGGGTTACACGATCAACCCCGGCGCTTCGGCGTTGATGTATGTCGTACTCAACTATCCGGGCGCGCAGGTGAATGTCAGCGGTACGTCGATTTCGTTCAGTGCCCCCGCATGTGAAGGCACGCCGACGAGTGTCGCGCCGAACACACCGTTCACGCCGACTGCCACGTTCACACGCACGCCGACATCGTCCCCGACGAATACGTTCACGCCGTCGCATACACCGACGAACACGAACACGTTCACCCCGACCCAGTCTCGCACGCCGACGCAGACGCGCACGCCGTCGAATACGCCATCGAATACGCCAACGCGCACGCCGACGCGCACGCCGACGATCACGCGCACGCCGACGATCACGCGCACGCCGACGAATACGGGTACGCCAACGAACACGGGGACGGCAACGCGCACGCCGACGATTACGCAGACACCTTCGAATACGCCGACGCGCACGCCGACGCGCACGCCAACGATTACGCCGACGCGGACGAATACATCGCCGCCGACACCAACGCCGACGCGCACCAACACGGCGACGAGTACGGCAGCGCCGCCGACAGCAACGCCGACGCGCACTAACACGCCAACGGCAACGCGCACGCCGACGCGCACCAATACGCCCACAGCGACACCGACGGAAGACGGATCGGGATGCTCGGACGGAACGTGCTAGTCGTCCTCACGGTTAGTAGATAGACAAAACCCCCTCATCAAACGGTGAGGGGGTTTTTATTTGTTGTGTACTTATGAAACAGTGAGACAGTTAAAGGCGAATGCCCGCGCGCGCGAATTTCGCTTCGATTTGTTGACGAGTTTCGCGCATGGCAAGTTCAAACTGCGGGAATGCCAGCCACGCAGTCATCAATCCGAAATAAAAGCCCGTCAATACGCGAAACGCGGGCGTGGTTTCACGGGGTGCCCACAGCGTGAAGTTCGGTAGTAAACTGACAAGCTGGCTTAAACCGTCGATGCCTATGGGAGCAAGCCCTAGAAATACATACAGCCAAATCGGGATGGGGCGGATGCGCCGCCGCACAGCGGGAATGCTGTAGATCAGCCCACCCAAGAATAACGCGAGATAGATAGACACATCGCGGGCGCACAAGGCAGTTTTATAACCCATTTGTTCGTTGCCAATAAAATCCCGCGCGGCAAATTGCAGCCAAGGCGTAAACACGCTTAGTTCTTCAACAGTGGGTGGGGCGGGCAGCGGAACGCGGTTGTAATATTCATACCAATAGGCGTAGCGTTCCAAAAAAACCGGATCGTTGACGATATAGCCTTCGATGGGCGTAATGGGCGCGTTGACCCCTGTGCGCGGATACGCTGCTTGTTCACCAAACAGGAACAGCGAACGAAACGCGAACTGGTGGCAGAATGGGCTATAGAGTGAATACAGTAAACGCGCAGGCGCTTGCAGCCCAATTTGCATCAGCACGGGTGTGACGATAGGTAAAGTCGAATACAAGCCGACGACGACAAGGGCAACCTTCAACCAATTGCGCGTAAAACGCAGAGTCAACAGGTTCAAACTGCGTCCGAGTTTGCGTTCCGGGGTAGGGGATGTGGACATGCGGATTCATCCTACGATAAGCGGCAAAACGACATTTTCCAGTGCGGCGCGGGTTGTCACTCCAAAAAAGATGTGCGCGATCACGCCGTTGGGTGAGAGAATATAGGTAGTCGGCTGTCCACGCAAGGCATAGTCGCGCGCGATGCGCCCATCCAGATCAAGCACTGTCGGGAAATTCAAGCCGCGCGCATCCATCCATGCGTGGATAAGGGCGGGCGGTTCAGCGAGATTGATCCCGATGAGATGCACCTGCGGGTACGCTTCGTAAAAGGCTTGCAGTTCGGGCATTTCGACTTCGCACGGCTCACACCACGTTGCCCAAAAGTTGAGAATCACGGGTGATCCGCGCAGTGAATTGAGCGAGAGGGTATCACCGTCGAGTAGACTTGCGGCAAAAGGCGGGGCAAACGCGCCAATTTCAGGGGCAGTTGAGCGAGTGTCGCCGGGGTTGATCACGCCAGTGAACGCGGCGCGTTCAGGAAGCCCCGCCGCCGCGACAATCAACACAGCGGCGGCGAAGGCGAAACAGGCTAATGCGAGTAAAAGAGGACGGCGCACGACTTAACTGTTGGCTGAATCTGGAGATAACGGCGCATCAGGCGATGTCGCTGATGGTATCGCTTCATTTTCCTGCGCGTTGACGCACGAGAAGAATTCCCCTAGCGTGATTTCGCCAGTACTCAGTTCTGCCGCGCATTCTTCGATCCGATAGGAAAAATCGGCAAACTGCCCATTGAGCGACTGGCTGAGTGTTGTCATTTGCCCGGTTGCTACCAGCAGGCCTATTAGGATCAAAAATGCGCCGCTGGCGAGTTCGATTTTATGGACGTGGCGGTTGAGCTTCCGCATAAATAAGGTCGCGCTGTCGAGCAGAAGCGCCGCCAACAAAAATGGAATCCCCAAACCAAGCGAGTAGCCGATCATCAACGATCCCGCGCCGCTTACGTCTGCGCCTGTAGCTGCCATCGTCAAAATCGTGCCGTAGATTGGTCCAATGCAAGGTGTCCAGCCCGCCGCAAAAACCACGCCCATAATCGCAGAACTAAGATAATTCTGGCTGTTGGTGTTGGTCATCTGGCGGCGTGTGTCGGAATAGAGCGCAGTTTGCAAGCGGGTGAGGGTACTGTGCCAAAAAGTGTTCGGCTGGCTAAACGCGCCGCTGACAAACATCCACAGCGTTAGCACAGTGATAATGGGCAGACTAAACAGCGGATCGACGAGCGCCCACAGAATCAACGGCACGGCGATTACTAACACAGTGCCAGTGAGCAAAATTCCCGTGCGTTCCGGTTTTGCCAGCAGCCATGAGAACAAGCGGTTGAGCAATCCCGTGAAATGCAAGCCGAAAAAGATCATCAACACGCCGCCCGCGCGGCTGAGAATATCACGTACAAGGGCGATATTGCCGCCGCCGATTTGGCGGACGAACGCTGTCGAGAGTAAGCCGATGACGGTGAACACAAACGTAAAACCTGCGACGAAGGCGATCCCATGCAGGAAGATCGAGATGCGCTGCGATAGGGTGCGTGAAGAGATGGCGCGGGTGCTATTTTGTGCGGCGACATACTGCGCGGCGGTATGTGTCGCGCGCCCGCCCATGTAACCGATATACGCGGGGACAAGCGGGAGCACACACGGCGACAGAAAAGAGGCTAATCCGGCGATAAAGGCGACCCAGAGATTAATTTCCACAGCGAAAAACCCGTGAACTGTTTAAACAAGCGGAACTATGCACATTGTAGTCGATTTTGATGAGCGATTGCTTACCCCACGCCGCGAAAATGACCGCTGGGAGGCAAAACGTGAGCTATATCACCGTGACTCTCATGCCAATTGGCGCAAAGGCGTAGAGGGCACGGGCAGCATGGACGGTGAGATGCACGTCATCGCTTGGTATAACATCGTTTTGAACAAAGCGATTGTGCCAATATACGCCTGTGATGAGAATGTCTCTTGATGTGGCGCTGTTACTTTGCAGAGTCAAAGCGTAAGGCGCACCGCTTTGTGTCACGCCGGGGGTTTTAACGATAATCGTGTAATCCCCGTTCAGCATCCAATATGAGGGCAGGCAAGGCGCGGAGAACACTTCTTGATTATCCTGAAAAGCGTGCAGGTGTTTGCTTGAGCGGTTGATCAGCAGCCATCGTGAATCATCTGGGGCAACTTCAGGGATGGTGATTGCGCGCCACAAGTGCGCCTGTGACCAACCGATGTGCTGTCCCGTGTTATCTGCCAGTGCGATCCAACTTGCCGCGCCGTTCGATGCAGGGGGCAGAAAATCAACTGCTTGCAAGATGCCGCCGTGCCCTACACGCTTCACTTGACTAGCCGCCGTATCGGCATACTGATACAGTCCAGCAGATGGCGCGACGACAACTGCCCATGACGCAAGGGGAAATGAAGACGAAGTTAGCGATGTGGGCGGGTGGTAATCAGCTCGCAAAATTGGCTGGACATGGCTTGCGTGGATGTATCCGTGTGGGACGCGGAGAAAACTGTCTTCAACATGCAAGACTGGCATCACCGAATCGGTAGGCAGCATCCTATCAGCATCGCTTAAGCGAGAATGAGCCGTGATGGGCATTAGGGGGGATGCGCCGAGTTTACGCGCCAATAAGGGTGTGTTGGCTGTTAAAACAGGCGCGGCATAGGTCGGTATGATGCTGGCGATTTTGCTTGACGCGGCAGCGATACCCAGCAGTTTGAAAAATTCACGTCGGGAAAATGTCATGAGCAGCGATTTGACCTAGCGAACATGAAGAGTCATGGCGTGCAAGACAGACGATTGGGCGACCTGTCGCGGATCATTCGCATCGTATTGTGCGAATATCTCTAGGTAAAAATCGCCGGGATGCGGCGGAGTCCAGTCCAGCGACCATTCATGCCATGATTGTGCAGGCGAAATGGGAACGCGCGCAAGTATCTGGTGGTCTATATGAATAATGAGCGAAGTCGATGAATCGGCGGCGGAAACAGCATGTGCCGTCCCATACAGGTGTATCGGACGGGACGAAAAAGCATGATTTGCACCATTCAGGATTGCGGCGCGCGTACCGGTGAGAGTACCAGTTGAATCCCAGCCGCGTGATTCCCATGTGCCGGATGTGTGCCGCGCCGAAAATTCGATGCGTTCGACCCACTTGGGCAGTTTGTAGCCCGCCAAACCGGGAACGATCAAGCGTGTGGGGTAGCCGTGTTCGAGTGGAAGCGGCGAGCCGTCCATCGCGTAGACGAGTACCGCATCGCGGAGTTGATCGAGCGTCAAGAAGGTGCTGTAGCCATCGGCGGCGTGAATATTGGCGAACGCGGCATGGAGACGCAGTTCAAGATCGGCAAGCAACGCCGACACGGGAACACCGCGCCAATTCGCGTTGAACATCAGGGGAGCGTTTTCCGGTTTCGTGGATATGTGCCCACAAACGACAGGGCAGGCAAGTTCAACGGATGGATACGCGGTTAAATCGTCCCATGTGAGGATTGATGGATGAGCAAGCGCACCATCGGTAATGCCGGTGAGGGTCAAAGCCCAGTAATTCGGGTTAATCGGTGGAACGCGGTGGATGTGCTGACGAAAACGGCGGGCGCTGGTGTCGCGTACCGTCGTCATCGCCAGCGAAGATTGGGGACGCAACGCGCTTTAACGCGCCGCAGCAGCTTCGACGCATTTCGCGCCGCCGCTGCCAATGATTGCGCCGTGACGGATACCAGCGGGAATTTCGATGCGGTCACCCGCACGCAAGCGGACGCGATGATTGCTGTCCGGCAGCGTGATTTCCATAGTTCCTTCAACGACGTACATAACTTTGCAATAGCCGTGACTGCGGATGGCGTAGCGATAGTTGGGCGTGTTTTCCCAGAAATACGGACGCATACCTTCCTTCTGCATCTGACGGGTGATTGATGAGAGGGTAGGATGCTGACCGCCACTCCAACGGGTGACACGCACCGCACTTTGCTCAATAGCCATTCTCAACCTCTTAGGGAACTGCCAACAGATAAGTTCACTGACCATGAAACTTTTGGTCACAGCCAACTTGAACACAATGGCGCGGTATTTTAGCGCATCTCCAGATTTTTTTCCAACACCCAACATGGCTCATGGACATGTCTCACCCGTCCTTCATGATCAACGTAACTCCATCGTCCGGGATCATCCATGAATACACGGTAGCCCATACGCTCGTAGAGCCGGCGGGCGCGCGGATTGTCTTTTGCGGCAGCGATTGAGGCGGAGCGGTAGCCTTTGGCCAACGCGATTTGTTCCGCCGTTTCAATCAAACGGGAACCGATACCATGCCCGCGAAACATTTCCATGACGCGCAGCGAATAGAAGTAGGTGCGCTCCAAGTCATCGGCACGATGTCCATCGTTGGACGAGTCTTTGCGGTGAAGCTGCATGAAGATTTGCCCAATGGGAAAGCCGTTACAATCCGCGACAAGCATGAGGCGATTGCCTGCCAGTTGTTCGCGGTAAGTGCGGCGAAACATCGTGCGAAAATGCGTATACTGCCCATACCATTCCAGTTTAGGCAAATCGTCAGGACGCGCTACCCGGAATTCGACTTCTACATGAAGCGTAACGGCATGTGCCTCATATGCAGTCATCTTCAATCTCCCCGCGTTTGATCGCCGCAGATGTTCTTGTTGATCAAGTCTTGCAGCAGCGCCGTTTCTTCGGCATCTGTCGTTACGATGCCATCTAAACGGGCTAGGCGCAAGCGGTTGAGGATGACACTGTAGCATTTACCGGGCTTGAGTCCCATTGATTGCAGTGTGTTTCCGGTAGTCGCTGGCTTGATATGCCGCCATATTCCGGCGTAGCGCGCGATATTTTCGCGGATTGTCGTATCCGTATGCGCGATCCACGCCGCGAGTAAGGCGGTATCGCCGCGCGCATCGAGAATTTTGTTTTCCATATAAGCGGTGATTTGGCTCGGCGGCGCAGCGGAATCTGCCAGCGATTCGGGTTTCTGGAACAACTGCGCCGCATCCGTGAGCGAATGGGTCATAGATGCGCCAAACAGCAAACGCTTGCACACATCGGGCAGCCCCGCCAGCGGAATATGCGCGGCGATCAAGTGCCAATACACATCGACCAATGTGGGCGGTGTCGTCACCCACGCGGGGAGCGAAGTCATTAGAATGTCGCGCGCGAGCGAGAATGTTCGCGCGGTATCCATTGTGAAAGTCAGCGCGGGATGGATCGCATTGAGAATGCGGCGTTCTTGCAGCAGCAGCAGCGCACCTTCGGGGTTGTCCTCATCAAGCAGCAGGGAGAGTTCATTTCGCAGTCGTTCGCCTGTCATGCGACGGAGAACGGGGAGCGCATTCTGAATCAGTTCAGCGGTGCGTGGTTCAATAGAGAATCCGTAGCGATGTTCAAAGCGGACAGCGCGCAGGATACGTGTAGGATCATCAATGAAGCTCAAACTGTGCAGCACGCGAATTTGCCCTTCGCGGATATCGCGCACGCCGCCGAATTCGTCCAGCAGATGAAATTGACGCGGCTTTTGAATCTGTTTTTCGCGCGTGGTGTAAATGTTGCCGCCGCTGATTTGTACTGCCAGCGTATTGATGCTGAAATCGCGCCGCGCAAGGTCAAGTTTGACCCCGCTGGTATAGACCGTCGGGAGCGCGGTGGGATATTCGTAGAATTCGCTGCGCGCGGCGGCAAAATCGACGTGATCGGGCAGCGCGTTAAGCGGCACGCCAAGCGCGTCTGCCGCGCTTCCATCCAGCTTCCATTTTGCCGTACCGAACGGCTTAAAACTGCTCACTTCACCGCCGAAACGGGCACGCAGCGATTCGGCAAAATGAATCGCATCGCCTTCGATGACGAAATCAATGTCAAAATTGGGACGCTTGAGCAGCAGATCGCGCACAATGCCGCCGACGATGTAGGTCGTCAAACGGCGTTCGTTTGCCTGCGCGGCAATCGCGTCGATGAGGACAGCGACAGAAGTTCCTAAGACTGTCGCAATCGTATCGAGTGTGACGGGTTCGGCTTGCGCGGTTGCCAGACTGGGTGTGGGATTAGTCCGCGCCCAATGTTTGATCAAATCGGTGCGTGTGACAATGCCGATCACCTTGCCCGCGCTGTCCACAACGGGGATCTGTCCCCATCCGCTTTCCACCATTGTGCCTTCAAGCATCGCGGCGGGTGATTCCGGCGTGAGCGAGACATTCCCTGCGGTCATGACTTCGCGGACGGTGAGGCTGCCTAAGTCGTGTTCAAGCGCGCGGTCTGCTTGGCGGCGGGTGAGCAGCCCGACGATGTGCCCCTGCTCATCAAGCACAGGAAAGCCTTCGTGACCTAAACGACGTAAGCGTTGATGTATCTTGTCGATGCGATCATCGGCGTGGACAGTTTGCACGCCATAGCTCATCAAATCCGCGACGCGCACCGATGGGCGAATGTGCAGATAAATTTGCTCCCAAAGCATATCGCGCAACCGTTCAAGCGGTTGATTGCTCAGGGTCGCGGCGGCTGCTCGTTCATGCCCGCCGCCGCCGAACACGCGCGCGATCTCGCCCGCGTCGATTGCGTCGTCTGTCGAACGGCAAATGAGCTGTGTGACCCGTTCTTCTGTCCCTTCATTCAGGCGCGGCATTTCGATCAGTACGAACAGCGCCGTTGGATCGAGTGTATCGCGCAAGCGGTGGGCAACAGCGCTCAATTCCGCCATATAGCGGTCTAGGTTAACAGCGGCGACGGTGACGAAATACCCCTGCACAGGGCGGGTATCCGCGATTTTGACAAGCGTTTCAAGTAACGCCTGCTGCTCATCGTTGAGAGGCGGCTCCAAAAAACGACGTACATTGTCCAGCACCGCGCCCTGTTCGAGCAGCCACGCCGCCGCGCGAATGTCACGCGGGGTTGTGCCCCGATAACTCAATGAACCAGTATCTTCGTAGATGCCCAATGCCAGCAGAGTTGCTTCAAGCGAATTGAGCGCGATCCCCTTCTTGATGAGGCGTTCGACGATGAGCGTGGTGTTTGCGCCCAAGAGTTCGCCGTCGAAGGTTTCGTGCGGCTCGAATACGCCATCGTTGGGGTGATGATCGACAATGTGAAGGGGAGTATTTGCCTTCAAGCCTTTGATCTGCGGCGGGCGGCGCACATCGACGAGCGTGACTTGTGTGAAGCGCGCACGCCGCCGCGCGCCATTCTGGAGATCGGCACGGCTGACCAGCGGGAACGCATCGCGGTAAAGCGTGAGAAATCCGCCAACATTCCGGTTCAACCGTTCAGGCAGAATCGCAACCGCGCGCGGGAGCAATTTCGACATGCCGACCAGCGAGGCAATGGCATCGAAGTCGGCGTTTTCGTGCGTAAGAATGACGTGCATAGCAGCCTAGATTCTAACGTCCGGGAACTGGATAGCCTCCCGCCGAAAACGACACTGTGATCCCCGGCGCGGCTAGGTAGCTGATAGGCAGCGAAAACAAGTCTATCACGTTTTCCGCGCCCGCGCGTTCGACCCATACGGCGCGGTCACTATCAAGGGTGTAACCCACGATGACGAGATGCAGTTCGTCATTGGCATAGCCCGCCAGCGCGGCATCCGCCGCCATGTCGGTGCGAATCACATCGATTTGGTATTCGGAGAAGCCCGCGCGTATTTGCTCCACATTGTAGGCATCGACCGCGCCTAACGTGAGATTGAATCCGTCGGGATAGCCCGCATTCGCTAAGCGACCACGCAAGACGCTAAGCGTGTCGGCGGGTGGGGTGCTGGTGAGCGATGCCGCACTGTTCGCCAACAGTTCACGGAGAATGGTGGCTACTGCGGAATCATCCAACGGGGCAAGCGAGGAGTTGATCACAGCTATGACTTGATAGCGCGTTGGCGCGACTGTGCCGCCCGTTACGCCATCGCCGTATTCGACATAGAGATCGGCGGATGCGCCGACATACGAGGCGGGATCAACCGACGCTTGCAGTTGATCGACCTGCCCGGCGGCGCGCAGCGCGGCGAGATCAGCGGTGGGGACAGCGCCGATCATGTTGGGCGCGAGCGCAATGCGGAGATCGAACGGGATAATCACGCCTGTATCTCCTTCCACTGTTGGCGCGGGCGTATCTGTCGGCGGCGTGATGGGCAGTGGAGTCGGTTCGGCGCTGCACGCGGCAAGCAATAGAGCACTAAACAGGATGAGTTTCAAGACGTATGTTTTCATCATGTTATGTCGGCATGACCCATGGGCCGGTGATCAACCGCTGTGACATGCTGAACGATGTCGCGGCGTTGAAGAAACTGAGGATGGCGAACGCAATCGCGGCGCTGCGGTCATCGCGCCCGCGCAGAAGGGTGAACAATCCCGGCATAATGACGACGAGCCACGCCATGTAGATGAAATAAGTTTCGATGCGGGCAGGACGCAAACCTTGAATGGTCATGATGATGCCGATGAGCATCACCGTCGCCGCAACCACCGTGATTGACGCGAGCGCGCCCCAAAAATTGCCAGAGAGCGGAACATTTCGCATGGCAAGCGAAACCGCCCAGATGCCCATAATCAGCGAATAGAGGATATGGGCGTTGAACAGGATCGTGTGAATATCGTTGAGGTTCATTGAGTCTCAGTAGTGGATATGTGAGCGATAATGCTGTCTATTGTACCCATTGTCCGAAAACAAAAACGCCGAGTGTTCTCACCCGGCGTTTTTGATACGCGAAAGAACATGTTTAGAAAATCAACTGCGAGGCGATGCGTTCAATCAGCCATACGCCGACGATCAAATTGGTGATAATGAGAAACTGCATCTGCATCAAACCGCTGGCATCGACGGCAACTGTACCGCGCATGTCGGTAGTGGGGCGGTAAAGCATACTTACACCAATACCGACAGGGATGACAAGCGCCAACCAGAACGGGAACACACCCTGCACAATGGCAGTGAGGAAGCAAATCGCCGCAAGCGCAATCGAGAGATACATCATGCGGCGGGTATTGTTTTCGCCCAAGATGATCGCCGTGTTGTGGAGTCCGGCAGCTTTGTCCATGTCGTAATCACGAAGCTGGTTGTAGAGCTGACCGTACACGCTGACGAGCGTCGCACCAAGCGCGACAAACCAGACAATACCGGGATCGTTGTGGTAAGTGAAATATCCCGCCAGCAGCAGCAAACCGCTCAACATGAGTGAGTGCGACACCACATCGGTGACGGGCCACGCCTTGAGACGAACGGGTCGCCATGAATACAGGTGTGAGAGCAGCAGGGTCAGCCCGCCGATGAAGAACACTTCCACACCGCCGAGCGCGTAAAGGATAAGCGTTGCCGCCGCGACGATACGGCACGCAGCATAACCGATTCGCACGCCGATTTGTCCGCTGGTGATGGGGTTTTTCGCGGCGCGGGCGGGGTCGCGCGCGTCATCTGGCGCGTCTTCAATATCGTTGATCATGAAAGCGTAAGCGACAGCGAGAATGTTGCCAAGCGTGACGGCGATTAAGCGCCAATCCATGCTTACGTCATGGGGTTTCGCGGCGAGCAGCGCGCCGATAATGGTCAAAGGAATAACAAACGGAATGTATTCTTTCCAGCGGGTGAGACGAATCAGCCCGTTCAGTTGTTCACGCAGCGGTGCGGTATTCGATGCCAAGTCGTTTTTCTCCTAATTGATGAGAACCAGATGAAGTTCAGATAAAGATAACACAAGAATGTGTGAATCGTTGCACATTTTCGATGGCACGGCAATACTAGCGTGAGAAGTGTTAGACGTTTGAGGACAGACCTTTTGATGACAGATGTATTAAATCCGGCAGCGATCAAGCCCGCGCGCTTGACCGCGTTGATCACTGTCGCTTTATGGTTGATGGTGGGGTGTAACTTCGTGCGGACAGACGCAGTCGCCGCTACATCGACAACGGTGCGAGTGATTGTGGCGACAAACGCGGAATCGCCGCAGCAGATCGAAACATCGAGTCCGGTACCGACGCTGAATGCCGCCGCGCGCACCATGCAGCCGATTTCGACTGCCACGTTAGCGGCGACCAACACGCCATCGACCAACATGTTGACAGAGGACGGATGCGAAGCATCGGCGGGGCAGCCGGGGGCGGCGCACATCGTCACCGCTGATGTAGATTACGCGGCGCATACAGTGCGCGTGGATCATCGCGTACATGTGATCAACCGCACGAATGACTTGCTAGCAGATGTGGTGCTGAATATCGAACCGAACCGCTGGGCAGGCGTGTTCATGCTGGAAAGTGTGTTGGGAACATACAACGGGAATCCGTTTGTGACGGCATATGAAGCAACCGGGCGGCGGCTGCGCGTTGAACTCGCCGCGCCGATTGAGCCGGGATGCGGCGTGGAGTTGCAGTTGGTGTATGTGCTGCAAATACCGCCTGTGGGGCAGGGCGTGAGTTCACTCACTGGTTATTTGGGTTATACCGCGCGGCAGTTGAACTTGGGGCATTGGCTGGCAACCATCGCGGTGCGGCGCGGGAGCGCGTGGGTTTCGCATGATGTGGCGCAGATTGGCGAACAAATTGTTTCGGAAACAGCAAATTGGGATGTGACTTTCAATGTCGCCAACGCGCCTGTTGAACTGCATATCGCCGCGCCGGGACGGTTGGAGCGACCCGATGGCGATACATGGCGATTTGTGCTGATTGAGTCGCGCGAGTTTTCAGCGAGCATGAGCGACCAATTCAACATCATCGCGCAAGAATCGACCAGTGGGACGATGATCGAAGTGTACACATTCGATGATGCGGTCATCAACACGGCGAACGGCGTGATCGATGGCGCGGCGCATGTGCTGTTGATCGCATCGCGGAGCTTATCGATGTATTCGGATTTATTCGGGGAATATCCCTATGAGCGTTTTCTGATCGTCGAAGGCGATTTCTCGGACGGAATGGAATTCAGCGGCTTGGTTTTCGTTGGGCGCGATTGGTTTCGTACCTTCACGGGTGAACCGACTGGCTATTTGACGATCATCACCGTGCATGAAGTCGCGCATCAATGGTGGTATGCGCGCGTCGGAAGTGACCAAGCGGAAACGCCATGGCTAGATGAAGCATTGGCGACGTACAGCGAGTATATCTTCTTTGAGGAATACTATCCCGCGCTGCGCGATTGGTGGTGGAGTTTCCGCGTGGGAACGTTTGTGCCAGCAGACTTTACCGGGCGGCGCGTAAACAGCACTGTGTATGAGTTTTCGACGATCCGCGAGTACATCAATGCCGTTTATTTGCGCGGGGCGCAAATGCTCCATGCGCTGCGTGAGGATATTGGGACGGATCCTTTTTTTAATTGGCTGCACGCATATTCACAAGCGGGGGCAGGGCGAGTTGTCTCTCCAGATGTGTTTTGGTCGCTTTTGACGGACGAACAACGTGAACTCACCCGCGAAACCCGCGAAGCTTATCTTTCATCGGTGTTGGCTGGTTTTCCATAGAGTTAGTCAATGCGTTCAGGGCAAACGCGCAACAACCCGCTCCGGCTTGCTGCGCTCGCCACCACCTCTGAATTCAGGGGAAGAAAAAACTACATCCGTGTTTTTCGATCCTCAACTTGGGATGGGGAATAGGGGCCAAACTGAGCCTTTGAGTAAACATGTGGTTTGATGCGGTTGTCCTGTCAATGCGTTTGAATTGCGTTGACTTTTAATCAGGGACATAATAGGCACGGCGATATTTACCAGTATTGGACGCGGATCATGCGGATATTCATTTCCTACCGCCGGGCAGACAGTCAGACGATTACTGACCGCATTTACGAACGGCTGGCGGCGACCTTTGGCAAAGAGAATGTTTTCCAAGACGTGTTCGATATTGAATACGGGCAAGATTTTCGCCGTGTGCTGAAAGAGCAGGTTGGATCGTGCGATATTCTGCTGGTTGTCATTGGCAAACAGTGGCTAACCGTTAAAGAGATTGATCCCGCGACAGGACAGGAAACCGATCAACCCCGTTTATTCAATCCGGATGACTCGGTGCGAATCGAAGTTGAAACGGGACTGAGCCGCGAAAATGACACGTTAGTGATTCCTGTGTTAGTCAATGATGCAGGGATGCCGCTGGCGGCGCGACTGCCAGACTCGCTAAAAGCATTGTCGTATTTGAATGCTGCACCCGTGCGAAATAATCCCTATTTTGATGAGGACATCGCGCGGTTGATCCGTCGCTTGCAGGATTATCGCAAAGAACGCGATGCGCGTAAAAGCACGGGGACGCGCTCTCGACTACCGATTATCGCAGGCGTAGGCGGCATCGCCGCGCTGGTCATCATCGCATTGGTGATCTTCAATCAGCCGCCAGATATAGGTGGAACGGATACACCGACGTTCACCCATACGGCGACGATCACCGAAGCGGCGGTGACGGATACCGCAACTCCAACACTTCCTCCGACCAATACGCCCACACAGGGCAGCACTGTGTCTGCGACAAATACGTCAACGGCGACGGGGACAGCGACAAATAGCACTCCGAACCCCACAAACACGCCGACGTATCCGTATATCATCGTCAATTCAGAGGGATTTGATCCCGGTGAAACGCTCAACGTGCGGCGAGGTCCCGGCACGGTTTTCGCGCCGCGCATTGGCGTATTGGCGCAGGGCGCAAGCGCAGAAATCTTAGGCAGAAATCCTGAAGGCACATGGATAAAGATTCGTTTTCCGGCAGGCGAAGGCGGCATAGGATGGGTATCGGCGGATTTCGTGACGATCAACAACGGGACGCTGGCATCGTTCACGGTGGATGCAGGTCCGCCAACGCCAACGATGACCTTCACGCCGACAGTGACAAACACTACTCAAGGCACACCGACGAATACTAACACGCCTGATCCCACAAGCGGTTGGGTGGGGACATGGGAAAACCCAAGCAATATCAGCGACGGGCTGGTGCGTGTCGTGATCACACGACAGGCGAATGGTGAATTGAGCATTGAACCAACGTTTGTCAGTTCCAACGTTGAAAGCACTTTAAGTGCGCGTAACACAGCGTTCACGCTGCCAGAATTGACTGTATTCTTCCCTATCGGTCAAGAACTGTCCCTGTTTGGCACAACGCTGCGGATTCGCCAATCGGGGAGCGCGCTGCGTGTGCAGGTGGATCGCAATTTGCTGCAATTGGCGGGCAGCACGCCAATCCCCAGTCAGGTGTATTTCTTGGAGCGTGTACTGACGCGCCCGGATATTGGCGATATTCTCAATCCTAATTTGTTCACTACCCCGCAGATTCTTGTGCCGATTGCGACAATTTCCGGCGGTGGATGAGAGAGATAAACGGTGAGAGGGGCGCTAAACACGCCCCTACTTCGCATCACTTTTCTTTTGGCGGGGTGAACGCGCTGGCGAAGCTTCTTTTTGTGCGGGTTCCTGCGCTTTATCTTTCTTGTAGTATTTTTTATCCGCGATTTTTTCCGGCAGCAGGTCAGTGTCGCCATACATCGTGTAGTCTTTGCCGTAGCCCAAGTTCTTCATCAGCGATGTTGGCGCGTTGCGAAGTTTCATTGGAATGGGCAGATTACCGTGCTGCTTTACGTCTTCCATCGCGGCGAACACCGCTTCTGTCGAGCGATTTTTCGGCGCGCTGGCGAGATAGATCACCCCTTGCGACAGATTCCACACACATTCGGGATAGCCGATAATTTCGACAGCGCGAAAGACGCTGGTTGCCACTTGCAGCGCGTTGGGATCGCCCATGCCCACATCTTCGCTGGCGAAAATCACCATGCGGCGGGCGATAAACTTGGGGTCTTCGCCGGCATCAACCATACGCGCGAGATAATAGAGCGCGGCATCGACATGAGAAGCGCGCATACTTTTGATGAAGGCGCTGATGGTGTTGAAATGTTCTTCAGCGGCTTTGTCGTAGCGCAAATGCTTACTTTGCAGCGCGTTTGTGAGGTGTTCAGCCGTGAGCGTGCCGTTTGCTTCGACAGCGTAGAGTTCCGCCGCGTTTTCGAGCAAGTTAAGCGATTGACGCGCATCGCCACCCGCGAAGTTGACGAGAAAATCTGTCGCATCTGGCTCAATCGTAATTTTGAGCGCGTCCACGCCACGCCGGATGATTTCGCGAATATCATCATCGTTGAGAACTTCGAGCGTGAATACTTGTGAACGCGAAAGCAGCGCCGAAATCACTTCAAAGCTGGGATTTTCGGTGGTCGCGCCGATGAGGATGATCGTGCCGTCTTCGACATAAGGGAGTAAGAAGTCTTGCTGCGCCTTGTTGAAGCGGTGAATTTCGTCCAAGAACATCACAGGGGCAGCCTTCTGCACTTTTGGCTTGTCGGCATCCAGCAGGCTGAACAGGTCGGGCGCGGCGTTGGGATCGCGCATACCGCGTTCTTTGCGTGCGCGATCCACAATGGCACGCAGATCGTCTTTGCCCGCGCTGACGGCACTCAGCTCGTAGAAAGCGCGGTCAGTGGCATGGGCGGCGATGCGGGCGAGTGTCGTTTTGCCTACACCGGGCGGACCCCAAAAGATCATCGAGCGCAGTTTGTTTTGGCGAATCGCTTGGTACAGCGGTTTGCCTACCCCGACAAGATGCTTTTGCCCAATGAACTCATCGAGCGTAGTCGGGCGAATGCGGTCAGCTAGGGGTTGGTTCGTGCGCTGCGACATAGGGTAATCCTCTCATGGTTACAGGACAGGCGACCAGATCAACGGAACAAGAATGATGGCGATGATGAAGATGATCAACGTCAGCGGCGTGCCCACTTTGACGAAATCGAAGAATTTATAGCGTCCGGGCCCATAAACGAGCAAACAAGATGGCTCTAGCGGCGTGATGAAGGAACAGCTCGCCGCGACAGCAATCATGATGGCGAACGGACGCGGATCAAAACCGAGTTGAAGCGCGGTTTGCACAGCTACCGGAAAAACGACAACCGCCGCCGCTTGATTCGACATGGGCTGCGTTAACAACATGGTGAGCAAGAAAAATCCGCCCAGCAAAGCGATGGGCGAACCACCTCCAACAATGTTGGCGATTTGTGACGCGAGATATGCGGCTGTGCCGGTCTCTTCCATCGCCACGCCAAGCGCCAGCATACACCCAATTAAGATGAGCGCCTTCCATTCAACAGCGCGATAGGCTTCTTCCGGCGTGATACACCGCGAGAGAAATGCTATCAGCGCCCCCAGCAGCACCGCGACTGCCAGCGGCAGCACCTCAAAGACAGATGCAGCCAGTACGCCGACAAAGATCAGTACGGCAAGGTTAGCACGCTTTGTGTTCGGCGGCTTTTGGTTGACTTCTTGCAAGATGCTGAACACTTCATCTTGCGCCATGACTTCGATGCGGTTTCTGTCTCCCTGAATGAGCAGTACATCGCCCATGTGAAACCGAAAGGTGCTGATCTTGGTGAGTACTTGTTCGCCGTTGTGGTTGATGGCGAGGACATTCACGCCGTAGTTATCGCGGAATCTACGCCCTGCCAGCGTGCGCCCGATCAACGGGGAACGCGGCATCAGGATAACTTCAACTAAGCCAACATCTTCTGTAGTGAGTTCAGGTGTGCCGAACTTCACATCGGCTTTCATATCAATGCCAGCGGTGGTCTTGATCTTGAGGATTTCGTCGCGTTCACCTTTGACTATTAGCACATCGCCTGCTTCCAAGCGCAAATCGGCGTGCGGAGTCAGCGACATACTCTTGTTGCGTACTACGCTGATCACGGTGAGATCGAGATCGCGCCCCAAACTGGATTCGCTTAGGGTTTTCCCCGCTAGCGGCGAGCCATCGAGAATGACGACTTCAGCAAGGTAGATACGGTGCGACAGCAGCGAACGGTCTCCACTGTGATCGGTATCGCGCGTGGGAATCAGTTTGCGCCCGATGAAGTACATATACAACCACCCGGCGATGGCAATCGGCAAGCCAACGGGAGTGAGTTCAAACACGCCAAGCGGCTCCAAATTGTAGCGTGTGAGCAACCCGCTGACGACGATATTGGTCGAAGTGGCGATGAGGGTGACAGAACTTGCAAGAATCGAGCCGAACGCCAGCGGCAGCAAAATTTTGGCAGGGTCAAGTTTTGCGCGGCGGGCGATGCCAATCGTCATCGGCAGGAAAAACGCGGTTGCCGCTGTGTTGCTCATAAAACTGCTCAATGTGGTCACAGCCAGTGTGATCACGCGATAGATGCGGTCGGGTTTGTCACCCGTAATGCGAAAAATCGCGCGTCCGAACAAATCAACGACACCTGTGCGTACCAGTGAAGCAGTGATGATGAGCAGTCCAAGAATGAGTAAAACGGTTTGGCTGCCAAACCCCGCGAAGGCTTGATCGACTGTGAGAATGTTGGCGAGAATAAGCGTGAGCATCACGCCGAGCGCGATCACGTCAGCGGGGATGCGTTCCAATGAAAACAATACAACCGCCGTGCTGATGATGATTAACACAAGCGCAATTTCCGGGGTCATAGCCACCCATTTCTATCTTTGTCTGCGTGAGCGCAGAAGGGTAAAACTTACGCGACTTTGACGACTCTGCTCACCGTCATGCGGATGATGATCATATCCGTCTTTGACCACGCTTCAATGTCACGTTCGGCTTGTTCCGGCGGTTCGTAATGACGTGTCATGCGCTTCATCCACGCAAAGTCGGGGTCTTCTTCAACGGTGAGCGTGCCTTGAAGCATATATCCCGGCTGACCTGTATCGCCCCCAATGACAACCGCGCCATTTGGGTTCGCAAACACATTTCTGACTTTACCTGTATTGCGTTCACTGATGAAGATGATGTCATCGCCGTCGGTCATGAACCAGACAGGGACATTGTGCGGTAAACCCTTCGGGGTAATTGTCGCCAAACGGGCAATCAAGGGCTGTTTGAAAAACGCACGCGCGCTGTCGTCAAACATAGATTTCCTTTGCCAAGTTTTGTAGTGGAGGTGAAGTGTCTCGCAAATAGTAGAAAAGCGTCACAGTCTTAAAACGGCATTCATGATACATTAATCTGGTGTAACGGGATATACCATCTACTGCCACACGCCCTGCAATACAGAACGCAGTCAGAACCTCTATTGAAGGATTCTAATATGAACCGATCTTGGCAATATGCTGTGCTGTATCTTGTCGTCTCCCTCTTGCTGAGTATGACCATTGGGACAGTCTACGCGCAAGAGAGCGCTACTGCTACCGCCGGCTATCGCGGTGACGGTGTGCCGACGGACTTATGGGCGGTGCAGCTTGCGGCGGGGACGGATCCGCTGGCATTTGCGGCACAAAATGGCTTTGAATTTGCCGGACAAATCGCACATCTGCGTGACCTTTATGCCTATCGTATTCCCGGCACAGGCGCGGCGATGTTCAGCGAAGCACTCGATGATTTGACGAGCGCGGCGCAAACCGCAGCAGGGATGGAAACCTTTAGTCAGAGCGCGGCGGCGCTGCTGCGAAGCAGTCCAGTCGTGGTGAGTTTTATGCAGCAAACGGCGCGTCAGCAGCTATCGCGCGTGCCGACGGATCCGCAGTACCCGAATCAGTGGCACTTGAACAATACGGGGCAGTTTGGCGGGACGGCGGGCGAAGATGTGAATATCGTTGACGCATGGAACGGGGGAATCGACGGCACTGGCGTGCAGATCGGTATTGTGGACGACGGGTTGGAATACACGCATCCTGACCTCAGCCCGAACGCACGTACCGATATTGACTGGGACTATAACTTCAACGATGCTGATCCATTTCCCGGCAGCGGTGATTGGCATGGAACTGCCGTGGGTGGAGTCGCGGCAGCGGCAGACGATGGCGCGAAATGCGGCGTGGGCGCGGCATATAACGCCCAGCTTGCAGGTTTGCGTTTGATTTCGGCAGGGACAACGGATACGCAGGAAGCGAACGCGCTTAGTCACCAGCGCGCGGAAATCGACATTTACAGCAATAGTTGGGGGCCAAGTGACAGTGGAAGCGTGTTGGAAGCGCCGGGGGGATTAACACTGGCGGCGCTTGCCGATAATGTGATCAACGGGCGCGGTGGCTTGGGCAACATCTATACATGGGCGGCTGGTAACGGACGCGCCAATAATGACGACGCAGGTGCGGACGGATACGCGAGCTCGCGCTTTGTCATTGCGGTATCCGCGACGGATTTGAACGGGATTGTCAGTTGGTACAGCGAACGCGGATCGGCAATTCTGGTCAATTCTCCGAGCAACGGAGACACTGTTGGTATCACCACCACAGACCGCACCGGATCGAATGGGTACGGTGGCTTAGCCGATCCCGACTGCACAAACGATTTTGGCGGCACATCATCCGCGACTCCGCTGGTGGCGGGTGTGATCGCCCTGATGCTGGACGCAAATCCGAACCTGACGTGGCGCGACGTGATGCATATTCTCGTCAACACGTCGGATAAGAACGATCCTAGCAGTGCTGGATGGACGGTCAACGCGGCAGGACACGATTTCCACCGCGATTACTACGGCTTCGGGCGCGTGGATGCTTCTGAAGCGGTGACAGTCGCGCAGTCGTGGACGAACGTGAGCGCGCAGTTGAGTCATGTTGCGGCGATGGTCAGCCCGAATGTGACGATCCCCGACAACAATACAACAGGGGTGAGCAGCACCGTCAGCGTAACGAGTCCTAGCTTCAGCGCACTTGAACATGTCGAAGTGTTGATCAATATTTCGCATACGTCGCGCGGTCAGCTTCAAGTTGAGCTGGTTTCCCCAAGCGGCACGGTCAGCCGCCTGATGGCGAATCGACCAGACACGGGCGACAACTTCACGAACTGGCTGTTCATGAGTGTACAGTTCTGGGATGAAAATCCAGCGGGAACGTGGACGCTGCGCGTCAAAGACCTTGCCAGCGGGACTACTGGCGTGCTGCAAGATTGGCAGCTTCGCTTATATGGGCGGAATACCGCGCCTACCCCGACACCGACTCCGACGATTACGCCGGGTGGTCCAACGCTGACACCAACGAACACAGCAACACCGACGAATACATTCACACCATCGTTTACGCCGACGAACACGGCGACACCGACCAACACACCGTTTGGATCGGTGACCTACAGCGGACAGCTTGATACGTGCGATCCGCAGTTCAACCG
This sequence comes from Anaerolineae bacterium, assembly GCA_034434595.1. Classification (GTDB taxonomy): domain Bacteria; phylum Chloroflexota; class Anaerolineae; order Aggregatilineales; family Phototrophicaceae; genus Flexifilum. The sequence goes on from DAOTZD010000003.1 coordinate 313,892, forward strand.
CCCGAATACGTCGCTTGCGAGTACATCAACCAGCCAGCACCGCTATGAAACATACACGTTCACGGTTGGAACAACGGGAACCTATACGCTTGAGATTACGGCGGCGGCATATGACTCGTTCATGGTGCTTTACAGCCCCAGCTTCAATCCCGCCGCGCCGCTGACGAACGCGCTCGAAGCAGATGACGATGACGGCGCTGGTTTGCTCTCGCTGATCCAGCGCACACTAAACGCGGGAACAACCTATGTGCTGGTATCCACGACTTATACGGGAACGGATACGGGCACATACACCATCAATATCAATGGCGCGGGCGTGGTGAATCCGGTATCAAACACCATCACGTTGGGATGTGTAACACCGACACCGACTGCAACGAATACAAGCGTGCCGCCGACAAACACATCGACAAATACGGCGACCTTTACACCAACGGCGACCCCGACGAGTTCGACTGCGCCGCCAACTGCAACATTTACAGCGACGAATACGTCTATCCCGCCGACTTCCACGCCCACAGTGACGAATACAAGCGTGCCGCCGACAAACACGCCAACTGCGACAGTGACGAATACAAGCGTGCCGCCAACAGCAACTTTCACGGCGACCAACACCACGCCCCCGACGGCATACTGCATCATCATTAGCCGCACGTCGATCAGTTTGAGCGAAGGCGGGGTCAGCGTGATCTACAACGTGCGTTTGAGCGCATCGCCTGGTGCGGGGGAAACGGTCACAATTACACCGTCGTATGATCCGTCACAGGTGATCATTAGTCCGTCAAGCCGCCAATTGAACAGCTCGAACTGGAACAACGGGCGTAACTTCACAATCACGGCGGTGGATGACACGATTGCGGAAGCATCGCCGCTGGCGACGACTGTTGGTCACAGCGGTACGAGCAATATCGGTGGGTCGCCGTTTAACGGAATTACTGGATGCGCGGGTCTGCTGCCTGTTTCGATCATCGACAACGACAGCGTAAGCCCAACGGCGACATCCACAAATACCAGCGTGCCATCAACGAATACACCAACTGCCACAGTGACGAATACACCTCTTCCGCCCACAGTTACCGCGACGGCAACGGCGACCAACACGAACGTCCCCGCGACCGCAACACCGACAAATACGCCGGGGCTAGCGGGAATCATCGTTAACCCGACGACGATCAACACGCATGAAGGCGCGTCGGGCATAACATTCAATGTGCGCTTGGCATTTGCGCCGCAAGCGGGCGAAATCGTGTATATCTCCGCGATTGGCAGCGATGGGACACAGTTCACGGTCACGCCTGCAAGCCGTCAGCTTACGCTCTCCACGTGGAATACGGGGCGTAATTTCCTTGTGACCGCTGTTGATGACACGGTGCAAGACGGCGCATTTGCGGGTCAGGTGACATTCACCGTGACGAGCAGCCAGATGACTTCAGCGTATTTTGCCTTCACGCCCTCGAATGTGGTGACGGTGAATATCTCGGATAACGATTAGTTCATCGGTATGGACTAGAAGTCGATAGAAGAAATGAAGAACGCCCCGCAGAAATATGATTGCGGGGCGTTCTTGCTATACAGCGCCAATGATTTTTATTTGTCGCCTAAACAAATACCCAAATCTCGCGCGGACTTCACCCATTGATGATCTAAAGGAATATTTTTGCGTTTGCCCACGACATTTTCCAACGGGACGGGTTCAACGCTGTCGCCGCGTGCTGCCACCAAAATACCGTAGCGTCCGTCGGCGATGTACTGCGCGGCTGCTGTGCCTAAACGTGTTGCCAGCAGGCGATCCGCCGCTGATGGGACACCGCCGCGCTGCAAATGTCCCAGAATCGTCACGCGCGATTCAAGCCGTGTGCGTGCTTCAAGTTCGCGGGTGAGCGCCGCCGTCCCTTGCAGGCGCAAGGCTTCAACTTTGGCGATTTCTTCCTTGATCTTCTTCTGCTTCTTCTTATCGTCGGTCTTGTCGAGTTTTTCTTGCAGCGTGCGGAACTTCTTGGCGATTTCGGTGGACATCGCGCCTTCGGAGATAGCGACGATGCTGAAACTCTTTCCGCTGCGGAAGCGGCGCAAAATTGATTCCGCAACTACGTCGATGTTGTAGGGGATTTCAGGGATGAGGATGACATCCGCACCGCCCGCGATGCCCGCGCCAAGCGCCAGCCAACCCGTATTGTGTCCCATCATTTCGCATACAATAATGCGGTGATGACTGTGCGCCGTACTGTGCAGACGATCAATCGCGTCGGTAGCGATACCGAGCGCGGTATCGAATCCAAATGTCACATCGGTACAGACGACATCGTTGTCGATGGTTTTGGGCAGGGTGATGACGTTTAAACCCTTTTGCATCAACCCGTAGGCATTCTTGATTGTCCCACCGCCGCCCAAGCACACCAGCACATCAAGATGGTGCTTATGATAATTTTCGACAACCAGATCGGTCATATCGACGAATTTATCGCCAATCGGCATCTTGGTCGGTTTGTCGCGGCTGGTGCCTAGAATGGTGCCGCCAATCGTCAGAATACCTGACAGCACTTCCGGCGTAAGCTGTGTGGTGCGGTTCTCCATAAGTCCACGAAAGCCGTCGCGGAAGCCGATGATCTCCATCCCATGCGTGATCACAGCAGCTTTGCCCACGCCGCGAATTGCTGCATTTAAACCCGGGCTATCGCCACCTGATGTCAAAATGCCGATGTATTTTGTCATTTTCAAGCGCCTTGTATGGATCGTGTGTTCTCATAATCATAGCGCGTTTCACAAAGCGCGGGGGAATAAACCGCTTTTGATTGAGCGCGGGCTGCGTGCGTATAATCAAATCATTCACAAGACTCATTCATAGAGGACACCGATATGCTTTCGATTGTGCGTTCGTGCGCGGTCATCGGTTTGGAAGGCACAATCATCGAGGTGCAGACGGATTTTAATCCGCGCGCGCAAATGCCATCTTTTATTATCGTCGGCTTGCCTGACAGCGCCGTGAAAGAAAGCCGCGAGCGCGTGCGATCAGCAATCAAGAACAGCGGTATGCAGTTCCCCGCCAAAGGCTATGTCGTCAATTTGAGTCCCGCGGACATGCTCAAGCAGGGACCGGCGTATGATCTGGCAATTGCTGTTGGTGTGCTGGCATCAACCGATCAATTACCGTTGGATGCGCTTGATGAGGCATTGTTCGTCGGTGAACTCTCACTTGACGGGACGGTGCGGCATGTCAAAGGCGTGATGGCGATGGCGTACACCGCGCGCGAAAATGGCTGCAAAGCATTTTATGTCGCGGCGGATGATGCCCCAACAGCCGCGTTGGTCGATGGGCTGAAAGTGATTCCGATCAATACACTGGGCGAATTAGTCGAACATCTCTACGGGATGAACCCGATTTCCCCTTATCGCATTGATCCGAATGCGAATACTCGTTCGGAAGTGCCGGACGGCTTGGTCGATTTCGCGGATATACGCGGTCAGGAACACGTCAAGCGCGCGTTAGAGATCGCGGCAGGTGGAAATCACAATGTCCTGCTGTCGGGATCGCCGGGGGTGGGCAAGACTCTGCTGGCGCGGGCGATGCCGGGGATTTTGCCGCCGCTGACGCAAACAGAGGCGCTCGAAGTTACGCGGATTTATTCGGTGGCGGATATGCTGACACCGGGTGATCCGCTGGTGCGGTTTCGACCCTTTCGCGCGCCGCATCACACGATTAGCCAAGCAGGATTGATCGGTGGGGGATCGATTCCTAAACCGGGTGAAGTGAGTTTGAGTCATCGCGGCGTGCTGTTTCTCGATGAAATTGTCGAAGTGCATCAAAAGACGCTCGAAGTGATGCGCCAGCCAATTGAGGACAAAATCGTGACGATCAGCCGCGCGAAGGGCAGCTTAACGTTTCCCGCGAACTTTCTGCTGGTTGGAGCGATGAACCCGTGTCAGTGCGGCTATTTTGGCGATCCGGTTAAGCCGTGTACATGTACACCAGCGATGATCACGCGCTATCAAAGTAAACTTTCCGGTCCGTTGATTGACCGCATTGATTTGTATGTCGATGTGCCGCGCGTGGATTTCGATAAGCTGATGGACGGCGCGAAAGGCGAATCATCGGCGGATGTGCGGATGCGGGTGACGCGCGCCCGCGAAGTGCAAGCGGCGCGATTCGCAGGGACGAATTTGATCACCAATGCGGATATGGGCGTGAGCGAGATTGATCAATACTGTAAGCTCACGACGCAAGCGCGACAACTCTTGGAAGTCTCGGTCAAGCGGCTGCAAATGAGCGCGCGCGGGTATCATCGCGTATTGAAATTAGCGCGCACAATTGCCGATTTGAGCGAAAGCGCGAACATTGATGTGCAGCATGTCGCGGAGGCGGTGCAGTACCGCCCACGTTCGGTGAGCTTCAACTAAATTACCCAAAAATGACCGTTTTGTTGTTGTACACCAAGACCTGATTTTGCAGGTGATAGCGGATCGCGCGCGACAGCACCAGCTTTTCTACATCTTTCCCTTTGCGAATCAAGTCCTCAACTGAATCTTTGTGCGAAATCCGCACGGTATCTTGCTCGATGATGGGACCCGCGTCGAGTTCTGGCGTAACGTAATGGCTGGTCGCGCCAATGATTTTCACGCCGCGCGCGAATGCCGCGTGATAGGGTTTCGCGCCGATGAACGCGGGCAAGAAAGAGTGATGGATGTTGATGATCCGGTTGGGGAAGGCATTGACGAAGGCGGGCGAAACAATCTGCATGTAGCGCGCCAGCACGACGAAATCGATCTTCAGGTCTTGCAGCAGCTTGATCTGCACCTGCTCTTGCGCCAGTTTGGTTTCGGCACTCATCGGAAAATGATGGAAATCGATACCAAACTTGCGGGCAATCGGTTCAAGCGTGGGATGATTGCTAACAATCACGGGAATATCGACGCGCCATTCACCCGATTGATGACGCGCGATGATCTCGTACAGACAGTGTGCCTCTTTGGAGACAAATACCGCCATGCGCGGAGTCACATCAGAGAACTGAAGCCGCCATGTCATGTTGAGCGGTTCGGCAATCGGGCGGAATGCGCTCTCGATGGTATCGGCAGGTAGGGTGAAACGTGCCAAGTCCCATTCCACGCGCATAAAAAAGACATTCTCTTGTGCATCCACATGCTGATCGAGATGCAGGATGTTTCCTTCGTGTTCCGCGATGAAGCGCGTGATCGCGGCGACTAATCCCGGCTGATCCGGGCAGGAAATGAGCAGCGTTGCGGAGCGCGGCGTAGCTATCGTCACGACGATCCCTTTCAAAGTTCTTGATAGTGAATAAAGCGGCGCTCATGATAAACGAGAGCGCGTGTTATTCCCACACAACCTTCACAGGCATCCCCGTTTGTGCGCTTTCAATAGCTGCCATCACCATCGCTAACGATTTTACGTTGTCGCTGGCGGTTGTTTGCGGGATGCCGCCGTCGTTCACACAGTCGATGAAGTCGCGGATGAGCGATTCGTGACCATAACCCCATTCGGCGGGCGGCTGCGAATTGAGCGGAACGTCCGCGAATTTTGAAATCCAGCCAATTTCATCAACGACTTGCGCGGGCATGTTCTGTGCGCCATCCCACTTGACTGTTCCTTTTTCTCCGATGATCCGCCAATCGCTTTCCCATGTCGTGATTAAGCCTTCGGAACACCAACTACCGCGATAGGTATATACGACTCCGTTGGTCATCTCAAAGATGGCGACTGCCGATGCGTCGTAGTCAAACCATGAGCCGGATGGATTCCATTCTTTGCAGTAGACCGATACCGGATCAGCACCGCTGATGTAGCGTGCCGCGTCGAATGTGTGGATCGCCATGTCCAATAATAGGACGTGCGGCATGTGAGTGCGGAAGTTATCAATATGCACACCGATGAAAAAGTCGCTGTGAACGGTTGTAACTTTGCCGATTTGCTCGCTTTGCAAGAACTTTTTCAGAGTGACTATATTCGGCTCATAACGGCGGTTCTGCATGACGGCATAGAGTTTGCCCGCCCTTTGCGCGGCGGCGATCATCTCACGTGCTTGGGCAAGATTTTCGGCAAGCGGTTTTTCACCCAACACATGACACCCGTGCTTCAACGCGGTCAGCACAACATCATAATGCGCCGCCGGGATCGTGCAGTCAAACACAATATCCGGTTTAGTTTGCGTCAGCACTGCGTCCAAGTCTGCGCCGACCACCGCATCGGGAGCGCCAAATTCTTCAGCATGGGAGCGCGCACGGGTGGTATCGAGATCGACGAATCCGACCATTTCCACATCGGGCATCTTTTGGACGGCTTTCAACCACGTCAAGCTGATACTGCCACATCCTGCCAGTAGCACACGCATTGAGTGACCCTTTCTTGCGTGAAGATCAAAATTCAGGCATACACATGCTCAAGATATTGCGAGAGTAATCGCCCAACAAGAATACCGTCAGCTTGTAGAAGGGTGATTCTTGTGGCGTAGTTTCCGGCGGCGGATCGAGCGCGGTGATGCGAATGTATAGTGTCGTGTCGTCCGCAGCAGTGAAGGGGCGGGAGAGTCCCAATACGCCGAAAAGGTCGCCTTCAATGGATTCTTTGCGTAAGAACACTTCTCCATCCTGCGATACTAATTCCAATACCGCCACAAAGCCGAACGTCTCCAGATCAATGTCATAGCGTGTCCCGGCAGGGAACAGCGCCTCATATTCGATGATGTCGCCTGGTTGTATCAAGGCTGATTCACAGTATGCAACGATGTCGTTTGCGTGTTCAGCAACCGATTCAGGATCGCCATCATTGGCAAGGTCAAAAAAAGTTTCCGTATACGAACCAAAAGTGATCCACCCGACCACACCTTCATAATGCGCGCGCTGCCAGCGAAAACCTTCGCGGCAGTCGAACTCGCCCATGCCATATGCCCAATCATCGGTGGTGATTCTGCCGATCTCTGGGGCATTTAGACTGGGCGCGGAACGGATTGGGTAGGTGCGTTCATCGCGCCGCACCAGATAGACACCGAAATTGCTCCATTGACTATCTCGCAAATCGCCAAATGGTTCTAGCGGTGAGTCTTCCAGCCAATGGCAATCAAAGCCCGCACTCCCGCCGCTAATGCGTGCCGGATTACGCAGCCGTGTGCGGCGAATAGCGCGCGTTGGGTTTGGGGTTGACGTTTGCGCGCTGACAATGTTCTGAAGTTCAACTACCGACGCAAACAAGATAATCAAGCTGAAGATACGCAGAACTATCGGAAACAATCGTGGACGTGTGGATTGAGGCATCGTCAGCCCTTTCTAATGACACACGCGACATTGTTGATTACATAGCGCAAGTGCTTCGATGTGTATTAGGGCGCGGTGTTGGCGCGTAAATCGCGGATGAAGTTCGCCAATATATCCGCCATGACCGCGTGACCCACACGTGTCCAATGGTATTTATCACAAGCATAGAAAAGTTGCGCCCCGTTTTCAATGAGTTCGTCAAAGCGCGCTTGTGGATTCACATAGGGGATATTTTCCGCCGTGAGAAATGTTTCCAGCCATTCCCATGAACCTGTATTTGCGGATGGGCGATCCCAATTAAGCGGCGCGAGGATCACGCCGAACTGAGCGCCATTGACCGCGACAGAATCGCGCAGTTGGCGGATCAACGCGGTGGATATTTCGAGCGAGTCGGCGATGAGCGTCCGTTCGTCACTGCGGGTATTCAATTGCGCGACATTTTGCAGAAATCGGCGGCGGTCATACAACAGGCGATACAACCGCGAGTTGTCGTAGAAAAAATCGTGAACACCATTGACTTGATCGCGTTCGGGATTGGGCTGAGTCGGATCGCCTTCATGGAAGATCAGCGCGCCATCCTCGCCCTGTTCAAAATAAGGAAAATACGTCGAATCGCCATAGCGAATGACAGAGTTGTTATCGATCAAATCGTTCGCGGGTTCGATGACCACGATCACCATGTCGGGGGAGTAGCGAAGCCCTTCGCGCTGATAAAATACCAGTTCTTGAGCCGTTTGATACCCCTGATGCCCCCCATTAATGATGTCGATCTGCGTCCTATCGTTGTTCAAGATGCTGACCGCCACGCGGAAAAATGTATCCTCTAACGGTACTTCAAAGCCTGCTGCCAGTGAGTCGCCCAAAAGAAGAACGCGGTAGGTACCGTCGGCACGCTCGTAAGTGCGTTCGATGTCGTGAAGTCCTTGCCCGTTGATATGGACGGTTTGGGAGTATTCGCCCAAACACGTCATGTAGATGTATGTGCCACTCATGTTAGGGTAGTGCTGCCACCCAAGCACCGGATCATACTGGTAAAAGAGATCAGGGTAGAGAGGCACAGCGCGCACAACAAACTCCGCGCCGCCTAACGTGACGAGAATAGTAGTGATGCTGATGACGAACAGCCGCGTGATACGCTGGCGCAAGGTGGGGCGAGAATGCGTTGTTGTAGTCTGAGGTGTTTCAATGGTTGAAGCGGTCATAATCTGCGTATCGTGTCTCGTAGCGACTAGGCGAATGGGTCTCAATACATTTTCGCTTAGTTTCCATGCGGCTTTATGCCTGAATTATCTGGCTAACGAAATCTACGTTGCGGCTGTGACTTGATCTGGTTAAGTGTTTTGGTTAAGATGACGCGCTATTCGCATACACGAAAGGATGGTCAAGCGGATAAAACAGGGGAACGGACAGCGCATGGACTTGGCGGAGATGCTGACGCATTATCGCTGAGTTGACGAGGAGGCGGTTTCCTGCCGCGAGGCGGGATTAAGCGGGTCAAATAGGGTTTGACCCGTGAAAATCGAAAGATCAGCGGATGCCGCCGGGACGAACCACCGTCCCATCTCATAAGTCCCCTCACAAGAACGCACGCCAGCAAAAGCGATAGGTGACTATCGTGACAAATGGCGCGCGAGTGGAACAGTTTACAACCTTCAACTGAATATCTCTACGAGAGGGGCACAACCATGTGTGGTATTGTCGGCTATGTTGGCTTTCGTAATGCTACCCCGCTGATCGTCGATGGGCTGCGGCGCTTGGAATATCGCGGCTATGATTCGGCGGGCGTGGCGGTCATCCGCGATGAGCAGATTCACATACGGCGTGATGTAGGTAAGCTGTCAAATTTACAGCGCAAACTGGAAATTGCCCCCATCAGCGGATCAACCGGAATTGGACATACACGGTGGGCGACTCACGGCGCGCCCGCCGAACACAACGCGCATCCCCACATCAGCATGAACGGCGATTTCGTCGTCGTCCACAACGGGATAGTCGAAAACTATATCGAACTCCGCGAAGAACTCGCCGCTGAAGGCGTACACTTCACCTCGGAAACTGACACCGAAGTCATTGTCCAACTGATCGCGCGGCTTGCCGATGATGGGGCGCACGGCGATATCGCCGAAGCCACCCGCATGGCGGCAGGTTATTTACGCGGAAGCCACGCGATTGTGGCGATGAGCCGCCGCCAACCGGATCGCGTGGTGGCGGTGCGGATCGGCAACGCGGGTGGCGTAGCGATTGGTTTGGGCGAAAACGAAAACTTTGTCGCGTCAGATATTCCCGCCATCCTCGAACAAACCCGCAGCATGATTTTCCTAGAAAGCCGTCAGATGGCGGTTGTCACAGCGCATTCTGTAAACGTGCAGACGCTCGGCGGCGTACCCGTGCATCCTGTGCCGCACACCGTCGCGTGGGATCCCGTGAGCGCGGCGAAGGGTGAATACAAACACTTCATGCAGAAGGAGATTTTCGAGCAGGCGCGCAGCATCACTGACACGATTCGCGGGCGCGTTGATTTCGAACATGAAGCAGTGGTCATCCCCGAACTGAACCTCACACCGGAAAAAGCTAAAGCAATTGACCGTATGGTCACTGTCGCGTGCGGGACGAGCTACTACAGCGCATTGGTCGGCAAATTCTTCATCGAGCGAATCGCACGGCTTAATGTGGAAGTCGATTACGGGAGCGAGTACCGCTATCGTGATCCGATCATCGACGAGCGCACGGCGGTGCTGGCGATTACGCAGAGCGGCGAAACCGTCGATACGTTGGCGGCGATGGAAGAAGCCCGCGAGAAGAACGCCCTGCTGCTAAGCATTGTCAACGCGATTGGCAGCCAAGCGATGCGGATTTCGGACGGATACATCACGATGAACGCGGGTCCAGAAATTGGTGTAGCATCGACGAAAGCGTTTACGGCAAGCATCGCGGATCAATATTTGCTGGCGGTGCTGATGGGGCAACTTCGCGGCACATTGAGCGACGCGGCGCGGCGCGAACACGTTCGCAATTTGGCTCACCTGCCCGATTTGGTGAGCCGTACATTGGAATGCGATCTCGATGTGGCGGCGCTGGCGGAAAAGGTCTACCAATACACAAACTTCCTGTATTTGGGGCGTGGGATCAATTACCCGATTGCGCTGGAAGGTGCGTTGAAACTGAAAGAGATCAGCTATATCCATGCCGAAGGCTATCCCGCTGGTGAGATGAAGCACGGTCCTATCGCGTTGATTGACCGCAATATGCCTGTAATGGCGATTGCGCTCAAAGACAGCGTGTATGAGAAGATGATCAGCCAGATTGAACAGGCGAAAGCGCGCGGCGGGATCGTGATCGCGCTGGCGACGGAAGGCGATACGCTCATCAGCAGCAAAGCGGATCATGTGATTTATCTGCCGCCTGCGCCGGAACTGCTCACGCCGCTGCTGGCGGTGATTCCGTTACAACTGCTGGCGTATCATGTGGCGACGTTAAGGGGCGCGGACGTGGATCAGCCGCGCAACCTCGCCAAAAGTGTGACGGTGGAGTAAGGCGCATCTTGTTCCTGAATATGTCGTGGTGATGAGTCAATCGCATGTTGGCAGCGAGGAAAATGTGTCATCTCTCGAAATTGGCGTTCTTAAGATTGAGAGAAGATGTGTCCACATATGTCCGGTTTGAGAGATGAATGTGGATAGACACGGGAAGATATGTTGATTCGATGTCGTGAAATCAAGGTGTGAATCGACATATCTTCGCGTGTGAGGGATGTCGTCTTTGCAGCGGGCGCGATATTTCGCGCCCACATATCGATTTGTTGTAGAAGGCGGCTCACGAGCCACCTCTACGGCAGATTGGTGAGTTAGCTCACCGGCACAGTGATGTCGCACAGCACTTCGTAATCGAGGCGATCCCCGCTAATGCGATACGTCCCCGCTTCGGCAATCCACGTCGCAGACCATACGCGCACATAGCGCTCGTTGGCGATGCGTTCCGGCTGCGAAACACGCACCCGCAAACGCTGATTTTCAACCATGATGCGTCCCGGATCAAACTGGGTAGCATTGACCGCATCGGCAAGCGTCATGAAGGCGGGCGGCACAAAGTCAATTGTCACCGTTTGACCCGCGCGGATCGGTCCGTTGCTCGATTCGCAAGTTTCCAACGAGAGATGGTTGGTGCGCGGCGGCGGCGCGGATGACGCGGGACTGGTGGGGATTTCATCGCAGATACCCGTCTGTTCAACCGCGCTGGCGAGAATCCAGTTTGAGCCTTGCAGTTGATACCAGACCGCGCCGTTTGCATCGCGCACGCTCAAAATCGGCACGACGCGCCGATCCGCGCTCAGGCTGTTGACGATCTCGAAACTTTCGCCGGGTCCCGCGCGCAAATCGACGGGACGACGGACGAAGTAGCGGCAAACGTTATCCACGGCGGTGGCGGCGGGAGTCGGGGTGGGCGGCGTATTGCGCGCGATGTAATCGGCTTCAGCAGCGGCGATTTCGGCGGCATCCAGCGGCTGAGGAAGCACAAAGCGCACAGGCAGATTATTGATGGGCAGCGGGGCGAGTTCGGCGCGATCAAACCCTTCGACTGCGCCTTGATTCCAACGCGCGCCCGCGGGGACGTACTGGCTGTCAACCAGCAGTTCACCGTCCAGCACCGACATGTGTTCGGCGTTATCCCCCTGAATAAAAACTGTTCCCGCAAGTGACAACCCCACACCATTAACACTGAAATGCACGGGCGTATCGAGGTTGGGTGATTGAATGAGTACACCGCTTTCGGGGGTTCCGGCACAGCGGGCATCGTCGGAAGCAGTAGCAATCGTCATGGATTGGAAAGGGTGCAAGAATACAGTATCGCCATCCGCGACGGTCAGCGACGCGAGATTCTCCGTCGTGCTGATCGAATTGACATCGACCCAGCCAATGACATCTGGTGAATTTCCTGTACCCGCGATGGTCACGCGCAGCCATTGGGTATCGTTTGTGCGCGCGTCCGCCACAAGTCCACCGCGAATGCCCACTTGAGCCAGAATGTCGGCATCGGCGCGCGGCTGATTGCGAATGTTGAGTGTGGCAATCGATGTGATGGCGATACGCGCACGCGGGGGTACATGATTGTTGATGCTCGCGCTGCCGAACAGCAGGATAGTCACATGACGTTCCGAACGCGCAGGAAGATCAAACTGTACGCGCATCGAAGCGAACCCAAAGCCATCATCAAGTGAGGTGTGCAGTGCTTGCAGATTTTCCGCGATGACGCGATCTCCGGGCTGCGCGAACAGAGATTCATTTGCGAATGACAGCGCATCAACTGGAGGATTGCCGTAACACGCTTGATCGCTTTCTAAGTTGAGGCACGCCGACCCGGCGCGGGCGATGGCGAGAATCACATCGGCGGGGCAGGTCGCTTGCGCGAAAATCGCCGTTGTGACGGACAAGATAAAGAAGATGAACAGCCCGATAAAGAGTCGCTTGATCATGAGTGCCACCTTTTTTTATGCCATTTATCTCTAGCATAGCGACAAATTCACCAGCACAAGCGGATGCTGTTCCGCGTCATAGGGCTGGCGGCGTTTGCGCGTAGGATTAACGTTTCTATTCCGTGTGGTGAACGCTTCAGCGCGGAAAAATTCTTCCTCCTATAATCGGATGTGTAGGTTGTTTCCCACTTATACGACGGGAATGCCCATGAACCGATCTTTTCGTAACCGTTTTTGGATATTTGCCCTGCTGAGCGCCGTGATCCTGCTGATCGCGATTGGGACAGTTTGGGCGCAAACCGCATCGCCTGACCCGTTTGTATTGTATCGGGAGATTGGCGAAGCAAAGCCGCGCGGGGTGCTGTACAGCCCGCTTGCGGATCGGTTTGTGATGTTTCGCGATGGTCAGTTGATCGTCGCGAACGCGATCACGCTGCAAACCGAAGCTGTCATCGAAGGGCAGAACGATCACTACACGTTGAGCCATGATGGGCGATGGCTGGCGGCGGCGAATGGTCGCGTGGTCGATCTGTGGCAGCTTACGCCCACTGTCGAGCGCGTCGTCTCGATTGAGCCGAACGGTTCACGCGGGATTCAATCGCCGCTGCTGTTCAGCGATGACGACACCTATTTATTGATGAGCGTCGTTGTGCCGGAACGCCCCGAACTGCGCCGCAGCGAAAATGACACGGCGATTTTGCCGTGGATATGGGATTTGCCGAGCGCGCGCGAAGAAGCCCGGTCACGGCTGCCCGGTCTCGTCGATGCACAGCCGTTCTTCGACTATCGGACGGGCTTCATCTTAGGTCCCAACAACATCGTGCTTGCCGCGCTGCCGAGCCGGATTCAAGTGTTGGACTTGAAGCAGAACGGGTATCCGGTGGTCAACGAAATTCAGACCGGACGCTTTGAGCAAGACCCTGTCGATATTTGGTACAGCCAGCGCGACCCGATCATTTATCATCAAGTGAATGGGCAGTTGTATCAGATCAACGCCGAAACCAACGCCGTGATCGAAGTCCCGTTGGGGAGCGAAGTCCGCGGCGCGCGGGCGGCGCAAGTGCGCGTGAGCGATTCACTTGGGCGCGTGATCGGTCAGTCTGCCAGCGTTGAAGGCAATTCGCTGCTGCGGCTGCTCTTGGGCTTCGACTATGCGCGGGCGTATGGCAATTATCCGCTGAGCGTCATGTTGATCGACGCACTTGAACCCATCACCGTTCCGGCGGATCGGTTTTCTCTGTTGGTCTACATCTTCAACGAAGGAACTGGCACTGGCTCGTTTGATTTAATTCGACCTGATAACGTGATCAACTATGCCTTTCACCCGGATGGCACGCAGATCGCGCTTCGGTATGCATACGACGATCAGCCTGTGGAAATTTACGACATCGAGACAGGTGCGTTGGTGCAAACGTTGGTGTCCCCAATCCGCGATACGAGCCTCGACACGTTTGGTCAGCCGGATGTACTGGCGTATAACTTGGCGGGCGATCAACTGCTCGTCGGGATGCAGAGGTTCGATATTGCCAGCGGCGCGTTGATCTCACAGCACATGGAAATTGGCGACGGCTACAGCGCGTACTACTTCTCGCAAGACAGCCGCAGCTTGATCACACGGTTGGATTTGCCAAGCGGCGCGTTCGAGTGGTGGCAGTGGGACTTGGAAACCGAACAGGTGATCCGCCGTGAGGTTGTGCGTACCGATAATGGCGCGATTATCGACAGCGAACCGGATGGAAGCCGTTTTCTGCTGCAAATCGACGGCGAACGCACGACGATGCAAATCGTGGACATCAATCTCGATGAGCGACGTTCGGTCACGTTTGACAATTTCCCCAACCAATTCATCGAAAATATCATCCCCAGCCCCGATTGGGAACACTTCTTGGTGCTGTATTCGCCTGTGCCTTTGGGTCCAGACGCGCCGGGAAACACGCTGGCGATCTACAGCCTGAACGACGGCTTACTGCACACGTATTCCGGTTCGGATTTGCCCGCGCTGGCTAGCCGTCAATATGGCTGGATCGATCTCGATACCGCCTATGTCAGCGGACTCGGCGCTGCGCCACCGGAACGCATTTACGGAATCGACTACGATCCCGCTTCGGGGCTGCCCGCGTGTTTGGTGCAAGCCTTCCCCAATGAGTGGGAACGCTGGCGCGATTTGTGGGAACGGCTGACGTATCAATTGGATGGGGAACGGTTGGGACGCTTGGCGCGTGATTTGTGCGCGCTCGCCCCGGAAACCGTCGAAGATGTGGAAGCGATCTTCTTCCCAACCCCCACCCCCACTCGTCCGCCTGTCACCGCGACCCCCGCCTTGATCGCCGGCGTTCCGCAGTGTTTGACGCTCCGCTATTCGCGTGATGCGGTGGGCTACGCCCAAAGCTGGCGCGAACTCACGGCAGGGCTATCGCCGGAACAGATCGCGGATTTAGAAGAACTGCTGTGCGAAGGCTTGGGAAGCGCCCCACCAGCGCCGAATACCGAAGGCGGATCGGGTGAACAACCGCCGCAGGTCTATTTGTTCGATGTGAATACGGGCATCCGTTCCGAAGGCGCGTACATCCCGTTTGTGCGGCAAGAAATCGCGTCGTTGGAAGTGGTGCTGGCGGAATTTCGACGGATTCGCGGCTATACCCCCGATAGTCCGATCCTCTCGCCAGATCGCCAGATGATCGCCTACCGTGAAGGCAGTTATGTCACGGTTGAACGCATCCTTGCGCCATATGAATCGTTTGCCGCAACAGCCACGGCTCAAGTTGAAGTCCAGCGCGCGGATGATCCGCGCCGCATTGGTGTGCGCCCAACAGCTACACCACCGTTCGATGTGCTTGGTGGGGCGCGTCCTACGCTCACACCCACGATCACGCCCACATCGCCCCCGCTGACGACACAGCGCGTCCAACTGCCGCAGGAAGGGCAAATCACGGAGCTGCTTGACCCAACTGTGTACCCCATCACCGCGCCCCCGACTGGGTTCGCACCCAGCGGACAGATCATCGCCGTGCCGCCAAACACCGCGAACACAGCTTCGTTGATGACGATCAATCCCGCTGATGGTTCCTTCCGTTACGACGAAACCATTCCGCGCTGCGGCTTAGATTTGGACTGTGTGTTCAACCGCAGTGAGACATGGGTGTTCATCACATCGCCGTTTGTGGCAGTGATGCGCCCCGATGGGCGCGATCTGCGAGTGCTGTTCGACCAGAACAGTTCGGGTTACATCGGCAGTGTGGAATGGATCGAAGATATGACGATCCAGTTCCTCTTTGACATCTACACCGAAGAACAGCGCGACCCCGTTGCAGTGTATCAACGCTACAACGTGGACAGCGATACGTTTGAAGAATCATTCCCACGCATGTTGCTGATCTCTGCCGTCAATCAAATTCCGGTGAGCATCTTGTCGAATCAACCGAACAACGGCGCGTTGGCGCTGGCACAACGGGTGACTCCGTTCACCAACGGCGAAATCTACCAGTATTTCATCCTTGACCGCATGACAGGCGAATCGGATTACTTCGCGCGCTTCGTCAACTTCCCCGGCACGGAATACGAATGGCATCCGTCCGGCGATGCGCTGTATTACCGTTTTTCAAGCGTCAACAATGGGGAGTGGTATCGCTATGACCCTGCGACAGGCGAACATGCCGCCTTCGGGCGCGTATGGTCGGGCGTGTGGTCGCATGATGGGCGCTATCGCACCGACGCGATCACGCTTGACCAAGATGAGATTGAAGCACGCATCGAAAATGGTCAAGTGGTGCCGAATTTGCAAATCTGGGATCGGGAAACGGGCGCGATCCGCTATTACGCCGTCGCATCAGGGGTCGATGATTTCTTGTTCGATGAGCCGCCGCGCTGGTCACCGGATGATCGTTACCTGCTAATCTTCGGGTATCCGCAAGCAGAACAGGGCGGCGAAATTTCCAGACGGCGTATGTACATCCTTGATACCGAAACCGGGCATGTGGTGACGTATGAAGACGCGCGTCTGTTGGGGTTGAACAACGTCATCGTGTGGACGGAGTGAGGAATCAATGATGAAACCCATGAACCTTACGTTCACACGTGCTATGTTGATCGCCTTTGCGCTGCTGATCGCTGTGCCTATAAGCGCGCAAGATGGAGCAATTGCTGTCGAGCCGCCGCCCACCGCGACGTACACCCCGCCAGATACGGGTGTATGGGTGACGACACAGGATTTTAGTTCGCTGCGAACGGGACCCAGCACATTTTTCGAGCGTATCGCGGTGGTCGATCCGGCGGTGACGCTTCCCGCAATCGGGCGCAGCGCCGATGGTCGCTGGCTGCAAGTCGATTACAACGGTCAGCAGGGATGGATTTATTACGCGCTGCTGGTGTGGAGCGGCGATGTCGTGCAGCTCCCCATCGACGGGCTAGACCCGAACCCGTATGTGCGCCGGCTCAACATGGTCGCGCTGACGACGCGCGAAACGCCAGTCTATCGCCGCCAAGTCACACCAAGCGACCAGATCGGCACAATTCCGGCAGGCGTGCGCGTCGAAATGACCGGGCGCTTGGGTGAAGGTGGATTCTACTGGGTACAAATCGAGTATCAGGAGCAGGTGTACTGGGTAGGATCGTGGAATTTGCGCGTGATCAGCCGCTCGCCTAACGCGCAGTTGTTCGATACGTCGTACTTGTACAACTACAGCCGCGTTGGCGCGCAGTTGGAAACAGACATTAATGCCAGCTACCGGGCGCTCAATACCATCAACGGAATTTGGGTGCGGCTGGCGGTGGGCGAAAGCGTGTCGTGCGGCTCAATTCCAACGTTCGTCCAGACAAGTTCCACCTTGCAAGCGGATATTGCATCGCTGCCCGTGTTCGCGCCGCTGTTAAACTCGCTCAACAGCGCGAACGGACACATCAATACGGCGATCTCGCTGTTTGCCGATGCGTGTTCACGCACGGGCGATCAATTTTTCATCACGCAAAACGAAGTTGTCACCGCGCTCAGCGAAATCGAGATTGCGGGGCGTGATCTGGTGCTGGTGGGGTCGCTGCTTACGCCTTTGCAGCGGCGCGACCCGGTCTTGAGCATTTTTAATAACTAGCTGAACCAACATGCACACAGGAGATCAAATCGTCATGAACCGTTCGATCAATCGCCTTTTTGTCGTCGTCATGGTCGCGCTGCTGCTGACCACCGCCGCACCAATTTTTGCCCAAGAAGCCACGCCTACACCAATCCCGCCCATCTGCACCGAATTTATCGGGCAGCCGGACAGCGAACGCATCAGCTATTACATGGGCGAAGGCGCGGGTTTCTTCGCGGCGGGAGAACTCTCGCGGGCGATCAACAGCTTCACCTGCATCACCTATGAAATTGATGACGCGCATGTGCCAGCTTATCTTGGGCGCGCGGCAGTGCTGACACAGCGCGGCGATTTTGACCGCGCCATCGAAGATTATTCGCGCGCGATTCAGCTTGAACCGTCGTCGCTGGTGGCTTACAACAATCGCGGCATCGTGTATGCATCGATTGGCGAATATGAAGAAGCCCTGCAAGATTTCGACCAAGCCTTGAACATCGACTCGAACAGCCTGATCGCGCTTAACAACCGCGCCATTCTCTATACGCTGCTTGGGCGCTACACGGACGCGATCAGCGATCTCGAATCGTATATCAATGAAAGCGGCATCGACGCTGTGCTGGCGGAATTGACCGATCCCGAACGCGATGAGGACGCTCCCGCGCCGCAGTATGAACCCGAAGACGCGCGCCCATACGCCCTGCTCGGCATCATTTATTCGGCATATTCGCTCGACAACTATGAAAGCTATCTGCTTTTGAGCGGACCGCGCGCTGATTTCCGTGTGCAAAGTGCGGCGGGCGCGCTTGAATCGCGCTTCACGTTCGATCTGCGCTTGGATGATGGCTCATGGTTCTTGATCGCGGACTTCGCGCCGGAAGGATAACCAATGACACGCACAGCGAGTTTTAAGCTGTTGTCGTTTCTGTTGTGCGCGGCGCTGTTGATGGGAGTCGCCTTGTTATGGGGCGCTCCCGCCGCCGCACAGGATGAATCGCAGCCCGCGCCGGAAGCAACCGAAGAATTCGGCGCTGTTGACTGCGAGGCGATTGCTCCCGGCGCATCAGCGACGTATTTCATCGGCGCGGCGAATGCATTCTTCGCGCAGCAGAACTACACCGAGGCAATCCGTTTGTATACCTGCGCGATTTTAGGTAATCCCGATTACGCGCCCGCGTATACCAATCGCGGTTATGCATTCTATGTTCAGCGCGCCGACCCCGAAGCCCTTGCCGATTACAACCGCGCGCTGGAACTCGATCCGGTGTCGGCGGTTGCGTACAACTATCGCGGGATGCTTTATACCACGCAGGGCAATTTCGGCTTGGCGATTGGCGATTTCACCGTCGCGGTCACGCTTGTACCGGAATACGCCGCCGCGTTTAACAATCGCGCCGTCGTCCACGCTGCCGAAGGCAATTACGAACTGGCAATCGCGGATATTCAGCAGGCGATTGCGCTCGATGAGTCTGCCGCCGCACCTTATGCCACGCTTGGCGCGGTCTATTCGGCGCTGGCGATGCAAAGCTATGCCGAGTATCACGCGCGGGCGGGCGAACAAACCCGCTTGCCCAACGGCGAACCGGATGAGTTCTTCAACGCGCTGGAAGCAGGACGCGAAATTGGCAGTTTTTCGGCATGGCTTTCGCTGCTGACGCGCCAGTAAAGGATCGCCATGATGCGACGATTGCTCATTTTTCTCATGCTGTGCGCGGTATTGACCATGCTGGCAGTATCCACATTTGCCCAAGAAGCGGGAATCAGCGGGCATGGCGTTATCCGCGAAGGTAACGCCGCACAAGCGGAAGCGTTAGAAGCGCTCAATCCGCTGCTGTGCGAGACGCAAGCGTGCCGCCGTTTGACCAACTTAATGTACCCGCGTTTGTTGGCAGTTGATCCTGAAATAGGCGTGTATATCGGCGCGGATCAGTCGGATCAATTTCCGCCCGCGCTGGCGCTCGATTGGACATTCGAGGGCGCTACGTACACCTTGCGTTTGCGCGATGATTTGACTTGGAGCGACGGTACGCCTGTCACCGCGTTTGATGTCTTGTTCAGCTATATGATGGGCGAAGCCAGCAATACAGGCAGCGCATACGCAAATCAATTCGATGATCGCTTTGCGAGCGACGTGATCGGCGCGGCGGTTGTGGGTGAGAGCACGGTTCAGTTTACGTTCGATCACGAGACGTGCAGTGCCCTCAATGTGCTGGATTTTCCGGTTATTCCATCTCACGTCTTTGATGCGAATTTCCGTGATGCTGCCGATGCACTGCGGGAAAATGGCGGCTATGGCGATGATTTCGAGGCGGCACTCGCTAACTATTTCGCCAGCTTAAGTACGCCTTTGAACGGAATTCCCTTCAACCAACCGCTCACTGTCACGCTGTCGGGCGCGTTCGTACTCGATGAACTGCGTCCGACGGAATATATCCGCTTGACCACGCCTGATGACCGGCTGGCGTTCGAGTACGTTGATGTGCCAGATCGCAACACCGAAGTCGATATGTTCTTGCGCGGAGAACTGAATTTTATCTCGAATCCACCGAATGACCGTCGTGATGACTTACGCGCAGCAGAAGAACGCGGCGAGATTCGGATTTTCGAGTATCCGGGGATGACGTGGTATGCGATTGCGTTCAATGTGGCTGATCCTGATGATCCGCAGCCCGCGTTTGACGAAGATGGCAATCGGTTGGAACAGGGCGCGCATCCGATCTTCAGTGATGTGCGTGTGCGGCGGGCGGTGCAGTTGGCGCTCGATATACCCACGATGCTCGAAGCGTCGATCTTCGACGAAGGCACAATCATGGCGGCGAATCAAGTGCCATCGTCGTGGGCATTCAATCCCGACTTGCAGCCTGTCGGATATGACCCGATTGAAGCGGGGCGGCTGCTCGATGAAGCGGGTTGGTATGACGCAAACCGTGATGGTGTGCGTGAATGCGTGCGCTGTACGACGGCTGAACCGGATGCGCCGTTGCGCTTTGAGCTTGTGTATTCCGATTCGTTATCGCGCTATGACATTATGGCGAACTTGATCACACGGGACTTGCGGAGAGTCGGTATTAACGTCAGCGCATACAGTACGTCAACAGATTCGTTAGACGACACGCTGCAAGCGCAGCAGTTCGATGCGGCAATTGTCACGCATGTCGACTCGTTTCCCGTTAATCCCGATCAAACTGGGTTGTTCACCAGCGCTTATGATTTCCTGTACACCGAAGGAAATGTTACATCATATAACAATCCCGAAGTAACAACCCTGCTCGATCAAGCGCGGGATGTGAACAACGCGACCTGCGATCTCGACACTCGCGCGGATTTGTACCGGCAAGCGCAGGTGATTTTACAAGCCGATCAACCGTATGCGTGGCTGTTCGCGGTGAATCAATTCATGGCGGTGCGCGCAGATGTGGCAAACTGGAATCCCGAACCGTTCTTCCCGCTGTGGCACATTGACGAGTGGGTGATCGCGCCTATAGGGGGTGGATGATGCGAAAATCGGCTTACATGCTCCCGTTATTGATGGTGATCATCCTCATCGGGGTGATCGCCATGCCTGTGTGGGCGCAAGATACAGGCGATGGCGGACGCGCCATGCCGCGAGTCACCGCCACACCCGCCGCCGAATCCACTGCCGAAGCGACAGCAGTGCGCCAACCGATCCGCGCGGAAGTGCAGGTCGAAAGCGCCTTCGTGCGTGTGCTTCCGTCAGAATCCGCCGCGCCATCGGCATCCGTGTTTGAAGATGAAATTTTGGAGATCATCGGGCGCAACATGGATGGGCTGTGGTTTGAAGTGCGCCGCCCCAACCGCGTCAATAATCTGGGGTGGATTTTCAACGAGATGCTCGATTGGGATTTCGATCCCACGCTGCTGCCGCTGACCGACTTCACAACCGGGTTAATCGGCACAGAAACGCTCGCCAGCGATCCCGGTTGGGCGATCACGATGCTCGACAACGGCAATCTGCGCCGCATCCCCATTGTGGATCGTTCGCCGACGCTTGGTGTCGTGCCGATTTTTGCCACCGTTCCGGTTATCTATCGCAATCAAGATGGGACGTGGTTCTACGTCAATTACTTGGGCATCGAAGGGTGGGTGAGCGATTATTCGGTGCGTCAGGTCGCTAATCCGCTGGCGATCCCAATTGCGCCGGGGCTGCCTCCACTCCCGACCATCAATATCGAGATTATCCCGCGAGAAGTGCAGTTGGAGCAGCTAAACCGCTTGCGCGACTACACCACAATCCGCCGAGATTTCGCGGATATGCTTGCTAACTTTTGGTTCTATGTCTATCAAGGGCAGGTGATGCCGTGCGAACCGCCGCCGTTTGTGGTGGATTACTTGTACAATGCGCGTGATGTACAAGAACTGCCAGAATTGCAGCGGTATGTCCCGCGCCTTGTCGATGCCAATTTCTACCTAAACAGTTCGATTGAACTGCTCACTGTCTGCGGCGCGTTCGATCCCGAAGTGGTCGGGCGGGCGCGCAACAATGCCATCAATGCGCGTGGGATTTATCAAGCCACACTCGGCGCGCTGGATAACTTAGAACGGTTCGGCATCCCGCAGTCATAAAGATTCACCGCAGAGAAGGACGGCATAAGTTCCGCGAGAACGCAGAGAAAGATGCAAATCCTCTGCGATCTTTGCGCCCTCTGCGGTGAGTCTTTTTTCTTTTTTATTGTCCTGCTGCTGCCCGCGCGGTTGCCGTCGCGGGATACCCTGTAAGCATCTTTTCAAATGTGCCGCCGGTTTGCAGCAAACACACCTGCTGCCATTGATAGCGATAGGTGCTGTTCGTCCAATAGGGCGCGACACGCCATGTATATGTCCCTGCTTCGTTCGGCAAATCTTCCAGAAGAATTTGCGCGGTGGTGGTTTCGCTGTCGAAGGCGGTGCGTAACCCACTGGGCGAAATCGTGATCACGCTGTAGGCATTCGCGCCTGTCAAACCGGGATACGTCACGGTGAGCGCGGTATCGCCTGCGAAGAAGTCACCGGATCGCGTGTATTCACCCACCCACTGATCGCAAACTTCCGTCGAAAGATCGAACCCATCTGGCACGCGACCATCATTGTTGCGCGGCAGTAATCGCCCTGTCGGGAAGATGGAATTAAACGCCACACTGGTGCGGATCAAGCGGGCATACACCCACGCGCTGCCGCCGCCATACTCGATTTCCAGCCATTGGCGACCATCCCACGAGCGATAGAAATCCCCCGCGCGCCCCAGAATCACTACCGAACCATTGAGCGGCAGCCGTCCCAACGAGTTGTACGCGAAATCTGGTCCAACGCGCACTTCCGCGCCATCAATCGACACCAAGCCGTAGATCACGTCACCGGGCTGCTCTTGCGCTGCGGGCTGCGCCGACACCCACAGCGGGGCAATCAACGCCAGCGCGAACAATATCGCGGTGATGACAATAAGAACCAGCGGAACTGAAATTCTGAACGAAGTCGCAGAAGGTTGTGTCTTGTCCATCAAAGGCGCTCCTCTGTGCAAACGCTGTGTCTCTATTGTGGCACAAAACGCGCGCACGTATGGAAAGCGATGGATGCGCGTAGTTCTGGCGTAAAGATGTATAATCGCGCGCAGTTATAAGGGAGTATTCATGTCAGAGTTGACTGCTGTTATCGACACGATGCGCGCGGAGTTGATCGATTTTTGCGCGCGCTTGCTACAAACACCAAGCGTCAATGGGGTACACGATGAAATTGCTATCGCCAGTGTGATCGCCGCCGAAGCCCAAAAACTCGGTTTACGGGCGCAAATCGCGGGTGAAAATCCGCGCCGCCCCAACGTGATTGTCAGCGCGGGGCAGGGCGATCCCGCGTTGCTGCTGATCGGACACCTAGATACTGTCCCGGAGGGCGATGAATCGCGCTGGTCGCATCCGCCGTTCGGCGCTGAAATCGCAAATGGCAGATTGTACGGGCGCGGCGCAGTCGATACCAAAGGCGGCATGGCGGCGGCAGTTTATGCTTTAGCGGCGCTGCAACGGGCGCATCCTGACGTGTCAGCGGCGTTCATCGGCGTACCAGATGAAGAAAGCGGCGCGACAGGTACGCTTGGCATTAAATGGCTGCACGATCACGGGATGCTGCGCGGGAAGGGCGCAATTTACGCCTATTCTGGCAGCGAGATCATTGTTGGGCATCGCGGGTTGTTTCGCTGCAACGTGTTGTGCAAGGGTGAGAGCGCGCATCCCGGTTTCGCCGCGTGGCAGAACCGCGAACGCGGCGCGAACGCGGTCACGGTGATGGCGCGTCTGCTCATCGACCTTGAAGACATGACCTTCGAGTTTTCGACTGCGCCGCACTTTGATCCCTATCGCACGATGGTGATCACGCCGGGCACGACGATCAGCGGCGGATCAGCAATCAATATGGTGCCGGATGCTTGCGAAGCCACCATCGACGTGCGGATCACGCCTGAACATACTCCCGCGCACGCGCAGGCGGTCATCGATATGGCGGCGCGTCAGCTTGAAGCCGAAAATGCGCGCATCCATTTCGAGATCACGCCGCTGAACGCGCTTCCGGCAGCGGTGAGCGATCCCAATGCGAGCATTTTCTCGGCGCTGGAACGCGCGACGGTTCAAGTGCGCGGCATCACACCGGTCCGCACGGCGGCGGGCCCCGCCAACGAAGGCTATCTGCTCATCGAGCGCGGCATCCCGACGGTGTGCGGTTTTGGCGTGATTGGCGAAGGCGCGCACAGCATTGACGAGTATGTGGAAATCGACAGCTTGCCCGAAACCGCGCGCATCTTCGCACTCACCGCCTTGGACATGATGCAGGCATGAAACGCTCACTGATTATCCTCATTCCCGCCTTTATCGTGCTGGCGGCGTGTTACGCCTATGCCACGCCGATCTACGAATCGCCCGATGAACTCAAACATGTGGGGATGATTCACTACAT
The DNA here is from genome assembly GCA_034434595.1 of Anaerolineae bacterium. Lineage (GTDB taxonomy): Bacteria > Chloroflexota > Anaerolineae > Aggregatilineales > Phototrophicaceae > Flexifilum. The sequence goes on from DAOTZD010000003.1 coordinate 338,624, forward strand.
CGCCACGTATGGCGAACTCCCCGTGCAAGATGTTGTTTTGGATACCCAGCGCGACACATGGTACGAGCAAGAAGGCAGTCAGCCGCCGCTGTACTACGCGATCACGGCGCTGTTGGTGCGCGGCATTGACCGGAGCGATTTTGAATCCACGCGCATCCACAACCCGCACGCTATCATCGGCAACCCGTCGGCGCTTGGCAATCAAAATATGGTGCTGCACGATTTTCCGTATCCGCCGCGCCTAATTGGCACAACATTGGCTGTATTCGTCGCGCGCGGATTCAGCATCCTGCTCGGCTGTGTGACTGTGTTCGCGGTCTATCATGCGGCGAAAACCTTGATGCCGGATCGCCCCACTGTACCCGTTCTCGCGGCAGGGCTGGTGGCGTTCAACCCGCAGTTTGTGTTTATCGCTGCATCTGCCAACAACGACAACATGGTGACGGCGCTCAATAGTCTGGTGATCTGGCAAACGCTGACGATGATGCGAAATGGATTCGATACGCGCCGCAGCCTCGTGATCGCCGTGTTGATGGCATTTGCCAGCATTAGCAAGTTATCTGGCTTGGTGGTGATTCCGGTGGTGGGGTTGGCATCGCTGTGGACTGCCTATCGCACGAAAAATTGGCGCGGACTGCTGATGTTGGGCATCTTCACGATTGTCGCGTGGGGAATAATCGCCGCATGGTGGTATATGCGAAATTACACCCTGTACGGCGAATGGTTTGGTACGCAAACGATGCTCGAAATTTTTGGTCGCCGCCCCGCGCCCACCCTGATCGAACTCATCCAGAACGAATTTGAAGGTTTACGCATCAGCTTTTGGGGATTGTTTGGCTGGTTCAATGTGTTCACGTTCAAGCCGTTCTATCTCATCATGGATATTGTCACTGTAATCGCGCTGATTGGATTCGCGGTCTACTGCTGGCGCATCCGCCGTGAACGCGATCAAGGGATGCGCTTAGCGTTTCTCTCCATGCTCATCGTCATCGGCTTGATCAGCCTCATCCTCTGGACAATGCAGACCGCCGCGTCACAGGGTCGCTTGATGTTCCCGTACATCGCCGCGATTACGACGGTGATGGCGCTGGGATTGGATAGCGTTCGTGTGCCGTCATGGGCAGTTGTGCCGCTGGCGGCATTCGCGTTCGTCGTACCGTTCGCCACAATTTTGCCGACCTACAGCCCGCCGCCAATGGTTACGGATGTTCCCAACCCGTTTGATCCGCCGCGCTTGTACCGCGATTGGAATCTGATGGGCTATCAAGTCGATGTGAATCGCCGCTATCACGCGGGGGATATTTTGCCAATCACGTTGTATTGGCAACCCGTTCGCCCATCCGACGATGACTACAGCTTGTTCATCCGCTTGATCGACCCTGACGATAATCTGGTCGGGTTAGTGACAACCTATCCCGGTTATGGACGTTTACGCACATCCACATGGCAGGCGGGCGTGACTTACGCCGATCACTATCAAGTTCGGCTTCCACAAAACCTCAATGGGCAGTATCCGCTGCGCGCCTTTATCGGTTGGTGGAAATATCCCGATGGTTTTGCGATTGATCCTGTGGATGAAAACGGAAATCCGCTTCCGCTTCCGTTTTTGGATGTAGGCTATGTTGATGCGGGGATTCCCGCACCGCAAAATACGGTTGATCCGGCAGTCGATTTCGGCGGATTGATTCGTCTCACAGGTTACACGCTCGACGGTGGATCGCTCACGCTGCATTGGGAAGCGCTGCAAAATTTGAGCGCAAGTACGGATTGCCTGTATGTGTTCGTCCATGTCATGGATGACGCGCGCAATCTCGTCGCACAGGATGACGATCCGCCCGCGATTCCAACATGCTTGATCGGGCAGGGGGAGTCGTTCATCTCGCGGCACGACTTCTTGGCGGAGGGAACACCTCCTACAGGGATATACACTGTGCATGTGGGATGGTACAGCCGCGTAAATCCCATGCGTTTGAGCATTGATTATCTTGATAACGCTTACCCGCTCACGGAGATCACGATTCCATGACGTTTATCATTCGCCGCGCCACACCAGAAGACTCCGTACCGTTGACCACACTCACCGTCGCGTCAAAAGCATATTGGGGCTATGACGATGACTTCATGCGGAAAGCCATCCCCTACATGAAAGTGACGGCGGACGAAATCGCACGGCATCATGTCTATGTGTTGGAAATGAACGCGCGGATTGTGGGCTACTATCAACTAGAAGCGCGCACACCGGAAATGATGTGGCTGGAAAGTCTATTCATCGCGCCCGAAGCAATCGGGCATGGCTGCGGGCGCGCCTTGATGGATCATGCACGCGCGTTAGCCGCATCGCTTGGCGCGCGCAAAATCGCCTTTGAAAGCGACCCCAATGCAGAGGCATTCTATGCGCGTTTGGGCGCGGTGCGCGTAGGCGAACGCGAGTCGCCAATCCTTAAAGGGCGTGTCCTGCCCTTGATGGAAATCGCCTTGTAGGGGCGCGCGGAACACGATGCTGTGCATCGACCGTTCCGACGTGATGCGCCCGTCTTGTGTGTGATGTTATCCCACATTTGCCAGCGCCCATTCGAGCCGCTTGGCGCGTTCTACTTCCAAATCCACGCGGGTGGGATCGGCAAGTCCCATTTGCTCCAACGTGAACGATGCCGATACCGCGCCGTAGCATCCCGCCGTGCGTAAATCCCCCGTGCGATGCCACCCGACTAAAAATCCGCCGCAAAAGGAATTCCCCGCGCCCGTTTGATCGACAACTTCCGGGACAGGCACAGGCGGCACATGGATCAATTCGCGCTGTCCCTGCTTGCCCAACAGCGATCCGCGTTCGCCCATGCGTAATGCCGCGATTTTCGCGCCGTTGTCGAGCATCATCCGCACGATGGTTTCCGCATCTTTGATTTCAAGGATCGTTTGCGATTCGAGTAGGTTGGGTGATACCACGTCCGCTTGTGGCAAAGTCGCCAAATACGATGCGCGGTTGCGCGGCTCCATATACAGCGAATCCGGCTCCCACAGCAGCAGTTTGTTAGGCATCGCCGCGCGCCACTTGGCGAAGTTTTCCGCGCCGCGCAGCACTGTGAACGCTTGCGCCTCAAAGAAGATCGGGGTGAGTTTGTCCGGCTGCGGTTCATACGCGAACGGATCAATGTTGTCCACGCGGAAAATTTCGATGCGGCGGTTGTCCCACTCGAAGATTTGCCACGCTCGCCCCTGCGGAATGTCAATGGGCAGCACGCCGCGCATATCGAAATCCCGATCCATCTGCGCTTGCGCCGCGGGGGGCATCCCCTTTCCGGCATAGCACACCAGACCGGGACGCTCCCCCCACACACATACACCAGCGGCGGCATGAGTCCCCGCGCCGCCGAGTACACCCATCACCGTGCGCCCGTCCGGGAACACAATATCATCAATGAAGATACTGCCAACACACACATACGTAGGCGCGGTTGGTTCGCTCATATTATCGCTTCACTTCGTCGATCATGTGGCTGTCGCGGATGCGGCTTGCGCCGTCTGCCCAATCGACAGTGCGCCCGCCGCCGAATCCTTGAAAATATTCCGTGCCAAGCGCCGCCGCCCGTTCCGCCGCGAGAATTTCGCCGGGAATACTGTACACAATCGGCGCGAAGGCTTCGCGGATATGCCCCTGTACGGGCATCACGGTATCGACATACTGGCTGATTTGCGTTTCGTCAAACGGCAGCACTCCCACTACGCGCCGGTCAATCGACTGTGCTGCCCGCGCGACTTCCGCCATGCGGTCACTGTCAAAGCCGCTTGCGTTCAAAAAGATCGTCGGCACACGCGGGGGCGCGCCAAAATATTGCAGATGCGCCCATTCTTCGGTTTCTTGCGCGTAAGACGTATCACCGCTGGCTTCGAGAATCTTCGCCGCGCTGAACATTGCTGACCCATACAGCGGACCCGCGCCGACAAACACAAATTCGTTTACATCGTGCCACTGCGCGATGATTTGGCGGCAGATCGGCTCACAGACTTTGATCGTCGCTTCCATGATGTCCGCCAAATCGCGCAGTTCCGCGCGCAGATTGTCCGCTTCGCGCGTCGTAACGTGTCCGCGCACCTCACCGATACGGATTGCCGCGCTGTACAGCGCCACCTGTGAAGCGAGATACGAACGCACCCCCGGCACGACCATCCCGCGCATTTCGTCGGGGAGCGGCGGCACAGTCGTTTGAAAAACCTTATCCGCGTGCTGCGCCAACTTCGCTGCCGGATTGCCCGTGAGCGCGATCCCGACAGATCCCGCTTTACGTGCCAGCGACAGCGCCTCAATTGTGCGCGTCACAACACCGCTGACCGACACGGCAATCGTCACGTTGGTATGCGGACCAGTGCGGGGTAGATACCCCACGTTGTAACGCCCGAACGTGAGCGAACTCAACGCCTGTGTCGGCACACCTGTGATTTGGTTAAACGCCAACTCCGCGCCCACCGCCGCATGATGGCTGTCGCCGCATCCAACGAGATACAGTCGTTTAACCGATGTACACGTCTCAAAATCAAAAGTCGCCCGCGCTGATTCGTCGAATACGGGCACGATTTCACGCAGCAGACCGGGCAACGTGTCGATTTGCTGCTGCATCGGGGAACGTTCAGACATAGCGACTCCTTCAGATTCCTACAACTTCATCACATCGTGTTCCAACTTGACCAAGCGCGCGCTGTCCACATCGACGCATACATTCACGCGCGGGCGACCATGCCACGCGACCATACGGTCTTCTTGTTCACCAAGCGCGGGCCACGTTTTGCCACGGCTGATGCTTGCCGTTTCTACCCGCAGCGCCCATTTTTGCGTCTTGAACAGCGTGGGATCAATCAAATAGGCAATTGCCGACGAGTCATGCACGTAGATGCCATCGCAGCCATACGCCTTTTCAAAGTACCCTTGATACACGGGCAGCATTCGCATCACCATGTCCGTCAGCGGCGAACCCACCGCCCCGTATTCTTGAATATCCGCGCGCGTCATGTTGACGCGGTGCGTCACATCCAGCCCCACCATCGTAACCTGCCAGTTCGCGCCAAACACCACATCCGCCGCTTCGGGATCGTTATGGATATTCGCTTCTGCCGCCGGAGTTGCGTTGCCGGGGACAACCGCGTTGCCGCCCATTAGCACCACTTCGCGGACATTCTCCGCGATGCGCGGTTCTAGCCTTAGTGCCAGCGCGATATTCGTCAGTGGACCAATTGGCACAAGGGTCACTTCTCCCGGCTGGCTCATCACTTGTTCGATGATGAACTGCGCGGCGCTTAGCGGGGACGGTTGGGTTTTCGGCGGCGCGAGATAGATATTCCCGAATCCATCCTCGCCATGCACAAATGGCACAGGACCTTCATACGGAATTGCCAGTGGGTTATCCGCGCCTTTGGCGACTGGAATATCCGTCCGTCCAGCGATTTCGAGCAGACGCAGGGCATTTGCTGTCGCCAAGTCGGTGTGCACATTCCCGAAAATCGTCGTCAAGCCAATCACATTAAGCTGTGGCGCTTTGAGGGCAAAGAAGATCGCCATCGTGTCATCAATGCCGGGATCAGTGTCGATGATTATTTTGCGTGGGGCAGTTGTCATGAAAAAATCCTTTGAATGGCGCGGGCACGGCGTAACGGAGCAAAACCGTTCCCCCACTACCCGCTGATGAGCTTCACCTGTACTTTGCGCGCGCGCGGACCATCAAATTCATAGAGCATCACGCTTTGCGACCCGCCAAGCAGCAGATCGCCATTTTCGATGATGATCAACACGCTGTGACCGATAAGCGCGGCTTTAATGTGTCCAGCAGCATCGGCAGGAGTGTCATACTGATGGACAAAATCGACACGCTTCGGCACTAGCCGGTTAATGTCTTGAATGATGTCCGTTGGTGTTGCGGGATCAAGCGCGCTGTTGATTGTGATTGCGGCGGTGGTGTGCGGCACGACTAACGCGCACAACCCCGCCTGAATCCCGCTTGCTCGCACAATGTCCCGCACCTGTGACGTAATATCCACCAGCGCATCGCCAACAGGCGTTTGCAAGGAGATGGTTTTGAGCATCAGAACGAAAGTCCTTTCGATCTCAGCAGCGCGTTCACTTCAGCGCGCGTTGGCACATCGCGCCCCGCGCCCAACTTTTGCACATTAGCAGCGCCGCACGCATTCGCCATCACCGCGCAGTCATCGATACTGTAACCGCTTAACTGCGCGATCATGAACCCCGCGTCGAAGCAGTCCCCTGCGCCAATCGTATCTACCACCTGCACATTGAAACCCGGATAGTGCTTCGACTGCGCTTGACCGTTCACAGGCACGATCACCGTACAGCCGTTTCCCCCCTGCTTGATCACGATCATCTGAGCGCCGCGGCTCAATAAGTAATCAACTGCTTCCGCGCCCGTGCGCCCCTGACTGATACCGGGAATCTCGTCTTCGGTAGCCAGCAGCACTGTTGCCATGCCCACCGCCCAATCGACACGATCCGATGGCACAGCGTGAAGCGTGGGGCCGCCATCGAAATAGATCGGCGTATTGTTCGCCTTTGCCCGTTGAATTGCCTTCACAACCATATCCGCGACGCGCTTCTCATACAGACTGTAACCCTGCACAAACAGCGCGTCGGCGCTGTCAACAATCCGCTGAATATTCGCCGTAAACTGCGCGTCCGCGCCTTTGCCATATGCGCCAACGAATACATGCTGTCCTTTTGACGCATCCGACAATGACAGTACCAACGTGGTGCGCGAATTTGGCGCGGCATCCACGCCGTCAACATTCGCCCCTTCCGCTCGCAAAATATCGAGCAGCGCGTCGCCAAATGCATCCGTCCCTACCGCGCCCACGGCGGACATCCGCGCGCCTAAACGCGCGCCCATGATAATCGAGTTGCACGCGCCGCCCGGCTCATATTTCATGCCTTCAATGTCTTGATGCTGCGATGGCAAAATCGGCAAACTGACCGGGAAAATCAAATCCATGACTAAATCGCCAAGCGATACGATGTGAGGTGCTGCCATGTTGGTTTCTATACTCCCATCACCAATCGTTCGATACCTGCCGCCAGTTCATGCACGCGGTACGACGCGAACACCGTTTCTTGATCGAGCGCTGCGATAATTTCCGGCGGAAACGCTTCGATGCCGCTGTACGCCCCCGCCATCGCGCACGCAATCGCCCCGACAGTATCCGCGTCGCCGCTGAGATTCGCCGCGTAGATCGCCGTTTGACGTGGATCGCCGTTCGCCATTACCAGCACACCGAACGCCGCGCCAACCGTTTCGTTGATCGCCAGTGATGTGCCAACCGAGTCATAGATTTCAATCAGCCGCGCCATGGGGTCACCACCTTTGCGCGCAATTGCTACCGCTTGCTCAATTCGCCGGGTGACCGAAGCCGCCAACCAAGACGTGCCGCGCTTGCGTCCAAGTTCCGCGCCCAACATCCCCGCCGCAATGATTCCGTCAAGCGTGGCATCGTCACGCATGGCGACAGCCACCGCCGCCGCGATTGCGCTTGCGCCGCTGATGGCGACGTTTGTGCCGTGTGTTGGCAGACACGATATTTCCGCGTCGTCAATCGCGCTCATCGGATCGCCCGCGTTGATCAACCCCACAACCGATACGCGCATCGCCGCGCCGTTGGTATCGCCCATGCGCCCTGCCACCCGTGGATCAGCGCCCGCCCGAAGTGCCAATACCCCGCGCCGCGTGCTGGGACCGACATACCGCGATTGATCGCCACCGGTGCGGTCATACCAATTGATAATCGCTTTCACTGTTGCCTCGAGCGTCACGCCGCCCGCCGCGATGTATTCCTGCGCCAGCGAAAAGGCTTGCTCGCTGTCGTCCGTGATGCGCGCGGCAGGTAAACCCGTGTGGACTTCGTGATCATCCGGCGCGGGCAAAAATGTCTCAATCCAGCCGAACTTGTTCCATGTTTGCTGTGGCTCAAAATATGCGGGCATTCCCCACGCATCGCCCAATGCTTGACCGTATAAGCCACCAAGAATCTTTGACTTCAAACGTCTGACATGCTTCAAATGCGCCAACGAATCGCTCCCATATGTGATAAAGATCATGCACGCCTTCGTTAGCGCACATAATGTTGTGACGAACCATATGAGGTTAATCTAACGCAAAATTACGCAATCTGCTAAAGGCGTGGATACATTTGGTCTCTTAATGCTTCAGCCTGCCGGAGTCGGCTGCATCGGTGTATTCGTTGGCGGGGGGATGAAGATAAATGGCGTTGGGGTAGGAGGCTCGGTTGGAATGACCAACGGAGAATTCCTTGCTTCGCTGGGCGATGGCGATGCCAGACCCGCCGTTTCGTTCGATGCGTAGTCGCGCAAACATGCCGCTGCGGGTTCGCTGGCAGTCGCATCCAGCGTGAACACATTTCGATAACGATCCACTTCAATCGGCGAGAGCGGTTCTGCTCGTGACGAAAATGCTTGACTGGTGATGAGTAACACTTGTTCACCGCTCATCAGCGTGATAGGCGTACTCAGCGGATCAGGCAGATTGAGCGCGCAGTTGCCCGCGAAACACGTGAACAACAGCAAGTCCGGCTGTAAATAGCGCGCCGACATACAAGCGGGCGCATCAGAATCACCTTGCGCTGTCAGAGTGATTCCGGCTTGTGTACCTTCCCCCGCGAGAATCATCTCTACACCATCCGTGTAGCCACCGGTCCAAATAAATACATCGCCCGCGTTCGCCATCGCCACCGTGAATCCGGTTTCGCTTACGCTGCCCATTTGCACAGCCGTGTTCGGTTGCAAAAACACCAGCGCATCTGCCGTGCTTCCTAATGTACTTAAAAACATCCGCTTGTGAATGTCGGCATCTGTTTGCACGAGATCGCCTTGACTCAAGATGACGAGTTCATCGCTTTCTGGGCTGTGGATATACCAGCCCCCCACCACGCGCGGATCAAGCCCTGTGATCGGCAGATTCACGCTCGTTGGGGCGATTGTCACGGTGCTTGTGGCTGTTCGCGTGGGCGTGCGTGTCCGAGTCGGCGTAGGCGTGTTCGTCGGCGTGCTTGTTGATGTGCGAGTCGCGCTTGGCGCGGCTGACGGTTCATCCGTGGCGGTTCTCGTCGGCGTAATCGTCGCCGTTCGCGTGGGCGTGTCCACCGGAGTATCAGTCGCGCCCGTGCTGGTCGCACCGCTTGATTCGGTATCTGTTGGTGCGAGGGCTGTTGTTCGTGTCGCTCGTGGGGAAGGTTCGCCGGTAGATGTTTCTCTCGTTGGCGCGACAGTCGTTTCTACCGCTTCGGTGATTGCTTCGCTGGGGATGGGGGTCTCAAACGGCGCAAATGTTGCCGCGGCATTCGTCCGTTCCATCGCGATAATGATCGCTGTGCTCGAACCGGATATATCAAGTTCCGGCGTGGCTTCGCTGCTGACGTTCGTCAGTGAAGGCAGCGCTGCCGCTGCCACCACGATAATCACCACCGCCATTAGCACTGCCATCACGCCAATCAACCACCCGCGCCCACCGCGCCGCCGCGCGCCCGCCGCCGCGATTACATCAATTTCGCTTGTGTCGCGTCCCGTGCCAGCGCGCCGCGTTCCCGTTCCCGGTGACTGAATCACCGCTACAGGAATCGCGCTCCGCTTCGACGGATCAAGTGCCTTTTGCTGCCGGATCGCGCTCAACGCAATCGCTTTGGCTGCGTGTCTGCCTGCTTGATTGTCCAGCGCCTCGATAATGTCGGCATCGGGGACAAGCTGACCGCTATCGCCAAACCGCTGCATCGACGGGGAGATCACAGCGATGCCATCTCCTGCTTGCAGCGTGTAGCCGAGCGCCCCACGTTCTTGCGCGGCTTCCCATGTCATCGCGGAACCATAGAACCCCATGTCCACGACGACGTGTTGTTGAGGCGATTCGCCAATTGGCGGCGCGGTATTTTCTTGTGTGAGAGTCATCAACCCATGTTCAGGGCTGTACAGGTAAATGCATGTGTTGCCAACGTTGCCGATATACAGCGTGTTGTCGATCACGAGCGCCAGCGCGAGAGCGCAGGTCTGCTTTACACCGATGATGCTGCTCTGCTGTCGCACCAAACGATTGGCGTTATTGAACGCATCTTGAATCAACTGCCGCGCATCCGCCGTGGTGGATTTACGCAGCGAATCGACTGCTCCGCGCACCGCGATAGTCGCAGGGGACGCGCTGGAACTTTCGCCGCCGTGAAGTGTTTGCGCGGCAAGGGCAACCGTGAGCGATACACCGCCTGCGCTAACAAAATCGGCTGTGTACACAGCCGAATTATTATGCGGCGCGCCGCCCGGCGCTATCGTGTATTCGCCAACAATTGGTTTTGGCATCATTCCCCTCTTTGCGCGTATTGAACTATACGTGAGGAGAACCATTTTTTCCAGTGTTTTAACGCTTTCTTTCACCTACACAAAAAAAGAGGCTGGCATCTGCCAACCTCTCGTATCATCCTTAACGCTTCAAAGCGAGCCTACGCCGCCGCGGTTTTACGTCGTTCTGGGACGACCAAACGCCACCCGCCAAGCACGAACCAAATCACCGCGCTAACCAACACGCCGCGCACGACTGCGCCCCCTACATCGAAATACAGCGCGAACAACATCGTCGAATATGTACCTAACGAAATCACAGCGGCGACCAGACTCAGCCAATGCTGCTCCCCAATCCGCTGCACACGCGCGATGAACGGAAAATTCACGGCGATCAAGAGAATCGATACGACTAACAAGGCGAACCCAATCGGTGTCGCGCTCGCGCCGCCAAATCCATCCGGCGCGGCGATGATGCTCACCGCCACGATGATCCCGATCACCGCGATCATTGCCAGAAGCACATGCACACCACTTAACTGCTGGATCGCCCGCCAGTACGATGCATTGAAATGTTCGCCTTCGACGGCGCGTAGGGCGCGCACGCGCAGAATTTGCCGCGTTTGCAGCGCATAAATCACCAGCGCCAGCACCACTGCTACAAACGGCACCATCTGCGGAAGCTGTGACGGGATTTGCAGTGATCCGATGCGCGTCGAAAGCGCTTCGAAAAACCCGAAGATCAATGAAGCTGCGCCCGTGCCAACCGGGTTATTGCCGCCAAGCAGGGGAGTCGCCAGCGCGATATACCCGCGTCCGCTGGTCATATCGCGTTGGAACAACGACAAATACCCCATACTCATGTGGATGCCGCCCAACCCCGCGAACAATCCACTCAATGCCAGCGCTTGATAGCGCACGCGCGTCACACGGATGCCGACGGATGCCGCCGCCGCTGGATTTTCGCCCGATGCGCGCAGATGCATCCCGAACGGCGTGCGGTAGAGAATGTACCATACCACAATCATCGAGATGAACGCGATCCACGTCATCACGCTCTGATTGTCGAAAATTGTGAACACCGTCGCCCCAATCACGGGAATATCGCGAATAAATTCCGGCAGTTGAATGAACGGCATTTGATAGCTTGCCAGCGAACCGCTGTCACCACGATTGCCCGTTAGCTCGAACAAGATCGCCACTGTCGCTGCCGATCCCAGTACGTTAAGTGCCACGCCTGCAAGAATGTTGTCGCCCTTGAAGCGCAGATGGAACAAACCGAGCAGCAGCGACATCAACACAGCGATGCCGCACCCCGAAAGTAAGCCAATCCATGGTCCCCAAATCGGGGCTATTTCCGGTCCCAACACGGATGTCGAATACGCGCTCACCACCGCGCCTGTGAAGGCGGATGCAAGCATCATCCCTTCCAGCCCAATGTTAATTACCCCTGCGCGTTCGCTGATGAGCGCGCCAAGTGATGGCAGTAAAATCGGTGTGGTCACGCGCAAAATGGCGGCGAGAAAAAGTGCGCTAAAGATGCTGTCGCGTACTTGTTCAAACATTTGACTTTTCCTCTTTCGCAGCCTCAACGATCAAGCGCGGCGATTCCATCGTGGTGCTAGGTGCCGTCGGTTCAGTCGGCACGGCGCGTGTGCGGCGAGCTTGCAGGAACGCCAGCAGACCTTCCGCCGTTATCAGCAGAATGATCACTGCTTGAATGATACGCACGACTTCAAAGCTGATATTTGCGTCACGTTCCATGAATTGTGCGCCCGCCCGCAAATAAGCGTATAACAGCCCTGTGAACGGGATCACCAGCGGGTTATTGCGCGCTAGCAGCGCCACGACCACGCCTTCAAACGCTAACCCCAACGAAATGTTTAGGATCAACATCCTGTGTATACCCATCGCCAAATGTGCGCCGCCCAACCCCGCGACAATCCCGCTGACTGCCATCGCCAGCATAATCGTGCGCCGCGTGTTGATGCCGCCGTAATTGGCAAACTTGAGGTTATTGCCGACAGTGCGAATCTCGTAGCCCAACGGCGTGCGCGTGATTAGCAGCCATACCGCAATCACGGCGATAATCACGAAGAACACCGCAATTGTTACTTGTGTGCCGTTGACGATCACAGGCAAATTGCCCACCGCCGGAAAATCAGCCGAACGGGTGAAGCCCACATCGGGCGGTTGTAATTGGAATGTCAGTACCAGTTCGTAAAACTGCACCGCCACCGCATTCAGCATCAACGTCGATACTAATTCGTTCGCGTTTAAATACGCTTTTAGCACACCGGGAATCAATCCCCACAAAAAGCCCGCTGTCATTGCCGATAAGATCGCAACCGGTATCAACAGCCATCCGGGAAGTGTACCCCCAGCCAGCACCACCAACCCGCTGATTAACGCGCCAAAATACAACTGCCCTTCCGCGCCCAAACTGAACTGCCGCGCACGGAACACAATCGCAATCGCCAGCCCAACGAGAATCAAGGTTAGCGCGTCTTGAATCCACACTGCCCAACGGTTTACACGCCCAATCGAGCCGAGCAGAAAGGCATTATAGGCGTTGCTTGTCGCATCGAATGCTTCGCGCAGTACCGTCCCAACTGGAATCGCCTCCGGCACAGTGCGAATGCTGTATACGCCGTCGGTAGGCAGCGTGAAGTTCTCGATGACCGCGTCATTGACGGTGCGTAAATCCTGTTCTTCATAGGTGACGAGTTGTTCTTCAGTCGCGCTTGTCGCTTCTTCAATCGTCGTGCCATCCGGCGCGATCAACGCGGTTTGCAAATTCACTTCACTGCGACGGCTGGCTGCATACGCTAGAATCGTCACGACATCGCCCGCGCGCCCTTCAAACGTATACACTGCTTCAGTTACGGGAGCGCGCACATTGGGTTCGTTGAAGTCATCGCCCCGCTGCCGTCCATATTCGAGATCAACCGCGTCGTTTTCTATCGGCTCGGCATCCGACAGCACCGCTACGCGAAATTCCCCGCGAATCAGGCGGTTTGCGGTGTCGAGATTGAACACGAATGTCATCGCAAAGCCGAAGAGCAGCGCGAGAATGACCGTGATTGTCACACGCAGAGCAGCCGTTCGCATTTCAAGGATGAATAATGCTACGCTCACGCCTACCAACACATTCACCAACAGCACGTTTTGGAAATCCGGCTGTGCGCTCATGTTGGCGATCCACGCATCAAGCGAAAGCGCCTCTGCCGAGCCGCCATAGATGCGGTAGCTGATAAAAAACGTCATCGCCGCCCCGATGATTGCCGCGAGTGCCAGCACCAAAAGGCGGTTGTTGGCGGCGCTGCGCGCATTCCGGTTTTGTGCGCTCATCGCATCGCCTCCAGCTCATCATGCGGCTGTGTCGCCGCGCCAAGCATATACAAGCCAAGTTTTTCTTCAGTCAAGTCGGGGGTGTTTTCAAAAATGGCTGTGATTTCGCCGTTGTACATCACGATGATCTTGTCCGACAGTTTCATGACTTCTTGTAAGTCGGCGCTCACTAGCAAAATTGCCAATCCCGCCGTGCGTTGGTCTACCAATCGCTGATGGATGAATTCAATTGCGCCAATATCTACGCCGCGCGTTGGCTGCGCTGCAATCAATAATCGCGGGGATGATGAAAACTCACGAGCGACGATCACTTTTTGCATGTTCCCGCCGGAAAGCGATCCCACTGGCGCATCGCCGCCTGCCGCGACAATGCCAAATGTCTGGATGAGTTCTTCACCGTTGCGGCGAATTTGATTTAGGTTCAGCAGGCTGCCCTGCAAAAACGGTTTTCGATAGTAGCGGTCAACAATCAAGTTGTCCGCGATGCTGCTGTCACGCGCTACACCGTTTGTCAAACGGTCTTCGGGAATATGCGCCACCCGCGCTTCACGCATCGCCCGCGCCCCATGTCCGTTGACTTGTTTGCCATCAACAAAGATTTCGCCGGTTGTCGCGTTCCGCAGTCCTGTCAGTACTTCAACCAGCTCCGTTTGCCCGTTTCCTTCCACGCCGGCGATTCCTACGATTTCGCCTTCGCGCACGTTGAACGTGACATGCTTGACGACTGCGCGCCCGCCTTCATTCGTATAAGTCAAATTCTTGACTTCCAAGACGGGTTTTCCCGGTTTCACTGGCGGCTTATCCACCACCATGAACACTTCGCGCCCAACCATCATGCGCGCCAATTCGGGAATGCTCGTTTGCATCGTGTTCACCGTGCCCACCACCCGCGCGTCACGCATCACCGTCACCCGGTCACTGATCTCCATCACTTCGCGCAGTTTGTGCGTGATGAAAATCACTGTCTTGCCCTGTTCAACCAAATTGCGAACCGCCGCGAATAGGTCGGTGGTTTCTTTCGGGGTTAGCACTGCTGTCGGCTCATCCAAAATCAAGATTTGCGCGCCGCGATACAGCGCCTTCAGGATTTCCACGCGCTGCCGCATCCCTACCGGGACGAGTTCCACCCGCGCTGTAGGGTCAACGTGGAGCCCATATGCCTTGGAGAGTTCGAGTGTGTCTTGGATCGCTTTTTTGCGGTCAAGTGCCACACCGTTGACGCTTTCGCGCCCCAAGGCGATGTTTTCGGCAATTGTGAACGAATCCACCAGCATGAAGTTCTGATGAACCATGCCGATGCCCAGATCGATTGCCTTCTGCGGGTTATCGATCACGACGGGCTGGTTGTTCAGCAAAATTTCGCCTTCAGTCGGATGCTCTAGCCCGTAGAGAATCTTCATCAAGGTCGATTTCCCCGCGCCGTTTTCGCCCACAATCGCGTGAATTTCGCCCTTCTCAACCGACAAATTCACCTGATTGTTTGCGACAACTCCGTTCGGGTAAACCTTAACGATTTGTCGCGCCTGTAGAAGGGTCATATTTCACGACCTTTGTGCTTCGATGGAAAAAAGATTGAACCTATCTAGCATAAGGGCGGGGGCAGTGGGGGATTCCCACACTTGCCCTCGCCCCTACGGTGCGTACTAATTTACTCGGTCAACTGTTGACATGCCAACAGTTGATGACACGGTTTTTACATGCCTTCCATCGCCGCTGCCACATCGAAGTCGGTTTCTGGCATCGCATCGCAACCTTGACCAACTACTGCTGCGCCTTCCGCCGCGAACACCGTGCCAACAGTTATGTCGCCCGCTGTCACCGCTTCCGTCACCGCCGCGATCAAGTTTTGCACTTCTTCCGGTGTCGCTTCAGTGTAAATGTCATTGATCGCCAAGCCCACGCCGCCTTCAGCAATACCGAGAACTTCTGCTGTCCCAAGCGGCAGTTCGCCCGCGAGATACAGTTCCACCGCGCGGTACAGCGAATTATCGACATTCTTCATCATGCTGGTGAGGATGCGCTCAGCTTGTTCGGGGTCGGTGTCCATGATGATCGTCGCTTGGTCGCTATCCACGCCAATCGCGTAACGTCCCTGTTCTTCCGCCGCTTCAAACACACCAACACCCGTGCCGCCCGCAATCTGGAACACAATGTCCGCGCCCTGTTCGTACATCGCCAGCGCGATTTCTTTGCCCGTCGCCGGGTCATTCCAACCGCCCGCATATTGCACGATCACTTGGCTGTCCGGGCTGACAAGACACGCGCCTTGTTCGTAACCAACGATGAAGTCATTGATCACAGGGATGTCCTGCCCGCCGATTGCGCCCAACACAATACCATCGGTGTAGCCTTCGCCTTCCATCGACGACATCGCCGCCGCATACACACCAGCAAGGAACGAGCCTTCGTTCTGCGCGTACAGCACCGAATACACGTTGGTGCAGCCTTCAACGCACAGCCCATCATTGGCAGGGTCCTCGTCGGTCTGTGCCCCATAGTTGACCGGCGCATCGTAGGTGATGAACACCTTGTCCGGGTATAGGTGCGCCCGCGCTCCCAAGAAGTCAACCATCTGGAAGGTGCCCGCGATCAACAGATCATACGACTCGGTATCACTCATCGCGTCATCCAAGCCGCTTTCCCAGTTCGCCGGGTCAATACCCAGTTCAATCGTGTTGACTTCAATGTCGAAATCATCAAGCGCGCGATCCATCCCGCGCTGTGCGCTGTCAAAGAACGATTTGTCACCAAGAACACCATTAATCACCAACGTGATACGCAGCGGGGCATCCTGCGCGGTCACGCTTACCGCCAGCAGCATCATTGCTGCCACAGCTACGAGAACCAACAAAATTTTCGAGCGTGTCATTGTGGAGGCTTCTCCTTGTCTCAAAGCACTGCCAAGATTATGGGAAGTTCATGCCGCAATTGCAAGCACAATACCCGCCTTACATCACGGCATACAGATAATAACATTCTACTCCCCTTGCTGGCGAAGGGTTTGGTGAGACTTGCCCAAGACTCGTTTGCCTTTTTGTGTGTATCCGTTAGAGTTATCCCCCAATTGAACTCGGATTCAGCGGAATCAGCGTTCTACGAACCCCGCTGACTTGTCAAACGAATGTGAAACCTTCATGCGATTGATGATTGATACCGACGCGGGCATGGATGATGCCATCGCGCTCATGATGGTGTTGGCGCATCCCGGTGTAACCGTTGAAGCGATTACCACTTCGATGGGCAACATTGACGTAGATTCAGTGGTCCAAAACGTGCTTAGCACACTCGCCGTCATGGATGTGAAGCACTACATCCCAGTGTATCGCGGCGCGGAACGTCCACTCATTTCGTTGTGGCGGCACGAAACGGCTGACATTCACGGGCGCGATGGCTTGGGCGACTTGCCGAATCGCCCCAAACCGCGCCAGCAGGTCGAACCCGGTCACGCTGTCAATGCCATGATCAAGCTCGCCAACAGTTACCCCGGCGAATTGACCATCCTCGCGCTCGCCCCCATGACCAATCTCGCGTTAGCCACACGCATCGATCCCACTTTCCCATCCAAGATCAAACACTTGGTCTTTATGGGCGGCGCGATTCACGGACACGGCAACACAGAGGTCATTCCGGCGGAATTTAACGCCTATGCCGATCCCGAAGCCTTGCACATCGTTCTTGAAGCCTTCCCCAACGCAGTCATGGTATCGTGGGAAACCACCATCCAGCACGCTGTCCCGTGGGCGGATTTTGACCGTCTAGGCGCGTTGAACCGCACACCTCGCGCCAAGTTCTTTCACGGCATTACGTCGTTTTGGTCGCAGCGTTCCCGCCAAATACCCGGAGTCCCCGGCTTCCTCATGCCCGATCCTTTGGCGGCGGCGGTGCTGCTCGATCCCGGAATCATCCGCGATATTCGCCCGCATTACATCGCGGTTGAACTCCACGGCGGACTCACACGCGGGCAAACCGTCGTCGATGTCTTGGGCATGACTCGCAAAGAACCCAATGTGCAGGTGCTTTACGAGATCGATCAGTCCGCTTTCTACGCATGGCTTGAACGCCTTTTAAGCTAACCAACAAATCCAATCTGTACGGGCGCATCGCGATGCGCCCGTTATCCCATTTCAACCCATTACACAGGTTCAACCCAATACACCCCCCATTGACCTTCGCCCGTCCACCCGGTTACGCCGTTGATTTCCACCCGCCAATACGGAATTCCCATATGGCATGACGGACCTTCAATCACCCGGAACACTTCACCCGCGTAGATATACCCAATCCGCTGGCTGTACACATTCGCTTCGCGCCGTAAAGAGTTCGGCAAACCGGGCATCACGCGACCATACCCGCCCGCCTGCAACCGCGGCGGAGCGCCGCTGTTACACTGCGATACGCCGCCATCATATGGCAGCGCCCAGCGAACACCGCCGCTGCTTTCGCCCGTCCAGCCTTCTAAGCCGTTATAAACTACATGCACCCACATAATTCCCTGACTGCACACGGGCTGAGTCGTGCGAATCACCGAGAAAATCCCACCCGCCGGAATATACCCGCGAATCACGCTCCCCGTTCCCCGAAATGGCTGTGACCGGATTACGTTCGGCAGTCCCGGAGTCACCACGCCAGCGTTGTAGTTGATCAACTGCGACCCCATGCAAGCGGGTTCAGGCGGCGGCGGTGTTGGCGGAATATTACTTATCGGCTCCGTCCAATATGCGCCCCACACTTCTGCTTCCGGTGTCCAGCCAATTTGTACGCCATACCGGACATTCCACCACAGCCGCCCGTTGTAACACGCAGGCAGAACCCCCGCCAGCACATCAAACACCGCGCCGCCGGGAATTTCACCGATGATCACACTTCCCGGCTGTTGACCCGGCGCGCTGCGTAGAATATTCGGCAGTCCCGGAGTCACTCGCCCTTGCTGACCGGGAATCAATCGCGGCGCGGGTGCACCCACGCATGTCGATGCAATCGCGCTGATCTGCGCCGCTTGTGCCGCCACATCTTGCTCAACCGGATTCACTATAGGCGCGGCGGAAGCGATCCCCGTCGCCAGTAAACTCATAACGATAACTGTCAGCATCAAACATGCTGCGCCGCCGAATTTCAAAAAATGTCCCTTCATGATTTTGCCATCCCCTTGTGGAACGTGCTCAATGTCGCCTGTTGACTCCACATCGATGCGGAGTCACCCAGAATCCACGATGGTTCTTTGAGCGTCTTTGTTCCAAAACTGTCATCAGCGTAGGGATTGCGTAGGGCATCCGTAGAAAATCGCCATTTTCTGATCGTTATTTAATTTGCAATTTCTCAGTTTTGATATATTTATTAATGGCACGGTGAATTTCCACGTACTTAAGTATGGTGTCCATGACCGACTTTCCGGCATTACTGCGCGAACTGACCGCGATTCCGGGCATTTCCGGGCATGAAGGCGCGATTGCTCGTCACATGGCGGATCGCCTGCGTGCCTTTACACCCGACATTCATATCGACCCTATTGACAATGTATTCGCCCGTTTCGGCGGCACAAGCGGTAAAACTGTTGCTGTGCTGGCCCATCTCGATACTGTCGGCATGATGGTCAAAAAGATTAACCCGGATGGCACGTTGGGCGTGGTGCGAATCGGCGGCATTAACCTCAAAGCCGCGCCGGGTACCCACGTCGTCGTCGGAGATGGCGAACGGCGCATACCGGGCATCGTCGGCGTGCGTTCGGCGCATTTGGCACAGCCCGGTGATGAAGCCGCTCGCACCGATGCCGATCTCTACATTGACGTTGGTGGCAAGGTAGATGGCATCGAAATCACCACGCCGATCCACTATGCCCACAACGAAGTGCGTTTGGCGAACGGATTCTACAGCGCCCCTTATCTCGATGATCGTGCCGGCTGTGCCCTCTTAATTGCCCTTGCCGAATACCTGAAATCCAATCCATCAGAACATTCGGTGTATTTGATCGGTGTGGTGCAGGAAGAAACAACCGCCGTCGGAATTACCCACCTGTTAAGCGTCATTCGTCCCCACGCCGCGCTTTTTGTCGATGGCTCGGTTAGCTACGACACGCCCGATACGCGCGGACGTGGCGAGACGGCGCTTGGGGCAGGGGTAGTGCTGTCGGCATTTTTGTATATTAGCGGCATTGGGGGATGGCACGCGCATCGCGGCTTGCGTAACCGTTTGAAAACGCTCTCGCGTCAGCTCGCTATCCCGTTTCAGCAAGACGCGGTACACGGCTTGATGGCGGATTCGCGGGCCGCCGTTCCATTGGCGATTCCCAGCGCTGTACTCGGCATTCCCATGCGCGGCAAACATGCCCCGCTCGAAACCCTACATCTTGACGACCTGAACGCAGCGCTGCGGTTGCTCGAAGCGTATATTTCTCAACCTGAAATCTTTTAATGGGGCGATATGACAATCAACCCGTTTGATCTGATTGTTGGACGTTTTCCTAGTTTGCTGACCGATCCTTTTTCCTCTGAACAGCTTTGGAACGCTCTTTCCCTGCTTATGGGAGCAAATGCCCCATCGGGCGGCGCATTTCTCCCGGGCGGCATCGCGGACGAAATCGGCGCGATTGCCCGTGAATGGGGATTGGAACGCCATTTCATCCGCCGCATCGGTTCAACAGGCAACGCGGGCATGTGGATCGGTGCGGACAAAGCGCAGCCGGACGTGATCCTGTTCGCTCACATGGATCGCCCCACATTTGGACTCAAATCCGTCGATACGGGCGAAGTCTATCCCATGTGCGCCATCCG
This sequence comes from Anaerolineae bacterium, assembly GCA_034434595.1. Lineage (GTDB taxonomy): Bacteria > Chloroflexota > Anaerolineae > Aggregatilineales > Phototrophicaceae > Flexifilum. Next base: position 359,069 of record DAOTZD010000003.1, read on the forward strand.
CTTACCCGCCGAAGGTTATTTTTGCGCCGCCAAGTCTGTCCGCTTCCAAAGCGGCAGGTTGATGACCGCTTCGCTTGGCGAATTTTCTGCCGAAAAAGGCACGATGATCTACAAAGCCCATGCGGGCGATTTGCGCTGGTACGATCATGTCATGTTCGACAGCGATCCTCGTTTGCGCGATGGCGTAGTTACAGGTACAGGCTTGGATAACGCGCTCGGCGTAGTCACGGGCTTAGCCGCTGCCGCCGCGCTTCTGCCCCTGCAAGACGCGCTTGTGTCTGCGGATCGCCGTGTGCTGATCGTATTCACCGATGGCGAAGAAGGGATTCCTGATGCCTTTTTCGGGCACGGCGCATCCATGTTCACACACGCTGTTCCGCAGCCTGTCATCGGGTGCATCATCGCGGACGCGCAGACCGCTGGGGCAGGGGTGCCGCCGCAGTTGGGGTTAGGCGCGTCGCATGGCGTAGTCAGCGGGTGGAGCAAAGGATCAGTCGCTATTCCCAACGCCGTTGCTCTCGCCGCCGATCTCGCCGCTGCCGCCAACGCTCACCGCCGCTTTACCGTCCAAATGAACAAAAGCTATCTTTCCCGCAGCGATGATATGGTCTTGGGGCGGTGGGCGCACATCTTGGGCATGATTGGCGTGCCGATGCTCCATCCACATACCGTCAACGAAACCGCGCGTTTGGAAGACCTCGCGCGCACCTGTCAATGGTTAGCCATCTTTACCGCTGCATCATGCGGTGTCATGCCCGAAATCAATTCTGCATACGCGCTAATATAACCGCTGTCTAGCTGCAAAACGCTGCAACAAACCGTCATCAAACCACAATTTACTGCAAGAAACCGTCACCAAACCGCTTTAAACCGAAACTAAACGATATTGCGGTGATGTTATTGTCTACTCTCAAAAATCTCCTTCATAGGCACTCCGAGATGGGATCATAACCGTTCTCTACGCCTTCACGGTTCAACACTTTTACAAGGCTGGGAGGGACGCGCAACGGCGCGTCCTATATGCGCCAAGTTAAGGAATAAATTCCTGCAATCACCCTGCAAATCGGCGGGTTTGCTCCCCTCTCCGCCAGCGGAGAGGGGGCGGGGGTGAGGGCAAAACATAAATTTACACACAAACTCGCTTAACTTGGTACACATGGGACGCGCCGTTAGGCTTGTCCGTAGTTGTTACTTTCCGTGCTCGAACCCACTTTCACGCAAACGTGCCGATTGCAGGGGCACGGCGTGCCGTGCCCGCCACAGAAAATCTTCAATACGTCCCATGACAACCCACCCCCTATTCGCCACCATCACTAGTTGATATTGCCCAATCCTTTTCCCTTATTCGCCAAATCTAGCTTGTGTATTTAGAGCATATGTTCTTGTAATATTCATCCTTCCTCAACGCTTAGGCGTAAAAACTCGGACATCAAAGGACATGGACGACAATTCTTCGTCATCATATCAATGCGCCCCATCCCCCACCACCCGGTGTCTCGATGATCACCCGATCCCCCGCTTGCAGCATCCCCGTCCACTTTCCGCCAATCACCTGCTCCCCTTCCCGTGTGATGATCCGGTTTCTCCCTCGCTGCCCCGCTTTTCCCCCTGCCAAGCCGTAGGGCGCGTTGTTCCGTCGCTCACTATTGAGGGTCACTGTCGCCGGCGCAAGCAGCGTATACGCCCGCACAATCCCTTCCCCGCCGCGATGCGCCCCATCCCCGCCGCTTCCCTCTCTCAAGTGATACGCATCCACGCGCAGCGGCATCGAATATTCTAAGGCTTCAATCGGGGTATTCCGCGTGTTTGTCATGTGGCTATGTCGCCCATTCATCCCATCGCCTTCGGGTGATGCCCCGTGTCCCCCCGCGATGGTCTCGTAGTACACCCACTGTCGCCCATCCAGCACCCCACCAATGGTGATGTTGTTCATCGTCCCCTGACTTGCCGCCGGAATGCGATCCGGCACGGCAAGCGACAGCGCCCCAAGCACCGCATCAACCACGCGCGTGCTGGTTTCCGTGTTCCCCACCGCCACCGCCGCCGGAAAGCGCGGATTGAGCAGTGTCCCTTCTCGCGTAACCACGCGAACAGGCTTAAAGCAGCCGTCATTCACGGGCAAGTCCTCATCCGCCAGCAGGCGCACACAGTACCACGCCGCCGAACGCACAATCGCTTCGACAGCGTTCAAGTTTCCCCCCACTTGTAGCGCGCTCTCGCTGAAGTCAATCTCCATGCGCGAACCGTCTACCGTCACCTGCACGCGGATCGGGATCGTGTATTCCCGCTGACCATCCCCCTCAAGCGCATCCTCAAAGCGATACACGCCATCGGGTATCCCTGCGATCACAGTTTCGGTCATGCGCCGTGAGTAGTCGAGCAGCGCGGCGGCGTGCGCGCTCGTTCTCTCCAGCCCATGCGCTTCGATGATCGCGTGCAAGCGACTTTCACCCATGCGCTGTGCTGCCAACTGCGCTTGTAGATCGCCCAAGCGTTCTTGCGGCGCGCGGCTGTTCGCTGTGATGAGCGTCAGCACCGCTTGGTTGAGCTTACCGCCTTCAATCAAGCGCACGGGCGGGATGATCAACCCCTCTTGATACAGTTCTGTGCTTAACGGGAGCGACCCCGGCGACATGCCACCCACATCGGCGTGATGCGCGCGGCTGGCAGCGAAGAAGCGTACCACGCCATCCACGAACACAGGCGACACCATCGTAATGTCGGGCAGGTGCGTTCCCCCGTAGTAGGGATCATTGACCAGTACTACATCCCCCGCTTGAAACGACTCGAATGCTCGCACCGCGGCTTCAACCGATGCGGGCATACTCCCCAGATGCACGGGGATGTGCGCCGCTTGCGCGATCATGCGCGCTTCTGCGTCAAAGATCGCGCAGCTAAAATCTAGTCGTTCGCGGATGTTCGGGCTGAAGGCGCTCCGCTGAAGCGTCACGCCCATCGCTTCTGCTGCCCCTTCAAACAGCGATCTAAACACAGCAAGCGAAATCGCATCGATCATGACTGTGCCCCACTCTCCAAGACCAAGTTGCGATACCCGTCCACATACGCCCGCCATCCCGCCGGAATGTACACCGTGCTGTCGAGTTGAAACACCAGCGCTGCGCCCCTAAAACGCGCTCCAGGGTGCAGCCGATCACGTTTGTACAGTGTTAACGGTTCACCCTGCGCGCTTTTCACCCCAATCACCGCATCCGATCCGTCGTTCGGCGTGATGGATTCAGCGTGTAGGATCGGTTTCTCCACGTCGCCAATCCCTGCTGCCCGCACATTGACGATTTCGACAGTTCGCCCTTTCAGCGAATGACCGTATGCCCGTTCATGTGCCGTGTGAAAGACTTCATCCAGCCGTGCATCGAGCGCAAACGGGATGGTCAGTTCATACGCTTGCCCCGCGTATCGCGCATCGACTAATGCCGTGAACCGCTGGCGATCAGGTGGAATCCCATCCGCTGTCAGTTGATCTTTGCACTGCGTCATCAACCCGCGTATCTGCTCGGTTAGCTTCGGCATTAGGTCAGTCGAATATGGCGCAAGCACCGTCTGACTGTGTTCGATCTGCACGTCTGCGACGAGCAAGCCGAAAGCACACAGCACCCCCGGCGTATGCGGAATCAACACGCGCGGGATGCGGAGAGTCGCCGCGACTTCGCACGCATGTAGTGGACCCGCTCCACCAAATGCCACCAATGTAAAGTCTGCCGGATCGTACCCGCGCGACACCGATACTCGCCGCACTGCCCGTTCGATATTGGCATTCGCCAGCGCGACTACGCCAAGCGCCGCCGCGTCTACGCTTATATCTAACGCCGCCGCGAACGATGTGAAGACTTCACGCGCCCGCGCAAAATCAAGCGACATTCGCCCGCCGAGAAAGTGATCCGCATCCAAGCGACCAAGCATGGCGTTGGCATCACTCACAGTAATGTGAACACCGCCCCGCCCGTACACGATAGGACCGGGCATCGCTCCCGCGCTTTCGGGACCCACTTGAAGCACTCCGCCGCTGTCGATGCGCGCGATGGATCCGCCGCCCGCGCCCACTGTCTCAATGTCGATCACACGGGTTCGCAGCGGCAGCCCGTCGATTTCGCTGTCGGCGCGGCGGATGGGTTCACCGGGGCAGAGCGCCACATCTGTCGATGTGCCGCCCATATCCAGCGTGATGATGCGGTCATAACCTGCCAGCTTGGCGATGTGAAACGCACCGATCACGCCTGCTGCGGGTCCACTTAATGCGGTCAACACCGCTTTGCGCCGCGCTTGTCCCGCGCTGATCACGCCGCCGTCCGATTTCATCACGCGCAGCGGTACAGGCAGCGCTGCTTCCAATGCGCTGAGATAGCGATCCATCACCGGGCGCACATAGGCTTCCAACGCGGCGGTGCTGGCGCGTTCATACTCGCGGAACTCCGGCAGCACGTCCGACGACAAGATGATTTGCGACTCCGCGTATCCACGCGCCATCAAGTAATCGCGTACCGCGCGCTCATGCATGGGATTGAGATAGCTGTAGAGCAGACACACAGCGACAGCATCATAGCCGCGTGAGAGTTCCAGTGAGGTGAGGTCAATTGGGGTGATCACTTCCCCTGTGTGATCGAGCCGTTCGCGTACTTCATAACAGTCCGCGCGGGCGATCAACGGCGCGGGCAGCGTGGGATGAAGCGCGTATAACTGTGGGCGGTTCTGCCGACCAATCGCCAGCACATCGCGAAATCCTTGGGTGGTGATGAGCGCGCATCGCGCCCCTTTGCGCTCCAAGATTGCATTGGTGGCGACGGTTGATCCATGTGCGACCCGTTCCACGCCCGCGAATTTTAGCGCGACAGCTAACAGCCCATCGATCATGGCGTGTGAGGGGTTGGCGGGCGTACTCAAGAGCTTATGGATGTGAATTCCGCCGCGATCACTCATGACGAGATCGGTAAACGTCCCGCCAATATCTACGCCAATATGCATACAACAAAACCTTTGAGGCAAAACGATTAGATTTGGGCGGGGGAATTGCAAAAGCGAACGGGTGGAGATACTGTCTCCACCCGCGTTTATCACTCGCTTATTCTTCCAATGTACTCAAATCGCCTTCGGGCATTCCGGTTGCACGCGCCTTCAATACACGCCGCATGATCTTGCCGCTCCGTGTCTTGGGAAGTACATCGACAAACTCGATTTTCGTCGGCACAGCGATAGGACCGACTGCGTGGCGTATATGCTCTTTGAGCGCATCGCTCAATTCGGCGCTTCCTTTATTCCCCGCGCGCAAGATGCAGTACGCATAAATCACGCTTCCGCGCACTTCATCCGGCACGCCGATTACGGCGGCTTCCGCGACGGCGGGATGGCTCACCAACCCCGATTCGACTTCGGCTGTCCCTAAGCGATAACCGCTCACTTTGATCACGTCGTCGTTGCGTCCGATAATCCAGTAGTAGCCATCTTTATCGCGGCGGGCAGTATCGCCTGTGAGATACCAGCCCTGCGCGGCATATTTGCTCCAATACTGCTTGACATAGCGATCCGGGTCGCCGTACACGGTGCGAAGCATTCCGGGCCATGGCGATTGAATGACCAAGTTGCCATCCGCGCCTGTTTCAACGGGATTGCCGTCATCATCGACAATATCGACTTTGATGCCGGGGAACGGGCGAGTCGCTGAACCGGGCTTCAAGTTGACTGACGGCATCGGGGCGATCATGAAGCCACCTGTTTCCGTTTGCCACCACGTATCCATAATCGGGCAGCGTTCTTTGCCAATCACTTTATGGAACCAGCGCCATGCTTCCGGGTTAATGGGCTCACCGACTGACCCCAACAGACGCAAACTGCTCAAATCATGGCGATTGGGCCACGCATCCCCAAAGCGCATTAAGCCGCGAATGGCGGTTGGCGCGGTATACAGGATCGTGATCGCGTAATCTTCAACCAATTTCCACCAGCGGTTCGGATACGGGAAATTGGGCGCGCCTTCGTACACAAAGCTGGTTGCCCCCAGAATCAACGGCGCGTACACGATATAACTGTGCCCCGTGATCCAGCCGGGGTCAGCAGCACACCACCAGCGATCATCATCGCGTATATCGAACACCATTTGCATCGTCGTAGAGGTGTACACGCTGTAGCCGCCGTGCGTGTGCAGCACGCCTTTCGGCTTGCCTGTCGTCCCGCTGGTATACAGGATAAACAACGGGTCTTCAGCGTCCATGACTTCGGTTTGGCAGTTCGGGCTGGCAATCGGCAGACTCATCAAATCGTGATACCAGTAATCACGTCCCTGCTCCATGTTGATTTCCTGCCCCGTGCGTTTGACCACGATCACGGACTCAACAATCGGGGAACGGCGTACTGCCAAGTCAACCGTTTCTTTCAAGGGGACGATATTGCCGCGCAGCCACGCGCCATCTGACGTAATCAAGACTTTGCTCTGCGCGTCCTCGATGCGGTCAGCAAGCGCCTGTTCGCTGAAGCCGCCGTAAATGACACTGTGAACTGCACCGATTTTGGCGCACGCCAGCATCGCCATGATGAGTTCGGGTGTGCGTCCCATGTATACGGTCACACGGTCACCTTTGCGAACGCCCATGCCTTTTAGCACATTGGCAAACTTGTTGACTTCACGCCACAGCGCATGATAGCTGTAAGTCCGCTTGTCGCCGGGTTCACCTTCCCATATCATGGCGAGTTTGTTCTTGCGCCACGTTTGCACATGGCGGTCAAGCGCGTTGTAGGCGATGTTGATCTTGCCGCCTGTGAACCACTTATAAAAGGGCGCGTTGGTTGCGTCCAGCACTTTTTCCCAAGGCGCAAACCAATCGAGCCGCCCCGCTTGCTTCGCCCAAAACCCTTCGAGATCGGTCACCGCTTCGGCATACACAGCATCGTAATCAGGGACGAAGGCGTTGCGACGAATGTCATCTGATGGTGAATACCATTCCCCGGTAGGCGGCGTAAAAGTCTCTTGCGTCATCGCGCTAATCTCCTGACGAAAACGAATGAAGGTAATCTACGTCTGAATCTCCACACCACAGCTACTAGATTAACGCGCGTATGTGGGGGCGCAACTGATTGCGCCCACCCCGAAATATGATGTCAATTCATTCCCAGTATGTTACGTTTTCAGCAGCGCCGCGTCTTCTTCACGTGCGATTCGCTGACCTTCTTCGATGTTGACGCGCGTGAGCAAATATCCGCCGATGATGAAGAAGGCGATTAAGCTGACAATTGCCGGGCGACTGCTCCCGAAGATTGCCACAGCGACAGCAAACAACAGCGGACCGAGAATCGACGAGAAGCGTTCCATGATGCCGTACAAACCGAAGAACTCACCGCTTTTCGCCGCTGGAGACATGCTTGCGTACAAACTGCGGCTCAAGGCTTGGCTGCCACCTTGAACAATCGCCACCATCCATGCCAAGAACCAAAATTCGACTGTTGAATTGAGGAAAAAGCCCCAAGCCGCAATCACCGAATACACCACTAGTGCAAGGATGATGCTGCGGCGCGTATCGAGCGTGTTCGCAAGACGGGTGAACAGCGGGCGACCCAATACGAGTGCTAGTACCCCGCATACCACCTGCATCCCTGCCAGCAAGCCAATGATTATCGGCAAACTGCTCTGACGTTCTGGCTCTAGGACGCGAAACTGGGCGAGACTGATTACGCTTCCAGTGCTTTCCTCGTTTCGTTCGCCTGTGTTATACAAGTTCAAAATGTATTCGCCCGGTTCTGTCCCCCTGATCTCGAATGTTTCCCCATAGCGGATTGTCTCGCTGTACGTGTCCAATTCCAATGTAATCGGCTCAATCGGTGATGTAAAACCTTCGTACTGCGGGTCGGGCAGGAGTTCAAGACGAAGGATGCCTCCATCGGGTCGAGCTGCATAAGTGATTTCTACTGTTTGCCCGTTGAAAAAGAATTGTGAGGCATTTTCTGGTGTGCTTGTTTCGCTCAGTGATGCATATACAACATCGTCTGCCGTACCTGTGAGCGACGCGCTAACGATCTCATCTATCCAACTGCCGTTTAGGAACAACGGGATTAGGCTTTCTGCTCCTTCAACGGCGCTGAAGCGTTCCGTAACAAGATATGTCCCTTGCCCCACTTCGGTCAGGCTTCCCGCATATGCCGCACGTTCGATCCCGCTGACGTTTTCAGGGAGCACGGCACGTAAACCTAATCCCGCAATCGGCAGCAAAACGAGATTAAACACAATATATGCCAAGAACACTGGGCGGCGCTGTTCCGCTTGTGACGGTAGGCGACCAAAAATCAGTGTGAAAGGGATGCCAACGAACTGTACGAGCAAAAGCGCGAGAATGAGCTCCACACTGCCAAAGCCGAGTTCCGCCCCGTAAATGACCGCCAAGCCGATAATCGTCCCAATCGCATCGTTGTAAATCAAAAAGGCAATCAAATATTTGAAAAGTTCGCCGTAACGCCGAATATCTTTGAAGGTATCACGCAGGCGCTTAAAGCTGGCGCTGATAACGGTTTCGCCACGTTCAAGTTTTTCAGTCGCGGACTGCGGTTCGGGGATGGTGCGAAAGAGGGGAATACTGAACACTGCCCACCAAATTGCCACGCTCACGAACGAGAGGCGCGCGCCCCACTCTGAACCAATAATGAAGATCATGGCGACATTGATCGCCAGCAGAATGCCGCCGCCGATGTAACCCATCGCATAGCCGCGCGCGGAAACACTGTCTTGATCGCCGCGTGTGGCGATATGCGGCAAAAGCGAATCATAGAAGGTATACGCCGCGACAAAGCCGACACGCCCGAACACGAACAGGATGCTGGCGAGAATCCAATCGCCTGTGCCGACGAGAACGAGCAAACCGGTTGCTAATACGCCGATGGTGGTGAACACAGCGAGGAATTTCTTCTTACCACGTGAAATATCAGAGATTGTGCCTAAGATGGGTGCGAGAAAAGCGCTGATGAACAGCGAGAGGCTCAGGTTGAGACTCCAATAGGCAGTGGCAGTGGCTTCGCTGGGGAGCGTTGAACCTGCCACGCTGCTGAAATAGACGGGCAGCACTGCTGCAAGAATGGTTGTGGCGAAGGCGCTGTTCGCCCAGTCATAAAGTGTCCAAGCGCGTATCCGCCGTTGATAAGTGCGATCATCTACTGCATGGGACGCGGCATCGTTTGGTGAAAGACTGGCAGTGGTCATCAGGTATCCCCCCAAGGTGAATTGCGTGCCACAATGCTAACCGAGTGATGTTATTCAGAGGTTAAGTATTACATCAACTGGGCGGTTCATCGCTACAATCGTAGGCGATAAGCGAAACTTGTGGCATTGGAGGTTGCATGATGAAAAAGATTGCCGTCCTCACCAGCGGCGGCGATGCGCCCGGTATGAACGCTGCGATTCGCGCGGTGGTTCGGACGGGGATTTATCATAAGTGCGAAATGTTTGGCGTGCGCGATGGGTACGCGGGACTGATGAGTGGGAAGATCATGCCGATGGGGGTGCGTGAAGTCGGCGGAATTATCCAGCAGGGCGGAACGGTGCTTGGGAGCGCCCGCGCTCCCGAATTCAAAGAGATCGCGGGGCGAGAGAAGGCGCTGGAAAATCTACGCGGGTTAGGGATCGAAGGGCTGATCGTCATTGGTGGGAACGGATCGCAGACGGGGGCAAACGCGCTTGACCAGATGGGATTCCCAACGATTGGCGTTGCCAGCACGATTGACAATGACCTGATCGGCTCGGATATCACGATAGGGGTAGATACGGCGCTCAACATTGCGCTGGAAGCGATTGACCGCTTGAAGGTGACGGCATCGTCGCACCGGCGCGCATTTCTGGTGGAAGTGATGGGGCGTGACTGCGGCTATCTCGCGCTGATGGCGGGGTTAGCGGGCGGCGCGGAAATGGTGATGGTGCCGGAGATTGTTGTTTCGCCGGAGGAAATGGTAAAGCGACTTAAAGCGTCGTATGACCGCGGGAAAACGAACGGGATCGTCGTAGTGGCAGAAGGCGCGAAATATAACACTGAGATGTTGGTGCAGTACTGCCGCGAGCATGAACTGCCGTTTGAAATCCGGGCGACAACGCTTGGGCACGTGCAGCGCGGCGGCGCACCGGGAGCATTTGACCGCAACCTTGCGACGCGCTTGGGCGCGGCGGCAGCCGAAAAGCTGATCAACGGGGAGCATGGGTGCGTCGTCGGGCTGATTCGCAGCGAGATTGCGACGACACCCTATGCACAGGTGGTCGGGCGAACGAAGGGGATCGACCCTGATCTGTTCCGTTTAGCGGAGATGATGGCGCAATAGCTTGCGGACGCAATATATTGCGGGGGCAGTAGTGTGAGAGAAGGCATGTCCGTTGATGTCTGGTTTTGATGAACATCGATGGATGATTACGGGAAGATATGTTGATTCATGTTGATGGAATCGCGGTGTGAATCAACATGTCTTCGCTCACGTGGGGATGCGGATGGTTGACATCATTTTCCGTTGTGACACACATGCGGATTTTGGAGTGAATTGTGTGTCATGGAGGACAACGAACCAAACGGGCGCATCGCGATGCGCCCCTACGAGAGAAACCGATTTTCATAACAGCGAGGCGAATGGGTTGATTAAGTCGGGGGTGGGTGAAGCGCCTTGCCAGCGGCGGCATCGAGATACCAGCGCACAATGCCATTGGTCGGCTGGATGGCTTGAGCGGGCAGTTCGTCGGGGTTTGCTGGATCGTTGAAGATGCGGCGAAGCGCCGGAACTTTATCTTCCCCCGTGACAACGAAGAAGATATTCGCCGCCGCATTGAGCGCCACAGGGGTGAGCGTTACGCGGTCAGGCGTGACGCTTGCGCCTTCGATATGCTGCGCGACCACCCATTTTTCAGTTTCACGGACACCGGATTGACCGGGAAAAAGCGACGCGATGTGCCCGTCCGTGCCGATACCGAGCAGCAGGACATCGAAGCGGGCTTGGCGGGTGTTTGCGCGTTTGCCAAAAAAGTCGCGCAAGACAGCTTCGTAACGCTCGGCGGCTTGCGCGGGTTCGCGTTCGCCTTCGATTCGATACATGTTTGAAATTGGTATTTTGACGCGATTTAACAGCGATTCGCGCGCCATGTGGTAGTTACTGTCGTGATGATCTTTCGGGACGCAGCGTTCATCGCCCCAAAAGACGTGTGTGAAGTTCCAGTTGATCGCTTCAGCGTATTCGCGGGTCGCCAGCATTTCGTAGAGGGGTTTAGGACTTGAACCACCGGAAAGCGCAATCGTGAAACGCCCCCGCGTGGTGATGGCTTTGTCGGCAGCATCGACAATCGCATCCGCGACAGCGTGCGAAAGCGCCAACGTCGTTTGATAAACACGCGCATCAATCGCCATGATTATTTACCCTTCGTGTTCTCCACATTCAGCACGCCAAATGCGACCATCGTCCGCGAGAAGCATGTCCGCTTCTTCCGGTCCCCAACTGCCACGTGGATAAGATGCTAGCGGCGGCGCATTGGGCGATTCCCACCCGCGTAAAATATGGTCAATCAGCTTCCAAGAGAGTTCAATTTCGTCTTCACGGGTGAACAGCGACGGATCGCCCATAATCGCGTCGAGCAGCAGACGTTCATAGGCTTCGGGTAGTTCAATTCCGTCGAACGAGTCTTCATAGTGGAAGGTGAGATCGACGGGATGCATTTTATTGACCGAATCCGGCACTTTTGCTTGCAACTGCAAGTGTACGCCTTCATCAGGTTGAATGCACAGCGATAGAATGTTGGGCGGGAGACGTTCACCGCGCGGCAGATTCATGAACAGGTGCGGCGGGCGGCGAAACTGAATGATGATTTCGCTGGTCTTTTTCGCTAAGGCTTTGCCGCTGCGAAGATAGAACGGCACATCCTGCCAGCGCCAGTTATCAATGTATAGCTTGAAGGCGGCGTAAGTGGGGGTTTGCGAATCGGGGGATACACCTTCGGCTTCGCGGTAGCCGTCATACTGCCCGCGCACTGTGTCGGTGATGGCGATAGGGCGCACCGCGCTTAACAGCTTGACTTTTTCGTTGCGTAAAGCAGTCGCATCAAGCGTTGTTGGAGGCTCCATCGCCACGAGTGTGAGAAGCTGCATGAGGTGATTCTGGAACATATCGCGCAGCACACCGCTGTGATCGTAATAGCCCCCGCGCTGCTCGACATCAACCTGTTCGGCAACGGTGATCTGCACATGATCGATGTAATTGCGATTCCAGAGCGGCTCTAGGATGGCATTGGCGAAGCGGAAAAACAGAATGTTTTGCACCGTTTCTTTGCCGAGATAGTGATCGATTCGGTAGACCTGCTGTTCATGGAAACCGCTGTGGACGACGCGGTTGAGCGCCATCGCCGTGCCTAAATCTGTGCCAAAGGGTTTTTCAACGACGATGCGCCGCCAGCCATCTTCTTCGGTTGCCATGCCGAGCGCGGCAAGGTGGTTGAGTACGGCTTCATAGTAGTTCGGAGCGGTTGCCAAATAGTAGAGGCGGTTGGCGCTTTCGCGTTCAAAATCACACAGGAATTCGTCAAGCGCCTGAAAATCCGCGCGCGTATCGAGATCGCCTTTGCAGTACCACAGGCGGGCGGCGAATTCTTCCCATTTGGCGGCATCGAAACGCGAACCAACGTATTTTTGCACCGCTTCATGCATCAAACGGCGAAAATCATCATGGGTATACGGGCGGCGGGCAAAGCCGACGATTTGTGTATCGGCTGGCAGTCGATTTTTGAGAAAGGCTTTATAAAGCGCGGGAATGAGCTTGCGGCTGGTCAAATCGCCAGACGCGCCAAAAATGACTATCGACGTGGTTGTGCCTGTCATGGTTAGTTTTCACCTTCGCGCTTGACCGCATGACCGCCGAATTGATTTCGCATGGCGGCGAGCAGTTTGGCGGCATAGCTCGATTCTTGCCGGCTGACGAAGCGCATCATGAGTGAGAGGGTGATGATAGGCGCTGGCACATCGAGATCGATGGCTTCGGCAACTGTCCAGCGACCTTCGCCGCTGTCATTGACGTAGCCTTTAATGTCGGACAAATTGGCATCTTCTTTGAGCGCGTTGGCGGTGAGATCAAGCAGCCATGAGCGCACGACGCTGCCATGCCGCCAGATTTCGGCAATTTGGGCAACATCCAAACCGAGTTCGGCTTTGTTCTTCATGACTTCAAAACCTTCGGCGTATGCCTGCATCATGCCGTATTCGATGCCGTTATGCACCATCTTGACGAAATGCCCCGCGCCACTGGGTCCGACGTGTCCCCACCCTTGATCTTTGGCGGGTGCGAGGGTTTCAAAAATCGGGCGCAATCGTTCGACAGCGTCCGTATCGCCGCCGATCATCATGCTGTAGCCTTCTTTGAGTCCCCAGATACCGCCGCTTGTGCCAACATCGACATAGTGCAAGCCTTTTGCGGCGACCATTTTTGCACGGCGCATGGTGTCTTTGTAGTTGCTGTTGCCACCGTCGACGATGGTATCGCCCGCTGAAAGCAAATCCATGAGGGCGAGGACGGAGTTTTCAGTGGGATCACCCGCCGGAATCATCAGCCATACAGCGCGCGGCGCAGACAATTTGCTGACCAGATCGGCAAGCGAGGCTGCCGCGACTGATCCCGCGTCCGCCGCTGCTTGTATCGGTTCGGGCGTTTGATTGTAAACGACCATGCGGTGTCCACCTTGCAGCAAGCGCAGGTTCATGTTGCCGCCCATTTTGCCCAGCCCGACCAGACCTAGTTCCATACTATTTCTCCGTTTGGTTGTTGGGTGAATAATTGAGATCATCTTTACAGACGAGTTTATCCGGCGCGGTCATACTGGCAAAGAAAATGGTTGGGGGAAGGAAGATGCAACATCCATCACTTTTTCGCCTAGCCGAACGTCATAGAAGTGCCGGATTAGTAGCACAGGGGCGCGAAAACAAGATATGATCGCGTCCGTTCTGTACTCGAATATATGATGAATAGGTCATTCACCTATGCTCACAAATCAAGCGGTCATCCCCAAAACAAGCGAATCTTCCAGCGTCCCGACGAAAGTCCCGCTCGGCTTGAACCCGATTTTCGCGCCGCGCAACGTCGCCGTGATCGGCGCGACGGAACGCGCTGGAAGCGTGGGGCGGCAAATCTTCTGGAATTTGATCAGCAGCCCGTTTGGCGGGACGGTGTTTCCCGTCAACCCCACGCGCCCTAGTATTCTCGGCGTGCGCGCGTATCCATCGTTGAAAGATGTGCCGGACAAGGTCGATCTCGCCGTGATCGTGCTGCCCGCGAAAAGCGTTCCGGGCGTGATCCGCGAGTGTGTTGAACTTGGCATCAAAGGCGCAATTATCATTTCGGCGGGATTCAAAGAGATTGGCGCGGAAGGGGCGGCGCTGGAACAAGAAGTGCTGGCAGAAGCCCGCAAAGGTGGGATGCGGATCATTGGTCCGAACTGTCTCGGTGTGATGCGCCCAATTACGGGGATGAATGCGACATTCGCGGATGGAATCGCACGTCCGGGAGCGGTTGCGTTCATCAGCCAATCGGGGGCGCTGCTCACGTCGGTATTGGATTGGAGTCGCAGCCAAAATGTCGGCTTTAGCGCGTTCATCTCGGTTGGGACCATGCTAGACGTGGGATGGGGCGACTTGATTGACTACTTGGGGCAGGACGACGCGACACAATCGATTGTGATGTACATGGAATCGGTTGGAGATGCGCGGTCATTCCTATCGGCGGCGCGTGAAGTTGCGCTGCGTAAGCCGATCATCATCATCAAAGCGGGGCGAACGGAAGCCGCCGCGCACGCCGCCGCATCCCATACGGGATCGTTAACAGGAAGCGATGAAGTGCTGGACGCGGCGTTCCGTCGTTCGGGGGTGCTGCGCGTGGAGCGCATTTCGGACGTGTTTTACATGGCGGAAGTTCTTGCTAAACAGCCGCGCCCGAAAGGCAATCGCTTGACGATCATCACCAACGCGGGTGGCCCGGGGGTGTTGGCAACCGACGCGCTGATTGGCGGCGGTGGCGAACTAGCGGAAATCAGCGCGGAGACAATTGAGGCGCTGAACAAGATTCTCCCGCCTGCGTGGAGTCACAATAATCCCGTCGATGTGTTGGGGGATGCGACACCGGAAATTTACGCCAAGACGCTCGAAATTGTCGGAAAGGACGAAAACACCGATGGCACATTGGTGATTCTCACGCCACAGGGGATGACGAATCCGACAACAACTGCCGAACTGTTAATGCAGTACGCGAAAGCGGAGGATAAACCGGTGCTGGCAAGCTGGATGGGCGGCGCAAGCGTGGCGGAAGGTGAAGCCCTGCTCAACAAGGCGAATATTCCGACATTTGAGTTCCCAGACACAGCAGCGCGCGTATTCAACTATATGTGGCAGTACAGCGACAACTTACGTTCGCTGTATGAAACACCGATGCTGCCGCTGGACAGTTTCACGGAAACGCCAGATCGTGAACTGGTCAACCGGATTGTGCAGACGGCACGCGAACGCGGGCGCGATTTTCTGACCGAATACGAATCCAAGCAGGTGTTGAGCGCCTATTACATCCCGACAGTGGAAACAGTCGTCGCAGAGTCGGCGGACGCGGCGGTCACTGCTGCTGACAAAATCGGCTATCCGGTGGTGATCAAGCTGAACAGTGAGACGATCACGCACAAGACGGATGTGGGGGGCGTGATCCTTAATGTGCGTGATGCGGATGCGGTGCGCGCATCGTTTGAGCAAATCAAATCGAGCGTGACGGAGAAAGCCAGCGCGGCGGATTTTCAAGGTGTGACGGTTCAGCCCATGGCGAAACTCGACGGATATGAACTCATCATCGGGAGCAGTATTGATCCGCAGTTTGGTCCGGTGCTGCTGTTTGGGGCGGGCGGGACGCTGGTAGAAGTCAACAAGGATCGTTCGCTAGGACTGCCACCGCTCAATTCGACTCTGGCACGGCGCATGATGGAGCCGACGAAAATCTATACGGCACTCAAGGGTGTACGCGGCAAACCGCCTGTGGATATGAAGCAGCTGGAGCAGATTATGGTGCGGTTTAGCCAGTTGGTGGTCGAGCAGCCGTGGATCAAAGAGATTGACATTAACCCGCTGCTGACGAGCCATGAACGGATTGTCGCGTTGGATGCGCGCGTGGTGCTGTATGGCAAAGATGTGAGCGAAGATAAACTGCCACGTCCGGCGATTCGCCCGTATCCGACGCAGTATGTCGATACATGGACACTGCGCGACGGAACAAAAGTCACGATTCGCCCGATTCGCCCTGAAGACGAGCCGCTGATGGTGAAATTCCATGAAGGGCTGAGCGAACGGACGGTGTTCTTGCGCTATTTGCACGCGATGAATTTGAGCCAGCGCACGGCGCACGAACGACTGTCCCGTTTATGTTTTATCGACTATGACCGCGAGATTGCGCTGGTAGTCATTCGACGAAGTTCATATGACGGTTCGCCAGAGATAGCGGCGGTAGGGCGGCTCTCGAAGATGCGCGATATGAATCAAGCGGAATATGCCGTGTTGGTGAGCGACAAATATCAGCATCAGGGAATTGGGAAGGAAATCCTCAAGCGGCTGATCCAGATCGCGAAGGATGAAAAGCTGTCGCGCATTTATGGGACAGTGTACGCAGAAAATGTTGAAATGCTGCACATGACAGAGAAGCTCGGTTTTCGCACTGTACAGAGTGAACGCGAAAACATCGTGCGAGTGGAATTGGATTTGTAGGCAAGTGGGCAAAACGATTCGCCGCAGAGATGCAAAGGGCGCAGCGCGGCACGATTTGTATCTTTGCGGTGAACCGTTTCGATATGTGGTTAGTGTAGGGCAATAAGATGATGGGGTATTGGTATGTTGGTGTCACTATCTAGGCTGCCGCAGCGCGCGGCAGTTTCTTGGTTTGCGCCTCGCACATCACCGTGCTGGCTGCCGAATCACTGCTGGATGGTTATATCGTATGCTCTCAACTGGGTTGATAAATTTTGTACAATTACTTCAAGCTCGAAGAATGTTAAGACAAAAAACCATTCTAACGCATGTATAGTCAAAACGAACATAAGCGGCATACACAGTCGTGAACGACGCAGTCAACTAGGCACACACAACCATGACTCAACGTACACCGCGCTCAACAATTTTAGCTGTATTGAATAGGATTGGCGGTAGACTTTTTCAGTCAGAACGGGACGATATTGATTATCTATACTCGGTTATCGAGTCGATTGACGATCTTATTGTATCGATCAATTTGCGAGGAATCGTCACCCTGTATCATGTTGGGTCAGAACAGCCAACCACGTTTGACGTGGTAGGTAATCCAAACCCACATTACCGCGATATGCTGCCTCCCGTTTTGAGTGGGCGGATCGATAAAGCTATACCTATTCTTTTACAGACTCAACGAGCGCAGCAGTTTGAATACTTGATTCCCGGCGATGGCACAGGTGACCGCTTTTACAGCGCGCGCCTTGTACCGATTTTCGACAGCGAAAACCATATCAAGGGAATCACTATTATGGCGCGAGACATTACCCCCGTGATGTCTACGACGTTTCGTGAACAGCGTTTGCTGGAACTTGAAACACTGTCACGACAAATTACCAAGCTGTGTTTGGAAGCGCCGAACACAGAAACGGCTGCGCCACAACTTCTCACGATGATTGGAGAGGCATTTGGCATCGCCCGCGTCGATATTTGTGAGCTGGTGAGCAGCGACGATAACCTGTGGTTTGAAAGCCGCTATCGCTGGGATTTGTATAAAGATGCACGGCGCGAACGGATTCAGCGGATCGACAATTTACTTTTGCCGCGTGCTTTTATCGAATTCATGCATGAGCACGGAAGCATTTACACGCCGAAATCGACCAGCTACCCGACAGAAATACAACACTTTCTACGAGCGGCGAAGCTGGATAGTGTGTTCGTTATGCCCTATTACATCAATGATTCTATGCATGGTGTAGTAGTGCTGTATTCGGGAAAAAATGATCGCGTGTGGACACCGGAAGAATCGACGACGGTACGCGCCGCCGCCGAAAGTTACGCGCGCATGTTGGAAAGCGAAACGACTAAACGCGAGTTGATCGTCGCGCGCGATGCCGCGCTGCAATCGTCGCGTTCCAAAAGCGATTTCATGTCGAACATGAGTCATGAAATTCGCACGCCAATTGGCGCGCTGTTTGGAATGTTAGAACTGCTCGGTGAGACTGAACTCACGCCGCATCAGCGCGAACTGATCTCGTTTGCGAATAACAGCGCGCGTCGATTGCTCAACATCGTCGATGACATTTTGGATTTTGCTAAGCTGGAAGAACGGCGTGTGCCGCTGGAATCTCTCCCCGTCGATGTGCGGTCTCTGCTCAATGAAATTGAATCCAGTTATGTGCCTGTCGCGCACAAAAAAGGGATTCATTTCAACATACAGGTAGCTCCCGCCCTGCCGCATCACATCATGACTGATCCTACCCGCTTACGACAGATCATCAACAATCTTGTGAGCAACGCAATCAAATTCACGGATCGTGGGCGGGTGCAGCTGCTTGTGCATTTGGACAGTCTATCGCCAGAGCAGATTGGGTTGAGCATCACCGTGAGCGACACCGGAATCGGGATCGCGCGAGAGCATTTCAACAGTATTTTCGAGAGTTTTGTACAAGCGGACGCATCGACAACACGACGGTATGGCGGTACGGGCTTGGGACTGGCAATCAGCAAAGAAATTGCGACTCTGATGGGCGGCACACTCACTGTCGAAAGCGAATTGGGAAAAGGCAGCCAATTCACATTTCGCGCAATGTTCAAACTGCCGGAACATGAGAGTCTGCCAGCACAAACAGATACCTCTGAATGGCTTACGATTGTCGCTGAAGAAGAGTCGCAAGATACGCCAACCCCCGACGATGACCCGAACAAGACGCTGCCCGTATTTACCCCGGAAGGCGGGCGAACTACCCGCAAAACGAGTGGGCGCGTACTGGTTGCGGATGATGATTCAACGAATCAACGGTTGATTGTCGAGGTTCTGCTGGCGCTAAATGTCGAAGTGGTCATCGCGCGAGATGGGTTGGAAGTATTGGACGCGCTTGCTAAGCAGCCGTTTCGGATGTTGATTTTGGATATGCACATGCCCAAAATGGATGGTTTGGCAACGGCGCGTGCAATTCGCAACGGCGCGCATCAACCGGATATTCCTATTCTGTTTTTAACGGCGAGCGTTAGTTTGCACGCCAGCGGGGGAAATCCTATGGAACAGTTGCTTGAAGCACGTTTTGATGCGATTTTGTATAAGCCGTTCAGCATCGCAGACCTACGCGCCGTCGTTCGTAAATGGCTGCTTCCCCCGCCAGAAGAATCATCGCAGTAAATTGGATTCCAAGTTGGCGAACCAATCCCCTTGCAGAACAAGCGTTCTTGTTATACAATTTGTTCTATGGTGTGATGATGGTCATGTTGATAGTGATTCTTTAAAGTGATCTTGAAGAAAACAGATCACTTTCATCACATTTTGCAGTGCTGCGACATACAGTAGTGCCCGACTCGATTTGATGATCATGTTTCACCGGCAAATCGACGTTTGGGCGCGCACCTTAACAACCAGATAGAACACCACTACCGCATCTTTTTCGTCCGATTAATCGACTGAATACAGGCGCGGGTTTGGCGCTTACATTCTTTACCCGAACTTCCCCTTTCAGGAAGGTGTAAAGGTCATGCCTACATATCCCTTGTCTGCTGATGTTCGACGTTTCATGCCCAGTTCGAATCCTGATGCCAGTGACCGTGTGCGTGCATGGAATGACTGGCTCTCAATGGGCGGCAGCGATCCTGTCCTTAAGTTCATTCGCTGGAGCAACGGAACAAACGCCGACGACGACGAGATTTTGCAAGAAACGCTGCTGACAGCGTACATAAAGGTTGAAGCAGGAATGTTTCAAGACCGGAATGTCCCGTTCACCGCGTTTCTCAAGAAGATCGCATGGTACAAGATTATGGAAGCGTCGAGGCGCGATGCTGGAAGTGTTCCACTCGATGATGTGTCCGAGATCATTCCAGAAGAAAACGACTCGCATGAGCGCACAGACTTTTGGAAGGAACATGAAGCACTTCAGCAGGCACTTGTCAAGTTACCGGCGCGGCGAAGCAAGATTGTGCTGCTCTACGAGAACGGATACAGCACCGCCGAAATCGCCACCCATCTGGGGATACGAGAAGAACTCGTCCGCAAAGAGAAAAGCTTAGGGCTGCGGCAGCTCCGCGAGACAATGGTCACCTCTCTAGCAGGTTAACTCGCACGGATCACGCGCAGCGTAGAAGAAGATGTCCACTTGAGCAGCAGCATCGTCGCTATCCCATATACGCGCATTGAGGGTACTTGGGCGGTTCGTTCAACAGGTTTCCGCCCGCCCAAGTCCTCTCAGTGGATGACATAACCGTCACTCCCGCAGTAAGTCAATCTGGACGGTGGATACACCGCTTTGTAATGGATGACAGACGCTTCACAGAAATTCCCTACAAGCGGTAGTTTCCCGTCACATGCTAACTAAGCGCCACCTTTTCGCCGTACTTCAGGCGGCTGCCCATTTTCGGGCATATGCCTTTTCTATGTCCCGTTATACGCCGCCTTTTCGATATGTCGGATGCGCGATTTCAACAATAGGGCTTTTAGAGAAGCTGCGGCTTGTTTATCTCTCCCCATACCCGTATTTTCCGGCGTTTACGCTAGGGAACCTCGATGGGAGTTTTGAGAATCGCCTTAAATCCCCGTTTGCGGGGGCGCAAAGCCGTGTTTTTAAGTCCTGCTGCTAAACATTAACGCTGTGGGAAAATTCACTGGAAAACAGCGCGTTTTTGCGGCGTTAAAAGCCCCAAAAACAGAGTGAATTACCTTCATACTACCGGGAACGGCTGGAAACCTGACGGCAGTATGACTTACAATGCACCTCATAAAATAGTGTTGAGGCAGGTGCATGAGACACGGTTTTTTTGGCGGCGCGTTCTTTCGTCAACTGCTTCGCGCCGCACTCTT
This sequence comes from Anaerolineae bacterium, assembly GCA_034434595.1. Taxonomy (GTDB): domain Bacteria; phylum Chloroflexota; class Anaerolineae; order Aggregatilineales; family Phototrophicaceae; genus Flexifilum. The sequence continues at coordinate 380,093 of DAOTZD010000003.1, forward strand.
TACCCTCACATGGGTTGTTGTTCCATCTGGTTATTCACCCCCTGTACAAGCACAAACGAAACCACTTATCTTACCAGTTGCACTGCCGCCCGGCGCTTCGACATGGCTGCTCGGACAGCCATATGGCAATACCATTGGCGCATTTTTGCGCGGCAGCGAATGGTATGAAGCGGGGCAGCGTCTACATTTTGGGATCGATTTATCGATGCCGTGTGGCACACCCTTAGTCGCTGTCGCGGATGGCGAAGTGGTCGCGGTGGATGATTTGAGCTTCGGTTCTGGTCCACATAATTTGCTGATACGCCACACGAATGTCGGGGTAGTGTCGCTGTATGGGCATTTGCTCGAACGCCCGCCGTTGGTCGCGGGGACATTCGTAACGCAAGGGCAGGAAGTCGCGCTGTCGGGCGATCCCGATATTACGTGCGACTCACGTCCACATTTACATCTCGAAATCCGCAGCCTTGATTATTTCAGCACGTACAATCCTGTCGAATTCATTCAAGCAGATTGGCACATGCTGTCACTGATCGGTTCATTCCGGTATCCCGTTTTTCAGCAGAACCTTGATAACGCGCGCGAGTGGATGAGCATTGACGATCAGCCAAACGTGCAGTTTGGCGGGCGACCTTTGAATGATTATGCCGCGCCATTCCCCGATTTACGGGAGGGATCGCCGCCCCCGAATCCGAGTATGATGCGCGAAAACATACCATCGGTGTCCGAATCGTTGTATAGCACAAGACGCTTGACGTTCAGCGGATGTTGTTCAGGAGCATGGTGGCATCCAACGCAGCCGTATCGTTTGTTTGCGATTGATGGCGCGCCAAATCAGCGGGCGGCCATTTTCGAGTGGAATACGCGCGAAGATTCGCTGTCGAGTTTGGTGGGGCAAGCGCCGCCGCCATATACATCGCCAGATGGCACGCATGAGATCACGCTCGAAGGGACGGTGGCGCGGATACGCCGGACAGCAGATGGTGCGGAATGGACGGTGAATACGGCGGGCGGGTTTCCGTCGTTGAGCGCGGATAATTCGGCGCTGGTGTGGCAAATTGAAGGATCGGTCAGTACGTTGAATCAACCGCCGCGTACAGAAGTGTGGGTGAGCGCCGCCGATGGCACAAATCCACGCATGATCGCGGCTGAAAATGGGTTGTCGGCGCAGTGGTTGGATGCATCGCGTCTGTTGTTGAGCCGTCGTGAGGGAATCGCCACAACGCTTGGCGTGTATGACACGTTAAACGGTGATGTGATCATTCTCGGCGCGTGGAATCGGATGCGCGGCTTGACGGTTTCGCCGGGCGGATCGCGGTTGATGTTTTATCTATTCGCGCAAGATGATGCGGCACAAAGTGGCGTATACAGCATCGAAACGCAGATGGATGCACAGGCTGTTCAGCTTTCTTGGTTCGGAGCTTGGCGCTGGCGCGATGCGAACAGCGTGTATTACGTGCCGTTTGATGGCGCGCGCGTGATGGATGCGGCAGCAGATCGCAACACTTTACACATTTATGATCTTGTGACGGGCGATGATCGACTGGTGTTAGAAGATATCGCGATTGCGAACGGCGAATGGTCGGTATCGGCGGATGGGCAGCAGGTAGTGTATTGGAACGCGGATGATCTGGCGCTGTGGATTGCCCAACCGGAGTTATGAAAAAGGTAAAAGCAAAAGGGGCGACATTTCGTTTTGCCGTCCCCATACTAAATTCCTACAATCTTTAATCTATGAATGTCAATACTCGTTTGCGAAGAATGTAGAAAATCGCTTATAATCTTAACAAAATTCAGACATTTTTTCTTGATAACTGGGTTTTAGGCGCTGTGCAAGCGGGTAACTCTGCTTTCAACAGATCACTGCTCCTAAGGAAGTGGCAGCATGATTGAACGGCAAGAAAACGACACCGCCATGAGTATTACGGAGTCGCTTGGCATACAGGGGTGGCGGCATCTTGACCCTGCGGTGCTGGCGGCACTCGCCACAGAAATGCCTTTGCTGTTAGTTGGACCACACGGCACAGCAAAAACCGAACTGGTGAAGCGGTTGGGTAAGGCGCTCGGTTTGGAAATGCGCCACTACAACGCTTCGTTAATCAACTATGACGATCTCGTTGGGATTCCGATGCCCAAAGAGGGATCGCAGTATCTCGAATTTCGTCATACGCCGGGTTCGATTTGGGACGCGGAATTTGTTTTTTTCGATGAAGTATCACGCTGCCGCCCAGATTTGCAAAACAAAATGTTCCCAATTGTGCATGAACGCACGGTGGCGGGGATTGAACTCGAAAAACTGCGTTTTCGCTGGGGGGCGATGAACCCGCCCATGCCGGAAGATGCCGACCTAACGGAACACGACCTGTACTTTGGGTCTGAACCGCTTGATCCGGCGCTTATTGACCGCTTCCCCTTCATTTTGACCGCGCCTTTGTGGCGTGACCTAACGCGCGAACAGCGGCGTGATTTGGTCAGCGGGAAAACCCCCGCTGCCAGTATGCCGCGTCAAATTCCGACTCTGCCGTGGCTGGTTGACATGGTGGAGGACTGCCGCATGTTGATTGAAGAACTGCGGCTCGACCTAAGCGAATGGCTGTCGGATTATACGGTCAGCGTGGTTGACCTGCTGGAACAGGCAAAGCTCACGGTGAGCAGCCGCCGCGCGGTGATGATGTTCGAAGCCCTGCTCGGAATCCATGCCGCGCGTATGCTGCTTGAGGGCGCAGACTGCGATTTGGAAAGCAGTGCTGAATTCACACTGCTGTACTGTATGCCGTACACCGCGACACCATTTCCGGTCAAAACGGCAAAATTGATCGCCATTCACAAACAGGCATGGCAGATCGCCAGCCTGCCGGAAGATGATCCGGGACGCTTGGTGCTGGAAGAACTCGATCCCGCCAAGCGGATCGTGCTGGCGGATCAGCTTAATATGTCCGACAGCGACGTGTCGCAGTTGATCACACAGGCGCTTGGTTCGGAACAGAACGAAGCGCGGCGGATCGGTTTGGCGACGGTGATTTATCTGGCGTTCCACCGCCGCCGCAATCTCGCACCATCGGCATGGGATCCGCTGATGCAGCTTGCCGCGCGTGTGCTCACGCCTCGTACTGCTTCCGTACAGCTTCGCGCGGGGGCAGTGACCGATATTTGGAATGAAATTAACGGTTGGCTCGTTCCGCTCGAAGACTGCGGCGCGGTGACGAGTCGTTTAGAGCGCAATTTCGTCTTGAGCGGCTTCCCAGATTTGTGGCTGCGCTACGATTGGAAAGAAGAACTCCGTAAGTTCCAACAGGACTTAGGCTTGTTCAACCTGAAGGATGGCAGAGACCTATGACCACGCCAGCGAAGCCAACTCCAACCCCGGTGCCCGGATCAAACCCATTCGCGGGCAGCGCACCTTCACCCTTTAGCACCCCGGCGAACGGTAATCCCCCGCCGCCGGGGACTGGAACACCGCCAGCACGTCCGCCGTTTTCGCCGCCTACGGGTCGCCCGGGAGCGCCACCGCCGCCAAGCGGTGGATTGTTCTCGCGTTTTGGGGCGCGGGCGAATTTCGAATATCTGCCGCTGCACGACACGCTGGTGATGTTCTCACTGGCGGATGTAGCAGAAGCGCTTTATACCGCGCTCGATATTTCGATGCCGGTGAAAGAGGATGGCACCATCGAGCCGAAGGACTTCAAGCCGTTGATCGCAGCGTTAGAAAGCAGCAAAGCATTGTGCGATCAACTGCGCGTGGACATGGCAGCCCAATGGGAAACGATTGGGTTGGTGGGCGCGGTGCATGTCTATGATTGGCGCGAAGAAGTCAAAGTAGCGACGAACAGCCGCTTACAGGCGATTAAAGCGCAGCCGCGGTTCATTCGCGCGGCTGATCCGATGTTTGTGTTGAATGTGCTGTCGCGCGCGCGATCCTATCTGCTGCTGCCCGACTCCGCGATGGCGCTGGATCGTCCATTTTTGGAGCGCACCTTAATGAGCGATGATCCCCGCTTGCTTAATGCGGCGCGTAATTTGAATCATAAAGAGGATTTGCTCGTTGAACCGCCGCCCCCGCTCGATGAAGTGTTTGAGGATGACGATTTCGACGACGATGATGATGACAGCAAATAGTGAATGAAAGCGTTATTAGAGAGGGGAGTTGAGGCAGCATGGACAGGAACAGGCGCAAATATCTCCTCAACCGCGATGAGCAGAGCAGTGAGCTAATTATACGCCTGCTAAACTGCGTTCAAGCAGCGACGTTTGAGATGGAAACGCTGTGTAAATTGGCGGGAATCAAAGCCACGCGGGATATTCCCACGGCTGCTGTTGAAGTCGGGCATCGTTCGCGTTTGCTCATCAACCCCGATTTTGTTGATAAATACTGTCAGCGTGACGAGCATTTGTTTCTGCTCGTCATGCATGAATTGTGGCACATTTTACTGGCGCACACGCAGTTGTATCCGCGTGTGACACCCGCGCACAATATCGCCTTTGACGCGATCATCAATGCTGGATTAATGCGTCAATTCAACCGTCCGGAATATCGGGGTTTCTTCGAGTCGATCAATCCAGCAGATCAGTTTCCCGGCTGTTTACTGCGCCCGCCGGAAGGCTGGCCCTACAACCCACAATATCCGCCGGATGAACCCAAAGGCTTGACGGATATCATGCGTCGTTTGTATCCGCCCATGCCGTTTGGTCGCTGGAGCGCGCCGCTGTATGAAGATATTCTCAATTTGTTGAGACAATGGTTCAAAGAAAAGTTGGCGAAAGGCGAAGTCGTCGTGATGCCCACTTTGCTTGGCGATCATGGTGATGATCCTGCTGACAATGCCGCGCTTGGTGATGAATTTATGGGCGAAGTGATACGGCGTGTCACAGAGAAGTGGCCCTCTGCACCATTTACGATGAATGGGCGCGGCGGCGGTGAAAGTGTCAATGAGTGGACGACGGGAATCGGCAGCCCTGCCGAAGAAGCACGGCGCGCATTTAGCAGTGTGCTGCAAAAGGCGCTGATTCCGCGCAAGGGCGGCTTAACCAAGCGAACACGGGCGCTCACGCCAGCAATCACGGGAATGGGTCCGCTTCCGAACATTTTTGATCGCCAAGCGCCAGCGCGTGAAAAACTTGGGGTTCAGGGGTTGTTGTGGGTACAGCAAGGCATGATCAAGACGCGCACGCCTGACGAGAACTCCCACGCTTACATCTATTTGGATGTATCGGGATCGATGAATTCACTGCTGCCGTACTTGATCGGGATGCTTGTGCCATATGTGAAGAAGCGCGATGCGGTGGTTTTCCAGTTTTCGACCAAAGTTGAGCCAGTTTCGCTTGAGCAGCTTAAAGCGGGGAAAATTCGCACAACACAAGGGACGGATATCGCGTGCGTGATGAAGCACCTGCTGGAGGCAAATCCGCCGGTAAAGCGCGCGCTCATCCTCACAGATGGATATACAGGCGTGCCGCATCCACAAGCCGTCGCGCAGTTGAAAGATCGGCGGATCGCCGTGCATGTGGTACTGCCCGCCGGAAACAGCTCACCAAATGACTTGCAGAACATCGCGCGCACCATGAGCCGACTACCGCCGCATCAGCCGAAAGCGGGTTGGCGACCCTATTAGATTGGGGGAATGTGAGAGGTTCAGACAGGCGGAGAGATGCATGTCTCCGCCTGTGTTTTTGCAGCTTATGATGCTGACCCGTTCGGCAAGAGGGTAATTTGCCCGCCAGCGCCAGTGATTTCGACGGTTAGAGAGTAGTCGCCTGTAGTGCGCCCTTCTTCAAAGTCTTCACGTCCTACCAATACTGTGTACAAGCCGGGTACGGTAATTTCGGCTTCAACTGTTGCTTCATCGCCTGTTGTTGGCTCGCTGAACGCGAGGTTTGTCCCGAACACGTAGAGCGCGACGACGGGTTCAAGGCTGCCGCGTTCGCGCGTCATGCGCGCTTCGATTGTGGCAGGTGTACTTGCGACATTGATGCAGAACAGCTCATAGGGTGTTTCACTGCTAATCGAACCTTCAACAGCAACACCGTACTGAAGCAGCGGGATCACGCCCGTGCCTTCGATATTGCAAAACTCTGGCTCAATGCCGTTTTCCTGCGCGTCACGCACATCTTCGAGGGCTTGTTCGACGACGGTGAAGGACGGATTGAGTTCAAGGGCACGTTCGTAGTCGGCAATCGCTTCGTCGTAGCTGCCGATGTTCGCATACAGAGTGCCGCGAAATGCGAGAATGATGTAGTTGTCTTTACGGGCATCGTTGGCGATGGTGTAGTTTTCGATCAAGAAATCGAAACTATCTGTGCTAACGAGCGTATCGGCGTTGAAAGCGTAGGACGAGTCGAGTTCGAGCGCGAGTTCGTAATCTGCGAGTGCCTCTCGATTGTTGCCACCAATAGCATAGATCAAGGCGCGGTCTACGTAGTAGATGGGGTCGGCATCGTCACCGCTGATGTCAATAGCTTCGTTCAAATCTTCGAGCGCGCGTTCATCATCACCGAGAATGTAGTAAATCCAGCCGCGCCAATCAAGCGCAAAACTGCGGGCGACATCGTCATCTGTGGAGGCTAACGCCTCATTGATGATATCCAATGCTTCTTGGTAATCGCCCTCAAAGTATACGTCGATGGCTTGATCCATCAGTTCATCGAAAGCTTCAAGTTGGGCGGCGGCGGGCATTACGGTGATGAGAAGGGCTGTCAGAAGCGCGATCATCGCGGTGATGGGGAAGTGTTTGTGCATCCGTGTCATGGTATCTCTCTTTTTGGAATACGTGTTTTCTCTATCAGTTTATGAGGACTGATACTTCCGCGCCAACGGATATTGTGCCTAATGCACGATGAATGACATTTTGCCCGAACATCGCCTTGCCGCTGCGGGTGCGGTAGGAAGCGATGGTCGCCAGCGGTTCTTTGAGGTCTGCGATACCTGTTGATTGATTGACCGTCGTCATGACACAGCGACCACACGGCTTGGCGACTTCCATGCGGATGCCCCCTACATTGATCCATTTCCATGTGTCTTCGGCAAATGCCGCCGCGCCTTTGATGACAATGTTGGGGCGAAAGCGGTTCATGGGGACTGTCGATTTTCCGCGCGCTTGCAGATGCGCGTTGAGGTCTGCGAGTGATTCTTCACCGATGAGCAGGATGGGATACCCGTCCGAAAAGCCAGTCTGTGAGGGTTGATCGGTGTACTGCATACTCACAGGGCGCTGAAAGTGATCATCAATGCGGACGAGACGCAGTTTCGCGCCCAAGAATTGACTCACCCATTCGGCGGCGAGATCGCCTTCATCGACGGCGCGGCAGGTATCACCCCAGATGACCACGTCGCGGTCAGCGGGCTTGGCTTGTACCAGCGGCACGCAGATCGAACCTGCGTTGGGCGCGGTGATGATCAGTGAATCGCCGTTGATTGCGGGTTGAATCAGAGACATGCGCGGGAATTCGCGCTGGGTAATAAATTCGCCTTGTTCGCCATCTTCATCGCTGACGATCATCCACTGGCGGTCATGGGCAAAACCGCGCGCGATCAAGTGGAGCGAGTCGTGTGACAGTCCGCCGCACGACTTGATTGGATAGGTAAAAATGCCTGTGACGTGAATTCCGGTATTGGTCATGGATTGCCTGTCCTATTGAATGGCTCTACATAAACTCTCATGGTGAAATGAGGGTGCGATCATGTGAATGGCTATTATACGAGTGGGTATGTGAAACATCCGCAGATAGGTAAAAGTCTATGCAGAATCAGCCCAACGCCAACGATTCATTTGCTCCCACATTTGAACACAGTTCTATCATTCCTTCGACGCTTGACGCGGTATGGGCGTTCCATGCTGACAAAGGCGCGTTTTCCAAACTGACCCCGCCGCCCATGTTCGTGCAGGTGCATCGCAATGAACTCAAGTCGCTGACGGAAGGCGAAGTCGAATTTACGCTGTGGTTTTTGTTCTTCCCTGTGCGATGGATCGCGCGGCATGAGCCGGGTCCAACACCGAATTCGTTTCAAGACCGCCAGATCAAGGGACCTGTCGAAGTATGGCTGCATCGCCATTTGATGGAAACAGTCCCCGGTGGGGTCAAACTGACGGACCAGATCACGATTCATCACCGGAAAAGCGGATTCTGGGCGATTTTTTCGCGCCTGTTTTTCAACAATTTGGCGCTGCGCGGATTGTTCATCTACCGGCATTTGCGTACCCGTTTGGGCGCGAAGCGGTATGCACAGCAGACAGCGAAGGTTTAGGCGATGACACAAACCGGCAAGATTGTTGTGATCGGCGCGGGAATTGGCGGGCTGACAGCGGCGGCTTTTCTGGCGAAAGCCGGATTCGATGTGACGGTGCTTGAGGCGCAAACATATCCGGGCGGGAGCGCGGGGACATTCTTCCACAAGGGCTATCGCTTTGACGCGGGCGCAACTGTCGCGGGTGGATTTCAGCCGAATGGTCCTCATTGGCTGGTGGCGCAAAAACTGGGGATCGACTGGAGAGTGCGCCCCCATGAACCCGCGTGGGTAGTGCATATGCCTGACCGTGAGGTCGCGCTGACACGGGATAATCAGGATGTGCTGCGGAAATTTCCGAAAAGCGCTGCATTTTGGGAAGAACAATCGCGGTTGGCGGATTTGGGGTGGTCACTTTCGGCACAAGGGCTGCCTTTTCCACCGAGCGATGCCGCCGAACTCGCACAGTTGATCAAGGTAGGCGTGCGGAATTTTCCGCGTGACCTGACGATGATTCCATTTGCGCTCACTTCAGCGTACCAGTGGATGGCGTGGCGCGGGCTGGCGAACGATGCGGAATTTGTCCGCTTTATCGACGCGCAACTGCTGATTAGTTCGCAGACAACGAGCAAATATGCGAACGGCATGTACAGCGCAACCGCGCTCGACTTGGCGCGACAGGGCGTGTATCACGTCCAAGGCGGAATCGGCGGGTTGAGCAAAACGCTGGTTGAGAAGATTGAGTCATTGGGTGGGCGCGTGGTGTTCCGCAAGCGGGCGCGGCGAATTGTGATGCGAGAGGGGCGGGCGATGGGCGTGGAAGCGACAACAGGATCACGCGGGAAGGCAGTCGAGTTTTACCCAGCGGATTTTGTGATTGGCAATTTGACCCCATGGACACTGGATTCGCTGCTCCAAGACCACAGTCCGCAAAGGCTCAAGCGTGAATTGGCGGGGCGAAAAAAAGGATGGGGCGCGTTTGTGCTGCACCTTGGGATTCGCGGCGATTCACTGCCGCACGGTTTCCCCGATCACCACCAAATCATCACAGATATGCACGCGCCGCTAGGTGAAGGGCGAAGCATCTTCATGTCGCTGTCACCAGAATGGGATGAGAGCCGCGCGCCGGAAGGTCTCCGCGCGGTGACGATGACTACGCACACAGATGTATCAACATGGTGGAAACTGCTCGAAACGGATGCGAAGGCGTATGAAGCGCGCAAAGCCGAATATGCCGAACGGATGCTGCGCGCCATTGAACAGATTGTGCCGGGATTCCGCGCCGGAATTGAACTCGAAATGGCGGGATCGCCTGTGACGTATGCGTTTTATACGGGGCGACATTTAGGCATGGTCGGGGGTTTTCCGCAAACGTCACTGTTCAAAGCGCGCAGTCCGCGAACAGGGATTACGAATGTACGCTTGGTGGGCGATTCGATCTTTCCGGGACAATCCACGGCGGGAGTAACGCTGGGCGCGATGCGTGTCGCTGCGGATGTCCAGCGCCATATGCCGCGCTCCAAAGCCGCCGTGATCGATATGCAACGGCGGGATAGTCCCGAACAAGCCATGTGATAACGCGATGACTGATTCGCCTGTGATTCATTGGTTTCGGCGCGATTTACGCTTGACGGATAACTTGGCGCTGCGCGAAGCGTTAAAAACCAGACAGCCCGTGATCCCGTTGTTCATCGTCGATCCGGCTTTGCGGCGGGGGGAGAAATTCGGCTTACCGCGTTTGAAATTCATGCTTGATGGCTTGAGCGCGCTGGATGATTTGCTGCGCGAGTATGGCACGCGCTTGCTGGTGCGGCACGGCGATCCGCGTGAGATGCTGCCCGCACTGGTTGATCAAACGGGCGCGACAGCGGTGTACTTCAACCGCGACTATACGCCGTATGCCGCGCGGCGCGAAAACGTGCTCAAGGATCGGCTGCGCGTACCGTTTATCGGCTGTGATGATGCGATGCTGCATCCGCCGGACACGATCAAGACGAAAGGTGAGGGCAAACCGTACACGGTTTACACGCCGTATCGCAATCAATGGTTTGAACTTCCGAAACCTGCCCCCGCCATGGGTGTAATCGAAGGCAAACGGTTTCACACGTTGGAAGGCGTGGAAAATTCCGGCGTGCCGACACTTGCAGAGCTGGGATTCAGCGCCACAATCCCTGTGCCAACAGCAGGGGAATTGGTCGCGCGCAAGCGACTTGTTGAGTTTACCAGCGGGGCAATTTTCACCTACGCAGAGGATCGCAATAGACTGATTCCAAATCCGTTTGATGAGCCGCCACCGCAGGGGACAAGCTATCTTTCGCCATATCTCCGCATGGGGATGATCTCGCCGCGACAAATGTTCGACGCGGCGAAACAGGCGTGGAATCATGCGGAAACGAGCGCGCAGCGTCACTCCGTTGAAGTTTGGATGAGCGAATTGGCGTGGCGCGAATTCTATATGGGGATTTTGTATCACTTTCCACAGGTGTACCACACGAGTTTTCGTCCTGAATTTGAGAAAGTGGAATGGCGAAGCGATGCCGACGATTTCCAGCGTTGGTCAAACGGGCAGACTGGATTCCCGATCATCGACGCGGCGATGCGGCAGATGAACGCTATCGGATGGATGCACAACCGCGCGCGGATGATAGTCGCCAGTTTTATGACCAAAGATTTGCTGTTGCACTGGCGAATGGGCGAAAATGATTTCATGCAAAAGTTGATCGACGGCGATCCGGCGGCGAACAATGGCGGATGGCAGTGGGCGGCGGGTACGGGCACGGACGCACAGCCGTATTTCAGGATTTTTAACCCGGTAAGCCAATCCCAGAAGTTTGATCCACGTGGGGAGTACATCCGGTATTGGATACCGGAACTGCGCGACGTGCCGGACAAACATATCCATGCGCCGCATGAGATGGCGATTCCGCCAACAGGCTATCCGCCGCCGATGGTGGATCATGCATGGGCGCGGCAGCGCACGCTGGATGCTTTCAAAGCGGTGAAACAAGAGACAGACTCTGGAAAGTATTGAATGATGAAACGCAAACGCTCACTTCGCTGGATTGTGCGTATCTTACTGGTCTTGATCGCCGTGCTGCTGCTTGCGCCGGTGCTAATTCCTCTGCCGACAGTTGGCGTGGACGCGGAGACGCTTGCCGAAGCAGACGGGCATTTTATTGACGTGAATGGGCTGGAAACGTACTACCGTGAACAAGGCGATCCCAATGGCGACGTTGTGCTGCTGCTGCACGGATGGGGCGCATCGACGTTCAGCTACCGTGATACGCTGCCCGCGCTTGCGGAAGCGGGGTATCGGGTGATCGCATTTGATCGCCCGCCCTATGGGTTGAGTACCAAAACGGGAGAGAATTTGCCGTTTGGTCTGCGTCAGCAAGCCGAATTTACAGCGGCGTTCATGGATGCGCTTGGGATTGAGCGTGCGTCGCTGGTGGGTCACAGCATGGGCGGCGGTGTGATCACGTATTTTACGGTGATGTATCCCGAACGGGTGGACAAGCTGGTGTTTGTGGCGGGGGTGTTTGTGGGGCAAGAACCCGGTGAGGATAACCCGACACGGCAGGCTTCTCCGCTGGCGAGTATTGTGCAGTTTCAGCCTGTCGAGTGGTGGGCGCGCGTGTTGATGCGGGCATTCATACGGCAGGATTCGCTTGCGAATTTTCAGCGGAGCGCGTATTTCAATCAAGAAGTTGTCACGCGGGAAGTGATTCTTGGGTATGGCGAACCGCTGTTGGTCGAGAACTGGGACGCGACGATTTTGGATGTATTCTTCAGGAGCTATCCACAGGATGAGCCGCTGACGACGGATGAAGTCGCGGGGATCACGAATCCGTCGCTGATCGTGTGGGGTGAGCAGGATACATGGGTGCCGATCAGCGCGGGAGAACGGATGCGCGAACTGCTGCCGAATGTGGAGTGGATCACGTATGCGAATGTGGGACATTTACCGATGGAAGAAGCTGTGGAGCAGTTTAATGCGGATGTGATCGCGTTTTTGGGGCGGGAATAGGGGAGCGATTTCTATACTCTTGATTATTGGTAAAAACGTGAGAAGTGTTGAGGAATGTCCTATTGTGTCCGTGTTTTCAGTCATTTGCATTGATATTATGTCGCATTAGTAGTTGTCAGCGGAAAGCAGCGCACAATAGGGCAGATTATGGCGGATTGAGAGGGGTTTAAGTTCGCGTAGGTTACTTTAGCGAGTTGGTTTGGTGGCTTATATTACGATAGGAAAAATTCATGAAAAGTGTGCGGCAAAGAACGCAAAAATCGAAAAAAAAGAGGTATGATCGGGACTCATTATAGGCGAATGAATTTTGAGATGACGCGATGGCAAATCCACGAGTGTTTATCAGTTACAGTCGCAAAGATTCAGAACCTGTTGATTATCTTGTTGATAAGTTAGTGAAGCTCGACCTAAATGTCTTTGTAGATACACAAGGTATTCGGGGGGGAGACGATTTTTCTGAAATCATTCTAGACCAAATTGATCAATCTGACGTTGTCATTTTTGTTATAAGTAAAAACTCTTATAATTCTATCTGGGTTGAAAAAGAAATAAAGCGTGCCTTCGCACAACGGAAGCGAATAATTCCACTTAGAATTGATAACGCACCTATATCCAAGCCTCTTACACTCTTGGTTGAGGGCATACAGCAAGACTTTTTAGTAACGACCCCTGAATTTGCAACGAAATTGGCTGAGGTGATCAAAAAAGAAACTGAGACGATAGAAGATAGTCGGCGAAATGCGCTTAGTCCTGAAGCAACAGGCAAATTTGCCAACAAAACCAGAAGAAGTGCACATTCCAGTTATAAGAGTGTTGTTATTCAACAACTGGAAGCGGCAGGCATTGATGTTACTTTTTCTGGCACGCGAAACGTTCATTTCTACGCCGTTGATCCCCAAGGGCATCCCGTACCAATAATTATTCATGGAAATGCCGACAGTGGTTTTACATTGTTTCGCGAGTATGCAGATATTCAGAACGTTGTAATCGTCTACGTTTGGGGTATACCGGGACGGAGCGAAATCTTAACTCATGCCATGACCTATGAAGAAGCATACAAATTTGCACGAGATCTCGAAGGAGATGATCCTTTTCGGTATCGTCAGGAAGTGAAGAAGTCAAGATTACAACCAGAAATAAAGAGCCACTTAAAGAAATACCAAATGACACCGGAAAAGTGGCGTATGAAACTCGAAAAGATTGCGACAAGTAGCCAGGAAACTTCGAGCGAGGGCGAGGCACAACACAACTACTTTACCTCACATCGTGAAGATGCGGTAAAGCGTTTCATGCTTCACGTGAATGAATTAGAGAGACTGGCAAGCAAGAAACAATGGTCAGTTAAACCAAAGTTCAATAAGCACTGGTGCAGTTTTAAACACGGGCATTTGAATGTTTTCGGGATAGCGTGGGGTAAACAGGACAGTATCATCCTATTCGTCAAAATCTCGCCTGAAGAAATGCGCGCTGCGGGCATTGGTGGTGCGGAATATAAAGACGTTTGGAACGAAGCTTACTACACGCTTCCCGCTGGCATTCAACTGCCGGATAAGTATCTCCCCGTTCTAGAGATGGCGTATAAGAATGTAGTCGGGTAGTGAAAAAAGTGTTGCAGGACGGCGCGCACTATCGCTCAACCGTCCTGCATCGAACGTTCGCTTATTGGAGCGTGACCTTGAACTTGACCGCGCCCATTTCCGGCTGAGTCGGATTCAAATATTCGTAGGTTAAGGTGAACGGCGTTTTGAGGAAACGGCGCAAAATACCGTAAATGTAACCGTAGTTGACGTGGAACAGATACGGGTTGTCATCCAAGATTTCGTAGTGTTTGTCGTCGATTTTGGTGACAACGTAACCCGTATCGCCAGCGGGAAGATTTTTTTGTTCGTTCACATACACCGCAATCAAGACGTTGATGGCATCGGTGACGGAACTGATAACCAAATCAGGCGGCAGCACGGCATTTTCGATGACCTTGATACCAATCGAAATCTGATTTTCAGTGGTGTTGGTGTGTTTTTCTAGCTTTTTCAGCAAATTGAGCCATTCTTGGCGCGGATACCAAGCATTGGGATCAATCGTGCCGATTTTACTCTCTTTTAGCCATTCTTGAACAACAGACTCGAATTCCAAAAAGTTGATACTTTGAACAATCGATAAGAAGATTTGTCCACGCAAAAGCACTTCAGGATAGGGGTCGATACCATCCTTGCGGGTAATGCGGCTGCTCATTCTGCTCTCCATGTTGGCTGCGATGCGATGTAGGCGCAGCATATCGTATCTACGCGAATCATCATACAATTCGCCTTCAACAATAAGCATTGAGATATTTGCTGGTACACCCTATACATCGAGATGCAGGTTACGCACAAAACCCCAAGATGCGGTATGATTTTTTACGCATAACGTGCAAATTGTTCACGGGACAAATGACATGCCAAGCCCACGCATTTTCATCAGCTACAGCAGTATCGATCAAGACACCGCATCCTACATTCATGCCGAACTGCTTAAGCGGGGCGCTGATGTGTTTATTGATTATCGGGGCTTGATGGAAGGGGATGATTTTCACGAACGGCTGGCGGGCGAAATCAAGGGACGCGACATTATCTTGTTTCTCGTCAGCGCTAATTCGATCATTTCCAATTGGGTGAAAACCGAACTGAAATATGCCTTTTTGCATCACAAGCAGATTGTGCCGCTGGCGTTAGACAATTCCGAGCTGCCGGATGCGCTGTTTTTCGTCGATGTGATTCAACGACGGACATTTGAACGCACCCCCGCCAGTTTGGATCAATTGGCGGCGGCGCTTGGCGTGACCCCGAATCCGGTGAGCGTTAAAACGACGGGCAGCTTAAATGCGCCTGATTTCAGCGGCAAGCTGCAAAACGACGCGAAAAATGTGCTGCGGGTACTGCCGCCGCCGTTCGAGTGGTGCTACATCCCGCCGGGTCGCGTGACGCTCGAAGATTTTAGCGCGAAAGGCGGCACGCGCGGCGGCGCATATATGCTTGATGGGTTCGCGCTGGCGAAATATCCGGTGACGAACGCGCAGTACGATATTTTTGTTATCGCCAGCGATGGGTTTGCCGACGCGAAATGGTGGGATTTTTCGGATATGGCGCGGGAATGGCGAGCTTCACATTCATACGGGCAGCTATCGAGCTATGGGAACGAAGAATGCCCGCGCGTGAGCGTGACATGGTATGAAGCGGTAGCGTTTACGCGCTGGTTAGCCGCGAAATGTGAACAACCGATCTATCTGCCCAGTGAACAGGAATGGCAGCGCGCGGCACAGGGTGACTCCGGCTATACATTCCCGTGGGGGAATGATTTTGACGCGGAGAAATGCAACTGTTCTGTGGGGATCAATCCCGTGAAGCGTACCACGCCTGTAACCAAATATGCGAACGGCAAGAGCATCTACGGCGTGATGGACATGAGCGGCAACGTCAGCGAGTGGACGGCAACGGGTTGGGGCGATGAACAAGTGATACTTCAACGGGATGCGCGGCGGGTACTGCGCGGCGGATCGTGGAACTTAGGAATTTCCTCGCTGGTTCGGGCGGGACACCGCGATTGGGCGATGCCGGATGACTGGAACATGAACGTAGGATTCCGTGTGGCGCGGGCGATCACGCCGTAAGCGAGAAGCGGATACGGCGGGTTGGATGTATATTGTACATATGTTCTGCGTTCAGCGTCCAACAATAGGAGCGAACGATGCCGCACCCTCTTGTTTTACAGCTTCGATTTACTCGCAGTGAATTTCGGCATGGATTGAAAGATGTCAGCGCGAACGATGCCATAAAGCGTTTTGAACCGATCAACTGCATTAGTTGGATGATCGGACATTTGGCTTTTCAAGAGCAGATGTACTGGCTTACACGTGCACAGGGAATCACCCTTATTGAAGGGATGAAGGAACGAGTCGGATGGGGGAGCGAACCCACTACGCCGCCGTTGGATGAAATGTGGGCGTTCTGGACACAGGTCACTAAAGCGGCTGATCCGTGGTTGGATACGCTGACGAGCGACATGCTGCTGACACATCCGGTGGTGCAAGGTAAGACGCACAACGAAAGCATCGGCACGATGCTGCGGCGATGTACCTATCATTACTGGTATCACTTGGGTGAGGCACAGGCGGTTCGACAGCTTTTAGGACATACCAATTTGCCACAGTTTGTGGGCAGCATTGGCGACGAAGCGCCGTATATCAGCGAATAGCGCACAGGGATGGCAAGGTCCATCCCGTTTTGATTCCACGCCCTACACACTTTCTTAAAACGGCGTTATATTACGCCGCATTCCGCAAAATGGGGCGTGTTTATGCGCTCACTTCGTCACATCAGTTGACACCTCAAGGGAAAACAGCACATCATGGCAAATACCAGCGTCAAGAAGATCGTTCTCGCGTATTCGGGCGGGTTGGATACATCCGTCATTCTCAAGTGGCTGCAAAACAACTATCAAGCCGAAGTGATTTGCTTCACGGCAGATTTGGGACAAGAAGAAGAACTCGACGGGTTGGAAGCAAAAGCCCTTAGCACGGGCGCAAGCAAGCTGTACATCCGCGATTTGCGTGACGAGTTTGTGCGCGATTTTATCTTTCCGGTGCTGCAAGCCGGCGCAGTCTACGAGCGTGAATATTTGCTCGGCACGTCGTTCGCGCGTCCACTGATTGCCAAGCATCTGGTCGATATCGCCAACATCGAAGGCGCGGACGCAATCGCGCATGGCTGCACGGGCAAGGGGAATGACCAAGTGCGCTTTGAAGTGACGGCGATGGCGCTCAATCCCCGTTTAAAGGTGATCGCACCGTGGCGTGAATGGGATATTCGCAGCCGCGAGGACGCGATTGCTTACGCACAAGAATTTAATGTGCCAATTACAAGTACGCTCAAGAGCATTTACAGCCGTGACCGCAACCTGTTCCATTTGTCGCATGAGGGCGGTCCGCTGGAAAATCCGTGGCTTGAGCCGGAAGAAGAAATGTACAAACTCACGGTCAGCCCGGAAAACGCGCCGGATCAAGCGCAGTACGTCGAGATCGGGTTTGAGAAAGGGATTCCAATCAGCTTGGATGGCGAAACGCTGTCCGCGCTCGATCTGTTCATCAAGCTCAACCGGACAGCGGCGGCGCACGGGATCGGACGTATCGACCTTGTGGAGAACCGCCTTGTGGGGATGAAATCGCATGGCGTGTATGAAACACCCGCCGGAACAGTGCTTCGCAAAGCGCATCAAGCGTTGGAGAGTATCTGCCTTGATAAACAGACGATGCACTACAAGGATATTCTGGCGGTCAAGTACGCGGAACTCGTCTATAACGGGTTGTGGTATACACGCTTGCGCGAGGCGCTGGATGCGTTCGTGCAGGTGACACAGGAGAATATCACGGGGACGGTGCGCTTGAAGCTGTATAAAGGCAACGTGATCATCGCCGGACGCAAGAGCGATTTGAGCCTGTACCGCGAAGATTATGCGTCGTTTGGTGAAGAAAACGTGTATAACCAGAAGGACGCGGAAGGGTTCATCAAGCTGTTTGGGCTGCCCGTGAAGATCGAGGCGCTGTTGGGGAGCGAAGTCAGCGGCAAGCAGCCGGATTACAGCAAGTTCAAACGGGATTAGAACTCACCATGACCTTATGGGGGGGCGCATTCAACGAGCCGACAGACGACGATTTGCGCGCGTTGAACGATAGCATCGGGTTTGATCGGCGGCTGTGGCGGCAGGATATTCGCGGGAGCATCGCGTATGCGAAGGCGCTGGCAGTCGCGGAAGTGATCAGCCCGGATGAGATGGATCAACTGGTGCGTGGGCTAGAGCAGGTGTACGCCGAATTTGAAAACGGCACGTTCACGTTCAAACCGGGTGATGAGGATATTCACACAGCGGTGGAACGCCGGCTGACTGAGATCGCGGGGGCGGTGGGGGGTAAGCTGCACACCGGACGCAGTCGAAACGATCAAGTGGCGACGGATTTTCGTTTGTGGACGGCGGAAACGCTGCGCGAGATGCGCCGCTTGGTGATTGCGCTGCAAAAGGCGCTGATCGAACAGGCAAGCGGGCATCTAGAGACGATCATGCCCGGATATACGCATATGCAGCCCGCCCAGCCGATCAGCGCGGCGCATTGGTTGATGAGCTATTTTTGGATGCTGGCGCGTGATGACGAACGCTTGATCGGCGCGGCGGAGAACGCAGCAGCATTTCTGCCGCTGGGATCGGGGGCGCTGGCGGGAACACCGTTGAGCATTGAGCGTGAATCGCTAGCGGAAACATTGGGATTCGCCGAGATCAGCCCGAACAGTTTGGACGCGGTAAGTGACCGCGATTATGTCGCAGAGGCACTGTTCGCGCTGGCGATGGTCGGGGTTCATTTGAGCCGCCTTGCCGAAGATGTGATTAACTTTAGCAATCCGGCGTTCGGGTTTGTGACGCTGAATGACCGTTACAGTACCGGATCGAGCTTGATGCCGCAGAAGCGCAATCCCGACCCGATGGAATTGGCGCGCGGCAAAGCGGGGCGGTTGATCGGCAATTTGACAGGGCTGCTGACGACTCTCAAAGGGCTGCCGACAGGCTACAACAAAGATTTGCAAGAGGACAAAGAGTCCCTGTTCGATTCGGTGGATACGCTCAAGCTGCTGCTGCCCGTGATCACGGCGGTGGTTCGCACGCTGAAGTTGAATCCTGATCGGATGCGAGCGGCGCTCGACGAGAATATGCTGGCGACAGATTTGGCGGATTACTTGGTCGATCAAGGGATGCCGTTCCGCGAAGCGCATCATGTGGCGGGGCGGGCTGTACGGTTGGCAGCAGAGCGCGGAGTGAAATTATCGGCGCTGACGCTAAACGATCTGCGCGGGCTGTCGAGCCTATTCGCAGATGATGTGATGGCGGTGTTCAATTTCGCGGGATCGGTGGGGCGGCGGTATACATCCGGCGGGACAGCGCCAAGTGCGGTACGCGAACAGATTCAAGCGGCGCAGATGATCGTGGCTGCGGCGGAAGAAACGGTTGCTTAGAGGCGTATCGTAGAGGAAAACGGACGCGCAACGAGGGTTGTCCGTAGTTGTAAATGCGTTGTAGTTTGCCGCTGTAGGCTCGGAACCCCGCTTCGCTTAGGCTGCGAGAAGTGCACCGGCTGAAGCCGCCTTGTAAAGGGGGGTTACAGCAGACGTTGTGAAGCCCGCTTCAGTGGGTGCAAGCATCAGGCGGGTGGGGCGAGCCCCTGCCGACGCAAGCGAACGAATCCGCACAATGCGGACAATACAATGGCGGACAACCCTTTCTGCGCGTCCCTACAAATGGGTTTTCTCACAAAGTTTTCCATTTGTGCATCACGCCCAAGCGCGGATGGTGAGTCTGTACGAACTTTGCGAAAATCCTCACTTTTAAGAGTCAGGTGCTTGACACACTTGTGGAATAACGTTACGCTCATTTGCAGTTTGTCATTCAAACCAACCAATCAGAGCGTGCCAAGTACCATGTCGAACCAACAATCGACGCGAATTTTCAACCTTATTAGCCTTCTTTCGGTACTCGTCCTTATTCTTGGGAACGGGATATAACGGCTTGGGTTGAAATCACACGGTTCGGCAGCAGCAGATAATGCGAACGTAAAAACCCCCAAGCCGGGGGTTTTTTTGTTGTATAGGGCAAAACAAAGGACAGGCAAAGCCATCATGAACCCGCAAGAAACGATGTACTCGCATAACAACCAGCAAGCAGCGATCAACTTTCGCGCGGCGTGTCCCGCAACTAGTCCGTGGACAGAAACGTTTGCCGCGTCTGGTAATCAAGATTCGCAGTCTTTTGAGATGCAAAGTGATGAATCGCAGCAGACGTTTAACAGTGAAACTGTCAAGCCCACTCGCGACGCGCTCTACGACATTTACAACCGGGGTTACTAGGTTGGTCGGGGAGCGCGTTTTTGTTTGTGAATACAGATTGATCGTGACGAGGAGATGATATGCCCGCTGAATGGATTTGGAGAAACGGTGAGTTTGTGCGCTGGGAAGACGCTACGGTACACGTCACGGCGCACGCGCTGCACTATGGATCAAGTGTGTTTGAAGGGATACGCGCCTACGCTACGCCAGAAGGTCCTGCGGTATTTCGGCTTGAGCCGCACACGCGCCGCCTGTTCAATTCCGCCAAGATCGCGCGCATTGAAATGCCGTTTACCGAACAGCAGATCAACGACGCGATTGTCGAAACGGTGCGCCGCAACGGGCATGAGTCATGCTACATCCGTCCTTTGGTATTTCGCGGCGTGAATGTGCTGGGTGTAGAAGGGCGTAAAAACCCGACTGAAGTCGTCATTTTTACACTCGAATGGGGACGCTATTTGGGCAAAGAAGCCATCGAACAAGGCGTAGATGTACAGGTGAGTTCATGGCGGCGGCTCGCGCCGGATACGGCTGCATCGATGGCGAAAGTCGGCGGGCAGTATGTGAACAGCCAGTTCATCAGCATGGAAGCGCACGATAACGGCTTCGCGGAAGGAATCGCGCTGGATGTATACGGCACGGTGAGCGAAGGCGCGGGCGAAAATATTTTCGTGATTATGGATGGCGTGGTGTACACACCGGGTTTGGGAACGTCGATTTTGGGCGGTATCACCCGCGACAGCGTGCTGACGCTGTTCAACGAAATGGGAATCGAAGTACGGTTTGAAAATATCCCGCGCGAAATGCTGTATATCGCGGATGAAATCTTCTTCACCGGAACGGCGGCAGAAGTATCACCTATTCGCAGCGTTGATCGCATCACGATTGGGGCAGGCAGACGCGGTCCCATTACGGAACGAGTACAGAAGGCATTCTTTGATATTACAACGGGTGCTGTGCCGGATCGGTTTGGATGGCTGACGAAAGTGCGCCAAGCAGTGAGCGGCGACTAGTTTTTTGATGAGTTAGAGAGAGAGAAGACAGCGTATGGCGACGAAACTGCTCTCCGGCGCGGAGATCATCCTAGAGTGTTTGCTCCGTGAAGGCGTGAATCTGGTATTCGGTTACCCCGGCGGGACGATCCTGCCAACATATGACGCATTGAGCAAATACCCGCAGATTCATCATGTGCTGGTGCGGCACGAACAGGGCGCGGCTCACATGGCGGATGGCTATGCCCGCGCGACGGGTAAAGTCGGCGTGGCGTTTGCGACCAGTGGGCCGGGCGCGACGAATTTGGTCACCGGGATCGCTACTGCGATGATGGACTCGTCGCCGATTGTGTGCATCACTGGGCAAGTGCCGCGTGGTGTGATCGGGTCGGATGCGTTTCAAGAAACTGATGTGACAGGCATCACCATCCCGGTGACGAAGCACAGCTACTTGGTGATGGACATTACCGAACTGGCATACACGATCAAGGAGGCATTTTATATCGCGCGCACTGGGAGACCGGGTCCTGTGCTGGTCGATGTGCCGAAAGATGTGCAGAACCAGAAGATGGAGTGGGAATATCCTGAAGAAGAAATCCGTCTGCCGGGATACCATCCGCCGAAAGAGGCGACGGCACAGCAGGTGGCGGATGCACTCGAACTGATTAACCACGCACAGCGCCCCGTTATTCTGGCAGGGCATGGCATCATCATGAGCCGCGCGGTCAATGAAGTGCGGGAACTCGCGGAGCGCGCGGGTATTCCTGTGGCGTTAACGCTGTTGGGCAAAGGCGCACTGCCGGAAAGTCACCCACTATCGCTCGGCATGATGGGGATGCACGGAACGGCAGCGGCAAATAATGCAATCCAAGAAAGCGACCTCTTGATCGCACTGGGGATGCGCTTTGATGACCGCGTGACGGGCAACTTAAAAACCTACGCGCAGAAAGCGAAGAAAATCCACATCGAAATTGATCCGTCGGAGATCAACAAGAATGTGAAAGTCGATGTTGGAATCGCGGGGGATTTACGCACGGTCTTGACGCAGATTTTGCCGGGTGTGCAAGCGGCGCAGCACCCCGAATGGCTGAACCAGATTCGTGATTGGCAGGAAGACAGCGACGAGCGCGAAATTTTGAACCGTGATACCGGGAATATCCTACTCGGCGCGCAGGTGATCAATGACTTGTGGAAATACACGGGCGGCGATGCCGTCACGGTGACAGATGTAGGGCAGCATCAAATGCTGGAAGCGCAGTACTACCCGCATCAGCGCCCTGCCAGCATGATCACCAGCGGTGGGTTGGGGACGATGGGATTCGGGCTGCCCGCGTCGATTGGCGCAAAGTTGGGCAAGCCAGAAGAAGAAGTGTGGGCAATCGTCGGGGATGGCGGCTTTCAGATGACATTGTGCGAACTGGCGACAGCGGTGCAAGAAAACGCGGCGGTCAAGATCGCGATTATCAACAACGGCTTTTTGGGCATGGTACGCCAGTGGCAGGAACTTTTCCATGAACGCCGCTACAACGAGACGGTGATGTTCAGCCCGGATTTCTGTAAGCTGGCAGAGGCATATGGTATTCCGGCGCGCCGCGTGACGAGCCGCGATGAGATCGAAGAGGCAGTGGCGTTCGCGCGCAGCGTGGATGGTCCGGCGCTGATCGAATTTGTGGTCGAAAAAGAGGAAATGGTCTACCCGATGGTGCCAGCGGGCGCAGACCTGCACGCGATGATCCGCCGCCCAAAGCCGAATGAAGTGTAAAGGCTAAAATACGATGGTGTACAACCAGCAGCAAACAAATGAAGCCCAGCCCGCAAAAAAACACATCTTGGCGGCGCTGGTTGAAAATAAGCCGGGCGTTTTAAACCGTGTAGCAAGTCTGTTCCGCCGCCGCAACTTCAATGTGGACAGCTTGACGGTTGGACGCACGCACAAGCCGCACATTTCGCGCATGACGATCACGATTGACGCGACTCGCGGCGATGCCAACCGCATCAAGGCGAATCTCGAAAAGCTGATCAACGTGATTGATGTGGCGAATGTGTCGAACGAACCGCACGTCAGCCGCGACTTGGCGCTCGTCAAGGTGCGGAGCGATGACGCGGACAGCCGCAACGAACTGACCGAAGTATGCGAACGGTATCCGGCGCGCATTGTCGATATTGGTCCCAAAGTGGCGATTGTCGAGATCACAGCGCAAGAGGACATTGTCGAGGCATTCATTCAAGCTGTCGCGCCTATTGGGATAGTCGAGCTGGTCAGAACGGGCGTGGTGGCGATGGGGCGCGGTGTGCGAATCCTCGACAGCGATTATGAGCCTGTTTTGCCGACAGCGGCAAGCAAGAACGGCAGCGCGCTGCATATTGTATAGTCTGCCGGAGGCTCTCAAAGCCTCCAGCTAGGCGAAAAGCTTGTAAGCCCCCTTCAGGGGGCTGAGAGAGAAACGTCGAATAACAGCCGACTGTAGGCGGCTTCCAAGTGCTTCACAACCGGATGGCTTTAGCCTCTGGCGATAACAGGAAACATCGAATAACGTTTATTCGCTCTCTAGGTGGGGGACATAAAAGCAACATGGCAACAATGTATTACGACAAAGACGCTGACCTTTCGCTTTTGAATGGCAAGACGATTGCTGTGATTGGATACGGCAGTCAAGGACACGCCCATGCGCTGAATGCGAAAGAGTCGCTGGCAGCGGCGAACGCGGGGGCGCGCGTAGTGATCGGGTTGCACGCAGGGAGCAAGAGCCGCGCCAAAGCCGAAGCTGACGGACTCGAAGTGCTGTCTGTCGCAGACGCGACGAAAGCCGCCGATGTCGTCATGATCCTTGTACCGGACACGATGCAAGCGCAGGTCTACGCCGATGAAATTGGTCCCAATCTGAAGCCGGGGGCGATGCTAATGTTCGCGCACGGGTTCAATATTCATTACGGGCAAATCAAGCCGCCCGCGAATGTCGATGTGACCATGGTCGCGCCGAAAGCGCCGGGGCATCGCGTCCGTGAAGTGTTCAAGGATGGTGGTGGCACGCCGGGTCTGCTGGCGGTGCATCAAGATGCGACGGGGCAAGCGCGGGCGCGTGGATTGGCGTATGCGCGGGCGATTGGCTGCACGCGCGCGGGCGTGATCGAAACGACGTTCAAAGAGGAAACCGAAACCGACTTATTCGGTGAACAGGTCGTGTTGTGCGGCGGTGTCACGGCGTTGGTGCGCGCGGCGTTTGAAACGCTGGTCAAGGCGGGGTATCAGCCGGAAATCGCGTATTTTGAATGTCTGCATGAACTCAAGCTGATCGTTGACCTGATGTATCAGGGCGGCATGAGCTATATGTGGTACAGCGTGAGCGACACGGCAGAATATGGCGGCTACACGGTTGGCGATCAGATAGAGGACACCGTCAAAGAGCAGTTCGCGGGGGTACTGGCGAACATTCAAAACGGGACGTTCGCGCGTGAATGGATTGCCGAAGTCAAGAACGGCGCGCCGAACTTCAAAGCCCGCCGCGCACGTGAACACAATCAGATGATCGAGCAGGTCGGTGAAGAACTGCGCGATATGATGCCGTTCTTGAACGCCAAAAAGATCAAGCAGCAGAGTTAAACCTCACCCCTGCGGAACACGTTCCGCGTCCCTTCTCTTTGGAGAGAAGGGAAGACAGGGGGCAGCTATGCGAGAGGGGATGAGCTGGTGAACGCCATGCAGGCAGTTGTGCATCAAGAACGGGATTTGCACGCCTTTTACCAGCAGGTTAGCGCGTATTTGATGGCACATGAACTTGAACATAACATGATGCTTGGCTTGCTTCATTCGTGGATACAGACGGCGATGCCATCGCTGCCTGTCTATATGGCGTATGCCGAAACTAATGGACACATATCGGCAGTCGTCATGCGAATCGAGGGGTATCGCGCGTTGTGTGCTGCAATGACCGACGCGGCGGGTGTTGAGGCGCTCGTTGATCATTTATACGCGCAGTCGCCGGACATGAGCGGGGTAGTCGCTCAAAAAGCCGAAGCGGCGGTATTCGCGCGGCACTGGCAAGCTGTCAGCGGGCGGGAAGCGCATTTGAATCGCGCGGAACGGCTGTTTCGGCTGGATAAAGTCGAGCCGACGCGCCCTGCACAGGGACAGTATCGCGCCGCTATGCGCGATGACGTTCAACTGCTGGCGGATTGGATACTGGCATTTGAAATGGAAGCTGATCCGTCCGCGAAACCGGATGACCGTGAACGGTATATCGACGCGGTGACTTTTCGCATGAACAGTCCGCTCAAAGTACGTGGACTGCGCGTGTGGGAACACAATGGGCAAGTGGTATCGATGGCGGGATATGCGGGACCTACGCCCAACAGTATTCGCATCGGTCCGGTATATACGCCGCCCTATGAACGCGGTCATGGCTATGCGACGGCGGTCACAGCGACATTGACACAAGAACTGCTCGATATGGGTTTCCCGTGCGTGACGCTGTATACCGATCTGGCGAATCCAACCTCGAACAGCATTTACCAGAAGATTGGCTACCGACCCGTATGTGACGTGGACGAGTATCTGTTTAGGGATAGCAACCATGCCTGAAAGTGCGATTGACCCCAATGTAGTGTTGTTTTTTGATACGACGCTGCGCGATGGTGAACAAAGCCCCGGCGCAACATTGAGCAGCGCCGAGAAGCTCGAAATCGCGCGGCAGCTTGCCAAGCTCGGCGTGGACATCATCGAAGCGGGCTTTCCGGCAGCATCGCCCGACGATCTCGAAGCGGTGGCGCGCATCGCTAAAGAAGTTGGCACAGCGGATGGTCCTACGATTGCCGGCTTAGCGCGCGCTGTTGAGAAGGACATTCTCGCGTGTTGGGAAGGCGTGAAATATGCTGCCAAACCGCGCATCCACACGTTCTTGGGGACAAGTGACATTCATCTGCAATATCAAACGGGGTTAACCAAACCGCAGGCGCTTGGCGTGATCCGCAAGATGGTCACGCTGGCGCGGAGTTTATGCGCGGATGTGGAATTTAGCCCGATGGATGCGGGGCGCACTGATCCCCAGTTTTTGATTGAAGTGTGCGCGCTGGCAATTGAGTGCGGGGCAACCACGCTCAACATCCCTGATACGGTGGGTTATGTCACGCCGATGGAATGGTATGAAACCATCTCGAATTTGATCGCGGAAACACCGGGCGGGGGCGCGGGGAGCGGCGTGATCTGGTCGGTTCACTGTCACAACGATTTGGGCTTGGCGACAGCGAATACGCTGGCGGGTGTGCGCGCTGGTGCGCGGCAGGTCGAAGTGACGATCAACGGCATTGGCGAACGCGCGGGAAATACCAGCCTTGAAGAAGTCGTGATGGCGCTGCACACACGCTCACCTTACTACAATTTACGGACGAACATCAACACGAAAGAACTCGTCAAGACCAGCCGCATGGTCAGCAACTACACGGGGATGCACGTTCAGGCGAACAAAGCAGTTGTGGGCGCGAATGCGTTCGCGCACGAAGCAGGGATTCACCAAGACGGGATGCTTAAGAACGCCAGCACCTACGAGATCATGACCCCGGAAAGCGTTGGATGGACGGCAAGCCGCTTGGTGTTGGGCAAACACAGTGGGCGGCACGCGCTGAAAGTTCGTCTGCAAGAACTGGGCTACGAACTCGACAAAGAGCAGCTTCAGACGGTATTTGAACGTTTTAAAGAACTGGCGGATGCGAAAAAGAACGTCACCGATGCTGACCTTGAAGCGTTGATGACCGACGAGCTTGCCCGTCCGCAAGAATTTTTCAAGCTGGTGGATATGCAAGTCGTATGCGGCACCATGGGAATGCCAACCGCCACGGTTAAATTGCAAACGATGGAAGGCGAAGAAATTATTCAAGCCGCTGTTGGCGTGGGTCCTGTCGATGCGTGCTATCGCGCAGTTGATCAAGCGGTGAAACTTCCGAACACGCTCATCGAATACAACGTTCACAGCGTTACCGAAGGCATCGACGCGCTTGGCGAAGTGACGGTACGCATCAGCACGCCAGATGCGAAGCGTTCGTTTGGCGGTTATGGCGCGGACAGCGACATCATCGTGTCGAGCGTGCGAGCCTATCTCGCGGCGCTCAACCGCATGATCGCGGGGGTAGGTTTGGGCGAAAAGAAGCCCGAAGGCGACGCAGCAACTGTCGCGGTATCACGATAAATAGACAAATCAACGCGGCGTTTGTAGGGGCGGCATATATGCCCCCGTTATTGCGGCGGGCGCGATGGACGAAACGGAATTTCGCACGCGCCCCTACATCCGTCTGTGAAGACGATAAACCAACACCATAGAGGAACGATGACACCAAAAACACTCTTCGAGAAAGTATGGGACGCGCACCTCGTCCAACCGCAGACGGATGATCTGCCTGCGGTGCTCTACATTGACCTGCACCTTGTCCACGAAGTCACATCGCCGCAAGCGTTCACCGTGCTGCGCGAACAAGGGTTGAAAGTACGCCGCCCGGATCGCACGCTCGGCACGATGGATCACAGCACGCCGACCACCCCGCGTGGTTTGGACGGCTTAATTCCCGTAACCGACAGCATGGCGGCGGCACAGTTGGACGTGATGCGTAAAAACTGCGCCGACTTTGGCATTCCGCTGTTCGATCTCGGCACGGAAAATCAAGGGATTGTGCATGTGATTGGTCCCGAACAAGGTCTGACTCAACCGGGCATGACCATCGTGTGCGGTGACAGCCACACCAGCACACACGGCGCATTCGGGGCGTTGGCGTTTGGCATCGGCACAAGCGAAGTGTCGCATGTGCTGGCGACTCAAACACTGCTGCAAAGCAAGCCGAAAACGATGGCGGTTCGCATCAACGGGCGTTTGCACGAAGGCGTGACCGCGAAAGACATCATTCTGGCGATCATCGCAAAGATTGGTGTGGGCGGTGGCACAGGCTATGTATTCGAATACATGGGCGAAGCCATCCGCAACCTATCGATGGAAGGTCGCATGACGATCTGCAATATGAGCATCGAAGGCGGCGCGCGCGCGGGGATGATCGCGCCAGATGACACCACCTTCGAATACATCAAGGGTCGTCCGCGCGCGCCAAAGGGCGAAGCGTGGGATAAAGCTGTCGCGTATTGGCGCACCTTACCCACTGATGAAGGCGCGGTTTTTGATGCCGAAGTTGTGTTGAACGCTGATGAACTCGTCCCGATGATTACCTATGGAACAAATCCGGGTATGGGGATGGCGATCACCGCGACTGTGCCCGATCCTGACAAATTGAGCGATGTGAGTCAAAAACTCGCGCTCGATAAGGCGCTTAAGTACATGGATTTGCAGCCGAACCAGCCGCTGCTTGGCAAGCCGATTGATGTGGTATTTATCGGAAGCTGCACAAATTCGCGCATTGGCGATTTGCGCGAAGCCGCCAAAATTATGCGCGGCAGACGGGTCGCCGAAGGTGTGCGCGTGATGGTCGTGCCGGGATCGCAGCAGGTCAAGCGCCAAGCGGAAGCCGAAGGACTAGATGAAGTATTCAAGGCAGCGGGCGCGGAATGGCGCGAAGCGGGATGCTCGATGTGCATCGCCATGAATGGCGATCAACTTGCGCCGGGGCAGTATGCGGTCAGCACGAGCAACCGAAACTTTGAAGGTCGTCAAGGCAAAGGCGGGCGCACCTTCCTTGCCAGCCCACTCACAGCAGCAGCAACCGCGCTGCGCGGCGTGATTACAGACCCGCGTGAAGTCGTAGGCGAACGGGAGTACGCATAACATGGAACCTGTCAAGACATTTACGGGAAAAATCGTCGCGCTTCCCATCAACGACATCGACACCGATCAGATTATCCCTGCGCGTTATCTCAAAGTGACCGATAAGGCGGGGTTGGGCGCGGCGTGCTTCAGCGATTGGCGCTATGAAAGCGATGGATCGCCCAAGCCCGATTTTGTGCTGAATAAACCTGAACACGCGGGCGCGGCAGTGTTGATTGGCGGGCATAACTTCGGGTGCGGGAGTTCGCGCGAACATGCACCTTGGGCGCTGATGGGCGCGGGCTTCAAAGCCGTGATCAGCACGTACTTTGCCGATATTTTCCGCAACAACGCGCTCAAAAATGGGCTGCTGCCTGTCGTGGTGGATGAAGAAACGCACCGCCAGTTGATCAGCCTTGCGGAAGAAGACCCCAATACACAAGTGACTGTTGATTTAGCGGCACAGTCGGTCACGCTGCCTGACGGGCGCAAAGTTACATTCCCGATTGACGGGTTTTCTAAACACTGCCTGCTCAATGGGGTGGATCAGCTTGGATTTTTGCTAAGTTTGAGCGACAAGACCGCCGAATACGAAGCGACCCATGAGGGGCGTGTCGTCACGACATAGGCAAAGTGGGGAACGGACAAAGGAATGTCAATGAAAGTCGCCATCTATGATACGACCCTGCGCGACGGCACGCAGCGTGAAGGCATTTCGCTGTCCGTTGCCGACAAACTGCGTGTGACTGAACTGCTCGATAATCTCGGCGTGGCATACATCGAAGGCGGATGGCCCGGTTCAAACCCAAAGGACGCGGCATATTTCGACGCGGTGCGTGGAATACCGCTGAAGAATGCCAAGATCGCGGCATTTGGATCGACCTGCCGCAAGGGTGTCGCGCCCGAAGTCGATTCCAATATCAAGGCGCTGGTCGATGCGAATACGCCTGTCGTCACCGTGGTGGGTAAAACTTCAATGCTGCACGTCACCGAAGTGCTGCAAACTACGCCGGAAGAAAATCTACGCATGATCCGCGAGAGTATCGCGTATTTGAAATCACTCGGAAAAGAAGTGATCTACGACGCGGAACATTTCTTCGATGGGACGAAGCTCGATTTGGAATATGCGTTTGAAACACTGCTGGCGGCAAAAGATGGCGGCGCGGACGTGATCGTACTGTGCGATACCAACGGCGGATCGATGCCGTGGGAAGTGGCGGAACTGTTCTTCAAAGCGCGCGATGCCTTTCCGAACACGCCATTTGGCGCGCACACGCACAACGATGGTGAATTAGCGGTGGCGAATACGCTGGCGGCGGTGCGCGCGGGCGCTGTGCATGTACAGGGGACGATCAACGGGTATGGCGAACGCTGCGGCAACGCGAACTTGTGCAGCATCATCCCTGACCTTGAGTTGAAAATGGGGTATCGCTGTGTCCCTGATGGGGCGCTGCGGCATCTCGCGCATGTGTCGCGGGCAGTTGCAGAAATTGCCAACCTTGCGCCGGATCATCATCTTGCGTATGTGGGCAAAAGCGCGTTCGCGCACAAAGGGGGAATTCACGTCGCGGCGATGCGCCGTAATGTGCAGAGCTATCAGCATATCGATCCTGAACTCGTCGGCAACGAAATGCGGATTCTCGTCAGCGACTTAAGTGGACAGGGCAACCTGTTAAGCAAAGCCGAAGAATTCGGGCTGAACATATCACAAGCTGAAGCGGTGAAGGTGCTCGATGACATCAAGCGGTTGGAGAACAAAGGATTTGTTTTTGAAGGCGCGGAAGCATCGGTTGCCATTCGTCTGCACCGTGCCAAACCGGGGTACAAGCCGCTGTTCACGTTGATAGACTTCACCGTGATTGTGGAAGAACGGCGGGGTCGCGGCTCCGTTGCTGAGGCGATGGTGAAGTTAGAGATTGACGGTGATGTCGTGCATACCGCCGCTGAGGGTGTAGGTCCAGTCAACGCGCTTGACCTTGCGCTGCGAAAGGCGTTGATGCCTGTATATCCACAAATTGCCGATTTCCAACTGGCGGACTATAAGGTGCGTATTCTTGACGGCAACAATGGCACAGCGGCAATCACCCGCGTGTTGATTGACACGCAGAACGGCGATCATCGCTGGAGTACAGTCGGGGCGGGCGATAACATCATCATCGCGAGTTGGTTGGCACTTGCGGACAGCGTAGAATATGGACTGTCGGTTGGCAAAGCGGTGAATCAGGCAGCGAATTAAACCACTTCATAGTAGAAGTTCGGCATCGGAAGTCAATGTTTACGGGGCAGCATAAATAAACATGCTGCCCTGTTTTCATTCATACATTCTGCATAGACCGCGATGCGTATCCGTTTGTATAATTTGGTGAAGCGGTATTTGTAAGTTATCCATTTAGGGGGGAAACGTGACGCAAGCGGTTGTTGGAACACAGACTTGTTGGAATATCTGGGAAGATCGCGGCTTTTTGATCCATCCTGATCCGGTTGCGAAATTGAGCAGCAGCGGAATCGATTTGCCGCTTGAGCGAGATATGCTGGAACACATCGAAAGTATCGCCGCTGATTTGCCGGAGCTGCTGGCGAGTGGACGTGTGCGTGATGTGCTTGATGCGCTGCCTGTTTACGACATGCGCGGGTTGAATGGCGAAAGTGTGCCGTTTCACGCGGTTGAACGCTTGATGCAAATCTATTCCTATTTCGCGAGTTCATTTGTGTACGCGACAAATCAGCCCGCAGCAAATCGAATTCCGGCGGGGGTGGCGGTTCCGCTGGTGCAGTTGTCGCATCTGGTGGAACGTCCACCGATTTTGTCATATTCCGGTTATGTGCTAAACAACTGGGCGCGCGTTGATCCCGACGGTGGGATTGTCGTCGATAATTTGCGGCTGACACAGAAATTTTTGGGCAATAAAGACGAAGCGTGGTTTATTCTCATCCACGTAGATATTGAAGCACGTGCAGCGGCGGCACTGCTGGGGATTCAAGCGGCGGCAGCGGCAGCCGTTCGCGGCGATGTTGATGGCGTTGTGAACGCTTTGGGACAAGTGTATGGCAGCGTGCAGCGGATGATGAGCACGTTTAAACGGATGCCAGAGAACTGCGACTCGAATGTGTATTACTTCAACGTGCGCCCGTACATTTTTGGTTTTAATGAGGTGGTGTACGAAGGTGTAGATGAGTACGGCGGCACTCCGCAAAGCTTTAGAGGTCAAACAGGCGCACAGAGTTCGATTGTCCCGGCACTCGTCGCGGCATTCGGCTTGGAACATGAGCGCACAGGCTTAATGCATCATCTCGAAATCATGCGTGATTACATGCCGAAGCCGCACCGTGAATTTATCCTGCACATGCGTCAAGCGGGGATTCGTGATTTTGTGCTGAGTCATGCGGAAAATCGCGCGCTAACGGATGTGTACAATGAATGTTTGCGCGCGGTGTTGGAATTCCGCAAGCTGCATTATCACTACGCGACGGTGTATATCTTTGAAAAGGTTGCCAACCCAATTGGCACAGGCGGCACAGTGTTCATGGATTGGCTAGGCAAGCTGATTGAAGAAACTGAAGCCCAGTACATTAAGTAAATAGCGGGTGTGCCACAGCGGGTGGGGCATATGTCCCGCTATTGTTGCTCCGCCCGCGCATAGGACACATTTCCGTGAAATATGTGTCCCACCAATCTGCCCAAATGCTTCATTTCGCCCCTTTACTTAAGATTTCAGCACTTCGCTTCACTCAAAGAATTAACGAACCATAAAGATATAACGGTTTGTGTCCCAAACCCCCTCAAAACGGGACACAAAGGACACATCTCTTAATTCTTTGTTGGGGTGGATTCTGCCCGGCTTATTCTTTGGTTGTTGGTGTAACACTGCCTTCCGGTGTGGTAGTATCGGGCGGTCAACAAGACTGCACACCACCTGAAGGTTATCACGATGACGAAAGCGAAAATTGCTGTACTCCCCGGCGATGGGATTGGTGTGGAAGTGACCGCGCAGTCCGTCGCTGTTCTCTCGCACGTGGCAAGCAAATTTGGGCATGACTTCTCGTTTGAAGAAGGGTTGATCGGCGGTATCGCCATTGATCAAACAGGGACATCACTCCCTGACGAGACTCTGCGCTTGGGGGAATCGAGCGATGCGATTTTGTTGGGCGCGGTAGGCGGTCCCAAGTGGGACAATCCCACGGCAGCGGTGCGTCCCGAACAAGGTCTGCTGGCGATCCGCAAGCATTTTGGCTTGTTCGCCAATTTGCGCCCCGTGAAAGCGTATCCCGCGCTGGCGCAATATGCCCCGCTTCGCGCTGAACTGCTGCAAGGTGTGGATATGCTGTTCGTGCGCGAACTGACGGGCGGGATTTACTTTGGTCAGCGTCAGGAACAGGGCGACGGGGAAAGCGCCTTTGATACCGAATACTACACCGTGCCAGAAGTTGAACGTGTGTCGCATATTGCTTTCCGCGCGGCGCAAGGGCGGCGCAAGAAAGTCGCATCTGTGGATAAGGCGAATGTGCTGGCTTCAATGCGCTTGTGGCGGCGCACGGTGACGAAAGTGCATGAGGATTATCCCGATGTGGCGTTGGAACATGTCTTGGTCGATTCGTGTGCGATGCACCTGCTCACACGTCCCTCGTCGTTTGATGTGCTGGTTGCCAGCAATATGTTCGGAGACATTTTGAGCGATGAAGCCTCGGTGCTGGCGGGATCGCTGGGAATGCTGCCATCAGCATCGCTGGGATCGGACAGAATCGGGTTGTATGAACCCGTTCACGGGTCTGCGCCGGATATTGCGGGACAAGGGAAGGCAAATCCAACCGGATCAATTTTGAGCGCGGCGATGCTGCTGCGTTACAGCCTGAATTTGGAAGCAGAAGCCAAAGCGGTTGAAAATGCGGTTGAAGCAGTGTTAGCAGATGGCGCGCGCACGGCGGATATTGCGCCACGCGGAACGTCGTTTGTGAGTACAAGTGAATTCGCGCAGGCGGTGATGGCGAAGATTTAAGCGGCGCAGGTGGGTTTCAACGGGGGTGATGATGGCACATAAGCATTTCTCGATCAAGGCTGCGGATGGGGAGTCGTACTTTGTGATTGGAGACATCATCACTTTCAAAGTGACAGGTGACGAAACCAACGGCGCGTACTTCGCTGTGGAGGTTGTCAGTCAGCCGGGCGGGGGGCCATGGTTCTTGCACACCCATGAACCCCAAGAAACCTTCTACGTGTTGGACGGCGTTTTTGAGATTTACGGTCAGGATGAACACGGCGCGAAATATGCGATACGGGCGATGGTAGGTGACGTTGTGCAAGTTCCCGCCAACGTGCCGCATGGCTTCAAGAATGTTGGAGATGGTGTAGGGCGAATGCTTCGGCTGTACGAACCGGCTGAACCGATGCGTCGGTTCTTTCAAGAAGTGGGAATCCCGATGCCGGATCGCACAACTACGCCGGATAAAATGCCTGAGCCGGAAACGCTGCTGCCGATCCTCAAGAAATACATGACTCTAGTTGAGTCGCCTTGATGCTGATGTAAGCAGTGCAATGCAGTAGTGATCAAACTAGAAAGTCCGGTGTGGAATATGCCTCACCGGACTCTCTAGTTACATAAGCTGTGTGATCAGTGCTGGCTAATTAGTCATCACCGCCGTCGTCATCGCCGCCGTCGTCATCACCGCCGTCGTCATCGCCGCCGCTGTCGTCACCGCCGCTGTCATCACCGCCACCATCGTCACTGCCGCCATCGTCACCGCCGTCGTCATCGCTGCCGTCGTCACTGCCGTCGTCATCGCTGCCGTCGTCGTCACCGCCGTCGTCACCTTGATCATCCGCGCTGTCATCGAAATCATCTTCCTCATCGGAGATGCCATCGTTGTCATCGTCAAGATCATCATCGTCATCCAAGTCCGCTACATTGTCGTCGTCGTCATCCATATCGTTCAAATCGTCGATTCCGTCATCATCGAAGTCGGCATCGTCGATTTCATCATCCCATGTGTCATTGTCGTCATCGGTATCGGAAATATCGTCAATGCCATCGTTGTCGTCATCGGTATCGGCGGTGTCGTCAATGCCATCGTTGTCGTCGTCAGTATCGACAGTGTTATCGAATAGATCGCCATCAAAGTCATCATCGTCGTTCACATCGTTGATGTCATCGACAGTATCGTTGTCATCATCCACGTCGTAGAAGTCTTCAATACCATCGTTATCATCATCAAGGTCCTGCGAGTCATCGATGCCATCATTGTCATCGTCAGTATCGGCATCATCGCTGATGTAATCGCGATCAAAGTCATCATCGTCAAAGCTATCAGTGATGCCGTCGTTGTCGTCGTCTGCATCATCAAGATCAGTAATACCGTCGTTGTCGTCATCGGTATCCGTGAAGTCGTTGATTCCGTCATTGTCATCGTCGGATTCTTGCAGGTCATCTAACCCATCTTGATCAAAATCATCAACGTCATCGATGTCGTCTTCATCGGTGATACCGTCGTTGTCATCGTCGTTGTCTGCCGTGTCGTCGATGTCATCGTTGTCATCGTCGGTATCGGTGATGTCGTCAATACCGTCGTTATCGTCGTCGGTATCTATGCCGTCATCAATACCGTCACCATCTTGGTCATCTTCGTCTTCCCGATCTGCTACGCCGTCGTTGTCATCGTCAAGATCGAATTGATCGTCCGTTCCGTCATTGTCATCATCGCTATCTGCTGTGTCGTCGATACCGTCGTTGTCATCGTCGGCATCCACGACATTGATGAGACCATCGTCGTCGTAGTCGTCGTCATCGACTACAGCGGGTGGGGGCTGCATTGCTTGGGCATTTGCTGCTAACGAATTGACTGTGCCCAACGCAAGCGCTAACGCAGTGAGCAAACGGAGCAGAATGTATGGTTTCACAATTGCAGTCATGTTGTTTCCTCAAATTCGATAGAGATAGATGGTCTAAGGTTCGGTCACTGATGACCGAACACGTATACCGAGTCGAAAATGGGGAAAAAGTTTCGGGGAACTTTTGTAAAAGATTGTAAAAAATCAGTGGATGAACTTTGACTTTATGATGTGATGTCCGTGTCGTTTGAGTCTTCAAAGTAGCTCGGCGTGCGTGCGCCGGGAGTGGAGCGAGTGGGGCGCGCACGGAGTTCGTGCAGCGCCAACCCCGCAATCAAGAGCATGGCGCGGCGACCACCGATGCTCATGGTGTCCCATGTGACAGCGCGCAAACTGCACATTGTCAGCGCGACGAAGTATTCCGCCCATTTGTCCTGCTTGGCGAGACATTCATTGACAATATCGCGTACCGCTTGCAGCGGCGCAAATGACTCGGCAAGTTCCGGCGGCACATTGGGTAATGCCGCGCCCCGATTAATGGCATAGACGCAGCGCGCGATCTGCGCTGCGTTCGTCCACTCTTGTCCGGCGACAGGCACAATCAAGTCGTTAATCAAGCTGATTTCGAGAGTTGCCCAGTCAAAGAGCGCGTGACCATCGCGGGTTTGCGCGAAATCAATCAAGAAGGCGCTTTCGTTTGGTCCAACAAGGATGTTGCCTAGATGCAGATCACCATGAATTTTACTTAGCGAGCCGTTGACGTGGAGTTCGAGCAGGTCTTCGTAGGCGAGCAGCGGATTCGGCAGTTTTTCGACTTCGGGAATACCGGGGATGTGGTCGGCACGGGTGTCAAAAGTGGGGAAGATTTCACCCGCTGCATGCTGAAGCAGTTCTTCGCGGTTTTTCCACACGCGCCCCATGATGCGTTCGAGTGTTTCACCGCGATAGTAAGCATTTTGCGCCAAATTGATATTCTTGACATTGATCTTATAGGCGCGCTTTGCCGCTTCTGAGCCTTTACCAATGGCGATTTGGATCATGTCTTTTTCGGGGTAGACGCGCTGCACACTAAAATTTTCGACAGCG
The DNA here is from genome assembly GCA_034434595.1 of Anaerolineae bacterium. Taxonomy (GTDB): domain Bacteria; phylum Chloroflexota; class Anaerolineae; order Aggregatilineales; family Phototrophicaceae; genus Flexifilum. The sequence continues at coordinate 416,867 of DAOTZD010000003.1, forward strand.
ACGAGATCGCCGTATTCGAGTTCGGTCAGCTTGCGGCGGCGAATCGGGTCGCGCAAGACATGTTGAATGCTTGAACTCGGTTCTTCGCCCGCGTATTCAAGCGTTAGGATCGGCGGGAGCAGCCAATCGTATTCCTGCCAGACCTGAAAACGATAGGGTTTGCGCGCCTGCCACCATGTTCGCCCAAAATAGGGATAGAGTTCTTCTTGCAGCCATCTCCCCACGCGCTGGATGCCGAGATCGCGCGCACCTAAACGCAAGTTTTGCTCGGTGCGGTTGACTCCTGCAACAAAGGTGTACTTAAGCCCAGCAAGATCGGTGCTTTCGGCGGTAGTGGGTTTTTCTTCCAAGCGGGCGGTCAGCGGGGGGAGTGATGTTTTCACGTACTGGTCATAACGCATCGCTTCATCGAGAATGAGATCGGCGCTGTCGATTTTGACAACGACGGGCGCATCTTCTGAACCATCTCCCTGTTTGGGGGTGACGAGCGCGATCAACGCTTGTGTGTAGCCCCCTGTTAGGCGGCGCTCGACACGAATCTGGCTGTATTCATCGAACATGCGCCGCAGAATGAACAATTGATTTTCGTTGAGCGCGGGACTGACCGGAAAATCGGGACTGTAGTCAATTTGCACGTAAGGATGGCTGTTGGTGTAATCGGGGACGAACGTGCGCGATTCGCGGGCGAGCATTTCGAGATCGACCCCCAATTTTCTCATAACGCGAATGGGGATGCTGTCGTTTTCTTCAAGGATGGCGATCAGCAGGTCGCGTTCATTCATTTCTTGGCGACCATCTTCAAGCGCAAGATCATTACCAATGCTCATGACGATATTGGCGCGGGGCGTATGCTGGATTCCCGCCCATAACCGCTGCTGCGATCCTTTTCCCGTTTGCCTGCGGATAGCGTCAATGACGTAATCTGCTGTTAGCCCCTGCGCTTCGATCAAACTTCGCGTTAGCCCGCCCTGAATCTCAAGCAGCCCGATGAATAGATGCTCTACGCCAAGATAGTAGTGGTACATGCGGAAGGATTCTTGCTTGGCGTTGATCAGGATGTCGCGCAGCGCGATGTTGAACATGGGCTATTCTTCCGGCGGCTGAATACGCAGCCATGTGTGACCGAGACAAAAAAGCTGGTTGATTTCAACGGGGATTGTGCCGAACACGCGCGCATCTTCAACGCGGTCTTCGACGAAGGTTCCATTGCGGCTGTTGCAGTCTTCGAGCCACCAGCGATGATCGCGCCAGTGTAGGCGGGCGTGATACCGCGAGACATAGGTATCATTGCGAATGCAGATGTCGTTATCTGCGTGCCGACCTAAGCGAAGCACCCACGCCTCGTTGTCTAATTCGAGTAAGCCATCATTGTTGGCTGTGGCGCACGTATGAAGCTGTCCATCTTCTACGCCACTCATCACCATAATGCTGATCTTGTGTTCCATGAACTTGTATTCCGGCAGTGTATCGGTCTGTGTTCATTTGATGGCAAGCTACGCACGATTTAAGTATATCCGAAGTTGAGAGATTTATATCTGGAAGGGACACTTGATTCTTGCAATAAGCGAACTGCTTGCGCGCGCGCAGAAGTTATGCTACTGTAGTTGCCAATGTCGTTTAACAACCTCATATTGCAAACTCTTATCCAGAGCGGTGGAGAGAACGGCTCGTTGAAACCGCGGCAACCCCCTGACCAAGCGATTAGGAAGGGTGCCAAGTCCGTCAGTAATGAACTGGAAGATGAGAGCGCACCTTGAGTGTGTGCGGTCAGGTTTTATGTATTTTGCCCCCACATTCTCTCTAGGTTTGCCTCACAAAAGACTTCTCGCCGAAGTCTTTTTTATTTCATCTCCCATTTACGTTCATCGCTCTGGAGCGGGTTTGTGAGTATGCCGATGTAGACAGCCGTGTGAATATGTGGGAGACAATGATGACCACTTTCAAAAAACTCAATCAAAACGTGGAAGATGCGTTGGAAGATGTAACCGAGTTCGAGGATGAAGCCGAATCGCCTTCGGTTGGCGGCAGCACGCGCGCGGTTCATGGCGGTGTGCAGCGCGGCAAAGCGTATGGATCGCTGACAACACCGGTTGTGCAAACAGCAACCTATACGTTCCGTGATACGCAAGAACTGATCGACTTTATGGAGCGTAAGACGTGGGGTGATGGCGCGGATCGAGAAGAGTACGGGCGGTATGGCAATCCAACGGTTGCGGCGGTTGAGCGCAAGTTAGCCGCGCTGGACGGCGGCGATGACGCGGTGCTGTATGCGTCGGGGATGAGCGCGGTTACTTCTCTGCTGCTGACCATTTTGCCAAGCGGCGCGCATATCGTGATCACGGATGACTGTTATCGCCGCACGCGGCAGTTCTGTTTAACCTTCCTCAAGAAGTTTGGCATCGAAACAACCGTTGTGCCGATGGGCGATTACGACGCGATGGTAGCGGCGATTATCCCGAAGAAAACGCGCGTAATCATCAGCGAAAGCCCGACGAATCCGTATCTGCGAGTTGCAGATTTGGAGAAGATCGGGGAAATTGGCAAGACGCATAAAGTCCTCACATTGATCGACAGCACGTTTGCCACGCCGATCAATCAACGTCCTTTGGAGTGGGGAATCGATTTTGTGCTGCACAGCGCCACCAAATATTTGAGTGGGCATAACGATATTTTGGCGGGGGTCGTTGTGGGGCGCGGTGACCGTATTAAGGCACTGCGTGACGCACGCGGCGTATTAGGCGGCGTAGTCGATCCACATGCGGCGTATCTGCTGGATCGCGGGATCAAGACGCTGGGCGTGCGGATGGGTCAGCAGAACGCAAACGCGCTGGCGGTAGCGCAGTATCTCGAAAGTCACCCGAAGATTGAGCGCGTGTGGTATCCGGGTCTGCCTTCGCATCCTGATTATGCGATTGCATCCGAGCAGATGGGCAGTTTTGGCGGCGTGGTGACATTTGAAGTAGCGGGCGACCTCAAAACGACAAGCAATTTTATTGACCGTTTGCACATTCCGTATATCGCGCCGAGTTTGGGCGGGGTGGAGAGTTTGATCGAACAGCCGGCGCTGATGAGCTACTACGAAAAGACGACAGAAGAACGCTTGGCGCTCGGCATGAAAGACAATCTCGTGCGATTTGCGGTAGGCATTGAAGACACGGATGATCTGCTAGACGATTTGGAACAGGCGTTAGCAGGAATTTAGGCGAATTCGACGCAAAATTGCACAAGAATTCGTTTGAAATCTTAAATTGTGCGGTAGGGTGTGGAACGTTACAGTTATAGAGGTGCATCGTCGTTCCAATTAAAGGGATGGGATCGAACACTATGAAACGTTCAACAGTTGTTATCTTTGCCGCGGTAGTGATTGCTGTAGTTGCAATAGCAGCAGCGATACTTTTAACCCTTTCATCACAGCAGCAATCGCCAGCGGCGCAAACGTTCGACCTACCGGATTTGGGCGGGCGTGAAGTCCGTGTCGCTGTTGAGAATGCTTATCCGCCGTTCAATTTCATCACCGAAGCAGGTGAAGGGGCAGGGTGGGATTATGATGCGCTGCGCGAGATTTGCACGCGCTTGAACTGCACCCCTGTGTTTGTCGAAGCCGATTGGGAAGGCATTTTCGAACGCTTGGCGAACCTTGAATATGATGTCGTCGCGGATGGCGCGAGCATCACCGAAGAACGCCGCTTGATCGTCGATTTCTCTGAGCCGTATCAAGTGACACGGCAGTTGATGGTCACACGATCTGACGAAACACGCTTTAGCGATGCAACTTCGCTGGCGGAATTGGCAGCATCAGGCGAAGTAAAAGTCGGCGCGTTTGAAGAAACGACGAATTTCACCATCGCCAGCGAACTCGTAGGTGTAGAAAATGTCATCGCGTATACCAATGACTTCGATGTGTTGGTCGAAGCACTGCGTTCCGGTGAGGTCGCGGCGGTGGTAGTTGATGAACAGTTCGCACAGACGACGATAGACCTGTTTCCGGCAGATTTTCAGGTGATGGGCGAACCGCTGTTTGAAGATCAGCTTGCGCTGGTGTTCCCGAAGGAATCTGAACTGCTTGATCCATTTAATCAGGCGTTGGAGTCGATGCGGGCAGACGGCACGCTTGAGAGACTGGATCAGCAGTGGTTTGAAAGTTTCGATGTGGGGCTGGTGGAGTAGGCTAAGTGTGGGGATTGGCGTACCAAACTGTTGTGCGCCATCCCCTCCACAGATTAGATTGAAGATAGGACCGCGCTAATCGAATCGAGCGTGGCATCCGCGTCGTGAATATGATTTGGATTGACCGGGTGCACATCAGGGATGCGATCTTGATGATAGTTGATGGTCGCATCGGCATCTTTGAGAACATGCCCAGTTAGCACACCAACGACAGTTTCGTGGCGTTTGATCACACCATTTTCGACTAATTTGCGAATGCCCGCTAGGGTGCAGCCAGACGCAGGTTCGCAGCCAATTCCGGCAGCATCGATGCGAGATTTAGCTTCCATTAGGGCTTGGTCGGTGACTTGTTCGACTACACCATCCGTCCATTCGAGCGTGCGAACAGCTTTTGGGTAATTAACTGGATTGCCGATCTTGATGGCAGTGGCAACGGTTTCGGCATGGACGGGGACGAGTTCGGCAAAACCGCCTTGATAGGCACGGTACAACGGATTCGCGCCTTCAGCTTGAATAATCGCTAAACGTGGAATGTGGTCGATTAAACCGAGGCGGAAAAGCTCGTGTAAACCTTTTCCAAACGCGGAACTGTTGCCCAAGTTGCCGCCGGGAACGACGATCCAATCGGGCGCTTGCCAGCGCAACTGCTGGATCAACTCGAACATGATTGATTTTTGACCTTCCAAGCGGAAAGGGTTGATCGAGTTGAGGACATAGATACCCAACTGCGAAAGCGAATTGACGAGCGCAAGATTTGCATCAAAGTCACCGGGAGTGCGGATGCACGTCGCGCCATAGGCGATGGCTTGCGAGAGCTTGCCAATGGCGATCTGCTGGTTTTGCAGTAGAACGATCCCTTGAATGCCACACCATGCGGCGTAAGCTGCCATCGACGCAGAAGTGTTGCCCGTCGAAGCACAAGCTACACGGTTCATGCCAAGCACACGAGCTTGAGTTACACCGCCTGTCATGCCGCGGTCTTTGAATGATCCGGTTGGGTTTTCGCCTTCATGTTTCAGATAGAGCTTGTCCAAACCTGCCCATGCTGCGAGCCGCGGCGCGTTGTACAAGTTGGTATTGCCTTCGGGGCGGCTGACGATGAGATCGTCCGGCACATCAGGATAGATGAGTTCTTTATAGCGCCACACGCCGCTGTTGTATGGGGCTTCAAATGTACCCAAGCGTGAGTCGAATAGTTCGCGGCTGACCGTGCGCTTGAGATACTCCATGTCGTGTATCACATCGAGCAGTCCGCCGCAGTTCTCACAGGCATAAACGACCTGTGTCATTAAGTAGCGCGCGCCGCAGTTGATACACTGCAATTGGCTGTGCATAAGGCTGTTCCTAAGAAATGGTTGATTGTTGAGCGTGATCAAAGGATGCAGAAATTCATATCTGTTCATGATACCAAAATTGGGTGAAAATGAACCGAGTTTGTGTACAGCGGATCAATTGACATAAAGAATCAGGAAAACGAACGCCATGACGATCAACCACGCCATAACAACGACTGCTGAAGCCTATGCACCCGCGACTGTCGCCAATTTGGGCGTTGGGTTCGACGTGTTGGGGCTGGCGTTGAGTGAACCCGGTGACGTGATCCGCGCAGAGTGGACGACTGAAACTCGCGGCATATTTATCCGCGAGATTGAAGGCGATAGCGGGAAATTGCCGCGTGAACCGAAGAAGAATACCGCTTGTGTGTCGGCGGAATCGGCGGTGCGAGCGGCTGTCATCAAGTGCGGCGGGGAAATCGAACGGCTCGTGAGTGAACGCGGGATCGCGCTGACGATCATCAAGGGACTCCCCGCCGCAAGTGGACTGGGCAGCAGCGCGGCGAGTGCTGTCGCGGGAGCGTTGGTGGTCAATGCGCTGATGGGCGAACCGCTGACTCGCGGGGAACTGCTACCCGCGTGCTTGGATGGCGAAGCGGTTGCCAGCGGGTATCACCCGGATAACGTTGCGCCGTGCTTGTTTGGCGGAATCACACTGGCGACAGGGTTGACGGCGGATGTGATTTTTCAACTGCCTGTGCCGCAAAAGCTATGTCTTGCGCTGGTCACGCCAGATGTAGAAGTGCCGACATCGAAAGCACGAGCGGCACTGCCGAAGGAAATCCCCCTGAAGTCGATGGTGCAGCAGACCGCCGCGATTGCTCAACTGATCCACGCGCTGCATCGTGGAGATATTGAACTGCTGGCTGCTGCGATGGAACGTGATGTGGTGATTGAACCCGCACGCGAACATTTAATGCCCTATCTCAAAGCAGTGCGGGCTGCGGCGAAACAAGCGGGGGCACTGGCGTTGACGATCAGCGGGGCGGGTCCGACGCTGTGCGCGGTCTGCGACAGCGACGAGGTAGCGAGTCATGTGTCTGAAGCGATGAAAACGGTATACGACAACGCGGGAATCGAAAGCGTGGCACGGGCTACTGCGGTGGCGCATGGTGGGGCGCGCATCCTCTAAACGACATTGTGAAATCGTTGACAAGTGCGGGGGTCACACCCTATACTCACTTCCATTTGTGACCCTTTTGAAACTGAAAGTGTACTTTTATGGTTGATGCGGTCAAGAACTATATCAACGGCGCATGGGTCGATGCGCGTTCGGGTGAGACATTTGCTTCTTACAATCCCGCAACTGAAGACATTCTCGCCTATGCTGCGAAAAGCAGCGCCGCTGATGTTGATGACGCGGTGAAGGCGGCTAAAGCGGCATACAAAGCGTGGCGGCTGACCCCCGCGCCACGTCGTGGTGAAGTGCTGTATAAAGTCGCAGAAATTTTAACGCAGCGCAAAGAACATATCGCTCGCGTGATGACGCAAGAGATGGGCAAGGTTTTGAGCGAAGCGCGCGGCGATGTGCAAGAAGCTATCGACATGGCGTATTACATGGGCGGCGAAGGTCGGCGCATGTTGGGGTATACCGCGCCTGTTGAGATGCCGGATAAGTTCGGTATGGCGCTGCGCGATTCGGTGGGCGTTATTGGCTTAGTGACCCCATGGAATTTCCCGGTGGCTGTACCAAGCTGGAAGATGCTTCCGGCGCTTGTGGCGGGAAACAGTGTCGTGTGGAAGCCGAGCGAAGAAACCCCGTATACAGCGGCGGAATTCGTCAAGGTATTTGAGGAAGCCGGTTTGCCCGCTGGTGTGTTGAATCTGGTATGCGGGGCAGGTGAAAGCGGCGCAGCGCTGGTCAATCACCCGGATGTACGTGTGATTTCGTTCACAGGATCGACGGATACGGGATTGAAGGTCTACCAGAGCGCGGCGGCGCTTGGCAAGAAAGTCTGTCTTGAGATGGGCGGCAAGAATGCGATTATCGTGCTGGATGACGCGAATTTGGAATTGGCGGTTAAGGCAATCACATGGAGCGCGTATGGCACGACGGGACAGCGATGCACAGCGACGAGCCGCTTGATTGTGCAAAGCGGAATCAAGAAGCAGCTGACGGAAGCCCTTGTCGAACGGGCGAAAGGCTTGAAGGTCGGCTACGGCTTGGAAGATGGTGTCGAAGTTGGTCCGCTGGTTAACCAGAAGGCGCTGTCAAAAGTCGAGAGCTATGTCCGCATTGGACGTGATGAAGGTGCGAAAGTCGCCATTGGCGGCGGACGCGAAGGCAGCAAAGGGTATTTCTTCCAGCCGACGCTTTTCACCGATGTAAGCCGTGACATGCGTGTAGCGCGCGAAGAAATTTTTGGGCCGGTGCTGTCGATGATTGAAGTATCGTCGCTGGAAGACGCGATTGAAGTCAACAACAGCGTGATCTACGGATTGTCGAGCAGTATTTTCACCGAGAATGTGAATGCGGCATTTCGGGCGATCCGCGATTTGACAACGGGGATCGTGTACATCAATCACGGGACGACGGGTGCGGAAATTCAGTTCCCGTTCGGGGGAACGCGCGGTACGGGTAACGGAATGCGCGAAGCAGGGCAAACGGCGCTCGACAGTTTTACCGAGTGGAAGTCGGTCTATATCGATTACAGCGGTAGATTGCAGCGCGCGCAGATTGACAATCGAGAAGGGTAATTGTCACGTAGAAACGATTTGATTTCGCCCATTTTCATAAGATGAGTGCGGTATGAATAAGGCTCATCGAGATTGTGTTAATTGGCGCAAACTGCGGTAAAATGGCAGGTATACAAGCGTTAAATCTCAGAATAAGACAATGCAAAACGGTTTGTACTGGGACTCTTCTTACGAAATTGTCTTGAGTTTGATAGAAGCGTACCCAGATGTGGATGTCGAACTGGTGGGCATGGAACAGTTGTTGTCGCTCATTGTGTCGCTTCCCAATTTCGCAGATGACCCTGCGTTGGTCAATGAAGGTATCCTCAAGGATATTCTTAGAGAGTGGTATGAAGAGGTAACCGCCACATGAGTGAACTGAACCTCAGTGAACTGCATAACACGGAATTTCCTATTCCGGCAGACATGCAGAACAATGTCGCCATTACCAGCCTCAGCAAGATTTACAACTGGAGCCGCCGTTCGTCAATGTGGCCCCTACTGTTCGGGTTGGCGTGCTGCGCGATTGAGATGATCGCAACGGCGGCATCCCGTTACGATACTGCACGCTTCGGTATGGAAGTGATGCGTGCATCGCCGCGCCAAGCCGACTTGATGATCGTTTCCGGCACGGTCACGAAAAAGATGGTCGTGCCGATTGTGCGTTTGTACAATCAGATGCCAGAACCCAAGTACGTCATGGCGATGGGGGCGTGCGCCAGCGGCGGCGGCCCCTTCAAGGAAGGGTATAACGTTGTATCGGGTATTGACCAATATGTGCCCGTCGATGTGTATGTGCCCGGATGCCCGCCGACTCCACAGGCGCTTTTGTACGGGTTAATCGCGCTGCAAAAGAAGATTGACGGTCAATCGCTGGCAAATTTGGATGATGTACCTTGGTACGGTGTTGGTCCGTCTGACCCCGTTCCGATTCCGATTTTGGGTCCCGATATTGTTGACCCGCGTCAGATGGAGATCATCCGTCAGCAAGCGCAGCGTGCCGCCGCCGGACAACCGTTTGGTGTGCGCGAACTGCCGAACATCGGTGGTGAAGCCAAGCCTGTTGAAGCGGCTGCTGCTGCACCTGCTGTCGAAGCGCCGAAAGCCGACGCTGTCGCCGACATTGACCCTGAAAAAGCCGAGCGTCTGCGTAAGCGCGAAGAAGCACTCGCTCGCAAACGCGCCGCGCAGCAGAACAAATCGGAATAAAGGACTCATGTCATGACGGATCAGGCAATTCTTCCCAACAAACTTGATACAGGCGATGTGCAGAACGCTATCGCCTATTTGAAGGATAAGTATCCTGACGCGGTGAAAGATGATACGCGGCAGGGATACAGCGGTGTGATTGTTGACCGGGCGAAACTGGTCGATGTAGCGCGCACGATGCGCGATGAACTAGGTTTTAACTACTTATCGAGTGTGACCGGCGTGGATTATCTCGGCGTGGAAGACTCGATGGAAGTGGTGTATCACGCTTACCGCATCACGGGGGGGCCGGCGTTGGTGTTCAAAGCGCAAACCCCGCGCGAAAACCCCGAAGTGCCAAGCGTGATCGATGTGTGGCCCGGCGCGGATTTCCAAGAACGTGAAGCGTATGACCTGTATGGCATCAAATTCCCCGGTCATCCGAATTTGAAACGTATTCTGTTGTGGGAAGGTTTCGATGGTCATCCCCTGCGGAAAGACTGGAAAGAAGCCTACTACGAACAGGAACAAAAGCCGTTTGACAGCCGTTGGCCGAAAGGATGGGCACGGCGCGCTGAAGAACTCAACGCTTTTGGCAAGAACGTCCGATATCCGGCTGACCTTGACTTGAGCCGACTGAACGATACGACGGAAGAAAAACTGTATCGCGGGATGGGCTTGGGCGTGGATGTTGAGGATGAATTTAGCGAAGCGGGCATCAAGACGGATCGTCTAGTGGTCAACTTGGGTCCGCATCACCCCAGCACGCACGGCGTGTTTCGTATGGTGATTACGCTCAATGGTGAAACCATCGAGACGCTTGAACCTGTGATGGGGTATTTGCATCGCAACCACGAGAAGATTGGCGAACGCAACGCATGGAATCACAACATGCCGTTCACGGATCGCCTTGATTACATCAGCGGGATGAGCAACAACCTTGGCTATGCGCTGGCGGTGGAACAACTGCTAGCGGCGGGCGCACGCTATACACCGCCAACATACCGCGCGGAAGTCATCCGCGTGCTGATGGTTGAACTGACGCGCATTGTCAATCACTTTTGGGCGATTGGCTTTTTGCTCAATGACCTCGGCGCGTTCTTCACGCCTGCGCTGTATGCGATTGCTGAACGCGAACGCATCCTCGACTTTTTTGAAGCGACAGCAGGCAGCCGCTTGATGCCCAACTATATGCGCTTCCAAGGGGTGGCGAAAGACATTCCCGAACGGATTCACAGTGTAGCGAACCTTGTGAATGATCGCGTGCGCGATTTCAACACGATGGAGTACCTGACGGAACTCATCAGCGAACGCCTTCCGAAGGCGATAGACGAACTCGATCATTTCCTGACCGACAGCGAAATTATCAAGACGCGCACGATTGGGGTGGGGTATTTGCCCGCCGATATGGCGATTGCCTACAGCGCGGCGGGTCCGCTGCTGCGCGCGAGTGGGGTGCCGTATGACATTCGCCGCGCTGAGCCGTACAGCATCTATCCTGAACTCGATTTCGATGTGGCGGTGCGCTACAACGGCGACATTTATGACCGCTACTTGATCCGCATCGACGAGATGCGCGAGAGCGTGCGTATTCTTAAGCAGATTTTGCCGCGCTTGGAACGCACACAAGGCGAAAGCGTGTTCGCGGGCAATAAGGCGATCTACATGCCGCGCGTGCCGCTGGGTGAAGCTTATGGGCGCGTTGAAAACCCGAAGGGGGAACTCGGCTATTACGTGGTATCGCAGGGCGACCCGAAGGGACCACAGAATCCTTGGCGCTATCATGTTCGCGCACCATCGTTTATCAACCTCACGCCGCTTGGTCAAATGTGCAAGGGGCAAAAGGTCGCAGACGTTGTAGCCGTCCTCGGCAGCATCGACATCGTGCTTGGCGAGACTGACCGCTAGGAGACCGTTTGGAGATAATCGTTTCTTGCTCATAGCGGACGCGCCGCTGCGCGTCCCTACGAGAAAACCACCGACTTTCAGAAGGTCTCTAATTGCGGTTGGCAAACTTTGAGAGGCTCAGAGCTGGCTGAAGGAGCAAGCATGTACGGACTAGGCATACTAAAAGGCTTGGGTGTCACCATAAGACACTTCGTGAATACGTATGTGGAAGATGTGAAACTGGGTGCGCGCAAGGCGACCACTGGCAACAGCTTCCAAGAGCGGCAAAGCGTGGATTCCAAAGGGCTGTATACCGTGCAGTACCCTGAAGAAAAGATCGCTGTGCCGGAACGTTTTCGGTTTATTCCATTCCTTGTGACTGAAGACCCGGATCATCCAGAGCGTCCCGGTCAGGACTGGTGTACATCATGCGGGATTTGCGCGAAGGTTTGTCCGCCGCAGTGTATTTGGATTGTGCGCGGCGAAGACCCCGTGACAAAGCGCCCGATCCCGCAGCCGGAAGCATTCTTCATCGACATTGATATTTGCATGAACTGCGGCTTCTGCGCGGAGTTCTGCCCGTTCGATGCGATCAAGATGGATCACGATTATGAGCTGGCGGACTATGACCGCACGGAAACACACATCTTCGATAAGAAGGCGTTGAGCAAGCCCTTCAGCTATTGGATGAGCATCGCGCCGACAACGGTGTATGAAGAAGCACGGGATCGCGGCGCGTGGGAACATTCAGACGTGGTGAAAGAGCTGCGTAAGAAAGGGGAAACGCCCACGCCGTATACCGAACCGTATCAGGTGGCGAAGATGCGGTTTGCCAGCGGCGATACGCCTGCCGCAGCGGCTGTGCAAGAAGTGGCCACTGTGGCTGCGACTGGCGAAGACCCCGAAACCGCACGGCTGCGCCGCCGCAAGGAAGCGTTGGAGCGCAAATTGGCGCTCGAAGCGAAGGCGAACAAGTAAGTCGTTAGGAGATGGATGTGATGAGGGGCGGACGCGAGTCCGCCTCTTTTATTTGGGACGAGAGGAGAAGCGTTAAGGGGATGGCGAAGTATTGTCATCCATGTCCTTTGATGTCCGATCTATTTCGCTCAAGCATTGAGGAAGTATTGATGAGTTAGAATTTACAAACTATTGAGCGAAGGGAAATAATGGGTAAGGGGTGAGATGAGAGAAACGAAGGATATGCGGCGAGATTTTGCCAATAGGGATGAACTGATCGCGTATGTGAAAGCGGAGTTCCCGAAGGCGGTGGCAGTCGATGACCACGTGAGCAAGGTGAAAGGCGGGCGCGCTGCTGCTAAGCGGCTGATGGAGCGGATCGATCCGCAGACTTACGCGCAGACGCGAAATAAGCTGCACGGCGCGGTGACAAAGCTCTCGCCATATATTCGCTACGGGGTGGTGAGCTTGGTTGAAGTACGAGAAAAGGCGCTCGACAAGGTGCGCCGCCGCCGCAACGATGCGGAAAAGCTGATCAACGAACTGGCATGGCGCGATTACTGGCAGCGGGTGTATGCGCGCATTGGCGAACGTATCTGGAGCGATCAAGAGGACTATAAAACCGGATTCACGGCGCATCATTACGCGGATTTTCTGCCGGAGGATATTGCTGAGGGAAAAACGGGACTGAACTGTATCGACGGGTTTGCAAAAGAACTGCGCGAAACGGGTTATCTGCATAATCATGCACGCATGTGGACGGCAGCGTATGTGGTGCATTGGCGGCGTGTCAAATGGCAGGCGGGGGCGCGATGGTTTTTGAGTCATCTGCTAGATGGCGATCCCGCGAGTAACAATTTATCGTGGCAGTGGGTGGCGAGTACGTTCAGCCAAAAACCGTACATCTTCAACCGTGAGAACGTGGAACGCAACACAAACGGGATTTACTGCAAAGGGTGTGCGTTATATGGACACTGCGATTTTGAGGGCAGTTATGAGCGAATCGAGCGCGAGTTGTTCCCGAATATGCCCGCGTCGATTGCCCGTCCGGTAGATAATCCGAGCAGACCATTTAGTTCACGCCCGTATAAAGGTGGCAAAAAACCGAAAGGACGGCGATAAATGGCTGACAAAGTTGTTATTTGGGTGCATGGTGATTGTCTCGCGCCAAATAACCCCGCGTTGACTGCATATGAAGGATCGCCCGCGCTGTTTGTTTGGGATGATGCGTTATTAGAATCGTGGCAAATTAGTTTAAAACGCATTGTGTTTATGTATGAATGCCTGCTTGAACTGCCAGTAATCATTCGGCGGGGGGACGTTGCGGCAGAAGTGCTGGCGTTTGCCAAAGAACATGGCGCGGTCAAAGTGGCGACGGTGACGAGTCCCAGCCCGCGATTCAAGGTGATTGCGGCGGAGATCGAAAAAGCGATAGAAGTCGAATTGTGGGAAGTCGAGCCGCTGGTCGATTATGATGGCGAATTGGATACCAAACGGTTTTCGCGGTATTGGGCTGTGGCGAAAGAGTTCGCGTTTGGGCGGGGGTGAAAAGTAACCTCCCCCCAACCTCCTCTCCGAATTCAGGGGCTGATGGGGCGACACTAAACCGAATTGTCGCGTCGGGACAACACTTGCGTTTTCCGGTTTTGCTATCTTTCGGGCGCGGACAGGGCAAGCCCTGTCCCTACTACAATTGCGAAATAATTTCTGCTGTCGTCCCCTGAGCTGAATTCAGGGAGGGGGAGTCCCACTCGTCGTTGGCAGATGGGATCGCAAGCGCGGGGTTTAGATTTCGCGGTGAAAATTCCTGCGTGGGCGACAGGCGAAATAAGTTTCGTTGCGCGCCCCTAGAAGTGTGATTTGTCACTGACGAGTTATGCTCATGTGGGTTATAATAATTGGGATTGGGTTCGGTTCGCCAACGGGTTTGGCATGCCAAACCCCTACGGATTGTGTGCATTCTGAAAAATCGCAGATTAGGGTATATGCGGAGAACCCATGACTGATTTACAACAACAGGTAATGAAGGCATTGGCGACGGTGATTGAACCGGAGCTGCACCGCGATATTGTCTCGCTAAATATGGTGCGCGATCTCTCAATTGAAGGGGATACGGCACACTTCACGATTGTACTGACCACGCCCGCGTGCCCGCTGAAAGGCGTGTTCGTGAATTCGTGCAACGCCGCTGTGATCGGCAAAGTGCCGGGGATCAACCACTTACAAATCAAGTGGGATGCACAAGTACCGACTGATCGCAATATCAGCGGGCGGTTGGATGTGAACATGCGGAGCATCATCGCGGTGTCTAGCGGTAAGGGCGGTGTAGGCAAAAGCACGGTATCGACCAATCTGGCGGTGGCGCTGGCGGAAGCGGGCGCGCGGGTCGGGCTGATCGACGCGGATATTCTCAACCCAAATCTGCCGATGATGACGGGATTGGGGCATGGTCGCCCGAAAGTGGTTGGCGACAAAATGGTGCCGATGGAAGCGTATGGCGTAAAGGTGATCAGCACGGGGTTCTTGATTGACCCCAGCAAGCCGATGATCATGCGCGGCCCGATGCTGCACGGGGCGATCCGACAGTTTTTCATGGATGTGCAGTGGGGTGAACTCGACTACATGATTGTTGACCTGCCGCCGGGAACGGGTGACGCGCCGCTGTCGCTGGCGCAATCATTCCCGCTGACGGGTGCGATCATTGTGACGCAGCCGCAAGAGGTCGCGGTGGGGGATGCACTTCGCAGCGCGGCGATGTTTGAAACGCTCAACGTGCCGATTCTGGGCATTGTTGAAAATATGGCGGGGGATTTCTTCGGGACAGGCGGCGGGGAAAAACTCGCCCAGCAGCGCGGCGTTCCGTTTTTGGGGCGTATCCCGTTGGATGCAGAAGTGCGGAAGGGCGGCGATCTTGGTCGTCCAGTGGCGGTAACTGCGCCGGACTCCCCTGCGGGTCAAGCGTTCATTACGATGGCGCAGACTGTCGCGGCGCGGGTGAGTACGGTCATGCTGCTGACGGCGGATGTGATCCCGCTGAATGTGATAGGGTAACGTGAATCAAAAGGGGTTTGGGAGAACGCCGAACCCCTATATCTCCCAATCTTCGATTTGCAATCCCTCAATGCGGCTAAATTCTCGCGTGTTGTGTGTGATGAGGATCAGATTGTTTGCGAGTGCAATCGACGCGATAAGCATGACAAGCTGACTGATTGGCATGCCCCGTCTCTCTAGCGCCATTCGTATCTCTGCGTAACGTTCGACAGCTACATCAGCGAATGGCACTATTTGAATTGTGCTAAGGAATTCCGCTTGTTTTAGACGTGATTGAAAGGTGTTTGGCTTTTTGCCGCTCCGTAATAAAGCTCCGCTTTCGTAATGATGCTTACGCCGATTTCTCGTCGGTCAAGAAGAGTGATTTTAGCCATCAGCTTCGGAGCGCGTCCGTTCAAGTATCGAACACAGGCGTTGGTATCAAGCAGAAATATCATTCGATTTCGTCGCGCTCCTCTTGAGGTAAATCCTCTCCACGATCAATTTCAATGGGATTATCCGCAAATGAGCTGTAGGTGCGCTCAAAAAAGCCGATGGTCCACCCATGGGCATCCACTTCCTCCATTTCAACGACACTCTCTCCGTTCTGGTTCTGAATGGGTTGTAAGACCAACACAACCTCAAACGCTTGATTCGGCGGCGCGGGAACGTCAATGATCAGCCGCCCGTCGTCGCTCGCCTTTACTTGTAGATGATCGTTTGCATAAATGCAGCTCTTTTCTATCAATCATCCATGCCGATGACTTGAATACGATCACTGCTGCCGACCGGGTTATAGCGTCCGATGAGCGCCCAGAACAGGAAGTTGATCACCAGCGCGATGATCAACGCTATCCACGCTTCAGTGTGTACATCGCGATACCAGACATAGCGTCGAATCAGTTCTGCCGGAATGAGCATGACCAATAACACGATTAACCGCTTCTTCGCTTCGGTGCGCTGGTAGATAAAGATCGGGATACCGATCAACAGCGTGAAGAATGCGAATGTCGATCCGTCCATTACACGTCCTCTGTTCATCCAATCTCAATACAGCTATTGTAATGCTCCAGCATGAGATATGGGTGAAATTCGCTTGATTTGCCAGCGTTGGCAAACCGCCTATGACGCGGCGCAAACGTTGCGGTTATAATAAGGCGTAATTTCATCAGGGGAAAAAGTGTATGATTGAGATTGCCACGACAGGACATGGCAATGTTGCCATTATTCAAGTGAAGGGGCGTGTAGACAGCGTAAGCGCGACTCAATTTGGCGAAGTGCTAAGTACCTCGATCAATGATGGCTACCGTTTTTTGGTGCTTGACCTTGCTTACGTTGATTACATGAGCAGTGCCGGGCTGCGCGAACTGGTCAATGCTTATAAGAAAGCGAACCGGATCGCTGGCGATTTGCGGTTAGTGCAGCCCTCTGAACGGGTGCAAGAGATTCTCGAAATTGCCGGGTTAGATACGGTATTTCGCATTTTTCCGTCGCAGACCGACGCGATCAATAGTTACTAGCCGTATCGGCTTGGGGCAAGATGTCCGAAGAACGCCGGTTGAGAGTTGCCGCAGTTATTGAAAATGTGCCGATGGCGGTTGATTTCGTCGCGGATGCCGCCCGCAGCGCGGGACTGGATGATCGCGCGGTGCATCACTGCCAATTGGTGGTTGATGAAGCCTGTACGAATGTGGTTGAACACGGTTATGGAGAGGATGGAGGCGACCACTTCATCGACCTGATTTGTGTGCAGGACAGCAGCCAATTTACGATGATCATTGAAGATGACAGCGCCGCTTTTGATCCCACAAGCGCCCCCGATCCCGATTTAACTTCTCCACTGGCGGATCGTGAACCGGGGGGATGGGGAGTATATTTCATCAAGAAATTGATGGATAGGGTGAACTATGAGCGCGTTGATGAGCATAATCGCCTAACCATCACGAAGCAGATTCCCCAACCGCCGGTTAAGCCGTCTGCATCCACAACAACGAGTACGGGAACGCACATCCCTGTGCCGCCGGACGCGATCCGCATGAAGGTGGTAGACGAGAAAACGGCGGTGATCATGCCGGAAGGTAGATTGGACGCGATCCAGAGCAAGTCACTGGCGCTGCTGCTTGGGCGCGAGATCGCGGCGGGTCACAAGTCGCTGATCATTGATTTAAGTGACGTGGAGTATCTTTCAAGCGCGGGGATGAAAGTGCTGGTGAGCGCGTGGCAGCGCACCCGCGATGTGAAGGGGGATTTGATCTTGAGCGCGGTGCGTCCGCGTGTGCGGGAAGTGCTGCAAATTATCGGGCTGGATTTGGTGTTCACGCTGACGGATACTGTCGATGGGGCGGTGGCGCGGCTGAAGCAGAAGAAGTAAGCCCCCCGTTTTCCGAAAATTGCGATTGACAGCTGCGGGCGACCCAGCAGGTCGCCCCTACGTTGCGTTGTGTTGTTTAGCTGCCGCTGCGCCAAGCGTTAATGTCATTGAGGTTCACCTGCCCATAAGGGGGTGAGAACGTATTGCAATCGGCGGCGTATTCGGGTAGATCGGTACGCGGCGCGATAAGCGGTTCATCCGGGTTGAAGTAATTCCACGCGGCGCGCGAGATACCTTCGATGAGGGGCCAAGCGCGCGTGTAGGTGAAGAACTCGGTATTTTCCCAGACGAACACAGAAATCACATAGTGGCGACCATTGGGCGAAAAGACGATTCCGGCATCGCCGTGAATGTTGTCGAGCCAGCCGTTTTTGTGCGCGATTACGGCATCCGACGGGATACCGCCTTGCAGCAGGCGTTCGAGATCATTGGCGCTCATGATGTTGATCATCTGCTGGCATTCTTCTTGCGTGAATTCGCCGTTGGGGTAGGCGGCAATCAAGCCAGAGCCGTAGTAAGCACAGTCGTAGATCATGGCAAAGAGGGTGCCAAGGTCTTCGGTGGTGGTTTGGTTATAGGGATCAGGCGCGGTATTGAAGTTTGGGTTCGGGTTGGTCGTGGGCGCGGGGATTGATCCCAAGACTTGATCGCCCCCTAAATAGAGCGGGGCAGAGATATAGGTGTTGCGCGCGCCGAGATAGCGCGCGGTATTAGTCACGTCTGCGATGCCGTTGAACAGGTCATTTCCGCCGATGATTTGCATGATGAGGTTGGACGACGAGTTGTTACTGCACAAAAGCGACTGCACCATCAAGAAGGCTTCGTCATCGTTGGGCGCGAACAAGAGGTTTCGGAAGTAGTCGATGAGGATAGAGACTTTGACCGTGCTGGCGGCGGAAACCGCGACATCGCTGAGGATGTGCAATTCCTGCCCGGTTTGTAGGTCAAGGACGAACACTGATGCGATGCTCGACTGACCGTCGTAGACGAAGCCTTCCGAGTCAAGATAGGCGATAATCATGTCGCGAAGGGTATCGAGACTGGCGCGGGTGGAATCAGTTTCGACGACAGGGAGCAGCACGTGGCGGTTGACGGGATCGCGGAGGGCAGCATCAATGAGTGGGATGGAAGCGCGCACATCCATTTGATAGCCAGCTGTGCCGGGGCGAACGGTCAGGGTTTGCAGATCAAAATTGGCTTCGCCCGCCGGACGGTCATAGCGGGCGGCGATTTCTTCGACAATGCCACGAAGCGCCGATTCTTGATATTCCGCGATTAAGGGAACATCAATGGATTCGCGCGTTTCTGTGCCTGTGAGGTAATTAAAAAAGCGCGACCAGAAGGCGGCTTCGGTTTGTCCTGCCGACTGCGCCTGCGCGAGCATGGTTTCGCGTTCAGTTCGCCAGCCTAATGCAGCGGGATCGATTTGAATTGGACTATCAGCATACCAAAGCGTGACAGGCTGCGAAAAGGTTTGTTCGATGCGGGTGATAGCATTCGCAGCATTCAACCCGCCGACGGGGACACCACCAATCGACACGTCCGCTGAAAGCTGGTTGATGTTCTGACTGAAGCGGATGAGGTGATAGCCGGAGAGTCCAATCGCGCCAGCGATCAATGCCCACGAAATGAAAGGAAGTATCGGAAAGCGGCGCGTGCGCCGCCGCGAACTTAGAGCGCCAAGACCTGCTGATGACATACTGTTAAATCCACAACTCGTTGACGAAATCTATACCCATGCTGGAAGCACGGTTTTGCTCCATGCGCCACAGCAACGCGGCGCGATGGATGGCATCACGATGAAAATCACGGAGTTCAGGAAGCGCGTCGATATTGACCCATGCGAAATCGACGAGTTCCGGCGACAATTTGCCGATAGTGAGGTCGTCGGCGCGGCACCAATAGGCGATGTCGAGATGACCGCCGAAAGCCCGCTGAACAGTCACAACCGGGCCAATGCGCGCATCAAGCGCAAGTTCTTCGCGGAGTTCACGGGCGAGCGCACGGTCAGGGTCTTCGCGATTATTCATGTAACCGCCGGGCAATCCCCACGGTGTATAGGCGTGAAACACATGCTTGACGAGCAAGACTTCTCCCTGTGTATTGAAGATCACCCCCACCGCGCCCGCCGTATACCGAGGGCGGGTATAGCGCCATAAGCCGCGCATCAGATTGAGTAAAAATGGTATACGCTGCAAGCCTGCCGCTAGAGTGCGGATGGTGCGTGCTTGGGAAGGGGTGGGTGTGTCCATGCTGTCGTTTAGTGTGTTCATGCGCTTGACAGTGTACAAAACCCGCGCCACTGCGTCAACGCGGTAGATAAAAAGTAAGCAGGGCAAACACACCAAAACCCCTCCGGCTCGCTGTACGCGCCACATCCCGCAAAATCAGGCGAGGAAAAAGCCTTTATCCGTGTTTTGCGATCCTGAAATTGGGGTGGGGAATATACGCGGCGGCAACGGGGTTTGAACGCGCCACCAACATAACAATTTGTTTGTTTGTGCTAAACTCTTTATGAACAAACAAAGGTATGAACGCTGTGCCAAACACACCAGTCGACTTCATTAATATCTTCGTGCGTCCACCGGGGGATTTGCTCTATTATCTCGCGGTAATCGGCATTACACAGGCGAGTTTCTTCATGGCGCTGGGTCCACGTTTGCGGCGGCGCGGTGACCGTGCTTCGCAGCGGTATACGCTGGCGACGCTTGGCATTGTGATCGTATGGGCGCTGTTGATGATAGGCGCATTGTTCGCGCTGCTGGCGGGTCAACCCGCGAACGCGATCTTGCCTCCGATGGAACGCGCCGCGCAAATGATCACGGTGCTGCTGCTGGCGTGGGCGTTCATCACTGCTGACGCACCAGTTGGCGGCTCACGAGCAAATGCTCTAGCGCTGGTGGCGTTGGTCGTGATCGTGCTGGGATATGTGATTACGGGGTTGAATTGGTCGGCTGAGTTTGAACGGGTGCAGTTCAACACCAGCGGATACGGTATCGTGTGGACGCTGGCGATTGGGGCGCTGGCGGCAGGCGGGATCACGGCGTGCATCCTAAATGTTCGAGCGGTGACAGACGCGCCGCTAAAAACGGTCTATTTCTTCGTGGTATTGGTGGGAGCAGCGACCACATTCGCGCAGACAGCACAAGGGGCGCTGGATGGCGATTACGCAGGCGCGATGCGACTGGCGTTTCTCGCTTCGCTGGTGATTCTGCCGACGCTGATCTATCGCTTGGTGGTGGGGCAATTAGAAAGTGAACTCGAAAATTATTCACAAACTGATCGCCTTGATCTTCCAACGTTGGCGAGAGCGCCGACAGAACGGATCATCCCGTCGATCAGCGCAACTTCAGCCGAGCGAGAATCAGCGCAGTTGATGCGCGCGCTTGGCTGGATTTTGGACAAAGCGACACCAGAAGCGATTCCTGACCGAGTAGTGGAATCGGCGCTGCAAACGCTCAAAGCCGATATCGGCGCGCTGCTGCTGCCGCAAGAATCGATTTATGTAGAGATTTCGACAGGCAAAGACCGCGTGATGCAGCGCCCAATTGCGGGCATTTCACTCAATCTAGAGGATCAACCAACACTGCAAAATGCAATTGAGCGTAAACAGCAGCGCCCGCTGTACATGGATCGCAATGTGGAAGAACTGCGCGATTTATACACGCGAATTGATATTGATGAAATTGGTCCAACGTATTTTCAGCCGATGACGAATGAAGGCGTGTTGATGGGCGTGCTGATGATTGGGCTGCCGTATGCCAAGCGCGAACTCGACACTACAGAACAAGAACTGTTGAAAGGAATCGCCATCATCGGGGCGAGTTTGCTGGCATTGAGCCGCGCGGCGGGTGAAAGCCGCGCACAAGCGGAAAAGCGGGTGATTCAACTGCTGCTTGATGAAGGCACGCCGGAAACGGTCAATGACGGCACGGTGATTGCCGCATGGCAGCGAACACGGGCGCAGTTGGAAGAAGCGCGCCAACAGATCGACACGCTGACACAGAACGTAAACGAACTGCGGATTCAACTGGATGATGAACGCAGCCGCGTAACGTCTAAGCTAACGGATACGCATGAAGGGCGGTCAGTCAGCCAAGAATTGCTGGCATTGAGCGAAGAACAAGAACTTTTGCGCGCAGAGCGTGACCGATTGGCGGCACGTTTGCGGGAAGCGGAAACGGCTATCGCCAGCATGAACGCGATGGAACAAGCGGAAGCGGCTCCGCAAGCCGCGCCGACTGCCGAAAGTGAAGGTGTATTCAACGCGCTGATTGAGGCGTTGAACCGTGAACGTGAGGCGTTGATGCGTCAACGGGAACGGCTGCAAGCGCAGCTCGCGGAGATGCGCGCATCGGGTCGATCTCCGATGCAGGAAACGGTCAAAGAGCTGATCGAGCGGATGAGCAAAGAGAAAGTCCGGCTCGAACTGGAACGTGACAGCTTAAGCAGTAAATTGAGCGATTTAGAGGCACAGTTGAAAGCCTTTGGGGTGGAAGATGGTGCGGCAGGGCTGACGCGGGTGATTGGGCAGTTGTATGAGCAGCGCACAACCTTGCTAGAGCGCAACGAGGCGCTCAAAAGCGAACGCGATGCTTTGTTGGCAGAGCGAGCGCAGTATGAAAAGGCTGCTGAACGCGAAGCCGAACGCGAAGCCCGGCTTGTGAAACTGCAAAACGAAATCAAGAACCTTGCGGCTGACCGCGAGGCAGCATTGAAACAGCGCGACAAACTGCGAAGCGATAATCAAGAATTGATGGAACGACAGGAAGAACTGCGCGCACAGTGTAATCGCCTGCTTTCGGAAGCGATGGGTTTTGAGAAGGAACTGAACGAATCGCAAGCAGAAGCGGCATCACTGCGGGGGCAGATGCGCCAACTGGCGGAGCAGATCAGCGGGTTGATGAGCGAACGCGATATGCAGTTAGCGGAACGGCGCGCGGCTGAAACAGAGCGTGATGGTCTGCTGGCGCGTGTAGAAGGTGACCGCGAACGACTGCAAGAACTCGGCACGGAAGGTGTGGGATCCCTAACGCGGATGATCGAGGGGCTGGCAGAACAGCGGCAAGACCTTGAACGTCAGTTGTATGAAGCGCGAGCGGCGCTGGCAAATGCCGAGGACAAGATTCAAATGCTGCAAGTGCGCGCGAATGCGAACACACAGTTGATGGCGGCATCGTATCAACCGGGAAGCCCGGAAGTGGTGTTAGGGATGCTGCAAGAACTTCGCACACCGCTCACGTCAATAGTGGGGTATGTCGAACTGCTGCTGAACGAATCGGCGGGAATTTTGGGCGAAATGCAGCGCAAATTCTTACAGCGGGTGGCGGCGAATATTTCGCGGCTGACGCTGATGATCGATGACTTGATCCGCCTGACATTTTTGGACGCGGGGCGGTTCGCAATTGGTCGGCACGCGGTGGATGTGATCGCAGTGATAGAGGACGCGGTGACGGCGGCGGCGAATCAACTGCGGGAGAAGGGGTTGCAGGTCAATTTGCAGTTGAAAGATGATCTGCCGCATGTGATTGGGGATCGGGACGCTATCGCGCAGATTATAGGTCAACTGCTGACGAATGCGTATTTGGCATCGCCGCCGAACACAGAGATTTCGATTTCGGCGAGTGAGTGGGATTCGCGGACGCACGCGGCGGCGCTGAATCCAAGTGTGCCGAAAGAGGGCATTCTTGTGACGATTGCGGATCGCGGCGGCGGAATCTCGTTAGAAGATCAAACGCGGGTATTC
Organism: Anaerolineae bacterium; assembly: GCA_034434595.1. GTDB lineage: Bacteria > Chloroflexota > Anaerolineae > Aggregatilineales > Phototrophicaceae > Flexifilum. The sequence goes on from DAOTZD010000003.1 coordinate 440,223, forward strand.
GCGCGCAAGTACAAAGCAGAAAATCCGCTGGTGCAGGGACTAGGGGATACTGGCGTGGGATTGGCGATTGCGAAAGCGCTGGTAGAAGCGCATGGCGGCGCGATTTGGGTGGATACGACGACTCATCCAAATGGATCGGGCAAGCCAGCAGGAAGCGAATTCGCGTTTGTGCTGCCGTTTGAAGCGACTCAATCACTTGCTCACACGAAAGCGCAGCCCAACCGAGTTGAGGGGTAAACGATGCGGCGCGACATCGGGAATGAAGTTATCGCAGCTATCGCCGTTGTCAGTGTGCTGGCATTCGCGCTCATTTTTGGGATAGTTCTTTCGCTTACGGGGGCTCCACAAGATGGAGTGGAGACGACAGAACCCGTTAATATGGAGGGTGCCGAAACGGTAGTGACGGACGACGCGCCGACGGAGACACGCACGCTGATCGTGATTTTGCCGTCACCTACACCATCTGCGACTGCCACCGTGACGGATACGCCCGCGCCAACCCGTGATTTCGAGAGCGAGATCAACGCGATTTCGACACAAGTCGCAGCGGCACTCACCGCGACGGTGGATGAGGACCCGACCAACAACAGCGAACCCACCGCGACGGAGACCGCCACTATACCCCAACGAACACGGGCGGCGACACAGATACTAACTTCTGCGCCGCAAGCAGCGGATACAGAGGTAAGAATCACCGACGTGGCAAGCGCGACGAATACGGTATTTGTTACAGCGACACCGACCAATACAAACACAGTAACGACACCTGCCCTCACAGAAATCGCACGCGCAACTCATTCGCAGGCTGCTAGGGCAGTTCCCGCGGCAACTTCGACGGCGGTTATGCCAGCGATGCTGATTGGCGGCGCGACGGCAACGCTGATCCCGGTGACACCCATGGGAAGCGCATGTTCCGCGCCGCGTGGGTGGATCACATTTGCCGTGCCGCAAAATATTACGCTGTATACCATCGCGCGCACGGTGGGGAGCAATGTGGGCGAACTCCGGTTGATCAACTGCTTGGGGGATTTCGATAATATCACGCCCGCTAGTTTGATCTACGTGCCGGTACGCCCGGTGGGGATGGCGACAGGAATCCCGGTTCAGCCAACCGCGCTGACGATTGATGAATCGGCGTGCGCGGTAGACAGCGTGACGATCACTGAGCCTGTCGCGTACAGCGAGATCACAGGGGTATTCATTGTGCGGGGGATGGCGACATTAGGTGATTTCCGATCATACCGGATCGAAGTGCGTCCGGCATTCAGCGAACGATACGATTTTTATCTTCAACGAAATGAGCCGGGAATTGTCGAAGGTGGGGAACTAGGAATCGTCAACAGTGATTTGTACGAAGATGGACTGCATTATCTGCGATTAGTAGTGCGAACTGGAAGCAGGCATCAATCGTGTGAGATTCCGGTGATTTTCCGCTGATTTGCCTATGAACTCCCATGTTTGTGAAATCAACAAGGGCGACTCGGCGGGTCGCCCCTACAGTGTATGCCATTGTTGCGCTACACTGAACGCCCGAATGAAATGGAACTTGAGATGCACCAGAAACGCGCGCAGTGTCGCGCAAGGTGTATTCGTGCTTGGGGAGTAAGTATGCCGGAACAACCATCGCCGCAAAAGGGTTCAGAAACACTGCTGCGGATCGTGTTTATTGCGTTGTGTGTGGGCATCATGATCGTTGGCGCACAGACGGCGCTGGCGCTGATCACACCATTGAATGAAGCGGCGGACTATACCAGCCGCCGCGACGGGTATATTTTGACGGCAACGGCGCTGACCTTGGTTACACCGACTGAAACTGCTGTACCTGTTGAAGCAGCAACCATCGAAGTGACGGAAGTGGGCGCGGGAATCAAGGATTTTCCCGAACGTCTGCGCCAATTTGCGACAAATACGCCTGCCGCACCTGTCGAAACGCCGACTCCAACGGCAACGGACACGCCCGCGCTCACGAATACGCCGCGTCCCCTGCCGACACTAATGCCGTATGGGAACGCGCCGGAAGGCGCGTCCGCGCCAACTGCGATTCCGCCGCCTGTGCAGCAGATTGACCGTCGCGGGTTCGATTTGGTGAACATTCTCTTGTTGGGCAACGATGGAGAAATCACGAATGATGGGTCACTACGAACGGACACAATGATCGTGGTGTCGATCAATCGAAATACGGGAACAGTAGCGATGATCAGTTTCCCCCGTGACCTGTATGTGTACATTCCCGGTTGGACTATGCAGCGGTTAAATATTGCATATATTCACGGCGAATCGATTGGCTGGACGGACGGCGGGTTTGGCTTGATGCGCCAAACGCTGTTCTACAATTTCGGGATCAATGTGCATTATTACGCGATGGTTGATCTGGATGGATTCAAGGCGCTGGTGGATGCGGTTGGCGGGATCAACTTAGCGGTGGACTGCGCGATCCAAGACTTGCCATTGGTGGGCGCGGAAGTGCCGCGCGCGGCAGTGCGAGTGACCGAAGATGGCGAATACGCGCTGCCTGTGGGCTATTACGCAATGAACGGGGCAGAGGCGCTGTGGTATGCACGGTCACGGAGCAGCAGTTCGGATTTTGATCGGGGTCGCCGCCAGCAGCAGGTATTGCGCGCCGTGTGGCGACAGGCGCGCGATGCGGGTTTGCTGAACACCGTGCCGCAGTTGTGGAACGAAGCAAGCCAATATATCGAAACCAACATGACGTTCGAGGACATTCTAGGACTCGTGCCGATTGCTGCTAATCTCGACAGCACTGAGATTGAGAATTTCGTGTTTGTGCGCGGGTATCACACGATACCATGGCAGCCCCCGGATGGGATCAACGTGCAGCTACCCGTACCGGAAACAGTGCGCGAGTTAATGACGGATTTCTACAGTCCCGCGACAGAAAGCCAGATCACGATGGAAGCGGCAAGTGTGCGCGTGTGGAACGGATCGACCATTCCCAATCTCGATTTGGTGGCGGCAGAGCGTTTGGCGTGGGAACGGTTGAATGCTTTTTCGGCGGGGAGTGCGGATTCGACGGACTATTCTGACACGATCATTATCGACTACACGGGGCGGAGCAAAGGGAGCGCACTGCGGGAACTGGTAAACACGCTCAACGTGCGACCAGAGAATATCCGTGCTGAACCGAGCGCCGAACGCGAAGTCGATTTTGATGTGATTTTGGGTGCGAATTATAACTCGTGTGTGGAAGAAGGGCTGCTGCCTGTTGAGATTCCCCCTGCGGCGGGTTCATAGGCGAAGCCGGAAGGTGATGGACGCGCGCAAGCGAATCGCATACGTACTACAGGCAACAGGGTTTGTTGAGGCAGGTGGGGCACCCAGACGAAAGGAAGTTTCGTTGGTCGCCCCTTTATGACAACGATTTTGTCAGCTATTCGAGTGTGGCAAGCTGGCGCTTACCAGCGGTGATGCACCTGTGGCGCGATGTATTCTTTGTAGATGCGTTCGATGGCTTCCATGTGCGCGGGTTTGAGCGAGAGATCGCTGGCGCGCACGTTATCATCCACTTGTGAAGGACGCTTCGCTCCGGGAATGGCGCACGTCACCGCTTTGAACATCAAAATCCACGCCAGCGCGAACTGCGCCATCGTCATGCCTTCGGGGACAAGTTTTCGGATTTCTTCGACTGCCGCTAAACCTGTGTCGTAATCTACGCCGGAAAATGTTTCGCCTACATCGAATGCTTCGCCGTGACGGTTGTATGTGCGATGATCGTTTTGTGAAAATTGGGTGCTGTGCGACAGTTTTCCAGTCAGCAAACCGCTGGCGAGAGGGACGCGGGCGATGATCGCCACCTTGCGCGCCTGCGCTTGAGGGAAGAATAGTTCGGCGGGGCGTTGGCGAAACATGTTAAAAATGATTTGCACGCTTTGCACATTGGGGTATTCGATGGCTTTGAGCGCTTCCTCAACTTTTTCGACGCTTACGCCGTAATGTTTGATTTTCCCCGCGCGCATCAAGTCATCAAGGGCGGCAAATACTTCGGGGCGATAGTAGACTTCAGTGGGCGGGCAGTGAAGCTGCACTAAATCAAGCGCATCGACTTCGAGATTCTTAAGGCTGCGTTCGACCCACGCAGTGAGATTCTCTTTGGTGTACCCTTCGACAACCTGTTTGGGTAAACGCCGTCCTGCTTTGGTGATGACGTAAAATGGATCGCTGCGTTGTTTGCGAACGCGGGCGATCAACTGCTCGCTGTGACCGTCGCCATAGACATCGGCGGTATCGATGAGATTTACGCCTTGATCGAGCGCGCGATGGATGGCGGCGATGGATTCGCTGTCATCGGTTGCCCCCCAATCCGCGCCAACAGCCCACGCGCCAAAGCTAATATCTGAGACTTTCCAACCTGTACGTCCGAATTCACGGTAATGCATCAACGGCACTCCTACAACAAACAAGAAATGCTGTTTACTATAGCGCCGCGCGTGGGTTGATCCAATGGATGAGACAGAATATGGGTTTGGAACCGGGGAAACAAGTTTCGCAAACCCTTACAAGAGATAGTAATTTAGGCTTGATTCCCTGTTAGGGAAAAGAAAATTGTGGCGCGGCTGTCTGTGCAAATTCGCTGGCACTCACGGATATGATCCGATATGCGCTCCACGAGGTGTTACCCTACGGACAGCCGCTCCACAATTCTACTGGGTGCTGAAAGTATATCATTCTGCGTGCGACAGCAAGACTCGCGACGGGTGAAAGATTTGTTAGTCTTTCGCCGTCGGGTCAAAAGCATCGCGCAGTCCATCACCGATGGTGTACAGGCAGAGTACGGTGATGAAGATCATCAAACCGGGCATGACGACGAGGTGCGGACCCAGCGCGAAGAAGGTCTGTGCGCCTGTGAGCATGTTTCCCCAGCTTGGCGTTGGCGGCTTGATACCCAAGCCCAAATAGCTCAAACCGGCTTCGGCAAGGATTAGACCGCCGATGTCTATGGCAAGTGTAATCACGATGACCGAGAACAGGTTGGGCAGAATATGAACGAACATGATCCGCAAGGGCGACGCGCCGATAGCGCGGGCGCTGATGACGTATTCACGTTCACGCAGCGAAAGGGTTTCGCCACGCACAAGGCGGGTCGTGCCCGTCCAGCCGAGAAAACCAAGCACAAGGATCAAGGTTTCGGCGGAAGGTTGTAACACTGCTGCGACGATGAGCAGTAAGAACAACTGAGGAATAGAGGTTAGGGTAGCGATAACCCAGTTCACGAAATCATCGACCAGACCGCCATAGAAACCTGTGACAATGCCCAATGAGACACCGATCACCAGCGAGAGGATGGCAGCGAGGAAGCCGACTTTCAACGAGACTTGCCCTGCGTAGAGTAAACGCGCGAGGTGATCGCGTCCGAGATCGTCTGTACCCAGCAGATGATACGAAATGGTGCCATCGGCGGCTGTTTCTTGCGAGCCAAAAGGTAAGAACGTCCGACTCGCATCAGTGGTGCGATAGCTGACATTGAGCGTGCTTTCCACCAATCCTGCTGAAAAAGAGATGACAGTCATCAGAATGATGACGACAATCGCGATCAGGGTCAGGTAGTCCTTACGCAAGCGACGCAGCGCAAGTTTGGTAAGAGATTGACCAACGTCCTTATTGCGCTGCTTGACATTGAGTTTGGCAACTGATGTTTGCGAAGCCATGACTGTTTCCTCTTAGTCGAAGCGAATACGCGGATCGATGATCGCGTAGAAAATATCGGACAAGATGTAACCGAGCATGGTAGCGACTGCGCCAATGATGACCACTGCCATAACGACATTATAGTCTTGCGAGGTCACAGCTTCTACACCGAAACGCCCCAGACCGGGCCATGAGAAGATGGTTTCCGTGATCGCCGCGCCGCTCAAGAGACCGGTGATGGCAGGCCCCAAGAAGGTCGCCAGCGGAATGAGGGCATTACGGGCACCATGGCGGAACCACACGGTACGTCCGGGCAGCCCCTTCGACTGGGCAGTACGCATGTAGTCTTGGCTTTTTACGTCGAGCATTGAAGCGCGCATATAACGGCTGTAGACCGCGATTGCACCTGTCGAAAGCACGAAGGTGGGCAGGATGAGGAATTCTAGGCGTTGATATATGGGTATGTCGCCCAAGCCGATGCCTATCGGGAATCGTCCTCCCATGGGCAGCCAGCCTAATGCGGAACCAAACACCAATATCAAAATTAAGCCGAGCCAGAAAATGGGGATAGCATTAAAAATGACGGCGAGAATGCGGGTAATGTTATCAAAGAAACTGCCTTTGAAAACTGCCGCCAAAATACCAACGGGCACGCCGATAACCAAGCCAGTGAGCAAGGCAGTTGCGCCAAGTTCAAGGGTTGCGGCGACACGTTCGCCAATCATGCTAGAGACTTCACGCCGATAGAAGAACGAGCGTCCGAAGTCGCCACGAATAATGCCTTTGCGCGTTCCGGGTGGATAGATTGCATCGCCTTCATCATCGAAATCGCCGTCAGCATTGGCATCGAGCCCAAGATCGACCAATACGGCGTGGTCTGACACGCCATCGCCATCGGCATCCCAGCGCATCCAGTCATCGCCCATAAGCCAGCGAAGATACTGCACAGGGAAGGGATCGTTAACCCCTAACTGGGCGGCGACGCGCGCACGCTGCTGCGGAGTGACACGTGGGTCGAACGTCAGTGATGCGACGGGACCGCCGGGAGCGCCCAGCATGAGGATATACGAAAAGAGTGTGATGCCAAAAAAAGTAGGTATCGCCTGAACAAGTCGGCGAATTGTGTATTTGATCATGTCAACCAGCTTTGCAGACTAGGGGAAATGCGGCTGTTCTATTCCGCCCTTTCGTAGTAGGGAATACGCTGAAAGGGCGGAAGGTTCTCTCAAGTGAAGGTTGGTTTAGCGCCAACCTTCACCCGAAAATAGCACGCAGTGCCTTACGGCGTCGAAACAGTCCATGTGTCGACGTTCCAGAACAGGACCGACGGATACGGATCGAAGCCGTTCACGTTCGCGCCCGCCGCATACATGCCGTTGATGGCAAACAGCGGAATATAGGGCAGGTCTTGCTGGAAGATCGCCTGCATTTCCTGATAGAGCGGGGCACGTTCCGCGGGATCGCAACCGGGCAGCGATTTCGCCTGATCGTTCAGCGCCATGAAATCAGGATTGTTGTAGCTGGTGTTGTTGCTGCCACCGCCGACGACATCGCTGGCGGGCGAGAACAACTGGGTCGCATCCGGGTCATCAGGGTAGCCATTGCGCCAACCGAGAATGAAGGCATCGAAGGTTTGGCTGTCCATGATGTCGAGCAGGGTGTTGAAGTCGATGGTTTGGAAGTCGACCTGAACACCGATTTGCGCGAGCTGGTCTTGGATCAGCGTGCCGATGGCTTCGCGGCGGGTGTTACCCTGATTGGTGTAGAGCGTGAACTGAAGCGGGGTGCCATCTTCAGCGGTGGTGCTGCCCGACGCAACGCGCGGGGTGCTGGGATCATTGTCGTCGTCGATCCAACCGGCTTCTTCGAGGAGCGCGGCGGCGGCATCGGGATCGTAAGCGATGGGCGGGAGTTCGCTGGCATACGCCCACGAGGCGGGGATGATGAACGAGGTCATGCGTTCGCCTTCACCGAAGACAGCGGCATCGATGATCGAGTCCACGTCGATGGCAAGAGCGAGAGCTTGACGAACGCGGACATCACCGAAGATGGGGTGTTGACCCTGATCGATGGGGTTGCCGTTTTCGTCGAGACCGTTCTGCGGGTTGTTGGGGTCAGCAAGGTTCAGACCGAGATAGTCCCACGAGTTACCGGGATAGCTGTAGACCTGCGCGGTGCCAGCATCGGCGGCGGCGCGGAATTCAGCGCGGCGTGCGACAGCGGGACCGTCGATCACGTTCGATTCACCGGCGAAGAAGCGTTCCACGAGGACGTTGGCATCCGGCGTGTTGACATAGATGTAGCCATCAGGGGCAACTCTACCGCCAGTGGCATCAGGATACTGTTCGTTACGCGCGAGCGCAACCTGTTCACCGGGACGGAATTCGCTGAAGGTGAAGACACCACCCGACACGGTCGGGTTGAGGTTGAATTCGGCATCGTTAAGAGCAGCCACATCTTCCGGCAGCACGTGCGATGGCGCGGGATAGAGTACGCCAGCATTGCTGAGGGCGGTGCATTCCGCAGTCGCAAATGTGACGACGACGGTGTAGTCATCCGGCGCTTCCACGCTGAGGATGCCAGTCGCGCCCGTTGGGTCGATGACGAAGCTGAGCGGCGTATCCACGATACCTTCCGCACCCGCCTGAATCGCGCGCCACGTATAGAGAACGTCCGCCGAAGTCACGGGGGTACCATCGCTCCACACATAATCCTGACGCAGATTGAAGGTGTAAACGGTGCCGTCTTCCGAGATGGTCCAGTCTTGAACCAGCGCGCCGCCGGCAAGAGGCGGATTGCTGGGTACAATGACCGCCTGCGACGGGTCCGTCGCAAGGAAGCCCGGATAGAGGAAGCCAGTGATACGACGGCTGGCGGTGTCGGACGCGGTGATGGGGTTGAAGGTCGCGGGGTCGCCACCGAGGTTTCCCTCGATGATGATGCCACCCTCTTGCGCCACCGCGGGAGCAACCATCAGTGCGGCAATAAGCACGATGATCGCTCCGACCATGATGGTCTTGAGGTTCTTCATGTACAGCTCCTTTTAAACAGTTCTACTTATACTTACCGATGTGGGTAACACCACGCGGCGGGTATGTTTTACCCACCTTTTCATCTGCTGTAAATACACAATTTACAAATTCATGGTTCAAATGTTGAGGAACTTTTCACAGAATTTGCTTGATTTCTCATTGGGTGCTTCGCAATATTGGAAAAAAAGAAAAATAAAAAGAGGCAGCCATGTAAATGACCGCCTCTTATAGTAGTCGGGGTAACGGGACTTGAACCCATGACCTCTTGCACCCCATGCAAGCGCGCTACCAAGCTGCGCCATACCCCGATGAATAGATGTGGATGGAGTATAAAACATCGGGCGGGGCGGCGCAAGGGCGTTATTTGACCCCTCATGCTCGCGCGTCTATACTATAAATCCATCGGTAAAGCACCCCAATCACGAACAGAATTGACAAATGGACACCATCAAGCTGACGGCGCTCGCGTCGTGCGCGGGTTGAGCGGCAAAACTAAGTCCGAAGGACTTGGCGCAAGTTTTGCAGCCGCTTAAGGGTATTTTTTCACAACTGAATACGCCCGCGCTGTTGGTGGGATTGGATCAACCGGATGACGCTGCTGTGTATCAGTTGAATGATACACAAGCGGTGGTTTCGACAGTAGATTTCTTCCCACCTGTTGTCGATGATGCATATGACTTTGGCGCAATCGCAGCGGCGAACGCGATGAGCGACATCTATGCGATGGGCGGCTTTCCTTTATTTGCTATCAACCTTGTGGCATATCCCGACGGGTTGGGGCTAGACATGCTGACGGAGATTTTGCGCGGCGGTGCGGAGAAAGTCCGCGAAGCTGGCGCGGTGATTGCAGGGGGGCACACTGTCACAGACAAAGAGCCGAAATATGGCTTGGCGGTCACAGGGATGGTGAATCCTAAGCGAATTTTGACAAAGGGCGGCGCGCGTGCCGGTGATGCGCTGATTCTTACGAAAGCATTGGGTACAGGGACAATCACGACTGCGCTAAAGCGCGGTGTGGCAGATGCGGCGCATGTAAAAGCGGCGGTGGAGTCGATGGCACGGTTGAACAAAACAGCCGCGGAAATCGCGCTGCGCTATGATATTCACGCGGCAACCGACATTACGGGCTTTGGCTTGATTGGTCACGCACATGAAGTAGCGCATCAAAGCGGGATGGATATACACTTCGATTATGGGGCGATTCGATGGCTATCTGGTGCGCTCGACTACGCCAAGCAGGGAATATTTCCGGGTGGCGAAGGGCGTAATCGTGATTATTATGAAACATGGACGCACTTCGCGGGTGCGTTTGAAGTTTATGAACAGGATTTGCTGTATGATCCGCAAACATCGGGCGGGCTGCTGATGGCGGCTGCGCCAGATGACGCAGAATCGTTACTGAACGCGCTGCTGAAGGCAGGTGAAACGGCTGCAATTATCGGCAGCGTGAAGCCGGGTATTCAGCCGGAGGGCGGCGGCATTCGAGTCACGAAATAGCCAGATTGGCAGCCTAGCAGATGTGGAGCGATTTTAATGCCCACTCAATTCCAACGCGCGTATGGGTTGACGTTCAACTTTTTCGCTTTTCGGAAACCGAACAGCGAGTCGGTCATTATTGGCGGCGATGGAGAGAACAGCGCGAGGTGGACTCGCGTGCTGACGGGGCGAGCGGCGAAAATCCTCTGGTATCAGCTAGGGTTAACGTTGTTTCCCGCGCGGTTTGAAACGATTTCGCCCAAATTTCATACCGTCCCGTATCGCAGCTCGTCACAGCCCAGCATAACGAGTGAACTTCAGCTTGAAAAACTACCGTCAGGGTTTATCGAGATTACGGGGAGCAACGGCGAACTGCATTGGTGCGCGCAGTTCGACGTGACACACGGCGAGCGATTGTGGGATGAACTAGACATTATTCTTGGTGAAGATGCTGAACAAGCGAATGATGACAATATCGACACGGTTATCAGTTTGGATTGAATGTTTCTTATGAATTCTTTGCCAACGCCAAATGAATCAATCCCTCATTCGTTTTCATCTGCATCACACTCGTACCCTTCAGCAATACCGAAACCATCGAATGCCGGAAATGCCATCGCGGCGATAGTCAGCACGAAGATGGCGTTCGCCAACGTTCGCAGCGGACCGGGTACACGCTATCGTCCATCTGCCGATCTACGCCATCTCACGTTAGTTGCGTACTATCCCGACACACGCACTGAGGATGGTTGGGTGTGGATCGAACAATATGCGATTGCGGGGTGGGTGTTATCGTCTGTGGTGACCTTTGAAGAAATTCCCGCAGCGGCAATTGAGCAGGCAACAGTGTTCGATCAGCAAACGGCTGTTTGGATTGAATACGCGGATGCGCTCGTCTATGAAAGTGTTGAAGATGCCGCAAACGCGCTTCGACGCGATGCGCCAACCGTGACACAGGTATTTTTGAAGGTGTGCGATTGGTCACCAACAGCGGGGGCGCAGTGGGCGGGATATTGGGATACGCATCGAGCGCTGGCGATTGATTCACCAACGCACATTGATAGATGGGCGGCGGCGCTGGAACAGGCCAATATTTCGCTGTACGTGTGGGCGGACGTTCATGGCATCGATCTTGAAGCAGAAGGGGCATTAATCGCAGAGGCGGTATCGCGTCCCGGCGTGAATGGAGTGATTCTGCGTCTGCTGCCAGAACATTGGCGAAAAATCGATATACAAACTGGGGTCACTTCGATTACACCGTTCATGCGGCAGATTCACCGCCGTGTGGGGGATTCATTTCCAATTGGGCTGGCAGTCGATTCGCGGGTGGTAGGGCGCGATGTGATCTTCGCTGATGAATGGATGCCGCATATCACCAGCCTGCATCCGATTGTCGATTGGCGGGCGCGGCGGCTTTCACCGGAAGCGGCGGTAGCGGAAATGATGGAGACATGGGGGGCGTTTGGCAAACCAATTTATCCGGTTATTCCCGGTGATGCGGATGCGCTGCAACTGCATCAAGTGAACGCGCTGGCGGTGCATCGTCACCGCGCACGTGGGTTAAGTTGGTGGAGGTTGGGGACGATCAGCCCGGTAGGGTGGTCGATAATCGCACTGCAAACGCCGACGGGAATGCCGCCGCCGCAAGTAGACTCCACTGCGAATGCTGCTTATGGCGAAGAAATTATCGTCAAGCCGAATGATGTGGGATTCAATGTGTATCGTTTTGGCGATCCAAAACCAGATGAATACGGTATTCCCGCGCCGTCGCCGCTGCGAACTATTCATGGTGCGTGGGGATGGAGCGCGTTCGTCAAAAAAGGCGAGATCAACACCAGCCGTGTGATGGTGCGCTGGTCGCCGGCGCTTTCGGTTGCGGGGTTGTATGAGATTTCAGCATTTATTCCCGCACGGCACGCGCGTACCCAAAAAGCACGCTACCGGATTGCGCTTGGAAATGGCAAATCGACTGTTGTGGTGGTAAATCAAGCGGCGGCGAAAAATCAATGGGTGACGCTTGGCATCTTTGAATTGGACAGTTCAGCGATACACGCGGGAGCGGTATATCTGCATGACCTAACAGGGGAAGCAGATAATATGCTGGCGTTCGACGCTGTGCGCTGGCGGCGGGTGATCACGGACGGATCGCCGCTGTATGTGGCGGACGGTTATGACGCGCCTGTGGGTACCGTGGAAGAACGACAAAGCGAAAAAGTATGGGCGGGTGAATGGATGGATTCGAGTCCGTTCGGGAAGCTGTATTTTGTTGGCACACCGAATGAAGCGTATCACACAGGCGCGGATTTGAATTTGCCCAGAAATGCTGATGCCCATACGCCTGTCTATGCCGCTGCGAGCGGCATGGTCACGTTTGCGGCGCGGCTGCCCGTGTGGGGTAACGTGATCATAATCAAGCATGACCCACTGCGCGAAGATGGATTGGTATTGTACGGGCGCTATGCTCATGTAGAGGATATTCAAGTGCGGGTGGGGCAGCGCGTGACGCGCGGGCAGCAGATCGCGCGGATTGGCGATGCCTACGGACGTTGGGCGTATCTACTGCATTTTGACTTGAGTCCGACGACGATTTTGGAACAAAATCCGGCGCATTGGGCGGGGCATGACAAAGAGCAGGTGTTCAAGCATTATCTTGATCCGCGTGAGTTCATCGAGAAGCATCGCCCGCCGCGTTAGTGAACCTCAGCCCGCCCCCCTCCTTACCAGATGAGAATCAGATGCGCTGGACGGAATTTATTCCGTTGTGCATTCCAATGAGACAGGTTCGGGGGGTGCGCCTTCTTGGACTAGTTTGCTGTAGAGGTCAATTTTGTAGCAGATTAATCCGAGATGCTCATTGAGTGCTTGCATATGCATTTCGACTTCGCGTTGAAGCCGCTTGAGCATATCCACTCGTTCAGGCAGTGTGACATCCCCTTGACGTTGTAACTCCGCGTAGGTCTGCATGTCTTGAATCGACATGCCCGTTGCACGCAGTTTCATCAAAAACTGTATCCAGCCAATATCTTCTTGTGTATAGCGACGGTGCGTATTCTCCTCACGGTTGATGGGGTGGATCAGTCCGATACGTTCGTAGTAGCGGAGCGTATGGGCGCTTAAGCCTGTGATTTCGGCTACCTGCTTGATGGTGAGCAGTTGGTCATGTGTAGTTGTTGTCATAGTATTCCCTATGCGATTTCCGTTTTGAAAAAAAGATGATTTTCACCTCTTGACTTAGAGTGCGCTCTAACTTGTAGAGTGCAAAGTGTAGGCACACAAGCAAGAGGAGTCAAGGGATGGAAAAGCGACGGTTAGGGCGTTCAAATCTTGAAGTTTCGCCGCTGGGGATGGGCTGCTGGGCAATCGGCGGCGTGTGGAAGTTTCTTGATATTCAAGCAGGGTGGGGCGAAGTCGATGATAACGAGTCAATTCGCGCGATACATCGGGCGTTTGATCTGGGAATCAATTTTTTCGACACAGCGGCGACGTATGGTACGGGGCACAGCGAAACGATTGTGGGACGCGCGCTGGCGGATCGACGTGATAAAGTGGTGATTGCGACCAAGTTTGGGTTCGATGTGAATGTGGACGGCAAGCATGTTACGCGGTATGACACTCAGCAGATGGTGATTGACCGTTTGCGCGGGGATACCGAAGCGAGCTTGAAGCGGTTGAACATGGATCGGATCGATTTGTATCAACTGCATGTGTGGGACTATCCGCTGGACTATGCCCCCGCGCTGCGCGACGCGCTAGAAGATTTGGTGCGCGAAGGCAAGATACGGTATTACGGTTGGAGCACGGATTCTGTCGAAGGGGCGCGGATTTTCGCGGAAGGCGAACACTGTGTCGCGGTGCAGCATGATTTGAACGTAGTGCGGGATGCGCCGGAGATGCTGGCGCTCTGCGAACAGAAGAATTTGGCGAGTGTGAATCGCACACCGTTGGCGCGTGGGGCGCTGACCGGAAAATATACCAAAGATACGGTTTTCGCGGCGAATGATGTGCGGACTGATCCTTGGGCGGTGGAGAACATTCTCAAGCCAGCATTTGAGCAGTTGGAATCGCTGCGCGATGTGCTAACGAGCGGCGGGCGCACGCTTTCACAGGGGGCGTTGGCGTGGATTTGGGCACGCAGCCCGGTCACGATCCCGATTCCGGGAATGCGTAACGAAGCGCAGGTGAATGATAACGCGGGCGCGATGCAGTTTGGGGCGCTGTCGGCGGAGGAGATGCGGCAGATCGATGAAATTCTGGGACGGGTGAAGGCATAGGGGTCAGTTTTTGTGAGTTGTGAATAGGAGATAGCTATGCAGATTGGATTACAAATCCCGTCCTTCAAGTATCCCGGCGGCACGGCTGCAATACGACCAAAACTGAAAGAAATCGTCACCACCGCGGAAGATGCAGGTTTTTACAGCCTGTGGGTCATGGATCATTACTATCAGATCAAGGGGTTGTTCGGAGAAGCCTATACTGACCCGATGCTTGAGAGCTATACCACGCTCGGCTATTTCGCCGGACTCACCGAAAAAGCTTATCTCGGTGCGCTGGTCACGGGGGTCATTTATCGCCATCCATCGGTGCTGCTGAAGATGGTCAATACCCTCGATATTCTCTCTGGCGGACGAGCTTATTTTGGGATTGGGGCGGCATGGTATGAAGACGAAGCCAAAGGACATGGTATTCCTTACCCGTCAACTTCAGAACGCTTTGAGCAGCTAGAGGACGCACTTCAACTGGCGAAAGCGCACTGGAATAACGATGAGACAGCCTTTGAAGGCAAGCATTTTTCAATTCCGGCAATCACCAATAATCCCCGCCCACTTTCCAATCCGCATCCGCGCATCCTGATTGGCGGTACTGGTCCCAAAAAGACTCTCCGAATGGTTGCTCAATATGCGGATGCCTGCAATATTGGTGATTGGGTTGGCACAGAAAACATGCAACAAGCGCTCGATACGCTCAAAGAACAGTGTGACTCTTTGGGACGCGATTACGATAGCATTGAGAAAACTTCTCTAGGCACAGTGAATCTTTCGGGGGAAGATAGCGTAGAGAGCGTGATCAATCGGCTCAAAGAACTTTCTGTGATGGGTTTTACCCACGCTATCTTCAATATGCCGGATGTTTACACCATCACGCCGCTTGAAATCTTCGCAAAGGAAATTATCCCGGCGGCGGCTGAATTCTAAGCCAGCAACTGTTTGTCGGCGGACGCGCAGAAGCACATCCCTACAACGTGTCACAATTCGGCTGAGAATCAAAACGGAGATCATGAAGCAAGTTGATCTCCGTTTTTGTTTGTGTGGTGACGGAGTGGATTAGAACAAGCCCCAATCGTCCGCCGCGCCTTCTTCCATCATGGATGGATCCCACATTTCCAGACCCATTTCGATGGTGGTCGGTACTTTGAGGTATTCCTGCGCGGTGCGACGCGACTGCTCAAGAAGCTGCGGCGCATAGGGGCAGAACGGCGTGGTCATAATCATGACGATGTGGGCGCGATCATCTTCGATTTCGACTTTGCGAAGCAGCCCTAATTCGATCACGTTCATGCCAATTTCGGGATCGATGACTTGGCGGAGGGCCTCGCGGAGTCCTTCTTCTTTGCTTTGGATAGTTGGCGTATCGGACATAGTGGTGGTGTCCTCATTAAAATTGTTCGCTCAAATAGGCTTGAATCGTATCATAGGGAGAGGGCGTTCGTCAATTTTTCTGATGGAGATAAGCAAAAACCGTGTGCTGACATAGTGAAGAAGTTGATGAGTAGGAAAGAGAATTATGCTTATTCGCGTCATAAAAATGTTGACTTTAGCTGTCGGCATGATATACTACGGCAAGTTTGACGTATGGTTATCAGAAAAACTTAACAGGCATTAAATCTCAGTTGGGGAGGATGTCGCCGGAATGGGCGCTTCACTTGAAATTCGCAATCTGCATGTCTCTGTAGAAGACAAACCGATCCTGCGGGGTGTCAACCTTACTATCAAGCAGGGTGAGGTTCACGCGCTGATGGGTCCGAATGGTTCGGGCAAAAGCACGCTTTCAAACGTAATTTTGGGCAACCCCGCCTATGAAGTGACCGATGGGGAAATTCTGCTCGATGGCGAGAATATTCTCGAAATGGAAACGGATGAACGCAGCCGCGCGGGCTTGTTCCTCGCGTTCCAATATCCCGTGGGTATTCCCGGCGTGACGCTGGCGAACTTTTTACGTTTGGCGATCAATTCGCGGATGAAGGCGGCTGATCCCGACAGCAAGGGAATTTCGGTCAGCGATTTCCGCAAGCTGATGAAAGAAAAGATGGACATGCTCCAGATGGATCACAGCTTTGCGGGGCGGTATTTGAATGAAGGTTTCAGTGGCGGCGAAAAGAAACGCGCGGAAATTTTGCAAATGGCGGTGTTGAAGCCGAGCATCGCAATCCTTGACGAAACCGACAGCGGATTGGACATTGATGCGCTGCGTATTGTGAGCGAAGGCGTGAATAAACTGCGCGGTCCTGAATTGGGCGTGCTGGTGATCACGCATTATCAGCGGATTCTCAACTACATCAAGCCCGAATATGTGCATGTGATGTTCCAAGGACAGATTGTGGAAAGCGGTGGTCCTGAATTGGCGCTGCATCTCGAAGAACGCGGCTACGATTGGGTGCGCGAGAAGTTTGCTGTCGCAGAATAGCACTGCGGGCAGAGGAATAAGTACAAAGTTGCCCTTATCCCCGCCCACTCTCCGTTAACGGAGAGTGGAGAAAACCCGCCAACAATAAACACGTTGGCGCACGGGGAGATTATAACGGGTGGAATAAGTTTCATGTGCCACAAATGCGCGTTCCAGTGATGATGGTTGGTATCCAACAGAGCATAGTCAGCGAAGGGAAATTCCCTCATGGTTGATTCGATAATTCCAAGCGAGAAGCAGCTTACCGATGAAGAAGCGCGCCTGAAAGATGTGCGCGGTTCTTATGAAGAACGCTATGGCTTTCATGATCCTGAAAAATATGCCTTCAAGAGCCAGAAGGGTTTGAACGCTGACATTGTGCGCCAGATAAGCGCGATGAAAGGCGAACCGGACTGGATGCTGGAATTTCGCTTGAAGGCATATGAATTGTTCGTCAACATGCCGATGCCGCAATGGGGCGCAGACCTGAGCGGAATCGACTTTGACGACATTTACTACTACGTGCGCGCTGCCGACCAGCAGGGGCGCAGTTGGGACGATGTACCGGAAGACATCAAGAAAACGTTTGATCGTCTGGGCATTCCCGAAGCGGAACAAAAGTATCTGCAAGGCGTGACGGCGCAGTACGAGTCCGAAGTGGTATATCACAGCATTCGCAAAGACCTTGAGAGCAAGGGGGTGCTGTTCACCGACATGGACAGCGGCTTGCGTGAACATCCCGAAATTGTGCGCGAATATTTCGGCACGATCATCCCATCGAGCGACAATAAGTTCGCAGCGCTGAACAGCGCAGTGTGGTCGGGTGGGTCATTCGTGTATGTGCCGAAGGGCGTACATGTCGAGATGCCGCTGCAAGCGTATTTCCGCATCAACACAAAGAACATGGGGCAGTTTGAACGCACTCTGATCATCGTGGAAGAAGGCGCGAGCGTTCATTATGTTGAAGGATGCACCGCGCCGAGCTACAGTGAGGACAGCTTGCACAGCGCGGTTGTCGAAATCATTGTCAAAGACGGTGGGCGCTGCCGCTACACGACGATTCAGAACTGGTCGAACAATGTATATAACCTTGTGACCAAGCGCGCGATTGCTTACAAGAAAGCCGCGATGGAATGGGTCGATGGCAATCTTGGCAGCAAAGTGACGATGAAGTATCCAGCGGTGATTTTAGCGGGTGAAGGCGCACACGGCGAAGTGCTGTCGATTGCGTTCGCGGGCGCGGGACAGCATCAAGACGCGGGCGCGAAGATCACACACCTCGCCCCGAACACGACGAGCCAGATCATCAGCAAGTCGATTAGCAAAGATGGCGGACGCGCCAGCTATCGCGGTCTGCTCAAAATTGTCGAAGGCGCGGATAACGTCAAGAGCAATGTGGTGTGCGATGCGCTCCTGCTTGATGATCGCAGCCGTTCGGACACGTATCCGACGATTGAAGTCGATGCCAAAAGAGTTACGATGGGTCACGAAGCGAGTGTGAGCCGCGTCGGTGAAGACCAGCTTTTCTACGCGATGTCACGCGGGATGAGCGAAGATGAAGCCAACGCGATGATCGTGAACGGGTTCATCGAGCCGCTGGTGAAAGAACTCCCAATGGAATATGCGCTGGAATTGAACCGGTTGATTCAGATTCAGCTTGAAGGGTCGATTGGGTAACCTCTCCCCCAGCCCCTCCCCGAATTCGGGGAGGGGAGTCAGAGTCGCCGTGATGAAATGATAGTACGGGGTGGGTGCGTTCGTATATGAGGATGTTACGGGTTGTGGTGTGAGGGTATGCGGTAAAACCGCGGCGTGGATAAGCATCGCTTGAAGGATCAAAGGGTCATGCCGCCATTGCGTTATGCGGCTGCGCGGGCAATTTGCCAACCGCTTCCGCCGATACTCGCGCAGCGGATACGAGAAATCGTGTATCCGCGTAAACAAGGTGAACGTGATAATTGGCGATTCACCGTACCTGCTCAAACTGGATCGCTTTACACGGGAACGACGGGCGAAAGGTGCGGGCATCGTTTCGGGATACACGGCTATTATGATTGGCGACTGTGGGCGATTGCTCAAGTGGTGTGTAAACCGGGCGATACGATTGTCGAAATTGGCGGGAACGTTGGAACGGAAACGATTGGTTTTTCGGATATTGTCGGCGCGAACGGGCATGTGTTCACGTTTGAGCCATTCCCTGATAATGTGGAACGATTGAAAGCGGGCATTTCCAAAGCACGATTTAGCCAGAATGTCAGCGTGATGCCCTATGCGATGAGCGACACCTTAGGCACAGCATCGTTTGTGCCACCGTCTACGAAAACGAGTCTTGGTGTAGGGCATTTGACGGATGAGCCGGCGAATGACCAAGCGATTGAGGTACAAACCGTCACACTGGATTCACTCGTGGATGAAATCAAGTCGGCGGCGTATATCAGCATGGATGTAGAAGGCGCGGAATATCGTGTGCTGCAAGGCGGCGCGAATTTTATCAAGCGGTATCGCCCATTTATCGCCACTGAAGCGCGCCCCAATTATGCCGAACGCAGCCATGTGACACTGATAGACTTGCATAACGCCTTCGTGGAACTCGGTTATCGTGTGTACGAAATCCGTGTGGATGGGCTGCGCGAAGTTGATCTGGTGAATTTGCCGCCCAAAGTGAATTGGCTGTGCGTGCCGGAAGATCAAGTGATCAAAGTAGATGCCATTCGACGAATGATACGGCGATGCTTGTTGATGCCAATGCTCGACGGGTTGAATCCACTGCGGCAGAGTAGGGTGGGTTGTTAACCATGTCACGCTGGATCGTTAAGGCTGCTGTGCAAGGGACACTTTCGCTGCTACCGGGTCGTGATACATGGAATTATCTGTTTCAAAGGCATGTGACGCGCAGTGTTACGCCTAGCAAACAATCGCTTGCGAAACGGTTGGCATGGTGCGAGACACACATCGCGGCGTTTGAGGAATTTCGCGGGCGCATACCTAGCACTGTGATCGAACTGGGGACAGGATGGATACCAACTGTTCCGGTGGGATTGTATTTGTGTGGCGTGGATCGGGTAGTGTCGATTGACATACACGATTTGCGGAAACCGGAACTTCAGCGCGAGATGTTGGATGTGTTTTATGCCTATCCGCGTGAGGAGCTTAAGAGTGTTCTGCCGCACATGCTGCCAGATCGGTTTGACAGGCTGCTGTCGTTAAAGGGACAGCAGCCGGAGCGTGTGTTTGAGCAGATCGGTGTGGAATATGTGATTGAAGACGCGCAGAAAGACCTATTTCCGGCGGGAAGTGTCGATTACTTTGTATCGAATACTACGCTGGAACATATCTCGCGTGATGTAATCGCGGGGATATTCACGGCATTTCGGAAGGCGTGCGCGCCAGATGGGTTGATGAGCCACTTGATCGATATGAGCGATCATTACAGTCATTTCGACTCGTCGATTACGCCGTATCACTTTTTGCAGCATGATCAAGCGGTGTGGCGGTTGGTAAATAATGGGCTGCTGTGGCAGAACCGTTTGCGAGTGAGTGATTATCGCACGCTGCACACGGACGCAGGTTTTGAGATTGTGCGTGAGACGAATCAGACGCGACACGCTGATAAATTGAAGGCGATGAACATCGCGGCGGAATTTCGCGGGTATGCAGCGGAGGAACTCGCGGTGACATCGACATGGATGATTTCGCAGCCCACATAGATATTGACACGGAATAACGGAGAGAAATTTCGATGGTGACAGTAAGACGACGTTCTCCCGCGCCGGAAGCGCCGGTATATACACGCGCTGATGTTGAGGCATTGAGCGCGAAGCACAACGAACCCGCGTGGCTGCGCGAAAGCCGTCTTGTCGCGTGGGAAGAATACGAACGACTGCCAATGCCGACCAAGCAGCAGGAAGAATGGCGGCGCTCGGATTATCGCGGTGTGCGCTGGGATGAATCGAGCGCGTTACCGAATGGCGAACAGCCCGCGCTTGATGTTGTGCCGCCTGTGATGCTTGAACCGCTGATCGGGAATGAGCAAAGCGGGACTCTGGTGATCGTTGATGGCAAGGTGGTCGATTTCACAGTGTCAGACGCTGTCAAAGCACAAGGTGTGGTGTTCACCGACCTTGTGACAGCGGCTCGTGAACATGAATCGCTGGTGCGCCCGAATTTGATGACGAAAGCGGTCAAGATCAGCGATGGTAAGTTCGCGGCGCTGCACGGCGCGCTGTGGACGCATGGCGTATTCTTGTATGTGCCGCGCAACGTGGCGGTTGAACTGCCTTTCCATGTGGTGATGTATAACACGCGGCGTGGCGCGACGATGGGGCATGTGCTGGTGGTGCTGGAAGAAGGCGCGCAAGCAACGATGCTGGTGGATTTCCAATCCGCGAAGGGCGAAACTCAGGCGCTTCACGTTGGCGCGACGGAATTACTGGTCGGGCAAGCGGCGAACTTGCGCTACGTGGCGCTGCAAGACTGGGATCGTTCGACGTATGAGTTCAATCATCAACGTGGACGGGTGGGGCAAGATGGCAATCTCGACTGGATCATCGGGACGATGGGCGGTCAATATGTGAAAAACTTTATCGAAGTTGAGCTAGATGGGCAGGGCGCGAATGGTCGTGTGAGTGGGATGTTCTTCGCTGACAAAGAACAGCTATTTGACCACGACACACAGCAGAATCACAACGCGCCGCTGACTGTCAGCGATTTGCTATTCAAAGGCGCGGCGAAAGATACGGCACGTTCGGTATGGCAGGGGATGATCAAATCACTGCCAAAGATGCAGAAGATCGACGGATTCCAAGCGAGTCGCAATCTGGTGTTGAGCGAAGATGCACGCATGGATGCGATTCCGGGATTGGAAATTGAAGCGGATGATGTGCGCTGTACGCACGCGGCAACCTTTGGGACGCTGGAAGAACAACCAGTGTTTTACTTGATGAGCCGCGGCATTCCCCGTGCCGAAGCGGAACTCACCGTGACCGAAGGTTTCTTTGAAGAACTGCTTGACCGCGTGCCGTTTGAGCGCGTGCGTGATCGTTTACGTGCGTCGTTGGAAGCGAAAATCGTCGGGCGGGATGCGTAAGCGTAATCATCGGTTGCTTGGCGGGTGGGATTGAGCGTGTGAAACAATTGGGATATAAGCGGACGTGCAGAAGCGCGCCCCTACAACCCATCTCACACATTGTTTCATTCCCATATAACATGAACCGTTGGCAGATGATGAATCGCACTACGCGGGTCAATTTATCACATGCTAGATTAGGGGCGCGGGGGAATAATGTATCTTGCCGCGCCCCTTTGCTTTTAAGAGGGCAAAATCCATGACGAGCTTAGACAAAACCGTTCTCTACGATATAGCGCGCATCCGCGAAGATTTTCCGATTCTGGCGCACGAACATCACGCAGGCGTGCCGCTGGTGTATCTGGACAACGCCGCAAGCAGTCAAAAACCGCGCGTCGTAATCGACGCAATTCGCGATTACTACGAACGCTACAATGCAAATGTACATCGCGGAATTCACAAGTTGAGCGAAACTGCAACCGAAGCTTATGAGGGCGCACGCATCAAAATCAAGCACTTGATCAACGCGGAAAGCAAACGCGAGATCATCTATACCCGCGGCACGACGGAATCGCTCAATTTAGTGGTGCATACGTGGGGCGCAGCAAACCTCAAAGCGGGGGATGTGGTCGTCACGACGCAAATAGAGCATCACGCAAACATTGTGCCGTGGCAAATTCTGGCGGCGCGGTTGGGTTTCACAATCAAGTATGTGCCAATCCGCGAAGATGGCACACTTGATTTAGATGTGTATCGCGCATTTTTGGCACAAGGTAACGTCAAGATCGTGTCGGTGGTGCATGTGTCGAATGTGTTGGGCACAGTCAATCCTGTGGCAGAGATGGCGCGGTTAGCACATGAAGCGGGCGCGCTGATCATGGTGGATGGAGCGCAGTCTGCCCCGCATATGCCAGTTGATGTGCGAGCGTTGGACTGTGATTTCTTCGCGTTTAGCAGTCATAAAATGTGCGGTCCGACGGGGATCGGTGTGCTGTATGGCAAGCGCCACCTGCTAGAAGAAATGCCTCCGTGGATGGGCGGCGGCGATATGATTAGCACAGTGAGCTATGAAAACTGCACATGGAACGAACTGCCGTACAAGTTCGAGGCGGGCACACCGTCGATTGCTGAAGCGATAGGCTTGGGCGTGGCAGTCGATTATCTATCTGCAATTGGACTAGAGCGCATTCGCGCGCATACCCAACAGTTGACGGAATACGCCCTTGAACGGCTGCGCGCGCTGGACGGCGTGACAGTCTATGGCGCGGCAGCGGATCGCGGAGCGGTGGCGGCGTTTACAGTGGAGGGTATCCACGCACATGATCTTGCACAAATGCTTGACACAGATGGGGTCGCTGTGCGCGCGGGGCATCACTGCGCGATGCCGCTGCATACGCTGTTGAACCTGAACGCAACCGCACGCGCGAGTTTTTACCTGTACAATACGACTGAAGAAGTGGATCGCTTGATTGCGGCGGTGGAACGGGCGAAGTGGACGTTCAAGAGGGTGTAATCATGCAGGATATGTACCGCGAGAATATTCTCGATCATGGGATGAACCCACGCAATAGGGGGGTGCTTGACCCATGTGATATTGACCATGAAGCGCATAATCCGCTGTGCGGGGATCGGCTGCGGCTGACGCTGCGCGTGGATGAGAACAAGCGCATCACCGCGCTGGCATGGGATGGCGAAGGCTGTGCGATTAGCCAAGCGTCCGCGTCGATGCTGGGCGAGGAAATTCTTGGCAAAACGATTGACGAAGTGCGCGAAATTTCTAAGCAGGATATTTTCGAGATGCTCGGCATTCCGATCTCGGCGAGCCGCGTCAAATGCGCGCTGCTTTCGCTTAAAACGCTGACAGTCGCGCTGTATGGCTTGGAACATTGGCAGAAACAAGAGGATGACGAGTAACGTGGCGGATTTCGTGACGATTGCTCCAGTGGAAGAACTGCCGCCGGGCGAACGCATGGTAATCGAACTGGGACGCGCGGTGATCGTCGTTTTCAACGTGGGGGGGCAGTTCTACGCGGTGGAAAATAACTGCTCACACGAAGATTACGAACTCGACAGGGGCGATCTAGTCGATCACACATTGGAATGCCCCAAGCATGGCGCACAGTTTGACATTCGCACGGGAATGCATTTATGCGCGCCTGCGGTGTCACCGATCAAGGCGTATGACGTGCGCGTTGAGCATGGAGAGATTCAGATTGCGACGAAACCACGCGCCAAAGGGTGAGCGCACATGATCCAGACGATTGACACAGCGTTTGACCAAGGACGGGTGCTGGTGTTCGGACATCGCGGCGCGCGGGCATATGCGCCGATGAATACGCTGCCATCGTTTGAACTGGCACGTCAACAGGGCGCGGATGGGATAGAACTCGATGTGCGGCTGACGAAAGATGGCGAACTTGTGCTGCTGCATGATCCCACTGTGGATGGCACGACAAACGGACACGGCGCAATCAGCGAAATGACATTTGAGCAAGTTCGTGAACTAGATGCGGGCGGTTGGTTCGACCCGATGTTTCGCGGAACACAGATTCCTACCCTCGATGAAGTGTTTGCCGCTTTCGGGGATCGACTGCTGATCAACGTGGAGATCAAGGCGGAAGGCTTCAGTTATACAGGGATCGAAGCGAAAGTCGCGGATGCGATAGAGCGTTTTGGGGTAGAAAAGACCGTGATTGTCAGTTCTTTTAATCCGCTGACACTGCGACGGTTTCACCATGTCGCACCGCATATCGCCATTGGCTATTTGCACGCGCCGGACATGCCGATCTTTTTCGGTGAACTCATGCTTGGAATGCATTATGGCGCACGCAACCCGTATTTTGAGGATGTAACACCACGTTATATGAAATGGGCGAAATCGCGCGGGTATCGCGTGAATACGTGGACGGTGAATGATCCCGACTGCGCGCGCCAACTGCGCGACTTGGGAGTGGACAGCATCATCACCGACAGACCGGATGTGATTATCGCGGCGCTGCAAGTTACATGAACGCACATTCGCCTTTGATTCGTGCATGGACGGGGATTGTCCGCTTTGGCTTTCGTCTGCTGTACAACGAGTTCGCGTTCACATATGACACGGTGAGCAAGGTTGTATCGTTTGGCGCGTGGCGATGTTGGGGCAGAGCGGGACTTAAGCATTTGAACGCAGCAGCAGGCGATGCTGTATTGGAGATCGCGCACGGTACAGGCGATATTCATGTCGATTTGCACGCGGCAGGGTATCGTGTTATTGGGATTGATTTGTCACCCAATATGGGGAAAATCGCATCGCGCAAACTGCGTAAACAGGGGATCATTCCCGCGCTGGCACGAGGGAAAGCACAGGCACTCCCGTTTGCCAGCGAGTCCTTTGCGGCGGTGATCAGCACGTTTCCGGCGGAATTCATCGTCGCGCCGGAAACACTGCGCGAGGTGAATCGGGTGCTGCGCCCCGGCGGACGATTTGTGATCGTGCCGAACGCGATGTTTACCAGCAAAGACGCGGGCACATCAGCACTGGATTTTCTGTATCGCATTACGGGACAGCGCACAGGTCCTAGTGATGAAGCGCGCGCGCGTCACTCGTTTGATTTGGCAAGTCTGTTCGCGCCGTATGGCTTCGACACCCACGCGCTGGAAGAAGTTTGCCCGCGCAGCCTTGTGACAGTGATTATCGCGGAGAAGCGGGCGAATAAGCAAAATTGAGTCTAGAAATCACGCGGAAGCTGTGCTATGTTATTCAGCAGCACGCATTATGGTGGGCGTAGCTCAACGGTTAGAGCATCTGATTGTGGATCAGAAGGCTGTGGGTTCGAAACCCATCGCCCACCCCAAATCAAAAGCTCGGATTTTCTCCGGGCTTTTTTGCTGCACAGCAGTGGGTATCAGAAGCGGCTTTGGCAGGGACTGCCAATGTGACCTGAGGGGTTCACGCGGCGAGCCTACCAGACAAGACAAAACCCCTTCTCGCAAGTTAGAGAAGGGGTTTTGCGTAAGGGGAGGAGAGTATAGCTACAGGCGGCGAGTATCAGTCCAGCGTCCAGTTGTACTGATAGGTTGAGCCGTCCGAGAAGTTCGGCGCGACCAGCGTGAGGCTGCCATCGCTTTCGAGATACAGCGTATAGCCATAGTTGGTGGCGACGATGCTTTCGCCATCGGCTTCAGCACTGCTGATGTCCTCAGCGCTGACTTCCAACACCTTGTCAATCGAGCCATCATAGAGCAAGCCCCAGAACTCGATGCGGTTCAGCACGCCCAAGTTGATGTCATCGGCATAGGGATAGTCGAAATAGGTGAAGATGGCGACGGGCGCGTTGATGTCGAAATTGTTGATTCGACCATCGGTGAAGTGCGGCAGCTCAACCGTGTCTTCTTCTGCGGATACTGCCGCTGCCGACATGAACACCACTGCGAGGACAACCACCAACGGGACAATACGCTTGATACTCTGCTTCATATGGATACGCTCCTTGTGTAAATTTGAACTTGTCTTGAGCATATCTTTCGCCTATGGAGACATTTCGGAGAGAATATGGAGTTACATGGGATCACTGTAAACTTTTTGTGAAGCGGCGCAATAAAAAAAGCGGCGCAATAAAAAATCCCTTCACCAGTGAACCAGCGAAGGGATGATCAAACGGGTGACTTTAGCGCGTGTACTAACTGCTCACCGCCGGAGCGACAATTTCTACGGGGGCGTTGAAAGCGGAAAAGTCGTAGATGGTGGTAATGGTGCTGCTTATGGGGTTTTCGTTTTGCCCACTGCCCGCTATTTCGATCACACTGTAAATGCGATGCACCAAAGCGTCATCCTGCCCAATGTAAACAGCAAAAACCACGCGAATGTTCGCCGCGTCAAGCATCGCATCGCGTGCCGTATCTGGCTCTGGGGGCTGCGCGTCTGCTGGCGGCGCGGACTGTGGTGTATTTTCGCCCATTTGAGGTGGCATCCCTCCCGCAAATTCTCGGATAAGCCCACCGCCGGCGCTTAACAGCGTATTCGCTTCACTATCGATGACGGCTTGCGAATCGAGCGTGATTTGCAGCACACGCATTGCTTGACCATCGATAGTGTCTCCAGCAATTTCGCTAATGCTGCTGATCGAATCCCCACTGATAGGAAAGAGAAGCGCACCGAATGCCTGCTGCACAAGGTTATCTGTCGCGCCCAACATCGGCAGAGGTTGATCAGCACTGTCAGCCTCAAGTGTGAACCAGCCTTCGGGGATTTCGCCGTCGAACGGCATCGCGCCTGCGGGTTGATCGGCGGGTGTACCTTGCGGCGGGTTGCCCTGCATAACAGCGCCATTGAACTGCATGTCGTCCAAATTGAGATACGTCACACCATCCACCACAATGTATCGAATCGTCGACTCGTTGGTCATATCGCCTAATGAGAAAAGCGACGTTTGCGAACCAGAAAGATTCCATCCTGCGGCGGTTTGTACCACATCCCATGAGGCGGAGCTTTGTTGATTGCCCCCAAAAGCAGTGCCTTCGATGCGGATCAAACGCTGCATGTCGATATGCAAGCTGGTTGAAGCGCGTGTTTGATCGAAGGCTTGGATGGTTGTCTCAACAAGCGCGGGATCAACAGCCGACTGCGCTTGAGCCGCTGTGATCGACAAGATGAGCAGCCCAACAAGTGTGATAAGGGAAAGCTGTTTGAACATCTGGCAGATTCCTTTGTTAGTAGACATTATGATTCATCTGTGAGTGAGTCACAGGTTGAAGGGGCGGATACGAATTCTCCGCTCACCCAACCTGTTTGACCGTTGTATTCAACGTGCCACCAACCATCACGACTGGCATCGGCGGTGATGCGGGTCGAATAGGGAATGGTGAGGATGAGTTGAGCGTCAGCGCTTGGTTCGGCACGCAAATTGAGGTTGTACAACACCAGCAGATCGCAGGTTGCTTGAACCATTGAAGCCGCATCTTGTGTTGAACCAACTGCATTGGCGGTTGTGGTTGTCGGGGTGGGTGTGGCGGTGAATGCCAGCGTTGGCGTGATGGTCGGCAGCACGGCTTGTCGCAGATTGGGCAAGGTCGCGGTTGGTGTGGGCGTGGCATTTGGTTCAGTATTCGCAGTTTCATCATCGGTAGAGGCGCTTGCCGCGCTAAATCCCGCGGGCGGTTCAAAACCAGCGGGAAGTTCAAAGCCTTCTGGCGCAGCAGGGAAGGTTGTATCGCCTGTTTGATCCGTCGTGCCGGCTAGCTCTTGGTTGGCGAAGGGTAAAGCGGCGATTCCCGCTTCGGATGCGGCGCTGGCTGTTCTAGCTGCGATGAGTGTTAGGATAGTCGGTGTGACGACTAAGCCGAGGGCGATCAATAGGCTTGCGCCCACGCTCAACAGTCCATATGAACGGCTGACTGCGTGCTGCGGGCTGCGAATGTTCCGAATGAGCAGCACCACGCCAAAGAGGAACGTAATCGCAGCGCTGGCAACTGTCGCCAGCATAAACAGCGGCGGCAGCACATTTTGTGCGCTTCCCCAAGCGAACGCGCCAATAGGGATGAGGACGGCTGCATACGCGAGCAGCATCCCAAAGCCATTGACGATTGGGCGCTGGCGCACACTTTGCACAATTGCGTAGAGGATGTAGAGGATTGGCATCAGTCCGCCAATCATGGTGAGTATTTGTATGTTCATGTCTCGCTATTTCTTCCTTCTGATGAGCGTCCGCTACTCGTAGCGGAGGGCTTGTATTGGATTCAAACGGGCGGCGCGGCTGGCGGGGTATACGCCGAAAAACACCCCAACTGCGACTGAAATGCCAACCGCTAAAGCGATACTGGTTAATTGGATGCTGACGACGAAATCCTGAATCAAAGTGGTGATCAACAGCGCACTCCCCAACGCCAGCCCAATGCCGATCAAGCCGCCGAACAATGCCATCACAACAGACTCGCTCAAAAACTGAAAGACAATGGCACTGCTGCGCGCGCCAACGGCTTTGCGTAAGCCAATTTCGCGTGTGCGTTCGTTGACTGTTACTAACATGATGTTCATCACGCCGATACCGCCAACAAGGAGTGAAATGCCCGCGAGAATGCCGAGAAATACAGTCAGCGTTTCGATGGTACTGGAGAGCGAATCGATGATGGTCGTGGCGGTGAAGATGCGGAAGTTATCACTATCGTTCGCGCCAACGTTCCGTTCTTCGCGCAAGATGCGTGTGGCTTGTTCCGTCGCCGCTTCGACGCTTTCGTTATCAACGGCTTTGAGCAAAATTTGATTGATGACTGGCTGACCGTTGAGGCTGCGGCTGGCGTTCAAGCGCGTTTGCGACGTGGTGATGGGGATAACAATCAAGTTGTCGTTTTCGCCGCCTGTGTCGTCAAGCACGCCAATCACTTCAAAAAACACTGACCGCACGCGAATTTGTGCGCCAAGCGGATTGGCTGCGCCAAACAGGGTTTCGGCTGTTGTTACGCCGATCACAGCAACACGCGCGCTTTCATCAACTTCGGCATCGGTGAACATGCGCCCGGCGCTGATCGAACGATCATTGACGGCGAGAAAATTGGAAGTGACCCCTTGAACGCCCACTGAAGATTCGTTCCCATCATAAACGACGGCGTAATTCCCCTGTGTTTGCGGCATGACATAGGCGATAGCGGGCCCGCGGCTGGTATCCGCCAGCGCATCGACGAGTTCATTGGTCAGCGGAATGGTTGATCCGCCGCTTGGAAGGGCAGATACGCGAATCAGACTTGCGCCCAAACCTTCAAACTGAGCGGTGATGCTGTTTTGCACCGCTTGCCCCAACGAGAGCAGCAGCACCACTGAGGTAATGCCGATGATGATGCCGAGCATGGTCAGTGATGTGCGAAGTTTGTTGCCCATCAACTGCGTGAGTGCAATACGGATGTTTTCGATCATAAAGCTGATCATTATTCGTACCTCAACGCTTGAATGGGATTCATGCTGGCGGCGCGGTTGGCAGGAAACAACCCAAAGAAAATCCCGATTCCGCTGCTCACACCTGTGGCTAACAGGACAATATCGCTGCTAATGGCAAACGTCACGCCAGAGATGAGGTTGGGAGCGATTTGCAGCACGCACCAACTGACAACAATTCCGCCAGCCCCTCCCAAAAGCGAAAGCAGCACGCTTTCGACCAAGAATTGGCTCAAAATATCGCTGCGCTGAGCGCCAACGGCTTTTCGCAGACCGATCTCTTGCGTGCGTTCAGAAACGGATACGAGCATGATGTTCATCACACCGATGCCGCCGACGAGCAGCGAGATCGCCGCGATGCCGCTTAGAAACAATGTGAGCGTTTCTAGCACTGCCGTGCGTGATTCTGCGATGGTGCTGGAATTGGACACGGTGAAATCAGCTTGGTCGGGATCGATGATGCCGTGTTTACGGAGCAGATACGCTTCGATCTCGCTGGTGGCAGTGTCGATAAGTGTCGTATCCGCGATTTGGGCGTAAATGGTCGATACGGTGTACCCCTCTCCGGCGATGCGCGCGCTGCTTAAGCGCGTTTGTGCCGTCGAAATGGGGACGAGAATTGCGTTGTTCGGGTCTTGGAAAGTGGCGGTGCGTTGTTCCATCACGCCGACGATAACGAAAGCACGATCATTGATGAGAATTGTTCGTCCGGTTGGATTCATTGTCGAACTACCGAACAAGTCCTCAACGACAGTCGTGCCCAAGAGAGCGATTTCACGCTGCTGGTCAATGTCCCCCTGCGTGAAGATGCTCCCACTGCTTGGCATCCAGTCCTGCACCGCAAAATAGCTGCTGGTGACACCACGCACTGTCACGCTAACACTGGTATAGCCATCGACAACCGTTCCCTGCACTGTGTAATCGGCGGCAACTTGGTTGACATTAGGCGCAACCGCCGGGTCTGCTAGCGATTCCACATCGACAACCGTAAGCGGGTTGGTGGCGGATGAAAATCCGCGCGTGGGCGATTGGGCGCGCACTGTCAAAATATCCGCGCCCAACCCTTCGAACTGGGACGAAACGTAATCTTGTACACCGCGTCCCAAGCTGATCAAACTGACAACAGCGCCCACCCCGATGATGATGCCGAGCATGGTCAGCACCGCGCGCATACGGTTGAGCATCAAACTGCTGATGGCGATACGAATACTCTCAAAGAAGCGCATGGTTGTTCCCTTTTAGGTATATTCTTCGGCTTTGCCGTTGAAATACGCTTCGTTGAGGACAGCTTGAAGTTCTTGCGCTTCCGACGGACGCTGATCTTGTCCGGCGATGAGTGGGCGAGTGACAGGTTGATCCGCCACGATACGTCCATCACGGATGAGAACAACTCGCTTGGTGTGCCGCGCGATCCACGGGTCATGGGTGACAAATATCGTCGTGATACCTTGTTCTTGATTGAGCCGCTGGAAGATTTGCATGACTTCTGTGCCGCTGCGTGAATCAAGATTGCCTGTTGGTTCGTCCGCCAAGATGATCGATGGATTGGTGACGAGCGCGCGAGCGATTGCCACACGCTGCTGCTGTCCGCCAGAGAGTTCACTCGGCAGATGATCGAGCCGCTGTTCCAGCCCGACAGATGTGAGCGCGGCTTTCGCCCGTGCGCGGCGATCCCGCGCATTGGCGTAAATCAGCGGAAGTTCAACCTGACGCAGCGCGCTGGTGCGCTTGAGCAAGTTGAAGTTTTGAAAGACGAACCCGATTTTGCGGTTGCGGATTTGCGCCAACGCCGCCGGGCTTAAGCGCGCGATGTCCTGCCCATCAAGAAAGTATTCACCACTGGTTGGTTGATCCAACGCGCCGAGAA
This sequence comes from Anaerolineae bacterium, assembly GCA_034434595.1. GTDB lineage: Bacteria > Chloroflexota > Anaerolineae > Aggregatilineales > Phototrophicaceae > Flexifilum. The sequence continues at coordinate 471,872 of DAOTZD010000003.1, forward strand.
TATTCATCAGCGTGCTTTTGCCTGACCCTGAAGGTCCCATGATGGAGACAAATTCTCCGCGCTGAATGTCGAGCGAAATCCCCTTGAGGACTTGCAGTGTCTCCGTACCCATCACATAACTTTTGGTGATATCGCGGATAGAGATCACCGGACGTTCTTCGCTTTCGGCATGTGTGCCATTACCTTCAGCATATAAGCCGTTTGTGGTTTGTCGCGATTTCAGGTTCAAGAGTCCCATGATCAGCCACCTCCGCCGATGAATCCGCCGCCACCCGCAGGGGGTTGGAAATTCGCTGGCGGTTGGAAACCTTCCGGTGGTCCACCGCCGCCGCCAAACAGCCCAAGCCCTAAACGCCCTGTATCTGTGGCGGCTGCATCTAATTCGCGCGCGATAATAACGATGGTTTGCCCTGCTTCGACACCGCTTAAGATTTGGCTTGATGTGGTACTGCGTTCGCCAATTGTGACCGGAACAGTTTCGTATGTGCCGGGGGTGGTTTCGACTGTGACGACGGTTTCTCCAGTCACACTGTCGGATGAGATGAAGCGATTGGGCACTAACAGCACGTTATCCAACTGTCGCAAGACGATGGTTGCGGTAGCACTCATGCCGGGACGCAGCAGCACTTCGGCGGGATTAAGTGCAACCTGCGCGTTGTAGCTGACAAGCTGACTATCCTGCGTCGGTACAGTGTCAATGGTCGTGATCACGCCTGTGACTTCCGCATCGGGGAAAGCTTGGATATTGATGGTGACAGGCTGCCCTTCGCTGACATTGATCACATCAGATTCCGCGATACTCAAGTCGATGGTGTACTGGCTGGTATCGACCAGTGTGATCGCGCCTGTGGCGGGTGGATTCACGCCGACGATTAAATTCTGTTCCGCGACGATGCCATCGAACGGCGCAGTGAGCACATAGTTATCGAGCGATTCACGCGCCGATTCTAGGTTCAGACGCGCTTGTTCAACTTGAATTTCGGCTTGCCGCCGCTGGCTCTCGGTTGGCCCCGCCAGCAGACTTTCTAAATTGGCTTGTGCTTCAACGAGCGATGCGTTGGCGGATGCAACCGACGAATAAGACGTGCTGCCGCCGTTAAGCGCATCTTGATATTCCATTTGAGCGAGCGTCACACTATCTTCCGCATTGTTAACAGAGGCATCGAACTCTTGCTGTTCAACCCATGTGACATCCCCGCGCATTTCTTCCATTTGCACGCGCTGGTCACGGTTGATCTGCGTTTGCCAGAGTTGATTACGCGCGATTTCTTCTTCCAGCCGCGCAATCTCAATATCAATCGCATCAGTTGAGCTGTTGGATGATGCGGCGTAAAGCTGCGCTTGTGCGAGTGTCACCTGCGCTTCCGCGAGCGCGATTTCCAGATCAGTCGGCGGGGCAAGCAGCGAATCGAGTGAAGCCTGTGCTTGTTCAAGCTGAAGTTCTGCTACGCGAATACGTTGATCGGCATCGGTTGTATCGAGGCGCGCCAGTATATCGCCTGCTTGAACCGTATCGCCTACCTGCACCAAGACTTCGGTCACGGGCGCGGATACCGAAAACATCAGCGTGCGGCTGTCGGCGGGAGTGAGCGATCCCGCCGCATCTAATGTGAGTGTGAGCGTTCCAACTTCTACCGTGCCTGTTTCCGCGATTTGCACAGTTTCGTCAGTGGATGCCGCGCTCGTTGTGCCCGCCGCATTTTGCGAGAGGACAATTGCATACCCACCAACGCTCATGATGACGATCAGCGCGATCATAAGCGCGAGGCGAGGCAGCCATTTTCGGATATTTGAGGTTTTTTGCTGTGGCATAGTCAATCCATCCATTAGGAAGCCGCGCTAGTTGGGCGGATAGTCGCTTCGCCTGTCATGCCGGGACGAATGCGTAAGTCGTTGGTATAGAGGGCAAAACGTGCGTTGTACTGCACAATGCCATCGCTTTCTTCGCCAATCCACGCGATTTCTTCAATCGTCGCGGTAAATGTTTCATCGGGCAGCGCGTCGAGAACGATTTCAGCAGTCATACCTTCGGTCACTTGGTCGAGATCAAGTTCGTGGATAGGCGCGGTCAACCACAACTGCGAGAGATCAGTCATGGTAATGGCAGTGGTTGCGGCGGTGACAGTGCTGCCTACTTCAATGTTGACCGCGGTTATCACGCCCGCGATTGGGGAGATGAGTTCTAACTGGCGTAGTGTGGTTTCGGCGCTTTCAAGATTCGCTTGAGCAATATCGACGTTGAGCTGCGCGTTTCTTATCTGCGATTCGTCCGTGCCTGCCATCAATTGATCGTATTGGAGCTGTGCGATTTGCACGCGCACGCTTGCCGACCATAAATTCGAGTTATCGGGTGTTTGCAAGCGTTCAAGCTGCAAACGCGCGACTTCGACATTAAATGACGCTTCGCCTACCGCAGCATCTTGGAGCGCGATTTCCTGTTCTGTGCCGCTCATGTTAGCGCGGATTTGCACCTGCAAGTTGTAATTTTCGACTGCCTGCTGGTAGCGCATCTGCTGCTGCTGAATTTGCAGTTCGTCCGTCGAATTGGCGGCATCGCTGTAACTAGCTTGCGCGCTGGTGATGTTCAACAACGCCGCTTCGATTTCATCTTCGGTTGGGGGTTCTAACAATTCCTGCAAGTTAATCTGTGCGTTTTCCAAGCTCAGGCGGGCTTGATCGTATTCGATTTGTGCCGCTGTGCTGTCTAAACGCGCCAGCACCGTACCCGCTTCAACGTAATCGCCTGCTCGCACAAAAACTTCGCTCACCGTGCCGGCTGTTTCAAAGGTCAATGCAGCGGTTCGGTTTTCTTCGACGGTTCCCAACACAGCGATGGTGCTAACACTCGCATTTTGTGCCGTCCCGCCCGGAAACCCGCCTTGTGCGACCTGTGCAGCGTCGGAAAACGTGATGCCACGCGCGGCGATCTGTGTGGCAATAGCCGCAGGAATTGCCCGCTGTTGTCCGTTTGGCAGGGTAATGGTCGTTGTTTCGCCGCCTAGCGATGAGTTTTGGCTGGCGGAATACACGCCAATGCCTGCTGACAGCGCAATACTTAAAAGCAGTAAAACAAATAGGGCGCGAGGAACTCGCATATCACCTCCAAGCAGTAGAGTTGTGCTAATCGATAGGATTCTCGGTGTCGATTTTGGAGGGCTGATGGGGGGATTTTGAAGAATTTGTAAACTTTTCCGGTTCGCGCCAAGTTTTACAGATTCCCCACATTGGTTATCTACAATGGCGCTATAGTGATCACGATAACAGTTACCATGGTGTACGGAAAAGCATGTCTGCACAAACAATTTTGATGGTGGATGACAGCCGGGAAACGGTGCGCGCGCTGCGAATCTTTTTGGAGGATGCGGGTTTTCGTGTGTTGACGGCTTACGATGGCGCAAGCGGGATTCAGCTTTTACGCGCGGAACGCCCGGACTTGATCGTTCTTGATTTGATGCTGCCTGATCAAAATGGGTTGGATATTACGCGGGCGGTGCGCGCCGATGCCGCGTTGAAAGCTACGCCAATCATTATGCTGACCGCGCGTGTGGATGACACGGACAAAATCGTGGGCTTAGAAGTTGGCGCGGACGATTACATCACCAAACCGTATAACCCGCGTGAAGTTGTCGCACGGGTGAGATCGGTACTGCGGCGTTCGCGTGGCGATTTAGACACAGAAACAGAGCGCGTGTTTACTTACCGTGACCTACGCTTGGATGTATCGCGGCGGCAGTTGACTTTGAACGGACAAGACATTGAACTGACACGCATAGAGTTTGAATTGATGCACGCACTGATTCGCAGCCCAGAACACATCTTCACACGCAGCGAACTGATCGAAACGGCGCTCAACTATCAATACGAGGGTATGGAACGGTCATTGGATACGCACATCAAAAATTTGCGCCGCAAGCTGGGTGATGACCCGCGCGATTCGGAATACATTCAAACGATCTACGGTGTAGGCTATCGCCTTGGCAACCGCTAATTGAGAAAGGGTGGTTACGATGCTGCGACAGCTATGGGTACGGTTGAGTCTCGCATTCGGCGCAGTCGTGCTGATTTCGTTCGCGCTCGTCGCGCTGCTTAGTGTGACGATTATTCGGGCGAACGCGGAACAGTCGTTTGAGGAAGAACGGACACGTATTTTAGATGGGTTAGGGCAGCAAATCGCGCAGTACTACGTAGAAAACGATACATGGACCGGTGTCGAATCGCTGTTCGTGGGCGCGGAAATCGCGTATCCAACGCGCATGTTTCCCGGCGGGTTGAAACTGCTCGATAGTACGGGCAGGGCGATCTATGGCGGGATTCCAGCCGGCTTTGCTGTCCAAACAGAACGCCCGATTTTTGTAGGAAATCAAAAAGTGGGCACGTTGGTTGTGGCAGCGCCACCCGCGCCACCCGCGCCGCTGGCTAACGGCGGTGGATTCTGGGTCTTTCGTGATCTTGTGCGGCTTGATGACATGATGGCCCTGTTGATGTTTGTCGGCGGAACCGTGAGTCTGTTATTCGGCATCCTGATCAGTCGGTGGCTGACGAATCCGCTGGATGAATTGGCACAAGCCGCGAAAGACATTGGAGAGGGTCAGCTTGACCGCCGCGTGAAAGAGTCTGGTGGCGCAGAAGTCAAAACACTGGCGAAATCGTTTAATCACATGGTTGATCAACTGCACAACACAGAACAGCTTCGCCGCAGTCTGGTTGCCGATGTCGCCCACGAACTGCGTACACCGATCACGGCGCTGCAAGCGAATCTGTATGCTATCCTTGATGATGCCTACCCGATGACCAAGACAGAGATTGCCGGCCTGTACGAGCAAACGCGCACTTTGAGCCGGCTCGTCAACGATCTGCATGAGATCGCGCAAGCGGAAGCCAAACAGCTTCCCATGAATCGCCAGCCGCTAGATGTGGGCGGGTTGGTCGAAGAAATCGCCGCGCCCTTTAGCGTGGTCGCGGAAAGTAAACAAATCACGGTGGATATTCCCACACCGCCTAAACTGCCATTGGTTTCGCTGGATAAACAGCGTATCACACAAGTGATCAACAACTTATTGAGCAACGCGCTGCGCCATACACCTGAAGGGGGGACGATCACGGTCATGGTTGAGCCATGCGAAGGGGGGGTACAAATCGCCATCCGCGATACGGGCGAAGGAATCGCGGAGGAACATTTGCCGCACATTTTTGATCGTTTTTACCGTGCGGACTCCGGGCGCAGCCGTGAAGCAGGGGGTACGGGCTTGGGTTTGGCTATCGTCAAGGCGATTGTGAACGCGCACGGGGGTCGCGTGAGTGCGAAAAGTTCAGTTGGCGAAGGGACAACGATGCTGATCTGGCTGCCGACTGAAACGCCCGAAATCGAGACAACAGCAGACGGCAGCGTCCTCAAACGCGCTTGGAGCGCGCATGTGACTTAAACCGTCTGCTTTCCATATCATTCTGTGGGCGGGCGGCGCAGTTTGACGCGCCGCCGACGCAGGTAAATTCTCATCCCCATGCGTGGGGGGTGCGGTTCTATTTCCGCGTCTCGTGATGAATTTTCAGGTGCGGCGAAAGTCCCTGCGCGTAAGGCTTCTGCGATCCGCATTTCTTGTGTTTCACTGGGTCGCGGAATGTTGAACACGTCCCAGATACTCGCGGTATCGTCGCTAACTTCGCCGGGTTTGGCTGGTTCTTTCAATACTTCGCTCAAGGATGCGCCGACTTCGACAGGCGGGTGTATTTTGCTGTCTCCCCCAACTGCTGGACGCAGATCGACGGCTTCTTCGACTGCGGCTTCGGCGGGTTGGCCCACTTTTACCGGCTTGATCGGCTGTGTGTCATGAATAGGTTCAGCCGCGACAAGGGGGGTAGGTTCAATGATGCTGGCGGCGGATTCTTCGGTGACGGGCGCAATAGGTTCGGTGGGCGCGGCAGGCGGCGGCGGCTTAAAGCGATCCATTTCGGCGGGCAGCGGCGTGGGCTGTGTCACAGCGGATGAGGCTTCTGGCACGGACTGATCGAGATCGCGCAAAAAATCCGGCTCGTCAAAGGGCACTATAGGCGGTGGTGTTTCGCGGCGTACACCCGCTGGCGGCTCAAAACGACGATCCGGCGCGGCAGTTTCGGTGACGACGGATGGGCGCGGTTTAGTGTCCTCAATCGTGATAGGGGGTTCGTCGATGAGAGGCGCGGATGTTCCCGTACTGCTGACTACTGGAATATGACGATTATCATCGTCGCTGACGGGCGGTTCGCTGATGATGGGCGCAGAAGCACGATTCAAGATGGGTTTGGGCTGCGTGTCATCGGCAAACGTAGGCGATGGTTCATCAATCACCGGAGTGGTGCTGCTGGCAGGTTGGACGGGTGCGGCTGGGCGATCTTCAATGGCAGAAGGGTGACGCGGTTTGTACTGCGCGCGGGCTTCTACTCCGGGATCGTCGCGCATGAGCGATTTGGCTTCGAGTTCACGGCGCTGTGATGTGTTCTGAAAGACCTTGTAGAGCTTGCGAAGGCTTTCCGCCATCGCGTTTTCAAAACCGCGCGCGTTGGTACGCAGGCCACCGAGCAATCCGCCTGTTTCGTAGTTGAATGTCCACTGAACGACTGTGCCTTCGGGGAGTTCTTGTAAGCGGATGCGTCCGACACTTTGCTTAAAAGGCGCGCCATCCACATAGGTATATTCGTATCCCAAGCCGTTATACCACGCTGTAATTTGCAGAATGACATCGTGTCCGCGTGGAATGGTACTGCGCCAGCGCGTGCCGGGACCCTGACGGGACGGCGTAAGCAGGGAGACATTCTCGCAGTCTACCTGCCAGTTGACATTGTGCCGCAAATCGCTGATATAAGCCCACACCGCATCAGGCGGGGCAGGAATGAGAATTCGCTGATCAATTGTAGGCATGTTGACCTATCACAAACTCAGCCGGATTGCTGTTCAAAATCCCGTTGTCCATGTTAGTATAACGTTGATTTTAGCATATTGCCTGAGGTTGCCCCGTTGCCCGCTCCAATCTTGACCTTTTCTCTGGTGCTGTCAACTTTGATGAGCGCTGTCTTTCACCTGATTGTTGGCGGGGGGGGGCGGCGGCTGGTGTTGTTCCTGCTGGCGGGATGGTTGGGCTTTTTCATTGGGCATGGGCTCGGATACCTGTTTGAAGTCAACGTCTTTAATATTGGCGCGCTGTACTTTTTCCCGGCGCTGCTCGGCGGTATACTGGCGCTGTTTGTGACCCATATTCTCACTAACCGCGAGCCGACCCCGACCACCACGCGGCGGCGAGCGCGCAAGCGTGCGACACGTTAACGTCCGCGCGATACGATGAAGGGCTGCTGCATGGCAGACGAACAATCGAAAGCATCACCGAATACCGCTGCAACCGCGTCATCGGCGGAAAACGCGGCACAAACGGCAGCGGCGAATAAGTCATCCGGTAAGGGACTACAGCGAGTCGTTCTGATCGCGGCGGGCGGCTTGATTGGGCTGATTGTGCTGCTGTTTTTGCTGGCGATTGGGCTGGCGGTATTCACCAATGTGGAACAAAGCGGCGCGGTCATCCGGCTGATCCGCGATTTGGTGATCATCTTCTTAGGGTTGGAAGGTATCCTGATTATCTTGAGCTTGTCGATACTGGTGCTGCAAATTGCCCGGTTGATCGGTCTGCTTCAAACGGAGATCAAGCCGATCTTGGAGAATACTCAACAGACGGTCAAGACGGCGCAAACGACGGTTGAGTTTGTGAGCGAGAACGTGACGCAGCCGATCATCCGCATCAGCGGGTTTATTTCAGGTGCGTCGGTGCTGATAGGGAACTTGATGGGCTTGAAGAAGGTGATTTCGCGGACGAAGGTGAAGGATGCACCGGACGGGGACTTCAATTCCGCCAAGACCGAACCGACCAAGCCAAAGGATAAGTCATGAGCCGCCGCGAGAGAGAAGATTCATCGCTGGATGGCGGAATGCTCATTTGGGGGATCGTGTATGGGGTGATCATTGGCGGGATCACGGCGCTGCTGACACTGCCTAAGAGTGGGCGCGCGCTTCGGCGTGAAGTGAGCGAAGGAATGCAGAACGCGGGACAGCAGTTACGCTCAACGGTTGAGTCAGCAGTGCCAAGTGACCCCGTGGCGGAGAGCCTTGCCGAAGGTAAAGCCGCCGCGCGCCGCCGCAGAGAAGAACTTGGATTGTCGCGCTAGTGCATTTGGGGTTTGCGAGAAAGTATGTCACATCTCGAAAGTGATTTGAGGGGAGATGTGTCATTATGTGTCCACATTTGAAAAAGTGCAGATTGATTGTGAGAGAGAAGATGTTGATTCATCCATGCAAAATTGCATGACGAATCAACATATTGAGAGAAGCATGATCGATTTGGGTTAGCCCTCGATTTGGCGAAGTGTGGATGAGATGTGATCCAACACGTCACCGGCTATGACCGCGCGCTCGCCACCCACTGTTTTTGCCGCAGCCAACCCGGAAGCGCCGTGAATGTATGCCCCGCACGCCGTCGCTTCAAATGATGGCATCCCCTGTGCAATTAGCCCCGTGATCAACCCTGCGAGAATATCGCCTGTGCCAGCGGTGGAAAGCGCCGATGTTTTGAACGGCAGCACGGCAACGCGACCATCGGGCGCGGCGATCAACGTATGCGCGCCTTTAAGCAAAACAATGCAGTTCCATTCGGCGGATTTTTCAGCGGCGATTTGCCAGCGGTTATGTTCAACGACTTCGCGTTCGAGTTTTGCCAAGCGCCCCATTTCGCCAGCGTGCGGGGTGATGACCGTGTTGGGAGGGAGCAGCGTCCACCATGAGTCGATTTCGCTCAAGAGATTGAGCGCGTCGGCATCGAGAACAAGCGGCGGGAGTTTATATTCGGTTTCAGTTTCGCTTTGCGCGGTTTGTTTGGCGGACATGAACCCGATTGCGCGTTTGGCGCTCTTGGAATCGCGTTTGAAAAGCGTGATGAGCATGTCACGGGTGACTTTTTCGCGGTTGATGCCACAGCCGATCAACATGGCGTTGTAGGCGTTCGCTTCTTTGTGAAGGATGGGCGCGGCATCGCCCGCAAGCACGCCCATATCGTGCGGGAGCAAAAGCCATGTCGGTTCAAGGACGCGCCCTGAAAGCGCCGCCGCGACAGGCGCGGGCGCACCGACTGTCACCAAGCCCACACCGCTGCGATAGGCGGCAGTCGCCGCCAACCCCGCCGCGCCTGTGTAATTGACTGATCCACCAACAACAAGCGCCTTACCGTATGATCCCTTGTGTGAGTTGCTGTTACGGGCGGGAAGTTTTTCGCGCACATACGCCGAATCGACTAAGAAGCGTTTTTGTTCTTTGAAGCCGGGTGTATTTTCAGGGATGCCAATCGACGCGAAGGTGAGCGAACCGACATACGCCGCGCCGGGAAAGGTGAGCAAGCCGGGTTTGACGGCGATAAAAGTGACGGTTTCGTCAGCAGTGAGGGCGTGCTTGTCGATCTCGCCTGTATCGCAGTTCAAACCGCTGGGGCAATCGACGGCGAGGATGTACGGACGCGGTGGATCGGGAACGCGACTGGTGGGATCGGACGGGATGAGGATGTCGCCTTCGATGTTCTCGGTTTCATCACCCACGCCAAGCGCGGCATTAGCGGCTTTGAGCAGTTTCGCGGCTTCTTCGCGGAGCGGGGGGAGCGTGCCGATACCGGAGATCGCGTCGATGACGATGTGGGCGCTGGCGATCATGTTGGTGAGGACGCGGTAGCGTTGGTCGGCTGTGGCATCCGCGATGAATAAGCCGATTTCACGCACCGCCGCCATGTGGGGATCATCGTCGGCGCGCGGTTTGAGCAAATAGATACGCACCTGCGCGGCGCTGTTTTGGGCGATCACGCGGGCGGCCACCAAGCCATCCGCACCATTGTTAGTCGCGCCGACGAGTACGGTCACACGCGCTTGATCGGGCTGCGGAAGTTGATTGATCAAGGCGATGGCACGTTTGGCGACGGCTGTTCCGGCGTGTTCCATCATCAACTCAAAGGGGAAGCCTGCTTCATTGGCGGCGACTTCGATAGCGCGTACTGCGTCTGGTGATGCAATTTTGATCATGATCAGCGTCCTTAAACATGGCGAATGATGTAGGTGACGTAAGCAATAATTCGCAAGGGAAGTCTAACAAATAGCACCCCGTTTAGGGTGATAGAAGTTTAAGTTTTTGTTGCAGCTTGAACAGTACGACGTGTCTACCTTTGACAGCACGGGGCGAGAGTGTTAATCTTGACCGCTAGTGTATAGCCTCAAACCACACGAACATATGAAGTTGTCTCAGCGTTTACAGAAATGGTTCGCCTTCGGGCTTGGCGTGAAACGGTGGATATTTCTACTGTTTGGCGGAATCATTTTAACATCTCTCGGTATCGCGCTGGGAATCGTCAAATCCATCCAAATTGCGGTTACGCCGCCCATACAGATTGGTTGGCTGGAAATTTTGCTGGCGCTGCTGGCGGGTTTATCGCTGGTCGCGCTGTCGTTTTTGCGCCTCTCGAATACCATTCTTGCGCCGTATCGCGTACACCAGCAGGGCGCGGTCATCGACATTGTGTACACGCACAGCCGCAAACAAAAAGGGATCAAGGTTGTCGCTATCGGCGGGGGTACGGGCTTGCCGGCATCGCTTCGCGGGGTGAAAGCCTTCACGAGCAACATCACGGCGGTTGTCACCGTCGCGGATGATGGCGGGAGCAGCGGACGTTTGCGCCGTGAACTGGGTGTGCTGCCCCCCGGCGATTTACGCAACAATATCGCCGCGCTTGCCGACGATGAAAGCCTGATGACGCGCTTGTTTCAGTATCGCTTTAACACGGGCGATTTGAACGGTCATGCGTTCGGCAACCTGTTCATTACAGCGTTAAGCGGTGTGACAGGCAGCTTGGAAACGGCGCTGGTCGAAACCGAGCGCGTGTTGAACATTCAAGGGCGCGTGTTTCCCGCTACGCTGACCGATGTTCGGCTGGCGGCGGATGTGCGGATGCCCGCGCAGCGGCAGACCGTGACCGTTGAAGGCGAATCGGCAATCAGCGAAATGGGCGGGCAAATCGAGCGTATTTGGCTGATCCCGGAAAATGTCGAAGCGTATGAGGGAAGCGTACAGGCGATTTTGGAAGCCGACTTGGTGGTGATTGGACCGGGCAGCCTGTACACGAGCATTCTGCCAAACATGATGGTTCCCGGCATTAGTGACGCATTGCGCGCCACCAGTGCCTATAAAATTTACGTATGCAATATCGCCATGCAGCCCGGCGAAACCGACGGATACACGGTTGCCGATCATGTATTGGCGATGGAGCGTCATATCGGGCGCGGGGTGTTTCAGGCGGTGATTGCCAACAATGTGTACCCCAGCACCGATTTGGGCGATAACCAGAACACGCGCTATGTCATGCCCGCACCCGTACATCATGAGATTTTGCAGCGGTACGAAGTACAGTACACCGATCTGGTAGATGATGCGCGCCCGTGGCGGCACGACCCGAACAAACTGGGTAAAGCGATCCTCTGGTTGAGCCAATCCGAGCGCCAAGGCGCGCGGGGGTTGAAACCGATAACCGTGAATGCATAACTTTTATGCGTTCAACAAATCCATTAAGGAGCATATCAAATGGCTAAGATTCGCGTTGGCATCAACGGTTTTGGGCGCATTGGTCGTCAGGTCATGCGTACTTTACGCGAACGCTATCCCAATGAAGTCGATGTGGTGGCGTTTAACGACTTGGGCGACCTTGACACGATGGCGCACCTGTTCAAGTACGACTCGACGTATGGCAAGTATCCCGGCACGGTTGAAAAGACGGCTGATGGGTTGATCATCGACGGGGACGCGATCAAGGCGTTTGCCGAAAAAGACCCTTCCGCGATCAAGTGGGGCGATTTGGGCGCAGACATCGTGATCGAAAGCACGGGGCGCTTCACTGACAAAGAACAGGCTGCCAAGCACATGAACGGCGGCGCGAAGAAGGTCATCATCAGCGCGCCGGCGAAGGGCGAAGACCTGACAATTTGCATGGGCGTGAATGAGGACAAATACGATCCTGCCAAGCATTTTGTCGTGTCGAATGCAAGCTGCACGACCAACTGCCTCGCGCCCGCCGCGAAAGTTGTCAATGACAACTACGGGATCGTGCGGGGCTTGATGACGACGATCCACAGCTACACCAACGATCAGCAGCTTCTTGACCTGCCGCACAAAGACCTGCGCCGCGCGCGCGCCGCTGGATTGAATATGATCCCGACGACTACGGGCGCGGCGAAAGCAGTGTCGCTGGTCATCCCGGAACTGAAGGGCAAGTTTGACGGGTTCTCGGTGCGCGTACCGACTCCGACGGTTTCGCTGGTGGACTTTGTGGCGATTGTCGAGAAAGAAGTGACGACAGAAGATTTGATCGCCAAGTTTGACGAAGCCGCCGCCGGACGCATGAACGGGATTCTGGGCGTATCGCATGAGCCGCTGGTGTCGGTTGACTTCAAGGGGGACCCGCGTTCGAGCATTATCGACGCGATGAGTACAACCGTGTTGGGCAATCTCGTCAAGGTGGTGACGTGGTACGACAACGAATGGGGTTATGCCTGCCGCGTTGCCGACCTGACCAAGTACATGGGTGACCGCCTGTAATCTCCGCGTATGAAATCGAAAAGGGCGCATCGCAGAGGGTTTGCTTGCGCCTTTTTTGTTGAAATCCCCACAGCGGGCGACCCATGCGAAACGAGTTTCGCCAGTCGCCCCTACATGAAAGGCTCGAAGATGAACAAGAAAACGATTCGTGATATTGACCTGAAGGGCAAGCGTGTGTTGGTGCGCGTCGATTTCAATGTGCCGTTGGATGGATCGACGGTGACGGATGACACGCGCGTGCGCGCCGCTGTGCCGACACTGAAAGCGATTCTCGATCAGCAGCCGAAAGCAGTGGTGCTGATGTCGCATCTTGGTCGCCCAAAAGGCGGACCCGATCCTAAGTATTCGTTGAAGCCTGTCGCGCCAGTGCTGGAAAAACTGCTTGGTGTTCCGGTAGCGTTCGCGGAGGACTGCGCTGGCGAAGTGGCGGAAAAAGCAGTCGCGGCGCTGCCTGATGGCGGCGTGCTTCTGCTTGAAAACACGCGCTTTTATCCGCTGGAAGAAAAGAACGATCCTGATTTGTCCGCGAAACTCGCCAAGCATGGGGATGTATTCGTCAACGACGCATTTGGGTCGGCACACCGCGCGCATTCATCGACGGTGGGTGTGACGGCGCATCTGCCGTCGGTGGCGGGCTTGCTGATGGAAAAAGAGATCGAGTATTTGTCGAGCGCGATTGATAATCCCGTGCGCCCGTTCGTAGCGATTTTGGGCGGCGCAAAAGTCAGCGACAAAATTCAGGTGATTGAAACGCTGCTCGGCAAAGTCGATAAGCTGCTGATTGGCGGCGGCATGGCGAATACGTTCTTCAAGGCGAAGGGCTACGCGCTTGGCAATTCGCTGGTGGAAGAAGCGTCAGTCGAAACAGCACGCGAATTGATCGCCAAGGGCGGGGATAAGCTGGTGCTGCCGATTGATGCGATCATTGGCGACAAGATGGAAGAAGACGCGACTACGCGCACGATTCGCGTGGAAGATGGTGTGCCGGAAGGCTATGCGATCTTCGATATTGGCTCGGCAACCGTGGATTTGTTCGCCAAGGAGCTTGCGGGCGCGAAAACCGTCGTATGGAACGGCCCGATGGGCGTGTTCGAGAAGAAAATCTACGCGAACGGCACAAACGCAGTCGCGGGGCTGCTGGCGGAACTCACCGCACATGGCGCGACAACGATTGTCGGCGGCGGGGACAGCGCGGCGGCAGTCGAAGAAAGCGGACTCGCGCCGAAGATCACTCACATTTCAACGGGCGGTGGGGCAAGCCTTGAAATGCTCGAAGGACAGTCGCTCCCGGGCGTGGTGGCGCTGCTGGACAAGTAAGCTGTTGTAGTGCGGTATTGACGCGGGCGATGGGCTGGACTATCGTCCCGCGTTTTTATTTGTTCCCGTTGTCATAAACTTTTTACAAATATTGCGCTTCGAGTTTAGAGATCAAGGTACATTCACAATGGTACACTAGGAGCAATCGCGGTCAGCTTCTTAGAGCAGGGGTATGGTCATGCCCGCCTATGACGGTCAGCAAATTGGACAATATCAGATAGTATCTACGTTGGGTGCGGGCGGCATGGCGACAGTGTACAAAGCCTATCACTCTCGTTTGAATCGCTATGTCGCCATCAAAATGATCCACACGGCACAGGCGAGTAACCCGGCGTTTATCGCACGTTTTGAACGCGAAGCGCAAATCATCGCGCATGTTGAACACTCGAATATTGTCACGGTTTATGATTTTTTTGAACACGATGGCAATTTATTTTTGGTGATGAAATTTATCGACGGATGCACGCTGAAAGCGGCGCTGGTCGATGGCCCACTTTTGATTGATGATGTACTGACGATCATGCCGCCTATCGCGGCGGCGTTGGATTACGCGCACAGTCAAGGTGTGCTGCACCGTGATATTAAACCAAGCAACATCATGCTTGATTACAAAGGCACACCGTACCTGACGGACTTTGGGCTGGCGAAATTGTCGATGGCTGGCGAAAGCAGCATCAGCGAAAACATGCTGCTTGGCACGCCGTTCTATATGTCGCCGGAGCAGGGGACAAGCACGGGCGAAGTGACCAAGCGCTCGGATTTGTATTCGTTAGGCGTGGTGCTGTATGAACTGATCGTCGGGCGGCTGCCGTTCCCGGAAGGCACGCCGTATGCGATCATTCATGATCACATTTACAAGCCGCTGCCCCTGCCAAGCGATGTGAATCCGAATGTGCCTAAGGCTGTCGAATTGGTGCTGCTGCGCGCGCTGTCGAAAGACCCGCTGGATCGTTATGCCAGCGCGGGAGAGATGATCACCGAACTACGGGCAGCATTTGTTGGCGATCCCGGCAGCTATAACATCGCCATCCCCGGCGCGGCGCGTCACCCTGCCGCAAGTTCACTGCTGAAAGCCATGAGCGAATCGGTGATGATGATGCAGAACACCCCGCCGATGGGAAATTCTGCAACCAACGCATCGATCACGCCGCCGGTTGGCAATCCAGCAAGCAGCAGCACGGCGACGAATACAAAAACTGCGACATCGTCCAACGGGACACTGCTGCAACCGAGTCCACGCGCGCAGTCGTGGATGGGGGTGGCGCTGGTAATTGTGGCGCTTTTGTTGGCGGTGGTTCTCATTCTGAACCGACTTGATGAACAGAATGCAGCAGCGGAGGCGGTGATCACTGCCGTGAACCAAATTCCGGCGGTGCAAGGTGGAGACAACAATCCTAACCCCGGTGAGGTGACGGGACCCTTTCCGCCATCGGGGGTGCCGCTGAACATCTTCGCGCTGGAAGATTTGAGCATCGCGGACGCGCAAGCGCGATTGGAAGCCGCGCCAGAGGACGAGATCTCGTATCTCACGCTGGCACGAGCGCAGTTGAAGAACAACGATGTTGATGCGGCGGAACAAACACTGTTGGCGGGTGTGGAACACTCGCTTGATCCGGTAAGTTACTATGTCACGGCGGGTGGAGAAGCGGTGGCGTTAGAACGTATATCCGCCGCGTTCTTCGCGTATTCCAACGCGCTGCTGCTGGTTGAGCGGACGACGCGCTATCCTGAAGTGCGCGAGATAGTCGGCAGCAATCTGTATCCGCTGATGATGACAGGGGTGCCGACCCATTTTGAAGTGCTGCGCGCCCGCATAGATGGAGATGTGTATCGTTCGGTGTTGGTGCGAACGCTGTTCGCACGCGCGCAAATTCACAATGGACAGTATGTCGCAGCGGGTTTGATTCTCACGGCATCGCTGCGGAACGCGGGGGCATTCCATGAAGCAACGTTGATTCGCGGTGAACTCAATGCGGCGCGCGGTGATATGGAAGGCGCGATCACTGATTGGGAAACCGTACTGGCGGATGCACGCGCGCCGCGATGGACGCAAGACCGCGCGCGCGAACTTCTCGCAGAACTTGACAATACGGGGAATAATTAACGCATTCTCATCATCTCTATGGTTAGGAGAAGGGTTAGGTTATGCGTACCCCGATTGTTGCGGGTAACTGGAAGATGCACAAAACTGTGCGCGAATCGATCAATTTCGTGCATGAACTCGCGCCGATGCTTGAGCCGTACAGCAGCGTAGAGCGCGTGGTGTGCCCGACATTTCTCGCGCTGGCGGCTGTCGCGGAAGCGCTGCATGGGTCGGCGGTGAAGGTTGGCGCGCAAAACATGCATTGGGAAGAAAAAGGCGCGTTCACATCGCAGATTGCGCCGGGGATGCTGCAAGGAATCGCCGAGTATGTGATTCTTGGTCACAGTGAAGTGCGTCAATATCTGCATGATAGTGATGCGGACATCAACAAGAAAGTCCATGCCGCGTTGGATTATCACCTGAAGCCGATTCTCGCGGTGGGCGAAAGCCTGACGCAGCGGCAGCAGGGAATGACCGATTCGCATGTCAGCGGGCAAGTGCGCGCAGGGTTGGACGGCGTGAGCGCAGACAAGATGGAATCGGTAGTGATTGCATATGAGCCAATTTGGGCGATTGGCACGGGGATGAACTGTGATCCCGATGAAGCAGAGCGAGTATGCGGGCAGGTGATTCGTGGCACGCTGGCAGATTTGTACGGCGCAAGTGTGGCAGATCGTGTGCGTATTCAATATGGCGGCAGTGTCAAACCGTCGAACATGACCGACTATATGTCAAAACCGAATATCGACGGCGGATTGGTGGGCGGCGCTTCGCTTGTCGTGAGCGATTTCGTCAAACTTGTCGAGCTTGCCGAACTGGCAAAGAAGGCGTAGCTTTCCGAGTATGCTCGATCTCTTGCTTCCGTGGGCATTCGCGTTGGGATTGTTGATTCCTATGCGTTCGCTTGAAGGCTGGCTGCATCAACATATGTTCAAAGTGGGGTGGCTGCTGACCAAGAATTTGCACACCACCACCATTTTGTATTACACGTTTTTCCTGCCGGGTGTCGTGCTGCATGAAGTATTGGTGTGGCTAGTCGCCGGCATGTTAAACGTGCGCGCTGAAGGCGCGATCAAGATGCCAGAAAAGCAAGAGATCGCGGCTTTGAAGTTGAACTTCGTCAAGCTGGATAAGAAAGTTAGCCAATTTAAGCTTGCCGTGATCAGCATTGCCCCGTTGATTGGCGGGATTGTATTTATTTGGTTCGTCACCAACAACATCTTTGACATTGGCGGGTTTCTCGAAATCGCGTCCAGTGGAGAACTTGAGGACATTGGCGCGGCTTTTTCGCGCTTGACAGCCACACCGGATTTTTGGTTATGGATGTATTTGGTGTTTGCCGTAAGCGCGACGATGATCCCCGATGCTGGCAATTTGCGGGGATGGCGTTTGGTGATACCGCCGATTGTGGTGGTGATCATTTTGCTGTATGCGATTGGGGTGGGGGATCGGGTGCTGCTAGTGACGCTGCAATCGCTGTCACAGGGCGCATACTTTTTGATGGGCACCTTTGGGGTTGTGATTGTCGTGCATTTGGTGATGACGGGGATATTGGGCGCGATTGAGTCGATTATCGAGCGCATCACCGGGGACAGCGCGACCTTTGAAAAAGGCAAACTAGTTGCGATGCGGCGCGATGAAATCCTCAAGATGCGCGCCGAACAAGCCGCGAAAGCGCAAAAGTCGCTTGCGACACGCGATCAATCAGCTGACAAGAAAACAGCCCGCGCCGCAGCAAGTGGTCCGCCATCGATCTATCGACTGCCGCTGCCAATCCCCGGCACGCCGGACAAAGAAGGCTTACATACGCCTGAAGTGGTTGTCTCAAAAGAAACGCAAGGGACGCTGCCGGGCGCTAAGGGATCGCTGCCACCCGCTGCTGCATCTGCACCTGTGATCAACCCGCCGCGTTCGATTCCCACATCAGGAGTACCCGCGACAAGTCCAACGCAGTCATCGAGCGAACCTGCCGCGTCAACGTCGGAATCGCCGCGTGTGCCGGATGCTGCGCGTCCGACAGAGACGGCACGTCCATCGCCGTTCGCGCCATCTTCACCGGCGAAGCCTGCCGCATCGGCTGATACCTCCGAAGTGCCAACCAGCGGTTCACCGCGCCCACCGGACACAGTACGTCCAGCGCCATTTGCGCCAACTTCGCCCGCGAAACCCGACGGATCGCCTGATTCAACCGGTGCGCCAGCAAGCCCGCCGCGTCCATCACCATTCGCGCCGCCAAAGCCCGCCGATGCAACCGCCGAAGTCCCCGCTGTGGGCGCACCGGGAACGCCATCCGACAAGCCCGCGTCGCCACCGCTTTCACGTCCTGCCGTGTCAACTTTCGGTCAGCAAAGCCCGCCAGCGCGCTCTGCCGCATCGGCGTTTGGGGCAAGACCGCCGCTGGATGACGACGAAGAAGACGAGGATGATGGCGAAGATGAGGATGAGGACGAGATTTAGGGTGATTCGGGAGTGCGGGCTATGTTCAAGCGGGTGACCACTGCCAAGCCGACCATCACCAGAGCGATCATCACGCCGAGCGCGATGAATTTGTAGAGTTCGCTTTCGATGATGAGCGCCAACACGCCAAAAAACGTGCAGAAATAGTAATATGCTAGCACAATCCGCCGCTGACTCCACCCCAGATCGAGCAGACGGAAATGCAAATGTCCCCGATCTCCGGTGAAGGGGTTGCGTCCGCTGCGAGCGCGATTGAATACCTGCCAGACCGCATCGACCAACGGCAGCCCCATGACGAGTAAAATCGTCGCCATTTTCGCGCCGCCGATGATGCTTAATGTGGCGAGTAAAAAGCCTAAGTACGGCGCGCCGCCGCCCATAAAAATCCGCGAGGGGTAGAAGTTGTGCAGCAAAAATCCAAGCGATGCGCCGACAAGCGCCAAGTGAAGCAAACTGACGCTGGTCTGCGCGGGTTCGACGCGAAACGCGCTGTTGATGAACAGCATCAACCCGGCGATGACGGCGACACCACCTGCTAAGCCGTCGAGTCCGTCGAGCCAATTCATGGTGTTGACCATGCCGACGATCCAGAAGAAGCTCAATGTGACCGTGACGATATGCGGGAAGGGATCGGTTTGCTGCCCAGTAAACGGATTGCTGACATATTGGATAAATATCTGAAAGGCAATGGCAATCGCCGCGCCCGCGTACTGTCCCATGAACTGTGGGAGTGATGAAAAATCGAAAATATCGTCTAAAAGCTGGATGGCGAAAATCACTGTGCCGCCAAGCAGCAGTCCGATCAAACGAATAAGTTCATATGGGTCTTGGCGTTCGACGGGGAGAAACTGTGCCGCGATGACGGCGAGGGTGAACCCGCCAAAAATTGCTGTACCGCCCAAACGGGATACGCGGCGCTGATCACCTTCGGTGCGGCGGCGCGCATCGGGTTTGGCGGTGATGCCAAAGCGTTTGCCCAGCACATCCGCGATGGGGATGAGTAGTAAACTCGTCCCCAATGCCAGCGCAAAGACGATGATGTAAGCGAAGGTCGGGTTCACGGTGGGTTTTATGGCTGTACAGTGCCAAATTGACGGTCACCTGCATCGCCCAAGCCGGGCACGATGTAGCCAATATCGTTGAGTTTTTCATCGACTGCGGCGACGTGAATCGGCACATCGGGGTGGGCAGTGGCTAGTCGTTCCACGCCTTCGGGCGCAGCGATTACGCCGACGTATTTCACGCGCGGGATACCGTGCTGCTTGAGAATATCGACTGCGGCGACTGCCGATCCACCAGTCGCCAGCATAGGATCGAGAATGAGGCACATTTCGACGGTGGGAACAGGAGGCAGACGGTTGTAATAGGTAACGGGCTTGAGTGTGTCTTCGTCACGGTATAAACCGATATGCCAAACCTGTACGCTTGGCAGCAGCATCAGCGCCCCTTCAACCATGCCTAAGCCCGCGCGCAAAATCGGCACCAGCCCGATGGTCTCTTCGGCTTTGTGACCGTTAGCGATCCCCATGGGTGTTTGCACCTCACGTGGGGCGAGTTTTAAATCGAGCGTGGCTTCGTAGACGAGCAAGAGCGCGAGTTCACGCATGAGTTCACGAAAGGCGCGAAAGTCGGTGTTTACGTCACGCAGCACGGTCAATTTATGCTGCATCAACGGGTGACGTGAGACATGCAAATTGGGGAAGCGGGTCATCAGGCTGCCTTTACGAGTATCGAGGCAAAATCGGGGGGATTCTACGCCGCGCCCCTCTCCCTGTCAAAATAGGGTTTTCTCCGCTACAATTTTGATTAGAACATTTATACCAAGAGGTTATACGGCTCATGTCCGATGACGGGCGCATCATCACGCCGAACGCGCGCGACGACGACGAACGCGACCCCGCACTGCGCCCCAAACTGCTCAATGACATTGTGGGGCAAGACCGCGTGCGGGAAAATTTACGCATCATCATCGAGGCGGCGAAGCAGCGCGGCGAACCCATTGATCACACACTGTTTTATGGTCCGCCGGGGTTGGGCAAAACGTCGCTTGCGCTGGTGATCGCGAACGAAATGGGCGTGAATATCCGCATCACGGCGGGTCCGTCGATTGAGCGCGCGGGCGATCTCGCCGCGATCTTGACCAATCTCAAGCCGAATGACATCCTGTTCATCGACGAAATTCACCGCTTGGGACGGCAGGTTGAAGAAGTGCTGTATCCCGCGATGGAAGACTACAAACTCGATATTGTGATCGGCAAAGGTCCGGGGGCAAAAAATGTCCGTCTGCCGCTGCCGAAATTCACGGTTGTCGGCGCGACGACGCAGTTGGCACTGCTGGCAGGTCCGCTACGTGACCGTTTTGGCGCGCACTTCCGGCTAGATTATTACGATCTGCCCGCGCTTGAGCATATCGTCAAACGGGCGGCGAAACTGCTCAACGTCGAAATTCGCCCGGAAGGGCTGACCGAAATCGCGCGGCGTTCACGGGGTACACCCCGAATTTCGCTGCGACTGCTGCGGCGTGTGCGCGATTATGCTCAAACGCGCGCCGATGGGGTGATCACGGCGAAAGTGGCGGGCGAGGCGCTCGCGCTGCTGGATATAGACTATTTGGGTTTAGACGACCTTGACCGCCGAATCCTTCGCACGATTATCGAGAAGTACGCGGGGGGGCCGGTTGGGCTGCCGACGATTGCCGCGTCTGTCAGCGAAGATAGTTCGACCATCGAAGATGTGTACGAACCCTATTTGATGCTGCTCGGTTTTCTGAAGCGCACGCCGCGCGGACGCGAAGCCACATCGCTGGCTTACGAATACTTGGGATTGATCGATCCGCGCCAGAATGGGCAAGATAAACCGGATCAACCGCCGCTGTTGTAGGTTTTTACGGGGTAACACATGGATTTTCAAACCGTTGGGCGCATCTTACTTGTAGTTGGCATCGTGATCGCCTTGATTGGCGGCGCGATCATCCTGCTCGGCAGCACTGGGATTTTGAACCGGATTGGATCACTACCCGGCGACATTCGCATCGAAGGGCAGGGTTGGTCGTGCTTGATCCCGATTGTGAGTTCGATTTTGATTAGTGTGCTGCTCACGGTGGTGTTGAATATCGTGCTGCGGTTGATCAATCGTCAATAATCCATCAATCGCCTGTAATTTTGCGGGCGCGATATATCGCGCCCCTACAAGGCACCGCTTCTATGTCCAATTTGACGTTGAGTGATTTTGATTACGATTTGCCAGAGTCGTTTATCGCGCAAACGCCTGTCGAACCGCGCGATTCATCGCGGCTGATGCTGCTGGACCGCCGCACAGGGGCGATTGAACATCGCGTGTTTCGGGATATTCTCGACCTCATCAATCCCGGTGATGTACTGGTGATCAACAACACGCGGGTGATTCCCGCGCGGCTGCACGCGCAGAAAGCCGCAACAGGCGGGCATGTCGAAGTGCTGCTGCTTCGCAAACTCGATGAGACCCGCTGGCACGCGCTGGTCGGTGGTCGCCGCGTGTTGGAAGGGACGGAACTTCGCTTCGGGGATACGGGAATCGGCGCGACAGTGACCGAAGTATGGGAAGAATCCGAGCGCGTGGTTACGTTTAACCAACCTGTCGATGATCGACTGGATGAACTTGGTGAAATGCCGCTTCCGCCGTACATTCATGAGCCGCTGACTGACCGTGAACGCTATCAAACGGTGTATAACAACAGCCGCGAAAGCGGATCAGCCGCCGCGCCGACTGCCGGACTGCACTTCACGCCAGAACTGATGATCGCGCTGCGTCGAAAAGGTGTGGTGTTCGCGGAATGTACGCTCAACGTGGGATTAGGGACGTTTCAACCCGTCAAAGTTGAGCGCATCGCGGAGTACAAAATCCATAAAGAACTGGCGCGGCTGAGCGCCGACAATGCGAACGTGATTAACAAGGCGAAGCTGGCGGGCGGGCGGATCATCGCTGTTGGCACCACCGCCGCGCGCACACTTGAAACGGCGGGGATTTTGAGCGAAGGCGGCGATCCCGCTGATCCCTATGCGCCGCTGGAAGCTTGTCCTTGGCGACCCGTGATCGCGTTTGAACGCGACACGGATTTGTATATCTATCCCGGCTATCGCTGGCGCGTCGTCGATGCGATGATCACCAATTTTCATCTGCCAAAATCGACGCTGCTCATGATGATTAGCGCGCTGGCGGGGCGCGATCATGTGTTGAATGCCTATGAAACGGCGAAACAAGAAGGGTATCGCTTCTTCTCGTTTGGGGATGCGATGTTTATCTCGTAGGGCTGATCCTACGTCTTTTGCATAAGGAAACTGCTATGCAATTCACCGACTCGAAGCACCAGCGAAGGAACTTCGCCAACCCGATCATGGGGGTGCTGCTGATCGTCGCAGTTGTCATGGGCTTGGTGTCCAGCCTTGATGAGCAAGGACAGTTTGACATTCGCACGCTGGGCATGAACTTGGCAACTGAACTCATCGGCGCGGTGATCACGTACTACATCATTGACCGGATCGTCAAGAACAGCATTGACAATTCAGAACTAAAGCCGCAGATGATTCGGCGGCTTGAAAACCCTGATCCCGGCATCACATGGCAAGCGTTGAAAGACTTAGAAGCGAAGGGCTGGCTTCAAGACGGATCGTTGTACGGGTGGTTTCTGCGGCGGGCAAACTTCAAGAATGCTGATTTGCTGGCGATGGATACCAACGGATTAGGGATGTACCGGTGCAATCTTGAAGGCGCAAAAATTGAGGAAGAACAACTTGCGGTCATGACCGATTTACGACGGACGATTATGCCTGATGGCAAGTTATACGATGGGCGGTACTGCCTCATAGGCGATCTCGCATGGGCGCAGGATCGTTATGGCATTGATGTGAATACTGCCACCCACGATGAGATGGCAGCATTTTATGAAGTCCCCGTTGAAACGTATCTAGAAGGGCAGCGCTGGGCAAAAGCGAATCTGGAATCGTTGGGCGTGACTGCTCCCGACTACTTGAGGAAATTGGATGCGTAACAGCCCGTTTCGTCGCTAATACAGCACGCGATTGTACAAATAGTTTACGACTTCATGCCCAAATGTCGTGTCCCCGCTTAAACCCACACGATCAACCACATTATCAGCGTTTTCGCGCCCCGATGTGAGGCTGGCGAATGCTGGCACGTCCAATTCAACTGTAGCGGATGGAGCAACGTTTGCGCCAATGTGGAACACACCGCCCGCCGCGCTCGTGAGATGCAATTCCATTGCGCGCCCGTTTAAACCTTTGACCGCTTTGTATGCCAGATCACGGACGATAAGCTCGACCATACGACGATCATGCCCCGCATCCAGCGGCATCACGCGCCCGATGGCATTGTGAATATCTAAGCGGTGCATCCACATATCGCGCGTGTAAATCACGTCGAACAAATAGCCGAGCGAACGCGACTGATCCAACCCCGGCAGCGGCAGATTGGGCGCACGCAGAAACGCCGGAATGCGATTACGTCCGCGCAGCGATTTTTCCGCTGCGCTGCGAATTTCCGTGATGATGTCATCGGGTTTGTGATCGCGCCGCTTATCGACTTCCGATTGATTCCACGCATCCAACATGCTCATCCCTCGCTTGAGATAGGGACGGAGAGCAAATGGGCTTTGCTGCGAAACAAAATTGGTGAATCCGGTCAAGCTGACGACATGCGCCGCCTGATGCGAAACGATGTCTTTGACTGTCCACAGGGTACAGGCAGTCGGCTGATTCCAATCGTCGTCCGCAAGGGTTTCGATGAAAGCGATGAAACGGCGCAGTTCTTCGGCGCTCATTTGCATCGCTTCTGCTCGCTTGAGCGCGGGAATATGCGTACCAACTTGAAGCGACGTAGGCATCAGTGGTGCGGTGAATTCTGACTGCGGTGAGGATTGGATGTACTGCATGATGATTTCCCTTCGCTGTGAACGTGAATTATGGATGAGCCGGAGTATTTGCTGACCAAGCGCGTTTCATCATCTCCATGATGAATGGGATCAGGCTGCCAAAGCGCCCTGATCCGGCGGGGAGATGGGGTTCATTGGCGAGATGCTGCGCGGTGAATCCGTGCATCACGGCGATGAGCAAATTTGAGAAAACTTCGGGTGGAATATCGGGCGAAATGATCGCGCTGGATGCGGCTTGGCGTGCGGCGCGATCACCGATTTCGAGCAGTTTCGCGGATTCTTCCAGCCCTTCCGGCGATGGGACAAAGCCGGGAACGGGACGCTCGAACAGGAGTTGGTACAGTTCGGGGTTTTCGAGCGCGAACGCGAGATAGCTTTCGAGTGTGCGCTCGACACTTTCCCATGTCGATCCATGCTGCGCGAATATCGCTTCTTGTCGTTCGCGGAACATTCGCATGCCCATGACAAACAGGGCTTCGTAGATGGCATTTTTGCTGGCGAAATAGTTGTAAAGTGACGGTGCGCGCATTCCCACGCGGCGGGCGACTTCTTGCAAATTAAGCGCCGCGACCCCTTGTTCGCGCATCACGTCGCGGGCGGCTTGCAGAATATTGGCGACCACTTCATCGTGGTTGCGCTGCCGCCGTTCTTCCGGCGTAAGGATGTGCTTTGCTGACTGCATGGAGCAGAATTCCTAATGTAAATAGCTCAAACTAATGCCATTAGGATAACCGTTTGATATTAGCGAGTCAAGAGAAGTTTGTATTTTGTAACATCAATAAGCAGGTGTCTTTGGCTGAGGATTAAGGGGGAAACGAAACAGCCCTCAAGTAATGAGGGCTGTTTTATGCGTTGGTATGTTATTAGTTAAGCGGGGTTGACGGGTCTCGAACCCGCGATCTCTGCCTTGACAGGGCAGTATGTTAACCACTACACCACAACCCCAATTGCTGCATGGTGTGACGAGGAAAAGTGTACAAGTCTCGCTTAACACTGTCAAGGGCAATTTTTGATGCGCGCTTAATCGTGGCTACAGGGGAAACGTTCTCAAACCCTCTCCGGCTCGCTGCGCTCCTCCCCTCCCGCGAATTCAGGGGAAGAATAAAGGCTACATCCGTGTTTTTCGCGCCTCAACTTAGGATGGGGAATAGGGGTCAAATTGAGCTTTTGAGCAAACACGCGGTTTGATGCGTTCGCTTTAATCGCCGCTAACTTTCACATTGACTTCATACGGCGAAAAGGCTAACATGATGCGGTTATGTTTCGCTGTCTATAGACACATTCACAGCCAATTTTCCCCGCAGCCCGACCATGCAGAACTGCACATCCGTTGGCGCGGGCGGTGGTGGCAAGTGAAGATTGGGAGCTACTTCAAGATGTACGCAATCGTAAGGACAGGCGGGCGGCAGTTCCGCGCCGAAGTCGGTTCGGTAATCGACGTTGAACGAATGCCCCACGAAGTCAACGCCAAAGTTGACCTCACCGACGTTCTGCTCATTAGCAATGGTGATAAAACGGTCGTTGGGCAGCCGCTCGTCGATGGCGCGGTGGTGCGCGCCACTGTGGTGGATCAATACCGCGCGAAGAAAGTCATCGTGTTCAAGTATCGCCAGCGCACCAACTTCCGCCGCAAGCGCGGGCATCGTCATTACTATACGCGGCTTCGTATTGACGAAATTGTTGTCTAACACTCGTTTGGTGGTCGGAGGTTTTTCTAATGGCTCACAAAAAAGGTGGCGGCAGCAGCCGCAATGGTCGTGATAGCAATTCTCAGCGTCTTGGCGTAAAACGCTTCGGCGGTCAGCATGTGATTCCGGGCAATATCATCGTGCGTCAACATGGCACGAAGTTTCACCCCGGCTTGAATGTCGATATGGGTAAGGATTACACCCTATTCGCCATCAAGGAAGGGTATGTTGTGTTCGAGCCTGCGCCGGGTAAAAAAGGGCGTAAACAGGTGAGCGTGTATCCCGAACTGCCCCAGAAGCCGAAGGTAGAAGCCGCCGCCGACTAGGCGTGGCTGTTAGCAAGGCGAGTCTGGATCACCGGTTCGACTCACGCATTAATTGCGGCACACAGCCGAGAAAGTTTTTGGAATGAAAGAGTCGATTCATCCAACGTGGTATCCTGAAGCGCGCGTGATCTGCGCGTGCGGGAATACATGGACTACAGGCGCGACCCAAGCGGAAATTCGCACCGATATTTGCTCGGCGTGCCACCCGTTCTACACGGGGGAACAGCGCATCGTGGACACGGAAGGTCAAGTTGACCGCTTCTACAAGCGCCTTTCGGTGCTGACGGCAAAACGCCAAGAAGCCGAACAACGGGCGGCGGCGAAAACCCCTGCCAACCTCGCGGTGTCGCAACTTGGCATCGAGAAGCGTTATGTCAACATTTTGGCGGAAAACGGTGTGGAAACCGCTGGCGATTTTATCGCCAAGCTGGAGCAGGGCGGCGATGCCGCTGTGCTGGAAATTCCGGGCATTGGTCGCAAAGTACTGACCGATGTCAAGCGCGCGCTTCGCAGTCGTGGATATGAGTTGCCTAAGGCGGACGTAGCCACCGAATAAGCGTGCCGATTTGAGCATCAAGGGCAGGCATGGGACATGACCATGCCTGCCTTTCTTTTTGAAAAGGATTATTGATCGATGATCCACCGCAGTGGACGCATAGAAGTCATTTGCGGCAGCATGTTCTGCGGCAAAACCGAAGAACTGATCCGCCGTGTACGACGTGCTGTCATCGCCAAACAAAAAGTGCAGGTTTTCAAACCTGTCATCGACAACCGCTACAGTGTCGATCATGTGAGCAGTCATGACGGTCAGTTGGTCGATGCCCATGTCATCGAGACAGCATCGGAAATCAACCGCCTGCTTATACCCGAAACCACCGTCGTCGCTATTGATGAAGTGCAGTTTTTCGATGAGGATATTCTTCCGATTGTCGAACTGCTAGCCGAACGCGGACTGCGGGTGATTGTGGCAGGGTTGGATATGGATTTTCGCGGCGAACCGTTCGGCTTTATGCCAGAACTGATGTGCCGCGCGGAAGAAGTCACGAAACTGCACGCTATCTGTGTCATTTGTGGCGAATCTGCCAGCCGTACACAGCGGCTGGTGAATGGTGAACCTGCACACTATGATGATCCCATCATTATGGTTGGGGCGAAAGAAGTGTATGAGGCGCGATGCCGTCAGCATCATGTTGTCCCACGTGACTAAATTTGTCATTTTGAAACTTTGGGCAACCGCCAGTCGTATAGGCTGGCGGTTTTAATTTCCCATAGATGAGAAAACGTCACGGGGAAGCTGGAGTGCTTGACGTTTTTCACAACGGCGTGTACTCTAGAATTACTTTGCGTCGCTAAACAAATTTTATCAATGGCTAATCGCTTAACAGGAGGCGACAATGGGCGTTGCTACCGCCAGATTATCTTCTTCCTCTCCCGCCGCGTCTAAGCAGTCCAGCTTATGGCTTCGCAGCCGCCGCTGGGACTTGATGTTTATTACGTTGAGCGTCATTTTCGTGCCGCTGCCGTACATGATTTATCTGTTCCTTGTTCAGTTGGGCATGGATCCCGATGTTGGGCGCAACGCAATCAACGGTTTTGTGGCTATTGCTGTCGGCGGTCCGCACATGATGTCTACGTTTTTGCGTACCGGGTTGGACAAGGATTTCAACAAACGCTATCCAATGCTGATCCGTTCGTCGATCATCATCCCGATCATTGTCGTGTCGCTCGCTTTCTTGAATCTCAACCTGCTGCTGACGATTTTCTTCTTTTGGGCATCAATGCATGTGCTGCATCAAGTGACGTACATCGTTGAGCTGTATAACCACAAAGAATCGAAGTTCGTTCGCAAAGGCAGTGCTGTCAGTTTGCGCGCGCGCTTGATTGACTATGGGGTGATTTTGACGTGCTTGTTCCCGTTTGCCGCGCTCAAAATCAGCCAAGGTTCGTTTGATATTGGCACGAATGACCTCACATCGGTGATTCCGGGCTTTTTCCAGCAAACGTGGTTCTTCGTCATCATGACCACGCTGTTCACCGTGGCGGCACTGCTGTTCATTGGGAAAACGATTGTTGAGTATCGTCAGGGCATTTTGAATATTCCCAAGACGATCTTCATCCTGTTTACCGTTGGGGTGGCTTTCACTATCCCATCGTTGGACAATCTCGACACCGCGTTCCAAGGCTTGAACACGTGGCATTCATTCCAATACTTGGCGATTACGTTCTACATCATCAAGATTCGTCAAGAAATGGGTGAACTGGATCAAACCGCGCCGCTGGTGGCACGCTTCAGCAAGCGCACCCGCGACTCGAAAGGTTTGTTCATCCTCAGCACGATGATGCTGATTGGCTCAGTGGTCGTATTCATTATTGTTTACACGATTGCGCCGATTGTCCGTCCGGGAATTGATGGCAATTTGCACTTCGATATCGCTTACTACACGTCGATCCTGTCATTCCTCTGGATACATTACTACCACGATCACTTCTTGTTCACCGACTTTGAAGTGCTGGATAAGGCGTACACCTAATCCAAGCGTAGTCACACGAGGAAAAAGGGGATGTTCCACGCGGAGCATCCCCTTTTTTATTAGGTTTTTGCAGGGCTAAACACCTATTTTATGTTCGCTTCTGTTATAACAATTGTAATTACAATCTCGACAACGTATCCGCAATGGAGCTAACACAGTGAGTCTCACGAACGACCAGATCGCCATCGTCCAAACCACATTTGAAACCATCGCGCCGCGTGCCAGCGAAGTAGCGAGTCTGTTTTATGCGCGTCTATTTGAAATCGCCCCCCATGTGCGTCCGCTGTTTGCACACAGTATGGATGAACAGGGGACGAAATTGATGCAAATGATCGCCATTGCTGTGCGGAATTTGCATAATCTGGGGGATATTGTTCCTGCGGTGCAAGCGTTGGGGGAGCGTCATGTTAAATATGGTGTGCAAGCGGCAGATTATGATACCGTTGGGACTGCGCTGCTGTGGACATTAGAGCAAGGCTTGGGCGAAGCCTTCACACTCGAAGTCAAAGCCGCATGGGCGACAACTTACGCCATTTTGGCGACCACTGCGATTGGAAGCCATTATACGCAGAATTAACCTTAAAAGAATGCCAAGCGCACCCACTGCATTGGGTCAACTGGCACACCGTTGACCCACAATTCCCAATGCAAATGCGGTCCCGTCACACGCCCTGAGCTGCCAATTGTGCCAATTACCTGACCGACACGGATGAAATCCCCGACAGCGACATAACGTTCCGTTTGATGCCAATAGCCTGTATATACCCCCCAACCATGGTCAATGACCGTCGCCACGCCGCGCACATTGAGCGTGTCCGCGAGGACGACGCGCCCCGCCGCTGGCGCAAGGATGGGCGTGCCGGGAATGCCGGCAAAGTCCGCGCCCGTATGAACGCGCGTAAACTCGCCGCCGTTGTATGCTCGTGTGCTGCCAAACGGCGATGTCATCGCTGCCGCTGCTGGCAAGCCCATTTGCCCTTCAAAAAATCGCTCATTGTTGAAGGGAGTCATGATGGTGGCAAGCAAGGCGAGTTCAGCATCTTCGGTTGCGGTGTCGAGCAGTTGATCGCGCCCTTCCATCAAACGGATAAATTCACGTCCGTAGCCGCCGGAAACAACTTGCATATTGAACTCAAACGGGACGATGCCGCTGGCGCTGGTGATGTGCATACTAAATGGATACACGCCAACGGATGTGCCAATCGGAATGCCGATCAAGGCAGTATGGCGCGTGCCACCTTCTTCACTGGCAAAATTAACCGACTGATTCAAGAATGTACCGCTGAGGGATGCTGGGATGCTGGTTGTTAAGCGCACACGTCCCGTCTGACCTTCGATGAAGATGAGGGGCAGCACATCGATCCCTGTCAGCGGGGCGGGAAGATCGCTGGCGAACTGCGGCGCTTCAATACCGGGAATGATCAACTGCTGCCCGCTGTAAATCGTTTCGGGATCGGTGATTTGGTTGGCGCGCACAATCGTATTGACGCTAACATCATACTGCTGCGCGATGCGGAACAAGGTTTCGCCGCGCTGCACAGTGTGAATCAAGGTGGTAGGTTCTTGATCTGCGCTTGCGGATGCATTCGCGACGGCTTCTGATTCGGCGGGTGCTGCTGGCGAGGGAATAGGCGTATCTGTCGGCGCAAGTGTAGATGATTCGGTGACTGTTTCCGGCGTAGTCGCGGGTGGGGATACCTGAAGTTCCTGCCCTGCATAAATGGCATTGATATTGGTGATTGCGTTCCATTCGGCAAGCTGTTCGATAGTCACGTTGTAAACCTGCGCGATAGATCGCAGCGTTTCGCCGGGGCGAACCGTGTGTGTGATCGCCACTGCGACGAATTCACCGGTAGGGACGAGCAGCCGCTGCCCTACCTGAATGCTGCTTGGATCGGTGATGCTGTTCAGGCGGGCGAGTTCGTCAATCGTTAAACCATAGCGTTGGGCGATGCGGAACAAGGTTTCGCCGCGCTGTACCACATGGATCGTTACGCCTTGTTGATCCTGCGCGTTGACTGCGATGGGAGAGGATGGGGGAATGAGTAACAATCCCATGATGACGAGCAAGAGGGGAAGCGAACGCAGTTTCAAATGGATACTCGCATAAACTCATACGAAAAGCGCGAGAGTTCTCCCGCGCCTTCACAAACTCTCGTAGGATTGCCCGCGCATCGCCTACTGTGGCGCGGCTTCTTCATCAAAGCGCAGTCTGTCACCCATGTTGACCTTATCGAGCAGGCTGACATGCGCTTCGATGTAGAACTGCGCGGGCGCTTTTGGCGCATAGGCGGGTCGCCAAGGTTTTGCCAACTGTTTATCGACCACGCGCCCCGTTTTGTCAAGCCATACAACGGCGATGGGAAACAGCATGAAGAACATATGGATCGTGGTGTTGGCGCGGCTTTCCCCCCCTGTGACGAACAGTAATCCTTGATCGGCATCCAAACGAGGTGTGAACATCAACCCCTTGAGATGACAGAAGAAACCGATACACAGGCGCGCGCGCCCCAACAGCACTTCGCCGGAGTCGGCGTTACGCAGGACGCGCAGCGCCGACCCCTTCTTGAGCGATTTTACATCGACTGCCATCGTCGTGGTTACGGCAGGTTAAGCTGCTGCCCGACGAAGATCAGGTTCGGATTCTGGATGCCGTTCAACTGGATCAACTGACCCAACGGCACACGGAAACGCAGCGCGATTCCGTAGAGCGTATCCCCAAACTGGACGATATAGGTGCGCGTGACAACTTGTGTCGCCGTTGGGGTGGGGGTAGTAGTGCGTGTCGCCGTTGGGGTAGCCGTTGGATCCCCGGGCTGAGGCACGCGCAAACGCTGCCCAACATAGATCAGGTTCGGGTTGAGGATGCCGTTGAGCCGCGCCAAAACAGTAGTGTTTGTGCCCAAACGCGCCGCGATGCCAGAGAGCGTATCACCGTAGCGGACGATATACACATCACCCGTTAAGGGAGCGGCTGCCGATGCAATTGGCGTATTGGTGGGTCGCGGTGTCGGTGTGAACTGAGGCGTAAGCGTGACAACGATCACCATGGGCGGCACTTGAGTCGAGCGCACTGGAACAACAATCTGCTGCCCAACGAAGATAATGCTGGAAACGTTCAAGCCATTCGCGGAGAAGATCGCGGGCAGGGTGCTGTTGTAGAGTAGGGCGATGTCATAGAGTGTATCACCACGACGCACCACATGGATGACTGCATACGGGAAGGTGTTGAGGTCAATCGTTGGGGCGGGGGAGCTTGTGGTTTCTGCCGTTGTAGTGGGCGCGATGGTAGTCGGTTCTGCGGTAGTTGGTTCAACAGGCGGCGTGTCGGTTGGAGCAGGCGTATCCGTCGGCGCGGCGGTGTCGGTGGCGATAGGCGTGTCCGTTGGCGCGGGGGTGTCCGTTGGGGCAGTCGTCGCCGTTTCGGTATTCGTTGGCGCAGCAGTATCGGTATTCGTCGGGAGCGCGGTGTCGGTGGCTGTGGGCTGAGAAAGAAGCGCAAGCGCAGTTGCCGTGTTGATCAAATCTTCGGCACTGATCGCGCCTTCGAGCGTTGCCGTTGGCGGTTCAGTTGTTGTAGCAGGTTCTTCAGTTACGGGTTCAGTAGACGCTTCGGTTGCTTCGGCAGTAGGTTCTTCGGTTACGGGAATATCCGTCACGACTGCTTCGGTTGCTTCGGCGGTAGGTTCTTCGGTTGGGGCTGCGTCAGTCGCCGGTTCGACAGTTTCTTCGGTGGCTGCTTCGGTAGGCGCTTCCGTGACTTCAACCGAGGGTTCGCTGGTTTGGGCTTCAGTAGCTTCAGCGGTAGCATCTGCTGCTTCGGTGCTTTGCGCTGGCGGAACACTACCGGCGACGAGTGAAGCATCATCGAGATAAATGGCATTGTTTTGCACTGGATTGCTCACCGACGAGCGCACCCATACCGTGATTGAGTCGGCTTCGGCGGTGGCAGTGACGCTGTAGAGTTCAAAGGCATCATAACGCTGAACGGGCGAAGACCACACAATCAAGCCGCTGGTGCCATCCGTGCCGCCTGTGGGATCGATGCCAACTTGCACAACGACACCGCCCGGCACATCGCTGACATCGGGGTTCAAAGCATTGCTTGACCATACGTAGGCGTTCACGCTGAATGTGTATTCTTGTCCAGCAGTTACGCTAACAGGCTGATATACGCCGCCCGTGTGCGTGGCATAATAAGTGAAATACAACTGCGCGTCTGTTCCACTAAGCACACGCGGGGCGGGAAGCCCATTGGTGATATCCGTCGCGGGGTAGTAGTCCGGTTGGGCATTTTGTGAAGAACTCATGCCAGCGGCGGCGGGAACATGCCAAGGAATCCAGCCTTCCGCGACGTAGCGCGGTGGCATACCCGTAATTTCGGCAAACGGAGGCTCAAAACCGGGGTTGACGAGTAGGTTCTCCTCTTGCCCTTGTACCGCGCTTGCCACCAAGAGCAAAGCCGCGATGACGAACGCTATCGTTTTGATGCTGTACCGTCTCATGTATATCTCCCAGTGCCGGGTTGTACATCCGAATAAAGAAAAAAACCTTCTTCAGCGCACATGACGAAAAGATCGCCATGGACGATCCGAATCACTGCTGGTGTGGCAGTATCCGCACAATTCCCCCAATCCTGCACTTAGGCATTGTTGATCGGGCGGTGACTACTAATCACGCGGTCAATCGTTTCAAGAAGCTGTGACGGACCGAACGGCTTGAAGATATAGTCATCGGCGTTATTTGCCGCACGGACTTCGCGTAAGCGTTCATCGCTTTGCGTGCGTGCCGTCACAAACAAAACGGGAATTTGTTCAGTTTGCGGATCGGCTTTCAAGCGTTCGTAAACACTCCATCCATCGAGTTCTGGCATCATGATATCAAGTAAAATCAGGTCGGGTTGTATGCGTTTGACTGCATCCAAGCCTTTCAAACCGCTGGTCGCCCCATGAAACTCCATCCCCTTGCGTTTGATGATCAGATTGACCAATTCCTGCATTTCAGGTTCGTCTTCAATGTAGAGAATGCGAAGCGACATACTGAACAGACCCTTTATTTCGATAGATATTATGATGATTTTGCGCGCACACTTCCCTTTGCCAGTCTACCACAAGTTTTTACATCATCACAAATGATGCAGGCGAAGGCCTACACCAAATACTCATCCACTGTGCGCTTTTCAATGACATGTCTGTACGTATGGGCTATACTATGCACGTTATTTTGCTTTGTAAGGCGTTCCGTACCGCTTTTACGGTATTCACTATGCCACATGCAATCGTTGGTCTATGTACGCTTGAATTGGAACTCCCGGAACTGACTTCTTTGAAGGATAAACGCAGTATTCTTAAGTCGCTGCTTCATCGCCTACACAATCAGTTCAATGTATCCGCCGTTGAAGTCGATATGAATGACAGTTTAAATGCGGCAGTTATCGCCTTCGCAGTGGTGAGCAACAATACGGCACACGCCAATACCATGCTCTCCAATGTCCTCAAATGGATCGAAAATCAATTTCATGATGTTGTCGTTGTCGATCAACAGTTCGAGATATTGTGAACTGTAGCGGGTGACACGGTGAATACTGTTGAACAGACACCCGGTTATACGCTGAATGCTCCGCTTGCGCTCGGTGTGTTCGCCCATCATGGCATCGTCGTGGTGGGAGATACGTCAGCTACCGCTGAAGCGGGGATGGATATTCAAGACTCCATACACCAATGTGCGCTGGCGATCACGAATGTGCGCGGGTCAGCCGCTCCTGTGATTGCCGCGGCAGCGATTAATCCACAGCCGCTGCTTGGTGTGGGGGGCGTGCGCCATTTGCTGCGCGAAAATCCCCGTGCTGTATACACCGAAACCATCACGCTGTCGATTGGGCTGCGCGATTATCAAGCGCGTCACCTTGCCAGTGCGCTGGACATCCCTGAAGAACATTGGACGGGGTTTATTCGGGTAGCCCAGCAGCTTTATGAAAGCCATCTCTCATCGGACGCACTGTACAGCGAGATCAACCCACTGGTGCTGACCAACACGGGTATTTTTACCGCGCACAGCGGGGTCATCCAGATCGATCCTCATGCACGGTTTAGACAGCCCCTGCTCACATTTGCCGATCCGCCTAGCGATGTTCCCAAGCCGCCGACCATGACACATGTGCCGCTGCATCCCGGCGGGGCATTGGCGTGTATTGTGAACAGCGCGGGTTTAGGCATGGCAACACTCGACATGGTGGCTCATCACGGTGGGACAACGGCGCATTTTGTCGATGTGGGCAGCGGTTTGCTGACCGAAAAAATCCCGTATGCCTATCGTCTTGTAGCAGCACAAAGCGGCGTGAAGTCGGTGTTGATGAACTATTTCTGCGGTGTGACGTGGTGTACCGATGTGGCGCATGTATTGGTAACGACGCTTAAAGCCGCGCCGCCACATTTCGCGGTGGTAGTGCGGATTGTCGGGTTTGATGAAGATGATGGGCGGGCGATGCTTGCCGACGCGCAGATTCCACAGGTATACATCGAGCGGAATTTGTCGAACGCGGTACGTCAAGCGACTGAACTTGCGCGGAGCTGGCAGATATGACGATTCTCGTCAATAAGCAAACGCGCGTGATTGTACAGGGCATCACTGGGCGTGAGGGCAGTTTCTATACCGAACAGATGATCGCGTATGGGACGAACGTCGTAGGGGGAGTGACCCCAAGCAAAGGTGGCGAATGGGGTGTGCGCGGCAGACCGATATTCGATTCGGTACGTAAAGCGGTTGAAACGACAGAAGCCAACGCGAGCTTGATTGCTGTAACCGCGCCGCATGCCATCGACGCGATTTATGAAGCGATTGACGCGGGTATTCGCCTGATCGTGTGCATCACCGAAGGCGTGCCGATGCTCGATATTATGCGCTTGAGCGAACACCTCGCGCGCACGGGTACGCGCTTGATCGGCGCGAACTGTCCCGGCGTACTTACCCCAAGCGAATCGAGTGTGGGCATGATTCCCGGCTATATTGGACGGGCGGGTGTGGTAGGGGTGGTATCGCGCAGCAACACGCTGATGTGCGAGATTGTGTACGACATGACCAAACACTACATTGGGCAAACGACACTGGTCGGGATTGGTGGTGATCCATTGGTGGGGACGAACTATGTCGATGTGTTGGAGATGTTTGAAGAAGACCACGACACTGAAAAAGTTTTGCTGATTGGAGAAATTGGCGGGCGCATGGAACTTGATGCGGCAGAGTATATCGCATCACACATGACGAAACCTGTCATCGCATATATCGCGGGGAAGTCCGCGCCGCCCGGTGTACGTATGGGGCATCCCGGCGCATTCATCGATTCGGCGGAAGAAACCGCGACCTACAAAATCGAAGCGTTGCGCGCGGCGGGGGCGCGTGTTGCCGAAACTCCCGCCGAAGTTATCGACCTGCTGAAGTAACGCTTAGCGTCCGAGCAGCGTGCATAAATTGGTTGCGTCGGGTGTCCCACATGCCCCCAGCGCCGATGAGATCGCAAGGATGATCCCGCCGCACACGACGATCACCCCGACCAGCAGCAAACATCCACAGCAAGAGGTGGGATTGCCGAGAATACCAGTGGCTAAACCAACTGCTTCTCCAAGAATACCCAAAATCGTGCCGATAATTTGCACGCCAAAAAACAGGATAACCGCTACAAGGCATAAACCCGCAAGTCCAAGTGCGATGAGGATGAGTGTCCCCGCGTTAACGTCCTGCAAGAATTCCATAAGGTCGATCCTGTTTTGGGTATCGTCTGGTTATTCCAATTCAGCACATGCGCCAGTATCCGCGCTGATCAGCGCCCATTCCGCAGCGGCAGAATCACGGGAATAACACTCACAATAATACACATCTTCTTCGGCACGCCCTGCCCACAAGAAAAAGCGCGTTTGAGTTTGCACACACATCAGTGCATCCGTCGAGCGAGAAATCGACGGTAGAGAGAGGACGAGTCCGCGTTGGTCGGCTTCGCTGACCAGCCATAGACGGAGCGATTGATTAGGCGCGCCGCCCAACGGAATCACAATTTCGCCCTGTGATGCCAGTGTGATCAAAAAACACGGGCTTAACAGCAGCAAAAACCACAAAACTAACGCCACGCCGCATCCTACTCTGCGCGCGGGTGTGCCGCGCCGAAACCAACCGCCTTTTGTGGCGGGACTTTGCCCTGTCATAGTGTGAGTTTACCCATCGTTCCCCGTGCCGATTCAGATTATTCTAGAAAAGCGGCGCGCATGTGAATCCGGTCTTGGTCATCATAACTGACATGATAAAAAATGGGCGGGTCGTGTTCGTTCAGCGCCAGCACACGCGGGAGCAAGATTGGGAGGTCATCGACCAGATCGAGCGCATGAATCTCATTACGATTCACCCAATGCAGTGTGCCTTCAGCACTGGCGGTCACTTCCCGACTATCACTGTGCGCCGTGAACACGAACAGGACAATGCCTGTACTTTCGCCCGCGTCTACATTATAGACTGCCCGCAAGCGTAAATCACGCGCTGATAAGCCCGTTTCTTCAAGAATTTCGCGGTGTGCGCTCGTCAGCGGGTCTTCGTCCCGTTCAATATGTCCGCCAACCCCATTATAGCCGTTGGGAAAGACACGTTTGTGTGGCGCGCGTTTCATAAGCAGCACATCGTCGCCATTCAAGATAAAGCTCAAGGTTCGCGGAATGACAAGCCAGCGCCCTTCCGTCGCGTTTGCGCCTTGTTCGTGTGCGCCCATGTAAATTCCTTTCCGTAAATGATTGTGATGAAGTCACATTGCCCCATGACGCGCGTCATGGTATGGTTGATGGTTATGCAAACTTGCTGAAACGTCGTGCGTTAGCGTTTATTAATTTCGTACAATTCGAATCCACAAGTAGACACCAGAATCGTTGATTATGACCCATCCACCGACTCCGGCGACTGCGCCGCCGCCTCAACTGCGTATTGTACCGACTGCCAGTTTGCGTCCGCATGAAGAACACGACACGCAGCGCTTAATTCCGCTTGTCGAACGCATCAAGCACGAAACGGTGATGATCAACCCGCCGATTGTTGCACAAATTGATGAACAGGATGAGCAGTATGTCGTATTAGATGGCGCGAATCGCACATCGGCATTTGCACGTTTAGGCTATCCGTACATTTTGGTGCAGGTTGTCGATTATCACAGCCCATTCGTTCAGTTGGAAACATGGCATCATGTGGTGTGCGCGTGGACAGTCGATGAATTGGAACGGCATCTGTATCGACTGCCAGAAATTATGATTGAACACGGTGATTCGGAAATGGCGAGCGATGTACCGCCGCTGGCGCACATCCAACTGCGCGATTCGCACCTGCTGACGATTGCGGCGGCCACGCAGACGACACAGGCGCGCAATCACGCGCTGAGTCAGGTGGTGGCAGTGTATCAACGTAACGCCGTTTTGCACCGTACCGCGTTAAATCAACCCGATCATGTGTGGTCGCATCACCCGGATGGTGTGGCGTTGGTGCTGTTTCCTGCTTATCGTCCGGCAGATGTAATCGAAGCGGCACGTGAACACGCCTTTGTGCCGCCGGGGATCACGCGGCATATCATACACGGGCGGGCGCTGAAGGTGAATTTTCCGCTGGAATGGCTGCAAGACGCGGATACCCCGCTGGATGAGCATAATCGGCGGCTGAGTCACTGGATCGAAGAAAAAGTCAACCGCCGACAGGTGCGATACTATGCCGAATCGACGTATCAATTCGATGAATGATCACACTCATTCTGGCGCAGCCTCTTGTTGAGGCAGAATGTAGAAGATTTCGTCGTCTTCGGGCGTGCCGTAGAACGGGAACAGGATTTCGAGTTCTTCCGGTGTGGCATACAAAAGGCGCACAATGTTCTCAACCGAATTGTTGGGCAGCACCGTCAAATCGGTACAGCGATGGCGCACACCGTTCGCCAGCACCCACCCGTATCCGCTGAGGAACTGCACGCGATAGCGTTCACCCGTCGTGTTGGTTGCCATAAGAAAGACGCGCGTTTCGTTGGGGATGCTGCCGAGTGCATCGAAGTCCAAGCCGGGACCGACGCGGACATTCAGCGATGCTTCGCCGCGCGCTTGAATGTCGCCGGGGCAGCCATTCATGAACGAATCGAGCCGCGCGAAATTATAGGGCGCGGTGATCGCTGTTGGCGGGGAATCGCCCAACACAGGGTCGGATCGCACGCCTTCGCCTTCTTCAAGCGTGAACGCTTCGCCGTTGACCGTTCCCCCGCTGCTGCTCACGCCCGCGATGATGGTGGACGTGCCATTTGCCAGCACTTCCAAGCCGACACTTGCATCCGGCGCGGCTTGATCGAGCGTGATAGTCCCTGCGTGAATCGTGAGCGCATCGAATGACGCGCCGCCGCGCACGAAAAAGACTCGTCCGCGTGTGAGAGTCAGCGCGAGTGTGTTGGCACTGCTCCCATTTGATCCCGAATAATCATCGAGCATGATTTCGGTTTGCGGCAGCACGAGCAGGCGTGCCGCGCCAAACTCAATGATCGCGCGACCATATGTGCCCGTGCGGAGCAAATCGCCTACGCCGAAACCGGACTGCGAATTGGGCGGCAGCGGCAGCGTATTCACCGCATTGGCGCGTTGAATCTCAAGCGAGTCTTGGATGACGCGCAGCACGGCGGCGAACGGCTGTGACTGTGCCAGTATCGAATTCGTGCCGTTCATCGCCAGCGCAGTACTGACGATGAGGACGGTCAATCGGATGAAACGGTGGAAAGCGGCAGCTCGAAACAGAATGTACTCCCGTGTCCTTCTTGACTGCTAAACCAAATGCGTCCGCCATGTGCTTCGATGACCGACTTGACGAGACTTAAGCCCAAGCCTGTGCCGGGGATGTGCGCCGTTGCGGCGGATTTTGCGCGGTAAAACTCTTGGAAAATGCGTTTTTGTGACTCTAACGGAATACCGTAGCCTGTGTCTTCGACTTCGACTGAGAGTCGATCATCCAAGCCGAACACACGCACATCAATACTCCCGCCATCAGGCGTGTATTTGATGGCGTTGCCGACAAGGTTCGCTACCGCTTGCCGAAGCTGTTGGCGATCTCCAGTAATCGGCGGGAGATCGTCGTCCACATTACATTCCAATACCTGCGATTTCATCTCTGCGTCGGGCAAACATTGCTCCAGCACATCATCGATTAAGTCTGCGAACATGAATGTTTCGCGCGCATGAGCGTTGGAACGAGTACGCTCTAAACTCAAAATGTCGGTGATGATCCGCAGCATGTTGTTGCCCGAATTATAAACCCGTTCGATCATCGCGCGCACTTTTGGCGGGATGTTCGTTTCGATGCTGCCGTCAAGGATCAACTGAGTATTGACGAGAATCGCTGTGAGCGGATTGTTGAGGTCATGAGTCGCCATTTTGATCATGTGCGTTTTGAGTTCGTTCAGTTCCGCGAGCGCCGACACGTTGTTCAGCACGATGATCCACTCACGGTTGTTTGGGATTGGCGCGGCATCAATGGCGAACGTCTTTTGCTGATGCTTCAACTGAATGCGAAAGGGCTGCCAAGTTTGCAACTGCGCGTTGAAATCCGCCTCAAATTCATCGTTGATTTTTGCGGCGCGCAGCAGCGTTGTGATTGGGCTGCCGATGTGTTTTTCGCACGCCAGCCCAAGCGCATGATCAACCGCCGCGTTCGTCTTGATGACGTTGAGCGACTCATCTAGCACCAGCATCCCTGCGGGTGAGCCAGAGAGGGTGGCTTCCAAACGTGATTTCTGAATTTCTGTTTCGGCAAACAGCACCGCGTTTTCCAGTACCGGCGCGATCTGGTCGGCAAGGGTGCGAAGCATTGTCAAGGAATGCCGAGAGACACGCGCGCCTGAACCCCACCGGTGCG
The DNA here is from genome assembly GCA_034434595.1 of Anaerolineae bacterium. Classification (GTDB taxonomy): domain Bacteria; phylum Chloroflexota; class Anaerolineae; order Aggregatilineales; family Phototrophicaceae; genus Flexifilum. The sequence goes on from DAOTZD010000003.1 coordinate 512,735, forward strand.
GCAGCGCAGCGCACATCACGCCGATCAAACGCCCCTGCCATTCAATCGGCTGCGCGATCTGCTGGTGATCGAGTACCATGCGGCGGTTATTGGCGGCACGATGGGTAATCGCCTCAAAGTTGGCAGGCGATGGCGCAGCGCCGTTCCATGCATAGGCGAGTGAAATATCGCCTGTTTCGCGGTCACGCAGCCAAATGCTTCCCGCTTGTGCGCCAAGCAGATTTTGAATATCGTTGGCAAGCCGCTGAAGCGTGCGATCCAGTACGGGCTGCTGAGCCGACACTTCTACCACGCTTTTGAGCAAAAATTCGCTCACTTGCCGCTGACGAATTTCGAGCGCAATATCGCCCATCAAAATGGCGACAACGGGGACGCTCAACGCCAAAAGGGGGAAGAACAAATCCAGCCCGATGTTACGGGTGCTGAACAACACAAACGCGACAAACACGCCGTTCGCCATCATCAACAAAGCGGCAGGGATCATCCAATACCAGCGAAGTTGACCATAAAGCACTGCCGCCATGATCGGCAGCAGCAAAATCACTGTCACTTGCATGGCGGGCGATGAGCGTGTGATTGCGCGGTTTTGGATCAGGGTTTCGATGGCATTGGCGTGGACTTCTACTCCCGCCAGCAAGCGATCACCCGGCGCGGTGGGCACAGTGTAAAGATCGGTTGTCCCCGCGCTGTTGACCACCCCCACCAGCACAATGCGGTCATTAAACAAACTCATATCGGCGCGGTCTTGCAGCACGTCGATCATGGGGACGGTGGGGTACGTTTGCAGGGGATTCTCTGCCGATTCCACAACAAAATAGTTGGGATCCCACAGCCCGTTTTCATCGACGGTGAGCGTGCGTTCCGGGGTGAGGCGAAGCACATTCTCGCTGTAGCTGATGAGTTCGGGAATGGCGGCGGATGGCACGCGCAGATAGGCGAGATAGGCGGCGATTCCCAAGGATACTCCCGCGTGCTGCTCGCTTTCAATGAGCGATGGATAACGGCGAATAACGTTGTCCGCATCTGGCAGCACATTGATGTAACCGACATTATCGACTGTTTGAGCAAGGGTGTCTGGCGGATAGAGCGTGTTCACGAAACGAACACGTCCCGCATCTGAACTGATGCGCTGCGAACCTGCTACAGGGAGGATGGTGCGTGTGCGCGCATCACTTGTGCGAGCAGCTTGAATGGCGGCGGCGAACGCCTCATCTTGTGAGTATGAGGTTTGTTCATCCCCGAAATCAGCAGCGGGTTCGGTAAACAGCACGTCGAATACGATTACACGCGCCCCTGCTTGACTCAACCGTGTAACGAGATCGGCAAACAGTGTCCGATCCCAGTCCGTGATGGAGCGCCCGTAGGTTTGATATGCCGCATCGTCGATGCCGATGATCGCGATGGTATCCGTCGCAGGGGACGGGACAACATACACATCTGTCAAGCGCAGGCGCGTGCGCCAGAATAAATCGCCCCACCACAACAGCAGCAGAATGGCGGCGATGACTGCGCCAATGAACAAACTGCGGATCAGCTTGCGCCGACGATTGTCTGTCAGCGCAAGCGGGGGGATTACGGTATGCATTGATCGGTATCAACCCGTGTTTAAGGGGATGTCGTCGCTTCAGGACTGGGCTGCCCGGCAAATTCGAGCAGCGAATCGAGCGTCACATCGTCACCCAGCGACTCATAGAGGGTGGGGTCTTCCGCGCCTTGATCATCCGGGAATTCGCGCAGACCAACACATGTCTCATCAACTAGGGCAGTGCTGGACAAAATCCATCCGAATCCACCGCGATATTGGATGCGATACCACCCACTGCTTTCTGTTTTTCCTATGAGAATGTTCACATCACTTGCGCTGATAACACCGACGCGCGGCGCATCGATGTTGGGCGCAAGGCGAACGTTCAAGCTCACATCATCAGGGGTGGTCAAGACCGCCGTGCATCCGTCAAGCGCCGCGTCGAGTTCTTCAAACGAAGATGCGCGCACTACGTCGCTCAACGCGCCATCTTCTGGCGCGCGCACGCCAAATCCACTAGGGACAGCGGCGGACGCATCTTCGTTCGCGGCTTCAACTTCACCTTCGCGCACCAACATGGCGGAACGCCCGTCCGGCTCAACACGAATGGCGAACTGTGTCCCGCGTGCGCCCAAGTTCATGCCCGGCGTGATCACTTCATAACGCGAAGCTGGATCGAGCAGGCGGTTCAACTGCTGGATGGTTTGACCGATCAAAACTTCAATAGAGATCGTGAATTGACTTTCATTCCCGCTGAACGCCTGAATGATCATCTCCGTAGAAGGTTCAAGTTCAGTTTCCGTACCATCGGTGAAAAACGTGATTAATGCGCGTCCGGTGGCATCGGTACGAATGCGGTCCCCAACACCGACAATGGCTTCAACGCGCACATCGATCCAGTTGACGGTATTCACGCGCTGCACCTGCACCCCCGGCGACAAAACTTCCAGCGTAGCTGCTAGTTCGTCTTGTGCCTGTACAGAAGTGGTGACCAGCAGGAGAGTCACACTCCATACAATCATGATGATGCGAATGAGCTTTGCGCCAGAATGTGTCATCATTGCAGCCTTAAAATCCGAATTTATGAGCCATGAGAGCGATCACAATTTGCTGCGATGTAGTGTAGCATATCAAAAGTAATTTTGTGCAATACGCATATACCTTTAAGTATGGAGTAAAACCCTCATGGCGCAAACCGCAGCATCCGCGCTTGCCGCAGCCAAGCTTTACAGCGACAACAACCGTTATGCGTTGATCAAACTGCCCGCCGCCGCGATTACTGCCGCCGCCGGAATTCTCGCGGAAATCAGCGAACCGTTTGGCGCGCTGATCATCGATAAAGATGAAGTTACACTCGTTATGTATGCTGATGCGGTTGATGATTTTGCGCGTCGAATGCCCGGTTACGAAGTCGCGGCGAAGCCGTATCGTCTGATCACATTTGATCTGGTGCTTGAGCCGACGCTGACAGGGTTTATGGCGTTTGTCGCCAAAGCCTTAGCGGATGCAGGCGTGTCGATCATTCCATTGGGCGCGTTCAGCCGCGATCATATCCTTGTTCCCGCCGATCAATATGACACAGCGACAGCGGCGCTCAACAAGTTAAAGTCATCCGTGAAATAGGCGATGCGTGTGGAAAAAAGCGCGGCGCACCTGCATAATGCACACATACGATTGTTCGGATAGGGATGAGATAGTATGAATATTCAATTTTACGAAAGCGATCAAACACCCAAGCCGCGCGACGAAATCAAAATCGAAGAATTAGAAACGCATGTCTACCCAGATCGCTTTCGGGTGTTTGTGCATATCCGCGTGACGATGTTTCAAGAGCGCCCGAATCTCATTCTCGCCATTCGTGATGAACACGACACAATAGTATCGGAACTGAACATCATTGAAACGATGCATCACGATATGGAATTCACCATGCATATTCGCAATAAACCGGAACCTGCCGGAATTTACACCTTAAGCGCCGATGTATTTTACGAAACACGCAACCCGCCGGTGGATCGGCGTGTCGAAGCGTTTGAAGTGCCTGAAGTGGAAAGCGGCGAATAAACGTGATTCTGTGGCTGACCCTTGAACAAGCCGATCTGATGGTATCGCACGCGCTTGATGAGCCATCCCGCGAAGTGTGCGGCTTGATCGGCGGGAAAGAGCGAAATGGCGTACTTCATGCTGTTGAAGTGGCACGTGTGACCAATGCGGCGGTTGATCCCGCGCATCACTTCTATATGGATGAGCGCGAACTCGTCCAAACGATGACGCGGTTTAGCGAGCACGGATTATCGCTCGTGGGCATCTATCACAGTCACCCACAGGGCGATCCGATCCCGTCGGTTGAAGATGTGCGCGATGCGCGCTATCCGGGTGTTGCGTATGTGATCGTCGGGTTGAAACGCGCCGCCAACACAAGCCGTCTGCAAGCATGGGAATTAGGGCGGGGGAACGCCGATCTTGTTGAACTACATATCAGCGCCGATCCGCCCGCGCCGCCGGATCGCTTATCTACTGCCGGAAAGACGGCTATTATCCTCACAACGATTATGGCAGTCGCGTTTATGATATTGCTGTCGCTGTCGCTGCTGCCGCCCGCACCGGAAATCGTGCGCTAAACGATTGCCAGCGGATGCTGGCTTGTACTCATCATCGGAGTCTTCATGTTTTACAATGTTTCAATCACGCTGCCCCTCATCATCGCCGCGATTGTCGGCATCCTTGCGGGGGGAGTTGTCAACATGCTGGCGGATGATTTGCCGCGCCGCCGTCCCGTCACTACGCCGCGCTATCCCGATGGCACGCCGCGCCCGCTGATCGCGTGGTTGGGGCTGACCGCGTTCTTGTTCGGGAAGCGGGCATCCCCGAATGGGATCAAATTGTCATGGCGGCATCCCCTCACGGAAATCGGCACGGCGCTCCTGCTCATGCTTGCGGTGTGGTCGCTCACCGATGATCCGCTCATGACATCGATCCAGTTCGTGTTCTGGGTGGTGTATCTGGTGATTTTTATGCTCATCACCGTGATTGATCTCGAACACCGCCTGATTCTGTTTGTGGTCATGATCCCGTCTTATATGATCGCGCTGCTTGACCCGATCCTGACTAACTACGGACCCACGCTCGGTCAATCACTGTTGGGGGCGGGATTAGGTTTCGGCGTATTCTTCGCGCTGTATATGGGGGGATTCGTGTTCACATACTTGATGGCGGTGGTACAGAAGCGGCAGATCAACGAAGTGGCGTTTGGCTACGGGGACGTGATGCTGATCGCGCTGTCGGGATTAATCCTCGGCTGGCAGTCGTTGATCTTCGCCATGTTCTTGACCGTGTTCATCGGCGCGTTCGGGGCGGTGGTCTATCTCGTTGTGCGGCGCTTGGCGGGGAAACACTACAGCATGTTCACGCCGCTTCCCTACGGTCAGTACATCATCATCGGCACGGTGATTTTGCTGCTGTTTGCTAACGAAGTGGGTGTCACGCTTCGTAATTACTAAATCAACAACCTCTACACGAAGATATGTTGACTCGCTGATCGTTTTTCACACGGCGAATCAACATATCTTCTCTCAAACCTTTTCATGCCCACCAAATTGCGGACATCAATGGACATCGTTTCGCGCAGGGCGTTCGATGATGCCGCCGCCCAAGCACATATCCCCATCGTACACCACCGCGCCTTGACCGGGGGTAATGTCGCGCAGCGGGGCATCAAACGTGACGCGCATCCGGTCATCGTCCAGCGGCTCTACCCACGCCTCAACGGGCTTCGCCTTGTAGCGAATCTTCACCTGTGCGCGGAAGCGATCAGCGGGCGGTTCACCGGCGATCCAGTTGACGCGCTTGGCGGTGAGGTCAGTCGCGCCAAGTTCTTTGGCTGTGCCGACGATGAGCGTATTGGTCATCGGGTTCATGCCAATGACGTACAGCGGATCGGCGGCTTGCACGCCTAAGCCTTTGCGCTGCCCGATGGTGTAATTCGACAGCCCGACATGCTCCCCGATCACGCTGCCATCTTTACGGATAATCGCGCCGGGCTTTACCGTATCTGGCGCATTCTCTGCGAGAAAGCGGCGGTAATCGCCATCGCCCAAGAAGCACAGGTCTTGGCTGTCTTTTTTGCTGGCGGTGGGCAAGCCGAAACGCGCGGCGATCTCGCGTACCTGCGGCTTGGGATACATCCCCACCGGGAACATGGCGCGGCTTAACTTGTCTTGGTTGAGTACGCTCAAGACATAGCTTTGATCTTTGGCATCGTCCGCCCCCTTGATGAGCGTGAAACGTCCCTGTGCATCCCGCCCGATCTGCGCGTAATGTCCCGTCGCCAGATATTGAGCATCCAGCGAGAGGGCAGTTTGCAGCAGCCATTCAAAGCGGACATGACGGTTACATTCCAAGCACGGATTGGGTGTGACTCCCTGCCGATGTTGGTCGATGAAGTATTCGACAATTGTGCTTCGGAAATAGTCTTTGGTATCCAGCACATAAAACGGGATGCCAATTTGATCCGCGATGCGGCGCGCGTCGTGCATTTGTTCCGGCGTGCAGCATCGGTTATGGACGTAGCCGTTGGCGGTTTCTTCCGACCACAGGCGCATCATCATACCGACCACGTCGTAGCCCTGTTCGACCAGCAGTGCCGCCGCGACGGAGCTATCAACACCGCCGCTCATCGCCACGACGACGCGGGTGTTTGCGTTAGACATAGAAATAGATTTGCCTCATATCGCGGACGCAATCTATTGCGTCCCTAGGGATGGCGGGCGTGGGTGAGGCGGGGAATCGTTTCCGCCAAAACATCCACTGCGAATTCGATGTCCTCAACGGTTGTATCCTTACCCACTGTTAAGCGTAGGCTGCCAAGCGCCTGTTCACGCGGGTATCCAAGCGCCAACAGCACACTCGACGGTTCTGGATTGCCCGTTTTACATGCCGACGCGCTGCTTGCCGCCAGCCCCTTGAGATCAAGATGCATAATGAGGGTATTGCTATCCACACCATCAAAGATGAAGCTGGCATGACTTGACAGGCGCTGTTCAGGGTGCCCGGTCAGCATAGCATTGGGAATTGTGGCTAACACGCGCTCGATCAGCAGGTCGCGCATGTGCTTATAATGCGCGGTGCGTTGTGGAAATTCCGCATAGGCAAGTTCAAGCGCCGCCGCCAACCCAACGATCCCCGGCGTGTTGTGCGTGCCGCCACGACGGTTGTTCTCATGGCTTCCGCCGCTTTGATTGGGCAGCACCGACAGCCCATCGCGGATATACAACGCGCCCACCCCCTTTGGTCCATAGAATTTGTGCGCGGAGATGCTCATCATGTCCACGCCGAGCGCCTTCACATCGAGCGTAAGCTGACCGGCAGCTTGCACCGCATCCGTGTGAAAGACCGCACCATGTTCATGCGCCATCGCCGCCAACTGCGGAATAGGCTCAATTGTACCGACTTCGTTGTTGGCGTACATAACACTCGCGACAGTCGTCCCTTCGCGGCAAGCGGCGGCAAAGTCCTCTACATCGACCAGCCCGGTATGGTCAACCGGAAGAATAGTTCGCTCGAATCCCATATACTGCGCCATCTGTTCGACGGTGCGGAGGATTGCGGAGTGTTCAATTGGCGTGGTGATGAGGTGATTGCCTTGATGTCCCATTTTGAACGCCGCGCCGCGCACGGCAAGGTTATCGCTTTCCGTGCCTCCGCTGGTGAACACAACCTCCGATGGCTTGCAATTGAACACCCGCGCTACCCGTTCACGTGCGTCTTCGACAGCTTGTTCCGCACGCCGCCCAACGTGATGCGCCGATGCGGCATTCCCATAAATTTCGGTGAAGTAGGGCATCATGGCATCAACGACACGCGGGTCGGTGGGAGTGGTCGCGGAATGATCGAGATATACCGTGCGACGGGGCAAGGTTGGTACCTTTCAAAACAAAATTTGACGGAGCGCAAGAACTTCGTTTATTTTAACCGAAAGCATCGCCCATGTCAGGATCGGCATATGGGCGAATTGGACATGCGAAGCATGAGGCGGCGCGGTATCATAGAGAGTCGCTAGACTGTGTGTTTTTCTATCTTGCATTTATGGACGCATGGGCGAAACGGATTTGCCCGCGCCCTACCGGTCTTTCACATACCCGATCACAGAAACTGGGGGCAATGGATGTCAATCATTGAACGTATACACGCGCGGGAAGTTTTGGATTCGCGCGGGAATCCCACTATTGAAGTTGAAGTCGAACTCGAAGACGGCGTGCTGGGGCGCGCGATTGTGCCAAGCGGCGCATCAACGGGGGAATGGGAAGCGCTTGAACTGCGTGACGGCGACAAGAAACGCTACGGCGGCAAGGGTGTACTCAAGGCGGTTAACGCGGTCAACACCGAAATCGCGGATGCGCTTGAAGGCATGAGTCCGTTCAATCAAAAAGAAATTGATGACACCATGATCAAGCTGGATGGCACGCCGACCAAGAGTCGTTTAGGCGCGAATGCCATTCTCGGCGTGTCGATGGCAACTGCACGCGCTGCCGCCGAATATGTCGGGCTGCCGCTGTACAGCTATCTCGGCGGTGTTCATGCTCATGTGCTGCCCGTGCCGATGATGAACATCATGAACGGCGGCAAGCACGCAGTAGGCAGCACCGACTTTCAAGAATTTATGGTGATGCCGGTTGGCGCGTCCTCGTTTGCCGAAGGGCTGCGCTGGGGCGTGGAAATCTATCAGGCGCTCAAGAAAGTGCTGCACGACAAGGGACACAGCACAACCGTCGGTGATGAAGGCGGGTTTGCGCCCAGTCTCGGCTCGAATCAAGCAGCGCTTGACGTGATTATGGAAGCGATTCAGAAGGCGGGCTACACCCCCGGCGAACAAATTCGCATCGCGCTTGACCCTGCCACATCGGAAATCTACAAAGACGGTAAGTATCACCTTGATATTGAAGGTCGGGTATTGAGCGGCGAAGAAATGGTCGAATTCTGGGCGGATTGGTGTTCGCGCTACCCGATCATTTCGCTGGAAGATGGTTTGGCGGAAAACGATTGGGCGAACTGGTCGCTGCTCGTCAAGACGATAGGGGATCGGGTACAAGTGGTGGGTGATGACCTGCTTGTCACCAACGTTGAAAAGGTGAAGCGCGCCATCAAAGAAAAAGCCGCGACTTCGCTGCTGTTTAAAGTCAACCAGATTGGTTCGCTGACAGAAGCACTCGCCGCCGCACAGTTGAGCCAGCGTCATGGCATGACCGTCGTTGCAAGTCATCGCAGCGGCGAAACGGAAGATACAACGATTGCCGATCTCGCGGTTGCCATGAACGCGGGTCAAATCAAGACGGGTGCGCCCGCGCGTACTGACCGCGTGGCGAAATTCAACCAACTGCTCCGAATCGAAGAAGAACTCGGCAGCGCCGCTGTGTATGCGGGCAAAGCCGCGTTCTCGAATTTGAACATGGATATTTAACCCATGCTGCGCTCTCGCTTCAACGGCAAACGGACGAAAATCGTCGCCACCATTGGTCCTACCTCACGTAGTGAGGATATTATTCGCCAGATGATCCGCGCAGGAATGGATGTGGCGCGCATCAACTTTTCTCATGGCGACCACGAAACGCACGGCAAAGCGATTGATGACGTGCGCCGGATCGCCGCCGAAGAAGAGGCAGTCGTCGCCATCCTGTGCGATATTCAAGGCCCCAAGATTCGTATCGGCAAGATTGCCAACGAGCCGATTAACCTTGCGGTTGGCGACAAAATCACGCTGACGCTGGATGAAGCGAATGGGGAAAACAACATCGTTTCACTCCCACATCCCGAATTTCTGCGTGACATTAAATCGGGGATGCCGCTTCTGCTGGATGACGGCAAGTTGGAATTCATTGTGCGCTCGACAACCGGACGTTCGCTGATATGCGAAGTGGTCGTGCCGGGCCCCCTGACTTCGCGCAAAGGCGTTTCCGCGCCAAATGCGCGTTTAACACTCTCGGCAATCACCGATAAAGACCGTGAAGATATAGAGTTCGCGGTGAGCAAGAACACGGAATACATCGCCATGTCGTTTGTGCGTTCGGAAGACGACATCCGCGAAATGCGCTGGCTGCTGCGTCATTTGGGCAGCAACGCGGCGATCATCGCCAAGATCGAGAAGCACGAGGCATTGGAAAACATCGAGGACATTATCGAAGCGACGGATGGCGTAATGGTGGCGCGCGGTGACTTGGGCGTAGAAATTCCCGCCGAAGAAGTGCCGTATCATCAGAAGCGCATCATTCGCCTGTGTAACCAAGCGGCGAAACCCGTGATCACGGCTACGCAGATGTTGAACTCAATGGTGGATAATCCGCGCCCGACGCGCGCCGAAGCGAGCGACGTGTACAACGCGATTCTTGATGGCACGGACGCGATCATGTTGAGCAACGAGAGCGCCAGCGGTTTGTATCCGGTGCGTTCTGTCGAAACGATGGTCAACATCGCGTCGATTGCCGAACGAAACATTTTGCAGCCGCAAGCTGCACCGGCAAATACGCGCCAGATCAATGCAGAAGGACGCGAGGCGGTATCGGACGCGGTAAGCTATGCCACCAGCCAGATCGCCGGGACGCTCGACTGCAAGGCAATTGTCACCGCAACGCTGACGGGATATACCGCGCGGCGTGTCGCGCGGGAACGCCCGCAAACGCCGATAGTGTGCGTGACCCCGAATGATATTACGTATCGACGCATGGCGCTGGTATGGGGTGTGTTCCCGCTGATGGTGCCAGAGTTCAACACCATTGACGATATGATCCGCGTGATTGTGCGGGCTGCTTACAGCGAGAAATTGGTCGATGTGGGCGATCAGATCGTGATCATCGCGGGCGTGCCGTTCGGCATCGGCGGGCAGACGAATTTCTTGAAGATTCACACAGTTGGCGAAAGCGGCGAACTAGAGCTGAATGGGTAGCCGCAATCATCACAAAGAAGTGAGTCAAAAAAGGACAGGTACGAACGCCTGTCCATAGGCATCAAGATAAGCGGTTTTGTGTGAAAGTTTGCCCCTTGCCCTCACCCCCTCCCCCTCTCCGCCAGCGGAGAGGGGAGCAAACCCGCCAATGACCTTACTGTTTTGCAGCGGTAAGATCATGTCTTGAAGGCAATTTATTCCTTAACTTGATGCATATGGGACAGGTGTGAAAGCCTGTCCTTTTTGATTCACAGGGTTAGGTGTCGTCGCCTTCGACGAATTGGAGCGAGTCACTTCTGGCAGGGGATGTGCCTGTGTCGTAGCTGGTCGTTGGGCTTGTGGGGGTGCTGGCGGCGCGGCGACGTTCGCTGCGTGATGCGCGTGCTGAACTGGCGCGGGCTGTTGACGAGAAATCTTGTACGGCAGTTGTTGGCAAGCCGAGCACGTCGGTTTCGTTGGTGTAGACCGTGAGAGCTGTCGCGCAGTATGGGCATAAATCCCATGAGAGTTCCAACATGCGACCACAGCGGGTACACGGTTTCTTCAAGCGGGTGTGACAGTGTGGACATGCCTGCCAATCTTCCTGTACACGCTGGCGACACCCGGGACAAGTGGGTTTTTCTTCGATTTCTTGCAGCAGGGCTTCTTCTTCGAGTGAGCGTTCGTAGGCTTCGGAAAGCGTTTCGCGCGGGCGCAAAAATAAGTAAATGAGCAAACCGGGAACGGTCAATACGGCAACCATTGCCGCGACGACGATTTGCGCCAGCAGGTCGCGCGAACGCGCGCGCATGTCGCGGAATGTCCAGATAATCATGGCAAGCCATGTCGCCGCCAGCACCATGCCACCATAAACAAGCAGGATGGTTAGCGCGCCGCTGTCGAGGGAAAAATTACTCATGGGTATCACTTTCACAACGGAATTTGTGTTGCAGTATAGCAGGGGGATAGGGTGGCGCGCAAAGGACTTTGGGAGGACATAGCTCGCCACCTCCCCCGAATTCGGGGAATGAAAAAGCCTACATTCGTGTTTTTCGATCCTCAATTTGGGATGGGGAATAGATTCAAACTGAACCTTTGAGCAAACACACGTGGTTTGATACGTTCACACTAGGGACGGCACAAGACCAGCGCAAAAGCGCATTTATGAATCGAATGTATCCCAAAGAGCCATATCTGCTTGCTAAGGGATATAATGGCAAAATCGTGATGTCGTTGAGCTTTTTTTGATGCCCTCAACTTTGCGAGGAATGTTCGATTGAATCAACCAACCGATGTGGACAGCGCGCTGACGGTCAAGATATATGAGCGATTGTTTGCAGGCAGCGCGGTCAGTTTGACGGATGCAGAACTGCTCGCGGCGCTAATCAGCGTGCCGCCGATTCCGCAGCGCGCGGTTCGGCTTGCTGAAATGGTTTGCGCTCGTCAAAATGGGGTGCGAGGGTTGGTACACGCATCGCTTGACGACTTGATGAGCATTGATGGTCTGAGCGAAGGGCAAGTCATAGTACTGCTGTCGATGGTGGAATTGTCGCGGCGAATGCACGGCGCGCACACGGAAGAAAATCCGATGATTGCGACGGCGGCAGATGCAGCGCATATGCTGACGGACATGGGAGAGCTAGCACAAGAGCATGTACGGGTGATGCTGCTTGATCCACAGCGACGGCTGATACGCATTTCGACGATATATATAGGAACGTTGAACACCGCAGTGGTGCGCGCGTCGGAAATTTTCCGCGAAGCGATTATTCACAGCAGCGCAGCGATAGTGCTGGCACATAATCATCCGAGCGGAACCGCAGCCCCTTCACCGGAAGACGTGGATTTCACGCGAATGATGGTTGCAGCGGGTGAGCTGCTCGATATTCGCGTGCTTGATCACATCATCATCGCACGGGGCGAGTGGGTATCGCTGCGCGAAATGGGTTTGATTTGATTATTAACCAGCCGCCGCACTGGGAGACTGCCCAGCTAAAAGCGCAATTTCGCTCACATACACATCGTATTCGTGACCGGATGCATAAAAGCGGAAATTGAGAATTGAGCGCGGGCGGCGCGGATCAGCAGGTGACGAGATCAAGTTGCCGCTGTCGAAAGTGAACCAAGCGTTCTGGTTGACAATCTCATGGTCAATGGTGCAGCTTGGGCAGCGTAGGGGATAACCGGAATCCGGGTTTGTGAACGAGAAGAACCCGTGAATCCATTCCGTTGGCGCGCCTTCTGCCGGAATATAGTCCATGCGGAGCATCAATGGACATTCGCTGGCTTCCGTGCCGCAGGTACTTAATGAATGCCCCATGATTTTGAAAGTGACGCGAACGCTCAAGTAGGTGTATTCGGAAACATCCAATCCCTGCTGACCACTCGCGCCGGGGAAGTACTGCGAGCAAATGGTTTCACCGTGCGAACTCGCGCCGCCGCCGCGCCCTAGACGAAGCGCGGTAAAGCCATCTAACTGTGTTAAACCGAAGAAACCCGCCGGAAAGTCATTTTGGACGTTGTTGCATCCCCAGACGAGTTCGCGTGGGCGTGTGCCATCGTTGACATCGAGAATATTGTTGGCGCTGAAAGTATCCGCGCCCAGCAGATTAGCAAGGGTAGGCTGCATTGTGGTGAGGTTATCGGCAAAAAACATCGTCATGCGCTGCCCCTGCGGCACAGGTTGATGCGCTTCATCCGCCAGCGCGATTAAGGCTTCGCCGCTGCGGTTGGAGACTTGAATCTGCGACCCAGAAGCGCGAATTGTATAGCGTCCGCTCTGGATCATACGGGCGCGCGCGCCTTGTGGGGTTTCAAAACTTACCCAAACATCACGTCCCAAGTTTTCAGGGATGGTGATGTCGAATTCGCCCTGCACCTGTTGAAAGACAAGTAAATACTGCTGCGAACTCCATTCAAAGCGAGGGCGCATCACTTGATCGAGATCGAGCGTGCTGTCACCTTTGATGGTGATAGCGGCAACAAGGCGATCTTGATAGTACTGGTCGTAGACGAACATGGTCGCTTGGGATTGAACATCGGTGCTGATTACGGCGCTGTTGTAAAGTTCGACGCTGCGCTGTGCTGCTTGGGGAATCAAGGTTGCATCCGTCCACGTAACAGTGCCGCGCGCGACACGCACGATAGTTTGCATCGGAACGGTGGATTGAAAGAGAAAGTTGTTTAAGCCGACAACAGTGAAGATGCACAGCACACAAAACGCGATAAAAGAAATGATCAAAATGCCCCACGCGAGTTTACCCGTATCGACAGCGGGGAGCTTTGCATTTCCGGAAGCAGCCGCAGCTTCAGCCACAATGAACCCTCTACAGACTTGATAAAATCGCCGCCATTATAGCACAGGCAGCTTGTCAGCAGTGGTGTGTTGGCTTTTACGTAAACTGTCTATTCGCATGGTCAATTCGGGTACTGTATGCCGTGCCCCTACGCCAAAGCGGTAGGGTGGGTTATAATTGAAATGACTTTCTCATATCGAAATCACCGAATGGAATTTACTGGAGAGCGTTATGTCCGGTCACAGCAAATGGGCAAACATTAAGCGCAGAAAAGGCGCAGAAGACGCGAAGCGTGGGAAAGTTTTCACCCGCCTTGCGCGTGATATCATGCAAGCAGCCCGTGAAGGCGGCGGCGACGAAAACGCCAATCCGCGCTTGAAACTGGCAGTAATGAAGGCGCGTGAAAACAACATGCCAAAAGAAAACATCGAACGGGCAATTTTGCGCGGCACGGGAAAACTGGAAGGCGTTGAACTTGAAGAAATCACGTATGAGGGCTATGGTCCTGATGGCGTGGCGTACATGATCGATGTGCTGACGGACAATCGCAACCGCACGCTTGGCGAAATCAAGAATATCTTCAATAAGCGGGGCGGCGCGATGGCATCGGCGGGATCGGTCAAGTTCCAGTTCGACCAAAAGAGTGAGTTCATCCTTGCTGAAGACCGTGGGTATGATTTTGATGAAGTGTTTCTCGTTGCGGCAGAAGCGGGCGCAGATGATGTGCAAAACGAAGATGGGGTAATCACTGTTTACGCGCCGCGTGAAGCGTTTAGCGCGGTTGAACAAGCGTTGACAAATGCTGGCTATAAAATCGCAGAATCGGGTATCAAGTGGTTTGCGAACAACGAAACCGAACTCCCTGTCGATAAGGCACTGGCGAATATGCGTTTGCAAAGCGATCTCGATGAGTTGGATGATGTGCAATCTGTCGCGTCGAACTTGGCGATAAACGACGAAATTCTTGAGGCATTTGAAACCGCATAATGCTGACTTTGGGGATTGATCCGGGTACGGCGATTGTCGGCTACGGCTTGGTGCGAGAACTAAACGATGGTTCGCTCCAAGCCGTCCATTTTGGGGCGATTACCACGCCGCCGAGCCAACCGATGCACGAACGTCTACGCACGATTTACGATCAATTGACCTTGTTGATCGAGACTTATAAGCCGGAACGAGCGGCGGTTGAGGCGATGTTCTTTGGCAAAAACGTGACAACGGCGATTACGGTGGCACAGGGGCGAGGTGTAATTTTGCTGGCACTGTCTCTGGCGAATGTCCCAATCTACGAATACAAACCCGCCGAGATCAAGCAGTCCGTTTCAGGTTTTGGCGGCGCGAAAAAAGAACAGATGCAGGAAATGGTGCGGATGCTTCTAGGTTTGCAAAGCATCCCAAAACCGGACGATGCCGCCGACGGATTGGCGATTGCCATCACAGATATTCACCATGCGCGGTATTCCACCTACTAGGCTCCAGTCGGGCGCAAAACGAACGGAACACATCCACCATGATTGCCAGTATTCAGGGAACAATCGCCGCTAACGGAGCGGATCATGTTGTCGTGGTCGCCGGGGGAATCGGCTATAAAGTTTTTGCGCCGATCACGGCATTGGGGCGAGCGATTGGCGATGAAATTCTGCTGCACACGGTCTTGATAGTGCGCGAAGATAATATGTCGCTGTATGGGTTCACCACGACGAACGAGCGCGAAATCTTTGAACGCCTGATTAGTGTGAGCGGTATTGGACCCAAGTTAGGGATTGCGATTCTTTCGACGCTGACGATTGAGCATTTGCGAAATGCGGTGGCTGCTGGCAAACCAGAACTACTGCGGCGCGTACCGGGAATCGGGCAGAAAACCGCTGAAAAGATCATCTTTGAGTTGAAAGACAAGCTCAAAGGCGCAAGCGGGATTATTCAAACAGGCGCGCTTGAAGATACGACGATGGATGTGATCGAGGCGCTGACAGCACTCGGCTACAGTACATCAGAAGCGCAGGCGGCAGTAAAGACTTTGCCCGCAGACGCGCCGAAAGACTTTGAGGGACGGATGCGCGCGGCGCTGCTGTACTTCATCAACAACGCATAACGATTCAAGATTTACCGCAAAGAAGGACGGAACGAGTTCCGCGAGAACGCAGAAGAAATAGCCAGAACTGAAGTCTGCTTCTACGCTGAACTTTCGGGGATAGGGTGTCTATGGATGCATCGCTGATTGGTCAGCGTAAGCAGGTGCTGGATAAAGGATTTGTTGAACTAGTCGATTTAATGCCGCATCCGGCAGCGGGTGTGTCGGGCGATTTGGCGATTGTCAATGCGGCGCGGGTGAGCTTTCTTGGCGAAAGCAAAGGCGATGAAGCTGACAAAAAGCTGCTGTTTTATCTGCTGCGAAACGAACATACCAGCCCGTTTGAGATGGTGGAATTCAAGTTTCGGCTGCGCGCACCGCTGGTGACGTACTGGCAGTTGGTTAGACATAGAACGGCGAATCTGAATCTACAAAGCGGGCGGTATACTCCTTTTGAGGAAGATGACTTCTATGTGCCGTCGGTGTGGCGCAAACAGTCCAAGAGCAACAAGCAAGCCAGCGAAGGCGAAGTTGAAGAAGAAATCAACGAAGAACTGACGCGCAAACTGATCGCACACTATGATCAAGGATATGCACTGTATTCACAGGCACTTGAGGCGGGTGTATCGAAAGAGATGGCGCGTCTGTTTTTGCCGGGATTTAGCGTGTATTACACGGGTGTATGGAAGATCGACGCGCATAACTTAATGCGTTTTTTGCGGCTGCGAATGGCGAATGACGCACAGTATGAAATCCGCGTGTATGCCAACGCGATCCATGAGTTTTTCCGCGAGGCGCTCCCGTGGACAGCAGAAGCGTTCGACCAATACATTTTGAAACTTCCGCCGATAACGCCGCCAGCCACAACGAATGAGCCTTAGGCAATATCAAGAGGGGACGCGAGAATTCACGTCCCCGCTGATTTAGACAGTGCTGGCGACGAAACTGGCAAACGTGAGTACCAGCACAATCACGATAAATGCCGCGCCCGTAAATAGATAAATCCCCAAACCGCGCCGGACTGGATTTTCTTCCCCACCAAAGCCAATCAGCAAGTACCACCCGATAATGTACGCGATAACCCCGCCGCCGACGGAAAGCATGAATGTGAGGTTGCGCGCATCGGTGTAATAAGAGCCGGGATAAAGACGATCAAGCAAGGATGCTGTGGCGACAGCGATCAATGCCACGATGATGATGCGGGTAAGGCGTGGTAAACGAAGCGCGCGTTCAAGCAGTGTGATGGAGGCTGTTGGCGCGCCGGGACGACGATTTCGCGGTTGGCTCATGAGTCAGTCCTGTTCACGTCGATGACGTTAATCATTGCATTGGAGGCGAAAACAAAATATTCGCGCATCGTGGAGCGCATAGGTTCTTCGATGCCAATTTCATCGATGGCGGCGTGCATGTGATTCAGCCACGCATCACGCATCTCTTGATTGATGGGAAACGGAGCATGGCGCATCCGTAAGCGGGGATGCCCACGTTCGACTGCATATTGCATCGGTCCGCCGAAATACTGCATGAGAAAGAGATACTGCCAGCGTTTGCCCGCTTCTAAGTCCGGCGGGAATATTTGGCGGAGTTTGGCATCTGCTTCGACGCGGCGATAAAATGCATCGACCAGCTTGCGGAAAGTTGGTTCTCCACCTACGCGCTCGAACAGCGTGGGTTCATCTTGCATAAGGATAACCCCGTTTCGGTGATACTCATCTTGATGGATTGTGCTAAGGGTTGAGCAATTTAACTTTCGCCTAGACAATCACAGTCTCATCGGTACAATGAGTGCGCCATCGGACGTGCGAAAACAATGGGTGAAGTATCCTATTCGCACACGGCATTTTGCATGATTATACCTTACAGACTAAGGGATATTGACTATGAGTCCTTTGTGGCGGCGCGCCGGACAACTGCTGATGCACGCGGCTGCACGTCCTGTTTCGGCAGCCTTGCTTATGGTAATGCTGGCGTTGGGCAGCACCCCGTTTGTTTTTGCACAAGAATCTACGCCTGAGGCGACAGCCGAAGTGGTCGCAGAAGTAACGCCTGAAGCAACCGCTGAAGTCACTGAAGTCCCCGCGCCTACAACCGATGCGCCCGAAGCGACGGCTGAAGCGACGGACGCACCGATTGCGTTGAATATCGTCGGTTCGGGAATTGCCGCGCAGTTGTTTCAAGCACTCGCCGAACAAGTGGGTTTTCCACAGACGGTGAACGTGAATGGCACGACGACGGGCATCAGCGAGTTCTGCGCGGGCACCGCCGACGCGACATTGGCGAATCGCCCGATGACAACTGAAGAAGAAGCCTTCTGCACGGCGGCTGCCATCACATATTATGAAGTTGTGATTGGACACAGCACGGCAGCGGTGATCGCCAACACGAGCGTCGATTTTGAAACATGTATCCCTTCTGGTGTACTGCCGACCTTCTTTGCGCCGTCGGTTACGTCATCGAATTGGACACAAATTAACGTCAACAATCCTGATCTGCCGCTGATCGTCGCGCTTCCGCCGATCAATTCACCGTCATACGCGATTATTGATGGTTTGGTGGAAGGCGATGGTTTGCGCGCAGATGTGACCCCGTTAGCGGATGAAGCTGCTGTAATCGAATCGGTGAGCGCGAACGCGGGCGGTGTGGGAATCATCAGTTTGCAAGCGGCGACTGCCGCGCAAGCAGCGGGCGCGTCGATCAAAACGTTTGAAATCGACTTTGGCGAAGCAGGATGCGCCGCGCCTTCAGCGGAAAATGTTGAAGGCCGCACGTACAACGCCAGCGCACCCTTGATTGTATATGTGAACGCGAATGCCTTGCCCGCGTTGATGCCGATTTTGGATGCGGCATTGGGTGAAAATGGCGCTGCGACAGTCACAGCGGCAAACTTCACGCCGATCACGGCGGAGTTGGCAGCGGAACAAGAGGCGGCGCTGGCAAATGGCACAACGGGGCGCGTGTACAGCCGCACGGTGACGACATTTGAAATCAGCCCGCAAGTCACAGGCGTGATTACGGTAGGAGGCACAGCCAGCAATTCGGCATATGTGACCAACCTCATCAGTTCGTTCACAGGGCAGTATCCCGGTGTGACTTCGACACCGACGTTTGAAGGATCAGTAGCAGGGGCGCGCCGTTTCTGCAACGGTGAACTCGACATTTTGACCGTCACTGCACCGCTGACTGCTGAACAAGAAGCCAACTGCACGGCGAACCAAATTACACCATATCCGATCACGCTTGGTCGCCAATCGGCGGTGTTGATTAGCAACAGCGAAAGTGAATTCTTGACCTGCCTAACGACAGCACAACTTGGCACAGTTCTCGGTTCAGCCGCGCAAGATACCATCAATACATGGAATCAAGTAGATGCCAGCTTCCCGGAGACACCGATAACGGTGTTTACAGGATCGCTTGGTGGGGAAACGCACAATATTGCGCTGCTGCGTACTATTGGCGGGGCGAACCCCGGACGCGCGGATATTGAAGTGAATGAAGACCCATTGTATCGCGCAGCGGCAGTGGCGAACGTAGAAGGCGCAATCGCCCTGTTGAGCTGGTCAGAGTACCAGCAGGTGGTTGAAAGTGGGCAGCAGGGGATTTCGCTGGTCAGCATTGACGGCGGTACGGGCTGTGTCACGCCGGATGAAACGACCATTGGTGATGGCACTTACGCGCTCACACAGCCGCTGCTGCTGATCGTCAACCGCGCGGCATTTGCTAAGCCACAGGTGCAGTCGCTGTTGTGGTTTATGTTGAGCGATGAAAACTATATCGCGCTGCAAAGCCTTGATCTGGTGGGGCTGCGCTTTGGCGATCTGCCGGAACTGCGCGCCAATTTGCAGGAAACCTACACATTGGTCGCACAGGAAGTCGCAGCGGCAGTGGCGGAAGCAACCCCAGAAGCAACCGCGGAAGCGACTACGCAGCCGTAGTTCCACAGGAGCTGCGCGATAGCGACAGCGGATACAATTAAGTACAATCTTCGGGGACGGAGAGAGATGCTCCGTCCCTGTGTTTAGAAATTCAATTCAAAATTTTCATTTCTGCGTGGGACAAATCCACCGGCTTGGCGCTGCAACCGCGATTTTTGGAAGAAGTTCTATTTAGCAGATACACAATTCTGTTCAGCGATTTACGAGTAAGCTATGACAAGCGATCCACGCGATACACGAACAGTCTTTTGGGATAACGGACAGGTCTGTATGATTGACCAACGCCTCATCCCATTCGAGTTCAAAATCAACCACTATGACGATTATGCCCAAGTCGCAGATGCGATTCGCACGATGGTGGTGCGTGGCGCACCCGCTATCGGCGCGGCTGCGGCTTACGGAATCGCCTTGGCAGCCCGAATCAGCCGCGCGACGGATGTTGCAAGTTTGCAAGCGGATTTGCGCGAAGCATCGGATGTGTTGGCGAAGTCGCGCCCGACAGCCGTGAACCTGTTTTGGGCAATCAACCGGATGAATGCGCGGGCGCAAGAACTTATCGCGGGTGGGGCAGATGCGGATAGTGTTCGCGCGGGGCTGCTCGAAGAAGCTAATAAGGTCGCGGATGAAGATATAGAGATCAACCAGCGTATGGGGGCATATGGTGCGGCGCTTGTCCCTGATGGGGCGACGATTATACACCACTGTAATACGGGCGCATTGGCGACAGTGGGATGGGGCACGGCGCTCGGCGTGATTCGGTCAGCACACGCGGCAGGTAAGCATATCCATGTGCTCGTGGACGAGACACGTCCACGATTGCAAGGCGCTCGGCTAACGAGTTGGGAGCTGCAAAACGAAGGCATCCCACATACGGTGATCGTCGATGGCGCGTCCGGTCATTATTTGCGGCGGACAAAAGTTGATTTGTGCGTGGTGGGGGCGGATCGCATCGCGGCGAACGGCGACACTGCCAACAAGATAGGCACGTATAATCTCGCGGTGGTGGCGAAGGCGAATAATGTGCCGTTTTACGTTGTCGCGCCCTTTTCAACGATTGATTTGAGCATCGCGCATGGGGATTTGATCCCGATTGAAGAACGCGAGATGGACGAAGTGCTGCGCGTGAATGGCGAGCGTATCGCGCCAGTGGACGTGCAGGCGGGAAATCCAGCTTTTGATGTGACACCACACGAATACATCACAGCGATTGTGACTGAACGCGGCGTGATTTATCCGCCGTTCGATGTAAATTTGCGTAAGGCATCGGAATAAAACGCTGTTTACTATAGAGAAGCAAAGAGGGAAACTCGTTTCTCTCGCCTCCCTACGATAGCGATTTTTGACATAGGTTCTCGTCTTTATGTTCTCTGATGCGAAGATTGTGTGTATTGAAAACGAACGGAGCAGTTATGCGCGGCGAACTCGTCGCGGTTGACCTCGAAACGACAGGGTTCGACCCGCAAGCAGACAAAATTATCGAAATTGGCGCGGTACGCATGATCGATGGCGAGATCGTGGATGAATTTTCCACGCTCGTCAACCCGAACAAAGATATTCCCCCTGTTGTGAGCAATTTAACCGGAATCTGGCGTGAGGATGTGATTGACGCGCCCGTGATTCAGGCAGTACTGCCAAAGCTGAAAGCATTTGTAGGTAATGCGCCATGGATGGCGCATAACATCAGCTTTGACGCGGGTTTTTTGTATCATTTGGGTATTTTGCAGAACAATTTACGCATCGACACGTATGAACTCGCGTCGGTGCTGCTGCCGCGCGCGCCGCGCTACACACTGACCGCGCTGACCAGCGGATTCGACATCGACATCGAATCCGCCCATCGTGCGCTGTACGATGCGCGGGCAACAGCGCGGCTGTATTGGCAGTTGTGGAAAAAGCTGCTCGATCTGCCTGTGGCGCAGGTGAAAGAAATTTTTGACTTGGCGAGTGATTTGGCATGGGATGGTCGCTTGGTGTTTGGCGCGGCATTGGAAGAACGTCGTAATGAGCGCATCCCCCCGCCTACGCCCGTAACAACGCTGTTTGATGGGGCTGCGCCAGATGGTAAACCGCTGCGCCCGAATGATGATACGAATGCAATGAACGTCGGGCGCTTGAAGTCGATATTGAGCGCGGGTGGGGAATTGGCGGAGTCGATAGCTGGCTATGAAGAACGCGCCCCGCAGATTGACATGGCAGTACGAATAGCGGAAGCGTTCAACGAGTCGCGGCATTTGATGGTGGAAGCGGGGACTGGGACGGGAAAATCTGTCGCGTATCTTGTGCCTGCGATGCTGTGGGCGGCACAAAACAATGAGCGCGTGGTCATTTCAACCAATACGATCAATTTGCAAGAACAACTGCTGTCGAAAGATATTCCTGCACTGCAAGCGGCGTTGAAGTTGCCAATTAGCGCGGTGGTGTTGAAAGGGCGCAATAACTATCTGTGTCCACGTCGATTGGCTGCCGCACGCCGCCGTAAACCGACGAGCATCGACGAACTGCGAATGATCGCCAAAATCTTGGTATGGCTGAATGAGAGCCAAACGGGAGATAAAGGCGAAATTAGTCTGCGCGGCAACGAAGAATTCAACACGTGGAATCGGTTGAGCGCGGAAGATGAGGGCTGCACGTCGGATCGATGCGCTGCGATGGTGGAGGGGAAATGCCCGTTTTATAAAGCACGAAAAGCGGCGGAATCGGCGCACATGGTGATCGTGAATCATGCGCTGTTGGTGAGCGATGCGATGACGGAAAATCGCGTGATACCGGATTATCGCTATCTGATCGTTGATGAGGCGCATCACCTTGAAGATGCCACAACCAGCGGCTTGAGTTTTCGCGTTGATGAAGGCATTTTACGCCGCCGGCTGGCAGATTTGGGTAATACACGGCGGGGGCTGCTTGGCAATATTTTGTCGGCGGTGAAAGCTGGCGCACCTGAGAAAGATGCACGCAAGATCGAAAGCGGCATCAACGTGATTAGCGAGGCGGTAGCGGCGGCGGATGTGCATATCGCTAATTTGTTTGGCGCGGTGCGCGCGCTGATGAGCGAACTTGTGCCGCAGCAAAGCGATTTCACGACACAGGTGCGTGTACTGGACAATGTGCGTTCCAAGCACAGTTTCATGCATGTGCAAGCGGCGTGGGGAACACTAGGCGAATTTTTTGAGGCGATCAGCGATGCGATGCATCGCTTGAAGATGGCGCTTGGCAAGCTAGAGAACTATGCCATTGCTGATCTGGGCGATTTGGTGAGCAGCGCGGAGAGCGCATCGCGCTACTTGACGGAAACGCAGACGCAGTTGGCGCAGTTCTTCACTAATCCTTCAAGCAATATGGTGTACTGGTTGAGTACCGGACAAGATCAGGATTATGTCGCGCTGCAATCCGCGCCGCTGCATGTGGGATCACTGATTGAAAAGCATGTCCTATCCACGAAACATTCGGTGATTTTGACGAGCGCAACGCTGCAAACCAATCGCAGTTTTGACTTTTTGAAGCGGCGTTTAGGCGCGGAGAATATTGATGCGGTGGAAGTTGGATCGCCGTTCAATTACAAAGACTCGACGCTGATTTTTGTGCCAACAGACATGCCCGATCCCAATGATCGCGGGAAGTATCAACAAGCAGTCGAACGCGGATTAATCGAGTTAGCGGCAGCGTTGAACGGACGGATGATGGCGCTGTTCACCAGCTATACGCAGCTTCGACAGACGGCACAAGCGGTTACGCCGCGTTTGGCGCTCGGCAATATCGCTGTGTTTGACCAGAGCGACGGATCGAGTCGGCAAGCTTTACTGGAAGGATTCAAAAATGCGCCGCGCGCGGTGCTTCTAGCGACGCGGAGTTTTTGGGAAGGTGTGGATATTCCCGGTGAAGCGCTGAGCGCACTGGTGATCGTGCGGCTTCCGTTCACTGTGCCGACTGATCCGGTATTTGCTGCACGAACAGAAACCTATACGGATTCATTCAACGAGTACACACTTCCTGATGCTATTTTGCGCTTCCGGCAAGGGTTTGGGCGGTTGATTCGCACGAGCACGGATCGCGGGGTAGTGGCGGTCTTTGATAATCGCGTGCTGACCAAGAGCTACGGCGCAAATTTCATCGAATCACTGCCGGATGCGAATGTGCAGTATGCGCCATTGGAGTCATTACCAACGGCAGCAGTCGCATGGTTGAAAGCTAGAAATTCCGACGAAAATACTACACCGCATTAATGGTGCGGTGAATTTTCCGCGCCGCGAAAACGTGATAGGATGTGATGGGGTTAAAATGAGTTCAGCGGATACCGTGTTCGATGCGAACGCCTGACGGCAAAGACTGTCGTTTTTACTACCAAGATTTTCATCGCGGACGTGATGTGCAGGAATGCAGGTTGATCAAGGGGAATGTCGATTCACTGCCGTGGCGACCACAATACTGCGTGCGCTGTACTGTTCCCATGATTTTGAATGCCAATTCCAGCCCCAATATGGAATTGAAGCTGACCGTTACACCCGTTGCGCTTGGTTTAGGACGCAAGCTGGTTGTGACTGCTCACTGTGTGAAACATGATATAAAAATCGAAGACCCGATGGTGGGGTGCCAACAATGCAACGCCGAAAGACCGGGACTCGATGTGTTTTGGAAGGCGCTCGAAAGCACTGACGACACGGAATCACTGCCGCCACCTGACTAGCGAGGAATCCACATGACCGCCCGCAGCAAACGCGCAGCGAACGCCCCATCAAATGCGAAAGCTGGCGCGGCTACCGCACAGAAAACGCCGCCAATGCCACCGACACTTCCTGAAGAATTAAGCGACACGCTCGCGTCACAGGATGAAACCGTTGTGGCAAAAGGTGGAAAAAAAGCAAAGGTCAGTGCTGGCGGGAAGCATGAACAGGCGTTCGTGGAAACGCTTCAGCGGCAGGTAGAAGTGCTTACGGGCGAAAACGCTGCGCTGCAAGCGCGGATCAAAGTATTGGAAGCGGAGAATCGACGGTTGGCGAGTCAATCCTTCATGCTTTCCGTCGATGACGATCTTGACCTGCTTCGCAACGCCATCATTCACACAGTTTCGCACGAAATGAAAACCCCGCTGCTGCATGTAAAAGCGGCAGTTGCCAACCTTGCCGAAGAATACGGCGCAAGTAAGCTCACTGAGTATGCGACAAGCGCAACAACACGCCTTGAAGGGATTATTCGCAATATTTCGCTGCTCGCCAGCAGTATGTCGATTGCGCCCGTTCCCGCGTCATTCCGCGATGCGCTTGACCAAGCATTACGGAGTTTGCGGCGGAGTTGGGAACATAAGGATCATGTGGATCGCGTGGTATTGAGCATTGAAGACAACCTGCCGCCCGTTGTAATTGACGCGCAAGCGGTGGGGATGGCGCTGCAACTGCTGCTGGATAATGCGCTAAAATTCAGCCACGAATATGTATATCTCAATGCACGTCGTATAGATGTGGGGGTGTATGTTGAAGTGGTCGATCAAGGCATTGGCATCCCACATGATCAATTAGGGCGCATATTTGAGCCGTTCTACCAAGTAGATAGTTCGACAACACGGCGGTTCAGCGGTGTGGGAATCGGGTTGGCGATTGTACGCTTGATCATGGAACGGCATGGGATTACCGTGCAAGTGGAAAGTAAGCAAGGTAAAGGAAGCACATTTTGTTTCGTGCTGCCGGTTGCTAATTTAAGCGAAGAAACACAGTCTGCGTAAAAATACGCGTTGGCTTGCAGGTGTGCCAATGTTTATGATAGTGCTTGATGAGAAGGCTGCATGTTTCGTTGACACATCGCCATAATTTGCAGTAGAATCAGTTCATAAAATTCAAATTGTTCTGAATGTCACAAATGATGCTGTGTTGATACTGACGATGCAGGTCGGTGCAAGAATGGGTACCTTCCCGCAGGCGATTAAATTGCGAGAAAGACAGGATTTCCATGACGCTTGAACACACCCAAGCTGCTGCGTATGACACGGCAGCGCCAATGGTCACAGCGATAACAGGCTCAGACATTTTGAGTGGGGTACTCGACAAGATCGAAACCCTGATGCATGATGTGGTGGACAGCGATGTGACAGTGCTTCGCGATGCTAGTCGCCACATTTTGTCGGCAGGGGGCAAACGTATTCGTCCCCGATTGTTGGTGTTGAGCTATTTGGCATGTGGTGGTCAAGAACCGGAAACAACCGCACCGCTGGCAGGTGCAGTTGAACTCGTTCATACGGCGAGCGTGGTGCATGACGACATTAACGATCACGGCGTACTACGGCGTGGTCGTCCGTCGGTCAACGCGATTTGGGGACGCACCTTCGCGCTGCTCACGGGAGATTTTCTGTTCACCAAAGTGTATGAGCTTATGGCTCCATTCAAAGACCTCAACGTTGTGCTGGCAGAAGGCACCGTTGCGTTGGTGGAGGGCGAAACACTGCAAGCACAAGCGGTGAAAGAGAATAATTTTTCGCGCGAAGTGTACTACCGTGTGATCGGGCTGAAGACAGCGGCGCTGTTCTCATCGGCGGCAAAGATTGGCGCGATGTTTGCGAACGCGACCAAAGCGCAGATCGACGCGCTGAATGATTTCGCGTATAACATTGGGTTGGCATTCCAAATTGTGGATGATGTACTCGATATCATCGGGGACGAAGCAAAACTCGGCAAGACGGCAGGCATCGATGTGGATCAAGGGCGCGGATTTGTTAGCGCGCACCATGGAAATGGCACGGCAGTTGTAGATGCGGCTGACCCGATGGCATCAATCAAGCGGCGGGTGCTGCAAGGGGATATGCTGGACGAAGCCCGCTCACAATCACGCGCGTTAGTGGATATGGCTATCGCAAAACTGGATGCTCTTCCCAACAGTGTGTATAAGCAAGGGCTGATCGATTTGGCAAATCTAGTGATCGAGCGCGAATTCTAGTTCACGCGAATGGATAAAAAACTAAGAGGGCGTGATTGAATGTCACGCCCTTTTTTATTTTGGCGTGTTAGGTGGTGCGAGCAGATGATGAAGCACGAAGGAACAGCGCTGCCAGCGCGCCAATAGCAACAACGACAGCGACAATAAGTGCCGATGTATCGACCAGCGCGGCGTTGAGCGAACCTACTTCACGGATGAATAAGTCGGTTTCAAACGAACGGGCGTTGATGCCGATAAGCGCCCAAACAACAACGAACGCATAGGCAGCATCACGGCGAAGGTAGAGCATGGCGAACGTGATCGCCGCCGCGACAATCATCATAATGACTGCCCACACATCCGCCGAAATGCCAAGGAAACTGACAATGTTGCCAGAGACGTAAAGCGCGGCGGAGAAATTGGCGACAGTCGCTACTGTGATCCAGCCAAGATAGATGCTAAAAGGAATGTGAGTCATCCATTTAACAGCAGTACTGACGGGGGTACGCCCAATGCCAAGCCGCGTATAAATCATAAGCAGGGACACCAACAGGACGATCATGGCGATGGTGCTTGCCCACACCTGATTATTTTGGAAAAGCAGCAGCCAAACGATGTTGGCAAGGCAGCTAACGATGAACCAAACACCGACTTTTTCAACGGTTTGGCTGTCGCGAGCACGCGGCTGCGCCTGAAAAATCGCAAATGCGATTAAACCGAGATAGATGACTCCCCAAATGGCAAACACATATCCGGCGGGCAAAAAGAAGATGGCACGGCTTTCACCGAGTTCTTGCGTCGAATAGGGGAATATGGCAGTTAATCCGGGAATGGCCGACGGGCGTTGGGAGAAGAAATTCATCACTAATGTGCTGATCAGCGCCACGATATTCAAAACGATAAGCAGTGTACGATTCTTCATAGTTGAACTCAATCAGCGGGGATAACAATACATAGCTTTAGTATACGCCCGCAGATGATTAGCAGAGCAAAATACTCATTGAGGACTAAGCACTGAGTCGCATAAGGAACAAAAGCGGGCTGCACACTGTTGTACAGCCCGTTTCAATGTGATATTGGAGAACAGTTACAAGCCTGCGCCGTAGGGGAATAACGGCGCTTCGCCGCTGGTCTTGAGTTTGGAAAGCGGCAGTTGATCAACGGATGATACCCATGGATGAGGGAGCTTGCCTGAGAACGGATAATCGCCGCACAGTACGTCCGCAACGCCTTCACCTTCGCTGCCGGGCAGCCATGCCGCGACAATCGCATCGCACAACGGAGCAATGTCGGTGATGATCAGCGGGCGACCCGAATAGAGGACAAGGACGAGTTTGTCGCAGTGTTCGCGCAGCTTGCGAATACCATCAAGATCGGCGGGGAGCAGTTGAAGCGTGTCGCTGTCGCCCACACCTTCCGCATACGGGAATTCAGCGGCAACATATATTCCTAGCGGTGCGCGTTCACGATCCGCCGGGAAATTTGCACGCACATCATAGTCGATGCGAACCGATGCGCCCAACCGTTCACGAAGTCCTTTCAAGAGACTTGTACCGGGCAAACAATCTCCTATCACGCCCTGCCATTCGATAGTCCACCCGCCGGATTGCAGACCTAGATCGTCAGCGCCTTGTCCAGCGATTAAGAGATGTTTGGTTTCGGCGGTGATGGGAAGTGCGGCATTTTCATTCTTAAGCAGCACCAGTGATTTGCGAACTGCATCGCGTGCAACGGCACGATGTGTGTTTGATCCGACTAAATCGAGCAAGTCAGGATCGGTAAGCGGCTG
Source organism: Anaerolineae bacterium (assembly GCA_034434595.1). GTDB lineage: Bacteria > Chloroflexota > Anaerolineae > Aggregatilineales > Phototrophicaceae > Flexifilum. The sequence goes on from DAOTZD010000003.1 coordinate 541,159, forward strand.
ATCGAATAAGCCAAGCTGTTGTTTCACCCATAGAATGCGACGTACAGCGTCGTCCACGCGCTCCATTTTGACATCGCGGTTTTCGACAGCGCGGGTAAGCCCCGCGATAAACTGCTCATAATTGTAAGGCACCATGACCATATCAATGCCGGCATTAATAGACTGCACGATGCAGGTATAGCTGTCCGGCGAAAGCTGGTTGATGCCCATCCAATCGGATACGATAAAGCCAGAGAAACCCAGTTCGCCTTTGAGGACATCGGTAAGTAAGTAACGGTGCGCGTGCATCTTTAAGCCCCGCCAACTACTGAACGATGCCATCACCGTGAGCGCGCCTGCTTCAAGTGATTGGAGATAAGGGGCAAGATGAATTGCGCGGAAAGTTGGTTCATCAAGGTTGACATCTCCTTGATCGATGCGCCACTGACCGCCGTTCTGTTCCCAAAAGTTCGCCCACGACACGCTAACATGCGTATCCCACTCCGCGCCGCCATCGCCTACATAGTGCTTGATGCACGCCGCTGCGCCGCCGCGCTGCAAACCCCGCACGTAGGCAGCGCCAAGCTCACCAACAATCGCGGTGTCGCTTGCGTAGCCTTCATAGGTGCGTCCCCATCGAACATCCTGAGGGACAGCGAGACATGGCGCGAAATTCCAATGGACATTGGCTGCAAGCATCTCGCGCGCGGTGATGTAGCCGATTTGTTCCACAAGAGCTGTATCACGGGTCGCGCCTAAACCAATGTTGTGCGGAAACACAACTGCCCCGTACATGTTATTGTGACCATGTACACAGTCTGCGCCGTAAATAAGGGGAATACGCAGGCGTGTTTTTAGGGCGGCTTCGGCAAACTCACGTACCATCGCCGCCCAGTTTGCGGGATTGTTGTTAAGGGGATTTCCCCCGCCCCCACTCAAAACCGAACCAATTGCAAATTCTGTAACATGCGCGGGCGTGATGCTGTTCTTTTCGACCTGCGTCATTTGCCCGATTTTCTCGGCAAGAGTCATCTGCCCAATAAGCGAGTCGATCATTGGGGCAGCCTGTGTCGTTTGAGACATTCGAATACCTTCTAGTTGGGAGTAATGGGGATACGCAGCAGCGTAACAGAATATGCTGTCAATTCGAGCGCATCACCATCCGTAAATTCCTGTGGATCAAGTGCTTGAGCTTGACGATCTGGATCAAGCACCATCCTCTCGACCATTCCGTTAATTTGCGCCCCGTCAATTGTCAAAGGGACGCTCACTGGTTCATCGTTCATGTTCGTAATCATGAGCGTGAGTATATTGTCGTCGGTGAGGGCGGCGGTGATGCTGACGTGTTCGGCAGTTGATGCACTGGCGACCAATTCATCGCCAAAATACTGATAGAGCTGGTAGACGTAATAGGTTGGGCGCGGCGCATAACGAGCCAGCAGCCCGTAAGCAGTATCAAACGTCGAAAATGCGAAGTAATCTACAATTTCTAGACGCTGACGAATAAATCTACCGAGTACATCCGCCCACCAAACCGCGTGAAAGTGTGAGTCAGCGGTGGCTTCGCCGCCAATGGGCTGATTCCAATGCGAACTTGCTTCTGTGACCGCCATGGGCATATCACTGCCGACAGCTTCGCGAATAACCGTTCGCAAATTGTCAATTAAAACGTCCCATGCGGCGGCGTTATCTCGCAGTTGTTCGATGGTTGTGGGCGGTGAACTGAGCGAGAGTGGAAAGGGATAGCGATGGATGGCAACAATATCGACTAAATCCCCGTTTGCCTCTAAGAAGGACCGTACCCATTCACGACGAACATTGTTATAGGTATCGCCTTCGACTGTATCCGGGAATTGGCTCACTTCGGGACCGATCAAGATGATGTTCGGATCTACAGCACGCATCGCCAGTGCCATCGCCCGCCATTCTTCATTGTATTGTTCAACGGTGTAGCCATCAGGGAAAAGGTCTGGTTCGTTGCCAATGCTCCAATGCAGGATGTTCCAGCCTTTTTCAACATTGGCGTATCTGACGAGTTCCGCCGCTTGTTCTGGGGTGCCATTTTCGAGGTTGACACTTATGCTGGGTACCATGCCCCAGTTTTGTGCTTGAAGCATGAACAGATCAAGCTGAGAACGCTGAATGAAGTTGTCATCGCCCCAGTTGCCGCCCGGAAAGCGAAAATGGGTGATACCCGACTCGGCGGCTGCGTTTTGCATTTCCATCGACACAATCGCCCAAGGACCATAATTCGCGCCGTACACGTAGGGACTAATTGTGCCTTGTGAATCGGTTACGTCAACAGTCAGTATGCCCGATTGGGCGAATGTTTGATGTTGTGCTGGCATCGCGAATGCCAGCACAACAACGACAAATACGATCTGCGCGGCGAATCGTGTGAGTCTCATGGTCGAAGCGCCTACTTGTCCACGCCTGTAATAACAATACCGCGCATGAAGAATCGCTGTGCAAGGAAGAAGATGATCAAGGGCAGCACGAGCGCCATCAGTGACGTTGCTTGAATCAATTCTGGATTTGGACCGTACTGAAAATTGAATCGCTGAACCGCGACGGAAATCGGCTGAAGTTCTGGTTTGCCGATCAAATAAATGAGCGGACCGAAGAAATCATTCCATGCCCAAACGAAATGGAACACGCCAACAGCGATCAGCGCGGGCCACGACTGCGGAATGATCACGCTTGTCAATACCTTTAACGGGCCCGCACCGTCGATCATCGCGGCTTCATCCAATTCACGCGGCAGTGTGAGGAAGTACTGACGAAGCAAGAACACATTGTAGGCATTGGCGAAGAAATGGGGAACGATAAGCGGAAGCATGGTGTTCGTCCAACCGATGCTGGCAAAAAACGCATAGGTTGGAATGAGTGTTACCTGCGACGGCAGAATGATCGTGCCGATCAAGATGATGAACAGGATATTCTTGCCCGGAATCGGAAAGCGCGCGAAGGCATAAGCAACAGCAGTGCAAGAAAGCAGCGTGCCAACCATGCCAACAAAGGCGATGATAAGCGTATTGAGGAATACCCGTGGGAACTGGATACCTTCCCATGCGATGCTGAAGTTTTCCCATGCGGGAGCAAACGTGCGCTGTGGTTCAAGCTGCCGCCAGTTACCTTCCCATTCGATTAAGCCGGCATCCGGGTTCGCGGGATCGACAAACTGACTGGCATTACGTCTTGCTTGGACAAGCGCCCATTGGTGAACCGCACCGTCAGGTGTTGGGACGTTATAGACAGGGTAATCTTCGCCTTGATAGTTAAATGTAACTGGCGCAGATGGAATGACCGAATCGCTGGCGGACTGCGAGAGCTGTTCGCGTGTCGAAATCGCTGCAAGCATCATGTTGCCTAAAGGCAGCAGATAAATGGTCAGCAGCATAAACACGAACAGAGTCACAAGTGCTTTGATGGTAAACCGCCGTAGTTGGCGGCTGTAGAATGGTGAAGTATTGACCGCCGGGGACGGGGTGGATGTTGAGCGCGTTAACGTAGCCATACTTTATTTCTCGCCTGAATAGTAAACCCAGCGGTTTGATGTGCCAAAGATGATGAGCGTGAGAATGAGCGCGATGATGAAAATGAACCATGCTTGCGCGGAAGCAAAACCCATTTCCCCGAATTGGAATGCTGTGCGATATAAGTTGAAATTGAAGAAGTTTGTTTCCGGGTTTGATCGCGTTGTACTAGATAATACATACGCTGGCAGGAAATACTGCATCAAACCAATCACGATTAAAACAAGGTTGTAGAGAATAACGGGCGAAATCATCGGCAGGGTGATACGCAGCCATTTGACTGTCCCGTTTGCGCCGTCTACTTCGGCAGCTTCATACAATTCCGTAGGAACACCTTGCATTGATGCCAGCATCGTCAGCATCGCGTTTCCAACACCCCAAAGACCCAACATGATCAGCCCAAAGGTAATGACGCTGGGGTCAAACAACCAGTTGGGGGGATCGGCGATTCCGATGATACGCAGCAGACGATTAAGCCATCCGGTTTGACCGTTCAGGAAGCTCTGCCAAATGAAAATGCTGGACACCGCCGGGATCATATACGGCATGTAAAACAGCACACGCAGAAGCGGTTTACCGAAAACCGCCTTAGAATTGAGCAGTGATGCCAACAACAGTGGGATACCCAGCGAAAATGGCAGCGATATGAGCGCAAACCGGAATGTCACAAACAGCGACTGGCTGGTATTGGGATCGACAAACAGGTTCTGCCAGTTGCGTAACCCAACAAATTCAATCGGCTCACCAATACGAAAATTGGTGAAACTGAAAATCAGTGACGCGATCATTGGGAACAACGTAAACGCCAAGAACCCAAAAATCCACGGGGAGAGGAATATCCAGCCCCAAATGCGCTGCTGCTGCGCGATGGTGCGGGACTGTTTTACTTGCGGAGCTGCATCTGTTGGAAGATTGAGTGTATCCGGTGTGGCTGCCACTTTGGGCCACCTTTCTGAACTCGATGTACGAACAAGTTCTACTGTGTCAAGCTTAATTTATTGCCTAACAACAAGACTTTTTCAAAAATATGGTGTCCCCCCAAATGAATAAGGGGACACCATAGGCTAAATGAACTTACGAACCGGCGACTTCGGCATCGATAAGCGCTTGCAGATCAGCTTCAAGGCGTTCGATTTCAGCTTCGAGGTCAATATCTGCGCCCGTGTCACCATAGATGAGGGTACGCAGGTCGTTGAAGCGCTGCTGCGTTTGCGCGAACGCCGGATTCCACGATTCATGGTTCGGCTGAGCAGCATAGTCGAGGCTGGGAACGATCACTTCCCAGTGTGTAACCGACGGGAAAGCTTCTGCTTTATCCTGAATGGCGGCTTCTTGCAGGTCAGGGGCAGCCGGGAACGCACCATAGGCGCGCAGCAGCGGACCAGCAGCTTCACCTTGCAGGTAAGTCAGGACTTCAAACGCAGCTTCCGGCGTATCCGTCGAAGCGAGAATACGGTTGGTGTCGGCATCGGTTGGGGCGAAATATTCACCGTTGTACGACGGAACGACTGCCAAGTCCCACGCCGCGGTCATATCACCGAGGCAGCAGGTGTACCAGAGGGGAACGCGAGCCATCGCAACGCGACCCGACGCGAATGCAGACGGTGTGAACAGGGCGCTGGCATCATACGTCGAGGTGGGGATGAAGTGGCTTTCCCAAATGCCGTTCCATGTCCATTGAAGTTGGGCGCGCCAGTGATCGGGGATGGTCACTTCGTTGGTCTCTGGATCCCAGAAGTTTGCGCCGCCGAAGGTGGACATATCGGTGCGGAGCGTACCCCACTGCTGATTGAAACCAAATTGTTCGACTGACGCGGGGTCGAAATCGGGGCTGGTCGCGTCGTTACCATTGCTGTCAACGGTCAGAATCGGCGCGATTGCCGCGACGGTGTCCCAGCTCCATTCGACTTCGGTGCCATCGGGCATGATATAAGGCGCACCGAATTCGCTCGGCGGGTAGTTCAGCCCTGCTTCATCAAACAGATCGACGTTGTAGAAAATGAGCGACGGGTACACTGCAAAGGGGATACCGACCAAGCCTTCAGTCGTCTGATACAGACCGACCAATGCTTCCGAATACTGTGAGAGGTCATAACCGGTAGCGTCCACCAGCGGCTGGAGGTCGAGCCACTGACCAGCGAACAGGTTCGCGCCGCTGAAACCAACGGGACCAACGATGTCCGGGGGCGTGCCACCAGCGATGAGCGTGCTGAGTGTGTCAGGAGCGACTTGGTTGTTCGCGGCGACAATCACTTCGATCTGAATGTCAGAACGCGAAGCATTGAAATCAGCCACGACCTGATTCTGGATTTCCTGCTGCTCAGGCTGTGTACCGGTTCCCAGACCAATAAACCACTGTACAACCACGGGGCTTTGCGCGGAAACCGGCGCGACAAGAAGCGCTACGGCTGCCAGCACGAGTACTGCAAGGGTAAGTGCTTTCTTTGACATGCTAACTTCCTTTTGTTGTGATGCTTTACTTAAGAAGTGAGTTCGGCACCGATATGTACTGCTTTCCGGTTTGAGTAATAGGTTGTTTGAGCAGCATTCTCCTTTACTAAACCAAAACGGTTGAACGGCGAACGATCAACGCGGTTGGCAGAACGATATGGTGTGGGTGTTCAAGCTGCCCTTCGATCAATTTGATCAGCAGTTCGGCAGCAGTAGAACCAACGAGTTGGACGGAATGACGTATCGTGGTGATGTTTGCTTGTTGGGCAACATCGAGATCGTCGAAACCAACAACCGCCAAGTCTTCCGGAATACGAAAGCCTAATTCTTTTGCGGCATCCATCACACCGAGCGCAATGGTGTCGCCGGAAGCAAAGATCGCGTCCGGCGGAGGATCACACGCGAGAATTTGTTTGGCAGCACGATAGCCAGCCGTGCGTTCAAAATGTCCGTAAGCAATGAGTGAGGGATCGATTGGGAGTCCCGCCGCTTCGAGCGCAAGTTTGTAACCCGCTAAACGATCAATCGCATCACGAATGGTGATTAACCCCGTGATGATGCCGATACGCCGTCTGCCGATTTCGATCAAGTGATTAACAGCTGCTTGGGCGGCGGCAATGTTATCCACAGTGACATAGCTGACCTGTTCGGCATGGTGGGGAGGGGTTTCGACCATGACGAATCGGCGGTTATGCTGGAGCAGCCCAGCAAACAGCGGGTCATTTTCAGTGACTGACGTAATGATCACGCCGTCGGGCTGGCGAGATTTGAGCACCCGTTCCGCGAATGTTTGGCGTTCTTCCGCCGATTCCGCCAGCCAGAGGAGCATGGCGTAATTTTTCTTGTTGACGGCTTCTGCGATGCCTTGAAGAAGCATCGGGAAATAAGAGTTGTCACCAAAAAAAACATTTGTTGTCTGCGAAATCGCGGTCCCAACAATGTTGGAACGCCGCGTCACTAAAGTGCGTGCGGCAGGGTTTGGCTGAAAATGTTCTTGCTGAATTACTTGCAGCACGCGCTGGCGAACGTCCTCGCTGACATACTTCTCATTATTAATTACTCTTGAGACCGTAGACCGCGACACACCGGCTTTGCGCGCGATGTCTTCTAAATTCATCACATAACCCCAAAAAGAATATTTTGTCTGGGAGCGTTCCCAGATACACTTGTTAACATAGCATTAGTTGAAGGGTGTGTCAAGTAAGTCGCAAAACTCAAAAATCAGGTGGAGAAACAACGACTTTTATGAACAGTGCGCTGGAATCAGCAAGCTCCTAATTCGTTTTCATGGGCGGTTTTGCCCAAAATTTGAAGGAATAAAATCATGTTGATGCACAGTTTTAAGGCGACTACTGCCCCGCTGGAGATTTTGGCTGGCGTGCGTTCGGGGTTGATTCCCGCCTTTTGCTTCTTTCAATACAATGTTTTATCTCCCGCACAGCTCCATAATTTGAGTTTGTCACTCTACCGCGCTGCTGAAGAAGGCGGGCTGCCGCCACCTATTATCGGAATCGATCAAGAAGGTGGGCAGTTGATCGCAGTGACAAATGGTGCGACAGAGCTTCCCGGTAACATGGCGCTCGGCGCAACCCGTTCAGCATCTTTAGCGCGTGAAGCGGGGCAGGTGCTGGCGCGAGAACTTCTTGCCATGGGCGTGAACATGAACTTTGCGCCATCGGTGGACATCAACACGAATCCGTATAGTCCCGGTATTGGTACACGCTCGTTTGGCGATAATCCACATCTTGTAGGTGAACTCGGCACAGCGATGATCGAGGGCATGCAAGGCGAAGGACTGATCGCAACCGCGAAACATTTTCCCGGTCATGGCAGCACCACAGTCGATTCTCACTACGATTTGCCCGTTGTTGATTTGCCGCGTGAACGACTTGAGGCAGTAGAGCTCGTGCCGTTCAAATCGGTCATCAAGGCGGGAGTGGGGTGCATTATGAGCGCGCATATCCGCGTCGATGCGCTCGATCCAGTCAATCCCGGTACCCTGTCGCGGCGTATCTTGACTGATCTACTGCGTGAGGAAATGGACTATGACGGGTTAATCGTGACCGATGCGATGGATATGGATGCGGTTGCGCGCTTGGGGCATGAGCGAATCGTCAATCAAGCAATTGCGGCGGGGGCGGATTTGATTCTGTTGGGGCATCTGCCGAATCAATTCGCACTCACCGATCAATCTAAACCCTATTGGACAGCCGACTCGCTGGAACGCATCCGCAAGTGGCGCGAAAAACTTTTGCGCGCCGATCAACTGCCGCCGATGAGCGTCGTTGGCTGCGCGGAGCATCAGGCAGTTGCACAGCGAATCGCGGATGCGGCGGTTACACTCACACATGGCGAACTGCCTCTGCGTGTAAATGGTGACGATTTGATCGCCATCATCACCGTGCAGCCGAAAAACCTCACCCCTGCGGATACATCGGGCAGCGCGCAGATTACATTAGCAGAAGCGATCACTAAGCGACACGCAAATACGCGGGCGATTCAAGTGCCGCGCAGCGCGGATGATGCCGCAATTCGAGAGGCACTGTGGGCATCCGATGAAGCCACCGCAGTGGTCATCGGCACGTTGGATGCCTTCCGTGATGAATCGCAAAGGGTGCTCGTCAAGGCGTTGAACGAACGTGGTCAGCGTGTTTACATCGCCGCACTTCGCACTCCCTATGACGCGGCGGTGCTTGCCAATGGTTCAGCGGCTGTCCTTTGTACCTATTCGATGCGCCCGGCAAGCTGTGAATCAGCAGCCCGCGCGCTGTTTGGGGAAATTCCTACACAGGGAATTCTCCCTTGCCGCATTGACGATGTGAAATAGCCAAACCCGCATCGCTTGCAGCGGCAAAACTTCTTGCGTAGGTATATTGCCGCTGCATTAACTCATTGTTATACTTCGATGAGTTAGAAGATTTTCATGACGCAAAATCTAAAGGTGACAAAATGTTAAAGAAAATGCTCTTTGTATTTCTTTTTACGGCACTTTGCGTATCGGCGGTCAGTGCACAAGACGCACCTATGACCGAAATTGGTCCCGGTGAAGGCGCGGTCTCAATTGTCGCATGGGCGGGGTATATCGAACGCGGCGATACTGACCCCAACTTCGATTGGGTGACGGATTTCGAAGCGGCGACGGGCTGTATGGTCAGCGTGCAAGTCGCGGCGACTTCAGATGAAATGGTCGCCCTGATGAACGAAGGAAACTTTGATCTTGTGACTGCGTCAGGCGATGCTAGTTTACGCTTGATTGCCGGTGAGCGCGTTCAGCCGATCAATCTTGATCTGATTCCGAGTTGGAATACGATAGACGAACGTCTGCAAAACGCGCCTTGGCACACAGTTGATACCGATGGCGATAGCACGGCGGAACACTACGGTGTACCGTACCAATGGGGCGCAAATGTCCTCATGTACAACACCGAAACCTTTGGCGATCAGCCGCCCACAAGTTGGAACGTCGTATTTGAAGAAATGACGCTCCCCGATGGAGAATCGAATGTTGGGCGCGTGCAAGCCTATGACGGACCGATCTACATTGCTGATGCGGCGCTTTACTTGAAATATCATAATCCCGAATTGGGCATCACCGATCCCTATTCGCTCTCGCAAGAACAATACGACGCGGCGCTCAATCTGCTGCGGCAGCAGCGTAACCTTGTCGCGCGCTATTGGCATGACGCATTCATCCAAATTGACGATTTCACAAACGAAGGGATCGTCGCTTCGGGTTCGTGGCCCTTCCAAGTCAACCTACTGGTTGCCGCTGGACAACCGATCTCCAGCGTCATCCCTGTGGAAGGCGCGACGGGTTGGGCGGATACGACCATGATGCACGCGAATGCCCCGCATCCCAACTGCGCCTATATGTGGCTGGAACACTCGCTGAACACCAGCTTGCAAGGTGATCTCGCCGCGTGGTTTGGCTCGGTTCCCGCTGTTCCAGCGGCATGTGAAGGCAACGAACTGTTAGGTGAAAACGGCTGCGAAGTCAACGGTTTCAACAACTTCGATCAAATTTCGTTCTGGCGCACGCCAACCGAAAACTGCGGTGATGATCGCGGCAACATCTGTGTGCCCTATCGTCGCTGGGCGACAGACTATGTGGCGGTTATCGGCGGGCGATAATCTTCATTAGTGCTTGAGCGTAACGAAAATTAGGGGCGACTCGAACGAAACACCGTTTCGTCCGGGTCGCCCCTATCCGTATAGATCAACTTAACTTTTTCACAGGATGACCAGAAAGTAACCGCTTATGCAAACGTACAAACTGTGGATCAACGGTCAATGGGTAGACAGCGCCGACGGCGCGCGCATGACCGTCGAGAATCCGGCGACAGGCGAAAGCATCGCACAGGTTGTCGATGCGGGACGCGAAGATGTGAATCGCGCGGTATCAGCAGCGCACACTGCCTTTTATGATGGGCGTTGGTCACGGCTGACACCCGGTGAACGTTCTAAAGCCATTTGGAAACTCGCAGATTTAATCGAAGCCCGCGCCGAAGATTTCGCCCGTGCCGAAAGCGATAACACGGGTAAACCTTATCAATATGTCAGCTTGGGCGCAGACCTGCCGTTTATGGTCGATAATCTGCGCTTCTTCGCTTCCGCAGCGCGCGATACGCACGGTCATTCAGCGGGCGAATACATGAAGGGATATACCTCGATCTACCGCAAGGAACCGGTTGGCGTTGTAGGGCAGATCGCGCCTTGGAATTACCCGCTGATGATGGCGGTCTGGAAAATTGGACCGGCGCTGGCAGCGGGCTGCACGATTGTCTTGAAACCAGCGCCTAGCACGCCGATCACGGCGCTCATGCTGGCGGAAGTGATCGCGGAAGCGGGCATTCCCGATGGTGTGGTCAACATCATTACGGGTGGCAACGCGACTGGACAAGCACTCGTCGAACATCCCGACGTGCGGATGGTCAGCCTAACAGGTTCGACCAACACAGGGAAACAGATCATGCGGACAGCCGCCGAAACGCTCAAGCGCGTCCACTTGGAATTGGGCGGCAAAGCGCCGTTTATCGTGTTTGATGACACCGACACGGAAACCGTCGCCGCGACTGCCGCCGCCATGTCTACATTCAACACGGGACAGGACTGCACCGCCGCGACTCGCGTATATGTGGAGCAGAGCAAAATGAATGACGTTCTCGAAGCGATTGTCGAGAACATGCGGGCGGTCAAAATCGGCACGCAGTATGAAGCTGATGTGACGATGGGGCCGCTGATCAGTGCGACACAGCGCCAGCGTGTACAGGGCTTTATCGAACGCGCCAAAGCAAGCGGCGCGAAAGTCGTCACGGGCGGCAGCATCCCCAAAGGCATGGATCGCGGCTACTTCTTTGAGCCGACAGTGATCGTTGATGCTGACCAAAAGTCTGAAATCATCCAGCAGGAAGTATTTGGACCTGTGATCACGGTCAACACCTTCAAAGATGAAGGCGAAGCGATCCACTATGGCAATGACGTGCTGTACGGACTTGCCGCGTCGGTGTGGACGGCGGACGTAGGGCGGGCGATGCGAATCGCGCGTGAACTCGAATTCGGCACGGTCTGGATCAACGATCACATTCCCCTGACATCCGAAACGCCGCACGGCGGATTCAAACAGTCCGGTTTTGGCAAAGACTTATCCGCCGAAGCGGTGAACGATTACCGCATTACCAAGCATGTCATGGTCAAAAACGGATGAACGCCGCGACTTCATCGAACGCTTCTGCTGCGCGCAAAGTGGCAGTACGGTTGAGCGCCTTGAGCCGTCACTTCGGTGAAGTCAAGGCGCTTGACCACATCGATCTCGACATTTACGATGGCGAATTCTTCTCGATGCTCGGTCCGTCGGGATCGGGCAAAACAACCTGCTTACGTTTGATCGCCGGATTTGAACAGCCCACCAGCGGACAAATCTATCTCTACGACCAAGAAGTGGGAGGCGTGCCGCCCTACGAACGCGACGTGAACACCGTCTTTCAAGATTACGCGCTGTTCCCGCACATGACCGTTGCCGAGAACATAGGCTATGGGTTGATGGTCAAAAAAGTACCATATGCAGATCGTCTGCGCCGCGTCGAAGAAATGCTAGACATGGTACGGCTTCCCGGTTTTGGCGGGCGCAAACCGTCACAGTTATCCGGCGGGCAGCGTCAGCGTGTAGCATTGGCACGCGCGCTGATCAATCACCCGAAGGTGCTGCTGCTGGACGAACCGCTTGGCGCGCTCGACCTCAAATTGCGCCAAGAGATGCAAGTTGAACTTAAGCGCATTCAGCAGCAGGTCGGCATCACATTCATTTTCGTCACGCACGATCAAGAAGAAGCCTTGACCATGAGTGACCGCCTTGCAGTATTCAATCATGGCAAAATCGAGCAGGTTGGCACACCAGAAGAAATCTACGACAGCCCCAAGACACGCTTTGTCGCGGGGTTCGTCGGTATATCGAATTTGCTTGAAGCTGAAACCGCTAGACATATCATAGGGGTGAACGCGCCCACTGCCATTCGACCCGAAAAAATCGTGATAACTCCCCCCAACACGCCGATTCCTGCTGATTCGTGCGGGGCGCAAGGGAAAATTGTCGATACCGTGTATTTGGGAATGAGTATGCGCTACACCGTCGAAATCACCGAAGGCGGCGCGGCAGGTATGCAATTGAGCGTTGTCGAGCAAAACCTTGACACTGCTAAGCGTGAGTCGTTCAAAACGCGCGATTCTGCGGTTACTGTGATCTGGAAACGGTCTGCCAATCACGAACTCGCACGCGGGGACACCCTTGAATATGCCGCTGCCAAGCAGGGAGATTAAACCATGCGCCGCGTGGTGAATTTTCTCTACACGCACCCCAACATCACGCTTATTTTGCTTCTGCTGCTGCCGATGGCGTGGCTGCTGATTTTCTATCTAGGATCGTTAAGCGCGATGGTGGCGCAGAGCTTCTACCGCATTGACGATTTTACATTCTTGGCGACACCCGATTTTGTTTTCACCGCCTATCAAGAGTTGTTTTCCAGCGCCAACGTGGACATCATCCTGCGAACGTTTGGCATGGCAGCAGCAGTGACGATTGCCAGCGCCATCATCGCCTTTCCGTTAGCCTATTTCATGGCACGGTTCGCCAGCGGGCGTGTCAAAGGTCTGCTCTATTTGGGCGTGATGCTCCCGCTGTGGTCAAGCTATCTGGTGCGCGTCTATTCATGGAAATTGATTCTTGCGAACGAAGGCATTGTCACATGGAGCGCGGGGCAGTTGGGACTCACAGGGGTGCTCGAATGGGTGTTAAGCATACCCGCGATAGGCGGACCGTCACTCTCATTCAGCTACTTGGGCATGTTCTTCGTCTTTGTGTACATCTGGCTGCCGTACATGATTTTGCCGATCAATGCCGCGCTGGAACGAGTGCCAAAGTCACTCACCGAAGCGTCAGCCGATTTAGGCGCGCATCCCGGCTACACGCTCCGAAAAGTCATTCTGCCGCTGGCATTTCCCGGTATTGTCGCGGGGTCGATCTTCACATTCTCGCTCACGTTGGGCGATTACATCATCCCCGCCGTAATCGGTAATTCTAGCCGTTTTATCGGCTCTGCTGTGCAGTTATATCAAGGCACGGCGGGCAATCTCCCGCTGGCATCAGCGTTCACAGTTGTGCCGATTGTGATCATGGGTGTGTATTTGCTGCTGGCGCGGCGGTTAGGGGCGTTCGATGCGCTCTAAAACGCGACAATTTAATCAGGCGGGGTTTGGGCTAAAAGCCGCGACGATTGCCGTACTCGTGTTCCTGCATTTCCCGATTTTAGTGATTATCCTGTATGCCTTCACGACTGAAGAAGCGTCATTCCGTTTTCCGCCGCCGGGACTAACAACACAGTGGTTCGGCGTATTGTTCAGCCGGAATGACTTTTGGCAGGCACTTGGGTTATCGCTGCAAGTAGCATTAGCGGCTACTTTCGTTGCCATTGTGCTAGGCACCCTGATCTCAGCGGCGCTTTACCGCACCAATTTCTTCGGCAAAGATGTAATCTCGCTGTTCGTCCTGCTGCCAATCGCGCTTCCCGGCATCGTGTCGGGGATCGCGCTGCGCTCGGCAATCGGTATTCTCGATTGGGACTTGAGCATCTGGACGATCATCATCGGTCACGCGACGTTTTGCATGGTGACAGTCTATAACAACGTCGTCGCGCGCTTGCGCCGTATGCAGCACTCGCAGATCGAAGCGTCGATGGATTTGGGCGCGACTCCGTTCCAGACCTTCCGATATGTTATTTTCCCGAACATCGCAACGGCGCTGCTGGCGGGCGCGTTCTTGGCGTTCGCTTTATCGTTTGATGAGATCATCGTGACTACGTTCACGGCGGGTCAGCAGCAAACGCTGCCGATCTGGATTTTCAGCCAGCTTACCCGCCCGCGTGATCGCCCTGTGACCAACGTCGCGGCGGTGTTCGTGATTTCAATCACGCTGATCCCGATTTTGCTGGCGTATCGCTTCACCCGCGAAGTCTCGGAAACCTAAACACGTTGAAAACCGCCGCTTGTGTGCGGCGGTTTTTCATTCCCCATTTTGAATCGCTGCGTACAGCGCGTCTGCCGCGAGCTGCTGCGCCAATGGACCCGGATGCGTGTCAAAACGGTTGACAATCGTTTCCGTCACCGTATACGGACGCAGCGGTTCAGACATATTGACCACTTGTACGCCGCGTTCGGTGAAAAATTCACTCACACGGTTGACAGCGGGCGCGGACACGTCGATCCCCGCGAGATTGGGCCACACCAGCACAATCAGACGTTGATTATTCGTGTTGGTGTAATTGATCAGACTTTCCAACTGTGCCGCTTGCTGTGACCAGATCGTGTCATCCATGTGCGCGTCAACCAGATCATTCACAAAGTTGGAATTGCGCTGCCCACTGGTGAACTGGAGCAGGTTATAGTAGATGTAGTTTGGCACGAAGAACCAATCGCGGATGAAGGACGCGAGAATTGGGTTCTCGATAAAGGTGAAATTCGCGTCGGGATTGTTCTCCGGCGTGGTGAGCAGATAGTCAATATCGTTCAGGTAATAGCTCAACACCACAATTTCCGGTTGATACGGGTACTGATCGAGCCAATATTGTTCTACGTCGCTGTCCCATCCGCTTTCCGCGATCAAGTTGACATCCCAACCGCCGCCTAACTGCTGCTCAAGAAGCTGCGGAAACGTCAGATCAATGTTATTCATCCCGTGACCCACCGCGAACGAATCGCCCACGATGGCGACACGCCGCAGCGGATTAGCGGGATCATCCGGTGTGGGTTCGTAATCACGGTAGCCGAGCGAATTCTTGCTGTTCCAGTAGAAATTTGTGTACCAATAGTAATTCATCGACGTGAAGCCGTAAGCATCCGTCGTGATGTAGTTGATCCGCATCCACGCTTCGGCAGCCCCAAACAGAATCACAAACGTCGTCAGCGTGATCATCACGCCTGTGAGTTTGCTTTTGCCCAAGCGAACGCCCACCGCGCGCAGCGTTTCACGGTCAAAGCGATATGCCAGCAGAAAGAGCAGCCCCCATGCCGCGACCAGCAGCAGACAATACTCGACAGGAGTCGTCCATCGCCCATTCGTCGGCTGAAACTTGACTGTCCAAATCGTGAGCGCCCCCGCGATATACACCAGCACGATGAACCAATACAGAATTGGGTGGCGGCGCAGCCAGCGCACTGGCATGGCGATAATCTCCCGCAGCGGGGTAGGCAGCAGCGCAAGTATCGTGATTGTCCACACGAAGGCCAGCGCTGGAATTACGCCCGTATGCACACTCAATTGTTCCGGCGTTTGCGCCGTTTGCCAGCCCATGAAGGTCGCGCCGACAGCCAGCACCGCCCACAAGATCCCTGAAATCAAACCCATCCACGTAGTCTTTCTTGAAAACACAGTTTCAAAGTGAAAATCCATTTGTAGAGCTTGGCGTGCCAAGCCCGCCCAAAGTTTACACCGCCCGCGCGCATCGGAATCCCACGAACCAATCGCGCCCTTCCGCTTCCAAGCGGAAACGAATATGCCCGCTGACCCCGAAATCAATGTAACTGTTGATTCCCCCGCGAAATACGCGATCCGTCCCTGTAGGATCGGGGTTTTCGCGTCCATCTGCGGGATCGAAAGGATAGCGAGCATAGATGCTGCTCACCCATTCAAAGACATTGCCACTCATATCGAGTGCGCCCACCCATGACGCACCTTCGGGGATGCTGCCTACATCTGCCGCTTGATTGTTTGAATTGCGGTCAAATACCAGCCGCGTTTCGTCAAGTTCGTTCCCCCATGGATAAATCAGGTTATCTACACCACGCGCCGCGTACTCCCATTCGGCTTCGGTGGGCAAGCGCATCCCTTTCGACGCGCAAAAGTCGCGCGCTTCCGTCCATGTGAGATTGGTGCGCGGGCGATTTTCGCCGGGGAAAACGCCTTCCGATCCAAACTGCGCGTTAGTGACTTCCATCTTGCCGATCCAAAAGGGCTGTGCAAAGCACTGCTCATGGGCGGGGCGTTCATCGCGGCGGCTGTCTTCGCTACCCATCATGAAGCATCCCGCGGGGACAAGCACCATGTCGATGCCTTCAAATGTTTGCTCAACAGGTGTCCATGCGGCGTTGCTGGTCACGGGAGTAGGTAGGGGAAGGGCGGTTGAAGTGGGTTCTGGCGCTGGAGTACATGCGCCAGCAGCAAGCAGGAAAATGCTCACCAAGATGAGCATGCAAAACAGCTTTGAACGAGTCATGCTGAAACCGATCTATAACAGTGTCGCACTAGCAGGTTACATTCTATCAAGTTTGGGCGCGCAAGTGTATTTGATCTGGTATGCCTTGTGAGTAAATTGAGAAGTATTGAGGAATGTCCTAAAATGTCCGTGTTTTTCAGCTTTTGCATTGATGATTGCAAGCCATAACAAATTCGTCGGTTGAGACACAGTCACATACGACACAATAAGCAGTTCTTAGCGCATGTGCCTTGACATTTAAGACGCTTGATATATGGTTTACACCGCGTCACGCAATCAGCGTGATGTGATCAATGGACTACATGAAGGAAATTCCCCTTGAAGAAACTCATCGTCACTGGCTCCAGCGGCTTGATTGGTTCGGAAGTCGTCATGCATTTTGATGCACTCGGCTGGCAGGTGACCGGTGTTGATAACAACATGCGCCGCGATTTTTTTGGCGAAAAAGGCGATACGCGCTGGAATCAACGGCGGCTGGAAAAGGCGTGCAAGAACTTCCGACATGTTGAATTGGATATCCGTGACCGTACGGGGGTGCTGCGGCTGGTAAGCGAAATTCAGCCGGACATGATCGTCCACGCGGCGGCACAGCCGAGCCATGATCTCGCCGCTTCGCGCCCGTTTGATGACTTCGACGTGAACGCAGTTGGCACACTCAATTTGCTGGAAGCGACACGACAGGGTGCGCCCGACGCGGTGTTCGCGCATATGTCCACCAACAAGGTCTACGGGGATCGCCCGAATACGATTTCGCTCGTCGAACTAGACACCCGTTGGGATTATGCCGATCCTGCTTATGCCGATGGCATCGCGGAAGATTTCCAGATCGACCAGAGCAAGCACTCGGTGTTCGGCGCATCCAAGGTCGCCGCCGATGTGATGGTGCAGGAATATGGGCGCTACTTCAATATGAAAACCTGCTGCTTGCGCGGCGGCTGTTTGACGGGACCCAACCATTCGGGCGTGGAGCTGCATGGTTTCTTGAGCTATCTCATTCGCTGCAACCTTGAAGAACGCGAGTACACGATCTTCGGGTACAAGGGCAAGCAGGTACGCGATAATATCCACGCTTATGACGTTGCCCGCGCCATCGAGATTTTCTACCAGCATCCCCAAAGCGGGGCGGTCTTCAACTTAGGCGGCGGACGCGGCAATACTGTGTCGATCCTCGAAGCGTTTGACCGTGTCTCACAGTTAAGCGGCAAACCGATGCGCTATAAATACGTCGATCAAGCGCGGGCGGGGGATCATATCTGCTATATTTCAAATCTCTCGCACATGCGTGCCAGTTTACCCGGATGGGACATCACTCGCACGCTGGACGATATTTTTGAGGAAATCGTCGCAGGGTGGGAAGCGAGACTCGCCGTATGAAACTGTCTATCGTGATTCCGGCGCGCAACGAAGCGCAGAACATCGGGGCGACTATTCAGGGCTTGCGCGAACATCTCGACAGTGTAGGGATCAATACGTTTGAGATTCTCGTGGTCGATGATGGCAGCACCGATGGCACTGGCGATGTTGTGCGCGAGATTGGCGCAAGTGATCCGCGGGTGCGTGTGGAGCGCAACGAGGGACGCAACGGCTATGGACGGGCAGTAACTTATGGATTGAATCATTTCACGGGCGATGCCGTCATCATCTACATGGCGGATGCCAGCGATTCACCTGCTGATGTGGTGACGTACTATCACATTTTGCGCGACAAAGCCGACTGCGCTTTTGGCTCACGATTCATGCGCGGCTCGAAAGTGTACAACTACCCACGCTTCAAACTCGTAATCAACCGCTTGGCGAATTGGGTGATTCGCACCATGTTTGGGATGCGCTTCAACGACACGACGAACGCATTCAAAGGCTACCGCGCTAACGTGATCGAAGGCTGCCGCCCGTTCGTGTCGCCGCATTTCAACTTAACCATCGAAATTCCCCTTAAAGCCATCGCACGCGGATACTCGTTTGCCGTTGTGCCAATCTCATGGCGCAACCGCACACACGGCGAGTCATCGCTCAAGCTGAAAGAACAGGGCAGCCGTTATCTCTATACGCTGCTGACGGTGTGGTTTGAATATCTGCTGGTGCGGCATGATACACGCCGCGCTGAAGGCGAAGTGTTTATCCCATGGGATGAAATGCCCGCCGCTGATGCGGCAAAACAGTAAAGGTGAACCATGCGCGTGTTAGTAACAGGCGGCGCGGGATTTATCGGCGGACACATTGTTGAACACCTGCTGCACGAAGGGCATACCCCAATCGTGCTGGACAACGAAAGCACGGGCAAGCGTGAGAATGTCCCATCCAGCGTGGCATACCTCAAAGGGGATGTGCGTAATCCCGATGATGTAACGGCAGCATTCGCGCTTGGCGTGGACGCAGTGATGCATATCGCGGGACAAGCGTCGATCCGGCTGTCGTTTATGGACCCAAGCGCGGATTTGAACGTCAACACGCTTGGGACGATCAACGTATTACAGGCATGTATTCACCACAAAGTCACGCGGCTGCTGTTCGCTAGTTCAATGACGATCTACGGCGCGACAAGCGTTGTCCCCACGCCAGAAGATACCCCGCCGAATCCGGTGAGCTACTACGCCATCACTAAGTACGCCGCCGAACGGTATGTGCATATCACCGCCGCGAGAGCCGACCTACAAGCGCCGCTGAACGTCACGTCATTTCGCATGTTCAACGTGTATGGCGAACGCCAGAGCTTGAACAATTCTTATCAGGGTGTGTTCGCTATCTTCACTGGAAATGTGCTGCGCGGCGAACCCATCAACATCCACAGCGATGGTCAGCAAAGCCGTGATTTCGTGCATGTACGTGATGTGGCGCGGGCATGGGTAGGGGCGTTGGACAATCCGCGCGCTTACGGGCAGGTGATCAATTTGGGAACGGGGGTGCAGCAGAGCGTCAACCAGTTGTGTGACGCGGTGCTGGAGATTTTTGGGCATACGCGCGCCACTTATCCTGTCGTGTATCATCCCGCTCAGCCGGGGGATATGCGGCAGTCAGCGGCAAATATCGAGCGGGCGCGGCGGCTGCTCGATTGGACTCCGACAGTGGACTTTGACGACGGAATGCGCGATTTCATTTCGTGGGCGAAAGACGCGATTTCCATGCGTAAAACTTGATGGGAATTACGACAAAAACCATTATATAATTATTATTCGGCGTAGCGTCTCCCTCTTTTCAAAAAGGACATATGTGGACACCCCTTTTCTCAAGGCTGTCATAATGTCAATCAAAACTGATGTTACTCAACATTGTCTATGCGTCGAAAAACAAGGGTATCCACCATGAGGGAGAGGCGGCGGGTGTCCGTCCCCTGACCCAAATCCGTAGGCGAAACCCCATCTGCATAGTCGAGCGTGATTGTCATCGCATAGCCATCGCTCAACAGCGCAGCGGGCAGCGTGAAGGTGTACTCGCGCAGCGCATCCGTCGTGATGACGGTTTCCCCAATCGCTTCCCCGTTTAACCGCACTTCCAGCCGACGATCCACATAGAAAGACTGTGCCGTGATCGTCAGTTCATATTCCCCCGCTGGTAGATCGACATACACATCTGCCTGTGGATATTCGCCCGTCCAGCGCACGTTCAACCCAGCGATGGTCTCGCGCGGGTGAAATCCCCAACCGAGATAGCGCACATCGTCGGGCGCGCCCACGTCGATCACGTAAGCGCCGTTTTGCTCGATAGGGCTTCGATTAGGGCATTGGTGAAAACGCCAGCGTGTCGGATACACGACGAGATCGCGCTCGACGATAGGCGGGCAAAGCGAGTCATGCTGTGCGTTCAAAAACCCGATGATCTCTTGCAGCGTCGGCGCATACGGATCGATCAGGTTAGTGTGAATAACGAGATAACCTATCGGGTATTCCCATACACGCTCCTCAAGCTGGCGCGCGACAAGTTCCGGCTCAAGGTAGCGGCGCTGACCGAGCCACGCCATGAGCGCGTCATCGGTGCGCGCCCACCAGTAATGGGCGGTGTTCACGCGCGAGATATGCCCGTTGAACATGTGCTGTCCATGCGTCATGCCGTAGAACTGAAGCGCGGAAAATTCCGGGATACCGACGATGCCTTCCCCACTGCTGCCGCCTGTGGGGATTTCCAAGACGACGAACTCACCACCTTCTTCCGCCATACTCGCGTATATTTCATAGCGCGGCGGCTGCGGTTGAATAGGCACGCCGTAAAACAGGCGAGCATCGGCAAGGACAATCAACAGCAGCGCAGGCACGATCCAACAGCGGTTGCGAGGTATGGTTAGAGGCGACAGAACTTTGAACGAGAATAATACGGCGGCGATCAAGAACACGACGCTAAAGCGTTCTGGGTAGCGAAACATTCCTCCGAACAACTCATGAAATGCTGCATAAGGCAGAGTGATCGTGTTCTCACCAAGCGTAATAGATGCGCCCGCTGACAGGATCAGCGGGGAGATAGCGGTAAGCAGCCACATCCATGCAGGGGCGGTGTTCACGCGAGCAATTTTTTGGCCCTGTGACCATGCGCGAATCACAAGGATGAGCGCGATAACCAGCAGCGGCATCAGCACCGCGCCAAGCGTGACGCGATCTCCGCTGCGTGGGATGATAAATTCATCGGGGAAGTTCAGCGGCACGGCACGATCAGCCGGCGTGGGAGAAAGTCCGGTGCGGTCAAACCTAAGCAGCGCGGGAAGTGTGCCGCCGATATAGAGCAGTGCCAGCGCCGTTGATATGGAGAGGACACCGCCCAACAATGCGGTGGGTTTGGCACGCCAAACCCCTATCAGTGTCCAGAGGGCATAAGGGATGAGCAAGAAGGCGAGATAGACGGCGTACTGCATATCGGTGATGAGCATCGCCCAGAGCGTGACACCGAACATGATGCTCCACGCCAGCGACATTTTGAGCGAACGCGAACCGATGATCTGTCTCCATGTGAGCAGCGACAGTGGCAGCCAAAACCACGCGATCAAGCTGGTCATTGACCAGTACACGGCGAAAAAGATCAACGGGGCAAGCTGAAGCATCACCCCGCCTACGAGCGATAATCCGCGGGATATACCTTCAGCACGAAGCAGCGCATAAAACGTCACACCGCATAAAGTCATGGACGTAAAAAAGATTGCAGTGAAGGCGGTGAACGTTCCGCCAAACGGCTCGATAATCGCCCACAGGGGATACCAGAATGCCGCGAGTGTGTGATAAGCAAGACTGGATGTGTTCGGGAAAAAGACATAGTTAGTGGTGTAGACATCCAGCCCGTTGGTGAGCGCGTGGCGAATCCACCAATAGTTCCAGTGAAAATGGTAGTAGTCGGTGACGACGGAGCCGGGCATATGTGTTGATGCATTGAAGATCAATGGGTGAAGGGCGCATAGGGCAATAAGCGCGTAGAAACCAACGATGAGGGCGATATGGCGGGCTTTCATCGTGAAAAGAATCCGGCGTAGATGAGATCAGCGACGACGGTAGAAAAGTCCGCGCTTGGATGGGCATCGCGCGGGGATGCGACACGCGCATTCAACGGCATTGATTCGGCGGCATCGAACAGCTTGATCACTTGACCACCGAAGCCGCGCGCTTCAAACACATCCGCGACACGATCTACATAAGGAATGCTGTTGAACGGCTGAAGCATATCGGGGAAGATCAGGACGATCATATCCGCGCCGCTGGACTCGATGTGGTCGATCATGGCATTGATTTCACCCGCGTGAATATCCCATACGGTTGAGTTGTCGTACATCGAGAACAGCCAGTTGATGTAGGTATCTGAGCCGCGTGTTTGCGGTGAGGCAAAGCGCCAGTAGAGAAAATTACCGAAATAGCTGTCGGCTGCCCATGCGGGCATGTTCGCCATGGGGTTTAAACCGGGGTCAAGCCCGATGCTCAACGCCGCGTCGTCGATGTCGTTTAGGTAATACTGCCACAGCACGATGTCGGGGTTTTGCAAGGGATATTCACGCAAATTTTCAAGCTGGCTGACCGTAGTTGTCCCCGCTTCTCCGATGTTGATCACGGCGTAATCCTCGCCTAAACGCGCTGCCAGTTGATCGGTGTAGCGGTCAGCCGGATCAGGGATGCCCCAACCCGCCGTGAACGAATCACCCACCGCGAGTATGGTCGTTTTGCCTTCCCACTCGGCTTGAGTCCATTCGCGATCACGATAGCCAAGTGTATTCAAGTGATAGTAACGGTCAAGCCAATTACGGGATGCCAGTGTCGGCAGTCCATCAGTTTCGGCATAGACGAAGCGGAAAAAGAGTTCAGCGCCGATGAGGATGAGCGCGATCATGGTATACGTGATCAGCAGATTGGCGCTGATGGCTTTGACGGGGCGGTTTCGCTTCTGGAGTGCGCCGATCACCAGCAGCGCGCCAAGCGCCAGAAAAATGATGATATAAGGGAGCAAGCGTTATTACCTCTTTTAGTCCACGCGGCGGAATTCAATAGAGTCAATCATCACGGCAAGGCGGCGCGTATCGGCGGACTGCCCGACTTCGACAGGCACAATGACACTATCATAGTTGAGCGTCAAAGTGGCAGTGTCACCGCTGAAATCAGCGGGCGCGAAGGTGAAGGTGTTCAAGGCATCGGGTGTAACGCTGACGCTTTCTCCAACGGCTGCGCCATTCACGCTGATCGATAGCTGGCGGTTTTCCCAGAACGATTGAGCAGTGAGTGAAATTTCGTAGCGCCCTTCGGGTAGCTGCACATAGACATCGGTTTGTGGGGTTTCGCCCGTCCAACGCATTGTGAGATCGAAGATCGATTCGCGCCAGTGCCACCCCCAGCCGATAAACGCGGAATCGTCGCCCCCTATGTCGATTTGATACATGCCGGGTTCGACTTCTGGCGGGGTTCGGTCAGCGCATCCTTCGGGATGCCAGCGTGAGCGATAGACAATCGCATCGCC
This sequence comes from Anaerolineae bacterium, assembly GCA_034434595.1. Taxonomy (GTDB): domain Bacteria; phylum Chloroflexota; class Anaerolineae; order Aggregatilineales; family Phototrophicaceae; genus Flexifilum. The sequence goes on from DAOTZD010000003.1 coordinate 564,797, forward strand.
TTCTTGGAAAGGTGGGCAAAGCGAGTCGTTTTGCTGGTTGAGAAAGCCGACGATCTCTTGCACGGTTGACGTGTTCGTTCCGATGAGATCGGTATGCACGACGATATAGCCGATGGGGTAGTCAAAGACGCGCTGGTGCAGTTGATCTGCGACAGTGGATGCATCGAGCGGCACGCGCTGACCAAGCCACGCCAGCATAGGATCGGTCAAGTAGATTTCCCACAGGCGATCCACGGATGCACGCGAGACAAATCCGTTGATCATACGCTTGCCGTGCGTCATGCCGTACATTTGATACTGAATGGCGCGGGGTTCACCCAACAAAACTTCGCCCGTGCCCACCGCCGTAGGAACTTCCAGCACGACATAATCGCCCGTTTCTTCCCCCATGCGAGTGTAGAAGTCGTATTGGGGCAGCACGGGATCAAGCGGCGCAGTTTCAAACAGACGCACCGTGATCGTCAGCAGTAAAAAGCTGGCGATGATGGCGGCGACTTTACGATTGAACGACGGGCGGCGGGTGATCCATAGGTGGGTGAAGGTGATGCCGACAAACGCCAATGTGGCAATCACAAAAATGGGCGCAAGCCGCCACGGCATCCTAAACATGCCGCTGGTTTGCGCGTGCAAGATGCGAAATGGCAGCGGAATATCCACACCTAAGATGGTGAGTGTCGCGCCGAGCGAGAAGATAAATGGCGGCATCGCTGCGATCAACCAGAACCAGCGTGGGGCGGGACGATCCGCGTGGGGGGGATATTTCACGCGGGCGAAATCACGGCGATAAGCGATGCTGATCGCAAGCGCGGCGATTAAAATGATGACAGTGAACGCCCCCAACGACGGATGATCCCACATCCACCAGCGGTCACTCATGGAAAGGAATCCGCCGGGGAACGGAACACCGGGGCGTTCCTCCGCAGGTCCCGGCGCGAGTGTGCCAGAAAACCGCGCCATGTGCGGGAGAGGTCCGGCGAACCAGAGCAGCGATCCGCCGAGCGCGATGGCGATAATGCCGAACAGGATCAAGCGGGCGCGGGCAGGCGAGCGGTAGAGCGTCCATAATCCATAGGGGACGATCAACGCTGCCACGAAGATCGGAAACTGCAAATCGGTTAAGCCGAGCCCCCAAACGCCAAGCCCCATAATCAGCGACCACAGCAAGGCGCGGGGGAGCTTGTTCGCTTCACATGACCGGACAATCTGTCGCCAAAAGAGCAGGTGCGCGGGCAGCCAGAACCAGTCCATCAAATTTAAGTGCGTGTTGTAATAGAAATAGCGGCTGATCGGGAGGGCTTGCAGCGCCGCGCCACCGATCAAAGCGATGGACGGGGCGACCCCTTCTTCGCGCAGCCAGAGATACGTCACAAATCCATTGAGGACACAGCCGACGAAAATGATCAACGTGACCGCGCCAAGCGTGCCAATGACAGGTTCTGTCAGCGCCCATAACGGATACCACACAGCGGCAAGCGCATGATAGCCGAAGTTGTTCACGGTGGGGTAAAAGACAAAATCGGACTGATAGACGGACAAGTCTTCAGTTGAAAGTGCGTGCCGAATCCACCAAAAATTCCAGTTATAGTTGAAAAAGTCGAAGCCGCCCGCGTGTGTGCCTGTGTGGACGATCAATGGGTGGAGCAGCAATATCGCCATGCCGATATAAAACACGAGGGCGATGGTGGCGACGCGATGGAATGGACGAAATTTGAAAACCATTGAAAACGATTGCCTGACGATTTCCCGACTCTCAAAGATTGTAAACAATCCGCGATTGTCCGTCATGGTCGAATCGCTATAATAGCAATCTGTTTGTTGTTCTCTATTCAGTGAGTGTGCCTTGATGATTTTTCTGCGAAATCGGAATGTTCTGGTTGCGGTGCTGATGTTCGTGCTGCCCCTGTTGTTTGTGTTGGCGTTCAGCGCCGTCACGCCGGATGCAGTACAAGCGTGTAACCCGTGCGATTGCCCGGAAGATGACCGAATCAACTGCCAAGGGATTGATGAATACGCGGTGTATACGCGCACTACAACGAGCGGCGCGTGCTATATCGACGTGTACTTGATCAACCGCGATGATGCGCGCCGCGCTTTCCGCGCGACCACCCGTGAGATCGCCGCCGTGCCGGAACTGCCCGAAGAAAATACCTTGATCGACAGCTATTTTGAAATCGCGCTTTATCGCCTGACATCGGGAGAATTCCAAGTGAATTATGGTCCCAGTCGTCAGGATGGGAAGATTTACGAATTGATTTGGACGGGTTGCCCCGCGGAAGAACGCCGCGAAAACAGCTACGTTCCTGAATAACGCAGTCCGCCATTACCTTCACATCGCCGGGGCGACACTCATCACTGAGAGGTCGCCCCTCTTATTGAAAACTCCCAACGTCGATGAAACGCCGAACACTGTTCTTATTAAGTTTTGTGGTTTGGGCAATCTTTTCCATCAGTGCCGCGCCCTTGTTTGGACAGGGTGAACGGCGTGACGTTCCCGCTGCCCCTTCGGTTTCCGCAGATTCGTATTTGCGCGCTGCGCGGTTGGGCATCAATCACATCAGCGGCTCGAATATGCCCGTAAGCGATGAACGCTACACACAGGCATTGGCGCTTGGGGCAGGCTGGAATCGCTGGGCGCTGTATTGGAACGAAGTTGAGCCGCGCGCTGGATTTTATGATTGGCGCGATTATGACGCGCTCGTCACCAGCGATCTCGACGCAGGATTGCAGACAAACGTGATTCTGCTCGGCATCCCACGCAATCACCGGGATGGCGACAGTATTCGCGGACTACATGAGCCGATCTATACTGACGGCACAGATACACCGGGCACAGGCAAACGAATCAACGCGCGCAACCCGTTCGCAGATTTTGTGTATCGCGCGGTGAGCCGCTACATGCCCAGTGGGACGCTGGCGCGTGAACTTGGCTGGTCAGCGGATCGCGGGATTCGCGTGTGGGAAGTGTGGAACGAACCGGATTTCACACCTTTCTGGGAAGGCGGTGTGGTTGATTACGCCCGTATGCTAAAAGTGGCGTATATCGTGGCGCACGCGGTTGATCCCGAAGCGACGGTGATGTTCGGCGGTCTGCTGTACCCCACGAGTGATAATTTTTTTGCGGAAGTGCTGCGGATTATCGCGGAGGACCCCGAACGAGAGACTTACAACTGGTACTTCGACGCGGTGGGTGTTCACAGCTATACCGACGCATGGCGAAGCGGCTGGCTCACGCTGTATACACGGCAGACGATGGTCGAATTCGGGATTCAGCGCCCTATCTGGCTGAATGAAAGCGGCGCGCCTGTTTGGGATGATTATCCCGGTCCAACATGGCTGACGGAACAACGCGATGCAAGCGAACGGCGTGACCGCTTGACGATGCAAGAACAAGCAGATTATTTCATACAGAGCGCGGCATGGGCATTCGCAGAAGGCGCGGATGTGGTGTTCATGTTCCAGTTATATGACGACTGCGGCAACCAACCTGCGGGGACGAATTTCACGCCGCATGATGGATCGCTGTGCGAAGATGAAGAACCGTGCTTTGGGGATGCTTTTGGGTTGTACAGCAACCCTGAGAACGCGGTATGCTTCGCGCATCATCCGAGACCAGACACAGCGCGTCCCGCCGCTGAAGCATATCGGTTAGCGGCGGAAATCTTTGGGACACAGCCATTTAGCCCGCGCGGGGTGATCGATACGGTGACACGCGAAGGGGTCGTGATCATCACGTTTAGCAGACCAGAAAGCGATGAGCGTATCGTGGTGATGTGGAACACACTGCCGATTCCGGTGCGACTTCCACTGGATGCGATGAGCGACTCAGCGGCGTTGTATACGCTCGATACACGCGAAACGATCACGCCTACGCCGGGGATACTCCAACCGCAGTACGTACTTACATTGCCCCCGCGCACATCAGATCGCCCACTGCCTGAAGATGAAAGCGTACTCCCGAACGGCGGATCGCCTTTGATCTTGATCGAACGGCTGCCAAATGCCGAATCCATCAATTTACAGGTGCAAACACAGGTGCTTCCGCCAAGCGCGGCAATCGCTCTGCCCCCCACGCCGATTCCACAGCTCGGCATGAGCGCGGAAGTTTTGGAAGCCCTGCTCGCGGCATCGCCCACAGGCGCAATCTTTACGGCGACGGAACATGCGCGCTTGCGAACCGCGCCATCGACTGAAACCAGTCAAGTATTAGGGACGATGGCCCCGCTGAACAGCGCATCGCTGCTCGGACGACTCGAAGATTCAAGCTGGTACATGATCGATAGCGCGTATGGTCAAGTTTGGGTGGCAGGTTTCTTAGGACAAGTCAGCGGCGACATGGCGAGTGTGCCGATCATCGTACTTGAAACCGTGCCGACTGACACAACTCCCGAAGCCGCTTCGGGTGAATAGCCTTACACGTGGTTACGTGACTCCGGGATTGTGCTAGAATCCGTCACGTTTGTCGGCAAATTAGCGAGTGATTGAGTTTCTATGAAGCCTAAAATCATCCTGCCGTTGACCTTTTGCGTGGCAACGGTTTTGCTTTTTGTGTCCATCTATTTGCTGATGGATACGCAGACTTTATATGCTCAAGATGAACCCGTGACAGCGCGCGAAAATCCGCCGGATGGCGCAGCGTATGAATGGGTGATGTACAGCGACGGATTTGACAATCCGGTTGGGTTGGTCGCGCCGCCGGACGATAGTGGACGGCTGTTTGTTTTGGAGCAAGGCGGTTTGGTGTGGATCATCGAACCAGACGGGAATGTGCCGCTCGATCCGTTCTTGGACATCAGCGACAAACTGCCCAATGCCGTGTTTATGGGCGGATACACTGAACAAGGGTTATTGGGACTAGCGTTTCATCCTCAGTATGCTGAAAACGGGCTGTTTTTTATCAACTACACCGATGCCAACGGGGACAGCATCATTTCGCGCTGGCACGTTTCAGATGACCCCAATCTTGCCGATACCGCGAGTGAAGTTCAGCTTTTATTTGTCGATCAGCCGTTTGAGAACCACAACGGGGGCGGACTCGCGTTCGGCCCGGATGGCTATCTCTATGCCAGCTTTGGCGATGGCGGCGATCAAGGCGATCCATTTGGGCACGCGCAAAATCCTGCATCGCTGCTGGGCAAAATTTTGCGTCTTGATGTGAACAATGGTGAGACTTATACCGCACCCGCTGATAATCCGTTCGCTTCCGATTCGGCTTTCGCGCCCGAAGTGTGGGCGATGGGTTTACGCAATCCTTGGCGATTTAGCTTTGATCGTGCCACCGGGGATTTATATATCGCAGACGTGGGCGAATGGCAGTGGGAAGAAGTCAATTTTGTGCCGGCGGGCAGCGCGGGCGGCGCTAACTTCGGCTGGAATTTATTTGAGAGCCGTTTAGCGCGCGTCGAGAATGTCGATATTCGTCAGTTCACCATGCCCGTTGTGGAGTACAATCACGCGGCGGACTGTTCGATCACAGGGGGATATGTGTATCGCGGCGCGGCACTGCCCGATTTGCAGGGGGTATACCTGTATGGCGATTATTGCAGTGGGCGTGTGTGGGGCGCATGGCGTAACACCATCGGCGTGTGGCAGCACACGGAATTGATGAACACAGGACGGCAGATCACCAGCTTTGGCGAAGATCAAGCGGGTGAAGTGTATATGGTCGATTACAAAGGCGATATACTGCGCCTAGAATCGGCGCGGTAGCAGCGATTTTGGGTGAGGCATGACGGGAATCCTTGTCGGGTTAGCGGGCGTGGCGGCGCTGTTGATTGCATTAGTAACACAGCGGCGATGGCAGCGAACGCGGGGAATCGCGGGTGGGCTGTTAGTGTCGTTTGTTACTGTCGTGATGATACTTGGCGCGGGTGAAATCTACTTTCGATATTTTTTCGCTCAATCGGAAAACACGCTGACTCTTGCGACGCTCAATTGGCTTGGACGCTACTGGCAAACAAATTCACTCGGCTACCGTGACCGCGAATGGACACCTGCCGATTGGCAAGGCAAAACAACGATCATGGTGACTGGCGATTCATTCACGGCGGGATGGGGACTGGAAAACCCGGCGGATCGCTTTTCAGATGTGCTGGGTAGTGCATTAGGTGATGATTACGCAGTATTGAATCTCGGTGTGTACGGCACGGCGACAGTCGAACAGTTGGCAAACTTGCGCGAACATCCCCTGCAAAACCCTGATGTTGTGATCATGCAGTATTTCTTGAACGACATCAATTACGCGATGCTGAGTCTAGGACTGCTGCCGGAAGCATCGCCTACGCCGCAGTGGGCATTGGATTCGTATCTTGGAAATTGGCTGTACACGCGCTTGATTGGGCGCTTGATTGATCCTGATTACAATCGCGATTGGTGGGAGGATAATTACGCGGCATACGACAATGCCGCTGTTTGGGAAGTGCATCGCGGCGAAATCGAAGCGTATATTGACTATGTGGAATCAATTGACGCGCGCTTAATCGTCGTGATCTTTCCCAATATGCTCGATCCCGTGCGGAGCGTGGCATATGTGGACCGTGTAGCGCAAGTGTTTGAAGCGCGGGGGCAAACGGACATTCTGAAATTGTTCGATGAGGCGGCAGCATGGACACTTGAAGATCGGATTGTGTCGCCGCGTGATACGCATCCGAGCGCGGCGTTTCATCGCTATGTCGGGGAAACGTTGTACACGTCCTATTTTGCTTCGCCTATCACGGACTAAGCGCAGATGACTCTTGCACAGGTTATCGCGATTATCCTTGCGTTTGGCGCGGGATTAGCTTGGCTGGCAATTCAGCGGCGCAGCGTGACCGCAGCGAAGATTGCGCGTGGACTGCTGGTGTCGTATGTCACGATTGCGCTGATACTGGTGCTTGGCGAACTGTATTTTCGCTATTTTCATGCGGATACTGAAGGACGATTAGCGTCTAATAATTGGATGGCGCGCTATTGGGCGGTCAATTCGTGGGGGTATCGTGACCGCGAATGGACACCTGCCGATTACGCGGATAAGACGCGAGTTGCTGTCGTAGGGGATTCGTTCACAGCAGGATGGGGACTGGAAAATCCAGCGGAACGGTTCTCGGATGTGCTTGCAAATGCATTGGGCGATGATTACGCGGTATTCAATTTGGGCGTACCCGGTTCATCGACACAAGAGCAGCTTGAAACGCTGCAAGCATTTCCAGCCCTACCCGTTGATGCGGTAGTGCTGCAATATTTCTTAAACGACATTGACTACACCGCGCTGCGGCTTGGGCTGGATACAATTTCGTCAAATATGACTCCGATCACGCGCGAATCGTATTTGGCGAACTTTATCTTCTCACGGTTTGATACCGGATTTGGGGCGGAATATTGGGAATTAGCATATTCACGCTATGACAATTTCGCAGTATGGGAACTGCACGCGGAAGAATTAAACGCCTTCGCGCAGTATGTCGATGACATGGGCGCACGGTTGATTGTCGTGATTTTCCCGAATATGCAAGACCCAGTGCGAAGCATCCCGTATGTTGACCGCGTAGCGCAGGTGTTTGAAGCGCGCGGAAATGTCGATGTAATCAAGTTGTTCGATGCGGTAGCGGCGTGGAACCCGCAAACCGTGACCGTGTCAGCGCGGGACGCGCATCCAAGCGTGGAATTTCACCGGTACGTTGGGGAACTGCTGTACGAACAGTATTTTGCCACCCAACAGCCCTGACCTTGCGCGCGATCAATCCATCCCTTAAAATTTTGACGGTTTTTCAATGAGGTAAATTACGTTGGACTTCAACGCATTACGTACTACGGCATGGGCACGCTATCGTATTATCACGCAGATTATGGGTGATATTCTTGGTCGCGTGATTTCGACAGTGTTCTACTTCACTATTCTCGTCCCCTTTGGCATCGGATCGGTATTGTTGAGCGATCCACTACACCGCAAACCCGCGAATATGAAACCGACGTGGTTGGAACGTCACCCAGTCGGAAATGACATCGACAGCGCGATGCGGCAGGGTTAAACAGGGCAAAACACTCTATGTATATCCTTGGCATTGGCTGTTTTTATCACGACGCTTCGGCTGCCCTGTTAAAAGATGGGGAACTCGTTGCCGCAGCGATGGAAGAACGCTTCAGCCGCAAAAAGCACGATAACAGCTTCCCCAAACAGGCGATTGAGTTTTGTCTGCGTCAAGCAGGCATTAAAGGGGAAGACCTCGATTATGTGGTTTTCTACGAAAAACCTCTTGTCAAATTTGAACGCATTTTACTTTCCACGCTGAACACTTTCCCGAAATCGCTCGATGTGTGGCGCGATGCGATGGTCAACTGGCTGAAAGAAAAGCTGTGGATTAAGAGCATCATTCAGCAGGAAGTAGGCGTGAAATATGATCGTGTGATGTTCTGCGATCATCACATGAGCCATGCTGCCAGCGCGTTTTTTGCCAGCCCATTCCGCGAAGCCGCCGTGATGACCGTCGATGGTGTAGGCGAATGGACGACAACGGCACTGGGTACAGCCACCAGCTATTGGGAAGGCGAAGCCGCTGACGGACGCAACGACATCACCTTGTTTAGCGAACAGCGTTTTCCACATTCGATTGGGCTGCTGTATTCGGCGTTCACGGCGTATCTCGGTTTTCGTGTCAACAACGGTGAATATAAAGTAATGGGCATGGCTCCGTATGGCGAGCCGCGCTATATCGATAAAGTGTTGAAACTGTTTCATCAAGACAGCGATGGCAGTTTCCGCTTGAACATGGATTACTTTAGTTTCCACCACAGCACACAGCAAACCTATAATCAAAAGTTTGTGGACTTGTTCGGCGCGCCACGCCCCGGTGAAGGCGATTTCTTCACCATGCTGACTAACCCCGAACGCGCGAGTGAAAAAGCGGCAATGGATGAAAATCAACGCTTCGCGGATATTGCCGCCAGCATCCAACGGGTGACGGAAGACGCGCTGATCAAGATCGCCAATGTGCTGTACGAAAAGACCAAGATGAAGAAACTGGTCATGGCGGGCGGCGTGGCGCTAAACACCAAAGCCAACTATCGTATCCTTGCGGAAACGCCGTTTGAGGAAATTTATATCCAGCCCGCAGCTGGGGATGATGGCGGATCGCTAGGCGCGGCGCTGTGGTTCTATCACATGGTATTGAACAAGCCGCGCAAGTGGGTGATGCCACACGCTTATTGGGGTGAAGAATACTCGACGAGCGAAATTCACGAGTTCCTGCGCGAAAAAGGCGCGAAGTACGTCGATTATGGCGGGCGCGACGGCGAAATGCTTGATTATTTGGCGGAGCGCCTGACAAAAGAGAAGATCGTCGGCTTCTTTCAAGGACGCTTCGAGTGGGGTCCGCGCGCGCTTGGCAACCGCAGTATTCTTGCTGACCCACGCTATGACGCGATGAAAGAAGTCGTCAACAGCAAGATCAAATTCCGTGAGCCGTTCCGCCCGTTCGCGCCTGTGATTCTGCGTGACCGCGCGGCGGAATACTTCGATTATCCCGGTGTGCAAGAACACGAAGCGCCGCGCTATATGCTGATGGTCAGCCCAATCAAACAAGATAAGCAGGATCAACTGCAAGCGGTGTGCCATCAAGGGACAGGACGGTTGCAAACGATTGAGCGCGAAACCAATCCGCGCTACTATGGCGTGATTGAACGATTCGGGCAGATCACCGGCGTGCCTGTGCTGCTAAACACATCGTTTAACTTGCGCGGTGAGCCGATTGTGACTTCACCGAAAGATGCTTGGAACACGTTCCAGAACAGCGATATTGACATTCTCGTACTTGGGGACTGCCTTGTGCAGAAACCGGAATAGAAGGCTGAACCACCATGCGCGATTTGATGAACCGTCTTGGCATTCTCGGTGAACTGCTTACATTTTTGTGGCGGCGCAAATTGTATTGGCTTGTGCCAATGATCATCATGCTGGTGATTGTGGGTGCGCTGATCATTTTGTCTAGCAATCCGGCAACATCACCGTTTATCTACACGTTGTTCTAAACACGGCGGTTGTATGGACAATTACACGAATGGGTTGATCATCGGTATGTTGATTGGCGTGCCGCTTGGACTGTATGTGGCGGTGGTATCGAACCGTCACGATAAAGTCATTGGCGGTGTGGCGGCGCAGATTTTCCATGTGATTGGCGTGATTTTCGTCGTGTCGATTTTGCCGACGACGCTGGCGCTGGTCTTTTCTAAGGTTGAGTTTTTGCGCGTGGTTTTGAACGCGCTGGCGTTCGTCGCACTCGGTTACACGATGCTGTTCATTCATGCCTATTTTGAGCATCCCGCTCGTGAGCGTGCCAAGCAAGAAGATCGCGGTTGGACGGCGGAAAAAGCGAAGTCCTCAGGACTCTAAGCACTTCAGCAAATACTCAACTAAAAAGACCGTCCCCGTATCGGGCGACGGTCTTTTTAGTTCTAGTGCAATCGAAACACTAATCGTTGGGGCTTGGCAGCGGCGCGCCATAGAAGTATAGGTCGAAGTTCGCGCCCAACGCTTCGGCGGGAACCCAAACGCGCTCCGCTTCGCACGCGATCTCAAGTTGATAGAAGCCCGCTTCGGCATCAACAATCCACCACGCCGTACCAACCGCCAGCACAACGTCGGTTGTCGCATCGAGCGAAGGTGCCCAGTACGCGGGCGTGGTGTAAATCACGCGCCCTTGCACCGATCCGGCAGGGACACCGTTGGGGCAAGTATCCTGCGAAATGCAGGCATCCACGACGGCATCGGGAATGACGAACGTAATGAAATCGTAGTAGTCGTTGGGATCGCCGTCGTTATCGGGGTTGAAGTTTAATGCAACATCTTCAGCGCCAAAATAACGGTCAATGGCGAAGGATACCAGAACAGTTTCCGCTTCATCGCCGCTGACAGGAATGACGATTTCGGCTATTCCCTCATCGTAAACGATGAGAAAAGCGTTAACCGTGAGTCCACCGCGCTTCATTGCCGTTTTCGTGTCGGAGTCTGCGATGCGCGGCAGGATGGGCATGATGAGTTCAACATACACCGTGCATCCATCAATATAGGCATTGTTGATTGTTCCCGGTTGGGGTTGCGTTCCAGCGGCAGCTGGCAGCACACCAATTACAAACAGAACGGTCATCACAATCAACAGCAGAACAATTTGGCGCAGTTTTTGCATGTTAATCCCCCAAAGATTTGACTTATGCATTCGTGCAATAGCAGCATATGTCAAACGGTTCTATTGCGAAACCGATTCAGCGGAATTTTTTATGCCTTTTTTGCAGCTAGGGGAGTGTTCGATAAAGCATTTCACCTGCTTTGGGGACGAACAATACACCTTCACTCTCACGATTCTGCCACGCGGATACGTCAATCTCATTCGGGTTGAGATAGCCGAGATTCAAGCGCGCGCAGTCGTCATTTGAAATTCGCGATGCCAGCGTTACGCGAATGCGTGGAGTCTCTATGCCCTTTTCAAATGCGCCAGCCCCTTTGAGATGGGTGCTGTGCGCGATCACGCCCAACGGCACATCCGCGAAGCGATCCCACTGCTTGAGGAAGTAATCGCGAACGTGATAGCCAATCTTGTAGATATTCGCGCCATGTACCACGCTCACGGTATCGAGGTGCGGGGCGTAGACGACGATTTCGCCGCCATCAGCAACCGCAGGATCGAGCTTGTACATCGCTTTAGCAGCAACCCAAAGTTCATCATACATTGGGGGCGCAAACGAAAGCACGCGCTGATACGGGGTTTTTACCCATTGAATATGGCGCGTCGATGAATGATCGGCGGCGGCTTCCCATGCGGCATGATGATCACCCACGAATACGCCGGATATATCATGTCCTTCGACCACAAACGCGGCAAGTGTGATAGGCGTAGGGAGTAAGTCAGCGGCGGCGTGAATCATCGCGCGGACAGGGGTATGTTTCACGCCGATGGTATCAAGTACCGTGATCAACGCGCCGAGCCAATGGGTGACGTTGATCATCTCCGCACCGGATATGCCGGGAAAAAGATATTTCGCGCCGCCGGAAAACCCCGCGACTTCATGCGGAAAGGTGGGACCCAAGATGAGGATGTGATCGTACTCAAGTGCGGCGCGGTTGATCTTCACTGGCACATCGCCGCCAAGTGATGGATGCCAACAATCGCCCGCTAACTGTTGGACTTGATCGCGCGAAATTGTGCCGATCTGCGTAAGCGTGATGGGGTTATCCCATGCGTGGTTGAGCAAGCCAATGTGCGCGTAAGTCGTATCTTTTTCGGCGCGCGTCAGCCCCACGAGAGTGAGCAGAGCATCGGCACTAAGCGGGGGGTGTGTACCAAGCGCGACCATAAAATCGAGCCGTGCCGCATCATGGAGAATGTTTGTGGTGTGGCGGAAAAGCATCGGCAGCGGGAATGAGCGCGTGTGATCAGGGATAAGCGCCAGCACACGCGATCCGCTGAATTTGCCACTTAAACCCCGTTGAAGCACATCGAAAACTGCATCATCAGAGAGAAATTGACCCGCAGAAGAAGTCACTTGAGCGTCGAGCATGGGAGTTCACCTAGTAAGCAGAATATGCGCGCATTGTACCGAATCGGCGTGTCACCTGCCCATGACTTCGCGGCGGATAGTGTCGAGCGCTTGAAGGGTGAGCAAATTACGGAGCGTGCCACCATACTGACGTTCCCAACCGCGAAAATCGCAGTAGCGCCCTGGTTCGGCTTTGAGATGCGTGCGATCCGGTCCAATGCCGTAGTCGGGCAGGAACTGCGCCTCTCGCCATAGGTTAATCAATGGGGTTTGGTAGGCATTCGCAATGTCGAGCAGCATCATGTTGAATTCGAGCGAGCGGCTGTACACATCACGGTTGGGCAAGACGACAAAAGTCGTCAATACGGGGATCACACCTGCGCGGATTGATTCTTCGACGATGGCGACCATGTTTTGATAGTAGCTGCTCGTGGAGAGATTGTTCACGTCGATGCCGCCGAGCATGATGATTGTGATACTGGGACGCGCGGTACGAAATTCACATGTCAGCGGGGATTCGCCGGGGATACAGAGGGGCATACCGCTTGTCCAAAGTGGATCGAAGACGGCGGCGGAATTAAACCCGCGATCCGCTGTCACGCTGTCGTGAGTGAAAGAACTGTTCGACGGAATTTCAGGATCGGGGTTTTGCCACACCGGCGCGGAGAAAAACTGGACGGTATCGCGCAGCGGGGCATACGCTTCGCTGTAATTGCAAAAGTTTTCGCTTAAGCCGAAAGGCTGCAAGAAATCGCCATTGGTCGAATTGCTATCCCCAATCACGCTGAAAACGTCGGCGCGATTGCCAAACTGCTGCCCGATCTGGAAGATGGCACGCACGCGCTCAGTATTCATGTTGTGGAGCGCGGGGACGGAGTGCAGTCGATTTTCCATCGCTGGAACATCGCCCAAAACAACGGGCGTGGGTGTCGGCAGGATTGGCGAGGTTGGCGTTGGAGTTGGCAGCGTGACAACGAAGGTTGCGAAGGGCGGCGGTGTGATTGCTGCGACACTGGCGAGATCGGTTTGCGCGTATACGACTTCCCGCGGAACCCACCCGTAGAAATCGGTATATGGCAGATACACGTAAAACCAGTTCGCATCATCCGTGCGCCCGATGATGAGGGCGAACTGCTGTGTTTCATAGGTGGCGATGGTGGGCGTGAGTGTGTCCGGGGCGGAATAGATAATCACCTGCTGCTGTGACTCATTCAGCGTGCCAATCAGAGCGGCGACGGGTGTACTGGTCGGCGCTGGGGTCAGTGTTACGGTGGGGGTTGGCGTAATCGTGGGCGTGTTTGAAGGTGTCAAGGTGGGGAGGACAACGCGCTCCGTCGTGTGCGTGGGACTTGGCGTGCTGGTGGAAAGCGCAGCAATCGAAATTGGAAGATCGCCGGATTGAGGCATCGAACGACAGGCAGCTAAGCATAAAAAGACCAGCGGGATACCAATTCTGAACACTGCCATGCCGGAATGAATGCTCAACCCGTGTGAAATCGCTCTAGCCATGTACACCTTACTTTGTCTAACGAACAATGTGTTCAGGATTTTATATGGACTTCAAAAAATCTTAAACATGGATGCTGATAATGGTTTGATTGAAAGTTTCCCCAAAGTCCAATCGTATCAGCAGCTTGGAGTTCTCACCTATGAAGCGCATTTTTCAAAAAATCGCGTTGATCGCCATTTCAGTTTTAGGATTGGCGATGCCTTCGTTCGCGCAAGAAGGCGCACTGGTCTTAGAAGCAATCGGCAGTTACACAACAGGTGTATTTGACGAAGGGGCTTCGGAAATCGTCTCGTATGATCCCGACACGCAAAATTTGTACATCATCAACGGCAGTGACAATACGGTAGATGTCGTGAGTATTGCTGATCCCAGTGCGCCAACGCTCGTCACGCAGCTTGACTTGAGTGAATATGGCGAAGGTCCTACGCATGTTGTCGTGCGCGATGGGATAATGGCAGTGTCGGTTGAGAACGGTCAAGATGCTGGCGTAGTTGTATTCGCCAACACGGCGGGTGAAGTGTTGAGCGCGGTGACGGTTGGCGCACTGCCCGATCAACTCATTTTTACACCCGACGGCACAAAGGTGCTGACCGCGAACGAAGGCGAACCCAACAGCGATTACAGCATCGATCCCGAAGGTTCGGTGAGCATCATCGACATTAGCGGGGGCGTAGAAACGCTGACCGACGCGAACGTGACGACCATCGGTTTCACCGACTTCAACGAAGATGGCGCACGTGCGGCGGAACTGCCCGCCGAAGTCCGCATTTATGGTCCCGGTGCGACGGTGGCGATGGACTTGGAACCAGAATATGTCGCCGTGTCGCCCGACAGCGCGACCGCCTATGTAACTCTGCAAGAAGCCAACGCGCTCGCCGTGATTGACATCGCGTCGGGTTCGGTGACGGCAATTCTGTCGCTCGGCTTCAAAGATCACTCGGTTGAAGGCAACGGACTCGACGTTAGTAATGAAGACGGCGCGATTCGGATTGAAAACTGGCCCGTGTTCGGCATGTATCAACCGGACGCGCTGGTTGCATTCGAAGCGATGGGCGCGACCTACTTAATCAGTGCGAACGAAGGCGATACGCGCGACTATGATGGTTACAGCGAAGAAGGCGAAGTGTCGGAAATGGCACTCGATGAAACTGCGTTCCCGAATGCGGCGGATTTGCAAGCGGAAAGCGAAATGGGCAAGCTGGAAGCCATGCTTGTCGATGGCGACACCGATGGCGATGGCGATTATGATGCCCTGTACATCCCCGGTGGTCGTTCGTCCAGCATTTGGTCGGCAGATGGTTCGCTGGTTTGGGACAGTGGCGATCAAATCGAGCAGATTACGGCGGCGGCGTACCCCGAAGAATTCAACAGCACCAACGACGAAAACGGTTCGTTCGATGACCGCAGCGATAACAAAGGTCCCGAACCCGAAGGTGTCGCGCTCGGCACGATTGGCGAAAACCTGTATGCTTTCATTGGTTTGGAACGCATCGGCGGCGTGATGGTTTACGATATCACTGACCCGACTGCGCCCGTGTTTGTGACCTATGTCAACAACCGCGATTTCAGCGGTGATGCCGAAGCCGGCACGGCGGGCGATTTGGGACCTGAAGGCTTGTTCTTCATCCCCGCGTCGGACAGCCCGACGGGTGATGATTTGCTGGTAGTGGCGAACGAAATCAGCGGTTCGACGACAATCTACAGCGTGCTGGCGGGCATGTAGTTTACGTCAGTATGCATTTTCAGCCATATGGAAGTCAAACGGGATGGAGCATTTGCTCTGTCCCGTTTTTATTCAGCACAAAGGTGAAATGAAATGACAAAACTGCGTACTCTGTTCTTGCTGGTCATTATGGTACTGGTGGTTGTGCCCATCATGGCACAGGCGGAAATTCCGGTGGTAATTCCTACAGTTGAAACGGTCGAATCGCCGGGAGATGGCGCAACTGATGCTGAAGTGTGGCTGCATCCAACCAATCTCGCGCTGAGTTTAGTTCTCGGTTCGGACGATAATGTAGGCATCGATGTCTACGACTTCAGCGGCGCGCGCCTGCAAACGTTGGAAATCGGCTCGGTGAAGTACATCGATGTGCGTTACAACTTTCGGCTTGGTGCGCGGCGCGTCAGCTTGATTGCGGCGGCGATGGAAGATCAACTGCTGGTCAACCTGTACACGGTCGATTTGGATACGCGCGAACTTGAACCCCTTGGCGCGGTCAATACGGGAATACCGGTTGCATCGACGTGTTTGTATCGCAGTCCTTTGACGGAAACGTATTATGTGTTTGCGTCGGATGACAGCGGCAATGTTGAGCAGTATGCGCTTGAAGAGGAAAATGGTGACATTACGTCACAATTGGTACGCGCCTTTAGCGTGGGGTCGGAAACCGAAGGCTGCGTCGTCGATGATGCGCTGCGCCGCATGTACATCACCGAGCAAACGGTTGGTTTGTGGCGTTATGGCGCAGAACCCGAAAGCGGCAGCGACCGTTATCAAGTCGATTTGCCCGCGCCGCGTGGAAATATCAACACGGAATTGGAAGGCATTTCGCTTTACGCGGGCATCGGTGACGCGGGCTATTTGATCGCGCCTGATCAAGAAGATGATACCTATTTGGTCTACGAGCGTGGCGGTGATAACACCTTTGTTGGTCGCTTCAGCGTGGGTGAAGCTGAAGGAATTGATCGGGTGGGTGAAGGGTCGGGGATTGGCGTGACGAACATGCCGCTTGGCGATGCCTTTCCGAACGGTGTATTCATTACCAATGACGATGTGAACAGTCTGCCGAATGGGAATAACAATTTCAAGTTTGTGGCGTGGGAATCGGTCGCGGAAGCGCTCGATCTGGTTATCGATACGGAGTACGATCCGCGTGACGAAGGCGCGGCACGGGCGGCAGTCGATGTGATTACGGTCACGGCGGCGGCGGAAACTGCCCCTGTGCCAAGCGGCGTTGATGCGGCAGACGATCCCGCTGTGTGGATTCACCCAACCGATACAGCCCAAAGCACGATTATCGGGACGGACAAAACACGCGGTTTGGTGGTTTACAATCTTGATGGGTCGATTTTACAAGAAGTGAATATCGGGCGTGTGAACAATGTCGATCTTCGATATAACTTCACGTTTGGCGGCGAGCTGGTCGCGCTCGTTACCACGACGAACCGCACGACCAACTCGTTGGATGTCTTTGTGGTGGACAACGAGACACGCGAACTGGTTTCAGTCGGGAGCTTCCCATCAGCAGTGGAAGAAGTGTACGGTGTCTGCCAGTATGTGACCGCTGGAACCCATTATGCGTTCGTCAACAGCGCCGACACAGGCGAGGTTGAACAGTGGTTGATCGCGGATGCGGGCGACGGCACGGTCAGCGCCGAAGTCGTTCGCACGTTTGCGGTTGGGTCACAAACCGAAGGCTGCGTCGTGGATGACGCGAACGCGGTTTTGTATATTGGCGAAGAAGCGGCGGGCTTGTGGCGCTACAGCGCCGCGCCGGACGCAGATGACACTCGCGTACAAGTCGCGGATACCAGCGACGAAGGGCTGCTCGTCGCGGATGTAGAAGGCGTTGCAATTTATCACACGTCGGATGGCGGCGGCTATTTGATCGTGAGCAGTCAGGGGAGCAGCGAATTCGTCGTATTTGAATTGACGGGTGATAACGCTTACATCGGGCGCTTTATCGTCATCGAAGGTGCCGCGGATGCGGTCAGCGGGACGGACGGCATCGACGTGAGCAATTTCGCGCTCGGTGATGCGTTCCCGAACGGCGTATTCATTGCCCAAGACGATTTGAATATCACGCCCGACGAAAACCAAAACTTCAAGCTGGTTGACTGGGCGACTATCGCGGACGCACTTGGTTTGGTAGTCGATACCACATTTGACCCGCGCACCGTGGGAATGCCGTAACATTTAGCAAGTCATCGATCCAAAGTGCGACCTGAAATCACTTCAGGTCGCCTTTTTTAATCACACGACGAAAGCATTATGAGTTGACCGGTGCAGCGTTAGGAATGCGCGGGGCGATTTCTTCCCATTCGATGGCAGTTTGGCGACCATTGTCGAATTCGGCAAGCGTCCACGCATAAAGCGATTGCAGCATGGGATCGTCTTTGGGCAGTTCCACGCCCGTATGCTGCTTGATGAGGAAGATCAAGCCCGCGATGCCGCTGTCTTTGGTGATAGACACTTCCAGCGGGCGACCTAGCAAGTCCGGCACATTGAACGGCGCGTACATCCACCAGAACTTGTTAAGCCCGTCGGCGTGGACACCCGCGCGCGTGCGGTGCGCGTCACGTCCATACAGCGGATACTTGGGCGGGATCGGTTCGTTCATGCTTGCGTAGAGATCGACCAAATTGTTAAGCGCGGTGAAATCCGGCTGAACGTCCCCGAAATAGCCCATGCCGATGAGATGCAGAATGACCATTTCCAGCGGGGCGTTGCCGGTGCGTTCGCCTTTGCCGAGCGATGTGCCATTGATGACAGCGCATCCGGCGCGGATGGCGGCAAGGCAGTTGGCGACGACAAGTCCGGTGTCGTTGTGGGGGTGGAACTCTAAGTCTTCAGGGCGCAGACCCGCCGCACGTAGCGTCTTGATGATGCGTGGGACGCTGCGCGGGAGATCAACATCGTCGTAGGGCAAGCCTAAGCCCATCGTGTCGCACACGCGGAACTTGGGGCGCAAAGTCTCCCCGTGCGGGGCAGTGATGGCTTGCACGGCTTCGATGAAAGGGAGCATAAAATCCATCGGGGCGCGGGTGGCATCTTCGAGATGTAAACGCGGGCGAATCCCCGCATCAACCGCCATGCGTACCGCGTCCAGATAGGTTTGGGCGGCTTGGTTACGTCCTCCCGGTTTGAACTTGTGAAAGGTGTGATAGTCCGACGCTGAGGCAAGCATTCCCGTTTCGCGCACGCCCAAACTGCGGATGAGTTCAACGTCTTTCGCGGCGGCACGTATCCATGTGGTCGGTTCGATGGGCGCGCCGGAGCGATAGCGGTCTAGTGCCCCTTCGAGCGCGGCGCGGTCACTTGGGCGGTAGACGAAAAACTCGGCTTGGCGGATCGCGCCGGATGTACCTGTAAACGCACAGAGCAGGTTGTATATCTTAAGGCTTTGCTCGGTGGTGAGAGGCAAGCCGCCTTGCTGACCGTCGCGGTGGGTGGTTTCAGTCGTCCATGCTTGGGCGGGCAAAGCGGGATCGGCTGTCCACTGGCAGCGCGGGAATCCGTCACGCGGGAAGGTGTCGAGAAAATATTCGGGCTGATCGGGTTCGGGAATGATGGGCGTAGTCATGTCATTTCATGTCCGTTTTTTGATGGGTCAACTTGACACCCATGCTAGGATATGTTGATTGTGGGTGTCAATCTTGATTGATGAATCAACATATTGAGGGGAAACGGTGATACGCACTGCGGACACGCAATCTGCGTCTTTTTTGAGCGCGCGCCAAGTGTGCGCCGCGCTTGATATTCAGCCTGCCACGCTTTACAGCTATGTGAGTCGGGGATTGATTCGCAGCGAAGAAACCAAATCGACACGGCGGGAACGGCGCTACGCGGCTGAGGATGTAGCGCGGCTGATCGCCAAAAAGCAGAACCGCCGCGATCCCGATGTGACAGCGGCGAAGGCGGCACGGGAATCACTGAAGTGGGGCGTGCCTGTGATGGAATCGACACTGACGTTGATTCAGGATGGGCGGGTGTATTATCGCGGGCGCGATGCCGTCGAATTAGCACGGGAGAACAGCTTTGAAGATGTGGCGATGGTGTTGTGGAGCGACCCCTCCCCGCTGTCACAGGGAAGGGAGAATAAGACGGATGTTTTTGCGTTGGGACGCACGTGGGCGGTGATTCCAACGCCGTGGAGCGAAATCAGTGGGCACATGACGATCATTGACCGGATGATCGACACACTGACGGGAATAGAGCAGCGTATGGGTGAAGTCCCTATGGAAATTGAGGGCGCGCGGTTGATATGGTCGCTGACGCTTACAGCGGGTACGCCGTATTTGGATGCGATGCCGCTGTTGACGTGGGTCATGCAAGACCAAATCGCGCCGGAAGAACCAATCGCGGAGCTGCTGGCGCGTATGTGGAGCTTAGAAGATGCGCGATTGATCGACGCGGCGCTGATTTTGTGCGCGGATCATGAACTAAACGCATCGGCGTTTGCAGTTCGGGTGGCGGCAAGCACGGATGCTGATCTGCCGCACGCGCTGATCGCGGGATTGGCCACCTTAAGCGGCGGCAAACACGGCGGCGCAACCGCGCACACACGGGCATTGATCACGCATATAGAATCGCCGGAGCAGGCGCGCGGATTGGTCACGGCGGTGTTGAATCGTGGAGAACGTGTGCCGGGATTCGGGCATCATTTGTATCCGCACGGTGATCCGCGCGGGCGGGCACTCTTGCAAATGATACGCGATGCGTATCGGGATTCGGACGTGATCGCTGTAGTGGATGCGATCTGCGCGGCGATGCTCGATTTGACCGGGCTGCATCCAAATATCGATCTGGCGCTGTCGGCGTTGGAATTGGCAGCGGATTTGCCCGAATCGAGCGCATTGGCATTGTTCGCGTTGGGGCGGTCAGCGGGGTGGATCGCACACGCGATGGAGCAGTATGCCGAGGGCACGCTCATCAGACCGCGCGCGGCGTATGTGGGAAAGATGCCCTCACCCCCTGCCTCTCTCCGTTAATGGAGAGGGGAGCGTGCAGACTCACATTGATTAGGGTTTGACACAGGGAATTGCAGGTTGGCGCAGGTATGTAGCAGCGAACAATGGAGTTTATGAGATAGATGATCCGGTTTGGGCGGGATGTATGCGGGGATGTGGTACAGGCGAATAAACGCGAATGGCTGGTGACGAACGGCATCGGCGGGTACGCGATGGGGACGATCAGCGGGGCGTTGGGGCGGCGGTATCACGGCGTGTTGATCGCCGCGCTGACTCCGCCAGTGGGGCGCTCGTTGGTGGTGAGCAAACTCGATGAAACGGTGACGTATGACGGGAAAACGTACCGACTCGGCGTGGATCAACGCGGCGCGACAACCTATGAAGCCGATGGATGCCTGTATTTGACGAGTTTTCGCTTAGAAGGGACTACTCCGGTTTGGCGATACGGGCTGGCGGACGCGATTCTCGAAAAGCGGTTGTTCATGGCGCACGGCGAAAATACGACGTATATCCGCTATACGCTCGTCGCGGCATCACGCCCAATCACGCTGACATGCGCGGTGTGGGTGAACCCCCGCGATCATCATGGGAATACCAAGCGTGAAGCGTTAGCGGCTGTCGAAAGACAGGTAAAACTGCTGGGCAAGGGGTTTGAAGTCGGTTTGGAAAAAGCTGGACGATGCGTGATCTTCTGCGAGAACGCATCACCCGCGCTGGATTTTGAAGTGATCGATGGGGTGTATTTGCAAGGTGAAGCAGATCGCGGGTTTGACCCGCTTGAAGATCACTTGAAGATTGGGACATTCACGGCAGCGCTAGAGGTAGGTCAAACGCTCGATGTGATATTGAGTACGGAAAAGTCGTTTGAATTCGATGTGGATGCAGTACAAACGGCATTAGAAAAACGATCACAGGGATTGATTGAGGCGGCACACGGTGCGACACACAACGCGGGGATGACGGCGAATATCGCGCAGTTGGTGCTGGCAGCGGATCAGTTTATCGTGAAACGAATCTTTAGGGATGGTAGTGACGGATTCAGCGTGATCGCAGGGTATCCGTGGTTCAGCGATTGGGGACGCGACACGATGATCGCGCTGCCCGGATTGACATTGGCAACAGGGCGACCAGAGATCGCCGGGTTGATCCTCAAGACATTCGCGCGGTACGTCGATCAAGGGATGCTGCCGAACACGTTCCCCGAAACGGGTGAAAGCGTGTACTATAACACGGTTGATGCGACGCTGTGGTATTTCGAAGCGGTGCGCGCGGTGGTCGATGACACGGGCGATCTGGCATTGGCGCGCGAATTGTTCCCCGTACTGGAAAGTATCATCGACTGGCATGTGAAAGGGACACGCTACAACATCCATGTTGATCCTGATGATGGACTGTTGTACGCGGGACAAGACGATGTGCAGCTTACATGGATGGACGTGAAGATTGATGATTGGGTGGTCACGCCGCGCACGGGGAAAGCCATCGAGATCAATGCGCTGTGGTATAACGCGCTCTGCATCATGGCGAGTTTCGCGGATTGGCTGCGGATCAGCGGCACGCCGTATCGCGCAATGGCGCGCAAAGCACAGGAAAACTTTGATAAGTTTTGGAATGATGATCTGGGATGCTGCTATGACGTGATCGACACGCCAGATGGTGCGCCGGATGCGTCGGTGCGCCCAAACCAGTTGATTGCTGTGTCGCTGCCGCACAGCGCGTTCGGCGTGCTGCGTGGGCGACAGATCGTGGATGTGTGCGCGCGAACGCTGTACACATCACACGGGATGCGAAGTCTCGCGCCGGATGATCCGCGTTACGCGCCGCAGTATGTCGGGGATGGCAAGGAGCGGGATGCGATCTATCACCAAGGAACGGTTTGGGGGTGGCTGATGGGCGCGTTCATCAGCGCGCATTTGAAGATGTATGGTGACCGCGACAAGGCGCTGGGATTTCTTCAAGACATGATTGAACCGCTAACAGGCGGCGTAGTGGGGTCAATCGCGGAAATCTTCGACGGTGATCCACCGCACGCGCCGAAAGGGGCGCTGGCGCAAGCGTGGTCGGTAAGTGAGGCGCTTCGCGTATGGTGGGAAATCGAGAAGGCGAAACCGGAATGAGAATCTAGAGGGAGCGAGAGTTTCGCCCCTTCCCCAGTCCCTCCCTTCAATAGCTGGGAGGGGAGAGTACAGCGCCGTTAGTCAACAAAATTCCGGGATAAGGGCGGGTTTTCAGTACCAATCAGCACGGTCGTCTGAGTAGCCGGGCAATACTGCGCCGAGATCAATAGTCATCGAATCGAATATCGCGCGTCGTTCCGCTGGCGTTAGTTCGCGGGATTTGATTTTGTCGATCAGCCAAATAACGAGTTTCGCTTTCTGCTCGTCTGTCAGTTCTTCCACTTACCTGACGACATCCTGAAAATTCACCGCCATTTGACCGATTCCTTGTAACCCCTACACCACATTCAATTATATGCCCTTTAGCGATGGTGCGATTCGAAGGCGACCATCGCCGCGCCGACGATGCCCGCGTCGTTGAGCATTTCAGCCGGGACAACGGGTGTCGTCGTGGTGAGGAAGGTCGAGAATTTGCTGAAATTTTTGCTCACGCCACCCCCAATGATGAACAGGTCAGGCCAAAACAGGTTTTCGACATAGAGCAGATATTCATCGAAGCGTTTTGCCCAATCGCGCCATGACAGTTCTTTGACGATACGCACGCGGTCACTGGCGCGGCGCTCCGCGTCTTTGTCACGAATTTTGAGGTGTCCAAGTTCCGTATTGGGGACAAGGCGACCATCGACGAACAGCGCCGATCCGATTCCTGTGCCGACGGTGAGCATCATGACCACGCCATCGACACCGCGCCCCGCGCCAAAGCGCATCTCCGCCAACCCTGCCGCATCGGCATCATTGACGAGCGTGACCGCGCACTTTGTCGTGTTTTCAATGAGTTCACGGGCATTGAGCCCGATCCATCCCTTATCGACGTTGGCGGCGGTCATGGTGAGCGCCCCATGCCGGATCACACCGGGATAGCCGCAGCCAATAGGCGCATCCCAGTTAAAGTGTGTGACAATTTGCGCGATACATTCAGCACACGCTTCGGGAGTGGCAGGCTGCGGTGTGGCAACGCGAAACCGTTCCGCAAGCAGTTCGCCTTTGATGCTGTCCACTGGAGCGCCCTTAATTCCCGTGCCGCCAATATCAATCCCAAGAATGTCCATAAGTCATCCAAAAGGTGTCTAATGCTGCGGTCATCTTGCGCGCAAATTGTAACGCTCTCCGCGAGAAACGAAAACTATTCCGGCGTTTGAAATATGCGCGCGTGGACTGACCCGGATTTAACGGACAGTAAATTTGTCACGGGCGAAGCGTTGCTCAAAACCAGCCGGGCTGAGATAGCCGAGTGACGAATGGCGACGACGACGGTTGTACCAGCGCTCGATGTAGTCGAAGATCACGCTGCGTGCCTCAGCACGGGTGGCAAAACGCCGGTCAACACACTCAGCCTTGAGCGTGGCGAAGAAGCTCTCCACCATGGCATTGTCGTAGCAGTTACCGCTCCGGCTCATACTCACTTGGATGTGTTCCTTCGCCAGCAGCTTCTGGTAATCATGGCTGGCGTACTGACTGCCACGGTCAGAGTGATGCAGCAAGCCCGTTTGCGGGCAGCGTCGTGCCAATGCCATGTGGAGTGCATCCTCGACGAGCGCAGTCTGTTGACGTTCGCTCATCGACCACCCGACAATCTGGCGCGAGAAGACATCCAGCACGGCTGCTAGGTACAGCCATCCCTGAGCGGTGGGGATGTGGGTGAAATCCGCCACCCATTTCTGGTTGGGACGTTGAGCCGTGAAGTCTTGGTTCAGAATGTTGGGCGCGACGGGTAACCGCGGGTTGGGACGGGTGGTTTGTTTGTAGCGCTGGCGCTGCACCGCTCGCAGCCCGTCGTGACGCATCAGGCGGGCAATGCGATGACGACTGCATGCGATGCCTTGTGCACGCAGCTCGTGATAGACCCGCCGACTGCCATACGTCCGCCGACTTTCCTGATAGACAGCGCGAATGTGCAGCAGCAGGCGGGTATTGGTCTGCTTTCGCTCACTGAGAGGGCGTTCGCGCCACGCATAGTACCCACTCCGCGACACGCCCAGCACCTGACATATGCGCCCCACCGGGTACACAGCGCGGTGAGCGTCGATAAACCGGTACTTCATGGGCGCTGCTCCCGTGAGAAGACCTGGATCGCTTTTTTTAGGATGTCCCGTTCCTGCGTGACGATCTCCAGTTCACGCTTCAGCCGGCGGATCTCCGCTTCGGCTTCCCGTTCACTGCTCGGTTGCAGTGTCGCTGTCGCTTCGTCAACCTGCTAGCGCTGCTGCCATTGGCGAATCAATCCCTGCGATAAACCGAGATCCTTTTCCAGTTCCCGGATCGGCTTCTCTGTGCCCTCTGCCATCCGCAGGACTTCACGCCGAAACTCTTCTGTGTACTGCTTTCGTCTCTTCATCTTCCTGATCCCCTCTTTCATTCAGTCTAGCGGACAATTTCTGTGTCCACCATTTCGGGGTCAATCCACGCGACTGCTACTAAAAATTGTATTTGATGCGTGTCTCTTTTGAGAGAAGTGTGTTTTAATTGCTAACGTAACGTGCGATTGTGCGTATCAAAAAGGATAAATCTATGGCTGAGACTTCCACGTCTCCGTCCCAAGCGAGTAAATCGCGCGATGATGTCAACCGGAGTACGACAAATGTAAATCCGCCGGATGAATACACACCACAGTGGGGCAGATGGACACGTCACCTAATCACGGTGCTGTTGATTATTCTCGGCTTGTTTGCGCTGACTCTGCTCGCACCTGTAATTCAAATGCTGACGCTGGCGTTTCTGCTGGCATTTGTGATGTTCGCACCCGCACGGTCACTCAACCGCATACTGCGGATTCCGTATGCGTTGAGCGTAACACTCGTATATCTGTCGCTGATTATCATTATCATTGGCGGGATTGTGTTGGTGATTCCGGCGGCGGTGGACGGTGTGCGCTCGCTTTCAAATAGTCTGCAAGAGGGGCTGGTTGAACTGGAAGACGAGCTCCAGCCTTACTTGCAAGAAGGTGTGAACACTATCGACGTTTTTGGCGTATCGGTTGACTTACAGTTCATTCTTGATCCTGTACGCCAGACGTTGGGGGCGCTCAATCAAATCAATCAAGCTGAAGCGGGGCTTGAAGGCACTGTTCCAGAGGGGACTACGCCCGAAGGCACAACACCGGAAGCAACGCCAGCCGCGCCGGAAGCAAACGATACCAATACCACTCGTCCGTCTGTGGATTTGGGCGCAAGTGACCTGCGAACGCTGATCAACAGCTTGTTCAGCGTAGCGGGGACCGTGACAGAAACGCTGACGGGCGCAGTCACCGGAATTACAGGATTCTTCGCATCGGTGCTGCTGGCATTGTTCGTGTCGTTTTTAGTGCTGCTTGATATTCCGACAACAACGCGCACACTCGACAAATGGATACCCGATGCCTACAACCGCGAATACGCGCTGCTGGCGCATAAATTGGTGCGGATTTGGAATGGGTTTTTCAAAGGACAGGTGATCATTGGCGTGATGATCGGCTTGCTGACGTGGGTGCAGCTTCAGGTGATGGGTGTGGGAAACGCCGCGCTGCTTGCGGTGATCATCGGGACGATTTCGCTGATACCGACGATTGGCGGCTTTATCGCGCTCATCCCGCTGTCGATTATCCCGCTGCTGAATGGCTCCAATTCGGAAGTCTTCAGCGCGATGCCCAACGGACTATTCGCGCTGCTGGTGGTGATTGTCAACCTGTTCATCTCACAGTTGATATGGAACATCATCGCACCGAAAATTCTTGGTGATGTGCTTGACCTTCCAATCGCGGTCATCATCGTCGGCGTGTTTATTGGTGCAGCGGTGGGGGGTGTGCTGGGCGCGTTTTTGGTCGCGCCGATCATGAGTTCGATCCGTATTTTGTTGGCTTACGTGATCGCCAAGATCAACATGCGCGATCCGTTCCCCGGTCAAGCCGCACCGTTCGAGTTTGGGCAAGCTTCTTTCACAAGACAAAGTTCTGCGAATGAAGCCGTGAATTCATCAATGGCGCGCGGCGGAGAAACACAGGCATAGGTAAAATTCTCATCGCAAAGGATACAAAAAGGGTGACCAAATTTCGGTCACCCTTTTTGATTAGTTGGAGGGGGCAGCAGTGACATCAGCGGGCGGCGGTGGGCTGTTGTCGCTGCCTGTGATAGGCGCGGCATCATTGTCTACGACGGTAACGTTGATCACGCCGGTGCCTGTCACACCCGCGAACGGCGACCCGAACAGATTGCTGGTCGTACTGTGGGTGATTTGTGTGAACAGCGGCGACGTTTCCGGGTTTGCGTCGTCATTGGCAAAAACCGTGAAGTTGCGTCCGGTGTTCCAGTTCGTGTTGTTCAACTGGCGCGATGCCGGGCTGAACACCAACTGCATCGTATCGTAGGATGGGATGATGGTCACGCTTTCACCGGGCGCGGGCGATTGACTGAGGCGCACGTTGTAGATCACGCTTGTTCCGCCTTCGGTGACGGTGAAACTGACACGGTTGACGATCACGAATGGAGTCGCGCCCTGTGTCGGTGTGGGGGTAGCAGTCGGCGTAGCAGTGGGCGATGGCGTAGCCGTAAATGTGGGTGTTGGCGTATGGGTAGCGGTTGACGTGGCAGTAGCGGTGGGCGTAGCTGTCGGCAGCGCGCTGTCGTTGTCGATCACCGTGACGTTGATCGGGCTTTGTCCTGTCAATCCGGCGTAGGGCGAACCACCAAGTGAGCTGGTCGTGTTATGTGTGATAACGACGAACAGCGGCGACGTTTCGACTAGCGCATCATCAACAGCGGTGACGGTGAAGTTGCGTCCAGTGTTCCAATTCGTGTTGTTCAATTGGCGGGATGCGGGCGAGAAACTTAACTGCGCCGAATTGTACACGGGAATGATAGTGACGCTTTCGCCGGGCGCGGGGGAAGTTGTCAAGCGCACGTTGTAGATGACACTCACTCCGCCTTCGGTGATGCTGAAGCTAACACGACTGGCGACCACCCCCGCGGGCGCAGGACTAGTGGGCGTGGGTGTGGAAGTCGGCGTGGGCGTGTTGGTTGGCACAACATTGAAATTGACCGTATAGGTGGTGTTGGTCGCTGGTGGATTAATGTCGTGAGTCTGCGCGCCGCCGTCCGACCAGTTATTGAACACGTAATTTGTGCCGCCGATGTTTTGCGGTGAGGACACACCGATGCTGCGGATAATCCCGGTGACACTTGGGAACGTGATCGGCAGTGTGATCGGCTGACCGTCGAGCGTGCCTGCCGCGCCGCTGATGTTAGAACTGAGCGTGATATTGACGACGCGCGGGAGAATGTCGATGAATGTCGTGTCGCTTGCGCCGTCACTGTCAGTCACGGTGAGATAAATGCGATACCAAACATTGGTCGCTGTTTCACCCGTGTTGGGGATGGTGAACGATCCGCCTGTCGCGCCGCTGGTAGGTTCAATAAACGGATGCGTGTGCGTATCGTGGTGGAATACGACTTCCCATGTGTAGGCGCTGGCAGGGAGTGATCCATCTTCTGTATCTGTGCCTGTGCCGCTGTAATTGATGATCTGACTGCCATTATAGAGCGAATTGGCAGCCGGTGCGGTAATCGTGGCAACAGGTGGATTATTCCCAGTGACGGTGAGTGTGGCATTCAAACTGGTTGCCGTGCCGTAAGCGTTGGTTGCCACACAACGGAAAGTTGCGCCGTTATCCCCTATAGCGACGGATGGTATTGTATAACTTGTGCCTGTCGCTCCCGTGATGTTGACATTGTTCCGCTGCCATTGATAGTTCATCGGCGTTGTGCCCGACGCAGCACAGGTGAACGTAGCGGGTGAACCTTCGCTGACAGTGACATTGGCGGGGTCTTGCGTGATGGTCGGTGGAGTGTTGCCAAAACCAATGCGGCGAACACGTCCATCATTGGCGTTTGAACCGCGCGCCAACCAGTACAAATTGCCATCGCGCGAGACTTTGAGATCGACGATATTGTTATCTGTCGATGTGGCAAAGCTGTAGGTCGTGTTGGTGGAATAGTCCAGCCCGCGCACCCAATTCGAGCAGTAATCGGCAAAAAAGTAGTCATTCGCGTAGCTGGCAGGGAACTGGTTGATCACTGGGTCGTAAAATGTGCCCCCCGTGATCGCGCAGCCTGTGGGCGCAGCGCCGGAATGTGCATAGGCATAAATGGGATTAGTGAAATTTGGGAAAGTGGCGGGATTGAACATGCCTTCGGTGGTGGGCCAACCGTAATTTGCGCCCGCAATTCCTTCGTTGATTTCTTCCCATGTCGCCGCGCCTACGTCGTTAATCAAGATGCGTCCGGTTGTGGCGTGAAAAGCGAACGTGTACGGGTTGCGTAAACCAAGCGTCCAGATCGAACGATTATCGCCCGTCGCCGTGTTGTAGAACGGATTATCGGTTGGAATGGTGCCATCGGGGTTAATTCGCAGCACTTTGCCCAAGCGATTATTGAGCGTTTGCGAATTCGATGTGGTTGCGTTTTCACCTACGGCGATATACAACATTCCATCAGGACCAAAATGCATCGCGCCGCCGTTGTGATTGGTGGCACTGGTGAGGTTCTCCAAATCCATAATCACGAGTTCACTGCCGGGGACGACGAGATTACCATTGGCGGTGAAGCGGCTGATGCGATTGTGAATCGGCGTTGTGCTGGTGGTGTAATAGAGATACAGGTAGTTGTTGGTAGCGAAATTGGGATCGAAAGCGATGCCAAGTAACCCGCGTTCGCCGCTGGAATTGACAGTGAGTGTCATAAACGGTGTGGTCAGCAGCACATCATTTTCGATAATGCGAACCGCGCCGCTTTGCTGCAAGACGAACAGCCGACCATCGGGTGCGAACTGCATAGCAGTCGGGCGGGTGAGACCACTGGCGATTAAGGTTTCAGTGAAACCTGTTGGCAGAGCTGCCGCTTGCACGACTTTGGGCGGCGCGGCGGTGATGAGCATAAGCAGCATCAACGCGCAGAGCCGCGTGAACAACATAAAGACTCGTGACATAGAAAAAGTCCATAACTGTGATGAACGTCTACATTAGCTTATATCCATTGTGCGGTGATTCGCTCAAGAGGACTTTTGGCTTGCAAGGCGGGGCAGGGGGCAATTGTGAAGGCATCCGTACAAGGGTGAGAATTCGGTTGTTGTGGTGGACAGGGAATACCTTTCCACCACGTTGGTTGGAACACTACACCGCCGCGAAGAGCCGTTCGAGGCGCGCGAGATAGCCGGAATCCCCCAGTGGATCATAATCACGTCGCAGACGGCGATTGATAAAGTAGCGGAGCGCGTCGGGTTTGACCGTCGGCAGATTGTGATCGAGTTCCCATGCCGCTTCGCGGAGCATGAGCGCGGCTTGCGCGGTATGCGCCAGCGCATCGGCAAGGCGGCGAGCGTGTGCCTGCTGCATTTGCGGATTGGCGGTGGCGATGTGCTGAATCATACGGAGCGACTCTTCAAGCGCGGCGCGGATTTCATCAGCAAGTGGGATGAGCGCGTTGTGCTTCACATCATTGAGGATAGCATGGATGTGTTGTGCGAAGGGTTCGTGTAGGTTATAGCGAGAAAGATCGCGCAAGACCTGTAAGCACAATACATTGTGCGTGCCTTCCCAACTTTCGAGGACAACCATATCGCGGTAGAGGCGTGGCAAAATGCTAAATGATTCGATTGCACCGTTGCCGCCTAAAACTTCAATCGCGCGGTGAATCGATTCGCTGCCGCGAATGCTGGTGATGTACTTGTTCAAGTTAACGAGCAAGCGATAGACAGCTTTGTCGCTATCTGTCCCCGCGCCCGTTTCGATTTTATCGAGCAGGTGTGCAAGCGCGAATCCGCTGGCGGTGGCGGCGTAATTCTCGGTGAGAATATCCGCGACAGCTTCTTGCACCAGTGGATACTGCGCGATGGGCGCGCCAAAGGCTTCGCGCGAACAAGCATAGGTCGCCGCTTCGATGGCGGATCGACGCATGATGCCCGCGCAGCTTACAGCATTGAGCAGCCGCGATGTATTGAGAACGAGTTCAACAGTAATCTTGAATCCGGCATCCACTGCGCCGATGGGATATGCAACCGCATCAACAAAATCGAGTTCGGCGCTGGCGAGCGTGCGTGTGCCAAGTTTGTCTTTGAGGCGGCGAATGTAAAAGCCATTGGTCGCGCCGTCATCGAGTTTGCGCGGGATGAGAAACGCGCCAAGACCGCCTGTGCCCTCTTCCCCGCCTTCGGGGCGTGCCATGACGAGAAATTGATCGGCATTGATGTTCGAGCAGAACCATTTTTCGCCGCTGATTCGCCACGTGCCATCGCCGTGGTCAACCGCGCGGACGGCATTCGCGCCCACATCACTGCCGCCTTGTACTTCCGTGAGGAACTGCGCCCC
Source organism: Anaerolineae bacterium (assembly GCA_034434595.1). Lineage (GTDB taxonomy): Bacteria > Chloroflexota > Anaerolineae > Aggregatilineales > Phototrophicaceae > Flexifilum. The sequence goes on from DAOTZD010000003.1 coordinate 596,007, forward strand.
ATGCTGCATTGTGGCATAGTTCGAGTCAAGCAGCGGGGGGAGAAATTTTTCGCGCACGGGGGGAGCGGCAGCTTGTTGTAACGCGCGAATCAAACCGGATGTACAAGCAATCGAGCAGCAGTGACCTGCTTCGCCGCTGTGACTTAAGAGATAAAACAACGTCATTTGCGCGACACTGCTGCCGGGATGCGCTTGCAGCGAAAGAATACCGCTTCGCCACACCAGCGCGCCGTTAGAATCATGGTTGGGGTGAAATTGAACGGCTTCGATGCGTTCGCCAATGCCAGAATAGCGCATCAAACGCGGGTGATTGCCGATTTCGTCTTCTTCGCGCGCGGCGGGATCAATGGCGGTGGCGCAGTCCGCGCCAAACTGCGTGAAGTTCGGTTGGGCGGCGGCATAGGCGGAATCGCCCATGTGCATACGGAGAACGTTTTGCAGATTGCGGTCAGCGGTGAAAAAATTGCGGGGTTTAGACTCTTCCCACGCGCGTAAGGCGGTGCGCGCGCGTTCGGGTTGCGGGATAGTCATAAGCGTGTCCTCTACAAAAAATCAAATCATATTTTGATTATACGGGAAAAGCACAGGGCATGGCGTGGCGCAGCGAAGCCATGCCCCCACAAACACAGTTATAGACCGCTGGCAGTCACCCCGTACTCGCCGGAACTGTAGACATACACGGGTGTAGAGATGTTCCCTTCCGCGTCGGGTTCGCCTTGTCCAGTCCACTCAAATACCCACCGTGCATCGCTGATGGTCAAGTTGACGCAGCCGCGACTTTGGCGATAGCCAAAGAGATCGTGCCAGTATGTGCCGTGCAGACTGATGCTGCCATCGAAATACATCACCCATGGGACGCTTTGCAGGGCGTAGGCGTTTGGCGCTCCTGTCGCGCCGCTCATGCCGTCGCTGGGCAGTCGCGCCCACACATTGAACAAGCCTTCGTTGGTTTCGGTGCGTTCCAGACCGCTGGAAATGAGCGTGGCGTAGACCGGGGTATCGTCTTGGTAGGCGACGAGTGTTTGCTCGTACAGGTCAACGGCGATCCACTGCCCGCTGATCCCTTCTGGGCGTTCAATGCGCTGGACTTTGGCGACGAATCGCTGTTCTACCCATTGATTCGGTCCGATCATGTACCAGCGCCAACCTTCTTCGTCATAGGCGGTAGCGAAGATGTTGACCAATTCGTATCGCTGAAGAAAGCGCCCGGTGGAGTTGTCGCGTTCGCCGCCGGGGTAACGTGACACGGGAATCCGGCTTAGATCGAGGACGAAGGCGAACGGCAGCACGGTATCCGATTGGAGTGTGACTCCACGAAAAAATGAAGGCTGTGCATAAGTGGCGCGGTTGCGTTCGATCCACTGCCCGCCTTGAATTTGCAACCAGCCTTCAACATTGGTGTTGATGGCGTTAACGAAATTAAACCCCGCCGGAATTTCCCCGATCAAGTTTCCGCCGGGAGCATCATAAGTGGGTGTAGCGTCGCGTCCAACACGCCAAAAGCTGTAAGTGTCGATGGTGTAAGCATCCAAGGGCACTTGGTTGACCAATGGGCGCGGGTTGGCTTCGATGATCGCAAGACATTCGGGACTGAGTTCGCCGCCATCAGTGAAGGGCGCGCATACCGTTGGGTCAAACGCGCCTCCGTTAGACTCGATGACTGTCGGCGGCGGATTGGTGTCGGTTTGGGATTGAGTATTTGCCTGAGGGGTATTGGTCGCAAACGCGAACGCAGCATCGCTTTGGGCGAATATCGGGCTGATGGCAGACAGCATTGTGAATGCGATCATGCCAGTGAGCGCCGCGCATATCAACATGAGCGCCGCAGTTCCACGACGAAAACGAACGATCATGCACACATTCCTCAAGATTTTGGGTGGACATTGGTACGCCCAATCGTAGCAAGAGGATGCATGGTTGACTAGGTTGTGTCCGTTTGTGGCGGTCAAACGTGGGTGAAGCGTCGGGAAAATAATCGGGCGACCCGAACGGATCGCCCAATTGAATACTAAACGAAATCAGCCGCCCCGACCACCACCGCGACCACCGGGATTGCCTTGCCCACCGCGACCCGCCCCTTGCCCGCCGGGATTACCTTGTCCGCCTTGCCCCCCGCGACCACCCCCGCGACCCGCGCCTTGCCCGCCGATTTCGCTATCCGCTTCACCACTGTCACCGCCGCCAGCGCCGGGGCGTGTGCCGGGTTCATAAGGGATACCGCACAGCCAGCGCCAACCCCATGCCGGTGCCCACGCCGGAGGCTGATTTTGGCACGCTGGGAATGTCCCACTGGGTGTAGGCGTGGCGGTGGGAGTTTCCGTCACTTCAGGGGTCTCTTCGGGAGAGTCGGTTTCTTCGGGTTCTTCGCAATTCGGCGTGAGCGAGCCGCTGTTGTACGCTTCGAGTGATTCTGCCAGCGCGATCATCTGCTGACCTTCTGGCGACGCGGGCGAAATGCCGTAAGGCAGCGCGCCAACATATGCCGCCAGCAGCACATCGGCTTCGGCAATCGCTCCGATAGCAGCCTCAGGATCCGCGCCGTTGAATACATTCAGTTTAGCGGCAATCAACTGAACGGCAAGCTGCGTGCTGGCATCGCCACCGCCGCCGGGCAGCAGCGCCAACAGTTCAGCTTGTGTGTAGACTTGCGCGCCGAGCATCAACGCATCGACGGGCCATGCGTCTACCCAACTTGACCAATAGCCCTGCCCAAGCGGACAAGTTTCGCTATCAGGGGTGGGCGTTGGGTCTTGGGCTTGGGCGATGCTAACACCGATCAACGCGGCTGTTATAAGTAGGCTGGCAAATGCTAATGTGCCAGCAGCAGTGAGTTTACGAAGGAAAACATTTTTCATCGTGCTTCCTCTCCGGGAAAACCTTGACGATAATGGTTAAACCGTGAGAAAGCATTGATTGTCGCATGAAAAGGAGTAGGACAATTGGGGGATTTTTAATGCATCAAGGGTGAACTTGTACATTCACCCCTGATGAAATGCAGTTTACTGCCATGTAATGGGGGTGGCAGCAGGGTTGAAAACCTTATTTGCTGCACCAACTTTGTTCTGCCAATCGGGAAGCAGAGGGAACACCATCTCGGCTACGCGATAGGCTTCTTCAAGGTGCGGATAGCCGGAGAGAATGAATGTGTCCGTGCCGAGTTCGACATATTCCATCAAGCGTTCAGCAACCGTGGCGGGATCACCGACCAACGCCGTACCTACGCCCTTGTTGACCAAGCCAATGCCCGCCCACAAATTCGGGCTGACTTCGAGCGATCCGCGATCTCCATTATGGAGCGATTTCATGCGTCCCTGCCCGACAGAATCGAACTGCGCGAGTTTGGCTTGATTGGCGGCGATCACATCTTCAGTGGCGTATTTAAGTAGATCATCGGCGGCTGCCCAAGCCGCTTCTGTTGTTTCGCGCACGATAATGTGCAGGCGCACACCAAAACGCATAGAGCGCCCGTATTTCGCCGCTGCCGCGCGCACTTTGTCGAATTTTTCGGCGGTGTCTTTTGGCGGTTCGCCAAGCGTCAGGTACAGATCGACATGTTTGCCCGCGACTTCGATAGCTGCGGGAGATGATCCGCCAAAGAACAGCGGCGGGTAGGGAAGCTGCGCGGGAGGGAACGCCAGTTTTCCTCCGCGAATTTGAATGTGCTTGCCCTCAAACGTGACTTCCTGCCCGGTGTACAGTTTGCGCCAGACTTCGAGAAATTCGTCGGTGACTTCGTAGCGTTCGTCGTGGCTCAAGAACATGCCATCGCCCGCCAATTCTACCGGATCGCCGCCCGTGATGATATTGAGCAGCAAGCGCCCTTCAGAGAATCGGTCAAAGCTGGCAGCCATACGCGCCGCCAGTGTGGGTGACAAACTGCCCGGACGGAAAGCGATCAGAAATTTCATGCGTTTGGTGAGGGGAATTAGCGACGATGCCAGCACCCATGAATCTTCGCAGCCTTGACCCGTCGGCAGAAGCGCGCCAGAGAAACCAAGCGCATCGACTGTTTTGGCGATGGTGCTCAAGTAATCGTGGCTGGTATTGCGACGGCTGTTTTGTGTGCCTAAATAGCGTGTATCCCCATGACCGGGGATGAACCATAAAATATCTTGCAGCATCTTGATAATCTCCAAGTGTCTATCGTTGTTCGACTTCGCGTAATTGACTGACAAAAATATCTAACACAGATTGTAAGCGCGCTTCGAGTTCGGGGCTGAAACCGGGCGGCGTATTCGGTTCAGTCGCGGGAACAAATTGACTGTCGAGCAGATACATCCCCGCCATGATGCGATCCGCGCCGAGCGCCGCCAATACAGGCTTAAGCGCGTAATCGAGCACCAGCATGTGATTCGGTGCCGCACCGCTGACAATCGGTAGGACAGCTTTCCCCGCCAGCGCGTTTTGCGGAAGCACATCCAAGAACAGCTTGAGTACGCCCGTATACGCTGCCTTGTAGACAGGCGTAGCGATGATCACACCCTGCGCGCGCGCAACCAGATCAATGTGATCTTTGATGCTTGCGCTGTCATAGCGTCCGTGAATCAAGTCATCGGCGGGCATGTCGCGCACGTTGATCGAGCGCGCTTCGATGCTGCGCGCGGTAAGTTCGCGGGCGAAATACGCAAGCACCGCCGAACTGCGCGATGTGGTTGAAGGACTGCCACCAATGGTGACGACGAACGGGGTCACGGTCATCGTATCAGCCTTCCGGGTTGTTCTTGTCATAGGGGATGATCTTGTCCCATTCGTCGGGCGCGGAACGCGCGACCACCGCGACAACGGGCTCGGTATCGCTCATGTTGTAAACTTCGTGCGGCACACCCGGTTCAATGTAGATGAAATCGCCTGCTTCGTTTTCGAGCGTTTTGCTCAAGCCATGCCCGTAAATATGGCGGACGCGCCCTTCGAGAATGTAGAGCATGACTTCAAAATCGACATGAATATGGGCATAAGCAACGCCGCCGGGTGGAATGGTGGCGACATTCATCGACAGCCCGCGTGAGCCGACGTTACGTCCGCTCAAACCCGTTTTGTAGCGAATGTTGTTCCACTCGCGGTTGTTACCGCCCCCGCGAATCGTCCAGATGCCGCCCGCGTCTTCGACAGGCGCTTTGAGTTCGTCGTAATTGTCGGTCATCGTGCGTTGTCCTTGAATGGAGCGAAAGCTGCGCCGATTTTACACGAACACCGTCACATGGGCGAAACATAAAAGTAAAGAAGCTCGCCGCAAAGTTACAAAGATCGCAAAGGTGTGATGGGGCGATGCGCCGCCATCGCCCATAACGACACAGGATGGTTATGCACGCTGACCTAGTTTGCGTTCGCGTCCTTCGCTTAGCGCAAGGATGTTTTCGCGGTGGCGGTAAAAGACGATCAATGGAACGAGTAGATACAGCAAATAGACCGGCGCGAAAGACCCCATCGCCACCATGACCACCACCAGCAAACCAACTAAACCTGTTGTGACCAGCACCGCCAGTGACACATAACGTGTCACCACAACGATGACGACCCAAATTGCCATGATGCCCGCGACCAACAGGGGAGGGATGAATGTGAACCACGTGCCAATCGTCGTCGCCGCGCCTTTGCCCCCACGTAGTTTCCCCGTAATGAGCATGACCCAAATCGAATAGGTGTGACCGAGAATCGCAGCAACCGCAGCGATCACCGTGGCAAAGGCATGTTGATCTTCGGGGACGAACGAGCGCGCGAGCAAAATCGCGGCGATGCCTTTTGTGCTGTCGAGCAGCCATGTTAAGCCACCCCAAAAGTATCCCAGTGAGCGCGTGATGTTATTCGCACCCATGTTACCGCTGCCAATCTTGAATACATCGATTCCGTGCAGCTTGGCGATCACCCAACCGACGGGGATCGCGCCGATTAAATAGGCAGTCGCAAATAATAAAAGTACAGATTGAATTTCCATGTCGCCCTTTCAAACCCTCTACTTTTAGACACCACTGCAATCGCTGAATTACAACGGTGTCGCTGCAATTTAACAATGAAAACACGATAGGGATCATGTTGATGCTTAAGTTTGGGAAAAATTCACGAAAGTCCCATTTACGGCGCAAATGTTCGCATTTATTCGCGCGATACCCATTCATACAACGCGGTGAACACGGCATCGTTTGGCGGCAGCATCACCTGCTCGATCCACACGTTAGGGAAGGTGAGGCGCAAAAACTGCACGTAATTGATGTTTGGCAGCAGCGCATCAATGAGCGCATCATGAGCATTCGTGCGGTCAGGATCGATTTCTGCGAGATAAGGCGCGGCGGAATCGCCCGTCAACTGCGCTCGCCGCGCGTTGTACAAAGATCGCCAAATGGCGGGCAGCGCATCGGGAACTGTCGGTGTGTTATTTTCCAACGCGATCAAAGCATCGAGTGGGATGGCGAGATACAGCGTTTCGCCGTTTGCCTGCGCTTGAGTAAGGCGCGCGCCTGCCGCTGCGGGATCGCCCGCCATGAGTAAGCGCGCGATTTCGCCATCCGCGGATAGTGGGGTTGTCGATGCGAGTTCAGCACGCAGCGGCGAGTCATTCCAACCGGAAAGCAGCGGCATATCGGGATACTTCGCCAACACGCGCTGATACGCCGCACGCGCAAGATCGAAAACGCCCGCGTTTTCGGCGTAGATGGCAAGCGGGTATGCGAATCGCGGCTCATCCGGCGCGGCGGTGATCGCCCGCTGCTGAACGACAACGGCTTCATCCCAGCGCCCCAACTGTGCCAGCGCGGCAGCTTGATTGACGAAATTGAGCGCGTATTCGGGCGCGAGATCGGCAGCGCGAGCGAACGATTCCGCCGCGCGCTCGAAAGCGCCACCTTGCGCGAATAACACCCCCTGCTGCTGATGATAGACCATCAGTGACGGATCGGAATCGATTACGCTTTGCATCGCTTCGGCGGCTTGGACGTGCGAAATACGTTCGCTTGCGCCGTCGCTTAAGATATTGATGTAGCGCCCATAGTTGATCGCTCCGAACATGCCCGTCACGAACAAGATCAATGCTCCGAGCGCGACGGGGATAACTGTGAATCGACGGGGGTTTGTAGGGGACGGCGTATCGACAGGGGCGGCGGCGATGCTCATCACGAAAATCGTCGTGATGAACACAGATGGAAGCATCGCAGGCATATCAAGCAGGTGATTCGTGCCAAACCCGATTACTGCAAGCGCAGCAGCAGCGATAACGCCTTGTTCAGTAGAATCCGCTGCACCGTAATTTCGCCATACAGCACGCAGAATCAGCACTGCGGACACAACAAGCGCGATCACGCCGATGATGCCGAGTTCGGCAGCGACGTGTAGGATGATGTTGTGCGCGTGACTGTGCGGTTCGGTGGGCGGCGTGGAATTGAGCGCGGCGAGTCCACCGCCAAACGTAAACAGCCCGCGTCCGGTGATAGGCTGTTCGATAAACAAGTTCAGAGCGGTTTGATAGATAAACGCACGTAGATCGAGTGAACGGCTTGGATCGGATAGTGAAGCGATCACAACCGTAGTGACAGTAGTCCCCGCCATGAGGATCACCAATAGGGTGGCGATAGCAAACGCACGATGCGTAATGATCCATGTTTGGATGCGTGTCCGATTAGTGCGCGCCATCACGACCACTGCCACGATAACCACCACGACCACTGCGATCCATCCGGCGCGCGAAAAGGTCAATGCCAACAGGGCTAACGCCAGCACACTGTAGATCGCCATGATGATGCGTGTAATCGATTTGCTTTCAATGGCGCGGACGCACACAAAGGGGATGAGCATGACGAGAAACGCCGCGAGTGTGTTGGGATTGCCGAAAGCGCTTACAGGGCGCGGCAAGCCGATCAAATTGGGATTGCGAAGTTCGTTGAAAAACTGGACATAACCGAAATACAGCACCACCACGCCGACGATTAACAGCGCGTTGATCAACAGTTTGCGAGAGAGCGCGCGGCGGACGATCACGTCAGTGAGGATGATCCACAACAGCGCGTACACGCCGATATACCACAACCCCATGACGATGCGCCGCCAATCATCGGTATTGGCGATGAGCGAGAGCGCGAACGCAGCAGCCCACAGAGGCAGCGCGAGATCGAGCGCGGTGGGCACGAAGGGCGTGTTTCTACGGCGCACAATCCACAGTAGGGCAAGCACGCCGAGCAAAATCACACTGAACAGGCGCATCGACGAATTGAGAATACCGTTATATGTTCCACCTGTAACGATGAAATACAACAGGGGAAGCGTGATGAGTAAATAGGCGGGAAAATCGCGCAGACGCATGGTGTGAGCTATTCTCCCGCTTCGACTGCTGTGAGGGCTTCGCGGGCGCGTTCGTTGAAAGGCGCGCGCTCTAGGATGAGTCGGTAAACCTGTATCGCGCGGTTGGGCGTATCGTCGATGCTCAGGAAATAGTCGGCAAGCTCAAAGTACACATCAACGAACGGATCGCCGGGGGTGATCATGCGCGCCTCAGCGCGGAAATCGGCACGCCGCCCTTGAAACAACACGCCTTCAAAATTCTGCGAGATCGCTTGAATAGAAAGCGCACGGATGATCATCTCACGGCGTTCTTCTTCGGTTTCCGCGTAGGCGATTCGCAAGCGGGGAATCGCATCACGTTCGTAGTACACGCCGATCAGTGCGGCGCGTTCAAGGTCAAGGCGCGCGCCGTCCATATCTTCAAGTACCGCGCGAATTTGTGACCGCATCACGTAGATGTCTCCACGCGAAGGCGCGGCGGCAATCGCGGCATTGATCGCATCCAACATCGCGCCATATTGGGATTCGCTCTGTGGATTGTTCCCAATGGTGTGGTATGCAATCGCCGCCCGTACCCAGTTGTTTTCAGCCTCCGAAATGCCATCTTCCCCTTGCCAATTGGCAAAAACAGATGGGATTTCATCCGGGAAAATCGCGGCATAAGTTCGCAAACGCACTTCGGGATACTGTGTGTCGGCATACTGACGCACGGCTTGCCGGCGTAGTTCGGTCTCTGTCCAAAATGCACGGTGATCCGGCGGAAAAGTGATCGAACGTATGTAAGCGTTGATGATCGCTTCGGGTTCAGCGAGATTATGTGCTTCTGCGATGCGCGCCCACCCGAACCATGCGCCATTCGTGGCGTTGATGTTTCCCGCCCGTTCCAGCGCGTCGAGCGCGGAGGTGTATTCGCCGCGTAATTCATAGTGGTGGGCAAGGTTGATCCAGCCCGTGTCCCATGTGGGTTCAAGTTCGAGCGCGCGTTGATACGCTGTGATGGCAGTTTGCGGATCGCTGGCATTTTTCGCTGATAGATATTCGATTTGCAGCGGGTACAGCCGAAGCGAAGGATCGATTTGCGCGGCAGTTTGCGCGGACGCGAGATCGCCAGCCGATACACTGGTGTTAAACGTCGTGTGCGCGCGGTCAGAAATAAGGGTCAAGAATCCGCCGAACAGCGCGAGCAAGATAATGGACACATATGCAGGGATGCGATCCCCTTTCAGCGGCGGATCGATTACGGTGCGCGGCGGGGTGATGCAGAACGCGATCATGACCAATGCCAGCGTCACCAGCGCCGTGATTGTGAACATATCGAATGCGCTGTGAACCGCCATGCCGATCAAAGCGGCGAACACCCCTTCAAGTCGCAAGCGGCGGGCGGGATTTTTGGTTTTTTTCCACTGCCGAAACCACGCCAGCCCGATCACGCCGATGCACCCCGCGCCGACGATCACCCCCAGTATGCCCGTTTCGGCGGCGGTATTCAGGTAGACATTGTGCGCCGTTGAAAGGCGATCATCAGGATTTGACGGATCGCGCACCTCACGCAGTGCGCGCCCGAAATTGCCCACGCCGACACCGGAAACCGGATCGGACATGAACATTTCGACTGAACTGCGCCATAAATCCATGCGGAGCAAATCGCCGCCAATACGCGATGGATCGCGGCTGATGAGCAAAATAACAGCGGCGGTGGCGCTCACGATGATCACGCCCGCGCCCATGAACACCAATCGCGGGATGCGTTTGTCATCCCACAGTCGAAAACCAATCAGTGTGACGATGGCGACTGCCAGCGAGAGCAGTCCGCCGCGCGACGACGAAAGGAACATGATGACGAATAAGGCGACAGCCAATCCCCAGAGCGCGGGTTTGTAATCGCGGCGGCGCACAGTAAGCGCGTAGGTGATCGCCAGTGTGACCAACGGAGCGGTGTATGCTGAAAGCCATGTACTCACGCCGAACGGCTGATCGAGGCGGGGCAGGACTGGCGGGAAGGACATATCACTTCCAAGTAAGTTGATCCAGCCGTGGGTATCCCCTGAACCAAACAGCCATGTGTATGTTTGAAATCCCGTCGCGAATACGACTACCGCGCCGATCATCAACTGCGTTTCCATGAGCAGTCGTCCGCGCCCACGCTGGATCATGTCGATGAACACGAGCAGTATTAGCGCGTGGTTGATGAGAAACCATGTGCTTTCAAAGGCGATGCGCGCATCCAGCGCCACTGCCGATGTGAGCAGCCACATGCCAACTGCCGCATAGATCAACGGATTCAGCGGACTTGGAGGTAAACCGCGCCCTTTGATAATACGCGCGAGCAACCACACCAGTAGAACAATGGTGATGATCACATGATGCGCGGCGCGAATGGAGAAAACTTGATAATAGTAACTACTGCCGCCCAAAAACACGATGTAAAACGCAAGCAGCAAAAATCCGATGCGGCGCATGGCAGCCTTTCCGCGTGATTTGTGTCATCAACTCCCAAATTCTCGCCAAGCATACCGCATTATTCACCCACGTGTGCTGTAAAATAAAGTGAAGAAATGTTCATGTAAGGAGATTCATTCACATGGCGCAGCCATCGGCGGTGTTCGGCGCGGCATATTCCGGCGCGTATGATTCAATCTATCAGGACAAAGATTACAATGCCGAATGCGATTTGATCGAGCGTTTATTCACACAGTATGGAACACAAAAAATCGCGCATGTGTTGGATTTAGGCTGTGGCACAGGCAATCACTCGGTGACATTGGCGCGGCGCGGTTATCAAGTGATGGGCGTAGATTTTTCTGAAGAAATGCTGGCGGCAGCGTGGGTGAAAACAGGCAGCTTGCCCCCGCTTTCAGAAATCGACTTTTATCACGGGGATGTTCGCACTGTGCGGTTGAATCAGCTGTTCGACGCGGCGATCATGATGTTTGGCGTGATGGGGTATCAGGTCGAAAATGTCGATGTGTCATCCGCGCTTGCGACGGTGCGCGCGCATCTGGTCACGGGAGGACTGTTCCTGTTCGATGTATGGTATGGTCCCGCCGTATTGGCAATCCGCCCTGAAGCGCGTGTGAAGGAACTCATCGTTGGCAATCAACGATTGATCCGCGCGGCAAGCGGCGAACTAGACACATTCAGGCAAGTGTGTCGCGTCGATTATCGCATGTGGCGCATGGAAGATAACCGGCTGGTGGGGGAGACTCAAGAAACACACTACAAACGCTACTTCTTCGCGCAAGAACTCCGCTATTTTCTAGAAAAAGCGGGCTTGGAATTGATGAATTTAAGTGGATTCCCGAATTTTGAACACCAGCCTGATGAAACAACATGGAACGTGCTGGGCGTGGCTAAGGCGGTTTAGCGCGCTGTTAGATCATCGGGATTTTGAACACTGCGCGCTGCGATTCCGTTTTATCCACGACACATACGCCCATACGCTGTAAATCGACGGCTAAATGGATGCGTGAATCCCGTTCAAGCGTGTTCCATGCGTCACGCATACTCGCATAATAGAAAATGTCATCAAAGATGAGGACAGCACGGTCAGCTAGATGAGGATAAATCTGCTCGAAATACGCCAGTGTCGCTGCGCCATCGTGATGCCCATCAATGAAGGCGTGTCCGATGGGGGCGGCTTGATTAAGCACATCTTGCAGCGTATCTTGAAAGCGCCCAACAACAACACGGGTATTGTTCAAACCCAATTCCCGCAGATTTTTCTGGGTCAATTCTGCTAAAGCGGGAGCGCCTTCAAGCGTGATGAATTCGCCATGCCCGTTCAACTGCATCGCAGATGCTTGGTATGCTGCCGAAATTCCGACTGCCGCGCCTAGTTCAATGCCAACCGCGGGTTCAAACTTCCGAATCAGCTTATGCAACATCAGCACCCAAATTTCATATTTGCTGATTCGGCTCATTTGCCCGACAGTAACTTGCTGTTCCACTCCTTGTGCCATCTGTTCGGGGGTGCGCGCTTCATCCGCATCCCCCGCGCCATAGTCAATAATCATGATGGGGGCTTCGGAACGATCCAGCGCATGTCGTTTCGCTTCAATACGGCGCACCCAGTCGCGTTCTTGTGTATCCAATAGTTGGTGAAAAGATTCTCGCAGCGCTGCCGACAATCGCTGACCACTGGGGCTAGTCTTAGCGAGCGCGTTCAGTTTGGGAGCGGCTTGCAGCGCCAGAAATTGGCGGTAAACAAGTTTGGCAGCGCGGCGTAGGCGAAACGGCATCAGGTTGATCACTTTCTACGACGGTTTATTCACGTCGCGTAGGGAATGTCATATCCGCTCAACAGTTATGTTAACAACAAACAGATGGTGACGCACGTCGTCAAGCAAAGATTCGCGTGCGTTTAGCGTCGCAGCGCGCTCGTGTAAATGCTTTCTAAATTGCGAACGAGCGCACCTTCGCTGAATTGATCGACACAAAGTTGGCGAATGACTTTAGGGTTATACAATGCGTAGTTTTCGCGCATCTGCATCAAGGCTTGTGCTAGGGCGTCAGCATCGCCGGGGGGAACGAGTATGCCGGCTTCAGGGGTGACATAATCTTCTGGACCACCAGATATTGTCGCCACAATCGGTTTTCCGCACGCCATCCCTTCTGCCACACTAACCGCGAAAGTCTCAACATGACTCGACGAGACGATCACATGGCAGTTGTTGATAAAGTCGCACATTTCAGCGTCGCTTAAACGTGGGATAAACTCCACTTGTGATGTCAGATTCAGTCGTGCGATGTGTGCGTCAACTTGAGCCCGCATAGGACCATCGCCGCGAATTTTGAGAAGCGCATCCTTGCCACCAAAAGCGCGATGAAAGGCTTCAATAAGTATCTCAAAGCCTTTTCGACGTTCCCGGAGTTGGGCGATCACGCCAAGTACAAATGGTGATGCGGACAGCACACGATCATCTGGGGTAAAGGTATCGGTATTGATCACATTGCCGATAACTTCAATCGGTACATCTGGGGCGTAACGATGGAGTGCGCGAACTAACGATCTTCCAACAACGATCCGCGCGGCAGAATGCTTGAGGGTGTAACGCGCTATTTGCTCTTGACCGGGGAAGATCACCAAATTTTCAAGAAAACTGCTTGAGTGTTCGGTCAGAATAACCGGAATATCATGCTTTGCCCCAATGCGCGCCGCCAAATATCCGCCAAAGAACGTATTGTGTGGGTGCAAAATATCCGGTTTGCCATGCGCGCGAACATAGTGTTCAAAGGCGCGCATCCCCGCCTTCTCAAGCAGCCACGCCACAATAGGCGGCAGGGGGCGCGGAAACCATCCCCAGTGCATCCGGTATACAGGATAATCTGTAAAGATACTTTCGCGGGTGGTCGCACGCAACGATTTCAGTCCGTCTAACTGAATTTGTTCGCGGGTGGTGCTGAAGCGTGGAGTGACGAGTACGCCGACTTGATGTCCGGCTTTATGGAGCGCGTTCGCCTGCCGTTCGACGAAAATACCGGTCAAACGCTGCACCCGGCTGGGATAGTAAGACGGGATAATCAAAATATGCATGACGTGTCGATTTAATCTTTCTGGGCGAATGTCAGCCCTTTTTCTGCCAGCTTCTCACGCAAAATTCGTATCGCTTTTGGTCCTACGCCGTGCAGCGCCAGCAGTTCTTTTTCAGTGTATTCCGTCAGTTGTTCCAGTCGATAAATGCCTGCCGCGTTCAGTGCTTGAGTCGTGGGTTCACTGGTTTTGGGCAGTTCATTTTTGGGTGTTTGAGCCATATGAAATCTCCTTTTCATTCAAATGTGATTTCGCGACGTTCGTGTGATGATTGGTAGATCGCCCGTACCAACGCCAGTGACCGCCGCGCTTCGCGTCCATGCGTCAATGGCGCGCGGTTTTCCCACACGGCTTCGATCATTTCCGCGATTTGTTCCCTGTGGCTGTAGCCGTACACCGACGGCGGATCGACAGCTTCGCGGGTGAGGATTTCACGCTCGTGTTCCAACTGCCCCGCGACTTTCCAAATAACTTTTCGGTTCAGTGCCGTGCCGCCCACTTTGACTGATCCTTTTTCACCGAACAAGGCGACTGATCCTTCAAGATTTTCGGGGTAGGTCACAGTGGAACCTTCAATGGTCGCCAACGCCCCGCTTTTGAACTTGACAACTGCCACACCCACATCTTCCGCTTCCATTTGGTGCGCCAGCGTCCCCGTGTAGGCGTACACGCTTTGCACATCGCCCATCAGCCATTGCAGCGCGTCGATGTGGTGGATCGACTGGTTCATCAACGCGCCGCCATCCATCGCCCATGTGCCGTGCCAACCATCTTCGTAATATTCCTGTGGGCGATACCAGCGTACTGTCGCACTCCCCAACAGCAGCCGCCCCAACGCCCCTGAATCGACCAGCGCGCGTAGATCGCGCATCGGCGGATTGAAGCGGTTTTGCAGAACCACGCCCATCGTCACGCCCGCGTTTTCGCACGCAGAAATCAGCGCGTCGGCATCTTCGACTGTGAGCGCGATGGGTTTTTCGACCAGCACGTGTTTGCCTGCTTGCGCCGCTTCGATGCCAACTTTGGCGTGCAAACCACTTGGCAGGCAAATCGACACTACATCCACGTCTTTGCGCTCAAAAATGGCGCGGTAATCGTCATACGCATCGCCGCCGTAAGTTTTGGTGAAATGCTGCACGCGGCTGTCTATCAGGTCACATGCGGCGACGAGTTTTGCCCCGTGCGAATCCGACAGCCCTTGCAAGGCTTGGGCATGGCGCGGCGCGATACGTCCACAGCCAATAATCGCGAAATTCAACGGTTTATTCATTGACGATGGGTTCGTCATCGACTTGCATCCTTGAATAAGATGAAATACGCATCTTTCACGCGCTCTGGCGACAAGTTGGCTTCGGCGAAAGCGCGGGCATTCGCGGCAAATTGAGCGCGTTCAGCCGGATCATCGACAAAGCGGCGCAGCGCGGCGACCATGGCGGACGAATCGCCAATCGGCACGATGATCCCCGCTTTCGCCCGTTCAATCATGGCAGCCCCTTCGCCGCGAATCGCCGCCGCGATAGGCGTGCCGGTTGCCAACGCTTCGTACATCTTAGCGGGCAGTGTTCCCCCTGCCACCGAATGATCGCGCAGCGCGATGATACACGCATCGGCGGCATTCCATATGGCAGGCATGTCAGTGTGGGGCAGCACCCCCGTGAAAATGACATTCGTCAAGCCGCGTTCGCGCACTTGTTGTTCGACATACGCCGCTTTCGATCCGCCGCCCGCGAACAAAAAGGTCGCATCGGGCATCGCAGCAGCCGCATCGATCATGATGTCAAAGTCATACGTCAGGCTCATGTTGCCGATGTGCGCCACGACAAACCGATCCGCTGGAAGATGATACTTGGCGCGCACTTGGGCGCGTTCGTTGGTCAAGTGTGGGCGAAATACATCGAGATCAACCGCGTTTTGGATCAGCGTGACTTTTTCAGCGTGCGGATACACGGCGAGAATGCCATCACGCACGCCTTGCGTCATGGCGACCAAGTGACGTGCATCGCCATATGCCCATCTTTCGACTTTCGACGCATACTTCACCAGCGCGCTGTCGGCGCGGAGCGCGCCTGTTGCCACCGCCGATTCGGGCCATAGATCGGACACGTTAAGGATCATCGGCGCGCGTTTGACCCGTTTCAGCCACCCGCCCGCGATGCACATAAACAAAGGATGCGATTCGACCAGAATCACATCGGGACGGCGCAGAAAGGTCCCACGCAGCGCCGCCGTCACCATCAGCGACAGTTGATTGAGTATCCGCGCTTTGTTGCTCTTGCTCGGTGACGTATACAGCCACACGCGGCGCACGTCCACCCCATCAATCGCTTCGTTGTAGGTCAGCTTGCCTTTGTACGGCGGCTTGATCACACCTTCGGGGTAGTTGGGCATCCCCGTGATCACGGTGACGTTATGCCCGTCCTTGACGAGCAGCCGTGCCAAGCGGCTCAAACGCACCGCCGCCGCGCCAAATTCCGGCGGGTAAAATTGGGTCACAATCCAGATACGCATGGCGAAAACTATGATCCCGGGGCGGGGGTGATAGTCACGGCGGGCTGACTCCACGCGGGCAGCGGTTGAGTCGCCGCGTCGTACCACAGTTCCGACGTGATCAATGTGTAAATGCTGGTGTTCAAGTTGCTTGATTCCGCTTGATGCGCCGCCCAAATACCTTCAACAGCGCGGCGGTCAATCCAGTCACGTTTGGTCACGCGGTCAAACAGGAAAGCCTGCACTTCATTTTTGAGCGATCCGCGCAGCCATTGGGCGAACGGCGTGGGGTAGCCGAGCTTATCTTTTCGGTTGATCACCGCGTCAGGCAAAACGCCTTTCAACGCCTGCCGCACGAACCACTTGGTTTCGATGCCGCGAATTTTCTGTTCCGCAGGTACGCCGAGCGCGAACTCGACCATGCGATGATCAAGAAATGGCACACGCGCTTCGATGGCATATGCCATGCTGTTGCGGTCTTCGTAGTGCAGCAGCGCGGGGATGCTGTCACGTAAAAGCGCCTTGTATAAAAATCCGTTGAGCGCGTCCCCGCCCTTAAGCTCTCTTTGTGGCAGCGATTGGGCGCGATCAGCAGCGCGAGAGGCGGCATCCGGCACAAGCACATTCACAGGGGTACGCCCGGATTTCAAATACTGCACGATGCGGTTGGCGAACTCGCGCAAGTTGAGCGATGCGTTAAATCGTGATCGCAAGCCAAGCACGAACTCCGTTTGTTCTTTCAACCAGCGCGCGGGGTCGCGTCGGCGCAAATCGCTCAAATAGTACACCACATAGTTGAGATACCCCGCGAATAGTTCATCCCCGCCTTGACCATCGAGCAAGACGGTCACGTTGCCGTGCGCCAGTTCCATCACGTGATGCTGTGTGTACAAACTCGCGCTGGCGGTTGGAATGTCTTGATGCCATGTGATCCGCTCGATGCGCCGCATGAAATCGTTCGGCATGGGCGTGACGCGGTGCGCCAGCGTGTGAAACTCGCGCTCGATTAGCTCAACATAGCGCGTTTCGTCCAGCCCTTTGACAGGAAATACCGACGAAAAGCTGTTCATGCTCCCGCCACCGGAACTTGTTCCGGCAAGCTGTTCCGTCGAAAGCGCGACAATCGTGCTGGAGTCCAATCCCCCGCTTAAGCATGTCCCCACTGGAACATCGCTTCGCAGTTGCAATTTGATCGAATCGCGCATCAGGCGCAAAAACTCGCCTTGCGGATCAGCATAATTGTACGTGGCGTGGGCGCGCTCAAGATCGATATCCCACCAGCGCACAGGCTCGGATATTTTCCCATCTTCAACCATGACATAATGCCCGCCGGGGAGTTCTTTCACGCCCGTGTAAAACGTCAGCGGCGCGTTGTAGATGCCGCCAAAGCGCAGAAACCAGTACAACTGATCCATATCAGGATCAGTCGCATTCGGCGCATTGATCACAGGCGCAAGCGCGCGCAATGCTTTGATCTCGCTGGCAAACGCGAATCCATCGCGCGATGGCACGTAGTAAAACGGCTTAATCCCCAAGTGATCGCGCGCGCAGAACAGCCGTTGATTCGGCTGATCCCACAGCGCAAACGCGAACATGCCGATAAAACGCCCCAAACATTCCACGCCCCATGTCGCGTAGGCTTGGATGATCACTTCTGCGTCACATTCCGTCCGAAACGTGCAGCCCAACGCGCGCAGTTCGTCGCGGATTTCCAGATAGTTGTAGATTTCGCCGTTAAACGTCAGCCAGTATTGCTCCCCCGCGATGGTCATCGGCTCATGACCCTTGGGCGACAGATCGATAATCGCAAGGCGGCGCTGCGCGAGGATCAAATCCGCCGAGAAAGTTAAATCGCTCTCCATGCGCGGGAAGTGAATATCAGCAGGCGTATCTTCGCCGCTTCGTTCGTCGTATTCCCCGCTTGCTGTGCGAATCAGCACATAGCCTTCGCCATCCGGTCCGCGATGACGCATGAGATCGGCGGCGTGCAGCACGGCGAACCTATCTGCTGTTCCCGCGAAACGATACAAGCCCAGAATTCCACACATATCGGCATGATCCTCTCTTATCGCGTATCATTATAGGGGAAATGTGCGAATTTGAACGTAGACGAAAACCAAGATACGTCCCAAAGGTGGAAAATCATGATCCACGTCGCCATGATGGATGATCACCCGCTGATCTTGAAAATTCTGCGGCTCGAACTGGGGCGCGAAAGCGATCTGCGGCTGATTTGGGATACCACCGACGCGGCGAAGATGTTCACGCTCATCAACCAGCGCCCACCCGATGTGCTGGTACTCGATTTGTCCTTCGCGGGGCAGGAATTTGAACCCGTTTCGGCGGTGCGCGATCTCAAAAGCCGCTACCCCAAAATGGGTATCTTGATCCTCACCGCATTCGATGATCCGGTCTGGATCGAAGAACTGCTGCGCGCGGGCGCACAGGGCTATGTCGTCAAAAGCGATGATTTTTCACTCCGTTTAGCCGATGGTATCCGCGCGGTGTCGCAAGGGCGGGCATTTTTGTCGCCTACAGCAGCGGCGGGATTAGCCGCGTCACGCCAGCGGTTTACGTTGACTAACCGTGAACGTTCCATCTTGCGACTGGTCGCGCAGGGACACAGCAACCCTGAAATTGCGGACATGCTCGGCGTAGCGAACGGCACAATCCGCAACCACATCTCAAATATTTACGCCAAACTTAACGTCGATACCCGCGAAGGCGCGGTCAAGGCGGCGCAAAATTTGCGTGAACTCCCCAAACCGGGCGCGAATGCCCGCCATGAACTCCGCACACCTCTCAATTCGATTTTGGGCTTGGCGCGGCTGCTGCAAGGGCGCATCGTGCGTAACGGATCGCTCACCGAAGCCGACGGTGAATTCCTGATCCAGATCATCTCCGAAGCCGAACGGCTCGACGCGCTCATTGAGGAATACCTCTCATGACAAGTAAAACCATCCTCTACGTCGAAGATCATCCGCCCGCGCGCCTGTTGATGAGCGCGATCATCAGCGATTTGACCGCTCACACGATGGTATCCGCTGGTACGGGCGCAGAAGCGTGCGAGATCGCCGCCCGCATCAAGCCAGATTTGTACATGCTCGATCTCGATCTGCTAGATGGCGATGGACGCGCTGTTGCTGAAAGCCTGCTCAAACTGCACCCCGCGCCGCTTATCTTCGTGTCCGCTTATGCGGAAGCCATCCGCACGGGCGATCTCTCGCAGTTTGCATCCGTGTCCCACACGTATCTGGCGAAACCGCTTGATCCCGAAAACGTCGTGCAGGTCATCGAACGGACATTGGCGTAAATCCTCATGTGGCAAGAACTCTTAGGTGGACCGTGGCCCGACGAAACGAATCTGCTGCCGCCGCCTGTGCAGCGCAAAGCCGCCGCCGAAATTCAAAAATATTGGCGCTTGCGTGCGTGGCAAATCGCGCTTGGCGAACTGCTGTTGTGGGCAGCGGCGGAATTTCAAGAAATTGCCGCCAGCCATGTGTATTTGGCGTTGGCGCTGTGCGTGACGCTTGTATATGCGCTCGGATTCACGCGCTACACCCGCCTGTGGCTGATTGGCAGCGTGGCGCTTTTGCTCTCGCAGGGCATGTTGATCGGCGGGTTGGGCGCGGTCACAGCACTCACCGTGATTATCCCCTACACGTTCGCGGGAATGCTGCTCAATGGGCACGAACGAATCTTTGTTCAGGTGGTATGTGTGCTGGCATTCTGGGCGAGCCTCGTCTACGAGATTTTGCCCGTGTTTCCCCAACTGTATCCGCCAAGCTATATCCTTGTCAGCTACAACATCTTGCTTGCCGCATTCGTCTTTCAAACGCTGCGATTTCTCAATCAGCTTGCCGTGCAAATCAATTCAGCATTTGTCGAAGAACAGGTACGCTTGCAAAGCCAGCAGTTTTTAGCGCGTGTGAGCCATGAACTTCGCACGCCGCTGAATTCCGTGTTGGGGTTCGCTAAACTGCTCCGGCGCGGCGAATTCACCGAAACCCAATCCGGCTATCTCGACCACATCATCGAAGAAAGCACACAGCTCAACCGCTTGGTCAGCGATTTGCTCGACAGCGCTCACTTAAGCACCGGAAAATTGACACTCAATCTCGAAACTGTCAATCTCAACGATATCTGCGCGGCGGTTGCGAACGAACATCGCCCGACCTTGGGCGCAAATGTGACGCTCAATACCAATCTCGCGCCAACCTTGCCGCCGATACAAGCGGATCAAGTACGGTTGCGTCAAATCATCGGCAATCTTGTCTCTAACGCGGTCAAGTACACGTCGCAAGGTGAGATACTCATTCGCACCCATCAACATGGGGATCGCATCTTTGTGACGATCAAAGACACAGGCATTGGCATCCCCGAAAGCCAGCAGGCGATGGTCTTTGTCCCGTTCGTGCAGTTGGATAACCGCAAAATCGGCGTTGGGCTAGGCTTGGATATTGCCCTTCAACTCGCCAAATTACACGGCGGCGACATCAAACTCACCAGCGCCCCCAACGTCGGCAGCACCTTTACCCTTGAACTGCCTCTATAAAAAGAATCGCCGTCTGTCGCGGCGCAATAGATTGCGCCCGCTGTACTTTTCACCCCCTTCCCACACCGAATTTCCCCTCCCGCCATCGCAGCTGAGAGGGCGACAGTAGCAGTTGTGTAGGGGCGGCTCGTGAGCCGCCCGCCGACAACAGGCGCATCGCGATGCGCCCCTACATGCAAACCAATCCATCGAAAATTCTTAGTGTCGCCCCTCCCTGCGATAGCGGCTGAGGGGTTGGGGGAGGGGTGTTTTTGTGCGCTTGTCACGGATCACCCGTGACGCAAAACGGACGAATCCATTCTCCCTTTTCGCTATGCTGAAATCACTTCACAAACATGGCAAAAAGGCGAATCCTCATGATCGCACAAGCGGAACACCCCGCGCCGAAAACCAACACCGGAACGACCTTATACGCGGGCATGGCGTTGATCGTCGTGTCCGTGCTGTTCTTGATGCGTGATCAACGCTCGGCATCGTTCATTGTGCAAATGCTCACCGCGCTTGTCGCGCCCGTGTTCTTCTATATCGTCGGCGGGCTGTCGATGCGCTATCTGCGCGCGCCGCTGGCATCGCCGGGATTGGTCACCACTGGAGCTTGGCTGCTCGTCGTCGGTTTGATCCACTTGCACACGCAGCGCGATCTGCTGCCCGGCAGCGCGCCCAATTTCTATTGGTCGATTGCTTCTGTGCTGGTCGCCGTGATCGTCACACTGACCGGGCGATACATTCAATTTGCGCTCTTGTATCCACTTGCGCCGCTGGTGCAGATCAACGCGATGTGGGCAGTCATGGGCGTGATCGGCGTGCCGCTGACGTGGATTCCCGCGCTCTCGTTCGCGCTTGTGATCGCGTGGTGGGAAATCCCCTCGCGCACAGGCAGGATGGGTGATGTTTGGCATCACACCTACAAAACCAGCGCGGTTTTGCTCACGCTGTTTCTGTTCATCTTCAGTTATTGGCTGCCCGCACCGACGGACCAAGTTGTGTTAGCGACATGGGGCGCGGGCGGGCTGATGTTGATCGCGCTTGGGCTGCGTTATGGCGTGGTCAGCATGATTCCATTGGGGATTGTGATCGGCGCGTTTGCTCTGGCATGGGGATTGCCCATAACGCTCTGGTCGGTCTCGTGGTTAGCGCTGGCAGTCGTCACGATTGCCTTCATCGAACGGCTCAATGGGCAAAAACGCAACGAATCAACCGCCAAAGCGATGGAATTCTCGATGGCGCTGGCGATTGCTCTCAGCGGCGCGGCGGCGGTTTTCGCGGCGGCTGGCGGGGTGTTCGGCGCGCAGCTTCACCCGCTGGCGATCACGGCGGTGCTGCTCGTCAGCGGCGGACAACTGCTCTGGTTAGGCTGGCGCAGACAAAAAACCTTCGCTTCGCATCTCGGCTTGTGGCTCACGGCGGCAGGCTGGGCGACCTTCTATTTCGACTGGTTGGGCAGTACCCAAGCCTTCGGACTGTGGTTGGCGTTGATGGCAGCCGCCGCGCTCTTGATCGAGCGCCTGATGCGTTCGCATCACGCCGCCAAACCGAAAAGCAGTTTCACCGTCTATGATGCCGTTGTCCAGTATCCGCTGGCAGACCTCGCCATCGGCTTGAGCGTGATGATCCTTATCTGGACGGCGAACAACATCAACGCCGCGCCGCCGCTGTTGATCACAGTCACGCTGTTGGTCACATGCGGTGTGTGGATGATCAGCGGACTATTCTACCGTCTGCCCGCGCTGATCCACGTCGCGCTCTGGGTCGCGCCGCTTCCGGTGGCGCTGCTGTTGATGTACCTCAATCCGGCGATCTGGTCACTTCCGTTAATGGGGATGGAGTGGCAGATTCTCGCGGTCATCTATCTGGTGATCGCCGCGGCGCTGACCAAACGACTTCCGTCGCTGCGACTGCCATTTTATCTCGCCGGATTCGCCTATCTCGCTTTCGGTTTGACACTCTCGCTCCACAGCCCGATTTGGCTGCCTGTCAGCTTGGGGATCGTGGTCATCGTTTGCTTGATCAAGGCGGCGTTGATCGCAACCGACAACGATCCAGTGTGGTCATTTGCCGCAGCCAAAGTCATTTCGCCGGATAAACGCCCCTACGCCTATCAAGCCCTTGAAGACCTGTTTTTACTCATGGGCGCGTGGCTTGCCGTGATCTGGCTGCAATTGATGTTGGGTTACACCAATCTGTCGATGCCGCAGCAGGGCATGACGCTCGTGATCCTAAGCGGCGCATGGTTCACACTGGGGCGGGTGATCACGCAGGTATGGCGCATCAGCGGATGGATGGTTTACAGCGCGGGCTGGCTCATGTGGTTGATCGGCTTGCTGCAAGTGTTCTTCTCGCCAAGCGAAGCCATCATCGCCACCATCGTTGGCTTAGTCGTGTGCGCTGAGGCACTTTCTCGTTCTCGCGCATCCTACTGGATGCCGCTTGCAGTCATGCAGGTTGTGTTTATCACGCTGCAAGGCGCGCGCTTGCTCTCGCTTGAACCCGCTTCGCTGTTATGGGGTGTCGTGCTGGTTGTGACCCTCGGCGGCATGGTACTGGACCGCAGCAAGGACATCCAGCGCCATCGCATTGGGCGGCTCACAGCGGCGACAAGCACAGGCATCGCTGTAATACTGTTTGCCTTAAATTACCCGTTGGCTTCATCCGGTATCTTCGGTCTGTTGGCGATCATCAGTGCGGCGCTGCTCATCTACAAACGCTGGGAATTTCTCCTGCTGTTTAATGCCGTGTTCCTGTCGTGGATTTACTTGGGCGCGATTGCCGTCTACTGGCGCAGCGCGTGGCTTGAACCCATCGGCGGCGCGGCTGCAACCTTCGGTTTACTGGCGCTGTTAAATGTCGTGCTGGCGTGGTGGTTAGGCGCTCGACATGCGCCGAAGGCAAGCCGACGCGCCGCACCCATCCTCGCGCTGGTGATGGTATTCATTGCGCTGGCAGTGACCGCGAACTCGTCCGCGTTGTTTCCTCTCAATTGGGAGTCGGCGCGCGTCACCTTGAGTGCTGCGGGGTTTGTTCTCGCATTAGCGATCATCGTCGGCATAAAGCGAGCGATTCGCACACCGCGCCCGTTCAGGCGCGCAGCCCGCCGTCTGGTGTGGTGGATTCGTCCGTTGTTGATCTTTAGCCAAGCCTTAACCTTAGGCGGCGCGTGGGTACTGCTTTCGGCATCGACGGCACACGCATGGAGCATCAACTCGATGCGCCCGATCACATTCGGTTGGATGATCGCCGCACTTCTACTGACGATTTACGCCGTCGTCGCCTATCGGCTGCTCAAGCATCCCTTATGGTCAGCGGTTGCGCTTGTTTCTGGCGGAGTGGTGTGGTTTGCGTTCGTCAGTGGGTTCATCGCTGCCAACGGCGGGTTGGACGATCACATGATGCTCATCACCTTGCCCATTGGAATAGTGCTGCTGTGGGCGGCAAAAGACAATTGGATGCATCTCGAAAAACCCAAACTGCTCGAATGGTTGGCGATCATTCTGCTTGTCGGCGGGGCAGCACAGTACTGGATGTTCGTCAACCTGACCCGCGACCTATCCGGCGAATGGATCGCCCCTGTGCCAATGGCGCTGCATATTATCGGTTTGACGGCTTACGGGTGGCTAACTCGGCGTGGACTGCCGTTCGGTATTGGGGTGTTTTTCATCGGCGCTGCGCTGGTGTTTGGTGTTGCTCGTGTGAATATTTGGCTGATGCCATTGTTCGCGGGCGGCGGCTTAATCACGCTCTCGCTCATCAAAGAAACCCGCCGTGACTGGCTCGACTCCGCCCGCACCGCCTATCGAACCCACTGGTCTCGTTAAGCGTTTCAAATTACGCGCACGGTAGGGCGGGGTCTTGACCCCGCCGTGTCTAAAGACCTTTATACAGAGAGAGAATCTCGTCGAGCCTACTCCCTCCCTACGAACGAAACTTGTTTCGTTGGGGAGAGGTTGGGGAGGGGTGAGGCGATCTGCTTGATAAACAGGCAGAGACACATCTCCGCCCGCCCAATTACGCATGTGCGCGATCCCATTTGTCCAATGCCTCATACAGTTGATCCATGCTTTCCAGCACGAAAAACTGTTCGTGATAGTGGTGTGGGCTGGCGGCAATCGTTTCAAACGCCTCAATGTCGAACGGCAGCAGCTTGACCGATCCATCGAACGCCCGTGCCATCTCCGCTTTGGACGAGTACAACCCCGCGCCGAGCGTTTTCAGTTCGCCGCGCTCTTTGATCAACCCGAATTCTACCGTATACCACCACATTGTCTTGATCGAATGGCGGTGTGCTTCCGGGTGGGCAAGCGCCGTCTGCCCGAACCGCTGACAGTAATCCGCGAATGTGCGATCCGCCATAAACGGCAGATGTCCGAACGCATCATGAAAAATATCCGGCAGCGGCGTGTAGTCCATATCGTCGCGGTCACGGATGTATTCCGTGATCAAGAATTCTCGATCCGCCATCGCCACAAACCAGTCTTGATCGCTCGAATACTGAATATCCGTGCTGACCAGTTCCCAATTGACCATCGGTTTCAGCACGGCGCTCATGGCGGCGAAATCAGGGATGCGGTCAGCGGTGATGCCAAGCTTGTCGATGCCTTCGAGATACAGGCTGTGTGCATATCGCTGCACTTGATCCCACTGGCGCTTATACATCAAACGCCACGTGTCGTGTGCTTCTTCGCTGAAGGCAACGAACGGGCGGCGAATGCGTGAATTCATAACCATCTTGAAAAACCCCTTTCAACCCCTTGCAGGGAAAAACATAAAGGTTGTCCCTAAACTTTGGGACGCTCTAAGTTGAAGAAATCGTTGACACGGGTATATGCGCTCCCCGCCAAGCGACCAATCGCGTGCAGCTTCTCTATGTCAATCTTGTCCTCACCAATCAGCAGTTCATCCGCGACATGCAAATGCGTTACCCGCCCAATGACGACACTTCCCGCGCCCGGTTCGCTGCCCAAATCGATGAGATGCGCCAGCGTACATTCGTAGTGGATCGGGCTTTCCCCCACGCGGAATGGCTTCACCGTAACAGATGGCACAGCCGTGAGCTTCGCCAGTTCAAACTCATCCACGCTGCTGTCATATTCACCGGCAGTCAGGTTCATCGCTTCAGCAAGCGATTCAGTCACGATGTTGACCACGAATTCGCCTGTCTCACGGATGTTCCGCAGCGTGTCTTTGGGTGATCCATCCCGTGTGCGAATCATCGGGCTAAACACCACATGCGGCGGATTCGCCCCGCCCGCCGTGAAGAACGAAAACGGGGCGAGATTTTTGCGTCCATCGGCGCTCAACGTCGAAACCCATGCAATCGGGCGGGGGACAATCGAGCCGATCATCAGCTTGTAGAACGACTGCCATGACTGGGGAGCGGGCGTAATTTCCATAATGACGGTTGATCTCCTGTTTGGGCTATTCACCCGGAGTCTACTCGCCGTTCCCTTCCAGCCAAGAATTCATGTATTCCGGCTTCTCGAATTCGAGCGCATCGACGGTCAGGTGCAGCGGATTAAACGTATCGACCATCACGGCGAGTTCTTCCGTCTTGACCGCGCCAATCGACTTTTCCGTCGCGCCCGGCTGTGGTCCATGCGGCAAGCCGCTGGGGTGCAGCGTGATGTCATACTTTTCGATGCCCTTGCGCGACATAAAATTCCCGTCGCAGTAGTAGATCATCTCGTCGCTGTTCACGTTCGAATGGTTGTACGGCGCAGGGATGCCTTCCGGGTGATAGTCGAACAGACGCGGCACAAACGAACACACGACGAAATTCCACCCCTCAAACGTTTGATGCACGGGCGGCGGCTGATGAATACGCCCTGTAATCGGCTCAAAGTCCCGAATATTGAAAATCCATGGGTACAGATACCCATCCCAACCCACCACATCAAACGGGTGATGATCCAGCACATGCCGTGTGATATGGTCACGCGCTTTGACGCGCACTTCAAATTCGCCGCGTTCGGTATGCGTTTCTAATTCCTCCGGCACACGAATATCCCGTTCGCAGTACGGCGCGTGTTCGAGAAGCTGACCGAACTTGTTACGATAGCGTTTTGGTGGTTCGATCTGCGATGGCGATTCAATCACGAAGAAGCGTGACTCGCCTTCATCCATGATCATCTGCCATGTCGTCCCGTAGGGAATGACGATGTAATCGCCCGGTTCGTAGCGCAGGTTGCCAAACTGCGATTTGAATACGCCGCGTCCTTCGTGAACGAACCACACTTCATAGGCTTGCGCGTTGCGGTAGAAATAGTCCATGCTGCGCGTGGGACGTGCCACGCCGAGCGTCACGTCTTTGTTGCCCAACAGCACGCGCCGCGAAGTAATCGCGTCTCCACCCGCCGGAATAGGCGCGGTTTTGAAGGCGCGATGACGCAGCGCGCCAAACTCGACATACTGCGGGACAGCCGATCCGCAGTCCTCTGTCTTGAGTACACGCGGCGGCAAAAAGTGGTGATACAAAAGCGATTGAATCCCGCTGAAGCCTTCCAGCCCCATCACTTCTTCGCGGTACAGTTCGCCGTTTGGCTTGCGGAACTGTGTATGCCGCTTGTGCGGAATGTTCCCTAATTTGTGATAAAAGGTCATGTTGACCCTCCAAAACGCTCGTCTACCACCGATTTTTAACCAGAACGACTTTATCGCGGCGCTTTGTGTACCCCGTCACCTACACGGACACAAATCACGACAAAATGTGTCACAAAATTGTCCGAACAATTAATTTTGTCCACCACTTCACAAAGCTGCCGTTTCCAAAACATCTCCCCAAGTGAAGAAGCGTTGTCACAGAATTAATTTTCGCGCTGCGCTTCCAAAAAACGATCCGAAAGCGGTCACATGTGGACACATCTCCCCTCAAAAACAATAAAGATGTGTCATATCTTCCCGTGTGCTGCCCACTGATGGGTGTCACATTACCCATACACCAAAAAGTGTCGTCCTGTGAACGTGTTCCGTCAGGGCATGGCACGTGGGTGCATCTGCGATCCTTACATTGTTTTCTCGCCCACGGTATTCCGCAGCACGCCCAACCGCTCGATCTCCAACTCGACCACATCGCCCGGTTGCAGCCACGGACCGTCGCCCTTCGTCAATTCGAGCAGGCAGCCTGTGCCCACCGTCCCCGATCCAATCACGTCACCGGGGCGCAGCATCACATCGCGCGACGCGCGTTCGATCATCTGCCCGAAAGAATAGTATAGGTCGCGCATATTCCCGTGTGACCGTTCTTCGCCGTTCACGCGGGCGATCATGGTCAAGTCATACACGCCGGGACGATCTGTTGCGCGATCCACCAGTTCATCCGGCGTGACGAGCGCCCCAAGCGATGATGCGAAATCTTTGCCCTTTGCGGGACCCAATCCGACGCTCATCTCGCGCCGCTGTTCATCTCGCGCTGACCAGTCGTTGAAGATCATGAATCCGGCGATGTGCCGCATCGCGTCTTCCGGCGCAATGTTCATCCCCGCTTTGCCAATCACGCACGCGATTTCGAGTTCGTAATCGAGCGCGCTGGAATATGACGGGTAGGGGATGATATCCCCATCGGTTAAGATGGCGCTTGTGTTCGAGTAGTAAAACACCGGCATTTGATACCATTCACTCGGCACACTTCGCCCGCGATTTTCATTCGCCGTTTTGACATGCTGTTCAAAAGCGTAGAAGTCGCGCAAACTGCGTGGTGTGAACGGCACAAACTGTCTCACATCGGCACGATTGAAAACGGTGTAGGTGTGTCCATTCACCGTGATCTTTTTCTGCCCAATAGCCGTTGTGGCAATCACTTCGCTGATCTCGTCTGCTCTCGGCATCCCCAGTTCGATGTAATGGAGTAGGTCGCGAACGCCGCCCCCGCCGATCTCAAGCACGCGGTCATGCGAAATCAGCGCGCCCAGTCGTGTCATGCTTGCGTTGTACTCGACGAAACCAACTAACCGCATCGAAGTTCTGCCTTAAGTCGTAGTGATCCAACACGAACACAAAGTGTGCGGGGTGAGGTTACAAATTCCCGCGCTTTTCCTGTTCCAATTCAATCGCTTCAAACAGCGCCTTAAAGTTCCCCTTGCCGAACCCCTGCGATCCATGCCGTTCGATCACTTCGATGAACATGGTTGGGCGGTCTTGCAGCGGCTTCGAGAAGACTTGCAGCAGATAGCCTTCGTCGTCGCGGTCAACCAGAATCCCCAACTCGCGGATTTGCTGCATATCTTCGTTGATCTTGCCAACACGTTCAGGCAGCAGATCGTAGTATTCGTCCGGCACGCGCAGGAATTCGATTCCGCGCGCTTTTAGTTCGCGCACGGTCTTGAGAATATCGCCCGTTTGAAGCGCGAGATGCTGCACGCCGGGAGTCAGATAGTAGTCCAAGTATTCTTCGATTTGGCTCTTACGAAGCCCGTCAGCAGGTTCGTTGATAGGCAGCTTGATGCGTCCGTTGCCGTTCTGCATCACTTTCGACATCAGCGCCGAATACTCTGTGCTGATGTCTTGATCATCGAAGTGCAGCAGTTGACGGAAGCCCATCACCTGATGGTAGAAGTTCACCCAATGATTCATCTTGCCCAACTGTACGTTTCCAACAACGTGATCGATGGCGACCAAGCCCGCCGTATCATTCGTGTAGTCGATGGCTTTGTAGCCGGGAGCGAACGCGCCGTTATAGTCTGAGCGATCCACGAAGACGTGCAGTGTTTCGCCGTAGGTGTAGATCGCTGCCGTCCGATACACGCCGAATTCGTCACGTTCTTCGCGGGGTTCCCATGCGCTCACCGCGCCGCGTGAAGTCGTCGCTTGATATGCTTGTGTCACGCTGTCTACTGTGAGCGCGACCACTTTCACGCCGTCGCCGTGCAGCAGATGATGCGCCGCGATTTCATGTGTGGGCGAATACGCCGCGCTCACCACAAGGCGAATCTTGCCCGATTCCAGCACATACGACGCGAACTTACGGTTGCCCGTTTCCAAACCGCTGTAGGCAATCGGCTTGAATCCGAAGCCCTTCCACCAGTAGTACATCGCCTGTTTGGCGTTGCCCACATACAGATGAATGTGGTCGATGTTCTTGATCTGCAAGAAGTCGGCTTCTTCCGTCATGGGACGGGAAGCGATCACGTTATCTACCATAAACGGCATCCTTTTCTAAAGTTTGCTGAACAACATTCGCCAACCGCGCCACCGCTTCGCGGATCACGTCTGGTTGGGTATTGGAGAAATTCAAGCGCATGGTATTGCAGAACCCGCCATCGACGGCGAACGCGGCACCGGGGATATAGATCACTTTTTCGCGCACGGCATCTTCAAACATCGACCATGTGTTGACGCTTTCGGGCAGCGTTACCCACACAAACAACCCGCCTTCGGGATGTGTCCATGTCGCGCCCATCGGGGCGAAATGCGTTTCCAGCGCGTCAATCAGCGTGTTGCGCCGTTCAAAGTTGATCGCGTTCAGCCGCGCAAGGTGTTGATCGAGCAGACCGCGCGATAAGAACTCATACACCGCGCTTTGGGTGAGGATGGACGATTCCAGATCGATACTTTCGCGGATCACAGTGATTTTCGGGATCAACTGTGCGGGTGCGACAATCCAGCCAAGCCGCACCGAAGGCGCAAACATCTTGGAGAACGATCCGACGTAGAACACACAGCCATCATGATCGAATGCCTTGATCGGCGGGAGTGTTTCGCCCATGAAACGCAGCGCCGAATACGGATCATCTTCAATCACGGGCACTTCATACTGTGTGGCAAGCTGGGCAATCCGTTCGCGCTTTTCGCGGCACAGGCTGACACCTAGCGGGTTGTGAAAATCGGGGATGATGACCGCAAGGCGGGGGCGGTGCTTGCGGAAAACAGTTTCGAGCGCATCTACGTCAACGCCTGTTTCCAAATCCGTCGGCACGGTGATCACATCCGCGCCGCGTCCGGCAGTCACTTGCTGGATGCCCGTGAAGGTCGCTGCCTCAATGACGGCAGGCTGACCGGGATCGAGAAACAAGCGCGAAAGGATCGTTAGACCCTGCTGCCCGCCGTTGGTGATGAACACCTGCTCGTCGGTGCAGTCCACGCCGCGCGAACGCATATACGCCCCGATCCATGCGCGCAGGGAAGGGAGAAGCGGAGCATATTGCATCGCGCGTGCGCCATCACGCTGCATAACAGCAGTCATGCACTCGTGATACTGCGCCAGCGGCAGGGCTTCCGTCGCGGGCAGTCCACCCGCCAGCGAAATGATTCCGGGCGCGGTGGCAAGCCCTAGTAGGTCGCGCATCACCGAGCGTTTGAGATGCGCCACTTCGGAACTCAAAGCGATCATGGAAGGATGATCCTCGATACTCTTTAGTTGTCAACCTGCCGCTTACGATCCTGAATATGCTTTAACTGTCTGCGTCCCGCTGACGCTAGTCAGCGTCCCGCTCCAGCGGCAGCGAGAGCGTTTGTTTAATTTCTCCCAACACCAGACTGGTCGAAACTCGCGCCACGCCCGGTATCCGTGTTAGTTTGTCCATCAAAAAGCGTTCGAGTTCTTTTCGATTGCGTACCACCACCTTGAGCAGGTAATCATGGTCACCCGTTAAGAAATAACACTCCAACACTTCCGGCATTCCGCGCACCACATCGTGAAAGCTGTCGATCTGCTCTGGCTGATGCCGCTGAAGTGTCACACTCACCATGCACAGCATGTCGTAGCCAAGCAGTTCGCGGTTGAGCAGGGCGAGATACTGCTTGATGTAGCCCAACTCTTCTAACCGTTTGATGCGCGCATGAACAGCAGGCGGCGAGAGCGAAATACGCCGCGCCAATTCCGCGTTGCTAATCGCGCCATCGTTTTGCAGCGCCGTGAGTATCTGACGGTCAATATCGTCGATATCTCTATTCATAATCTTTCACGACTCCTGTGTGCTGTCAATAATTATTCAGATAGTTCCATTAAACACAAAATAAAAATTTGAAAAGCGCGCCAATAGATTAATTTTATTCAATTTTGATGGGCTTGTAAATAGGGTGACAGGGGGAATCAAAAGGGCGACTTCGTGTTCAGGGAAGTCGCCCTCAAATTAACTGTACCGCGAGCTGCTAATCGGTTGTTTCTCCGCTGGCATCCGTTGGAAGGTTTGCGTTTTCCTGTGCGATGGCGATGGCTTCTGCGTCCACGGCATGATCGCTTTCTTCGACCATATCCGAAACCGCGTCGATTTCGTCCGGCGCGGCATCGCGGTTAATCAAGATGACCACTGAACGCGGGGAAAGCATCAAATTGATCTGATCGGAGAGCCGTGTCTCCTGCCCCGGCGGGCAAATGTCATAGGGCGCGTCTACACCCGTATTGACGAATACATACCAGCGTTTGCCTTTGATTTGGGGCAGCGAGAAATACTGGCTTTCCCAGTGCATGTTCATGGCGACATACACATCGTTATCTTGCGCCAAGCCACCTTTCGCGTGCGCGCCGGACAGCATGAATGCCATCGTCAGGCGTTCTTCCGCGCTGGCAGCAGGCGAAAGATCGACATCAAACCAGCTAATGTCAGGGATGCCCGCGTTCTGGTAGTCCGTCCCACGTAAGTGATATCCGTGCCGCAAGACCGGATGCCAGTGACGGAACGCGATCATATGTTTGAAGAAGTTGTAGATTTCCGCGTTCTTTTCGATGAGCGACCAGTCCAGCCAGTTGAGTTCATTGTCTTGGCAGTAGGTGTTGTTGTTACCTTTCTGCGTGCGCGCGACTTCATCGCCCATTAGGAACATGGGCACGCCCTGACTGACGAGCAAAATCGCCATCGCGTTTTTCATCTGTCGCTTGCGGAGCGTGAGAATAGCAGGATCATCCGTTTCCCCCTCAACACCGCAGTTCCAACTGTTGTTGTCGTTTGCGCCATCGCGGTTGCCTTCAAGATTCGCTTCGTTGTGCTTCTCGTTGTATGACACCAGATCATGGAGCGTGAATCCGTCATGCGCGATGATAAAATTGACCGACGCAATTGGACCGCGTGTCGAGTACAAGTCCGGCGATCCCATAATGCGCTGGATCATTTCCGGTACTTGTCCCGCGTCTGAGCGAATGAACTTACGGATCGCATCGCGGTATTTGCCATTCCATTCTCCCCAGCGACCATATGCCGGAAACGCCCCCACATGATAGAGTCCGCCAGCGTCCCATGGTTCCGCGATCAATTTCGCGCGTCCAAGAATAGGATCATGCGCGATGTTCTTCAGCAGCGGTGGGTCGCTTAACGGCATCCCATCTTCGCGCCGCGCCAAAATTGACGCGAGATCGAATCGGAAACCGTCAATGTGATATTCCGTCACCCAATGGCGCAAACAATCGATGATCATGCCCATGACCGCTGGGTGATTGCAGTTGAAGGTGTTGCCCGTGCCGCTGAAATTGTAGTAGTAGCCTTCCGGCGTGAGCATGTAGTAGGTGCGGTTGTCGATTCCCTTGAACGAGATCGTAGGACCATGTTCGTTGCCTTCAGCGGTGTGGTTGAACACCACATCGAGAATGACTTCGATTCCGGCGCGGTGGAGTTCGCGTACCATGTACTTGAATTCTTCAACTTCGCCGCCTGTTTTACCGCCCGCCGCGAATCCCGCTTTTGGGGAGAAAAAGTTCACCGTGCTGTAACCCCAATAGTTGAACAGAATCTCACCTGTTTCGGGGACTTCCTTGCGGTTTTCGAACTCGTCAAAATCGAACACGGGCAGCAGTTCGACTGCATTCACGCCCAAGTCTTTCAAATACGGAATCTTCTCGACGATGCCCGCGTAGGTGCCGGGAAAACGCACGCCGCTGGTGGGGTGTTTGGTGAAACCGCGCACATGCATTTCGTAGATGATCAGGTCTTCGCTTGGCAAATACAGCGGCTTATCGCCCTGCCAATCGAATTCGTGCGATACCACACGCCCACGATGCGGATACTCGCCGCCGTAGCCGCCCATCACACCCCATTCACCGCGCCCGGTCACAGCATGTGCATACGGATCCAGCAGGATCACGTCAGGATTGAAGCGGTGTCCTTGTGAGGGATTAAACGGACCAAACATACGATACCCGTATTCAATTTTGCGATAGTCGATGTTATAGACCGCCATTGTGAACACGTTGCCGACACGAAATTGGTCGGGGAAGCGGATTTCCGCGAACGGTTTGTCCGCGCCTTTTTCGTACAGCACCAGCACGCATCCTTCCGCGTGCTGCGATGCAACTGAGAAATTCACACCATTTGCGATAGGCGATGCGCCGTAAGGTAGCGGACGACCTTGCCCGATGGGCAGAGGTGAGGTGTTGTACAGTTCCAATGTACGGCGAAGTGTCTTAGTTTTCGATTTCTTGCGCGAGAGTGTGGGTGAATTATCGGCGGCAGTGTCGTTGGAGTCGATGGGATTGGATGCCGTCTGCGATGCGTCAATTGCAGAGTCGGTTGAGGTCATAAAAACATCCTTTGTTCGAGTGTGCTGTTCATCATACCAAAAATGCCCACTGAATTTCTTCCCCGCTATACTGTTCTACAATCTTTTTAGGGAAACTTTACTTCTATGACCGAACAACGACGCATCGACTTTAAGACGGGCTACCCTGATCTCGCGCTGGTGCCGCGCGACCTGCTGCTGGCGATCACAACGGATTTGCTGCGCGAAAATCGCGGGATGCAGTATGCGGGCGATGTTGCCGGATCGCAGCCTGCCCGTGAACAGATTGCTGCTATGCTGCACGAATTGTACGGCATACCTGTGCAGACAAATGAACTCATCCTCACAACCGGGGCGCTGGCGAGCATTGACATTGTGTGCCGCGCGCTTACTTCTCCCGATGATGTGGTCATTGTCGAAAGTCCAACGTTCTATTTCGCCGTGACCATCATCGAAGCGTGCCGCGTGCAAATTGTCAGTGTGCCGATGGGACACGACGGCATTAACTTGAGTGCGCTGGAACTGGCGCTTCGCCAATACGGATCGCGTGTGAAAGTCGTCTACACAATCCCCGCGTTCCACAACCCGACTGGCATCTGCGCCACTGTCGAAAACCGTCGCGGGCTGATCGCGTTGGCGCGCCAATATGGGTTCACCATCCTTGAGGATGCGACGTATCAACCCCTGTACTTTGAAAGCCCGCCGCCGCCGTTGATTCAATCGCTCGATGACAGCGGGCGTGTCGCAACGGTGGCATCAGTCAGCAAGCTGATTATGCCCGCGCTTCGCTTGGGGTGGATATATGCACCGGCTGACAAGATCGCTTTGTACAAGCGGGGCAAAGCTGATGGCGCATCCAGCCTGTTGAGCAGCGAGATTGTCGCGTCGTTTGCCGAACGGGGAGAGTTCTTGCCGCAGGTCGAACGAGCGCGGGCGCTGTACAAACGCAAGCACCATGCGATGGTATCGGCGCTTGACCGTTACGCCCCAGCATGGCTGGAATGGGACGCGCCGAATGGCGGTTACTTCGTGTGGGCGAAAGTCCCGCCGCATGTCTCGGTGAAAGCATT
The DNA here is from genome assembly GCA_034434595.1 of Anaerolineae bacterium. GTDB lineage: Bacteria > Chloroflexota > Anaerolineae > Aggregatilineales > Phototrophicaceae > Flexifilum. The sequence goes on from DAOTZD010000003.1 coordinate 631,330, forward strand.
ATTGGGGCGGGCGAATACATTGGGGGTAGACTTTTTCGCGGGGTCAGCATCGTTTGTCGATGGGAACGATGATTCGCATCTGCGGCTATGTTTTGCGCTCATGAGTGAAGATGAAATCGAGCAGGGGATTGCTCGCTTAAGTGAGGCGCTGCATGAATTCATGTGACATATCCTGACATATCTGTGAAATGCCCTTAAGGGAAGATGTGTCATTATATGTGGCAAGCGGCTGAAAATTGGCACAGGCATTACATACTATTAATAGATAGTAAATGTCAATTCGTTTGTGGTGGTGCAATGTTAAAGGGCGCGACATTCAGGTTGTCGCGCCCGATTGTTGAACAGCTTAGTCATCATCAGCGATGTTGTCGTCCGCCGTATCAGATGTTACAGCGGCAGGTGTTTGCTCATCGTGCGGGGTGAGCCAGTATTTACCGCCGCCACGTTCACGGCGCAAAAATCCGTAATCGACCAGATCGCGCCGCAGCGTTGTGTGATCGCTTGGGAACACGGTCTTGATGATGGTGTTGACTTCCGGTTCGGTATACAACCGATCCGCCTCAAACTTGGTCGCAATCCACCGCAGTACCAGCCCCAGCTTTGCCTGCTTAGATGGGATTCGTTTGAGTATCCCGTTGAAGGTCATATCGCCAAGCTGTTTGCGCTCATCGTCGCTGAACGTGTCCGGCAGCAGGTCGAGCCATCGCCTGTCAGTTTCAACGGGATGCGACGCTGGAATCTTTTCCACCGATTGCACCGCGTTCTTAAACAGTGTTAACGTGCTTGCATTCGCGCGGTAGAAGTGGTTATTCCCTTCCATACGCAGTGTAACCAACCGCGCTTCACGCAGTTTGGCAAGATGATGCGAGATGGTTGGCTCGGTTAGGCTGAGTTTCTCCGCAAGTGTACTGGGATTGCATTCGCTTTCCGCTAACCATTGGAGCATTTGCAGCCGGTTTTCATCGCCCAGCGCCTTGAAGATTTCCAAGAGCCATTGCTGGGTCATAACGATAGACATGATGTTGTTTCACTTTCTCGTTGCGGCACAGTAATTTAGATGTACATCTAATTAGAATGGTATCGAATTGTTTTTATCCGTCAACCCCACACAAGTGGGGGATACTGCTATAGTCTTTGTGATTTGCCGCGCATCCCGTTTATAATTCGCCTGTTTAGTCAAAATGTCCTTTTAGGCAAAACACAAAAATCCTATGGCATACAAATCGTTTAACGACATTCCAGCGCCAGCCCTTAATGCGCTCCTCAATGGAGATCATGGCGAGCCGTTCAGCTTATTGGGGATTCATGCCATCAGCACAAAGCAGTTCGTGGTGCGTGCGATCCGTCCCGCTGCCGCTTCACTGACCTTCGTCAACGATGTGACGAATGAGCGTGTAACGCTGACCAAAGTGAAGCCAGAAGGTCTGTTTGAAACAGTATTCGACGGAAAGATCGACGGACTGCGCTATCACTTTGAAGCCACCCATGAAGATGGTTCACAGCACTCGTTCGTAGACCCGTATGCCTTCCCACTTTCGATGGGCGATATGGATGTATATCTGCTTCGTGCAGGCAAGCACTTGAACAGCTATGACTTGATGGGAGCGCATTTAGTCGAGATCAACGGCGTGCGTGGGACGCGCTTCGCCGTGTGGGCACCAAATGCCTTTAGCGTAAGCGTAATTGGTGATTTTAATCAGTGGGATGGGCGGGTTCACCCTATGCAGCTTCACCACGAAACGGGCATTTGGCAGTTATTTATTCCCGAAGCGCCGGAAGGTTCGCTTTACCGCTATCGGATTCGGTCACACAATATGGGCTACCGCGCGGATAAGACCGATCCGTATGGTTATTTCTCGGAACGCCGCCCCCGCAATGCGTCAATCGTCGTCAACATCGATACCTATGACTGGAATGATGATCAATGGATGCGTGGGCGCGAAGCACGCAACGGACTTTCCGCGCCTATTTCGATATATGAGGCGCATCTCGGTTCGTGGAAACGCAGTGAAGGCGAAAACGGCGGTTTCTTGAGCTATCGCCAGCTTGCCCATGAGCTTGTGCCGTATGTCAAAGAATTGGGCTTCACGCATATCGAATTGATGCCTATCGCGGAACACCCATTGGATGCGTCGTGGGGGTATCAGGTGACGGGGTATTTCGCCCCAACGAGCCGCTACGGTACGCCCCAAGATTTCATGTACTTTGTTGATGTGTGCCATCAAAACAATATCGGCGTGATTCTCGACTGGGTTCCGGCGCACTTTCCCAAAGATGGTCACGCGCTGGCATATTTTGACGGAACGCATTTATACGAACACGAAGACTCACGTAAAGGGGAACACCCCGATTGGGGGACGCTCATTTTCAATTTTGGGCGCAACGAAGTTCGCAACTTTTTGATCGCTAATGCGCTGTTCTGGTTGAAGAAATATCACATTGATGGGCTGCGCGTCGATGCCGTATCGTCCATGTTGTATCTCGATTTTTCCCGCAAAGAAGGTCAGTGGATTCCCAACGAATTTGGCGGAAATGAAAACCTTGAAGCCGTGTCATTCATCCGTGAGTTCAATACGTTGGTGCATCAAGAAGCGCCCGGCGCGGTCACGATTGCCGAAGAATCGACGGCGTGGGCGATGGTGTCGCGTCCGGTGTATATTGGAGGATTGGGTTTCACCTATAAGTGGAACATGGGCTGGATGCACGATACGCTCGAATATGTTTCAAAAGACCCGATTTATCGCCGCTTCCATCACAATAAACTGACATTCTCACTCATTTACGCCTTCAACGAGAATTTTGTGCTGGCGCTGAGCCATGACGAAGTGGTCCACGGCAAGGGATCGTTAATTGAGAAGATTCCCGGCGATTGGTGGCAAAAATTCGCGTCGCTGCGCCTGCTGTACGGGTATCAATGGACACATCCCGGCAAAAAACTGCTGTTCATGGGGCAAGAATTCGGTCAGTGGCGCGAATGGAGCGAAAATCGCGGCTTGGACTGGGAACTGCTGCAAATGCCGACACATCAAGGCATGAAAGCATGGATGCGTGACCTCAACACGCTGTATCAGGCGCAGCCCGCGCTGTACGAACACGACTTCGATTACAAAGGCTTTCAGTGGATAGATGCAAACGATGCTGACAACAGCACGTTTAGCTACATTCGCTATGCCGATGATCCATCCGATTTTCTCGTGGTTGTGTGCAATTTTACGCCTGTAGTTCGCAGAGATTACCGGATTGGCGTGCCGGAACACGGCACGTACAGTGAACTGCTAAACAGCGATTCCGAACAATATGGGGGCGGGAATGTGGGCAACGGCGGCGCAGTTCAAGCGCAGGATTCGCCGTCACACGGGATGCCTTGCAGTTTAGCACTTACTGTGCCGCCGTTAGGGATATTGATTTTGAAGTTAAAACGTTGAGTGAATCCCCTATGATTTTATAAGGGACAGCTTGCGAAAAATCATACGAGAGCTGTCCCGGCTGCTAAACCGGGATAGTCGATAGTCCGCTGATGAGAAACACGATTCCCACCACAACTAACCCGACTGCGATAAAGCCTGCTCCGCGCCCTATTTGCATACGACTTTCGCCCAAGAAGAAGCCGCCAATTCCTAACGCGAACAAGCCTATTACCAGCAGAATGGGGGTGCGATTGGGCAGCGGCGCATAGGGATCAAGCTGCGGGGCGGGCGGCGGCGCGGGCGCGGCATCAAAGGTATGCTCAAAATCATATGTCCGGTCAAACTGCTGCGGAATCGCCACAATCGCGCGCATCCGCCAATCGCCGGGTGAACCGATGTTCGCGCCCTGTGTGAGATACACTCCACCACCCTGATGCTCGAAGCGGAGTTCACTTTGCGTATCGCTGCCCGACAAGTTACGGAAGGTGAAACGAATACGGGTCGCGTTTTCAACGGGCGCGCCGTTTTCATCCGTTAGCGTGATTGTGAAGGTATTCGCGCCGACATAGCCGGGTTCAACGTTCAGCACAGCGGTTATATTGTCTGTCACAAGCGTTTGGGTGTAAGGGTTTGGCGGAACTTGCTGAGCAGCTTGGACAGCGCGCGCGTCTGCAATCACTTTGGCGGGCGCGATGGAAGTCATCGCGCCGACAATCGCAAGCACAGACACTGTGAGTACAATTTCCGTCCCGACTAGCCCACGGAGCCGGGTCGCCCAGATGTCTTTACCCGCTGCCAGCCCGCGATTTGTGAAGAACAAATTGATCGCGGCGATGATCAAGCAGGGGAAGAACAGCCCCAATTTGAGCAGCAGCAAATTGCCATAGAGCGTCGAGAGCAATGCATCTACAGTATGAACATGCAGCCATGCAGCGTAAAACCCAGTGACAAACAAGCTTATCACCGCGACACGAGCGAAGTTGGAGAAGTAACCTACAAGCGCCCTTAACGTTTCTGTTCGGTTGATTTCAGCGGGACGACGCTGCAACGCAATAATCACGTTCACGAATTGGATTAATCCGCCGACCCATAAAGCCGTGCCGCCAAGATGCAGCCAGTCAGCGAGAATGGCAGCGATGGTGTCTGTTGGGGCGGCGCTGGCATGGCTGTACAAGCTGGTTATGAGCAGCATTGCGATTCCCATGAACAGCGCAACCCACAAGAACCAGCGATCTACAAGAGCGAAATACAGTACTCCACCTAAACCAAGCCAAACCGCGATACGAATAAGCCATAATTCGCCAAACCGTGATGAGGATACAAACGCATTAATCCCCGAATTGCCGATGACTTCCGTAATGGGAATACCCAGCGTAAGTGCTGCCTGCATCATCAGCAGGAGTGCCCCGCTGATGCCGAGCGCGATCCAGCCGATCCAGATCAATACTGCCATGCGGTGTTCGATGCGTGGATCACGCTCTTTGACGGATGGCGACCATACGAACTTCCAGAAACCAATACTGCCCACTGTGAGCGTGAGACTCAACAGGTTGATCCAGCGCACGGCAGAATCCGTGACAGGGATGCTTTCGGTGATTTCAGCAGCGGTAGTTGTGCCGCCAACCACCGCGCCAATTGTGATCGGAAAGCTGCCAATCGTCGGATGACCATCGGCGGCGGACACAACACGCCATGACACGGTATAGATACCTTCAGTAAGGGTGTCAGTCACGATGAACATCTGGTATGGATCATTGGGATCGACTTGGCTTGGGGGAAGTTCAATGACCGCACCTGTCGAGTCGATAAGCTGAATGCGGCTGTATGCGGGTTCAAGCGGTTCAGTGAACCACAGCCGAATTTCCGGCGGCGCGGAATCAAGTACCGCGTTCGCTTGGGGAGAAGATTCGGATAGGTTGGCGTGCGCGAATACTGGAAGTACCCTTATGCCCGCTGTGATTAACATGATCAACAGGATCAGCAGTCGGCGCGATTGGCGCTGCATGGTTGTCACTCCAGAAAATTCACTCGCGCTCACTGACATTCATTTGCAGCACCAACCCGCCTTCTTCCAAACCAAAGTTGTTGATGGTGTGCAGACCAATATTGCATTTAAGCAGCATTATGCCCGTTTGAGTTGGTGTGAATTCAATGTCAATTTGCCCACCCTGATGAATGACAACCGTGTCGGTGATGTAGCGCCTGTTTTCAGCCAATGCGATTCCGTCAATGCCGACAACCGTGAATGACGCGCCTTGCAAATGGAGAGGATGAGAGAAGGCGCTCATGCCATAGATTCGCAAACGGACACGATCCCCTACCTGCACATTGATCGGCGCAGTATCGGGGTAGGACTTGCCATTGATGGTGTAGTAATTGGGTTCTGCGCCGCCGACAGATGCTGCCGGGAAAGTCAAGCTACCTGTCACCCGCCATTCAGAAAGCATGATAGGGATGTCAACGGCGGGGGCAGGCTCGTCCGGTTCAGCCGGATCAACAATGAATGCGCCGAACAATCCAAGCGCAACCTGCACCGTGCGGTTCGTAAACGAATAGTAACTGTATGATCCGGCGGCGCTAGCGGTAAATTCATAGGTGAAGGTATCACCCGGCTCGATAGGGCTTTGCGTCATTTCTGGAATGCCCTGCTGGTCAAGCGGAATATCGCGTGCCTGCCAGTGAATAGTCGTGGGTTCGGGGAGCGCATTTGTCAGATTCACACGCACATTGTCGCCTTCGGTCACGCGAATGAGAGGGCCGGGAATCATGCCGTTGTATGCCCACGCTGTCACCTGCACGCCGTCGAGAATTTCCCATGCGACAGGCTGCGCGGTGAGATTAAAGACTTTGTAGCCATCTTGCAGCGTATATTCAAGCGGTTGTGAGCCTTGATCGACTGATGCGGTGGGAACGCCTTCTATGGGAAGCCCCTGTAAAAGTACCACAGGCGGCGCAGTTTGCGGCGTGGGGGGAAGGTCTTCAAGTTGCGGATCAGTCGAAGGTTCATCAATAAACGGATCGCCTGAAACATCGATACCGCCGCCCGGTTCAGAGTCGATACGACTGCCAGATACCGATGCAGCCGAAGTAGGATCGGTTGTGTTTTGAGAGATGGCTGTCGGCTGTGCTGGTGTCAATACAGTTTGCGGCGAAAACAGCAGCCGAAGCAGCACATAAGCGGTTATGGTGAATAAGGTTAGCACCGCGACCGCAGTGACGCGGGCATTCAATGACATCAGTGGGTATCCTCAATAACGATGACCGCTAATTTGCGGCGGCTTATGTGAAAGAGCGGTCAAATTGTTTATTGGACGATAAGTTTATCGTATGTTAACAGGGTGACAAAAATTTAGGCATTGATGAAAAAGCAAAGTCGCAACGACGATGGCATACACTGCCGCGCATCCCCTTGCGACTTTTGTTAACAGGGGCTTTTGCTAAATGCTTAGGCGGTTACGATCCAGCAGCGGCAAGCTGGGCTTCTAGTTCAGCGATGCGCGCTTCGAGCGCGGCGATGCGTTCGAGAAGTTCCGCCAACGTCGTGGTTTCTACTGGGAACTGAAGATCAGTGGCGGGTTCAATGCTGCTGAAACTACCATCGGCAGACGTGAACACTTCATCAACTTCGATGCCGTTGATGGTGCCGGTGACGTGGAATTCATAGTCGCCTGTCATAGTTGGGAAAATTTCGGCGATGTAATGACCGGGATCGCGGAAGGCGGGGCGCAGTTCGCGCGTGGTGGTTTGATCGCCAAAGCGCGCTTCCACCATGAATTCACCACCTTCAATACGATCACCACGTGAACCGTCGGCGTTGCGGGCGTAGACAAACAATTCGGGACCATTCGGTTCATCGACGATGGCGGGTTCAGACCACCAGCCAAACACGATGATAATATCACCCAGATCACGGCTTTCGTGGGCAAAGGTCGGCATCACCAGCGCGCCGAGCGCTAGCACAACGACAACAAAAATGGCGAAAAGTGATTTCTTCATAGGGGAAGACTCCTTCAAACGACGTATTATGAAAAAGTGTGCAAGACAGTGATCAATGACGCACGTGGCAACTGCGGCGCATGATGAGAAATGATAACTGATGTGATTTTTTGGTGAAAGTGGTTAAAGTGGTCAATTTGTAAAAAACCAATAAAAGAATTACTCACTGTATACTGTTGATTGCTGCGCTTGAGGCATGGTATAAAGCGGAGCTGCTGCCCGTTCAATGGTGAGAGTGTTGTGAGCCGAAGTCTGCCACAAAATGTTATCGCCCACCGCTTCGGTGTTGTGGTTGTGTACGTTGGTTTGTTATTGGCGCTGACATTCACGACGCGGACACCTGTCGCGGGGCAAAACCCTGTTTCGACACCAGTAACTGTCGATGCGTTGAATCCAATTCCCATCAACTCGCTGTTCGATCTTCCGTTCCTGTGGACGGGCGCGTTATATCCGCAGCCGCAGAATTATGTCTCGTTAGTGGTGACGTTCGTTTCCCCAAGCGGGACAACTCAGAGTGTGATTGGTGTGTACGAGCCGCCCAGTCTATGGCGCGTGATCTTTTTTCCGGGCGAAATGGGGTTGTGGTCATGGTACGGTATCTTCACTGATGGGATCACCCTGCAAGAGTATCGTGGAACTTTCACCGTCGTTGACGCGCCGACACCGATTCCGCGTCCATCGCCCGCGCCGTCGATTGTATTCGATCCCAACTCGATACAAACGCGAACGGTACGAGACGATATGCGAACTGCAACCCGTGAAGCGGCATTAGAGCAAATTACTCCCACGCCGACAGGTGCGGAATTGATCAATTTGTCTGTGCCGGCATACAGCGTGATCGAAATTCCTTTCACATGGCGCAGCGGCGTTTACACCAATCCCCATGAAGATGTGGTTGTTTCGGCGGTATTTACCTCACCCGATGGGCGATCATATAACATCGGCGGTTTCCACTACGCCGCGAATGATTATCGTGTGCGTTTTGCTCCCACTGTAGTGGGCGAATGGGTTTGGAATGTGCGTATCGGCGATGGGACTCAGAACCGCGACTACAGTGGAACATTCACTGTGACGGAAAGTTCATCGGCAGGATTTGTGCGTCAAAATCCGGCTAATCCGATGCGCTGGGTTTTTGACAATGGCGAACCGTTTTACCCTGTTGGGTTGGGCGACTGCATCCTTGACCGCGATGAAGATGACACCCCCTTTAATGAAATGGGGATGGACGGTCCGCTGCGCCCTCCCGTTGGAGAACGAATAACAGAACAAGATCGTACCGGAAACCGTGTCGATATGGAAACGTATTTGCAGACATACGGCGCGGCGGGATTCAACCTGTTCCGCGTGAGCCAAAATAACTGTGCATTTGGGTTGTTCGGGCGCATCAGCCCGGAAGGCAACACCTATCGACTGCGCGAAGGACGTTGGGGCGATGAACTGCTGCGAATGCTGCGCGAGAACGGTTTTCGGGTGTATATGGTGTTATTCAGCTTTTCGCCACCCTATCCCAACGGTGCGGAAAACCCTGAAGAAATGGCAGCGATCCATCGCGCTGTGGAGTACATTGTCAACCGATATGGCGCATATGTCGATTTTTGGGAACTCATGAACGAAAGCCGAGCGCCCAGCGATGCATGGTATCGGAGTGTCGTCGAGCATATTCGCCGCATCGATCCATACCAGCATCCCATCAGTACCAGTTGGGAACGCCCTGATTTGCCATTTATTGACATTACATCGCCACATTGGTATGAACGCGAATCGGCGCTGGAGTCGGACTTACGCACAGTGCAAGAAATCGCGCGCTACACATCCTTTGGTAAACCGATCATCTTTGGCGAACAAGGGAACACAGGACAAAACTGGGATGTAACTTCGGCGCGGCGAATGCGTATCCGTTTGTGGACAGCATTTTTCAACGAAGCGGTGTTCATCTTTTGGAACACCAGCCACGCGATGGATTATCTCCATCCTTCCGCTGCAAATATCTACTTGGGCGCGGAAGAGCGCGCATACGTGCGCGTTTTGCAAGATTTCACGCAGATGGTGGATCAGGATGCAGTCATTCAGTCTGTGCGAGTCAGCCATCCTGAACTCGCGCGAGCGTATGCGCTGCAATCTCCATCAATGGCGGCAGCCTATATTGTGGCTGCGCTCGACCAAACAAACCCGACTCGCGACTTGACGATCACGCTGAATGTGCCTGTCACAGGCGCGGCAGTGTGGATCACGCCGGCAACAGGTGAAGTGATCGGACTGGAAACGGTTACGGCAGGGATACAAACACTGGTTGTCCCCGACTTCACGATTGATGCTGCGTTAATGATTCGATGACACGCAATGCGTGGACGCGCAGGTAGAAATAAGTTTCTCTCGCGCTGCTATAGAGCGGCTTCCGCTGTCGCGATCTCATTGTCGTTCATACCGAATCGAGCATCTAGCTGTGCCCAATTATCGGTCAGTCGCTGTTGATACTGGCGCTGTTCTTCTGTCCAATAGGTCTTGATGTAAGCGAGAATGGCATTCAACTGTGCATCGGTTAACGCGCTTCCAAACGCAGGCATGGGATACTGCGCCAGCGGATTTTGAATGCCTTCGCGGATGGTGCGAATCAACAGTTGATCAGGGTGCTGCCACGTATGCCCCGTCGAATCGTGCGGCGGGACGGTGATCATGCCTAAGTCCAGCGTTTGCTGAATCGTCTGTGGAAGCTGTCCGCCAAGAGTGTAACCATGACAGTGCGCGCACAGCAGGTCATAGTGCTGTTTCCCTTCTAGCAACACAGGATCGGTCAGGTTAGATGGCGGACTCATCCGGTGGTCGGGATCGATGACAGGCGGCATATAAGATCGCGGTGTCGTACACGCGCTTAAAAAGCCAACTCCGATAATTATGGTTAAGATGACCCAATGTTGTGTTCGGGATGGCTGACTTTGTTGGGAAAGGCGGCGCATCAGTCGTCGATCCTGTTGAAAAGCGGTTGGCATCATTATACGTGTGCTTGCGCTACCGCATAACGACAAGGGACACGACAAAACATGACAAACATCACGTTGGTTTCTGCGTCCATGACCTAGACGTTTTGCGGGGCGGCGTGAGATTTGAACATTTTCACGATTACGCACGATAATGCATTTAGAGGTAGAGCGCGTTCGTTCTCCATGTTGAGAACCGCGCTCTTTGCTTCTCTACTTTAGAGGGGATACATGGCAACGGTAATTAACGATCCATCACAGCAGACAGTGAACGACTTCGCAGAAGCAAGCAACACACCTAAGCGTGAGTTCACAGTCGAAAATGCATATGTTTACAATCATTCTGGAGCGGTGCGCTGGCTGATTTCGCATATTTGGCGGCACAAGCTGTTTATGCTCGCTTCGTTCGGGCTGTTTATGTCGGCGTACTTTTCTTTTTCGTATGCGCGCGGCATCCTCATTGGTCAGGCGGCGGATGAAATTCTTAACCCGACAGCCGAGAACGCGCTGCTGCTGATCAGTTTAGGCGTGCTGGCATTTCTCGTTATCGACGCGGTGTCATCGCTGCTTGCTTCGCTTTCCATTGAAACGTTAGCTCAGAAGCTCGAACACGACGCGCGCGAAGAACTCTACATCAGCCTGCTGGCGAAAAGTCAAACATTCCATGACCGCCAGCGCGTCGGGGATATCATGGCGCGCGCCACCGACGATATGAAGCAGCTCAACATGATGATCAATCCCGGTATCTTGTTCATCTTTGATACCGTGTTCGGCATCGTCGTGCCGCTGACATTTATCGGCAGCGTCCGTTTGGAACTCACGCTTGTGCCCATTTTATTTATCGCCACGTACATCATTACGGTGCGCCAATACGCCCGCCGCTTGAATCCGGTCATCGAAACGCAGCGCGAAAAGTTCGGCATTATGAACGCCGGACTGGAAGAAACCATCAGCGGGATCGAGATCGTCAAGGCGAGTGCGCGTGAATCATTCGAGCGCGATAAGTTCCGCACAAACGCGCGCGCGTTCCGCAAATACTTTGTCAAGCAGGGGGTCACCGAAGCGGGCTATCTACCGATTCTGCTCTACGGGATCGCGTTGGGGCTGACGTTCTTGCACGGGTTGATCCTGTATCGTCAGAATATCGTCAGCGTACCAGACATCATCGTCGTGATGAGTTTGATGACGATTCTTCGCTTTCCGGTGTTCATATCGCTGTTCTCGATGTCGTTGATTCAAGGTGGGATCGCCTGCGCGGGACGTATTCTCAACATCATCCGCGCGGAAACCGATCTCGACGAAAATGCCGACGGTCACGCTGCGCCCATTCAGGGCAAGATCGAATTCGATAATGTCAGCTTCGGTTTTGAAGATGGCGGTTTGTTGGAGAACATCTCGTTCACCGTCAATCCGGGCGAAACAGTCGCTATCGTCGGCATGACCGGATCGGGCAAAAGCACGCTCACCGAATTGATCAACCGCACCTATGATGTGACAGAGGGGCGCATCTTGATTGACGGCGTAGACGTGCGCGAATGGAGTATGGACGCGCTTCGTTCGCAGATTAGCAAGATTGAGCAGGATGTATTCTTGTTCAGCCGGACGCTGGCGGAAAACATCGCATTTGGCGCACCAGATACGCCACAGGAACGCATCGAACAAGCGGCGAAAGAAGCCCAAGCCCACGACTTTATTATGTCGTTTGCGAATGGTTATCAAACGGAAGTTGGGGAACGCGGTGTGACACTTTCTGGCGGGCAGCGTCAGCGTATCGCATTGGCACGCGCGTTCTTGAGCAATCCACGTATCTTGATTTTGGACGACTCGACCAGCGCCATCGACAGCGCGACGGAAGATGAGATTCAACGGGCAATTCGCCGCGCGCAGCAGGGGCGCACGACGCTGTTGATCACGCATCGCCTGTCACAGATTCGTTGGGCGGATCATATTCTGGTACTGGATCAAGGGCGGGTGATCGCGCGCGGGAAACATGAAGACCTGCTGCGCTCGTCCCCCGAATACCGCCGTATCTTCGCGCGCTACGATGCGGCGCTGCCGCCCGTCGAATCCGTGTCCGCGCCCATTGCTGGCAGTTAATACAGGGAGAACACTCGTCTATGGGTTTCATCATGGATGGCTTAGACGCGGAAGCCTATGACCGCGCCTATACTGACCGGATACTCGTCAAGCGGATCGTCAGCTACTTCAAACCGGAAACGGGGCGGATGATCGCGGTGGCGGTGGCGGTCGCGCTGAACACCGCAACGTATACTGGACTGCCGATCTATATTTCCGGTCAAATTGACGCGATTTCGCGTGGCGCAAGCGATGAGCAGCTTCTAACGGCGGCATTCATCGTCAGTTTGCTTGGTATCTTCGGGTGGATCACAAGCGCGATCCGCCAATGGTTGACCGCGGAAGCAGTCGGGAATGTGGTACTGCGTCTGCGCGAAGATGCGTTCGACGCGGTGCTGAAGCGTGATCTTTCGTTTTATGATCAGTTTCCATCCGCCAAGATCGTCGCGCGGGTCACGTCAGACACACAAGCGTTCTCGCAGGTGGTCACGCTCTCGATTGAACTGCTCGGTCAAGTGTTGATTGTGCTGGTGCTGATTGGTTACTTGTTCACCGTCGATGTCGGCTTGACGCTGCTCACGCTGCTGCTTGCACCGTTCATTATCATCACTGCCCTGTTGTTCCGGCGCATCGCGCGCGCAACGGTTACTCAGTCGCGCCGCGTCAATTCCGTCGTAAGCGCACACATTCAGGAAACGATCAGCGGGATTCGTGTCGCTAAGACGTTTCGCCAAGAGAGCGCGATCTACAATGAGTTTCTGGATGTGAACTCACAGAGCTATCGTATCAACCGCCGCACTGGATACACATTCAGCAGCATCTTCCCGATTCTCAACTTAATCGCAGGGATTGGCACAGCGGCGCTCGTCTATTTCGGCGGGCGTTCCGCGCAAACTGGCAGTCTCACGGCAGGCGATTGGTTCCTCTTTATTCAAGGGCTGGCACTGTTCTGGTTTCCGCTGACGAGCATCGCATCGTTTTGGAGTCAATTCCAGTTGGGGTTGGCGGCAGGTGAGCGCGTGTTCGCGTTGATCGATGCTGAACCGCGCGTCATACAAACGGACGCGGTCAAACTGCCGGCGATAAAGGGCGAAATTGAGTTCGATCATGTGTGGTTCCATTACAACGAAGCCGAACCCGTACTGATCGATTTTTCTTTGAAGATCAAAGCGGGCGAGACATTGGCACTCGTCGGTCACACTGGATCGGGCAAGTCGTCCATTGGTAAGTTAATCGCCCGCTTCTATGAGTTCCAGCAGGGCGAAATCCGCGTTGATGGCGTGGACATTCGCAAGCTGGACTTGAGCGATTACCACACGCATTTAGGCATTGTCACACAGTCACCGTTCCTGTTCGATGGCACAGTCGCGGATAACATCCGCTATGGCAAACCGGACGCAACCGACGAAGAAGTATTGACGGTGGCGCGGCAGGTTGGCGGCGGCGATTGGCTTAATGCGCTTCCAGCGGGAATCAATACGCCCGTGGGTGAACGTGGAGCAAGCCTGTCAATGGGGCAGCGCCAGTTGGTCGCGCTGGCGCGCGTGCTGATGCAAAACCCATCGATCTTCATCTTAGATGAAGCGACTGCCAGTGTTGACCCGCTGACGGAAACGCTTATTCAAGAAGGGCTGGACGTGGTGCTCAAGGGGCGTACCAGCGTCGTGATCGCCCATCGTCTTTCGACGATCAAGAATGCTGACCGAATCATTGTGCTGCGTCAAGGTAATATCATCGAGCAGGGAAGTCACGACCAACTGATGGCGGCGGGTGGTCACTATGCCGAGTTGTATAACACGTACTTCCGTCATCAGAGCTTGGAGTATATCGAAGGATCGCGCGAGTTAATTTCCAAAGACACGCTCACCATCGGAGACTAGTCCGTAATAATATTCGGGTGTACCCTGTAGGAGATGGTGAAAGGAACTCGTATGTCTGCACTCCCTCAAAAACAGTGGACACCCGAAGAATATCTTGCGTTTGAACGCGCCAGCGACGAAAAGCACGAATTCGTCGCTGGCGAAATCTTCAATATGTCTGGCGCGAGCTTCGCGCACAATATGATCCTTGCCAATGTTGCACGAAAACTAGGCAACCAATTAGAGGGGCGAAACTGCGCCGTACTCCACAACGACATGCGCGTGCGGGTGCGCTGGCGCGATTATGTGTATCCCGATGTGGTTGTCGTTTGTGGCGATCCACAGCTTGCACAAGAGGATAATCTACTCAATCCCACGCTCATCATTGAAGTGCTGTCACCCTCAACCGAGCAATATGACAAAAGCATCAAATTCGATCTGTATCGAAGTATCGAGTCGGTGCAGGAATACGTCCTCATCGCGCAGGATCGCCCGCACATTACTCATTACATTCGACAACCCAACCAGACATGGTTGTTTAGCGAACAAAACGCCCTAACCGGATCGCTGGAACTTCCGTCGATTAACTGTGTGCTTGCAATTGAAGAAATCTACGCGAAAGTCACTTTTGATCCGCCCACGAACGAATTACCACCCTCTGAAAATCCTTCGTAATCCAGCACGAAATTAAAAATGGGTGTTAAATAAGGATATTTACATATAGAAAGAACTTTTTTAGGGGGAAATCATGCGTCGTCTGAATTTTCCGCCCAATGTCGAAATTTTTGGCATGACTATACAAGCCTTTATTGAAAATCTTCAGGGGGAAGACACTGCCCCGATTGTGCATAAATATGGACTGCACCTGCTTGAACCAAATACATGGCATCCCGTTGATAATTTGCTGAAAGCCTTTAACGAAATCTATGAAGGCCCGAACGGTTCGACAAATATGGTCGCCATCGGGCTGCGAATTGGCGAAACGATCCCGTTACAACCTGAAATTGATAGTCTGCCCGATGCGCTGATGGACTGGAATCGACTTTACCAGTCGCTTCATCGCAACGCCGATGTGGGGTTAATCGTTTGTGAAAAAGTGAGCGACACCCATTACAAAATCACCCTTACCGACCTGTACCCTGATGATTTTTCCTATGGGATTGTTTACGGATATGCCCGGCGTTTTCTGCCAAAATCAACGCCTTATCGCGTGTACTATGACCCGGATGAGCCCAACCGTAACGAGGGTGGAGAGCGATCAATCATCCATGTGACGTGGTAATAAAGTAGTGCAAGGGTGATCTCACCGCTGCACTCACATTATCCACATTACGAGAATTACGCCGAACGACTATCATCAGGAGAATGCACGATGTCTGTTCCCACAACTCGAATGGTCAAAACGACTCGCGGAACCATCATCGAAGACCCGCCTTTAGCGCGGTTATTATTCAATGACACTCGACTTGCGCCGCTGTGGTTGATCGTGCGTTTGTTGATTGGCATTCCTTGGCTGGAAAGCGGTTGGGGGAAACTGCAAAATCCAGCATGGATTGAAACGGGGGAAGCACTGCGCGGCTTCTGGACAAATGCCGTTAGTATTCCTGAGACGGGCAGACCGCCTATTGCCTATCAATGGTATCGAGACTTCATTCAAGGACTGCTCGACAGCGGCGCGTATACATGGTTTGCCAAGCTGATCGCGTTTGGGGAAACGGCAATCGGCATTGGCTTAATCATCGGCGCGTTTGTTGGTGTCGCGGCATTTTTCGGCGCGTTTATGAACTGGAATTTCATCATGGCGGGCGCTGCCAGTACCAACGCTTTTATGGCGCTCGGCGCGCTGCTGCTGATTCTGGCGTGGAAAACGGCGGGGTGGTGGGGGGCGGATCGTTTTCTGCTGCCGCTGCTAGGTACGCCTTGGCGTTCGAAGCGTGATCGAGCAGAGTCGCACACGTTGGAACGCAGAGAGTAAGTCCGCTTTTCGTGTGGTCGTGTCCTGTGTGCGCTCTCGCGGTATGCTATAAGGCGATGAGGACGGTCTTTGCCGTTCCGCGTATCAGCAGGACGATACCATGACTACAGCCTATTTGGTTCACAACGCGCGCATTATCGCACCCGGTCAAATCCTTGCGCCGGGGTGGATGCTCATTCAAGATGGGATTATCCAAGCGATGGGGCGCGGCGATGCGCCGCAGTTTGAATTTGCTGCACCCGTCAACGCGAATGGGCATACGCTCATGCCCGGTTTTATCGACGTGCATGTGCATGGCGCAGTCGGTCATGACACGATGGACGCATCACCAGATGGACTGCGGGCGATGGCGCGGTTTTATGCATCGCATGGCGTGACGGGCTTCTTGGCGACGACATGGACGGAAACCCGCGAGAAAATCACCCGCGCGCTGGAAGCAATCGCCGCGACGGTTGGGCGCATTGACGGCGGCGCGATGTTGATCGGCGCGCATCTCGAAGGTCCGTTCATTAACCCCAAGCGACCCGGCGCACAAAATCCCGCCCATGTTCGCCGCGCTGATCCCGCCGAAGCGATGCCCTATCTTGAGATGGGTATTGTTCGGCAAATGTCGCTTGCGTCGGAATTCCCTGAAAATCATTGGCTGATCCGTGAGTGTGCGCGGCGTGGGATCAACGTGTCGGCGGCGCACACCGATGCGACGTATGCCGATATGCAATACGCGATCTCGATGGGGCTAACCCAGACGACACACACATTTAACGCCATGACTCCGCTTGGACACCGAGAACTCGGTGTGGTGGGCGCGGCATTGATGCTGCCCGAACTGCGCTGCGAATTGATCGCGGATAACATCCATGTGCATCCCGGCGCGATGGGCTTGTTATATCGGGCGCGCGGCGCGGAAAACATCGTCTTGATCACGGATGCGGTGCGCGCCGCTGGAATGCCGGAAGGCGAATTCGACATGGATGGGCGCACCGCAAGTTTACGCGATGGCGCAGTGCGTTTGAGCGATGGAACACTTGCGGGAAGCGCACTCACGTTCGACGTTGGGCTGCGTAACTTCGCGGCGGCGGTGGGACAGCCTTTTGAATCTATATGGATGGCGGCAAGCCTCAATGCTGCCCGCGCCATTGGAATTGCTCATCGCACGGGCAGCATAGAAGTCGGCAAGGATGCTGATCTTGTCTTGCTGGATGATTCAGCGACGGTGCAGTGGACGATGGTGCGCGGCGAAATCGTGTACCAGCGTTAAGCATTTTTGAGGGCGGATTCAGCGGCATCGAGCGCGGCGCGAAGTTGATCCAATGATGCTTTCACGCCGCCGCCTTGCACAAATCCCGGCTGACCGCCGCCGCGCGCACCTATCAAATCAAGCGCGGGTTTGAGATAAACATTCATGTTGTGCGAAAGATCGGCGCTGCGGGCGAGATAAATCTGCGCTTTTTCGCCGGCTGTACCCAACAGCACAATCGTCGAAGGCGTTTCGATGAGGGCGCTGGCAAGGATTCGCACGTCATTGAGATCGCGCCCGTCAAATGCGCGTTTGATCCGCCGCACACCGTTGACAAGCGGCGTTTCGTTGATCAACTGCGCGGCTTCATATTGGATCAACTGGTTCGTCGCGGCTTTGAGCGCACGCCCGATGGTTTGCAATTCGTCTTTAAGGCGGGTAACAGCGTTCGGTACATCTTCGATCCCACAGGTAAGATCGGCTGCAAGTGTATTGGCAAGCGTATTCTTGAGCTGGTAATCGCGCAGCGCCCGCTCCCCACAGCGAAATTCGACGCGGGTTTTGTCGCCGCGCTTTTCCAGTTTGATCACTTTGATCACACCGATTTCGCCCGTGCGTGCGACATGTGTGCCGCCGCACGCGGTGATATCGAACCCACCAATGTCGATAATTCGCAGTCCGTCAGTGTGGATTTGTTCGGGCATTTTACGCATCCGCACCCCACGTTTTTCGGCATTTGCTGGATCGATCACTTCGGCGGTCACAGAGCGGTTTTCCCATACGATTTGGTTAGCGAGACGTTCAGTCGCAGCGACTTGATCTGCTGTTACCGATTGATCGAGATCAATCGTTACGCTGTCGCCGCTTAAGTGAAAACTCACCGTCTGCGTATTAGCTTCTTGGACAAATGCCTGTGTGAGGATGTGCTGCCCGGTGTGATGCTGCATGAAGTCGAAGCGCCGCGCCCAATCGACCTGACAGCGGGCGTTTTCGCCTTGCAGCGGGCGATCCAATACATGCAGCACCGCATCTTCACGACTGATCACGTCAATCACACGCGCGTCGTTGATCGTGCCTGTGTCATAGGGCTGACCGCCGCCCGTGGGGTAGAAATACGTGCGATCTAGGACGATGGCGGGTTTGTCGTCCACCGTTGTGTGTTCAAGGATGTGTGCATCGAACTGCGTGGTATACGAATCGGTGTAGTACAGTCTTTGTGTCATGAAAACACTCTTTTTTTCTGCGCCTTGATCGTACAATCTATCAAGTGACGAACGTGCAGACGATTATAGCTTGGGATTACACGGGAAGAAGAAAGAGAAGCTATGGCAATTCCAGATTCGATCCTTGTCATTGGGCATCGCAACCCCGATATGGACGCGATTGCGTCAGCAGTAGGGTATGCATGGTATCTTTCGGCATGGACGAAAGGCAGTTATTCCGCAGGACGTACCGGTCCCGTCAACGCGCAAACCGCGTGGGCATTGAAACGCTTTGAAATCGACGCGCCCGCGCAGGTAACGGATGTGCGCGCTCGCGTGGGTGATGTAGTGGAAGAAATTCCGTCGCTGCAAAAAGGGCAGACGGTGTTGAATGCGTGCCAAAACATTGCGCGCACACGACGCGCTGCGCCGCTGCTAGACGAAAATCGCAAGCCGATTGGGTTACTCACGGGCGCGGGGTTGTTCGCCAATCTCGCTGACGCATTGAGTTCGACATCGGTGTTGGCATTGGCGAAAGAATTTGATCGCGCGGCTGAAACCGCTGTTGATGGCAGTAGTGACACGCTTGATGATGAGGACTTCATCACCGACATTATCAACCAAGTGCTGCGCGCCGATCATGACGATTTCATTGTGGTTGACCGCGACGGGCGTTATCTCGGTTTAGCGCGTAAGTCGTCGCTGCTATCACCGCCGCGCCGCCAAGTCGTATTAGTCGATCACAATGAGCTGGCACAAGCTGTGCCCGGTTTGGAAGAAGCCGAAGTGGTGGAAGTGCTGGATCATCACCGCTTGAGCAGCGTGCCGACATCTGTGCCGATTCGTTTCACGATAGAACCCGTTGGAAGCTGCTCGACGCTGGTTTCTGAACGCGCGATTGAAGCCGATCTAGAATTCCCCGCGCCGATTGCGGGTCTGCTGCTGTGCGGTATTTTGAGCGATACGCTCATCTTCCGTTCTCCGACAGCTACCCCTCGCGATAAAGCCGCAGCGCGCCGTTTGGCGCAAATGGCGGGGTTGGTCGCCAAAGCATCGACAGATGAGCAAGTAGATGAAGCTATCACTGAGCTTGGGCAGGAGCTGCTAGCGGCGGGCGCTGGTTTGGGGACGCGCCCGGCGGAGGAAATCCTCAGCACAGACATCAAGTTCTATGAAGTGGGCGGTTTGAAGGCAGGGATCGCGCAGGTGGAAGTAACAAACTTCAGCGAGATTGCCAACCGCACCGATGATCTTGTCGAAGGCTTGAAAGACATGGTTAAGAATCAAAAGCTGGCGCTAGCGCTGCTCATGATCACTGATGTAGTGCGTGGCAACAGCCGCTTGATGGTGGCAGGGCTTCCGCGTGTGCTTTCGGCACTCCCGTATGCACATATCAACGATGATATGCTCGATGCGCCCGGTGTAATGAGTCGCAAAAAACAGCTTCTTCCGACTGTGTTGGCGGCGCTTTCGCAATCGGCATAAAATCACGCTTGTCTCGCGGCGTAGTTTGGGCGATCTGTGAGGATCACGGGTCGCTCTTCTGTTGTTGAGATCGCGTCGCTCAGTTGTTAAAAGTCTGCAAATTTTCTTCGACTTCGCACCAATACCCGCAACAGAGGGCATATCCCCTGCGTACAAGAGATTGTACGTTGGAACATATGAGGAGAATGTGTGATGAAAAAGTTCGTCATGCTTGCCTGTCTAGTCGCGCTTTTGATCGTCGCGGTTGTTCCGGCGAGCGCGCAAAGCCCATCTGAACTCACCGCATTGGCACGCTATTATCCGGTTGATGCGCCATTTTTCGTCGGTGTTCGCACAGATGATACTTTTCTTCAAAGTCTTGAAGCCTTGGCGACTCGCGTCTCGGAAATTCCCGGTGCGGACATGGACATTCCCGAAACTGGCTACATGGGAACGCTCGATCTTGTGCTTGGCGAAGTCGTCGAAGGCGGCACATTCGACAATGTTGTACGCTCGTGGTTAGGGAATTCGGTGGCTGTCGGCGGGCTTAGTCTCGATGCGCTGACCGACGATGACAGCGACAATGACCGCGATGTAACACTAACTGCGCTCGAAATCACAGACCGCGCCGCTACCGAAGCGTTTGTGCAGGAAGTCCTGATTCCCGGTATGAACCGTGGAGACGATTTGACAATCGAAACGGATGAACAAGTCGATTACACCGCGTACACAATCACCAATTCAGAGGGTTCGACACAGTATTGGGTCATCTTCAACGATGTGGCGTTCGTGAGCGAGTCGCCTGATGCGCTCCCCATGAATGGCTTCCCTGAAAACACGCTCGATCAATCGGAGCAGTTCCAATCCGCGCTCGCTGAGCTTCCGGCGGATAGCTACAATTTCGTCGCGTTTGTTGATATGGGCAGCTTCGCGCGAGTAGCAGTTGAACGAAACAGCGAAGAATTCGCCGCGCCGGGCTTCTTGACGGTTCTTGAAGCGGTGGATGCGATGGTTGTTGGCGGGACATTCCCCGATGAGCGCACACTCGCGCTCGATATCGCACAGACCGTGACCGATCCGGCGGCGTTGGGAGCAGTTGGCATTTCCTCCACCGCTTTTGAACCTGTCGATCCGCAGTTTGCGCGCTTTATTCCAGCAGGCACACCGTTGGTGATCCACAGCACTAATTTGCGCGCGTCGTATGAAAACCTGCTCAACTCGCTTCGCACCGCTGCTGAAACCATGCCGGAAGCCGATTTCACCGCCGAAGATATTGAACAAGGACTCCAGCAGATCAACTTTGTCGTGCGTGGGCTGACAGGTTTCACCCTGCAAGAAGGCTTCACAAATTGGATGAGCGGCGATTTCGCGCTGTATTTGGCGCTGCGTGAAAACTTCCCCACGAGTATGCAGACCGCGTTCGCGCTCGACACGCTGCCTGTCGATTTCGGCATCCTGTTTGAAGCGACGGATCCTTCGCGGGTACAAGAAGTGGTCACGAATTTAGCGGAAAATCTCGGTTCGTTCGCGCAGGAAGAGGGTGTTTCGGTGACGACGGAAGCGATTGGTGGTGTGAATACATTGGTGATCACCACGCCGGAAGATGGCGATGCGCCGTTCCCGATTGAAGTGCTGATCGCTGCAAGCGATGAAGTGTTCGTTGTGGGCACACGCAGCGCGGTTGAAGCGGCGCTTGTTGGCAATACCAGTTTGCTCGACGATCCGCTCTACAACGAAGCGGCGGCATATCTTCTGCCGGAACCGCGTCAGGTGTTGTACATGGCGGGTGAAAACTTGATGCCGCTGGTGGATTTGGCGCGCGCGACGGCAGATGCGGATAGCATGGATGATGCCGAACAGCTTGAATTCGCGCTTACGTTGTTCCACAGTAGTTCGATCAGCCAGACAGTGACGGACAGAGGCACAACCCTGTTACGCGCGGTGATGACTCTGCCGTAGCCGATAGAGTTGGCAACAAAAAAGGATTTGGCGTGCCAAACCCCTATAGTAATAGTAATCTGTTAAAACGGGGACGTGCTTGTGCGTCCCCGTTTTGTTTCACACTAACAAATATCATCGTTGATCGTGGGCGGCGTGACGGGCGGGACTGTCCCCCAGAAATCGGGCAGCGCCGGACCGATTTGCGAACCCGTGCCGCAAAAATCGTTGTTGATGCCCAACAAATTTAACGCCATCAGGAAGCTGTAGCGCGGTGCAGCAAACGATGTACCGCGTTCCTGCGTGCCATCTTGGAACACCCAATCGCCGGGGAGCAGGATGCGCCCTGTATTCGAGTACGGCGCAAGTCCGCTGCTGGCGATAAACGGATCGCTATCCAAACTGGCGCTCACACTGACAATAGATGCCCATGCCGCCGGATAGTACGGGAACGCTTCGCCCGCGTTACCTGCCGCCGCTACCGGAATGATCGTCCCGCTGTTCGCAAATTGGCAGTTTGCGCCGCGGCTTTCAGCCATAACGGCAGCAGCTTGTCTGCCCATCCCCGCAAACGTGAGCGTGTTCGCGTCCGGGCAAATTTCGTTCAAAAAGCCGAACATATCGTCGTTCGTGTCTACAGATTCACTGTAAACGCCTGTACCGATCAAGCTGTCGAATAAGGCTTGCAGCGCTGCTAAATCTTCGGCGGTTTGCGGGTCAAATTCGCGCATCATCGCGTCATACGCTGCAAGTGTGCCGAGTGTAGTGCATGGGACAACGGCAAAGCTCATGTTGATCACGATATTCGCGCCAGGATCGCGCGAGGTGATAGCCGCGATTTCATCTTGAATGCGCGTGAGGATAGTCGAAGTCGTAAACCCTTCGGTATCAATTTCGACGAGCTGGATTGGCGCATCTGGCGCATATTGGTCACGCAGTTCTTCAAGCTGCGTTCGCACCCGAACGCCGTGCGGCTGCGCTGCAAGTGATCCCGCGCCCGCGCCACCCGTTGAGAACAATCCCGCGCCGCCTGTCGAAAAAATGCTTGCGCCACCTGTTGAAAACAGCCCCGCCCCGCCTGTTGAGAAGATGCTCTCCCCTTCGGGGATGACAGCGCAGTTATTTTCTTCGATTTCGCCGTTCACCAATCCGCGTTCTTGAATAACCGCGTTTATGGATTGGTTCGCGTTTGCAATCTGCGAACGGAATGATTCGTAGGGTAAATCGAGTGTCGGAACGGCTGGCGCTTGTCCTTCAAGCGAAGATTCGCCGCCGCTGCCTGTCGCGCCTTGTTCTTGAAATGGTAATCCTGCTCCCTCCGCCGCTTCCGCCGCGACTTGATCCACAATCGGGCGCAGTACATCGGTGTATACTGGGCTGGCAGTGATGGCATCCACCACTTCGAGCATGTGACCGGAAAAGTCGTCCACGATCAAGATATAGACGCTGCTAACTTGTGCTGTCGCGCTCAATGGCACACACATCAGCGCCACAACACACAGCATAAGCCACAAGGATCGGCGTAATTTCATGGTAACTCTCCTCAATGTTGAGTAAAAACAGTTTTACGGGGTATCAATCCCCGCTTCCTTCATGATCTGCTGGATTTCGTTCAACAGGCGGGTGTTGCCCGTCTGCTGACTCAATTCAACCGCTTGCGCGAACAAGGCGCGTGCATTATCAAGATTGCCAAGCCGCAGATACGCCACGCTCATCGGCGCTAAAGCATGTGCTTCCCATGAGCGATTGTCCGCTTCCTGCGCGATTTTGAGCGCGCGTTCAAGATGCTGTAGCGCGTCATTGAACTTATTCAGTTCAATTTCGCATGATCCCAAGTTTTGCAGCGCGAAAAACAAGCGTTCACTGCTGCGTGATTGTTCGGAAAGTGTTACCTGCTGCACATAGGTCTCTTGGGCGGCGGCGAAATCTTTCTTCGCTGAACCGAAATGATACCCGCGCTGTTCCAAAACACGCGCGATCAAGCTGTCATCTTGCGTGGCTTCTGCCAATTGTTGGGCGGTTTCAAGTTCAAACTCCGCTTCATCGAACGCTTTGGTATCCGAATAAATTTTGCTGATCACGCATCGTAAAATGATCTCGCGGGCAGGCATTGTGTTTCGTGTGGCGATCTCCAGCGCTGCTTGATAATCACCCAACGCCGCGGGGAGATTGTTCGCGGCATAATGTGCGTTGCCGCGACGGCTCAAAAAGAAATGCAGCGTGACCGCGTGGGCTTCGTCCGCGCGTGCTGTGTCAATCGCGCGATCAAGCACGGACAGCATGAGCACGTCGTATCCGCGCGCGTTAAAGTAGTTTCCGTCAATCGTTAGAGCGCGCATGATGGCGATCAAGCTGTTCGTGTCGCCGGATTTGGCAGCGGCTTCTGCGGCTTTAAGGATGTTGCCGCGTTCGGCATCCAGCGCATGGAGATCATCTTTGTGCGTTTCGGCATAACTGCGTGCTGCAAGGGTCATCGACGCGCGCGGCAGCACCGCGTTTTCATGCGCGTAGCTGTACGCGAGATCATGAATCGTAAAATACACCGCGCCGTGCGCGTTTCTTTCGCGGCGTGCCAATCCGCGCCGAACCAAGGTGGTGAGCGCAGCATCGACATACTGGGCATCGCGTTCCATCAGCCGCGCCATCATATCGGCAGTCGCTTGCGGTAGGAACAGTACACCAAACGCGAGAAACATCGCACGTGAATCGGGATCAAGCGCGAACACGCTGTCGTTGAGAAGGGCTTTCACGCTGGCGCGTCCGGGATTCGCATAGCCATGTGGCATTTCCAGCAGGTGCGGCGCATCCGCTATACGTTCGAGCAGTTCAGCCGGCGTGAGCGCATCGACTTGCAGAGTTTTTCCGGCGATTTCGACGGTGAACGGGTGGCATCCAAGTCGTTCGCACAAGCGCACCGCGTCTTTGTCTTGCAGCGTAAACATTTCTGACGCATGGTAATTCAGCAGTTCAACCGCTTGTGACAGCATTAATTCGCCTACGTCGATGATTTTCCCGAGCGGAAGGCGCTGGCGTGAAGTGATTAACACGGGAATGTTCGCCGGAATCGCGTCGATGACCATTTTGAGCGCTGCGCCGTCCCAAATATCATCCAGCACCACAATCTTGATATCGTGTTCGGTGATCAAGCCTCGTACATGCTGTGCCGCTGTCGCAGGGTCGCTCCGCGCTATATCTTGATGCGCGTTGAATACGCGGGCGATGGCAGTCAAGAACTGCATTCCATCGTTTCCACTGGCGTGCAGCCAAATACCCGGCGCTTTGCCCGCTTGAATCCGCGCTGCCAGCGTTTCAGCAGCGAGCGATGTTTTCCCCATGCCGCCCAAACCTTGCAGCACCACTCGCATGTTCCTGTCAAGCAGCGCATTGATCTCCGCCATAAGCGCATCACGCCCGATCAACGTTTCGGGGCGCAGTGGCACATCCGATTCGATTCGAACCAGTAACGCACTCTGGTCGATAGGGGCTTCGCGCTTCGATGGCGCGATAGTCATCAACTGGCTTTCGGTTGCTTGGCGCGGCGGCTGCGACTTGTGACCGGGTGAACTTACCAGTGGGGTGGTGATCCCAATCGTCGGCTGTGAAGGCACACCCGCGATTTCAACGGGTAAGCGTGAAGTCGCTCTACCCGCTTCTTCATCTATGCCCGACTTTTGCGACGGTGGTTCGTCAGTTGCTTCGGGTGCGGGAATTACACCACCGCGTGCTGCTGCGGCGCGCAATGCCGCCGCCATTGTGATCGCATCAGGAAAACGATCATTCGGGTTGCGCTGCGTGGCGCGGCGAATCAAGTCGTCGATTCCAGCAGGGACATCACTGCGCTGCGCGGAAACGGACGGTAGCGAGTCGTACAAATGCTGAAGCGGTGCGCCCGGAAATGGGTGACTGCCAATCAAACATTCATATAGTGTAATGCCAAGCGCGTAAAGATCAGTTTGCGGGAGAACCGCTTGCCCAAAGATTTGTTCCGGCGCGGCGTAGGCGGGGGTCCCCGGCGCTTGACGTTCATCGGTGGATGCGCGGTCACGTTCAATCGCTGCTTGGGTGAGCGAATCTTTGGCGATGCCGAAATCGCTCAAGTAGGCATTGCGCTGTTCATCAAGCAGGATGTTATCCGGTTTGATGTCGCGGTGGATCACGCCTTTTTGATGCGCGAACGCCAGCGCACGACACACTTGATCAATGATCCGCACTGTCATTTCGAGCGAGAGTCGGCTGCCGCGCAGCAGTCCGCGCAGGCTACCCCCACGCATGTAGCGCATGATCAAGAAGGCGCTTTGGTCGGGTTCTTGCCAGTAATCGAATAGGGGAACGATATGCAGATGATCGAGCTGTGCAACCGTGCGTGCTTCGGCTTCAAAGCGGCGCATGAAATCGGCGCGCCGGGCATGTTCCGGCAGAATGATCTTGACCGCGACTTCTCGGTTTACGCTCAACTGCACGGCGCGATACACCGCGCCGAATCCGCCCGCGCCGATACGGTCTTGAAGTTGATACCCTCTTACAATTTGACCGTCGGTGATGTGCATGTGGCGGGCTTTCTCACGATATTCGCCGCCCTCCAAGGAATCGCTGTCGTGGGCGAGCGAACCTGCGCTGATCGGATGATTTGTAGTATAGGAGCGCATCATAGGAAATGCAATTCGCTTGATTAGTCTATTGTGAGCGATCAAATCACTTAGCCGGAAATTACTGTCCGAAAGGTTATTTTCTCTCGACTCGTCGGATCAGTTAAAATATCCACAAGAGTCACCTTTGAAAGGACAGCCCGCTATGTTTCCAGAACTGCGCCAGCACGCCGTATTCGAAAACTTCTCCGATGACGAACTTGCGTGCTTCACGACACCGGGCACGCAGCTTACATTAGGCGAAGGCGAAGCCTTGTTCTACGAAGGCGATCCGCCGCGCGGCTTGTTCATCTTGCTGGAAGGTGAACTTGAAATTACAAAAGTGATCAATGGAAAAAATGTCATTTTAGCGACTCACCAAGAAGGTTCATTTGTGGGGGAAATTTCGCTGCTAACTGGTAATCCACACACGGCGACGGCGCGCACAACCAAACCCAGCCGTTTACTGCGTTTCGCAAAAGATCAATTTGCCGAACAAACTTCGCCAATGGTCAACCTGATGCTTCAGGCGATGGCGCTGCGCCTTCGTAATACCGAAGCGCGTGTGCAGCAGGATGAAAAACTCGCCGCGCTCGGCAAACTGTCCGCTGGTTTGGCGCATGAATTGAACAATCCCGCCTCCGCGAATCTTCGCGCTGCTGAACAACTGCCTGAGCATGTGTTTACGCTCCAAAATACCATGATCGCGCTCAATCGACTGGCTTTCACCCCCGAACAAATGGATGAGCTGTACGCTTTTCAATCGCGCCTAGTCGAACGGGCTGCCAACGCGCCCAAACTCAATCCAATTGAGCAAAGTGACCGCGAGAGCGCGCTTGAAACGTGGTTGGAGGATCAAGGTGTTCGTGAGGGATGGCGTTTCGCGCCTGTGCTAGTGGGTGCCGGAGTCACAACCGAGGAGCTGGATGCTCTTGTAGGACGTATTCAGGGCCGTGGATTGGAACACGTGTTAGCGTGGTTTGAAAGTACGCTGACGATTGTCGATCTGCTCACGACTTTACGACAAAGCGCCACACGCATTGTCGATCTCATTCAGTCAGTCAAAGCCTATTCCTATATGGATCAAAGCCCGCGCCAAGAAGTAAACATCCATGATGGCATTGAAGATACGTTGAAGATTCTCGCGCACAAACTCAAGGGTGTGACGATTATCCGCGATTACGCGCCTGATCTGCCGCGCCTGACTGTGTACGGAAGCGAGTTGAATCAAGTGTGGACGAACATCATTGACAATGCGATTGATGCAATGCAGGGAAAAGGCACCCTCAAAATTCGCACATGGGAAGAACTTGACCATGTGTTGGTGGAAATCACTGATGATGGACCGGGCATCTCTGAAGCTATCCAATCACGCATTTTCGAGCCATTTTTCACCACCAAGGGTGTTGGTGAAGGTACAGGCTTGGGCTTAGACATCGTGTATCGGATCGTCTCGCAAACGCACAAAGGGTCCGTCGATGTGCATTCTGTCCCCGGCGAAACGCGCTTCACCATTTCCCTGCCTATTCACACGGCGGGCGGCTCATAAACGAAACTTCCGCGCGCTCAAATAAAAAAGCGTTCACTTATGCGGTGAACGCTTTTTTATATAAATTGGTTGAAGAAGCGCAGATTCAAGCGCGCTTCTTCAATGTGAACATGAGTTAGTCGTTGTCTGCTACGGCGACTGTTACCACGTTCGGCGGGATGAACCCGAAGTACGGCGACGACATGAAGTTGCTCGTTACCGTGAACGTGATTGTGCCGTTATACAGACCATCTGCTACCAAATCATCAACTGCCGTTGCCGTGAAGTTACGTCCGGTGTTCCAGTTCGACGAGTTGAGCTGACGGCTGACAGGCGAGAGCGTGAACTGCGTACCATCGCTGGTGTTTGCGAAGATCGTTACCGATTCACCCGGCGCGGGAGCGTATTGCAGTTTCACGTTAAACGTATAGCCCGAACCGCCTTCGATTAGGTTGAAGTGCGATGTGCTCACGATAATCCCCGCCAAGACCGGTGTACTGGTCGGTGTGTTAGTTGGGGTGGCAGTATGGGTTGGCGTGTCCGTCGGAGTGGGCGTGTCAACCGGTGTATCCGTCGCTGTTGAGGTCGGGGTATTGGTCGCCGTATCCGTCGGAGTCGCTGTGTCTGTCGGAGTGGCGGTGTTCGTCGGCGTGTAGGTTGCCGGTGAACCGTCATTATCCACGACATGCACCGTGATGGTGCTGCATTGGACAATCCCATTGAAGACCGAGCCACTAATACTGCTTGTCGCAGTATGGTTGATCAGCGTGTTCAGCGGGAATTCCGCAACCAAATCGTCAACTGCCGTCACCGTAAAGTTGCGTCCGGTGTTCCAGTTCGTCGAATTGAGCTGACGACTGGCGGGCGATACCAATAACTGCGTATTGTCATACTGCGGGAAGATCGTCACCGACTCGCCCGGAGCAGGTGAGGCGCTTAACCGCACGTTGTAGACCGCGCTCGTTCCACCTTCCGATACAGTGAAGCCTGTGCGGCTGACAACAATGCACGGAGGCAGTGGCGTTGCGGTTGCAGTATCTGTCGCTGTCGCCGTTGGGGTATCGGTTGGCGTGTCCGTCGGCGTTGGCGTATCCGTCGCTGTCGGCGTTGGCAAACTCGCGTTGAAGTAGATCACTTCTGCACGGTTGAAGTTTTCTGGCAGGGCGTTCACCACATCGCGGCGGTTGTGATGGTGCAGCAGCAGCAGCGCAGCGGGAACATCACCCGTCGGGACGGTGAGGTCATACGCCACATTGATCCAGTTGCCGTTCACATCGTCATATAGCGCCGGGAACGATGGGGCGATGCCGACATGCGGATCGATTGCCGGGTTGGCGATATCAAAGTACATGATTGGCGACACGTCTACGGCTGCGCCAAGTGGGTTGCGCGAGAAGGTTTCAACGTAGAAGTTGAAGTCCGTATCACCCGCCAGCAGCATCGGACTGACTGGAGTTGCGCCGTTGTTATCGTAGTTCAGCGCTAGACCGGGGAAGATATTCAGCGCCACGACGTTTGTATCAAACACGTAGGTATCGAAGCTGGCGCTTGTCCCGTTCAGGAAATCATGGAAGAAACCGGAACCAAGCGAGCTAAGTCCAAGTGCCGACAAAAACACGTCCGAACGGCTAGTTGTGCCGGAAATATTCGGTGCGGTGCTGAACAGGGTGAAGTCATCGGGACCGTTCGTGAAACCGTTCTGCGCGGTATCGAAATACACATTGAAGAACAGTTCGTTCGGGGTAGCCCAATCTTCCACTGTTGAAAGACCGATGGTCAGCACAGTGTTGCTGTCCGCTGAACCACCCGTGTTGCCGCCGTTGTTGAAATTCGATGACACGCCGACATACTGAATATCCAAGCCGGGCAGATTCACACCTGTTTCGTGCGTGTCATCTACACCGGTCAGTTGGAACGCGGAAACCGTCGAAACGATGTTGCCGGGGAAGCCGCTTGCCCCCGTGAAAACTTCCACACCAGTCAGCGGAACTGTCGTCGTGCCAACCGGATTATTGTAAATCGTCACTGGGTTGGTGGCGGCGTACATTTCCGAAGCCGCGCGGATCGACGCATAAAGCGGCACGCGCAGCGAAACGGTTGCGCCCGCCGTTGGGACTGCCTTCAGGATCGCGCCTTCTTCGGAGAGATAGTGCCGCGCGAACGTACCGATGGTCGTCGCCTGTGAGGTCGTCAGCGAGGCATCCGCGTTGTTGTGCGGCGCTGTGCCGCTCAGCGGAATATCGACTGTGAGCGTGACCGTGACCGTGACTGAACCATACGCCGGAACAGTGACGCTCGTCGGACTAACGGTGTAGGCTGCGACGTTGTTGTCTGTGTAAGTATCGATGCTTAGGTTATAGGTCGCTGGAGTTGCACCGCGATTTCGGAACTGGACATCGCGCGTGAACGTGTTCGGACCCGTGCCGGGCAGAACCGCCGCTTCACCAAATGACACACCTACAAGATACGGAGAGAGAATATTGTAGGCGATCACGCTGTTGCTTAGCGCATCAACCACATCTAGACTACCCGAACCCATACGCTGCGGACCAAGACGCGGCCCCGCCGTCGTGCCAAGTCGAATATCGTTATTCGCGGTATTCATGAGCAGGGCTTTGATCTGCGCGGGAGTCCAACTGGCATACGTTGGGTGGCTCAACACCACTGCCGCCGCGCCCGCGACCATCGGTGATGCCATCGACGTGCCGCCGAGCGTTTGAATATCGTTGCCCGTGCCGGAACCCGTTGTGACGATTGCCGCGCCGGGAGCTGCGATGTCTGGCTTGATGCCACCATCAACATCGTTGCCACGCGGACCACGTGAACTGAACGTTGCGATGGTATCAACCACAGGAGAGAATACCGTCGAGAAATATGGATTCATGGTTACGTTGACCACACCCGCCGCGATTGCCGCGCGGAGCGTGCTGCCCGCCGCAAAACCGTCGCCAGTGCTAACCATCAACACGGGGATCGTGAACGTACCACCGGGGATGATCGGCGCACCGGGGGCAGCGGCATTATTGGCAATTACGAGACCAATAGCGCCCGCTGCTGCTGCGTTGTTGTGCTTAATTTGGAACGTGCAGTTCCCGCGATTGACGATGGCGATATTGCCTGCAACAGCCGCCGCATTTGTGTATGCCGAGCAACCGTCCAGCGAAGTTGCAACGGTGCCACCTCCATCTTCATCTGGGTCGATAGCTTCAACGAGATTGCCTGTGACCGGATACGGATTGGGACTAGGTGAAGCGCCATACTGCGCCGACAAATACGTGCCAGCAGGGATCGTCACTGCTTGATTGACCAGCAGCGCGCCCGTACCACCGTCATCGGTTGCCGCAACACTGAGCGCCCACCCCGTCACGCCGGGTGAACCCGTGGTGTAAGTGGTATCGTAGTTGTTGCCCGCCGAAGTCACGACCAACGTGCCAGAGAGCATGGCGTTTTCAATCGCCGCGATGTACGGGGTAAGAGTGGAATCATCGCTGCCGTTGCCAAAGGGCGAACCGAGCGACATGTTGATCACATCTGCCTGAACACCGCCGCTGTGCGCGCCCGAAACTGAGTCATCAATCGCTTCAACAATCGTTGAAACGTATGCGGAACCGTAGCAGCCAAACACGCGCATGGCGATCAATTTCGCTTCTGGCGCGACACCCGGACCGATACGTAAGGTGCTAAACGGGACAGCCAAATAGCCGCCCACATAGGTGTTACCCGCCGCATCCACACCGATACCTGCCGCGATACCCGCGACGTGCGAACCGTGACCGCTTGATGCCTGTGAAGGCGCGACACCGAACGTTGGCACGAGGTCGACAGGACGGATTGAGCAGTCCATCGGGTCGGGGTCAGGAGACTGCGTCGTTACGGGTGGCAGACCGGATGTTTCTGGGTTGCCCGCGTTGAAGGCATCTCCAACATAGTCCCAACCGCCGATGACCTTGTCTCCGGGGTTACCGAAATTGGGTTCAGCATCCGACAGCGTGACGCGATCAGCCGGGTTAAGCGACCAAGAACCATCACCGCCCATGTTGCGGTGCGAATAGTCAATACCACTGTCGATGATCGAGATCACCGTGCCCAGACCGGTATAGCTTCCGCCAAGCGATCCATTCCACGCCGAAGGCGCGCCAACATGCTGCACGGCGCTCGACGTATCGCGCTGGACAATACCTACTGGATAGACCGCGCGCACACCCGCCAAGCGAATGAGCGAAGCGAATTCTTCCGGCGCAACGGCGACTGTCACGCTGTTCAGTACGGTGTCCGTTGAAGACAGCACTTCAGCGCGCACGCCAGCCGCAGCAGCCGCGTCAATAAATGCCGACTGCGCCTCTGCGATGACGCGGCGTTGGGCATCGGCAAGCGAGCGGGCTGCTGCGGCAGCAGACTCACCGCCAGCCTGTGCATAAATTACGCCTGCGGGCGCATCGAGCAGTTCGACCATCGCCAACATGCGACCGTCTTCTAGCACGACGGTTTGGCTCACGAATTCGTCACGATACGCGACGACATCCGCCGGAACGGTGAATGCTTCACCGGTAGTCGTCGCCGCGGCGCGCGAATCTTGCGCCATAATGGAGAACGGACTGCCGATACTGAGCAAAATCACCACTAGAAAAAGAACTGTGAGATGAACATAGCGTGTTGTACGCTTAGTCCCCATAGGGTTTCGTCCTCCTGAGCGTGGGACAATTGGACTAATGATTTAAGTATTGGCAGACAAACACTTAAACTGCTGGTGATTGTAGTTTGCGTATAATGGCTTTGCAACATCGCCTAATAAAATAGTGTGCAAATTGCATGTATAAACATTGTTGACAATTCAACACACGAAGCGGTATTGACTTGAATAAGCGAAAAAAGCGGGTGGAATTGTCTTGATTCCACCCGCTTGTCTTGAAAATGCTATGGCGTAGGCGTGTCTGTCGGCGTGTCCGTCGGAGTAACGGTAGCCGTGCTGGTTAAGGTTTCCGTCACAGCGATTGGCGGCGTATCCGTCGCTGTCGGCACAACATTGGTTGGCGGCAGAGTTGGCGGCGCAAGCACGGTTGGAGTCCACGTTGGTGGGCGCAAAATTGGCGTGCGTCGAACACCTGTTGGGTTGGCAGGCGGTTGGAACGGTTGTGTGCCAATACCCGATATTTGGCTTGGCAGCATGATCGGTGTGGCGGGCGTTAGCCCAAGGGGGGGAAACGTCCGTGACGGCGAAGGGGTCAGCGTTGGGCGCGGTGTTTGCGTGCGCGAATTGGTCGCTGTCGGCGTGAGTGATCTGTCGCGCGCGGCAGTTTGTGTAGCGGCGCGCGCCGCGAAAACAGCGAAAGTCGGCGCGCCGCGCAAAAATATCGGCATGTTCCCACCCGGAAGCGTCGATTCCGCGATGGCAAGGGTGTTAGTCACTGTTGAGGTAATGCTTGGTGGCGCTTGCGTATCGGTAGGCGCGGGTGTCGTCGCTGTGGGGGTATCACTAGGCGTATGCGTGGATGTAGGGATGGTTGTATCCGTCAGTGTGGGCAGCATGATCAGCGTAGGAATTACGACTGTGCGTTCTGGCGCGCACGCCACCAGTGCCGTGGCGGCGAATAAAACCGCTGGCACAAATATCCGCCAGCGCGCATATTGAGCATTATATTTTGACATCCGCTTTTCCAAGAACTCGTCGCTGTGGCAAAACGATCCACAGCCATCCTGTCATTGTTATCGCCGCAACAGTATACAACATTGACGGAGATTGCATTGGGTATCCGCGTTTATGGGTACAATGACCTTATCGAATTTTGCTGCCGGATGATTTCATGCTGCCCGAAAACTGTATCGTGCGCGGAAATGCGCTCGATGTGCTGCCTACACTCACCGAAGCTAGTGCTGACATGATTTTTGCCGATCCCCCGTACAACTTGCAGTTGCAGGGCGATCTATGGCGACCTAATTTGACGCGCGTCGATGCCGTTGATGATGCGTGGGATCAATTTGGCGGCTTTAGCGCGTATGACGACTTCACGCGTGCGTGGCTAACAGCATCGCGCCGTGTCCTCAAAGACACAGGGACAATTTGGGTTTCCGGCACCTATCACAACATCTTCCGTGTGGGAAGTTTGCTGCAAGATTTAGGCTACTGGATTCTCAATACCATCATCTGGCACAAGCCCAACGCCATGCCCAACTTTCGCGGCACACGTTTCAAAAATGATGTGGAGTTCGTCATTTGGGCAAAAAAGACCCCCAAAGATCGCTATACATTTCAGCATCACCATATGAAGCATCTCAACGCGGGTAAACAAATGGGCTCTGTCTGGACAATCCCACTGTGTAGTGGTTCGGAACGCCTCCGCGATGCTGACGGCAAGAAACTACACCCAACGCAAAAGCCCGAAGCCCTGCTTGAACGAATCATCTTGGCGAGCAGTCAGCCCGGTGACTTGATCCTTGACCCATTTTTCGGTTCTGGCACAACGGGTGCGGTTGCAAAACGTTTGCGCCGCCGCTGGATTGGGATCGAGCGTGAAGCCGTCTATGCCGATGCCGCACAGCGCCGCATTGATGCGGTTGTTCCTTATCAACTCGATCATCCCCTGTTTGAGAGGCATGATCGCATACGCCGCGCCCCGCGTATCGGCATTCGCAGACTGCTTGAAGCAGGGTATCTACAAGCAGGACAGCAGTTGCTGCTGGATCGTCCATCCGTCCGCGCCACGATACTTGATAACGGGCTGCTTCAACTGGATGATGGTCGCGTTGGCTCAATACACGGATTAGCCTCCCTTTTGAAAGGTGTACCCTCTTGCAATGGATGGACACACTGGCGGTTGATTCATGGCGAGGGTGAATCGGCGGAACCCCTAGATACGGTACGTCGTCTATATCGTGCCGAGCATTAATCTGATCAAGCATAGGGAAAACGTTGGGTAAAACTTCGCTCAGTTGTGCTAAGATGAGAAAATTGTAATGTCACGTTCACTTCATGAACAGGCAGATCAGTTCAAACTTTACGAGTAATGTGTGATGACCAATCATCCGCGACGACCCAATAATGGCGACAGAAGCCGTAAATTGCGTACCCCCATACAGCCGACTCAGCCGATGCAGCCGCAGCAGAACTCGCAGCGCATGAACACGCAGACGCTTCATGATGTGCCTCTGCAAAGTCGTCCTAACCACCCGACTCAGCGCAGCAAGCCATTTACCATGCGTTCGATCACGCAGGTCGCGCAGGGGGGAACGCCAACGGCGCGCCATATTTCGCCGCAAACACAGCCGATCCCTCGTCAGCCAACGGGCTATACTGTACCGGTCAATACCTACACGGGCGCGTATCCCGCTAACGACGCTTCGGGTTACACAGGCTTTTACACGTCGGGGCAAGTCCCGCCAAATCCTCCGTATGGCGGAGCATCTGTTCCTGCCCCTATGAACAGTGGAAATCCGTGGGCGGCGCGTTCACGTGTGCGCCGTACCCAATCCACGCTGCTTGTTGTGCTTGGCATGATTGCGCTAGGAGTGGGAGTGTTAGCGGTCATGGCACTGTTTACGCTTGGCGTTGTGCTGTCACCGGAACGCATCGCGGATGGCGTGAGCATTGCCGGAGTTGATGTGGGGAATCGCACCATCGATGAAGCGCGGCGATCCCTCGCTTCCCGCGTGATTGACCCTGAAATCATTTTGGTTGATGTTGGGCGTACATTTCGAGCGCGCATCAGTGAACTTGGCGCGTCCGTTGATGTTGAAGCGACCTTGAACCTTGCCAAGTCAGCGCGCGCGGGGACAGAAGTCACGCCTCAGCTTCGTGTCGATTTGGCGCGGGCGCAAGAAGGTTTTGCAGCGCGCACAGAAGAAATCAACATCGATGCGATCCCGGGTCAATCAGGCCGGGCGATGGAAATTCCGGTGATGCTGGATCGTTTGCGTGTGGATGTGACAGGTGAACTTTCCGATGGTGTGTTTGAACTCAACATGATCGATATTCCCCCGCCTGACCCGGTCACATATGCCGTACAGACGGGACAAACGACGGTACACATCGTGGAGCGCGGACAAGAACTCGCGCTTATCGCGCGTTACTACGGTGTATCGATGCAGGACATCGCGCAGATCAACGACATCCCCAATTATGACCTGATCTATCCCGGTCAAGAACTGCTAATCCCCGCCACAGGACAGTACACGCCTGTCAATGTTCCACCTGCGCCGCGCAGCACAGGCAAGTCGATTGTGGTGGACACAACGGAACAGCGCATTTATGCCTATGAGAATGGTCAATTGGTGCGTTCACATTTAACCTCAACGGGGCTGCCCGCCACGCCAACGGTATTAGGCGATTACAGCATCTATGTCAAGTACCTTGCAACCGACATGAGTGGCCCCGGCTACTATTTGCCCCAAGTGCCATACACCATGTATTTCTATCAAGGCTATGGAATTCACGGGACCTATTGGCATAACAGCTTTGGTCGCCCCATGAGTCATGGATGTGTCAATCTTCCTACTGCGGAAGCCCAATGGTTTTTCAACTGGGCGGAAGTCGGCACGCCCGTCCGGGTGATTTAGTCGCAGCAGCCGTGTCGCTATTGTGACAGATTAGATCACGCAAACTATCAATCGGATGGGCTTTTCGCTTTCTTTGAGGATGCTGCGTGGAGACATCACGCTCAGCAGATAGAGCAACTTGCACAATGCGCCATCTGCGCGAACGTGCGGAAGCACATCCCTAAGATTATGTTGATTCCGGAATTGTGAGGGTGAGTTTAGAAAATTGTTTCAAAATCAAAATTGACGGCGTGATTGCGCGTGGCGCTTTGATGCAGTCAAGGCAGCAGGGGAGGCGCATCCGCGTCTACGCCTTCGCTGGTTAGCGCAGAAGAACTGCTCGAAATGGAGGTGAATAAACTCGAACCGGGTTCGTTGGGGCTGATGTTTGTGCTGTATTGGGACGCATCCGTGAAAGGGACGTAATCGGACGGGCGGGCACCGCCGCAATGACTACCACTGAGCGCAGTTTTGAGCCTAATGAAAAAACACACCTCGTTGATGAACGCTTATATCACCAAGTCTATCGTGATTTGTTCACGGCGCTGACATACGATGATCCATTATAAAATTAGCTTGGAGCTTCGTTGATATAGTACCGCGATAGTCGTTGTAATGGGACAAATCCGCGCCAATGGACATTGATGACGCGAATTGTGATGTCGTCGCGGCATTGGCTCCAGATAACCCCATGCGGTGAAGCCAAATCGGCAAACAAAAGCGTCGTTACTGATGTGTTCGCGTTGAACGGCGCTGTCATTGCTAGATTCGCAATCATTGCGGGATAGCGCAGCGTGATCACTTGTGTGCGCGGGTAAATACTCGCACCGCACGGCTGCCCGTAGAGTTCCAACAGCCATCCTACACTAAACCTATCAGGCGGCAAAAAGACGTAGATAGCGCCGGCGTGCGTTCCATCTGCTGAAACCATGAAAGCAGAATCGTTTCGCGTGCCAAAATTCAGACTCGCCACATTCGTTTCGACAGCGACACCGCGCGCTTCTAGGTTCGCGCGCGCAGTTTCCCATAAGGTGACTCCCGGCTCAATATCCATAAAACATGGGGTTTGGCAGTTTGAAAAACCAATGTCGCGTAATGCTGTTGGAAGTCCAATTATGCCGCCGTAAGTGATTGATACAGCACATAAGAAGAGGATCGACGCACAGAGTGTCAGCGATAGGCGCACTAAACCGATGGCAAAGGGTGGAGCGCGATACGTTGGATCGGGCTGATCCACCCATTTGCCGAAAGATGACCGTCTGCGTGTGAGCGCAGAGGCGTTGCGGACGTTCATGACTCGAAGGCGGCAAGGTCCGCAAATGTGGTTTTGAGGGCACCATAAAGATTCTGGAATGTCGGGTACAAACGCGCATAGTCCGCTGTACCCGCCGCATCCGGTTCGATCACATCGACTCTACGCACCATTTGCGCGCAAGCGGTTTTCACATCAGGGTATGCGCCTACGCCAACCGCCGCGAGAATTGCCGCGCCGAACGCCGAACCTTCGTTACTGTTGACGGTATAGAGGGGAATCCCCATGATGTCGGTCATCATCTGCCGCCAAATGCCGCTGTTCGCCGCGCCGCCGCTGATAACGGCTTCACGGGGATTAACACCTAATGCGCGCAGCAGTTCAAGCTGGTCACGCATACCAAAAGCGACCCCTTCCATAACAGCGCGGAACATGTGACCCATGTTGTGTCGCAAAGTGAACCCGACCAAAGCGCCGCGCGCCAGCGGATCGGGGTGGGGGTTGCGTTCCCCTGTAAGGTAAGGAGCAAACAGCAGACCGTTTGATCCACGCGGGATAGATTCAACCATGCGATTGATTTCATCGTACTGTAGATTGGGGGCAATTGTGTCATGCAGCCAGCGCAATCCACCTGCCGCGCTCAACATCACCCCCATATGAAACCATGTGCCGGGAATGGGACCGCAGAAAGTGTGCAAACGTCCATCCGGTTCGGGCGCATAGCGATCACTGATTGCAAATGCCACGCCTGACGTACCGACGGTCAAACTCGTGGCATCTTTGACGACGATGCCGTTGCCTACACCCGCTGCTGGTTGATCGCCCGCGCCACCGACGATAGGCGTACCTGCTTTGAGTCCGGTCTGCGCGGCGGCTTCCGCGCTCACATAGGCGCACACATCCTGTGATTCACATAGATCGGGCAGCCACTCACGGGGTAGGTCATAGGCAGCAAGTAGTTCGTCCGACCATGTGCGCTTGCCAATGTCCATCAATGCCATGCCCGACCCATCAGCTACATCTATCACATGCGCTCCGCTTAAGCGAAAGCGGATGTAGTCTTTGGGTAGTAGAATATGGCGAATCTTCGCGTAGTTTTCCGGTTCGTTTTGTTTCAGCCAAAGGATTTTCGGCGCGGTGAACCCCGCCACCAAAATACTGCCGATTAGCCTGTACAGCTTCTTTGCACCAACTTTTTCGGTGATTTCTTCACACTGTTTGCCGCTGCGTTGGTCATTCCACAAAATGGCAGGGCGCACCGGTTGACCACTAGCATCGAGTGTAGTCAAACCGTGCATTTGACCTGTCAAGCCAATCGCACCCACGTCGTCGGGGGAGATTTGCGCCATCACATCACGCAGCGCAGCGCTCGTCGCGCTCCACCAATTTTCTGGGTCTTGTTCTGACCACAAGGGGCGTGGTGTGGAAAGTTCGTGCGGGTAACTCTTGGTAGTGATTACGCTTCCTGCTGTGTCGATGAGAAGGGCTTTGGATGCGGTGGTACTCACGTCGATGCCAATGAAATATTTCGCCATTGTAGGTATCCTTGCACAGATAGTGTTAATAAAGTCCAAGTTACTTAACATAAGCAGCAAGTATAACGCGGGGATGGGTAAATGCAGGGGAAAATGATGGCGGCGCGTTTGTACGGCGCGCGAGACATAAGGATCGATCATGTGGATGCGCCGGATACACCGGGCGCGGGGAAGGTTTTGATCGATGTGACAGCGGTTGGCGTGTGCGGGTCAGATTTGCACAGCTATGTAAATGCGCGTATCGGCAGCACAACTATCGATGCGCCGCTGATATTGGGGCATGAGTTTGCCGGGATAGTGCGTGAACTTGGCACATCTGCCCACGATGGCGAGGATAATCCATTGCAAGTGGGGCAGCGGGTAGCGGTTGATCCGGCAACACCATGCTGGCACTGTGAGTTCTGCGATACCGGACACCCAAATCTATGTCGCCGCTTACATTTTTGCGGGTTGTTCCCCGATGACGGATCGCTGTGCGAACACATGATTGTCGATGCGCGCTCGTGCTTCCCTGTCCCGAATACGATCAGTGATGCGAGCGCGGCGCTGCTTGAACCGCTTGGCGTGGCTATCCATGCTGTAGATTTAGGGAAGGTCAAGCTGGCGAACAGCGTGGTTGTGATCGGCGCGGGTCCGATTGGGGTGCTGCTGATCAAGCTGGCGCGGTTGAGCGGCGCTGACCCCATCTATGCGTTCGATAATCATCCATGGCGAGTGGAAAAAGCGAAACAGTGGGGGGCGACTGACGCTTGGACGCTCGACATGAATCCGGTAAAGCGCATCCATGAGATTACGCATGGGCGCGGCGCAGATATTGTTTTTGAAGCAGCGTGGGCAGGCGAAACGGTTGGACAGGCGGCGGAAATGGCGCGCTTGGGTGGACGTTTGGTGCTGGTGGGTATCCCTGATGGAGACGATTTGATGATGAAACATTCGACGGCGCGGCGAAAAGGGTTAACAATTATGCTGTCGCGTCGCATGAAGCATGTTTATCCGCGTGCGATCCGTATGGTTGAACAGGGACGAGTTGACTTGGAAGAGTTGATTTCGCATCGTTTCCCTCTCAGCCAAGCAGATAAAGCTTTTGCGCTAAATGCAGCGTATCCTGAAGGACTGCATAAGGTGATCATAGATGTAAAACAGGAGGGCGCGTAATCCAATACACAGCGGGCTTCAATTGGGGAGTGTATGACCCCCTGATTGGGCATTTGTCGATATGTCAAAATTTCGTGCAAATTGCCGAAATTGTTATTTGACACCCATCTTTAACGGCGCTATACTTTGTTGCAAGTGCAACAATTGCGGGGGCAACAATGAATCCTAATGGTTCGCTGAACCAAGCTGCCGCGACGGCACACCCGAATAACGACTTTGATCCGCATGGGGCGGAAAGTGTCGAACAAACAACCATTGATGTTTCTGCGGATTTGGATCGCGATCCCAGCTACGTGCAGGGAAGTTTGCCACATCAGCAGTATCGGTTGTTTCATGATATTTACGTGTTCCTAGATGCCGGGGACAATCACGTGCTGCGCCAATTCTCGCTGACCCCTTCGCAATATACGGTCTTGATGCTGCTTGATGCAGCCGGTGGACAAAATCTCATCCGTTTGAGCGAACGGATGTTGGTCGCGCGCAGTACGATTACGCGGTTGATTGATCAACTTGAACATATGGGGTTGGTAAGGCGCACCAGTGACCCCAATGACCGCCGTGCCCAGCGCGTAGAACTGACTGCCGATGGGTTGAAAGTGCGCGAACAAGCATATGAGGCGCATGAAGCATCATTGGCGACGCGATTTGAAGTGCTAACAGAAGATGAACAGCGGATGCTGCGCGACTTGCTTTACAAACTGCGTAATGGGCTGCTGGCGCAAATTTAACTGCAATATGGGCGTGCTTGGTGATGAAATAGGACGCGCCCGCTAAATACTATGGAAGGTCACGGCGATGAGGGGCAGTGTACCGTCCCTCGCCGCCGATAAAACCTTTACTTTGTATATTTTTATGTTTTGGAGCTGTCTAACCATGAAACGCCCCTATTTTTTGGTAATGCTTGCAATTGCCGCCAGTTTTGTGCTGTCAATTGGCGTTGTAAGCGCGCAAGATCGTCCTGATCTGCTGATTTGGGCGGACGCAACTCGTACTCCGGCGCTCACGCCAATTGCTGAAGCCTTCTCGGAAGAATTCGGGGTGACGGTTGAAGTGCAGGAAATTGGCATGGGCGATATTCGCACGAATCTGCCAGTTGCCGGTCCTGCTGGAGAAGGTCCTGATATCATCATCGCCGCCCATGACTGGATTGGCGAATTGGTGCTTAATGGGTCGGTCATTCCAATTGACCTTGGCGACAAAGCCGAGTTGTTCAGCCCTTCCGCGCTGGCACTATTCACTTACAACGGCGAACTATATGGGATGCCGTATGCAGCAGAAAACGTGGCGTTCTTCCGCAACACCGATCTTGTCCCTGATGCTCCAGCGACATGGGACGAAGTTGCCGCGATTACCGATGAACTCATCAGCAGCGGCGCATCTGAATATGGATATATCATCCAGAGTGCGGATGCGTATCACTTCTTCGGACTTCAGACCGCGTTTGGCGGCTACCTGTTCGGCACGGATGACGCGGGCAACTACGATGTCAACGATGTCGGTATCGACAGCGAAGGCTCGATTGCTGCGCTGGCGTGGCTTGAAAGCCTAGCGGATGCTGGTCAAATGCCCGATTCTGTTGATTATGACGTAATGCATACGCTGTTTGAAAGCGGCGATGCAGCGATGATGATATCGGGACCATGGGCGCTTCCGCGCATTCGCGCATCAGGCGTTCCATATGCCATCAGCGATATTCCGGCGGGTCCCGGCGGTCCGGGTCGCCCGTTTGTGGGCGGTCAAGGCTTCATGATCAGCGCATACAGCGAAAATGTCCTGCTTGCGGAAGCCTTCCTTGTCGATTACATGGCGACTTTGGAATCAATGCAGGTACTTTACGATGCCGATCCGCGTCCGCCAGCGTTCCTGCCACTGCTTGAAACGTTGGATGATCCCGATCTGGCAGCATTCCAATCCGCTGGCGCGAACGCGCTGCCTCAGCCAAGCGTTCCCGGCATGACCTCTGTGTGGGGTGCATGGGCGAACGGTATTACGTTTGTCATTCAGGGGGAACTGACCGCCGAAGAAGCCTTCACCGATGCTGCTGCCCAAGTCCGTGAAATCATGGCGACAGGCGGCGTAGTGGTTGTCGAAGTCGCGGGCGATCCGCCTCCAGCGGACGGACCAACCAACGTATCCATCCCCGGTTCGCTGAATATGGCGATGGGATGTGCGGGCGACTGGGTGCCAGACTGCGCCGAAGCGCAGCTTCTGTACAATGCCAATGGCGATGTGTGGATGAACACGTTCACGCTCCCGGCAGGAAGCTATGAGTACAAGGTCGCGCTTAACAATACATGGGATGAAAACTATGGCGGGCGCGCTGACCGTGACGGCGCGAATGTGACACTTGAACTGGCGGAAGAAACCACCGTCACGTTTGTGTACGACAACAAAACCAACTGGGTTGCCGACAGTGTGAATTCGGTCATCGCCACGGTTCCGGGTAGTTACCAAGCAGCGATTGGCTGCGCGGGCGACTGGGCACCGGACTGCCTGCGTTCTTGGCTGCAAGATGCAGATGGCGATGGAATCTACACGTTCAGCACTACCGCGATCCCAGCGGGTGATTATGAAGCTAAGGTCGCCATCAACATGACATGGGATGTGAACTACGGTGCGGATGGCGCGCGCGATGGCGCAAACCTGACCTTCAATGTACCTGCTGATGGCACGGAAGTGATCTTTAGTTTCGACAGCACAACCAATGTGCTGACGATCAGTGCTGGTGCGTAGCCGATGAGTACGGCAGCAGCCGAGGCGGGAAGTCCGGGCGGACTTCCCGCTGCGCTACCGAACTTCGCCCTACGGCTAATCCTCATCGCCATCGCTGATGCGTTCGCGCTGCTACTTGGCGTATCGCTGATCAACGATGGCAACGTCTTTCTAGGCGCGACCATTCTTGTTACGGCGCTGCTGCTGACGATTGTCAACATCTTGCCGAATCTGTGGCCCTTGCGTTGGATGACACCCGCGCTTGCCTTGAT
The DNA here is from genome assembly GCA_034434595.1 of Anaerolineae bacterium. Classification (GTDB taxonomy): domain Bacteria; phylum Chloroflexota; class Anaerolineae; order Aggregatilineales; family Phototrophicaceae; genus Flexifilum. Next base: position 675,067 of record DAOTZD010000003.1, read on the forward strand.
CGCGCTGCTCGTCATTTATCCATTCGGCTATACGTTCTATATCGCTTTCACCAATTACAGCGACGGACACCGCTACGCGCGTGCCGAAGCGTTACAGTTGATGTCGCGCGAAAAATATCTGCCAGAAGGGGAAGCAAGTTATTCGTGGGAAATCTTCCGCAATGAAGCGGGTGAATACGCCTTGTGGTTGAGCAACGAAAACGAAACCCTTTTTGCCACTACGACGACGATTACACTTGTCGAGACAGCAGGCGAAATCCCCGAAAGCTATGAAGGGTATACCCTGCTCACAGGTGGCGAACGTTTCCGCGCTTTGGGAGATGTGCAGGGTGCAGCGTTTGGCGATCCGAACAATCCGGTTGGTGTGGCATCGCGCAGCGCGGCGGGGACGTTTCGACAGCGCTGGGTGTGGGATGAATCGCGCGGGGTGTTGATGGATATGGAAAATAATATCCCTTATCGAGCAGATGACACAACCGGGTCATTTGTTGCCCCTAACGGTTCAACCGCGCCGCTTGGCTACTGGGTGCCGGTGGGACTGAATAATTTTGCGCGAATTTTTAGTGATTCTTTGATTGCGGGTCCATTAGTTCGCATTTTCTTGTGGACTGTCGCTTTCGCTTTCTTCTCGGTATTCACCTCATTCGTGGTGGGGCTGTTTATGGCAATTGTCCTGAACAGGTCCTTCCCCGGCGTGCGTGTTGTCCGTTCGCTGTTGATTATCCCGTATGCTGTACCCGGTATGATCAGCATTTTGATTTGGCGCGGAATGCTGAATCCGAATTTGGGCGTAATCGCGACAAATATCGAGAATATATTTGGATGGTCGCCACCATTTCTTACCGATCCGGGATGGGCAAAGTTTTCGGTGCTGCTCGTCAATCTGTGGCTGAGTTACCCGTATTTCATGCTGATTTGCAGCGGCGCACTCCAAGCGATTCCGTCGGCGATTTATGAGGCGGCGGAAGTCGATGGGGCGAACGCGCGGCAAAAGTTCTTCGGGTTGACGCTGCCTTTGCTGCTGGTATCAGTCGGTCCGCTGTTGATTGCGTCGTTCACCTACAATTTCAACAACTTTTTGTTGATTGAGGCGCTGACTCGTGGTGGTCCGGCAATGGCGGGAACATCTGCTCCCCCTGTTGGACATACGGATAACCTAATCAGCTACGTTTTCCGGTTCGCGTTCGGGGCAGGCGGATCACGCGATTACGGTTTTGCTTCCGCGATTGCGATCATCATTTTCGTGCTTGTGGGGCTGCTCACAATTATCCAATTCCGCTTTAGCAAGCGTTTAGAGGAGATTGGCGAAAATGTCTAGCACACGCGCATCTCTTGCGGCAGCCCGTCGCGCAGAAACAAACCGCCCAAACACAGGATCAAGCGTGGGGTCGGTGATCATTCGTATCGTGATCATCGCCATCGCGTTGATTTTCTCGCTCTTTCCGGTCATCTGGATCATCTCGGCGGCGCTTAATCCTGCCGGATCGATGGTCAGCCAAACGTTGATCCCGCAGAACATACAAAGCGTTGACGATCTGCTTGTGAACTTCAACCGGTTGTTCAACGATCCACAAGTGCCGTTCTGGCGCTGGATCAGTAACTCTATTCTCGTCGCCGCGACTTCGACAATCTTGATCGTGCTGATCACGGCGCTGACGGCATATTCGTTCTCACGTTTCCGGTTTATCGGACGACGAAGCCTGCTGCTTGGCATCTTGATCATTCAGGTGTTTCCCAACATTCTGGCGATGGTCGCCATTTACTTGATGCTGCTTCAGCTCGGCAAGTATATTCCGTTGTTTTCGCTCAATTCGCTTGGTTCGCTGATCCTTGCATATGTTGGCGGCGGGATGGGCATCAATATCTGGTTGATGAAAGGCTTCTTCGACACGATTCCGCGCGACATTGACGAATCGGCAATGGTGGACGGGGCGACTCACTGGCAGACATTCTGGCAGTTAATCTTTCCGTTAGTGCAGCCGATTCTCGCGGTAGTCGGGGTGCTGTCGTTTGTCGGGACGATCAACGAGTTTTTGTTGGCGCGCATCATCTTGACTGACCGCGAAAACTGGACGCTGATGGTGGGGCTGTTCAACTTTGTGGAAGCCGAATTCACGGATGATTGGGGCGTGTTCGCCGCTGGAGCGTTGATTGCCGCCGCGCCCATTGTGGCGGTGTATATTGTGCTTCAGCGATACATCGTCGGCGGTCTGACAGTTGGGGCAGTAAAAGGATAAAACAATACGTATCTAATTGGGGGTGGGGGAAACCCCGCCCTTTTTGATCACGCCATAGCATGGCTATGGAGGCTATGATGGATTTCATTTTTGGGACGCTGGCAACCGATTCTCTCAAACTGGTGCATCATCGGGCGCTGCGAAGCGGCATTCAACACAACAGTGCGATCACTCCGCGTGATCCGCTGCCGGGAGAACCAGTACGAATTACGGTGATCGTTGGTGAAGACTGTCCGGTTGATCAAGTAGTGTGTTATTACACAGTCGATGGCAGTATACCACGTGGTCATTATGGTATCGCCGAACGTGGATCAGCCATTCCACTCTCACTTGAGCGTGTCGAGTGGGATACGCTGCTGTGGGCATATGTGAGCATCTGGACGGGAACGCTTCCGCCGCAAGCAGATCACACGACAGTGCGTTATGTCATTGGGGGATGGCAAGCAGGGGACGCAGAAGTGTATGCCGATTATCCGAATGCTCAACGAGTCGCAGAATCGGCAGCATCGGCGTTCTTTCGCGGCGAAGCGCCGCCTGAAGTAACTCCCGATCTTGATGCTACAACGCAGCATGTATTTAGCTATCATGTTGATACTTTTCGCGCGCCGCAGTGGGCGCACGACTCAGTAATCTATCAGATTTTTGTGGATCGGTTTAATCCCGGTAAAGGGAGAACATGGCTGCAAACTGATGATCTCAACGGGATTGTCGGTGGGACGCTGTGGGGGGTGTTGGAAAAGCTCGATTATATCGCGGACTTGGGAGCAACGTGCATCTGGTTAAGTCCTATTTGGCCCACGCCGTCACATCATGGATACGATGTAACAGATCATACCCTGACTGATCCACGCTTGGGTGGAGATGAGGCGCTGCGTGCGGTCATCAATGAGGCGCACAAGATGGGAATTCGCATCGTCCTTGATCTGGTGGCGAATCACATCTCAAATGAACATCCGATTTTTGAAGGCGCGTATACTGACCCGCAAAGCCCGCACCGCGAATGGTTCATATTCGACGATAGTCCGCTTGGGTATCGTTCGTTCTTCGGCGTGAAAACCATGCCACAGGTGAATTTGCAAAATCCCGATGCGCGCCGCTGGATGCTTGACGTAGCACGCTACTGGATACGCGAATTCGATATTGATGGCTACCGTCTCGACTATGCGACGGGTCCTTCGCTCGATTTCTGGTCGGACTTTCGCACAGCGATCCGCGCGGAAAAATCGGATGTTTTCTGTTTTGCAGAAGCAGTTGATGCGCCGGAAATGCTGCAAGGGTATGTCGGGCGGCTTGATGGCTGTCTCGATTTTTATGGGAGCGAAGTGCTGCGAAAGGCGTTCGGCTGGCGCACAATGAGTCCTGCCGCCGCCGCGCAAACGCTGAATCGCCAGCGCCTTTATTTCCCTACGGATTTTATTCTGCCCACATTCGTTGACAATCACGATATGGATCGCTTCTTGTGGATCGCCAAAGGCGACAAGGACGCGCTGCTGCAAGCGGTGTCGCTCCAAATGTCGCTGCCCGCGCCGCCTGTAATCTATTATGGCACGGAAGTCGGCTTGAGCCAGCGAGTCAGCGTGCGCGAAGGCATGGGACTGCATCAAAGCCGCACGCCGATGGTGTGGGGCGATGCACAAGACAAAGACCTGCACACGGCATACAAGCGCTTGATCGCCGGACGTAAGCAGCTTGTGAGGGCATAAGGTCAAATTAGGAAGTTACAGGGATTCACCGCAGAGACGGACGAAACAAGTTCCGCGAGAACGCAGAGAAAACCATTTTGAATTTCTGCGTTCTCTGCACTGATGATTCTTATTTGTATAGTTTGGTCGCGGTGGGGTTGCGTTCTTGGAAGCCGCGCTGATGCCAGTAGGGATAGATGGTGTCGGTTTCGCTGACGGCATCAAGGCGCGCGACCTGTTCGGGAGTCAAGTTCCAGCCGACTGCGCCAAGATTATCGATCAACTGTGCTTCGTTGCGCGCGCCGATAATCACGCTGGAAACAGTGGGACGCTGTAGCAGCCAATTTAGCGCGATTTGCGACACGGTTTTGCCCGTTTCAGTGCTAATCGCATCCAGCACGTCGATAATGCTGTACAGCCATTCATCGGGCACTTCAGGACCTTCGCCTGCGCCCTGCGCGATACGGCTTCCGTCAGGGATTGGCTGATTGCGGCGGAATTTGCCACTCAATCGCCCCTGTGAAAGTGGTCCCCATACCAGTGTTCCCACATTTTGATCCAATGCCAGAGGCATAAGCTCCCATTCGTACTCACGGCGCATCAGCGAATAGTGCGCTTGATGCGCCATGTAACGCGCCCAACCGTATTTTTCGGAGACCGCCAGCGATTTCATCAGATGCCAACCAGAGAAGTTCGAGCAGGCGAGATAGCGCACTTTGCCACTTTGGACAAGACTGTTGAGCGCGCTCATCACTTCTTCGACAGCTGTTTTGGCATCGAAACCATGCATGGTGTAAATATCGATATAATCCGTACCGAGCCGGCGCAAACTGTTTTCGCACGATTTGATGATGTGCCAGCGTGACGATCCCACATCATTGGAATCGTCGCTCATGCGGAAAGTGCATTTTGTCGAAAGCAGCAGCTTGTCACGCCGCCCTTTGATGGCTGCCCCCAAAATTTCTTCCGACTGCCCGTAAGAATAAATATCCGCTGTGTCGAACAGTGTCACACCAGCATCAAGACAAACATCGACTAAGCGTGTGGCTTCCTGCAAGTCACTTTTGCCCCACTTCCCAAAAAATTCGTGATTGCCGCCGAATGTTCCTGTGCCAAAGCTCAACGCCGATACACTGAAACCGGAATTTCCCAACAATCTGTGTTCCATCATATTTTTCCCTTGAAAGTCATCGACTTGCGGAATATCTTACCCATCATTGACGAGTTCGTCTTTAAGACCGCGATAAGATGGGGATTTTTTATGACGTATAGATTGATTCACGAACAAGGCGATTACATACGTGTCGCATGGGGAGATCGCCCACTGTTTACTTACGTGTATATGCCGAAAACCGCCGCCATCGAAGCGCCGCGCCCGTATTTTCATCCCATACACACGCTGGATGGCGATGTGGTGACCATCTTTCGCCCACATGATCACCGCTGGCATCACGGGATGTCATTTGTGCTGGCGCATGTTAACGGTGAGAATTTTTGGGGCGGGGTGACGTATGTACATGGGCAGGGCTATATCCAGCTTGACAACGTGGGACATCAGCGACATGATGCTTGGGAACTGCTCGATTCGGCGGCGAATCGCGCTGAAATGGTCGAACGGCTGACATGGATCGCGCATACAGGCGATCCATGGATTAGCGAACAGCGCTCGATCATGATGAAAGAAGTCAATGAACGCGAGAAATACTGGGCGATTGAACTCGGTTTCCGATTGAAAAATATTTGGCGTGAACCACTGGAAATTGGATCACCAACAACACAAGGGCGACCAAAAGCGGGCTACGGCGGGTTGTTCTGGCGCGGTGTGCGTGATTTCACAGGGGGGCAGATTTTGATGAGCGACGGACGCTCCGCTGCTGGCAGTGAAGATGACATTATCGGAGAGCGTTCGCGCTGGCTGGCGTTCGTCGGACAGCATGATGGGGTAGATCGGGCTTCAACGATGGTGTTCATTGATGACCCAACCAACATTCGCCATCCAACGCAGTGGTTTACACGCACGGGGAACTTTGCCTGCGCTTCGACCAGCTTCATGTTCGATAAAATCTATAAGCTGCTGCCTTCGGAAACACTTGACTTGACGTACCGTGTGGTGGTGGGCAGTGGGGCGTGGTCACGGCATCGCATTGAGGAAATCGCGGGTAAGTTCGCCAAATAAACGCGGCTGCTCAAGGTGGACGGTGTGACCCGCGCCGGGGACAATGTGCAGCCGCGATCTGTTGATAGCAGTGTGCATATCCATGCCAATTTTAGAAAACTTCGTATCAAGCGCACCCGTGATCAAGAGTATGGGCATCACCAAATGGCGCAGCGTGTCCCAATAGTTTGGCTGCGCGCCTGTCCCCATGCCGCGCAGACTGTTCGCCAACCCGCGCGGATTGTTGGTCAACCGCTGCGCGCGCAGTTGAGCGCGCGCCTCATGTGGCAGATTCATTTGTGAGGCGAACAGAGGGATAGATTCCCAATAATCGATAAACGCGCTCACGCCTTTTTTTTCGATGCAGTCAGCAAGGGCGCAGTCGCTTTGGCGGCGCGCTTCACGTTCGGCGCTGGTGGCTAAACCGGGGGACGCGCTTTCCAAAATGAGCGAACGGATACGCAGCGGATATTCCACCGCACATGCTAATGCCAGCCGCCCGCCCATCGAATATCCGAGCAGATCGACCTGCACAATGTCGAGCAGATCGAGAATGTCGATTAAATCGGCGGCGGCACGTTCGATGCGATAACGCGCTGGATCATCGGGCGAATCCGTGCCGCCGTGACCGAGCAAATCGACTGCGATCACGCGCCGATTTCGCCCTAGCATCTCCATCAACGGAAGCCAATTCGCAGCGCTGCCCGTGAATCCGTGCAGCAGCAGCAGGGGAACGCCGTTCTGTTCATCCCCGTTAGACAGAATGTGGTAGCGCACATCCTGTATGTCATATGACCGTTCGTTCACCGAATCTCCGTCACGACTGCTGTGCGTATTGATAGACGAAGATCATGAACTGTACGCCGCCCGCGACAAGCATATACAACACCCCCGCCATATACAGCGCGGCGATCCCAAAGATCAATATGTTGGCGATCAAACTGGCGTTGATAACGATCAACACAATGTTGAAGCTCATTTGCACGCCGTTACTCAAACCATCGTGTACAGCCACGTTAACAGCTCTACGATAGTTGTATACACCCCAAACGGTCAAAAAGATCACCAGTATCAAACTGCAAATGCGCCACACGCCCACGAGATTAAATTCGTTCAAAAAGGCATCAATGGGGAAGGGAAGCAGACCAAAAAAGCCTGCCGCTAATCCCAATTCGAGAATCATGCTGCGCCCCGCGATTTCGCTGGCGGATAGTGTGTTATCGCGGCGGCGAAATGCGCTGATGAGCGCCGCGAAGCCAGCCAACGCAACCGCGACCTGTGCGGATGTGAGTAAGAAACCTTCGATGTTCATGCTAATCGATCACGCCTTTTCAATGAGACTCGCGAATTGCATGAATCTTTGCTCAGAGAGCGCGAGAATGCAACCACAATCTGTTATACTATAGACTGACTAGTCGGTTTATACCGAAACGAGGCATTGTGTCGAATAAACCTGACAAAACTGTAGCTGAAAAATCGACGCGCGACCCGGATGGCACGCGCAGCCGAATCCTTGATGCCGCGCTTGATGTGTTCTCGAACAAGGGGTATCACGATGCGAGTGTAGACGAGATTGTCGAACAATCGCAGACGAGCAAAGGGTCGGTGTATTTTCACTTTCCCAACAAGCAGCGGTTGTTTCTCGCGCTGCTCGACAAGTTCGCGGATTTGTTGGAACGCCGTATCGTAGAAGCGATTTCGCATGAAAAAGAAGGTGTCGCTCGTGTGAGCGCCGCGTTAGAAGCGTTCATGACAACATTCAGCGGGTATCGCCCGCTGGCGAAGATTTTGCTGATACAAGCTGTCGGTTTGGGGAATGTGTTTGAAGAAAAACGCTTGCAGGTGTATGACCGTTTCGCTGTCTTGATCAAGACATATCTCGATCAAGCGGTGCGTGTGGGTGACATTCCGCCGCAAGACACTGAGATTATCGCAGTGGCGTGGATGGGGGCTATCAATGAAGTGGTGATTCGTTGGGTGTACACGGGGCAGCCCGCGCCGGAACGAATTTTATCGACTCTGCGCCCTCTGCTGCTCAAGAGCGTTGGCTTTGCTGATCCTGAAGCGCGCGACAAAAGCGAGTGACAATGACGATTTTATCAACGGCAGAACTCAAAAACGTTGATTTTGGCGCGTTAATCAGCTACACGCGACCCTTTCCAGCGGTGTCGTTTCTGGCATTTCTCGAAGCAATGCCGATTTCGCCGCGCATCTATTGGGAAAGCGGCTTGGTCGATGTCGAATTCGCGGGGGGCGGCGCGGCGGCAGAGATTTTCGCGTCTGGTGGAGATCGTTTTGAGCAGATTCAGCAAAAACTCGATGATCTGTTTAGAGATATCGTAGTCGATTCGACTGCACCCGATGCACTGCTTCCGCGTGTATTCGGTGGATTCGCCTTTCGTGATGATTACAAGCCTGCCAGTGTTTGGTCGGCGTTTCCATCCGCATATTTCGTATTGCCGCGTTATCAAATCACGCGGATGGAAGGCGAAACATGGCTGACAATTAACCGCCGTTTGATGCCGTTTGAACATGCCGAGTCGGCACTGGATTCGTTGGCATGGGAGTTTGAATCGGTACAGCGGCGTGTGCAAGCGTCAGCCGAAGCGATGCAAGATGAACGCCCAACGGTAGAAATTGAAGGGTTGAACTATCCACTGCCGAAGGAAGTTTGGCGGGAGCAAATAATCGATGTGACAGGGCGTATGAAAGCGCACGAGTTCGAGAAAGTCGTGCTTTCGCGCACAATTGACTTGAAATTGAGCGAACCGCCTAATCTGTTGGCGGCGCTGGAACGCATGGGCGCGCGGTATCCACATACATTCCGGTTTTTGATAGAACCCGCTGCTGGGCGCTCGTTCTTTGGGGCATCGCCAGAACTGCTGGTGAACGTGCGGGGAAAGTCGCTGCACACGGCGGCGCTGGCATCATCACGGAAGCGGGGGAACACCGACGAAGAAGACGCGGCGCTGGCACACGATTTGATGACGAGTCCGAAAGATCGTCACGAGCATGGGGTGGTAGTGGACTTTTTGCGTGATCAGCTTGTGCCCCTGACGACAGCGTTAGATGTGCCCAACACGCCCGCAATCATGAAACTGACCAATATTCTGCACTTGCACACGCCCGTCAGCGGCATACTGAGAGAAGGCGTTTCTTTGCTCAAGCTGGCGCGGGCGCTGCATCCGACACCGGCGTTGGGTGGGTATCCACAGGCAAAAGCTGTCGATGTGATCCAACAGACGGAAACGGTATCACGCGGGTGGTTCGCCGCGCCGATTGGCTGGATCGACGGGCGCGGGGATGGCATGTTCGCGGTAGCCATCCGTTCGGCAGTGAGCAGCGGCGCGCAGGTGCGCCTATATGCTGGCGCGGGCATCGTCGCGGACAGCGATCCCGATAAAGAGTGGGATGAGATCGAGTGGAAATTCCAGCCAATGCGGGATGCTCTGGGGGTGATGCAATCATGACGATACAGCCCGCCAATCGCAACCTGCTGTGGACGCAGATTTTTGTCGAAGAACTGGCGCGATCCGGCTTACAGGCGGTGTGCATCGCGCCGGGATCGCGTTCAACGCCGCTGGTGATGGCATTCGCGGAACATCCCGCGATCAAGGTCTATTCGCACATCGACGAGCGAAGTGCGGCTTTTTTTGCGCTGGGTTTGGCACTGGCGGGTGACCGCCCCGTCGCGCTGGTGTGCAGCAGCGGCACAGCAACAGCGAATTTCTACCCCGCAATCATCGAGGCGCATTATTCGCGCGTGCCGCTGCTGGTGCTGACGGCGGATCGCCCACCGGAACTGCGCGAAACTGGCGCGAACCAAACAGTCGATCAGGTTAAACTATACGGCGATCATGTGCGCTGGGCGGTGGATGTGACTCTGCCGGAAGCGCAGCCTGCCGCCGTGACACTACGCAGCATTCGCACGTTGGCGGCGCGAGCCTATGCGGTTGCGAATGGCACAGCGAACGGGATCGCAAAAGGCGCGGTGCATTTGAATTTCCCATTCCGTAAGCCGCTTGAGCCGATTCCTGTGCCGAGTGATGACACGCGCGTCCCAGCGGGGCGCGTTGATGCAAAACCATTCACGCGCATCACACGCGGGGAACTGCTGTCGAGCGCGGATCAACTGGAAACACTGGTCAACGTGATTCGTCAGGCAAAACGCGGCGCATTCTACGTGGGATCGCGGGCGGGAGATAACGTCGCGGCAGGGTTGATTCCGCTGGCGGAAAGCGTGCAGTTTCCAATTTTTGCCGATGCGCTTTCCAATGTGCGGTTTGCGCTGGAAACAAAGGACTCCGCATGGGTGTTCGGCGGACATGACACGTTCTTGCGCGCTGATAAAACACTCCCGTCGCCCGATGTTGTGATTCAGATCGGCGGTATGCCAACTTCACAGGCGCTCGATGATTGGCTGAACACGGATACCACCGAGTATCGCGCGCTCATCAGTGCCCATGGGATGTGGACAGACCCAAATCACCGGATTGACGATTTCATCGTGACCGATCCTGTAGAGCTGATCGGCACGCTGGCGCAAACACTTGATGACGTAGAGTTTGAACGCGATACCAACTGGATTGAGCGGGTGCGGGCAAATGAAGGTGCTGTATGGGATGCGGTTGATCAAGAAGCAGATGGCGACTATTTCGATGGCATGATCGTCGCGGACGTAATCGATTTGCTGCCGCGTAACGCCGTTGTTTTTGTCGCCAACAGTTTACCCGTGCGCCATTTAGAACAATTTGCGCGCCCAAACGCGAAGGGAATCACGGTGTATTGCAATCGCGGTGCAAGCGGTATCGACGGCACGGTATCGAGCGCGTTGGGTGTCGCGGCGGCAAATCGCAATCGTCCGCTGGCACTCATCACGGGGGATTTGGCGTTTTATCACGACATGAACGGCTTACTGGCGATCAAGCGATGCGGTGTAAATTTCACCAGTGTCGTGATCAACAACGATGGCGGCGGGATTTTTTATCGACTTCCTGTCAACCAATTTGATCCGCCGTTCACAGAATTATTTGTCACGCCGCATGGCATGACATTCGAGGGCGCGGCAATGCAGTATGGGTTGGACTATACCCGCGTGAGTGACCGCGCAGCCTTCCGCACAGCATTTGCACAGGCGCTTCAAGCGCAAATCTCACAAGACAAAAGCACCATTCTCGAAGTTCCGACTGATTTTCGCGCCGATGATGCCCGCCGCCGCGCGGTGATCGCCCGTGTCGTGGAACAGGTTGCCGTAAACACCAATTCGTAATTCTATTCTGGGAGAGCGTTCAATGACAGCAATTGATAAACCCGTAAGTGCCATTCGCCCCGGCGCGGAATGGGTGCAGGTCAAGGAGTATGAAGACATTACCTATCATAAGGCAGACGGGATCGCCCGCATCGCGTTCAACCGACCAGAAGTGAGGAATGCCTTCCGACCAGAAACCATCAACGAGATGATCGATGCATTTGAAGATGTCTGGGAAGATTCGGAAGTCGGCGTGATTTTGCTGACGGGCAACGGTCCGGCGATGGATGGCAAGTATGCGTTTTGCTCCGGCGGCGACCAGAAGATTCGCGGGGATGCAGGGTATGTTGGGCGCGATGGTGTGCATCGCTTGAACGTGCTTCAACTTCAACGCATCATTCGCACGATTCCCAAGCCAGTGATCGCGCTTGTGCCGGGCTATTCGATTGGCGGCGGTCATGTGCTGCACGTTATCTGCGATATGAGCATCGCGGCGGAAAACGCGATCTTCGGTCAAACGGGTCCACGTGTAGGCAGTTTTGACGGCGGATATGGATCAGGGTATCTGGCGCGCATTGTTGGGCAGAAGAAGGCGCGCGAAATCTGGTATTTGTGCTTGCAGTACAACGCGCGAGAAGCCCTTGAAATGGGCTTGGTCAACAAGGTTGTGCCGCTGGAAGAACTCGAAGAAGCGGGCGTGGCTTGGGCGCGCAAAATTCTTGAACATTCGCCGCTGGCGATTCGCCTGCTCAAAGCGTCGATGAATGCGGACGTGGATGGTCAGACTGGGATTCAGCAGTTGGCGGGTGACGCGACTCTGCTGTTCTACATGACCGAAGAAGGGCAGGAAGGGCGCAACGCCTACCAGCAGAAACGTAAGCCGGAATTCCGCAAGTATCCTTGGCGACCTTGATAATTGTGATCCACTGCCGTGATTAACGATTACCTTAAACAAGCGGCGCAGCAAGTCCCCGAACGCCCCGCCATCCTCGATGATGACGGGGTGTGGTCATTTGCAGAACTTGATGCACAGGCCGACGCAATGGCGAATCGCCTTGCGAATATCGCCAATGCGGGGGATCGCGTGGGGGTGCTGCTGCCAAATGGACGTGACTACCTCTTGCTAATCCACGCCGCGCCGCGTGTAGGGATTACGCTGGTGCTGTTGAACACACGACTGACTGCGAGTGAGATCGCTTGGCAAGTGAAAACAGCAAGCTGTGTGGCGGTGATCACGAATGGAGAACTGCGTGCGAAAACGGGCGAGATGGGGATACAAGTATATTGGGTTGGTGATTTACCCGACGGGCGCGATGTAGCGCGCTCCTACACTGTTCCCGAAAAGGATGATATACGGGCAGTGATTTTCACGTCGGGAACGACGGGGCAGCCGAAAGGCGCACAGTTGACCTACCGTAATTTTGAGGCGAGTGCCGAGGGATCGGCGGATCGGTTGGGAGTGGTTGATGGCGACTGCTGGCTGCTCTGTCTGCCGCTGTATCATGTGGGTGGGCTGACAATGGCGCTTCGCGGCGTGATGCATCAGCTTCCGCTTGTTGTTGTACCCAAATTCGATCTTGCAGATGTGTGGAAAGCGATGCACCAACATGCGGTCACGCTGGTTTCGTTGGTGCCGACGCAGTTCTATCGCTTGATGAAAGCCTATCCCCATCAACCGTTTCCATCCAAAGTACGCTTGTATTTTCTGGGTGGCGCGGCGGCTTCGCGCGAATTACTCGATCAAGCGTGGGCGCGGAATCTGCCTGTGTCAACCACCTATGGTTTAACGGAAGCGACATCACAGGTTGCGACGATCCTGCCGGATGACTTGGCGCGTAAACCGGGCAGCGTTGGCAAGCCGATCAAGGGGGTGAGCGTTCGTGTGGTCGATGCCGATGGGCGCGAGTTGCCGCCGCACGAGTATGGTGAAATCATTGTGCGCGGCGATACAGTCATGCGCGGTTATATCGGTCAGCCGGAAACAGGCGGGGAACTGCACACAGGCGATATAGGCTATCTCGATGCCGATGGTGACCTATGGGTTGTGCAGCGGCGGACGGATTTAATTATCAGCGGGGGAGAGAATGTGTATCCTGCTGAAGTAGAAGCGGTCTTGCGAAAGCATCCGGCAGTGGAGGATGTGGTTGTGATAGGTATCCCCAGTGCGGAATGGGGTCAGCAGGTGACAGCGGCAGTGATCCGCAAGCAAAACACAGACGTGACACCTACTGTACTGATTGCCTTCGCACGGGAATCGCTGGCGGGGTACAAAGTGCCGCGCGTGATCCACTTCTTCGATTCATTTCCTCAAACCGCGGCGGGCAAAATTCAACGCGGCGCGGTGCGTGATTTGATGATCAGCCTTACTCAACAGGCTTGATGCTGACAGCAGAATAGATTTCGCGCAGAAATCGGCTTGGCACCGCGCCGATCTTCCGCGTTTCGACAAATCCCGCTTTGGCTGCGACTTTCTCCCATGTGTCATAGCTCAACGGATGTGGCACCCACCTATTGCCGCTGTCGGCGTTGTACTCCACGAGGATCAACCGCCCACCGGGGCGCAGATAGCCGCGAACGAGCGACAATACGCTCAGCTTATCACTGTGAAAGTGCAGTGAGTTCGCCATGACAATTCCATCTAAACGGGGTAGATCGAGAAGCTTGTTGAAGTCAGCGCGAAGATAGCGTGTTTGCACGGCGGGGAAAAGTTCACGCATGTGGCGTTCCTGCTCACGAAGTGCATTTGCATCTTGATCGATGGAGATGATTTGTCCCTGTGAGCCTATCAAATCAGCAAGCGCCAGTGTGAACGCGCCTGTGCCTGATCCGAAATCCGCCCATACACCGCCTTGAACCAAAATCCCGCCGCGCAGTAAATTGACATGATCTGTGTGATTCACGATACTCTAGCTCCCCTCTTGTGATGGAGAATTCTCATGACGAAGAAAGTACACCGCTATTCCAGTGACTCAATTGATGTGACGTATGACCTAAATCGCTGTATTCATGCAGAAGAATGTGTACACGGACTCCCAGCAGTATTTGATAAGGCAAAACGTCCATGGATTCAACCTGCTAACAGCAACGCCGATGAACTCGCCGCCGTCATCGAACGCTGCCCGACAGGATCACTTCATTACGAGCGAAAAGATAACGGTAGCAAAGAAACTCCCGACCCCGTGAACACGATCACCTTGGCGGTGAACGGTCCGTTATACGTGCGTGGCGATATAGAAATCGTGTCTCCCGATGGAGGCGCGATCATTTTGAAAGATACACGGGTCGCGCTCTGCCGCTGCGGCAATTCACAAAATAAACCGTTCTGCGACAACGCGCACATTGATGCAGGATTTATGGCAACAGACACGCTTTACGCCGAATCGACTGCTGAGAAGAACCCATCGGAAAGTCCGCGCTTGAAGATCACCCCACAAAACAATGGATCGCTGATGATTGAAGGAAATTACATCTTACGCAATCAGGCGCGGGAAACGCTCGATGAGGGTAGTAAAGTATGGCTGTGTCGGTGCGGTGGATCGCAAAAGAAGCCGTTCTGCGATGGGTCCCATAAGAAAAATGGGTTCAAGAGTGTGGTTAATTAATATTGTGTTTTGAGTGAGAAAAGCTGCGCCATTTCTTTGATTCAATGGTTTAGGAACGAGCGAAGATGTGACAAAATTTGTATGGGGAGATGCAAAAATCAAAAGAAGATGTGTCATGCTGTGTCGCAGATACGCGAAACCTACAGTGCATATTGCTTCTGTATGGTTCGCAGCGGATGCGCGGCGGGCTTGGCACGCCAAGCCCGCTTCGGATGAGTTTTAATGCGGCTTACGGTTTGGAGAGCACGATTTCGTGTCCTTCGAGCGCCGAACGATAACAGGCATCAATAATCTGCGCGCGGCGCAAACCATCTTTGCCCGTATGCAGGGACCAACTGCCCCCGCGAATCGCATCTACAAAGTTTCGCACGACAGCCAGATGCCCTTCACCCCCACTCACACGCGGATGCATATCTGCGGGTGCTCCACCCACTTCTGTGTAGATGGAGAGGGTATTTTCGTTTGTGTATCCCTGCACATCGATGTCTGCGCCGCCTTCCGTGCCATACAGACTTACGCCGAAATCATCCCAGCGTTTTCCGTAGGCTGCCCAACTCGCTTCCAGCAGCAGGGTCGCGCCACTTTCCAAGCGAATAAACGCAGTCGCCAAGTCTTCGACGTTATAACCACCTGCGCCCGCGTTATCACCGCGACTGCCGCGCCCGCGTGTACCTAATTCACTGTAGGTTGCGCCTGTGACAGACAGCACTTCCGGTTCACCCATAAGATACAGCGCCATATCCAGCACATGCACGCCCAGATCGATCATCGGTCCGCCGCCCGCTTTTTCTTTGTTGGTGAACCAACCGCCATAGCCGGGAATCCCGCTTCGGCGCATCCAGAAGGCTTTTGCGTGGTAGATGCGTCCCAATCCGCCATTGTCGATGTACTGCTTGAGTACACGCACATCCCCACGCTGGCGATGATTGAAGGCGATGTGCAGTACACGGTTGTTCTCGGCAGCGGCTTTGACCATCGCTTCGGCGGCTTCCGCGGTGTGAGCAAGCGGTTTTTCGCACAGCACATGCTTGCCCGTCGAAAGCGCGGCGATGGCAGCAGGAGCGTGCAGATAGTTCGGTGTGGCGATGCTCACGATGTCGATGTCGTCGCGGGCGATAAGGTCTTCGTAATTTTCAAACTGAAGCGGAATGCCGTAGGTGTCTGCGACTTGTTTGCGCTTGGATTCAAATGGGTCTGCAATGGCGATCACGTCAACGTTGGGAAGGGTGAGATATGATTTAAGATGCGTTTCGCCCGCCCAACCCAAGCCGATCACGCCGACGCGCAGCGTTTGAATGTCCGATTGTGTCGGTTGCATGGTAATGATGGAATCCTTCATGTGTTTAACTCGTATAACGCGGTGGGTTGATTGTACCGCGCTGGCAAAAGGTGAATAGGGATAAACATGTCCATTAAAATTCTTGAATGGAATTTGAGCTGTTCATGTGGGCGCGAGTAAGTTACATATGCTCAATTGAGATTCGCGCGCACTGGTGGAAAAAATCGCCGCGCTGGAGGATTAAAGACGAATCGCTGTGATACAACCGATTTACCACGTGCATTATTTGATCAGCAATATCATCGCGCAGGTGAAGAAGCCTATGCCGTGCGCGATGTGATTTTAGACATCCTGTTGGGACGCATGACCGCCCCCGCTGGTTCATTTGGCAGTGGGCAAGACAACACTCTCTATTGCCCTACTAGACGAATTTGGGATGGACACGGCGATTGATTAGATGATAATGCGATCACTTTGCATTTGTCGATCATTTGAGAACACCATGACCGAAGCTATCCTCTATGACACCCATATGCACACACCGCTGTGTAAACATTCCGTAGGCGAACCGGAAGCCTACGCTGAAACCGCGCTCAAAAAAGGGCTGAAGGGCATCACGATCACCTGTCACAGTCCGATGAATGTCACATGGTCGCCGCATCTACGCATGGAAATGAACCAGTTCGACCAGTATTTGAGTATGGTTGAACGCGCGCGCGCCGCCTATGAAGGACGTGTTGATGTGCGTTTGGGGATCGAGAGCGATTATTTCCCCGGCGCGGAAGCGTGGTTGACCGAACTGCACAGCCGCGCTGATTTCGATTATGTAATTGGATCCGTCCATCCTCAAATGCGCGAATATCAAGAACGCTACTATAAAGGCGATGTGATCGCATTCCAAAAGGGCTATTACGATCATCTAGTGATGGCGGCGGAAAGCGGTTTGTTCGACTGTTTGGCGCATCCCGATATTGTCAAAACGGTGCATCCCCGTGAATGGAATGCACACTTTTTGCTCGATCACATCCGCGCATCGCTTGACCAAATCGCGGCGACGGGAATCGCTATGGAACTTAACACCTCTGGTTTAATCAAAACGCCGTCGGAGATGAACCCCGGCAGCTTGATTTTGCATGAAATGTGGCTGCGGAATATTCCGGTTGTCGTCGGGTCGGATTCACATGATCCCAAGCGGGTGGGTGCGGATTTTGATAAAGCCTTTGATCTGCTTCAAGAAGCAGGATACAACGAAGTGAATTTCTTTCTCGCGCGCAAACGCCATACGGTAATGCTTGAAGATGCGCGCGCGAGTCTGCGCCAGCCAACCGGATTGGCGGGCATGGTGAGCAGTTTCGCGCAGAAGTTTATCTAGCATAATTTGGGGGGAGCAGTCTCCCTCCTCAGATGTACCAACGCGCAGGATTTTGGGAATGCTTAACCATTACTTGCATATCTCTCATTTAGCTCTGCTAACATTTTTGTTGTTCCATTCAACTCCACAATTGAATATCACCAAAACCTCATAATTATGCATTACTCTATAACGTGCATTCACCTATGGAAAGGGCTTGAGGGATGCTTATGCGTTCTAGATTCAACACGATCATGATGCTGACTCTTGCTGCCTTGCTGTTTGGCAGTTTGAGCATGGCATTCGCGCAAGACGGGGAAACCCTGCGTATCTGGACAAAGTTCAACGCGGAAAATCCACAAGTTGCGTCGGACTTCTGGTTAGCGCAAACCATCGAAAATTACGCTGCTGATACGGGCGTGACGCTTGAAAACACCTTTGTCGTCTACAACGAAATCAACACACGCTTGAATGTCGCGGTGCAGTCGGGTGGCGATATTCCCGACGTATCCTATGTGGACAGCCAGAATCTTGGCTTTTATGTCAACAACGGCACGCTGCTCGATTTGACGGAATTTGTCACCAGTGCGGACTGGTATGACGATATTGATCCGATTGCGCTGGCGGCTTGCACTGCGCCGACGGGCGAAATTCTGTGCGTGCCGACCACAACCACGAATTTCTTCACCTACTATTGGGCGGATGTGTATCCCGACGGCTACCCCGCCACGACGGAAGAATTCTTAGCCGCTGCTCCCGCCGTGCGTGATGCGGGCTACTACCCGATCACGTTCAAGGGCGCGGAAGGTGCATCGGTGGAACGTTTCTACTATCCGCTGATGGCGAGCTATGGCGCGCAAGTGGTCGATGATGAAGGGCGCGCGACATGGGCGAATGAACTATCTGTCGCCGCGCTGGAATTTGTGCGCGAACTGTTCGTGAATGATTATGTGCCGGATGTCGCGCTTGCCCCCGGTTTCGACTTTGAAACGCCGTTCAAGCAGGGCGAAGCAGGCGCGTTTGTGGCAGGGACATTCTCGTATGTCTACCTCACGCCGTTGGAAGCGCCAAGCGGTGAAATTTTCGATGCAGCGCCGCCCGCCGAAGGTTTCGATACGAACGCGATTGCGGTGGGCGATGCTTATGATGGCGGGGAACTGCTGTTCGCTCCGGCGTTGAGCGCTCCGGGTGGTCAGCCGCGTTCGATGGTGCTGGCTACCGCATGGGCAATTCCGTTTGGTTCAGAAAATGTCGAAGGCGCGCAGCAGTTTATCAACTACCAGATGACTACTCAGGCGAATATCGACTTTGCTGTGGGCTATGGGGCGCTGCCAACGTTAATTTCAGCGGCAGAAAACGAAGTGTTTAGCTCGGCATACTGGCAAGCAGTCGCGCAGTATCAAGCGGAAAGTGGTATCGCTGCGCCCGCATGGACGAACTACGATGAAGCGCTGCGCCTGTTAAGCACAGCGATTGTCAACATTGTCACCAATCCCGATGCCGACATTCTCACGGAATTGCAAGCCGCTCAGGATGAGTACAATCTCGGATTGCAATAACGTCTATCGCAAGTAGACAACATATATCTAACAACCACAATCGAGTAGTTGGGCACGAGAGCGCGGTGGAGATTCTTGCCGCCGCTCTCTCCGCAACCATCCAAATGACGAGGGGCAATCGCCGTTCTTGTACGCGGATGACGGCGGTTGCCTCTCATTCATTTTCAAGCAGAACAGCCACCAACAATGCTTGATGGTGGTTGCAGACCCGCCGGGGAAAGGGAACTTTCGTGGCGCAAATTACGGTCTACAACGAACGTTTCTACGACAAGGCTCGACAGAGGGGCGAATCCCGTCGCAGCCGAACAGGACGGCGCGCGCTGATTCCGCTGGCGTTCTTGCTGCCGACAATGCTGATTTTGCTGGCGCTGCAAGTTTATCCGACGCTGTATGCGATCTTCATCAGCACGACGCGGTTACGGCGCGGCGTGGCAGAACCTGTCGGCTTCGCTAACTTCGAGCGGTTGTTTCAACTGCCTTCATTCTGGGAAGGCGTTCGGCATACGCTGACCTTCGCGGCGTTCTACATTGTGCTTACGGTTGTGCTGGGGATGCTGTTGGCGCTGCTGCTGAACCGCCGTATCAAGTTCACAGGCGTTTATCTGGTCATCATCTTCATCCCATGGGTGCTGTCAGATGTAGTAGCAGGGACGATGTGGCGTTGGTTGTTCCAACCATCCTATGGCATTTTGCAGGAATGGGTGACGAATACATTCCCATTCTTGCGCGATCCGCTTTATACCAACGCAGCGGGATCGATGTTCATCGTGATTGCCGCGTCGGTATGGCAAACGCTAGCCTTCACCACGATTTTATCGCTTGGCGCGTTGCAGACTGTCCCCAATGAAGTGTTGGAGAGCGCGTCGCTCGATGGGGCGAATCGATTTCAGCGATTTTTCCGCGTGATTTTGCCGATTATTCGCCCAACGCTTCTGGTGATGATTCTGCTGATTTCGATCCGCGCCATTAACTCAGTTGGGTTGATATACACAACAACGGGCGGCGGTCCGGGACGCGCTACACAAACGCTTTCGGTGTTTTTGCTGCAAACGGGTTGGCGACAGGGCGATTTTGGCAGCGGTGCGGCAATTTCGGTGGTGCTGTTGGGTGTCAATATGATGCTTACACTGATTTATCTGCGTTTGTTGGGTCGAAAGGCGGTTTAAGCAATGGTGACTTCACGTTTTACGCGCACATTTGACCGTGTTTCGACGCACACAATTCTGACGATTTTCGCCCTCATTGCGCTGTTTCCTGTGCTGTATACGTTGATGACCTCGTTCAAAACGCAGAATGGCGTACTCACGGATCCGCCGACGTTCTTCCCGCAAGAATGGACGCTCGAAGGGTATCAGACGGTTTTCAACAGCGATATGCTGCGTCATTATTTGCCGAACACGTTCATCAATTCAAGCGTTTCATCGCTGCTGGTCGTGGTACTGGCTTCGCTGGCAGCATATACGTTTTCGCGCTATAAGTTTCCCGGCAGCCGCGTGCTTGAATTCGCCATTCTCGGTGTGATGATGATCCCCGGTTTGACGTTCATCATTCCCTACTACCGCATGGCAAGCGATCTCGATATGTTGGGCAGTGGACAGTTCATCATCGCTGTTTATACCGCGTGGGGATTGCCGTTCGCTGTTTGGATCATTCGCTCGTTTATCGACTCGATCCCGATTGAGTTGGAAGAAGCCGCATTGATCGACGGGGCGGGTCCGCTGCAAGCACTGCGTCACGTCGTGCTGCCATTGGCGCTGCCGGGGTTGATCGCCGCGTTTTTGCTCATTTTCGTGGATACATGGAATGAGTTCTTGTTCGCGGTGATTCTGCTCACAGGGGATGCGCGCACAGCAACCGTCGGGTTGTACGATTTCCAATCGCAGTACGAGATCGCGTATCACGTATGGACAGCGGCGTGCATCATCATTATGACTCCGGTGCTGGTTGTGTTTCTACTGCTGCGTAAACGCTTCTTTGAGGCGATGCTGCAAGGCGCGGTGAAGGGGTGAGCATGAAGAACGCCGAAGCAGTCTGTTCGTCTTCGGCGCTCTTGTATGCTTAAGCGGGTGTTATTAATTGCTAGTGGATTGTGTTACTTCATCCAAGAACTGACGCAAAATCGGGTTGACGAACTCAGGGTGTGTCACATTCGCGCCATGCGCCGCACCTTTGATCGGGTAAAAGCCTTTACTGTTGGGCAGCAATTTATGGAGAGCTTCTCCAAGTGCCATCGGCATACCGCTGTCTGAGTCGCCGTGAATAACAATGGCAGGTTGCGTAATAAGTTTGACCTGTTCATCGGTGATTTCGTCACGATCTATGAGGTTATTCATGGCAGCGACAACTGCGTCACCGCTGACCTGTTCCCATTTAGCGCGCCATGACGCAGCTTGCATGGGAAATTGGTCTTTATTCCCGATAAATAGAGACACATATGTATCAAGTAAGGCAGCAGGACCTTGATTTTTCCATGTATCACGCATATTCCGATAAATTTGTTTCACGTCTTCGGTATCGACTCCATTGTATGTACTCATAAAGACCAGTGCCGTCACCCGATGCGGATACTTTATCGCTAACCGCACCAGCGCATACCCTCCCTGAGACATTCCGACAATGGCTGCTTTGTCAATTTTCAAATAATCCATCAATGCAATACAGTCGGCGGCGGTGTCGTATAGAGTGAATGGTTTGCCATCCCATTTGGTCTGTCCGAAAGCGCGCGCATCAAAGCGCACACAGCGGTAGTGGTCTTCTAAGGCTTTTACTTGTGCATCGAACATGCTGGTATCAAAAAGAAAACCATGCATGAATACAACGGCGGGCTTATCACCCCCACTATCTTCGTAAAACAACTCTTGTCCATTTAGTGGCGCGAAAGGCATTTTCGTGACTCCCATTACAACTAATATGAACTACTGAACAAGAATATAATACGGGGCTGATGAAAACACCGTTTCAGTTCTGTGATATGATCCCGCTCATGGATACTCTGCTGATCGCCGTCATCGTATTTTTCGCCATTTTCACACAGAGTCTCGCGGGGTTCGGGTTGGCGCTGGTGTCGATGCCCCTGCTGGCACGTATGCTTGACCCTGTTGGGGCAGCTTCGTTGGTATCGCTCATCGCCATCACCGCTGAAGCCCTATTGATTTTGCGCTTACGACGCACACTTCAACCGCGCCCCTTAGCGAGGCTGATTATTGGGTCACTGCTAGGAATCCCAATGGGTGTGTATCTGCTGGCGAATATCGATTCGCGGGTGATCTTGACCGCGCTCGGTGTGGTGATGATCGGTTACTCACTGTATGGACTCCTCAACTTCACACTGCCAGAGATTCGTCATCCGCGATGGGGCTATGGCTTCGGATTCATCGCGGGGATTTTGAGTGGCGCATACAACACGGCGGGTCCGCCGCTGGTGATATACGGCACAGCGCGGCGCTGGTCACGCGATGAATTCAAGGCGAATTTGCAGCTGTTGTTCATCATTAACAGTGTGACCGTGATCATTTCGCACGCACTGGCGGGGCATTACACAGCAAATATTCTTGCACATTATCTCGTCGCGCTGCCGATGATCGCGCTCGGTGTGGGCGCGGGCGTTTTTGCCGACAAGTGGATTAATCCGCAAATGTTTCGCAAGATCGTGTTGGTGCTCCTGATTGTGCTTGGGGTGCGGTTGATTCTGCCGTAAGAAAACGAACCAAACGACAAAGAATCACCGCAGAACCACAGGAGGGGTCTTGCCCCCTCCTGTGGTTCTCTTTTTTATTTCATGCCAGTTGTGGCGATGCCCGTGGTGATGTACTTCTGCAAGAAAGCGAACACCAGCGTGATTGGGAGTAGAGTCAGCACCGTCATAGCGAGAATCAAATCCCACTGCACTTGCAGTTCCCCTTGAAACGTATTCAAGCCCACTTGCAGCGTGTAAAGTTCGCTGCGGCTTAATACGATAAGTGGCCACAAAAAGTCATTCCATCGCCACATGATCGAGAAGATCGCTAGCACTGCCAGCGCTGGACGCGCTAACGGCAAAATGATTTGCAAGTAGATGCGCCATTCGCTCGCGCCGTCGATCCGTGCCGAGTCGAGCAGTTCATCAGGAATAGTTAGCATGTATTGGCGAAGCAGAAATACGCCTGTTGGTGTTGCCGCGCCCGGAATAATCACACCTAGCAGGTTGTTGTTCCAGTCAATTCGGGTGATGACCAGAAACACCGGTATCAAAATTACCGACAGTGGGATCATTAACGTCGCCAGCGTGCCAACAAAGATTGCGTTGCGTCCACGAAAATCGTATTTGCTTAAGGCGAATGCTGCCATACTGTTGACAATCAAGGTCAAAATTGTCGCCAATGCCGTCACCACAACCGAATTCCATAAGTAACGCCCAAAGTTGAAACGTTCCACGCCGCGGATGTAATTATCCAGAGTGAACGCGACTGATTCGACGGGGGTACGCGAGTTTATGTTGACGGTGATTATCTCATCGAGATTGGCGGGGTCGATCATTTGAGCTTCAATTCCGATCCGGCGCACCTGTGCAAGCTGGCGTACTGAACCGTCCTCCATTGTCACATTGTAGAGATCAAGCGGTTCGTCATAGCCTTCAACAATGATCGTTTCTTGTGCGTAGGGTAAAAATCGCGGTGGAAAACGCACCAATTCTTGCGTATTTTTGAACGACGACATCACCAACCAGATGATGGGTCCAAACATGATCAATGTGCCGAATGCTAGATAAGCATACGTGAGAATGTCAGTTCCATGCAGACGACTGCGTCCGCGCCGCTGTGTGAGGAAATTCAAGACGCTGCTCATCGTGGATTGTCCTCCCTAGTAAAGCCGCTGCGCGCTGCTGGCACGGCTTAAGCGAAGTTGAATGATCGTGAAACTGAACAGCGCCAGCGCCAGCACAATCGAAGCTGCCGCCGCTAGTCCGAATTCTTCGGTTTGATTCGTGAACGCAGTGTTATAGATGTATTGAACCATGTAGAGCGTCGACGTCCCGGGTCCGCCTCCCGTAAACGCATAAACTTGGTCGAATACCTGCACCGCGCGGATGAGCGCCAGCACCAACACCACCGTCATGGTTGGCATCAACAGAGGCAGCGTGATATTCCAAAAAGATTGGCGCGGGCTTGCGCCATCTATGGATGCGGCTTCGTAAAGTTCGCTGGGGATGCTTTGCAAGCCTGCCAACAGAATGAGCGTATAGAAGCCCATTTGTGCCCATACACTAATCACAATGACCCAAAAGCGCGCCCAATCTGCGCTTAACAAGAAGGGCAGTCGTTCGCCGCCCAAGCTGACTATCGCCGCGTTCAAGATGCCATCGCGCTGAAGAATCCAGCGCCAGATGAGCGCGACCACGACAGGTGAAAGCAGTACAGGGTAAAAAAACACACTGCGGAAAAATCCGCGAAAGCGAATTTTTCGGTTCAATGCCAGCGCCGTAACCAGCGATAACAGAATCATCCACCCAACTTGTGTGACAACAAAAAAGGCGGTGTTGAAAATGGCACGCCAAAAAATATCTTCATTGCAGGTGTTGGGATCGAAAAAATTGCCACATGTAAACAACTGTTGGAAATTTGCCATGCCCACAAACGGACGCTGTTCGAGAAACAAGTTTGTCCCACCCGTAAAGGCATAGCCGAAATTGAGTACCATCGGAAGCATTATGAAGATGCCAAAGATGAGCAGGTTGGGCAGAACAAAAACGTAAGCCATTCCTTTTGCGCCGACAACGCGCTGCACAAACGACATGAGGATGTCCATCACGTCAATGAAGGCATCGTAGATGATCGACAAAATGCTGCGCGCGGGACGGCGGGAGGGACGATTATCTGAATCCTCCATTGGGAGCGCGACTCTACTCATGGCGGTTCACCTTTGGATAGTTGAGGGGGCAGGACAAGATTACAGTACGCAATTGAAAATCAGGCTGCGGAGGAACCCCACCGCAGCCTGATACCTAAGAGAAAACCTTGTTGGATCTAGCTGGATGCCGCCGCCGCGAGCGCATCGTCAATATCCTGTTGAATACGTTCGATAGCCTCATCAAGCGTTAGCTCTCCGGTGATCGCTTGTGTCAAGCGGTCTCTGATCGGGTTATTGATAGCGAATGCCTGACCGCCGTATTGCAGTTGGTATGCTTGGTCACTCAGTTTTGGCACTTCGTTGGCAAAATCTATCAATGCTGCTTGTGCCAGTTCAAGGTCAGTCTGGTAGTTTAGTTCGCCCAACCCAAGATGACCGGGAATAAACAGGGTGCGTTCGACAAATTCGCGCATTACGTCCACTTGAACCAGATAATCCATCACGCGCGCTACTTCTTCGGGGTGTTCGGTCTGGTTGAAGGCGACCATCACTGTACCACCGGGCATCCCCGTGCTGCCGCCGGGACCTGTCGGGTTCGGAACCACATCCCAGTCGAAGGCATCGCCAATGTCATTGGTGAAGCGACCAACCTGCCAGCTTCCGCTCATGTACATCACAAGTTGACCATTGATGAAGAAGTCTGCCGCCGCCGCATAAGTGCCGCCCGAACCTACCCACACTTCTGGCGGAGTCAAACCATTGGTGTGCCAATCGAGCAGAAGTTGTGCCATACTGCGGAAACCCGGTGTATCAACGGTGATCGATCCGTCTTCATTAAACAACACCGCGCCTTCGCTGAACAACGGGCCGGCAAGGCGGTGACCGCTGCGGTCAATAGCGATAGCGTATTGAGTTTCGGTGGCTTCGGCAACTGCTGCTGCTGCTGCTGTCCATTCCGCCCATGACACGGCATCGCTGTTGTCGCTGGGAACATCAATTCCCGCCTGTTCAAACAAGGTGCGGTTGATGAACGGGGCGCTCACCGTAAATTGATTCGGGAAACCAAACAGCGCATCTTCGGCATCATCTGCTGTGCGAAGCGCCTGAAGAACCGCTTCAGGGAAGCTGGCATCCCAGTAATCTGCATCGGCAACTAGCGGACGGAGATTAAGATACTGCCCGCGGAAACGTGCGAAATCGGTGATACGCGCCATATCCGGCGCTTCGCCCGCTTCAACTTGAAGCGGAAGTTGATCGAGCACGACTTGGTATGCCACGGTATCGATTACGACACGAATGTCAGGATTCTCTGCTTCAAAACGATCCAGTAAATCGCGCAAGACAGCCCCTTCATTGCCATCGTCATACCACGTGATACGCAGTTCTACTGGTTCCTGTGCGAAGGCGGTAGCCGTCAAGGCGAGCATTAATGCTGCCATGATTGCTAGAACAAAATACTGCTTCTTCACAGCCATATCTCCTTGAACTTCAATAGTTTTTTTCGATTTTTTGTGCTTGGCGATTTCTCGTGGACAATTATGACGGATGCACCTATTCAATGCAACCATTAAGGCAAACCCTTAACGTGCGTGTTTAGTTTCTAACCCAGAGATCACAATATGACCCAATCCCAAATTGCGCCTAATCCGCTGCGAATGCCCGGCGCAACGTTAATCACTCGCCTACAGGTGTATGATACTGTTGCTCCAGATGGGCAGATCGGCGGTACACCGCATTTTCACTTTTTATGCAGCGAGATGTATTTTGTGCTGGCAGGTAGCGGCGCAGTCGAAGTCATCGACGCGAATGGGTTTAAGCGCGTTGAACTTGCGCCGTACTCGGCATTCGTGTTCAGTCCCGGCACAATTCACCGCTTGATTAACCCAAACCGCGACCTTGAACTGCTCGTCATTATGCAGAACAGCGGATTACCCGAACGCGGCGATAACATCGTCACGTTTGAGGACACAATTTTGCAGGACGATGAGGCGTATGCATCTGCGATGCGCGTCACAAATTTTGACGAAGCGTATGTGCGGCGGGATCGTGGGGTACAAGGTTTTCTCGCGCTCAAAGCGGCATTTGATCACCACCCGGAAGTGGGCAAAAAGGCGCTAATGAGGATTTTTGAGCAGGGCGCGGCACGCACACGGCAGCAGTTCGATACGTGGCGCACCATTATCTCGAATGGCGCGGTGCGCGAATCACAGGGATCGCTGTCATTCTTGGAAAGTATCAATACGGGCGATATGGATCATTTATTCCATGCCCAGCAAGCGTTGATCCTCGCGGGAGATGCCAACAAGCCGGGATTTTGTGGTCGCTTGAACCGCTATTTTGACCCCGCCACTTTACAATTTGCGCCCGAAGGAGTCAGCCGCGCATGAATCACCCTGTACGTACCGCCATCATTGGAACAGGCGGAATTGCCAATGCCCATGCCGCCGCGATTCAGCAGAACGCGGGGCGTATCGAACTCGTCGCGGTGATGGATATTGATGCGGATCGTGCGAATGCGTTTGGCGATAAATATGGCGTTCCGCTGCGCTTTACGAATGTGGATGATCTGCTTACGGTTGCACACCCCGATTTGGTGCAAATTTGTACCCCACCAAAGGAGCATACCGCATTAGCGATCAAGGCACTGGAAGGTGGCGCGCATGTGTGGTGCGAAAAACCGCTGTGCGCCTCTTTGACGGAATTTGATCGCATCAGCGAAGCGGAAGCGCGCACAGGGCGCACGGTATCGACGGTGTTTCAATGGCGAAGCGGCGCGATGGGCAAACACGTTTATGGTCTGCTGGAACGCGGCGAACTTGGTCGCCCGCTTGTGGGGGTATGCAATACGCTCTGGTATCGTGATGCGGCGTATTATGCTGTCGATTGGCGCGGCAAGTGGTCAAATGAATTAGGCGGTGTGACTTTGGGGCATGGTATCCACTTGATTGACTTGTATTTGTGGCTCATGTCTGCCGCTGGCGCGGAATGGGAGAGCGTACACGCACAAATCGCCACCCTCGATCACACAATTGAGATTGAAGATGTGTCGCTGGCGACAGTACGTTTTAGCAGCGGCGCGTTGGGGAGCGTTGTCAGCAGCGTGGTATCTCCGCGACAGGAAACGTATCTCCGCATGGATTTTCAGCGTGGAACTGTCGAAGTGACTGGCTTGTATC
The DNA here is from genome assembly GCA_034434595.1 of Anaerolineae bacterium. Lineage (GTDB taxonomy): Bacteria > Chloroflexota > Anaerolineae > Aggregatilineales > Phototrophicaceae > Flexifilum. The sequence continues at coordinate 703,182 of DAOTZD010000003.1, forward strand.
ACTATCAAAATGCAAATTGGCGCTTTACCACCTATGAAAAATCGCCTATTCCATCCGAAACGGTCAGCGCATGGGGATCGCCGGATAGTGATGTGCCATCTGGTCATGCCGCCGCGCTTGGCGATGTAATCGACAGCCTTGCGTTGGGCAAACGTCCGCTTGTCAGCGCGGGGGAATCGCGGCGCATTTTGGAATTCATCACTTCCTTATATAAATCGGCATTCACCGGGGAAACCATTCGGCGCGGGAGTATCACGCCGGATGATCCGTTTTACGGCGCGTTGAACGGTGAGACGAAATAGATGTGGAGTGATGTTCATACTGACGAATGCTGCGTATGCAGCTTCATCTGTTAACCCTGATCAAGTAATTCGAGAAATTCCTCCACCATCATTCCCGTTTGCCAAATGAGTGCGCGAAGAATGCGGAGACCTAGTTCTATGTGATTAGGAATGCTGATCATCGTATCATGTCTCTTGCAATTATTTCGTCAACTGTAACCTATTTCGTCCAATTTAAATCTAAGATCGTTTTTCATCCCCATTAACGCCGCTGGTTTGGGGTGGTATATAACTTCGTATATTTTGTCGTATACGCAGTAATGCCGATCCTTCGTTTTTTGAAATACGACTTCTATTCCAATCGCCGCCCATGCTTGAGGTCGAGCTTGAGTGCCAGCCCATCATATGCGATGGTCATCACATTATCGTCCATCGACGTATTCGTAATTCCGTTCCAGTAATGCGGGAATGCTTCCCACGCTTCGGTGATACCGTTTATAAGCAGATGACCTGTCCAGCCCAAATCAAGCCAATCACCGTCGAGGGTTTTCGTTCGCACATGCACATCAACCCGATCCACAATTTGTGGTTCGGTTGCCATCACTTTCTCGCAGAAATGCTCAAAACTATGATCCTCCTCCGCGCACCCAACGTGACACACCCATGCATTTCCACCACCAAGCGCGCGTAATTCTTGCTCCGCGTGTAAACCTTTATCGGTCATCACAAGATCGCCATCGCTCCACAATGCGACATAACCTTGCCCGTATCGCGCGAACGCCCATTGTCCCTCAATCTGGTATTCGTCAAAGTGAGCAGTTGGAAAATACGCATGGCTGATGCCGAGTCCAATTTGAGGATCAAGCTTGTAGAGGCAGATTACCGTGCGGTCATGCATCGCCACACGCGGCAAGCGCACGCTGCCTGCCCAAAAGTTTGGGCGCGCGTTGCCGTGTTCTTGACTGTTTCCCGGCGCAGTCGTGAACACAACGGCTTCTGGGCTGAATGTCGCCTGCCAGAGATGTTCTTGAATCCCCACCGCTCCCGGTTGGTGATCGACACACGCCGACAGCATGTAATGATCAGTCCGCCGTGTGATCGTTCGTGCATCCCACCAACCGCGCTTGAGGTCATATAATGGGCGGTATTCAGCAGACGAGCGCGCCAATGTAAAGAGAAAATTATCCGGTTGTGCAGCGCCAAGACGCTGGATCACGTCAGGCACGCGATATTTTGTCGAGAGCGCCAGCATTCCCGTAGCGCGAGTTTCGCCATTGAACAACCCCATCCCCCATGCGATGCGCTGCAAACTCGACGTGTTTTCAAAACGCGATGATTTCAACCCGCTGACGTAACAGCGTCCATGTGTGCTGCCATGCGCGCCTTTAAATGATTGACACGCGATCAAGTAGAAAATCTTGTCGAGAAGCGCGATTGCCATTTCACACAAGCGATCATCGTCGCCAAATTCGACCAGCGTCAGCAGCGCGAACGCATCGAGCGCCATATATGCATTTGAGTCCCACTCGCTGAAGTTTCCCCGAAGCCGCCGCAAAATCCACGCTTCGATACGCGGGCGGGCGATTCGATACTGTTGTGCGCCGGTGTATTCGCTGTTGGTGAATATCCAATCCTTCCAGTACTGCCCCGCGAGAAACGCTGTGACATGGAACAAAATCTGGTGATTTTCGGTGAAGTAACACATCGCGTCGATGCCCGGCTCGTCGATCCAAAATTTGAATCCGCGAAACGCCGCTTCGATACGCGCGCGGTCAGCCGGAAGCAGCGCGGGCGAATCGCCATACATAAACATCATCGCCAACAAACTCACTGCGTAGAAATCGGCGCAGTCGCGGCGCTGCTCCATAAATTCGCACGCCAGCGCGATTGCATCAGCATCGAGTGTGGTCGCGCGCCCGGTCTTGACCGCGCATATCGTCCCCAACACATCAAACGGCATTTTTGCGACGTGTTCTAACGCTTCCTGTTTGCGCGAGTCGTATGTGCCATATGGTTTGTCGCTAAATGGGATACTGCTTGCCCAGATTGAACGTTTGTGGGCAATCGGCGTGTTATCAACCGGACGCAGTACCAAATCGAGATGGTTTTCGCCCGGCAAACTCGCCATCGCCGTCAGCACTGCGTCGTTGATTGGTAGATTGCCGCTTTCACCGGGGTTGAGCGTGAGCACAGCGCGGCTGACGGGCAGTTCAAGCGTCTCCAGCTTCTTGAACACATTTTCGGGAATCGGCATCGAAACTTCGGCTTCAAATGTGAAGGGCGTGGGCGCGTCGGGATGGACGCTGATCTTGCCGGGCAGAGTTGGGAAAGCGAACTGCTTAACAACCAGTTGATCGAGCATATTTTCGGCAGCGTGCCAGCGCTCTGCATCCACATCGCCTAGCGGGATGCGAATTTTCACAGGTGGCGATTCGAACAAACGTAAGCCAAGCGCCAAACGTGCTTCACGCCAACCGATCATGTCGCCGTGTAGATAAACGGTGTTCAGTCCCGCCTGTAATTCAAGTGTCAATGGCACACGCAGCGCCTCGACATAGCCAAACTGTTCGTCGTAATCGAGCGTTTTTTGCCCATTCACCCACACCCGTGTTGGTCCAATCGTGAGCAGTTCAGCATGTGCTGTCATCACTTGATCACATTCGATGTGCGTGAACACCCATGCTTGCATGTGTGTTGGCGTAAAGTTGAACAAGCTGAAGTCGATCACTGCGTCCTCACCGGTCCGTTGATACGTCCATTGTCCGCAATCACTGTTTAACAGGTGATGCGGTGTGTCATTTGGTGTCCAGTCATTTTTCGCCATCCAGCGATGCACACGCAGCTTAAGATCAAGCGAATCGGGCGCATTGGTGATCGCCCATCGTCCGCCGCTGGCAAACGGAGATCTCGTTGGCTCAATAATCTGGTCTAAATTGTGGAGTAATGTCGTTTTGGGGCCGCGCGCCAGCCAGTGTTGGATCGCGCCGTCAGGCGACAAAAAATAGGACGCATGATTATTCGCCATCAAGTAATCCTTTTAGAGATTGAAGATTTATATAGAGTAGGGTGCGTGTACCTGTTTCAACACGTGTTTGCGGTTAGTGTCGTATTCTACACTTGCGCTGCCGCCACAGGGTTTCCTGTCGGTGCGGGACTGCCACCAGCGGGTTCTTCAGTAATGCCCAGCGCGTCAAAGGTATTGATTGGGCGCGGCGCATCGAACAACAGCACGCCTTGTCCACGCTCATTAATTTGGAATACACCCGCGCTCAAGCGTTCTTCACCGCTCACCAACCAAAGTTGATAGGCGCGGTCTGTCGGAAGCGCCGGTAGTTGATCCGTGAACAGCATGACCGTGTGCCAGTTGGGATTCCACAGCACGGTCACAACACTTTGATCAGTTTGTGTGGTCGATGTCAGTTCGACACGTTCGACGTTCTCTTGCTCGCCAACCAGCGCCGAAAGAATATCGTATTGACCGCGCAGCAGTTCGACTGCTTCGCTCATGCGCCGTTCAACTGTGTTGACCCGGTTGATCCAGAAGATATTGCTGATGATCAACAGCGCCGCCGCGGCACTTGCCAGCCCTATCCATGCAACGGGTAGTTTGCGCCGTTCCGTTGCGTGCGCGACAGCTTGTGGCTTCGTTTGATTGGCTTGGCGCGCCGCAGACATGATGCGGTCATGCAGTGCGGCGGATGGCTGCACTGGCGGTGCGCTGAGGGCGATTTCATATCCGATTGCGGCGTAGTCACGCGCTTCAGCAGCGATCTCGTCCGCATAGTCAGTGCAGCGTTCAAGCAGCGATTCGACCAGCGCGGTTTCATCCGCGTCCGTCGCGCCGATCATGTACGCAGGCAGTAGATCGCGCAATTCGTCGCATTCGTTGACGGAGTTGGGTTCAATGGGTGGTACAGTCGTGTTCATTCCAGTTACGCATGGATATGCGGTCAGTCTTTAACGATCAACGAATAAGCATAGTTACGTAAAAATTTCACAAACGGATGTTATCATTTTACAGTGCATCATTTTCTGTCGCTTGCCACAGCGACCTCAACCGCTGTAAACCAGTTCGCACGCGCGTTTTGACCGTTCCCAACGGCAGTTTGAGATGGGCTGCGAGTTCAACATGTGACATGCCTTGAAAGAACGCCAGCTCAATGGCTTGGCGTTGATCAGCAGGCAGCTTTTCCAACAAACGACGCATCTGCTCTCCATCGGTCTTGCTGGTATCGTCGGTACTGCCCAACCACTGGATAAAATCATCTAGCGCCACCGCATTCGATGTGCCGCGCCGCTGTTCCTGTCGCAGTCGATCAATCGCGCCGTAGCGCGTGATCGTCAGCAACCACGTTGTCAGCTTGCCGCGCGTCTCATCCCATGTGTGAACTTGAGTCCACACCTTCAAAAAGGTGTCTTGCACCACTTCTTCTGCAAGCCCGTTGTTCTGCACAACCCGGTACGCTACGCTGTACACCAGCGCGCCATAGCGCCTGTATAGCTCCGATAACGCGGGTTCTTCCCGCTGTTGAATGCGGCGCATCAGTTGTGTGTCATCGAATGCGCTGTAAGACCCGTAGTTCGCCATTGTATGCTGTTGGTGTATGCCATGCTCACATGCCGAAGACGCGGCGCTTTTGCTCGTCGCTGTGTATACACGCGCATCGAGCGTGAAAGTAGTGTAGCACGCTTTGCGCCGCGCCCCAAACTGCAAAAGATCGTAAAGATTTCGATGTTTATTTCAATATATGTGCTTAAATGAGGGTGTTTATTTTATGTGTGCTTTCACAGCACAAGGTTATAAACATGTCTACTTCTCAACAAAAACTCTCGCACGCCGTTGTGATTGGCGGCAGTATGGCGGGACTGCTTGCGGCACGCGCCCTTGCTGATTATGCAGCGCGTGTCACCATCATCGAGCGTGACACGCAGCTTGGCGAAGCACAACCGCGCAAGGGAGTTCCACAGGGGCATCACATTCATGCGCTCCTCAAAAGTGGCGAACAAATTCTCAACACATTCTTTCCCGGTTTCACCGCCGCGCTGATTGCCAATGGTGCGCGACAAATTGATTTCGCGCAGGATGCCGTTTGGTTTCATCATGGCGGGTGGAAACTGCGCTACACCAGTGGTTTACACTTAGTCGGTCAGAGCCGCCCTTTGCTTGAATCGACGGTGACGCAGTTCTTGCACAAGTATCCGAATATCACATGGAAAACTGGGTGGGCAGCCCAAGAACCGCTCACGAATCCCCAAAATACCCGCGTGACGGGCGTTCGTATCCAGCATGATGATGGAACAAGCGAAGACATGCACGCCGCTCTCGTCGTCGATGCATCAGGTCGCGGCTCAAAAACGCCGCGCTGGCTTGAATCTATGGGCTATGCCGCCCCACAAGAAACGACGGTCAAAATCGATCTTGCGTATGCCAGCCGTGTGTATGAAATTCCGGCAGATTTTCATCATCGTTGGGTGAGTTTACTCGTCAACGCCAAAGCCCCTGATCATTTGCGTGGCGGATACATCTTCACCAACGAAAACAACCGTTGGATGGTAACCCTCGCTGGGTATTCCGGCACTTCCATGCCCGATGATGATGCGTCGTTCCTTGAATTTGCTCGTTCGCTGCAAGTGCCCGATGTCTATGAGGCTATTAAGAACGCCAAGCCGCTGACCGATATAAAAGTGTTTCGCTATCCCAACGAACAGCGCCGCCACTATGAAGGTCTCAACCGCTTTCCTGATGGCTTGATCGTGATCGGCGATGCGTTTTGCAGCTTTGATCCGGTGTTCGGGCAGGGGATGACTTCGTCGGCGAATCAGGCGCGCATTTTGCATAAGCTGTTGGCGCGCATGTCGCCTATGGAACTGGGATTTTCGCAGCGCTTTCACAAGCAGGTCGCGGGATTCCTGTTTGTGCCTTGGATGATGGCAACGTCGGAAGACTTTCGTTTTCCCAAAACGCAGGGCAAAATGCCGTTCTATTACCCGATTATGCACGCTTACACCGCACAAATCTTTAAGCTGTCGATGACTGATCCGCAGGTGCATCTCGCATTTGCGCGTGTGATGAACTTGATTGCGCCGCCGACGTTGTTGTTTAGCCCATTGATTGTGTTGAAAGTCATTCGTAGTCTGCTCACCCGTCGTGAGACATTTGCGCCGACCATCGAGCCGCGCACGCTGTCGGTTGTGTAGGGGCGCTGCAATTGCGTGAACAAAAAAGGACGCGAGAGCAATCTCACGTCCCTTCTGTTCAAAGAATGAACTTGGCGAGCATGAAATAGCTTCGCCCAATTCCCCTGTTACTTGTCGAGCGCGGGTTCCGGCTGCGATTCAGCAGCGGCTTCTTCCACCACCGCAGCAGGAATTTCACCCGTGATTTTCGCACCTGCATTCAGCAGATCATATGCTTCTTCGCGTTCCTGCCGGAACTGCTTGGTGTACAGGTCATAGTAGTGACCACGCTGGCGGATCAGTTCCGCGTGCGTGCCCTGTTCCATGATGCGCCCCGCGTCGATGACGAGAATGCGATCTGCACGCTTGATCGTACTCAAACGATGGGCGATTACAAAGCTGGTGCGCCCCTTCATCAACTGTTCCATGCCGCGCTGGATCAAGTCTTCGGTGATCGTGTCTACCGAGCTTGTCGCTTCGTCCATGACCAGAATTTCCGGGTCTGCCAGTACTGCACGCGCAAGGCTAATCAACTGCTTTTGACCAACCGAGAGCAAAATACCGCCCTCACCGACTTCTTCATCGTATCCGTGTTCTAATGCGCGGATGAATTCGTCTGCGCCAGCCATTTTCGCTGCCGCTTCAACTTCCGCGTCGGTTGCGTCTAAGCGCCCGTAGCGGATGTTCTCGCGGATCGTGCCGCCGAACAGATGCGGGGTTTGCAGCACCACGCCAATCTTTGATTGGATCGATTCCAGCGCCAATTCGGTGTAATCCCGCCCGCCAATGCGGATCACGCCTTTGCGCGGCTCGTAGAAGCGGCAGATCAAGTTGACTATCGTGCTTTTTCCGCTGCCCGTCGCCCCCACCAGCGCGATCACCTCACCCTGATTGACCTTCAAATTGAAGTCGGTCAGTACGGGTTTGTTTTCTTCATAGTAGAATGTCACGTTCTCGAACTCGATATCACCGCGAATGCTTTCAACCCTTACCGCATGTTCGCGGTTGACGATTTCCGGCGGTGTATCTAACAGTGAGAACGAACGCTCCGCCGACGCAATCGCGTGCTGCATCGACGCATATACCCGTGCCAAATCTTGGATGGGCCACATCATGAACGTGATGTAACTCACAAATGCTTGAATCGCACCGATGGTCATACCGCCGCTTTCGACACTCGCGCCACCCCCTACTGCGACTGCGCCAACCGCGAACGATGCGATCAACTGGACGACGGGCAAAAACAGCGCCGACCACCACGCCGCTTTATAACTGCTGCGGTACATCCCTTTGGTCAGCGCGTCGAATTCTTCAAGGTTCTTGTCCTCGCGGCTCATCGACTTGACGACGCGCACGCCGTTGATGGTTTCGTTATAGCTTGCCGTGATTTGCGAATTGAACCGCCGTGATTCACGGTAGCTCACCAGAATCCGCTGCTTGAACCACACCGCTACGCCGAGCAGCACCGGAATCACCAACAGCACCACCAACGCCAACTGCCAGTTGATCGTCGCCATGAAAAAGCCCGCCGACAGGATGATCATGAATGCCCATGTCACGTCGAGCAGACCCCATGTGATCAAGTCTGCGATGCGTTCTGAGTCGGACGTGACGCGCGACATCAACCAGCCAACCGGGGTCTTGTCGAAGTACGACAGCGACAGCTCTTGAATGTGGTTGAACAAACGGCGGCGCAAATCATACTGCACGCGCCAGCCCAGCCGACCCGCGAAGAAGATGAACGAAAACACCGCCGCTGCAAAGACCAAAAATAGTCCGCCGTACAGTCCGATCAGCTCGAACAACCGCTGTCGGTCTCCGGGAATGATCGCGGTGTCCACGATTAGCTTGCTGATGTATGTGAAGGTCGAGTCCAAGAAGGCGACCATGCCGACTGTGACCAAGAAGCCGATGGTAAATCCCTTGTACGGCTTCAACAGTCCCAGAATTCTTATCAGCGTGCCGCCGTTGAACTTGGAAGAGAATTCCTCTTCCTCAAATCTCAGTTGTTCGTCAGACACTTGCGATGTCCTTTTCCAGTTCGGTTTCAATCCGAGCTTGAATGTCGTAGATGCGCCGGTAGATGCCGTCCTGTTTGAGCAGTTCGGCGTGCGTGCCGCGCTGCACAATGCGGCCCTTATCCAGCACCAAAATCATGTCGGCATCCATCACCGTTTGAATGCGGTGCGCGATGATGAACGATGTGCGCCCCTTCATCAGTTCATGCAGCGCCTCACGGATGAATGTTTCGGTTTCGGTATCCACCGAACTCGTCGCGTCGTCCAAGATGAGGATGCGTGGATTCTTCAGTAAGGTGCGCGCCAAGGCGAGCCGCTGCTTTTGACCACCCGACAGCGTGACCCCCTTTTCACCAATCAGCGTTTGATACGCTTCCGGGAAGTTCATAATCGTGTCGTGGATTTCCGCCGCTTTCGCCGCTGCATACACTTCGTCGTCTGTCACCTGTCGCCCAACGCCATATGAGATATTCTCGCGGATGCTGCGTGAAAACAGGAACGGTTCTTGTTCCACCACACCGATGTTCTGACGCAGAAAATAGCGTGGATATTCCTTCAGCTCGATGCCATCCAGCTTGATGCTCCCACCGCCATATTCATAGAAGCGCGGCAGCAAGCTCGTCAGTGTCGTCTTACCCGAACCTGTCGAACCGATCAGCGCGATCTTCTGTCCGGCTTTGACTTCAAAGTTGATGTCTTGCAGCACCGGATGATCTTTGATGTACTCGAACTGCACATCTGTGAAGGTTAGGTTGCCTTCAATTGTCGGCTTCGGCGGCGCATCGAACTGCCCCAGATATTCGCGTTCCTGCTTGATGATCTCGGTCACGCGGTCAAACGAGACAAAGCCCGTCGAAATCTGCACGATCAAGCGTCCAAGTTCACGTACCGGGAAGATGATCCACACCAGAATACTCGCGTAGGCGAGGTAAGTCCCAATGGTAATCGTCCCGTCCATCACCATGATCGCGGCGATGGTGAAACCCGCCAGCATTTGCACGCCAGTGATGATATCCGTCGTGGGCCAGAAGATCGCATGCAGCATCATGAAGCGGTTACCGCGTTTCATCTTTTCGCGGTTTTCCACTTCAAACTTTTCGCGTTCGTAATCTTGCCGCGCGAAGGCTTTGACCACACGCACACCCGTCAGGTTTTCCTGCAAGCGTGACGACAGCTTCGATTCTTGGTCTTGTACCGCTTCATACGCCTTTTCGACACGACGGAAGAAGAACAGTGATGCCGTTGTCACAACCGGCACCACCAAAATCGAGATCAACGCCAACTGCCAGTGGAGCGCCAGCAGCGCCACAAAGTTGACTGTGAAGATCATGATAATGCGCCCGAAGCCGAGCGCTTCTTCGGATAAAAATCGTCGTACCGTGTCCACATCCGACGTTGAACGGGAGATCAAGTCACCCGTTTTAGTCACATCGTGATACGTGAATGACAGCCGTTGAATATGATCGTACAGATAGTTGCGTAACCGCTGTGCAATACCTTCGCCTGTTTGTGCCCCAAACACGCCGCTGATGAACGTGAACACCCCTTGAAACAGCGCCAGCATCACGAAGCCAGCCGCCACAAGGATGAGCATTTGCATCAGGTTATCGACGCGCGCCACCAGCACGTCATCGACGAGATACTGTACCAAAAGCGAACGTCCTGTTTGCAGCATGGCGGCGATGCCGAGCGCGATAGTCGCGGCGACATAGCGTGTGCGGTAGCCATAGATCATGCGCCACATGCGCCCTAACCGCGTCTTACTGCTGCCGATAATCCCGTGCAAGTCTAGCAGACTTGCGCTTAAAGTCGCGTTTGTTTCGTTACGAGTCGTTTCGTGACGTGAAGTTTGCTGTGCTTGCAAAGCAAGCCTCCAGTGAAAGTCATAGAATTTCGAGTAGAAGTGTTTGATGCGAGTATGTAATTCGTACGCAATAAATTTTCCCCATGTATTGCTTTCGGAACATGGGCTGCGGCAGCGCACAAGTTGAAATGCGAAAGCTGCCCGTTGATGATGCTCAAAACTTGCGTGCGGGTATCTGTCGCGTGTGCGCGGGACTTAATGAAGAAATTCGAGGACAAATCCTGCCACAGTACACCCCCGGCGTTAGGCAGAAAACAAGCGCGAACCCATAAGCTTTTGATTGGTTCACTAAGGTTCATTATGGGCAGAATAAAATCTTTGTCAACCCTTTATGGATATGTCCACATGATGTGTGACGGTTTCGTTCAAAAAAGTTCAAAAATCAAAAAAGACGGGCAATACATCCCGTCTTTCATAACCAACCGCTTTTTGTGGGAGGCTATTCATTCCGCCGCTTGGTTAGCAGTTCAAACGCTGCGTTGATGTCCGCCATCTTCGCCGTGAACTTCTCTTTTTCTTCGGCGGGATGCAGATCAGGATGATACTCACGCGCTTTACGCCGGTATGCCTGCTTTATTTCGTCGTCGCTTGCCGTGTAAGCAATGCCAAGCACCACATACGGGTTGATTTTCGACACGACCCGCACACGCCCGCGCTGCTGACTCGATCCCCGTTCGCCGCGATTTCCGCTGTTCCATGCCCGTTCGCGCTTGCGCCGCGACGTGGATCGCCAAAAGTCTTGATCTTCGCCGCCCGCCCCCTTATCACCAACCTCGCCGTAGTTGCGCTGGAAATCTTCCCACGCATCCCACCCATCTTGTTCGTTATTCTGCGCTTGTGCCCGCTGCTTGCTCGAATAGTTCCACTGCCGCCACGAATATTTCTGCGTCAAGTCCTCGATAGGTTCGTGTTTTTTCCAGAAATTGCCTTCACCAAAATCGGCTGTCGCGTAGTATCCAGTGATGAATTTGCCCGATGAATATGAAAGTTCCCCACGCAAATTGTGCAGGTCAATTTCTGGTCCGTATGCTACGCTGCGTGGACTGTTACCCCATTTCCAATCCATGTGTACCGGGCGAATACATACGCTGCGCCCATCGAGCCAGTAGCCGTATACTCGCCCATTCCCCACTTGATGCAGCGTCGATAACCAATGCGGCGGTTCAAGTTCGCTGTTGTCGGGGGGCATCATGCGCCCATCGATCAAAAACAGCGTATGCACGCGCTTTTTGGTATTTTCTTCGTATCGCTCCTTGATTTCAGGAATGCGAATCGCCCGATTGATAACATATACTGCCAGTGTCTTTCCGTTATCGAGATCAATCCGCATGTCTGCATCCGGTACGGCAACGCGATACTGCTTCACGCGCTCCGAACGCTTGCATTCAGCGATCATGTGGTCTAAGACAAACTGTTTCATGCGAAAGGTACGCTGCTCCTGACCGATAGAACCATCCATTTTAGCGACGTTACACGTTCCCTTCAACACGAGCAAAAACCATCGACGGACAAACATCCGCACATGGATCGTCGCCCCGTGTTCCGTATACGTTAGATCAAGATGTAAAGGTTGAGTTGTGAGAAATTTCAACAGAGTTTTGGTACGATTTTGGGTCGCTGTGTTCGCCATCTGCGCGGTGACAATGACAGCCCTTGCGCGGCAGGACACATTCGACGCGGCGGTTCAGCTTGCCCTTACCGAGTTCGCTGCTCTACCCAATAACCCAATCTACTATCGGGAACTTACGCGCGCTTTTGATACGGATCAAGCTAGCGAAGCCAATGCCGGGGTGATTTTCGCCCAACCCGTCAATGCGATTACCGATGAACCTTATCCCGGCGTGGTCGATTGGCTGATCGCGCTCCGCAGCGGCGGCACATGGCGGTTCAGCTTTCCCGGCGACACGAACTATCGGGAAATGCTTCGCCAACTGTCGGAAAGTTTTGTCGACTCGCTTGACGCGATTGACCTAGAATTACGCCCACCAGCAAGCGAAATTATACCACTTTCTGAACGTATGGCATACATTTTGCCGCTTGAAATTGGCACATTTGCTACCGTCACGCGCAGTTTTACCCATCATGGCATTGGCAAACTTGATCTGGATGTAAATGGCGCGGCGATAACGGCTGCCAAAGATGGTGTCATCGTGTTTGCTATCGATTCGCATACCCGCAGCACTTACGAAGCATTGGGCTGGTGGTATTGGAACGTCGTCATCATTCGCCATGCTGAAAACGAATACTCCCTTTACGGGCATCTTGCTCCCAACAGCATCCCCGACGCGATCATTTCGGCTTGTGAGCCAGATGGTCGCTGTAATGTCCCTATACGCGCAGGGGATGTAATCGGTTTAGAAGGCAATACAGGCAATTCAACCAATCCACATTTGCATATGGAGTTTGGTCAAGCATTCGGCGTGATACCTTACTTGGATCGGCTCGATGAAGATGGCGATGGCGATAGGAGCGAAGTCATTTACGCGGGTTATGTCTACTTGGAACACAACGTCGGCATGAGTGGCTACACACCGTCGCAAGTGGCAGCGTGGAATTACGGCGACGTGATTCAAGCGACAGGCGGAAACACCCCACCCGACAATGTGAATCTCATTCGCAACGGCGATTTTTCCGCTGGCACAGCCGACTGGATCGCAGTCGGTCAGTTGAATTGGGAAGTCGTCGATGGTGTGATGCACGCCACTCGTCTCAACACTGCCGCCGCGCCCGATTACGCACGCTTCTACCAGTCGATCAACGCGCCGATTGCCGCCAACATGGTTTTTCAAGTCACGTTCCAACTAGGGAACAACAGCGGCATTTCTAAACAGGTGACGGTCACACTGTTAAACGGCGCGGGGCGGCAGTACGGGGCACTGTCTTGCACATTCGATCTTCCGGCAGGTGCGCCGCTTGCGCCTTATGCGCTGGCTGCTCGTGTGCCAGATAGTTGGTTGGGGCTGACGCTCTCTTTCGGCATTAACCCGCCGGACGGCTCGCCAGCCGCATTGATCGATGACATTGATGTGCGCTACCAACCAGATTCTGCGGTCACGGACATAGAATGCCGCTTCCCCTAGATATATTGATTTATGTGGATAAATCTGCAACATGAATCAACATATTTTCGCTTAAGGCACGGCTGCGTTTGTAAAAGGTCGGACATGGAAGAACACCAAAATTGGCACTAACCAGTCATAACGCAATTCGTTATGCTGGAAATACTTCATATGTATACGGTGCTGAAAGCTGCGCTGTGCATTCACGCAAACAATTGAAAGGACATAGTGAGGATGAGTAGTGCGTCCTCGACGATGCCGGGCGCAAATTCGGCGCAGCCCGCATCTGGGGATGATTCTCCCCGCGCCGATTTCCGCTGGATGTGGAGTTACGTCACTCGTCACAAGCGAGCAGCCCTCGGCGCAGTCATCAGCGGTATCTTCGGCGGTATTACCGCTGCCCTTGAACCCTATCTTGTTGGCATCGTCATAGACCGCATCCGCCAAGGCATGACGTTAGAGCAAGTTCTCCCCGATATTGCGCTCATCCTTGCGATGGGTGTGGCGACGCTGATCGCGTTTATCGGTCAACGCCATTACAGCGGCTTGATCGCCTATTCTGTTGTTTTCGATATTCGCCGCACCTTATTCGACAATCTGCTGGCGATGGATAACGCCTTTTACCAGCGTTTCGCTCCCGGCGACCTGCTTTCGCGTATGCACGCCGATATTGACATGATCTGGCGCTTGCTGGCAATTGGTTTCAACCGTGTGGGAAGCGCCTTGCTCACGCTGTTGGTGGCTTTTGTGCTGCTTGGCTCGGTCAATATCACGCTTACGATTGTGGTATTCATCGTGCTGGCAATTTCGACTTATTTTCAAGTGCGCGCGGGTGTTCGCCTAGCGGACTTGTTCGAGAAAGTGCAAGATCAAGCGGGTGTCGTTTCTGGCATGGTACAGGATACGATCAGCGGGATTCAGACGATCAAGACGTTTGGGCGAGAAGAAGGCGCAGCGCAGAAATTCTACGCTCAAAACCGCGAATACCGCCGCACATGGTTGTACTTCAAACGGCGTAACGAACCCGTTGGGATGCTGCCCAACATGATCAGCCAGCTGACGACGGGCATCGTGGTATTGTTCGGCGGCATCCTCGCGGTGCGCGGCGAACTGACGCTCGGCAATTTCACGCAGTTCTTGATCTATCTTGGTTTGATCAGCGGTGTGCTGCTCAACTTGGGCATTACCTATCAGCGTTACCAGCAAACGCGCGGCGCGCTGGCACGTTTCACGCCGCTGCTTCAGCGTCCGCATATCCACGACACGCCAGACGCGATCCCGTTGGAACACGCACGCGGCGAAATCACGTTTGACCATGTCAGCGTCAGCATCGACGATACCGAACTGCTGCACGATATTTCGCTGCACATTCCCGCCGGAAGTGTGGTCGCGTTCGTCGGTCCTACGGGATGCGGAAAGACTCTGCTTGTCAATTTGCTGGCGCGGGTACTCGATCCCGATGAGGGGCGGGTGCTGCTTGATGGTGTAGACATTCGCCGCCTCAAATTACAAGACCTTCGCGACTCTATCGCTTATGTGCCGCAGTCTACATTTTTGTTCAGCCGCACGCTCGAAGAAAATGTTCGCATGGGCAGCGATCATTTTGAAGAAGATGAAATTGAACAGGCGATCAACATCTCGCGCATCGTCAACGATTTACCGCAGCTTCCACACGGTTTAGAAACGATTGTCGGGGAAAAAGGCGTGATGCTTTCCGGTGGTCAAAAGCAGCGCGTCGCTATCGCTCGTGCGGTAGTACGCGATCCGTCAATTCTTGTTTTGGATGATGCGCTGTCGAGCGTGGATACCCATACAGCGGGCGATATTCTCGCGGGACTGCGCCAAGTACTGAAAACCCGCACTAGCTTGATCATCGCGCATCGCATTGCCACCGTGAAAGATGCGGATCGCATTGTCGTGATGGACGAAGGACGGATTGTCGATCAAGGCACACATACAGAATTGGTCGAGCGTGATGGGTTATACGCCCGCATGGTGGAACGCGAACTCCGCCAAAGTATCGAAGATAGCGTGTTGGATGCGGAGGATTCATTCAATCATGTTGAGACGTAAACAAACAACGTCACGCGAAGAGTCCGCCGCGAAAAAATCGAATGCGCTGCCGCAGTTTGCGGAATCAACGGAAGAGATCCGTGACCGCGCGCTGATATGGATGGTCGGTACGTTTCTCGCCCCTTATTGGGTTCAGCTGGTTGTCGTTTTTGTCCTGCTGTTGATCGTGTCCGGTCTGTCGCTACTCCTGCCGTGGCTGATTCAACAGGCTGTCGATGGTCCAATCACGTCGAGAAACATCGACGACTTGATCCCGCTTGGGATCGTGTACTTTGCCACGATTGCCATCATCTTCGTACTGCGATTCGCGCATACCTATCTACTGCAAACTGTCGGGCAAAGCGCGTTGGTCGATTTGCGCCAGAAACTCTACGAGCATTTGCTCCGTCAAGATATGCGCTTCTTCAATACCACACCTGTCGGACAAATTGTTTCGCGGATGACCAACGATATTGAGGCTCTGACCGAATTGGTGTCAACCAGCATTGTCGTGTTAGCAAGCAATATGATCACATTAGTGGGAATTGTGTTCGTGATGTTCGCGCTCAACTGGCGGTTGGCATTGTTGGGGTTGGCGGTCATGCCCGTGATGATTGCGGGGACGGTGTATTTCCGCAAAAAGATGCGAAGCGCATCCAGTTTGTATCACAAAGTCGTAGGGGAATATCTCGCCTTCATCAACGAGCAGTTCAACGGAATGTTGGTGGTGCAGTTATTTGGTCGCCAACAAGTAAGCCGCGATGAGTTCGATGTGGCAAATAACCGCTTGCGAAGCGTCCACATGAGTTGGCGCGATTCATTCACGGCGTATTCGTCGATGCTGCAAATCCTCACAACTGTGGGGCTGGCGATTGTGCTGTACGGCGGTGGTCAAGGGGTGCTGGCGGGCTGGGCGACGTTGGGCATGTTGATCGCCTTTATTGAATACATGCGCCGTAGTTTTGAGCCAATTTTGATGTTGTCGGAACAAGTTGCCCAACTGCAAACGGCGCTGGCGGCAGGCGAGCGTATCGCGCGGATGCTGCGTGTCGAACCAGAAATTCGCGATCCGGCAGCCCCCGTGCCGCCAACGAACAACGCTCCCGCACATTCATTCACGTTTGAAAATGTCACCTTCAGCTATGAAGAAGGGCATCCTGTCCTGCGCGATCTCAATTTGCATGTGCAGGCGGGGCAGCGTGTGGCGATTGTTGGTGCGACAGGCGCGGGCAAAACATCGCTCGCAGGCTTACTGGCGCGTTTCTATGACGTGAAGCAGGGGCGCGTGCTTATTGACGGAGTGGATGTGCGCGAGCTTTCGCTTGCCGATTTGCGGGCGCGGGTGACAGTTGTGCCGCAAAATCCCTACTGCTTCAACGGAACGATTGCCGATAATTTGCGATTGTTCACGCCGTCGATCTCGTTTGAGCAGATGCGCGCCGCCGCTGAAACTGCGCGCGCCGCGCCATTCATCGAACGGCTTCCCGGTGGCTATGATTATGAACTGCTCCCCGGCGGGGCGAATTTGTCGCAAGGACAACGCCAGTTACTCGCGCTGGCGCGGGCGCTCATCCACAGCCCGAACAGCATCCTTGTGCTAGACGAAGCGACGAGCAGCATCGACACCGAAACGGAACGCTGCATTCAACAGGGGTTAGAGGAGTTGTTTAAAAATCGCACCAGCTTGATCATCGCGCATCGCTTAAGCACCATTCGTGATGCGGATCGTATTCTGGTGATGCAGCGTGGGCGCGTGATTGAAGATGGGACCCACGATGAACTCATGCGCCTTAACGGAGCATATGCACGGTTGTATCAACGTCAATTTGACGAAGCCCAAAGCGAAAAATCCGTTGAACCCATAACTGGCACAGATTAGCCTCTGGTTCTGCAATTCAAAAGTCCCAGTTAGGGATGCCTCAAAGAAGCGGGCACAAGATTGTGCCTGTTTTTTGTGCAGTATTCGCCTTATTTTTGCGCTTGTTTCGCCACTTATTTGTCGGCGGTATACTCTTTAACATCGTCAACTACATCGAACATCATTCATTACCATATGAGGTTATTTTGAAATGAATCCCTGTACGCATACGGATCAGATTCAAGAGGTGACACCCACCGCACAAGGCTGCGAAGAATGCTTGAAAACAGGCGATACATGGATACATTTACGCATCTGTATGATTTGCGGATATGTCGGGTGCTGCAACTCGTCCAAGAACAAACACGCTACGAAACATTTTCACAGCACCGGACACCCGATCATGGCATCGTTCGAGAAGGGCGAAAATTGGATGTGGTGTTTTGTCGATGAAACTTACATTCTTCCTGAATAACGGCACTACGAAATCTATCAATATCTTTGAGTCCTGAACCTCTACACTCGTTGAGAAACCTCTATGGCAAAGCCCGTTATTCTCGTTATCGATGACGAAGTGGAAGTGCTGCGGGCAGTTGAGCGAGACCTGCGGCGCAAATATAGTGAGCGATTTCGCGTACTGCGTGCCGATTCTGGCGCACAAGCGTTGGATGCTGTCAAGCAGTTGCTGGCTAGGAATGAACCTATCGCTTTGTTCGTGTCTGACCAGCGTATGCCGGAAATGACAGGCGTAGAGTTTCTTGAACAAGCAGTTGGCTTCTATCCCACTGCGAAGCGCGTGCTGCTCACCGCCTATGCCGATACCGATGCCGCAATCCGGGCGATCAACAGCGTTAAAATCGACCATTATCTGATTAAGCCTTGGAGTCCGCCTGAAGAACGGTTGTATCCGATATTAGATGACCTGATTGACGAGTGGGAAGCCGCGTTTGTCCCGCGCTTTGAGGGGATTCGCATCGTCAGCCATCGCTGGTCTGCAAAATCACATCAATTGAAAGAATTTTTGGCGCGCAACCATGTTCCATATCAATGGCTGGATATTGAAACGAGCAGGGAAGCGCAAATCCTTCGTCAAACTGTTGCGGCTGAAAATTCCGCACTGCCCGTCGTCATTTATGATGATGGCTCCGCAATGGTAGAACCTACGGTTATTGATGTCGCTAATCGTATTGGCTTGCAAACTCAGGCAGAATCGCCGTTTTACGATCTGGTGATTGTGGGTGGTGGTCCAGCAGGATTGGCGGCGGCGGTCTATGGCGCATCTGAAGGCTTGGAAACCTTGTTGATCGAGCGAGAAGCACCGGGCGGTCAAGCAGGGATGAGTTCTCGCATCGAGAACTACTTGGGTTTTCCAACAGGTTTGAGCGGTGGCGAATTGGCTCGTCGCGCGCTCGATCAAGCGCGGAAATTTGGCGCAGAAGTGCTTGCTCCACAGGAAGTCACTGGGCTTCATGATGATGGCTCGTCGAAAGTGGTCAAATTAGCAAATGGTCAGGAAATCACCACGCGCACGGTCTTGATCGCCAGCGGTGTGTCGTATCGCCGCTTGGATATTCCCGGCATTGACAAGCTTGTTGGCGCAGGCGTGTATTACGGTGCGGCGATGACGGAAGCGATTTCATGTCGTAACGAAACGGTGTATGTCGTCGGTGGGGCAAATTCCGCCGGGCAAGCGGCGATGTACTTGTCGAAGTACGCTTCAAAAGTCACAATGCTAGTACGGGGGCATTCACTTGCAGATACCATGTCAAAGTATTTGATCGACCAAATCGCGGCGACGGACAATATCACAGTGCATGTGTGCGCTCAAACCGTTGAAGTGTTTGGGGAACAGCGATTGGAGGCGATTTCTATTCTAGATTCAACAACGGGTCAAAAGGAAACCCTCCCCGCAACCGCGCTGTTCATCTTTATCGGCGCACAGCCGCATACTGAATGGTTGGGCGATCTTGTTGAGCGTGATGACAAAGGCTTTATCTTGTCCGGTCAGGATTTAATCCGCGATGGTCGCCGTCCGCGGGGGTGGACACGCGAACGCAGTCCCTATTATTTGGAAACGAGTGTTCCGGGGATTTTTGTCGCCGGAGATGTGCGATCAGGCTCGGTTAAGCGGGTCGCAAGTGGCGTAGGCGAAGGTTCGATGGCGGTGCAGTTCGTACATCGCTATATTGCTGAAATCTGATAAGCAATTTGGGGGCACATTTTGGCGAAACTCATATCAAATGCCCCCTTGCACGTTGGAAGTGGGTTTGGTATAGTTCTGCGCGCGCTCAGAATCAATAACTGAGTGTGAAAAGAAACACAGCATCTTAAAGATGCACCTTGCGGGAGCGGGTGGCACCTTAACAACAGAAACGTGAGAGAAAGCCCTTGTGAAGGAAGAGCCTTTGCGAGGAAGAAGTAAGCAAAAGGGACAGACACTCAACGGAGAGTTTGATCCTGGCTCAGGATGAACGCTGGCGGCGTGCCTAACACATGCAAG
>DAOTZD010000004.1:0-386474 GCA_034434595.1 Anaerolineae bacterium
CACGCCGCCAGCGTTCATCCTGAGCCAGGATCAAACTCTCCGTTGAGTGTCTGTCCCTTTTGCTTTCTTCTTCCTCGCAAAGGCTCTTCCTTCACAAGGGCTTTCTCTCACGTTTCTGTTGTTAAGGTGCCACCCGCTCCCGCAGATGAGCTGTGTGCACAATATTTCATAATGTTTGCACAGCGTTTACTGTGAGAGAGAGGATACCATGCCCCAAAAACTCGGTCAAGCCCGACTTATACCACTTTTTACATGGCTTCTGTGTGATATTTGGGATATTTCGCAGGTATCTCCCTCCCCTATTTTATAGTTCTGAGTCATTGAGTTTCTTCAAATCATCCGCGGCTGTGACACCATTCGGCGCGTGGGGTGTACTCGTCGCCTCGATTGATTTTTCTTCCGTGCTGCTGTCGGACTTGCCTTCCCAAGCTTCACGAATTGTTAAGGTGTTAGACAGAGTAGACGGCACGAAAGCAGGTTCAACTTTCGCCCGATCCGTATCTACTGCACTTGATAGTGACAGAGGTTTTACAGGTGCTGCGGGCGCGGTAACAGCAGGTTCTTCATTCTCAAAACGGAGATGCACTTTGGGTTTCCCCGCCATTTGCAAACCCAACTGCTTGTTAATTACCTGACGCAGCGCACGATCAATTTCGTGTTGTTTGCGCGGAATATTCGTTTGATCACCCGACACCACCACATCGAGATCGACATCTGCCCGCCCCTTCAGCGCCCGCACAACCGCTTCCGCACGTACCACATTCGGCACCTCGCGTACCGCTTTGACGATTCGCGTGCGCGCCGATTCGATACTTACATCTGCCAGCGCGCCCGACGCACGTACTTGCAGCGATTCTTCAGCGCGATGTCTTTCGCGTTCCGCACGTATGATTAAAAATGGCAGCGCGATCACCAATACCACCAGCAAAATAGCGATTGGCAGCCGGATCAAAAGTGAGACTTGTGTCAGCGACTCGGCAATGTCAACAATCGTGCCGGGAAGTATTAACAACACGCCGACTAGTATCGCGAAAGATACAGCGACAAGGATAAGCAGGATATTACGCAGAAGTTTCAACATACCAATACACCTCTCACAACTCTTCGATTCATTCACCCGTATAACGGATTACGCACAGTGTAAGATCATCGAATACGGGCGCACCTGTGCAAAAACCATCAACAGTATCGACCAAACGGTTAAGGATTTCATCGGCGGAATAGTCCTTTGAGGCGAGAATGGCTTGAGCCAGACGATGCAGCCCGAAACACTCACCTGAAGCATTTTCGGCATCAGTCAATCCGTCCGTATAATAAACGAGAATATCTCCCGGTTGTAACTGCATTTCGACCACGCGCAACGGATTTTGCGGGAACCAACCGATTGCTCGTCCTCCGATAGGCAGCGTGGAGAGTTGATTGGTAGCGCGATGAAAAATCAGTGGTGGATTGTGCCCGGCATTGATGTTGCGCGCGACCCCGTCGCTGGCAAGCACGCTGTAATACACTGTGACGAACATGCCGCTGTCTTCACCGTTGTCTTCCAGCAGAAGATCGTTCACGCGCCCCAACGTTTCCAACGGCGAATATCCCGCCAATGCCAACGCACGGATCGCGCTGCGCGCCGCTGCCATGAACAGCGCCGCTGGAGCCCCCTTATCGCTCACATCTGCGATTACAACACCGACTGCGTTCCCACCAAGTGAGAACAAATCGTAGAAATCGCCCGCCACTTCCCGTGCGGATCGCCAGCGCGCGGCAATATCGTATCCACGCAGCTGCGGAACGCGATGCGGGAGCAGCGATTCTTGAATTTCACGCGCCATTTGCAGCTCACGATCCAAGCGTCCTTTTTCCACCGCCACACGATATAAGCGAGCGTTCTCAATCGCAATCCCTGCTTGTCCCGCCACCAAATCAAGCAGTCGTTGATCCGCTTCGGTGAAGATGCCAAACCGGAGCGCGGTATCGACATATATCACGCCGACGATACGCCCTTTCACGCTCATGGGAGCGCACAAAATCGCGCGCAGTCCGCGCAAAATGATGCTTTCGCCCGCTTTATAGCGATCATCGAACTGAGCGTTATTGGTGAGCAGCGATTTTCCTGTTTCGACCACTTGATTGATGATTGTGGTACTGTACGCCGCTTCGGGATTTCCATCGACACCGCGCGCCACTTGCACATGCAGCAACCCATCATCGTCTGCGACCATCAATACGCCGCGCTGCGCTTTCGTCACCTGCATGACGGCATCCATAACCGTATTAAGTACCTCATCAAAGTCGAGGCTCGAATTCATCATGCTCGTGATCTGGTACAACGTAAGCAGATGCTCTGGTGTAAGGTCGTTTAACTGTGGGGATGTGGTCATGCGATCTCCTAAAACGACGATGGTTCTCATTCATAGAATGACAAGGTGCGCGGGTCGATGATTCGGATTATAACCCGCTGTCTCGCTATAATCCTCACCAAGTAGGTGGGTTTTTGTCTTTCATCCGAATATTCTTGATAAAAAGGCGAAGCATATGCGTTTCGATGTCACAATTTTTCCCAATAATCTCAATACTGCTGCCGAACTTGCCCGACAGGTTGAGTCCTATGGATTTGCCGGCATGTGGACAAGCGAAACCGCGCATAATCCATTCTTACCACTCACCCATGCCGCAAGCGCCACCGAAAAAATTCTACTTGGCACGGCGATTGCAGTCGCCTTCCCGCGCAGTCCGATGGTTACAGCGCAAATCGCGTGGGATTTAGCCGAACAATCGAACGGGCGATTTGTGCTTGGGCTTGGCACACAGGTGAAAACGCATATCGTCCGACGATTTAGCACCGAATGGACTGCACCCGCGCCGCGTATGCGTGAATACATCGAATCGCTGCGGGCAATTTGGAACAGCTTCCAGAATAATGTCCCCCTCAAATATGAAGGCGAACACTACAAATTCAGCTTGCTCACCCCCTTTTTCCAGCCCAGCCCCATTTCCACGCCAAACATCCCCGTATATATCGCGGGGGTAAACGAAGTGATGTGCCGGTTAGCGGGTGAACTCTGTCAAGGATTTCATGCCCATTCGTTCAATACCATCAAATATATGAAAGAGTTGGTGCTGCCCAATATCGAAGCGGGGGCGGCGAAGGCAGGACGCACTCGCGCCGATGTGACCGTTAACTGCGGCGTATTTGTGGTGACGGGGCGCAATCAGCAGGAGATCAACGACAACAAAGGTGCAGTGAAAAGCCAGATCGCGTTTTATGCCAGCACACCGAGCTATAACACGCTTATGGAAATGCACGGCTGGATGGACCTATACGAACGATTGAATATGCTCTCGCGACAAGGACGCTGGTTTGAAATGGGCGATTTGATCAGCGATGAGATGCTTGCGGAATTTGCGGTGATCGCGCCGTTGGATGAACTCGCGCACGCTGTGAAAGAACGCTATGCGGGCTTGCTTGACCGGGTGAGCTACTATCTGCCATTTGAAATCGAAAAAGATGCAGATAAAGAAATTATGTGGCGGAGCGCGGCGCAAGTGTTCGGAGCATAATCAACCACCGCCGAAGATATGTCTATCTTCGGCGGCGGCTTCGGTTAATCCACAGGAACGTTGTACTTTTCCATGTACGTCTTGTAGGTATCCATCAGCGTTTGCTCGTTCATACCAAACTGCTGAAGTGTGTAACGATGACCGACTTTTTGTGTCTTGCGGTCATTATCAAGCCACTGCTGCATGGCGCGTTCGCCCGTTAACGACCAAGGCAGATCAAAGTGCGCGTAAATTTCTTTCGCAATCTTAACCGGGTTCTCGACCAGATCATCATATGCGACATCGAAAAATTGTTCGGGCTTGAATTTAGCGCGTACATCCATCGCTATGTCCATCGATTCTTTCCAGATGCGAAGCCAGTTGCGCGCGACTTCTTTTGGATCGACATTTTTAGCGACAAACTTCTTGCTCGTTGCCATATAGCTGAACCACGATGCCATCACATGCGTCATGCTCCGGTGGCAGAACACGATGCACGCATCAGGATAGACTTTTAGTAAGGCTTCCAACTTAGGTAGATGGATTGGCGATTTTAACACCCAACGCCGCTGCGGCGTTTTTTTGTATTGCAACGATTGTAAATACTGCTTGTGCAGTTCATAGTCTGGCGTGGCATCACGCTTCATGTACCAGTCGAAGTATTCCATGCCTGCATGAATGGCAAGATCGCCCAAGTGATGCGGCAGGATAAATGTACACTCGTCTGCCTCATTGGAAAGCATTGGGTGAATGCTCCAGAGTGGCACAGAGTTGTTTTTGACCATCTTAACGAAACTTTCCGAGCGCGTTTGAAACTTTGTGGCTGCGTCCGGCGGTGTATCAACTACCACCGGATTGAATAATTCCCACAGCGCCGGACCGCGTGATGCAGGGTCTTGACTCAACATGCGCTGGAGCAGCGTCGTTCCCGTGCGCGGCAGCCCAGTGATGATGATCGGGCGCGTGATGGGCTGCGTGATCATGTCAGGGTGGCGCTTGATTGCATCTTGCAGGAGTAAGTAGTTGGTCAAATGGCGGGTGTAGTCGTTGCGGATGGCGATCTTGCCCGTCAGGTTTAAGCCTTTGTTACGATTGACAAAATCGGCGTGGGTTTTCCAGTCATTGTAAAATTGTGGATTTCCCCAATTCGTCAAACCCGTTTTCTTTTCGACGGCGGCTTTCACATTGTCGATATCAATGTTGACGAGCGAAACGCCCAACCTGTCGAGGACTCCTGTGATCCCCACCAAGATTTGAAGAT
This sequence comes from Anaerolineae bacterium, assembly GCA_034434595.1. GTDB lineage: Bacteria > Chloroflexota > Anaerolineae > Aggregatilineales > Phototrophicaceae > Flexifilum. The sequence continues at coordinate 4,796 of DAOTZD010000004.1, forward strand.
AAAACGGCGGACTAGTTTCCTCAAAAGTGGTTTTGCTGATGGACATTGCGCGCTCCCATTCAAGTCGAGTAAAAACATTGTACAGAGTGTACCGGTAGACAGCACGTAAAGCTGTCGTGACAATATTCAAATAGAGGTTGATAAAAATGACTACTCAAGCGCATGAATTTGCCCACGCGAACGCGGAACGCTTTCGCCAGCAGTTAATGGAACTGGTACGCATCCCTAGTGTGAGTGCGTATGCCAGCACGCACGCAGGTGAAGTCCGCCGCGCCGCCGAATGGATCGCAAATGACATGCGCCGCATCGGTGTACAAAATGTCGAACTGCTGCCCACGGGCGGAAACCCTGTCGTGTTTGGCGAATGGTTGAGTGCGGGCGCGAATGCTCCAACCGTGTTGATGTACGGTCATTATGACGTACAGCCCGCCGCGATGAAAGATGGTTGGTCAAGCGAGCCTTTTGAGCCGATCATCCGTGAGGACGGCTTTATGTACGCACGCGGATCATCCGACGACAAGGGGCAGATGTTCACGCACATCAAAGCTGTGGAATCCATTCTTGCCACACGCGGAAAACTGCCCGTCAACGTCAAATTCTTGATCGAAGGCGAAGAAGAAGTCGGCTCGAAGAACTTGGAGAGCTTCATCGCCGCCAATGTTGAACGTTTGAAGGCAGATGTGTGCGTCATTTCGGATACGGGGTTCATGCACAAGGATCAACCCGTGATCACTTATGCGCTGCGCGGGTTGACCTACATGGAAATCCATGTGTGGGGACCCAAACAAGACTTGCACAGCGGTGGTTATGGTGGCATCGTTCACAATCCCGCGCTGGCGCTGGTACAAATCCTCTCGAAGATGCACAATGCGGATAACAGCGTGGCGGTACCGGGTTTCTATGACGATGTGAAGGGGTTGAGCGCCGAAGAACGCGAAGCAATGAAGGCAACGGATATTAGCATAGAAACGCTGAAAGCTGATACAGGCGTTTCGCAGGCATGGGGTGAAGCGGCATACACACTCCGCGAACGTATCGGCGCACGCCCAACGCTGGAGATCAACGGGTTATACAGCGGTCACATTGAAGAAGGGGCAAAGACCGTGCTGCCCGCGCGCGCCATGGCGAAAGTGTCGTGCCGCTTGGTGGCGAACCAAAACTCGGTGAAGATATATGAACTGGTACGCGACTATGTTGCTTCGCTCACCCCCCCGACGGTACGCTCGGAAGTGAAACTGCTAAATCGCGGCGAACCCGCGCTTACACCCATCGACACGCCGGCGATGAACGCGGCAATCCGCGCGTATGAGCAAGGATGGGGAAAAGCGCCGCTGTTCCTACGTGAAGGCGGCAGCATCCCTGTGGTGAGCGACTTCCAGAAATACTTGCATACGCCCGTGTTGATGATGGGCTTTGGGCTGAATAATGACGGCGCTCATGGTCCAGACGAACATTACTCGATGGAGATGTTCCACAAGGGCATCGACACGATGATCTACCTGTTTGATGAGATCGGCGCGCAGGGGAAATAAGCAGGGATATGTCCGTTGATGTCCGTATTTGCGCGCGGACACATTGACGGTGAGAGAAGATATGTTGATTCGCGTTGCAAGTTTGCACAAATGAACAACATATCTTCGGGTGTATCATCAACCTTCCAGCGCCTTTTTGACGCGCGACTGGAAAGCGGTAATGAGACTCGCGCCGATGGCTGTCACCAGCGAGGTTAGGTTGCTCGCTTGTGTGACATCGACGCGCCCAGTGAGCGCGAACGAAATAAAATACGGTAGAAAAAAGGCGATGACCCCTACGACTGCCGCCGCCACAAACGCCCGCGAATTGAGCAAGCTGAAAAACGTTAAGTAGTACCCGAGCAGCAGAACAATTGGGATCGCCAGCAGTCCAACGAGCATATGACGATACCAATCGAGCGTGCTGGCAAAATTGGGCTGGAAGATCAGCCCAATCACCACCGTGACACCGACGATCAAGATGAGCGTGCATGTATTGAGAATCGCCTGTGAGGTGAGCAAGATAGCGAAATAATCGCGCGCGGTTGAGATGTAACCGTTCTCGATCTTGATCGATGATGCGCGAATGGGGTTCACTTCTTCATCTTGAACGGCAGCGCGGATTTTTGCGCCATATTTCTCGCGCATATCCGGCGGGAGAAAGTCGGCGTTGTCGATAAAGGTCATATCGGCGATGCGGCGGGCGAAAAAACTAAACCAGAGGGCGGATAACAGGATGCCGCCGAACAAACCTGCCCGCACGACGGTGAGAATTTCCCCCTGTGTTTGCAGATAATTGAACGTGAGCAGTACGATGACCATTTGAAATATTTTGGCAGTGGAGGCGATAAGCGTGGTCATGGCGGTGATCTTGAGGCTTTCTGACATGCCCATGACGTTGTTATCCATTAATTCGCCATAGGTGATGGTGGCGTGTTTCACACCTTTTGTGCCAACTTTGCGGATTTTGTTATTCCAAATTTCGCTCCAATTCGCCTCAAAAGCCGCCTCATCCAATGGCTGATCGCCTGTTTGCGCCAGCGCCCAATATTTCTGTTTGATGAGTTCTTCGGAAAGTTCGGCATCGAGCTTGGTGAAGTTTTTCACCCGTTCAGCATCGACAGGCTTGAACTCGTAGGTCACGCCATCGGATAGCCTAAGCGCCGCGTAGAATGCGCGTTTATTCATGCCGCCCAACTTCCCAAAAATGGGCGGCCCATAGAAGATGCGAGTGATTGCGGGAATCAAGCGGGGCATGATAACAAATGCGCCATACAGGTTAAGCGCAAAGAACATGAGGACGATGAAACACAACTGCGCCACCCAACTTTCCCATTGAGAACGAAGCGCATAAGTAAAGATGACGCTTACTGCAAACGTATAGATCAAGTCCCAAATAACGAGCGCATATTGGCGCATGAAGAACAGATTGAGGAAGCCAGCGACTGCATATTGAATTTTATCCAGCAGATTGCTCTGTGAAGTTTCCTCGAACGGCGGGTCGATTTTCATCAACAATGCTCCTTTGCGACGAAGCAAACCCTTCATCGCAAAGCGTAAGAGAAATTTTATTCCGCGTCAAACGGGATCGAGGGGGAATTGTTGGAGGAAAAACGGCGAGATCAAGACCCCGCCCACTAGCGGCTGACCCAGTTCAGCATGAAATCCTGCCATTCTTGATCATCGGTTGTCCACCCCGCGTAAATTGCTGCCCCGCGTACCAAGAACGCAGCATCGCCAGCCTGCTCCAAACCGAGTTTTAGTCCTTCTACGGCGGTAATCACGTTCTCGACGCGCGGATCGTGACCGGGGGGTTCTGCGTCATAAGTCGGGATGCCGATGACCAGTTCGGTGGCAATACCGAGATCGTACACGGCATCGGCAAATGCACTCACTTGATAAGCAACCCATTGGGCGTAATCGCTGCCTGCACCCAAACCGCTGTTGTACGCCATAATCGCCATTTCATCGACCAAGAGCGCGACACTTTGCTTGTAATCGGTATCCCATACCGTGCCGGGAACGATCAACGGCGGCACGGGAATTCCCGCGCCAATCGGACTCCAATCTGGGGGTACAGCGACACTAATGGTCACATCATCGCCCAAGGCGAGGCGCACACGTCGAAGCAGCGCGAGGAAGTTCTCGTCGTTGTTCCACACCATTTCGATGTTCAAGAACACGCCGTCGAATCCAAATTCGTTGACCACACGCACCGCAAAATCCGCGACCTGCTGCTGAATATCCGCGTCATCCATGCGGTAGCCAACTGGCTCGACTTCAACCGGAAAACTGATCCAGCCAAGCAGTTCGGCTTCAGGATAATTTTCATTGAAGCGGGTGACGAACGTTTTGACATTCTCGAAGTTGGCTTCGCCGCGCCATGATGCGTCCGGCTGAAGCCAGCTTACCCACGCATAGACCGTTCCAATTTGATGATCGCGCAGCCGCCGCGTAAGTTCAAACACGGATTGATCGTCGGGGTCTTCATAGGTCCATTCTGTGCCGATCCAAAGCGCATTTGGCAGCACTTCCGCCGGACGGTTGCGGATTTCGCCAAGCACAACAACAACAGCGATAATAAAGATCACCGAACCGATAATGTACAAACCTGTGCGGTTGATGGGCAAACGCACGACAGGCGCGGTATCGCCAGCGGCACGCGTGCCGGTACCTGCTCGCGCTCCTGCGCCAGTTTTCGCCGCGCTTCGCACAGATGTAATGCCGCGTGTGATGACACTCGTCGGGTCTTTAACAGTACGGGCAGTGGGCGGCGGGACATTCTTCACAGGCGAAGGTCGCGCTGATGCTGCGACGGTGCTTTCGCCGCGCTTTTGTTTACGCTGCGCGATTCGCTCGCGCGCGCGCCCACGATGCGGACGTTCGCGTGGGGGAACGGGCGGCGTAAAATCGACATCCAGACCGGGAATCGGCGTACCACTGACAGGTGTCACGCCGCCGATGGGCGTATCGTCGTCTTGTTCCGCCCACGCGGGCAGAATCGGCTTATACTGCACAGGCGATGCGCCGCTGACAGGTGTCACCCCATTCGCGGGCGTAACTTGATCAAGATCGTTAAGATCAGGGGCATCATAACGGCGAGTCGCGTCGAAAGTTCCCGTGTCATCTTCATCATCCGGCTGTACGGCGGATTCTGGTTCGGCAAGCAGCCCCGCATCGGTCAAGTCGCTGTATACATCCGCATCTAGATCATCCATCGCGTAGGGCTGGTCTGGATAGTCCGCCTGTGGGTCTTGATTGTCATCATCCGACGACGGGTAGTCGCGCCGGGGAGTGTCTTGATCCATCACGAACTCCCAAACTCCAACGAAAATTAGGCAGAAAGACGGTCTAGCACACGCGGAACAAGGATGAGCAGGACGATCAAGATGAACACCAACGACGCGATCAGCGATGCTGCCGCCGCAACATCCTTACCGACTTTCGCCATGGGGTGCGGGTCACTGGTGCCAAGATTGATGCTGGCTTCAATAGCGGTATTGAGGCATTCAGTGATCCACACCGCGCCCAACGCCAAGACCAACAGCGCCCATCCTATCGCATTCACCCCCAACCAGATGCCGACGATGACGACGATGATGGTCGCGCCTGTCGCGAGTTGGATGCTTTGTTCGCGCACTAGCACATAAATCAATCCGGCAATCCCATATTTAAGCGCGTTCAAACGATTGGGATTTTTGACCGGGCTTGAACCTTCAGGATCAATCTTCGCCGTCCCCAAAATGCCGAGATCAAGTTCTTGACCATCGGGCGTGATGAGAACGTCTTTTTTTTCCGCGCTGTCGGCAGCAGTAGTGTCAACAGGAGGTGAGTCGGCATCTGCGTGGGGGTCAGCGTTGGTTGACTGCTTAGGGACAGAATCATCAGACATAAGCGACCTCTATTCGCTGGTATTTGTGTCGCACTATACCCGAAATCGCGGCGAGTGATCAACCCATGAAAAGCCTACGGCGAACCCCGCCACTGCGCGTTTCTACTGCGCGGACGCACCGGGAGAAACAAGTTTCTCTCGCGTCCCTACTACGAAGGCGGCAGCCAACCGAGCCGTATGAGCAGCGGTGGCGCAAGCACAAGCAAGCCAACGATCACCGCCGCAACGACACCGAGCAGCACCGCCGCCGACGCAACATCCTTGCCAACTTTCGCCATCGGGTGAATTTCAGTGGTCGCCAAATTGACAGCGGCTTCGACTGCCGCGTTGAGAAATTCCGCCATCCACACAATCGTGATCATCACAATCAAGAGCGACATGGAGATGAAATCGACCTGAAGCCAGAGGGCAAGCGCGACCACGATGATGCTGGCGACAGCTTGAATGCGCGTATTTTTCTGGCGGCGCAGCATATACAGCCATCCGGCAATGGCATAGCCGAGACTGTTCACGCGGTTGGTGCTGGTAATCGGGCTAAATTCGTCAGGATCGATTTTCATCGTGCCGGTTAGAGCTTCGATGACGCGCGGCGCGCTTTTGATCCCGTTGACATATCCCGTCACGCCCGCGTCGGTTTCTTCTGGGGAACGCGGGGAGTGAATGGGTTTCACTCCATTTTTGGAAGCGGCAGACGCTCCATTAGTCTGCATCGTATTCATCGGATTTTCCTTCTTCGAGCGCGGGCACAATGTCGAGAGGAATACCCAGCGCATTGAGTACCGTTTCCTGTATCGCCCACATTTCGGCGCGGCGATCCGGCGTGTCGTGGTCATAGCCGAGCAAATGCAGCGTGCCATGCACAACAAGCAGGGAAAAAGTTTCCGGGAGTGGGTGACCGTGTTCGGCTGCTTGTGCCGACGCATAGGGATAGGCGATGACGAGATCGCCTAGATAGGGCGTGCCTTCAGTCAGTTCATGCGCGTCGAAGTCGTCAAAGTCGAGCGCTTCCACATCAAAATCCGCGAGATCGTCGGTCAGCGCGTCGAGCAGTTCTTTGGGAAGCCGATCCGCGGGGAATGACAGCACATCCGTCGGAGCATCGACGCTGCGGAAATCACGGTTGAGCGCGGCGACTTCGTCATCGCTAGTGATGACGATGGTCATGGCGCTGTTGTCTTCGACTTCATGGCGCATGAGGACAGCTTGCGCCGCCTTACGCAGACGATCCGCCTCAATAGGATAGCCGCGTTCGTTTTGTACATCAATTTCATAGGCAGTCATATGTTGTTCTCCTCACCGCTTTGTTGATCGCCTTCGCTCGTGTTCGATTCAGGTAGCGAAGGCGCGGTATTCGCGGGGTTGTTTCCTACATCGTTTGGTTTCGATTCAGTTGTGCCGTTGGTTTTGGTACGGCGCAGCGGGGGGACATCTGGCAGCGGCGAATCATCGTCATCGCGCATAACAGGTGGGAGTTCCTGTGTCAAACTCGTTCGCGATTCCGCGCGCGGCGGCGAAGGTTTGGTATCTGGTACGGGCAGCGCGGGAGGTGGCGAATCCACTTCGGGATCGCGGGGGCGGGAAGTGAGCGTATCAGCTTCCAGCCAACGTGCCGGGCGTGTATCGGCTACAGTGGGAGCAGTAACCGATGCGCCAGACGCAGGATAGTTGATGCGTGGATGAAAGACCGCTTGCAGCATTTCAATGAAGATGCCGCGCAGCGTCGTGAGATCATCCAGTGTGAGATGCGATTCATCCAACTGCCCTTCGCGCGCGCGGCTGTCGAAAATGCGCCCGATAATTTCCGCGATCTCTTGGCGGTTAGTCGGCTTAATGGCTCGGACAGTGCTTTCGCAACTGTCCGCCAGCATAAGGATGGCGGTTTCACGGGTCTGCGGCTTGGGTCCGGGATATTTGAACTGCTCGATGTCTACACTTTCGTCATCACCAGCTTGGTTGACCGCTTGATTGTAGAAATAGGAAACCAGCGTCGTACCATGATGTTCCAAAATGAAATCGCGGACACGCTGCGGCAGTCGGTACTGGCGCGCGAGTTTTTCGCCATCCGTCACATGGCTGATGATCAAGCTGGCACTGCGATAGGGATCGTTAAGCATGTCATGTGGATTGACATTATCCGCCTGATTTTCGACGAAAAAGGCGGGGTTAAGCATCTTGCCAATATCGTGATAAAGCGCGGCAACTCGAACGAGCGCGGCATTCGCGCCAACAGCATCGGCGGCTTGCTCACCGAGATTCGCCACTTGGAGCGAGTGTTGATACGTGCCCGGCGCTTCGCGCAACAGCCGTTGGAGTAAGGGCTGATTCGGCTGGCTGAGTTCAACCAGTTTGAGACTGGTCGGCAGGTTGAACACGACTGACACCACGTAGAGTGCCGAGAGCGCGACAACACCTGTGAGGATGCCATTTAGAAAACCATATACGAGCAGCAGCGGAAGATTGGCTGCGGCGGGATTGGCTTGAATTTCGAGATGGAAAATGACCACCACCAGCACATTAACTGCTGCGACCACTAAGCCGGCACGGAAATAGCTGTTAAAGCGTTCACTGCGGCGAAGGGTAAGCGCGCCGACGACTCCGCCCGCCGCGACGAGTGTCGCCACTTCAAGCGAGTTTTCGCTGCTTGTGCCAATTAAAAAGCCCAAGGCAATCATACCGATGAGCGCGATATCGGTGCCAATGATGGCGACATAGACTAACCCAAGCGCCGCCGCCGGGTAGAGATAGATCAACGGCGCGGCGGTGGCACTTTGAAAAGCACGCCCACCCATCAGCGCGATCAAAAACAAGCCGCCCATGATCAACAGCAGTTCGGTGCGTTCAACGAGCGGGAAATGCGAGCCAGTGCGTATGACGTAGAGCGCAAAACCCGCTAATACAACGGAAGAACTCAAAAAGGCACGGATGATGGACTGCCAGCGGCGATCTTGCGAATCGAGCAATCCAAATTGGCGAAACGCTTCTAAGTCGAGTTCTTCAATGCGTTCACCTTCGCGGACAATCACCTGCCCGCGCTCAAAACTGATACTTTCTGGCTGCACGGCGGCAACAGCAGCTTCGCGCTGCTGATTGGTCGCAGCGGTATTGGGGAAGCGGTTCGGGCGTACAAGATCGCCCACAAACGCAATAACGACGGACGACGTGGGCGCATCAAAGCGCACGCTGACCTGTGTCGGCAGTTGGTCGAGAATCTGCGGAAGATCGACTTCACGGATTGCTTCGCGCATGACACGCTCAAGAACTAGATTCATCTCGGCGGTGACCGCTCGCCATGTGTCGCTGTCCATCGACAAGATAAGCGCCACAATTTCAGAATCGAGCGTGAGCGCGGTGATTTGCGCGAGATCGTTCGCTTTCTGTTCGGGCGAGCCAAACGGGTCTTGGCGAATGTTGTCGATGAACGTGATCACTTGCCCCAAAAGAGAAATCTGCTGGCGCGAGACCGTGGGATCGGGTGGGTCATAGACCGGGCTGACTTCCTGCATGACCAACTGGCGGCGGCGTTCCGTGAGGACAGCGCTTTCGTAAGTTAAGCTAATGGGGGCACGGATATCCTGCGGAGCGACTGAACCCACCTGCAAGCCCGCTAATCCCACTACAGATGAAAACACGCTGTCATACGACAAAATGAGCGTACTCAAGGTGAGAAAGATCAGCGCTGCCGCCGTATTGATCACAGTACGCAGCGGCGGCATCCCTCCCAATACGCCGTCATTGAGCCGTAAAAGACGGTCAAACATGTACTTGATCGCTTTAGCCGCTATGCTGGCTCAACTGTTCGCGGACGACTTCATTCACCATTTTGCCATCCGCCAAGCCTTTGACGTGCGGCATCAACGCGCCCATGACTTTGCCCATGTCTTTAGCGGAAGTCGCGCCCGTTTCGGCAATCACTTTACGCACGATTTCCACAACTTGTTCGCGGGTCAATTGGGCTGGCAAAAAGGCTTCGATGACTTTCAACTGCGCTTCTTCGGCGCTGGCAATATCGTCGCGTCCTGCTTTACGCGCTTCGTCGATACTTTCGCGGCGGCGTTTGACCTCTTTTTGCAGAATGCCGACCACATCTTCGGCGGTTAACTGCTTGCGTTCATCCACTTCGATCTGTTTGATCGCGCTGGTCACCATGCGGAGCGCATCACGTGTCACCACATCTTTATTGATCATCGCCTGTTTGAGCGCGTCTTGAATTTTTTGTCTAGGGTCATCCATTGGGTTGTTTGTCCTTTTGGGGTGCAGCAACGGGTGGGGTGTATCCCGCCCCTACAATATCTCAACGGTGTCTAATTCGGGTGTGACGTGAAGCTGATGTTTCTCAATGTCGTAGGTATCCAAACGCGCGGGCGTGATGAGGTTCGTCAGCGGGCGCGGGTGAATACACGTCACACGCATATAATGATGAGTATAACCGACATTGATAAAGCCCTTCTCATTCGCTCCCGCGACCTGTTCCCATAATACGGGCGCAGTTTTACTACACTGACGTTCCGCGTATCGCTGTTCAAGCGTATCACTCAATGCGATCAAGCGCGCGGAACGATCCTTTTTCACTTCTTCATGCACATGCGCGCGCATCCGTGCCGCCGCTGTACCGGGTCGCTTGCTGTAGCGGAACACATGCAGTCCGGCAAAGTCCATCTCTTGAATAAAGCGTTCAGAGATAACAAATTCTTCGTCGGTTTCGCCGGGAAAACCGACGATCACATCGGTGGTGATACACGGATCATTAATGCGTTCGCGGGCGGCGCGCATCAACGCGCTAAACTGTGCCTGATTGGTCTTGCGGAGCATGCGTTTGAGCGTGGCATCACATCCGCTTTGCAGCGGCAAATGCAAATGCGGACACAGACGCGCATCCTGCCATAAACCAAAAAAGTCGTCGGTCAAATCCCAAGGTTCAAGCGAACTCAGACGCAAGCGCGGCACATCGGTATCGCTCAACAGCGCACGTGTCAAGTGGATCAAGCCGCGCGGATCGCCCAGATCGTGTCCGTAGCTGCCGAGATGCACACCTGTGAGAACAATCTCGCGGTAGCCCATCGCCAGCAACAAGCGCACTTCGTTCACTACGTCTTGCATCGGGCGGGATCGCCCTGCTCCACGCGCGACTGTGGTGACACAGAACGTACAGGCGTTATCGCAGCCATCTTGCACTTTGACGAATGCGCGGGTGCGGCTGACCGCGTTCGGCGCGGCACGGATGATCGGCTCGTGGTCAAAGGGTTCGGGCGGCTGCCCCGTGATCTGCTCGACGAGTGTATCTTTGCCCATATTATCGATTACACGGGTGACACCGGGCAGCACACGAATTTCGTCCGGTGAAATTTGCGCGTAACAGCCGGTCACACTGACTTCGGCTTGCGGGTTGGCGCGATTGACCTGCCGAATGAGTTGGCGACCCCCGCGCACCGCGTCTTGAGTCACAGCACAGGTGTTGACCACAATGTGATCGGCATGTTCTGCTTGTTCGACAATTTCATGCCCCTGCAAACGAAACTGACGCGCCATCGCGTCGATTTCGGCTTGATTCAAGCGGCATCCTATTGTACGCAGATAAACCTTCATGCGCCGTATACCAGCAAGTTATCAAACTCGACAGAAAGATCGAATACGCCTTCGGGCATCTCAAACGACTGGACAACCACGCCCAACTGTCCGGCAGGGATGCTGTCGTCCGTCAAACTGGAAACGATTTGCCCCTGAACGCAGCGTTCTTCCGGCGTTTCAAAGAATTCGTAGTAGGTGCTTGTGCCATCGGGGTTGTTGGGGATGCACAGCGGCGCGCGCAAGCCATTAACGTAAAATTCAAACGTGCTGCCACGCGCCAACACGCGAATCTCATTGATGACGTTCAAGCCTGTGCTGACAGTCAAGCCTTCGAGTTCGGGCGTGGGGGTTGTTGTGGCAATCCACGTACTCAATTCTTTGTATTCACCATTCAACACGCGCACGACGCTGTAATAACCATCACTGCTGACCAGAAACAAGTAATAGTTGTTCCGGTCTTGCAAGCGAAAGATCACGCCGTAGCCGTTGTCGAGTGGTCCGGCGGTGGCACGCCCCTGCACGCGCAGATCAAAATCCCCGAAGCGGCGGCGTGTGAGCGAATACAAGCTGTCATAGGATTCGCTGAGGTGCAAACGCATCACGCCATCGACGATCTGCGAATCCTGCCGCCCTTGATACTGTTCCCATTCATCGTTGAATCCGTCAAGCGAGTCGCCATCGAATGAGGCAGCGTAGAGCAGTTCGCCTTCCGCGCCATCGATCACGTAATGGGATGTTCCCGCAGCGCGAGAAATGCCGATTAACGCCGCTAAAATCAGCGCGGGAATGAAAATGAGCAGGACGAGTCTCAAGGGGTTTGCCTCTGCAAAATCAGCCGAGATATGCGCGTAATCATACTCTCGAAAGGGTCAAGTTTCCATCGTGGATAGGTGGCGGGCGGTGAGGCGTAGGGCAGCACTGCGGATCAGGTACAACACGCCATAGGTCGGCACAACAAAACCGATCAACGCGGATAAATATTCTTGCGGAGTTAGATATGTTCCAAACCAGTGGTTAGAAGTGAGTTCCGACAAATAGATGATTCCTACATACCAACAGCCGAATTCAATCAGCCAAAGCACAAAAATCAATGCGCCTGACAGCAAATATGCCGTCGTGATCGAGCGCGTGTGTGTCGAAGAAAAAATCGTCAATGCCGCTGTCGTTTTCAGATGCCAGTAGGGTTGGAACAGCAGCATCCACGCAAATATCAGCGTTTGAAGAAGACCCGCAAAACCTAGCCGCTGTGTTGGCAAGTTGATTAGGGTATAGGCGAGCAGCGCCGTAAAGCGCAACCCCATCACGCCCGAAAACAGCCGCCATGCTTTAAGTTGGGCAATCCCATGTTTGACGCGAACAAACGTCGATTCCGCTAAACCAGCCAGCTTGAGAATGTCCCAACGCCCGTTTGCAAATTCCCGATTGATGCTGTTTGCCGACTTGAACACACATGCGGTATCCATGATGAACATGAGCAAAATGCTGACAACAAGCAGGAAAAAACTGGCATTTCCAGCACGGCTAAGTAGGGTAAATGACGACGGATAGGCGAGAAACATAATCACAAGGAGGAACAGAATCGAAAAGCCAAGACCCCACGCGAAACTAATTAGGGTGGTGTGACGCAGTTTCGCAAAATTACGCAGACGTGCTAGCCCACGCACATCCTGTTGAAACAATGGATGCGCGGCGGCGGCGTTAGCGAATGGCGTAAAGCGAAAGAGCATCAACACTCACCTTTCTAACGCGACGAGTGATCGCGCTACGCGGCGCAGACACCATTGTTGAATAATCAGGTAAAACCCGTATACAGCGGCAGCAACCAGCAGCGCGATCAACGGCAGAAAAATGACGGTGATGTCCGTGAGAAAGAAGAACATGGGGAAGAATAACATCCCCACCGCCATGCCAAGCGCGGAAAAGATAAAAAACTGCGCGACCCAGATCAAAAACACGAGCGCGAACCCCAGCAGCGGCGAATAAGACGGATTGCGCGTCCGCGTCGAAACATACAGCCCCACCGCCGTGATCGTCCTCATGCGCCAGATGGGTTCGAGTGCAAAGACGATGGCGAATACGATCAGCGCCAGCAGTGAACTTACTGCAATCAATGTGTCATTCAAGGTGGAAACGCCCAAACTAAATTCCGGCGCAAGCACCGACAATCCCAGCAGCAGCCCTGAGACACCCGCCGCCAAGCGCATCCCGACGACATTCATCACCGAGCGCCATGCTTTAAGTTGGGCAATCCCATGTTTGCTGACCGTGAAATAGCCTTCGCGCATCCCCGAAAGGCGAAGCAAATCCCAGCGTCCGCTGACGACTTCCCCGTTGATCGCCGTCATCGATGCGCCCAAGCTCACAAAGTCGATGTACGCATTGGCAAGGATGCCAACGATGATCAACAGCAGTGTAAAATCCGCCGCGTTTGCCAATAACGCTTGCTGCGCGCTGTAAGCATAGCTATATGACCCACCTGTATTCTTAAGCAGTAGATAAACGGCGAATAAGATGATGCAACCTGCTATTGTCAATCCGATACGGCTCACGCTGTGATAGCGCAGCGATGAGAAATTGTGGTAGTTCGTCACCCCGCGCGCTTCTAACCGGAACAGCGGATGATCGGATGCAGCGATGGCAAAGGGCGTGAGTCGAAAAAACATGAATAATCCTCACGGGTTCAGGGTGTCAGGAGTTGATTCGGCGGTTGCTTCAAGGTCGATGCCGAGCGATTCGAGCAGATTCGCTTCTTCCGCCAACAGTGAGTCCAGCACTGTTTGGTAGCGCGGGTCGCCGTCCGAAAGTTCGATGGCGTGTCGTAACCAATATTCACCTGTCACGCGGTCACCTGTCAGCCAGTATGCAGTACCGAGTTCAGCATAGATTTCTGGGCGTGACGGATCGAGGGCAGCAGCAGCGGCAAGGGCGCGCAAACTACCTTCAAAATCGCGCGTGGCACGTAAATGCAGCCCAAGCAGATAACGCACGCGCGCGTCATCGGGCGCAAGTGTGACTGCTTGGTTGATCCACAATGAACCATCTTTCCCCTGTTTATCGCGGGCGAACGCACCATATGCCAGTGCCAGCGCCGTGACTGATGGATCAGGATCGCTCGCCGCGTAGCTAAACGCAAGTTCTGCCGCGCTCCACAATTCGGCATCTGCCATGACGATGCCCGCACGCAAGACACGTAACGGATCATCAGGACGGCTCAATACCCCGATCAACTGTGAGGCAATGCGTTCATAGGCGGGTTCAATCATCGCCGCACGTAAATCATCGGCGGCGGATGGCGACACTGACGCGCGGATTAAGCCAAGTTGAAAGGCTGCCCATGTGTCATCGGGAGTGGAATCAGGCGAGACAGCGCGCAAATGCGCCAGAATATCGGCGGCGCGCGTCCATTCGCCAATTTCGAGATAAACATCCGCGAGGCGGCGCAGCAGTACGGGATCATTGGGGAAATAGGCAGCGGCGCGTTCCCAGTAAGCAGCGGCGGCGCGTACATCACCAAGTTCGCGGTAGAGATCACCTGCAAGGCGCAAGCGATCCCCATCCCACCCATCACGCGCGGCAAGCGATTCAAGGCGATAGATCGCCTGTGCGGGGCGACCACTGCGCGGCAGCGCCGCCAGCAGGGATTCGGCGGTCACTTCCGTCCACAGCGGGCGCGCGGCTTCAATCCATTGTAATCCGAGATAGGTTGTTGAGATCACCACGATCATGGCGGCGGCGAGAATGACAAACAAACGCCGCCGCGCGCGGGCGGCAGCTAAGTCCGGCGGCACGGCAGGTGGAGGTGGTGCGGCGGACGATGTTTCTAGAGAAACCGCGTCTAAGATTGCCATGACCTGCGCTGTTTCTTGACTCACAGGCGGGGATTGAGAATTTACCGTTTCGTCTTTCAACGGGTCTAGTTCGCCGCTTGTCCGAGCGCGTTCCAGATCGTTCGCTCCACTTCTTCGACAGTGAACGGTTTGATCAAATAGCTGTGGACACCTTGCAGTTTGCCCACCAACCGGTTCGCCGCATCCCCATAGGCGGTCAGCACAATGACAATCGGCATTTTACCGCCATCGACACGATGCTGTTCTTTGATTGCATCCAGCACTTTCCAGCCGTGAATATCGGGCAGCGCGAGATCGAGCAGCACTAAATCAGGCTGAAATTCGGTGAAGCGGGCGAACGCCTTTGCCCCATGTGATTCACTGGCGGTATTCAAGCCCATCCGTCGCAGCACAATGCCAAGCAGTTCGCTCACTTCTGGCGTATCTTCGACGATTAATGCTGACACTGCGGGCGCACTATCCACCCGGCTTTGATGAGCAGGATCAGTATGGGACTGCGCGTTTTTCCCGGTGGGATTCATTCCGGTAAAGTTCGCTTGTCCTGTCTGAGGCGATATATTGGCAGAGATGTCAAGCGAGAGTGTCGTCATTTGCCGCGATACGATGGCGTTCTTTTCGTCAACAGTCTGCGAGGCATCCTGCGTGTCATCAGATTCGTCGGCTTCCGGCAGCGTCACCACGGCGATGACACCTGTCTCTCCTGTTGGTGACCGCTGCCAATCCACTTTAATAGCGGGCATGATCATACTTTGGCGAATGATAGATTCGGCAGAGGGTTCCAGTGAATCGGACGATTCAGCGGGCGGTATTTGTTCAACCGACTCCGCTTCAAGCACGGTTTGAAGTTCTGCACGGGTTTCCGGTCGCTCTGGCAAGTGATCTTCTGCCAGCAGGGCGACGCGGTCATCAAGAGTCTCGACGGGTATCCCTGCCGATCCCTCCGCCGCATCATCGTTTATAATCGTGTATTGGGTAGCGCGGTTGGTCATTGTAAAAGACCTTGAACAAATCCGTGTCTAGCAAGAATGATGAAACAAGGATGAAACGAGCGCGTATACTGCTCGAAAACAAATGCAGCATCAGATAAGTATGGCAAGTATAACACCCGCTGATCGATTAGACGAACTTCAAAGCGTTTGAGTTCCTAGCTCAAAACGGGAATAATGGTTCAACATTCGTCCATTCACACCAGTTGATTTTATTTTACGCCATGAATGCGCCAATAAACCTAAAGCATCTCTATACGATTTCCTTGCGGCATGACGGCGATTGCTCGCTGATTGGCGCAACACCGGAAGGCACGCTGTATGCTGAAGAAATCTACGGCGACGAAGGCTGGATGGCGCAGCACAAAATCAGCGCAAATGGGGTGATTTTGTCGAGTGTTGATGAGGACAGCGGTGACAGTTTACAAATCACGCCGCTGGCGATTCCTGTCGATATTGTTAAGCCTGCGCGAGTGTGGCACACCATGTCGCTCAATTTCGCGGGGGCGCGGCATCGCGGATTGCGCGCCCCGGAACGGGTCGATGAAATGGTGCGAACCTTATCGATGCAGGAAAAAATGGCAGTGATTCAACGGCTTGATCTCGATGTAATTCCACCGATGCTGATCGGCATGTCTGAAAGCTACGTGTTGGCGGAAGCGGAGATTATTCACCCGACATGGTTTGTGGTGTGCAGACGAATTCGCTTTGCCTACGCGCTCCCGTTTGAGCGCATAGATATAGATAATGAGAGTGAACCCGACGGGTCGCCTGATGGTGATCCATATGACTACGATACGCGCGTGATCTATGTCGCGCATTTCTTCAACCCTGTTGATGATGACGATCCACCATTGATTTCGATCCTTGAGGGATTGGGCGGCGTGACTTTGTATCGCCCAATGGACTGTTTAGTCGCAGGGGATCGGCTGTACATCGCCGATGGTGGCGAGCTTCCCGTACTCGATGACGAGGCTGGACGCACGAGTAGAGTGCATGTGTGGCAGATAGATCTGCCGGAGATGGATTCACCTGACGATGCTTGGCGCAAGAAACTATACGGTTAAGCCATCAATCGTTTATCAGCGGATACGGCGTGGCGCGTTCCTACTGTACGTCGCGGCGTTTTGGGTGGGTGCGATGGCGCTGCTGATCGGCGGGGCGCGCCCTTCGCAAGCGCAAGAAAACGCGATACCGCAAATTTGCCCCGCCCGCCGCACGATCACTGCGCGCGGCGGGACCTTTACGCCGGGGGGAATCATCCTCACCACGTTTGACCGAAGCGCGATTTGGGTCTACAACGTCGATAGCAACCGACGCTATCCACTGCCAGAAACAACTCCCTGCGGGCGTGGATGCCGCCTCTCACCGGATGCTCGATGGGTCGTGTATTTCAACCGTTTAACGCAAGCCTATAACCGGATGCGCTTGGACGGCACAGAGCGCAGCTTGGTCGCGCAGAGCGCCAGCGACGTTGAATGGTGGGGCGATAATACATTTCTGGTGTGGACAACCGCGCAAGGCGCTTTTGTGCAAGTGGATGGTGCCGCACAGCAAATCCTTGATGTGCGCGGCATTAGCAGTATTCAGCCGAACGGCAGTTGGGCGCTCGAAGTCATGCATGATGGCGATGGCTTCACCCGGCAGTTGGTCAACCTTGCCAACCCTGATGATTACACGTTCTTGGGAGTGGATATGGCGTATTTCAACGCGCAAAGCTGGTCACCGGATGGTTCACGATTCGCGTATGTCGCGCCCATCGATCCCACAACACCGGCTGGCGGCGCAGAACTGTATGTCACCACACCAGATGTCCGCCCGACTGAACCGCTGACACATCTCTACGACACATATGGGGCGGTACGCATCAACGGGCAGTCGGTTGGCGAATTAAGCTGGTCGCCGGACAGCACGCGGATCGCATTTTGGGTCACGCCGCAAATAGGCGATGATCCTACCGCGACAACCGGTGAAGCAACGATCCATATTGTCGACACAGCGACAGGAGAAACGCGCGCGTACTGCGGTTTTTCCACAATTGAACACACGCCCAATCCGCCGCGTTTGGTGTGGTCACCCGATGGCACGACAATCGCGTTTGGGGGCAATGTTGAAGGGGATGATAAAGGGTATTTGCTGCTGGCACTGAATGTGGAAAGCGGCGAAATCACTGAATTAAGCGAAGGCATTTATCCCGCGCTTGGCGCTGCTGACGTGATTACGTGGGGGCTGCCGCCGCGCTGATGAATCCCTCACGCGCTATACGTCCATTGTTGAACCTACTTATAAGCTGGCGATTGTGGCAAACGCTGATCGACTTCCCTTTGCAAGACCCTTTCGCTAAGCGCGCAGCGATGTTTTATCACCGAATGCCGATCCGCTATTCCCTGTTCGCCAACGAAAAAGGACGCAAAGGTGGGGCTGGACTCGTTCAAAGGCTGATTAATCTATTCGCACCACTGCTTCTGTTGATGATTATATTCGCCGTTATGCTGATCGTGATCACGCTGATTGTGAGCGGTGCATGGCTGCTTCCCGTGATTGTGAATACCGGGTTTGGGGTAACGCTGTGTATAAGGGTGACAAGCTGCATCTCACGAGATTATGAGCGGCGCGTGATCGAGCATTTTGGTGTGACTCCCGGTGGGATGTGGAGGCTGCATCTAGCGTGCTGTGCCGTGTGGTTGAACATTTACCGTGACTATTTTCCGATTCTCCTGCTCATCAGTGTAACGGGCTTTTGCGCTGCGCCGATATTCGGGCTAGGGGTATCCACGCTGTTCACGCCGGCAATGAATAACGTGGAAATTATCAGCCAGTATGCGGCGTTGATGGCGATCTTCCTGATTGACCTGCTTCATTCGCCGACACTGGCAAGCACTATCGTAATCACGTTTACGGCAAACAGCGACAGCGGCACATCGCAAGCGCAAGCCCGATTGATAGCGCCCGCGCTGTACGCGGCGGTGCAAATTCTCACCTATTTGATCATCCCAATCTTCGGGCTGTCGGTACTGCGGTGGGTGAGTGTGGGCGAAGTCGCCTATGTGTTGATCATGCTGCTGACAGTAGGGGCATTCTTCTTAGCGCGCGAACTCACAATCACACTGCTCTGGACGACTTTCACACAGCGGGTAAATGCATCGCCAGAAGAAACACGGCTGGAACAGGTGACATAAGCGAAGGCGCATCCGTAGATTCACGCTGCTAACGAGGTATAATTTGGAGCATTGCTTTCGTCTGTTGAATAACAGATAGACGGAGTTCACTTTGACAAACTTAATTGACCCCAACGCGATCCCTGTCGAAAATTCAGGGGGCGCGTCTGAATCGAATGCCGGATGGCAGCCTGATCCGGCTCACCCCCGCCGCCGCCCGCCGTGGATCAAGGTGCGCGCTCCACAAGGCGAAACCTACGAGCGCGTCTACGGGTTGATGCGCGAAAAAACACTGCACACGGTCTGCGAGGAAGCCCAATGTCCGAACATCGGGGAATGTTGGGGGCGCGGCACAGCAACGTTTTTGATGATGGGCGATACTTGCACGCGATCCTGCGGGTTCTGCGATATTAAAACAGGTCGCCCTTCCCCGTTGGACTGGAATGAGCCAAACCGTGTCGCGGAAAGTGTACGCGCCTTGGGCTTACGCCATGTTGTGATCACCAGTGTGAATCGAGATGAACGCGCTGACGGCGGCGCGCCGATCTTCGCGATGGTGATCAAACGGATTCGCCAGCTTCAACCGGGATGCAGCATCGAAGTGCTGATCCCCGACTTCAAAGGGAAAGAGGACGCGCTCAAGATTGTGATGGACGCGCAGCCGGAAATCCTCAATCACAATGTTGAAACTGTCCCGCGTTTATTCAAGAAAGTGCAGCCGCAGGATAAATACGAATGGGCGATGAAAACGCTCGAAAATGCCAAGAAGATGGATCCGCTGGTGCTGACGAAAAGCGGGATCATGGTCGGTTTGGGCGAAACATTCGATGAAGTGGTGGATGTCATGCGCGATCTGGCAGCACGCGGCGTGGATATTCTCACCATCGGGCAGTATCTCCAGCCAAGCAAGCAGCATTTGCCCGTTGAACGATTCTATCTGCCGGAAGAATTTGACCGCTTTATCGAGGTTGGCAAAGCACTGGGCTTTAAGTGGGTGGAGAGCGGTCCGCTGGTGCGTTCGAGCTATCGCGCAGACCAGCAGGTGCGCGAATTGAGCAAGCTCAATTACATCAAAGTGCGCGAATAACCACTGGAATGAGTGGTCGCAGTGATCGCCAGCATCCAAATAAGACTGTTATCGTGTGTATTTTGCGAAAGTGGGTACGGTACGCCGTACCCCTACTTGTGCTGGTGGTGTCGAGTTCATGTTTGGGACGAACTTTGACCCCAACACCTCCCTCAGCAATCACCCGCGAGCCCATGATTCAACCGCTGACAGCCGATGATGATTTTTGCCCGCCACCACCGGGATGGTACGAATATCGTGTGCGGGCGGGAGATACGATTCAATCGCTTGCGGAACGCACAAACAGCACGGTACAAGAATTGAGCGCGGCGAACTGTTTGAATAATCCGCGCGCGCTCACAGGTGGGATGCTGTTTTGGGTACCGCAAAGAATTGTGCGGTGATGATCGCCGTTGACGCAGTGAACGTACAAGACGAAATGAATTCTTCGTGCATCCCTACGAAATGTTTTTTGCGATAGGCGCTAGGTTTCGATGATTTTGTCGTCAATCAACTGCTGCTGCACTTTCTGACCGCGTGTGTCAAATGCAAAGTGCTGACCGTGTAACTGAAATTCCATGTCCTGCATAGCACGTCCGGCGCGGTTCTTTTCGATGGTGAACACCACCCAATCGCGGAACTGTTTCGCCGTATAGGGATTAAAGTTTACGTGGTCTTTCGACATGATTTGATACTTGTTATTCATGATGATGGCGATGTCGCTCTCGTAATCGAGCGCGCTGCTGCCACGCATGTGGAACAAGTGAATGCGTTTGCTTTTTAAGCCTTCGCGGTCAGCGGCGACAATCGACCATACAGGGATGTCAAGCGTCATGGCGATGTCCTTTAACCCTTCGACGATGATGGTGACTTTGTCGTTTTCATCGCGGGGGCGTTCAGGATGTACGGCGATCTTTTGCAGATAGTCGATGAACAACACCACGTTGCCGCCTGTGGCATCACAAAGGCGCGATGTCATCTCTTTGATTGCGCGTAAGGTGGTCACTGACGGACTCGCCTTGAGCAGGATCATACGGTCACTGTATTTGATCAACCGCCCAAGTCCGGGCGCAGTCTTGGGGTTGTCACGCAAAATCGCTTGCAGCGAACCGGAATCATCGCCTTCTTCTTTGCCCATGAATCCGCGTGCGCGCTGCGCGACGATGATTTTGTATAGGTCTGCCAGCTTGATTCCGCGATTGATGTCGATGTCGGGCGGGTTGATGCTTTCCAAGCACAACAGGCGGTGCATCAAGTGACCTTCGGTGTGTTCATACGAGAGATAGAACACGTAATGGTCATTCCGCATGGCGATATTACGCGCGATTTGCATCGTGGCAATCGTCTTGCCCACACCCTGCGCGCCGCCCAACAGCACTAGTTCGGTTTTACGCAGTCCGCCGCCGATGTACCCATCCAGCGGATCAAATCCGGTTGGCAGCGGCACAAAGTCGATGAGATCACCGCGCATCACACGGTCATTGGCTTCGTTCAACACCTGTGTGAGTGTGCGCGGCAAGTGTGCGCCGCCGCGCCCGCCAATCGCCTGTCCGCTGGTATTCGATCCCACGTTGGGGTTGTCGTACTGCACGCGCTGCGATTCACGCCGGATGGGCGCGGGAGACTGCATCAGTTCGCGCGTTTTGTTGACATCGTCGGGCGAAGGCATCGAATAGCGGCGGTTCGGCGCGCGACCCGTGTCTACGCGCCCATAATCACCATCGTCACTTTCATTCGATGGATCGTGCGGAAACTCATCGGGATTAGGGGTATTTTCGTCATTAAAGCGTCGGGTCGTCACGGCATCACCTGCTGATTGAATATATCCTGTAGCATATGCGGATTAGCACCCCCGCGCAATGATTCAGTGCTGTAAAAAACAAACGTGTAGATATTCCAACGGCGAACTAACCAAAATGACACATTGGGTTGATTTTCTAAGAAACGAATTTCATGAATTTTAGCATGAAGTTCTAATACAAGTCACCTTTTTGACCCATTGTGAATGTTTTTAGCCTCACGAGCATCAAGCATGTTGGTAATTTTGTGATTTGCAAGTTGCTAGTTCACAGCCGCATCAGAATTATGTTAAAATCGGTTAGTTTCTTGCTTTTTTTCATAACGGGTTTGTACGTTCCAGTACGAACGTAGTTTTTGTGCCAACCTATTACAAGGAGGCAAGGGTACGTCGTGATACAGGAACTATTGCAGCGGGCTGACCAGCGCGGCTACGTGACCTTCGAAGATGTTCTCGAAGTGCTGGACGAAGAAGGTGATGACGTTACCACCATCGAGTCGATCCTGTATGAGTTAGATGAGCTGGGCATCGAACTTAGACAGGAAAGCGAACCATCTGACCGCCTCATCATCATCGAAGAAGAAGAGATGAT
The DNA here is from genome assembly GCA_034434595.1 of Anaerolineae bacterium. Lineage (GTDB taxonomy): Bacteria > Chloroflexota > Anaerolineae > Aggregatilineales > Phototrophicaceae > Flexifilum. Next base: position 27,212 of record DAOTZD010000004.1, read on the forward strand.
GGACTTTGAGCCGGAAGAAATCTTGCAGGACCCCACCGTGGGGGACATTAGCGCGGTTTCACCGGACGACCCCGTAGGACTGTACTTCCGCCAAATGGCGCAAGAACCCCTGCTCACTGCTCAAGAGGAAATCGAACTCGCCAAGCGAATCGAACTGGGCAAGCAGGCGCGTGACACGCTGATCCGTATGGGGCGTGACCGGTGCAGCGACTCGCTCTATGTGCAGTTGGAACGTCTGTTGATGGACGGTCAAGCAGCGCGCGAGCATCTGGGACGCGCTAATACCCGCCTTGTCGTCAGCATCGCCAAACGGTACATGGGTCAAGGGCTGCCTTTCCCAGACCTCATTCAAGAGGGAAACGTTGGGTTGATGCGCGCGGTTGACAAATACGACTACAAACGTGGCAACCGCTTCAGCACCTACGCGACATGGTGGATCAGACAAGCAATTACCCGCGCTCTCGCGCAAAAGACCCGCACCATCCGCATTCCCCTCCACATGACTGAACGCATCCGCCAGATGTACCGCACGGCACAGGGATTAGAACAAGTTCTTGGTCGCCGCCCCTCTCCAGAAGAAATTGCATATGAAATGGATTTACCCGCCGACACGATCCGCAGCATGATGGATGCCAGCCAGCACGCTATCGCGCTCGAACGTCCGGTTGGGGACGATGGTGACAGCGAGTTTGGCGATTTCATCGAAGATCAGGACTCCCCCAGCCCTGTCGAAAGCGCCACCCAACACATGCTGCAAGAAACCATCGAAGACGTGTTGAGCGAACTCACGCCGCGTCAGAGCCACATTTTGCGCTTGCGCTTTGGCTTGGGTGGCGGTGAACCGCACACGCTCGAAGAAATTGCTAATAAATTTGGCTTAAGCCGCGAACGCATCCGCCAGCTTGAAAAAGAGGCGCTTCGCCGCCTACGTCACCCTCGCTTGGCGCATAACCTACGTGATTATCTAGGCTGAAGCCCGTCGGTCACGATCATAATGATCGAGAGCGACATGCTGATCTACAATTTTATAAACACTCATAAGCCGAGCTCCCAATGCTCGGTTTTGTTTTGCCTGATGGATAACAACAAGAAATGATTCACCGCAGAAAAGGGCGAAACAAGTTTCGCGGAGAGCGCAGAGTGCCAATGACAACCAATTCGACTTCGGCGCATCACTTTGCGCGGATATGGGCGGTACGGCTCGGCGTAATCACGCTGGTTTTCACGGGGATACTCGTGTTGATGGGCGTGAGCAAGTACGGCGCGCTTGATTTCGCCCGCATGGGGACGCGATTTTCGCTTGGCGATCCTACGGGATCGGGCGGATATGATGGGCAGTTCGCGTACTATATCGCCCGCGATGGCGCGAACGCCGTACCGTTTATCGACGGCGCGACGCTGCGGTATCAACGCATCCTCTATCCTATGATCGCCCGCGTGCTGGCGTTCGGGAATCCTGATCTTGTGCCGTATACGCTCATCCTTGTCAACGTGATCGCGCACACGGTTACTGCCATGCTAACCGCGTATCTCATCGCGCGCCTTGCCCCGCGACATAAATTTGCGCCGCGCAGCTCGCTTGCACCCCTTGCCGCGCTGGTGATCACAGGATGGCTGGGTGCGCTTTTCGCCGTGCGGTTGGATTTGAACGAATCGTTATGTTTCGCGCTGGCGCTTGGCGCTGGCGCGGCGTATCTGGATGAACGCCCGCGCTTGACGGCAATGCTGCTCATCCTATCTGTATTGGCGAAAGAGACGGGGTTGGTGTTCGCGTTAGGAATCGCGCTGCACGCATTGATGAACACCCAACAGCCCACGGACGCGCAGGGAGAAACGAGTTTCTCTCGCGTCCCTACAAAAACATGGTTGAATGTCATTTCTTCAAGCAATCGTTTTGCGTATTTCTTCGGGATGCCGCTGCTGGCGTTTTTGGTGTGGTGGGGGGTGCTGTACATCACGTTTGGGACGCTGCCGACACGCTACCCCGCTGCGCGCAACATTCAGCCGATACCGTTTAACGGGTTGTTCGCAGAAGAAAGCGCGGCAGAGTTTGTGTTTCTCACATTGTGGCTGGCGCTTCCCACATTGTTGATCTTTCTCGCGGCGGCGCACACGGTGATTCGCACACGCACGATCAGTTTGGGGGCGGGATTGGCAATCGCGGGGGCGGGATTCGTCATGTTGATGCCGGATGTGAGTTGGGTTGATCCGGTGGCGGCGTATCGTGTGGGGATGCCCATTGTCGTGTGCGGCTTGATTTATCTCGCGGAACATCATCCGCGTTGGCTGCGATGGGCAACCGCGCTGTGGCTGCCAAGTTTGGCATTGGCGCTGATTACACCGGGAATGTGGTAGATGGAGTCAACCCTTAAGCACCGATTCGGGCGCGGTGATACGCTCGCACTGCTGATTCTCGCTGTTCTCACACTCATCCTGTTCGCGCGATTCTTTATCCCCCAACCCACCTATCTTCTGCCCAATTCGGTGCTAGGCACAGACCTTGACCGAGAGATCGCGCCGCTGGCAGATTTCATGGGCGATCACTGGCGAGCGTACAGGCAGCTTCCAACATGGCGACCCTACATGATGAGTGGTTTACCCCTGTTGGGAAGCCCGCTGAATCCCTCATTGTATCCGGGTCAGTGGATCGCGGCGCTGCTGCCGCTGCCGTTGGGCTTGAATATCGCCGCTGTGCTGCATGTGATTTTGTCGGGCGCAGGGATGTATGCAATCCTGCGATTTTTGTCCGGCTTGCGGCGAGAATCCGCGTTGATTGGGGCGATCCTGTTCGCGTTCGCGCCGCGTATGATGGCGCACATCGCCGGCGGTCACTGGTGGCTCATTAGCGGGTGGGCGTGGTTCACATGGATCTATTTCTTCTTCACGGCGTACTACGTTACACGCCGCAAACGCTACGCGGCGCTGCTCGGTGTGGCGTTCGCTGCGCTGCTGATGAACAACATCAACTACGTGCCGATGTGGATGGTCGCGCTCGCACCTTGTACGCTGGCGTATCTGGTGACCTATCGCAATTTCAAACGGTGGCTGATCACGAGTGTGATCGGGTGGAGCACCGTTGGTATGGTGACGTTCGTGCTGACGGCGTATATGCTGATTCCGGCAGTTAACATGCTCCCATATTCGAGTCGATTTACCGCGTTGAGCGCGGCAGATATTCAAGCAAGCCTGCCGCTGAGTTTGTTGATCGGCTACTTTTTCCCGTTCAAACTGCGCTACACAGAAGCGTTTTTGTTCGCGGGGATTGGCTTGACGCTGCTCCCGTTGATCGGATTGGCGGGCAAATGGACTCGCGGGGAACGGCTGTGGGCGATGAGTGGGTTTGCCGCGCTGTTGTTGAGTTTTGGCACGAATGGACTGCTGTATCCCCTGCTGTATATCGTGCCGGGATTTTCGCTGCTGCGCTTCCCTGAACGTTACTACCCGTTTGCGTTGATCGCGTTCACGGCGCTGGCGGCATTCGGTATCGACAAGTGGTTAAACAATGCGACTTTTTCACGTTGGGTGCGTCCGCTAGTTACAGCGATCAGTTTGCTGTATTTGGCATTTCTGGCAATCGAAATCGCGCAGCCGAATTTGCTCCCGTTCTATACGTTTCCTCATGCGATTCTGCTCCCCATCGCGGCGATCATTTTGCTGATCCCGATGACACGGTTGAAAGTGAAAACGAAAGCTGTTTTGCTGGCAGTGGTGCTGATCGTTGATGTGTGGTGGGCAGATGTGAGTTTGAGCGTTCCCGCTTCACCCCGCGAAGTGACGCAAGAAGACAATCCAATCGTGGTGTTTTTGCGCGAGAATACAGGCGAAGATGAACGGGTGTTTAGTCCCTATGGCGGGGTGAGCGATTTCGCGCTGTATAACGCCGGACTCAACGCGGCTGATGGATACAACACGGCACAGCTTGCCGGATACGCGGGGTATATCAACATCGCCAGCGGATGCGACTTCAAGGGTTATTCGGTAGGTGCGCCTGCGACCCGCGCCAGCGCCGATGCGGTGAGGGTATGTCCAGAACTGCGCCCGAATATTCCACTTTTGCGCTTGCTCAATGTGCGCTTTATCGTGCTACCTGCCGAACGGGCGGGTCAAATGTCGTTTGAGCCTGTACTCACAGACGGGGATTTGCAGGTTTATGACATTGGCGAGGGGTACGGGCGGCTGACCGCCATTCCGACGGCAAATGTACGTGTGGTAAGCGCGGAGGAATGTCTGTCCGTGCTGGCGACGATTGATCCGTCGCGTGAGGCATTGGTAGAAGAAACGATCCCTGATGGAGTGTTTGCTTTGAACGAAAACGTGGAACTCAGGGTGATTGATTCAACACGCACAGCAACAGGCGAAACATTCAATATAGAGGTGCTGACTGGTGACGCGCTGCTCGTCCGTTCGGAGGCGTGGTCGCCGTACAACAGGGTATCTGACGGAGAGCGAACCTTTGAGGTGATCCGCGTGAACTGTGCGCTGCAAGGGGTCTTGTTGCCGTCAACGGCGGATCAGCGCATCGAGTTTCAATTCAATGCCTATGGTCTTTGAGAGGTTTGGCACGGACAACACATGCGTCGTTCCTACGAGGGAGGGTATGGGTGAATTTTGGGTTTCTCGTCGCTCACGGCGGACGCGTAGGACGAAATAAGTTTCGCACCCGCCCTACTGGACTCATCGGGGTATTTACATGGAGGTGGGCATGGTTTTAACTGAAATCTGTCGCAATGAAAGGGAGGAATTATTCGATGGCTGTTTCTCAAGGAAAACCCAACTACGCCTTTTTTGATGGCAAGATTGTGCCAATGGCGGACGCGAAAATTAGTGTGATGACCCACGCGCTCAACTATGGCACGGCAGTCTTTGGCGGGATGCGCGCGTACTGGAACGCGGACGAAGAACAGCTTTATATTTTCCGCCCGCACGAACACTTTGAACGCTTGATTCAATCCGCCAGCTTGATCCGTATCCAACTGCCCTACAATGCGGATGAACTCACCCAAATTTTGATTGATCTGCTGCGTACTGAAGGCTTCCATGAGAATGCTTATATCCGTCCGCTGGCGTATAAATCGACTGAGATGATCGGTGTGCGGCTGCATGATGTGGACGATGCGTTCACGATGTTCGCCATGCCGTTTGGCAGCTATATCGACAACGAGGACGGCGCGCATGTGTGTTTTAGCGCGTGGCGGCGGGTCGAGGACAACGCGATCCCCGCGCGCGGCAAAATCTCCGGGGCGTATGCCAACGGCGCATTGATCAAGAGTGACGCGGTGATGGCGGGGTTCGATGAGGCGCTGGTGCTGAACGAGAACGGTCATGTAGGTGAAGCCAGCGCCGCCAACATCTTCATCGTGCGTAAGGGGGTGTTGATCACTCCGCCCGTGTACTCGAATGTGCTGGAAGGGATTGTCCGCCGTTCGGTGCTGGAATTGGCGCGCGAAGATTTGGGCATCAAGGTTGAGGAACGCGAAATAGACCGGACGGAAGTATATTTAGCGGACGAGATTTTTCTGTGCGGTACGGGGATTCAAGTGGCGGCGGTCACACGGGTGGAACACCGCCAGATTGGCACCGGCGCGATGGGCGAAATCACCCGCGCTGTTCGCAACCGCTTCTTTGATGTGGTCAGTGGTCGCGTGAACAAGTTCAAGCACTGGCTCGAACCTGTGTACGCGGAAGAACCTGCTCCCGCGAAATAGTCCGTTTTTGTGGTGCAACAAAATGATCCACTTCTTGCAGCAATTTTGTGAGGGGTGGATTTTTTGTTCCCGTGTGTCCATCAAAAGTGTGTCATGGCGCAAAAAGTGGTTGAGAGAAGATGTGTCACAACTTATTATGGAAAGCTGTAAAAATTGAGGGGAGATGTGTCCACATATGACCGTTTTTTGATTTTTGTGGACACATCCTAATTTATACTATAATATATCATATTCATAGTTTAGTTTTCATAGAGAGAACACCGTCGAGTGTTTCATTCCGTGTGCTAAAGATCGCACTTTCGTGCTGATATTCGACACTACGCGGTTTGGCGCTCTCGCCTGATGATGAATGTATAAAGGATCATCAGCAGTTAAAGGAGAGCCGCAATGTTGAGCCATATTCTCGTTCCATTGGATGGATCGCCGCTTGCGGAAACGGCGCTGGAATACGCGCTTGAACTTGTCAAACCGGGCGGCAAACTGACCCTGTTAAGCGTAGTGCAAGTTCCCGAATACCCGATTTATGATTTGTATCCTGTGCCCGCGCCCATCACCAAGAGCATCGAGCAGGGCTATGACGAACTGCTGCCCGGCGCAAAGACGTATCTTGAGCGGCTGTCGGCGCGCATCGCTGAGACGCACCAGATTGAGACGAATATTCTGGTTGAAATGGGGGATCCGGCGGTGATGATTTGCGACACGGCGGATAAGGTGGGCGCGGATGTGATCGTCATGTCTACGCACGGGCGATCCGGCTTGAACCGCTGGTTCTTCGGGAGTGTGACGAGCAAGGTGCTGGTGGGAACGCATGTCCCGGTGTTCGTTGTGCCGAACAAGAACCGCCGCAAGACAGGCGAACACGTTAAGGCGGAAGCTGCCGCGAATTAAGCGATAAAGAGAAGCATTTGAGGGGACGCAGAGGGAAAGCCTTCTGCGTCCTTTTGATTCGGGGTAGAGAGATGCGGCTGAGGGAAGAAGCGTTGATGAAAAGGCGAAGAATTGTCGTCTATGTTCTTTGATGTGCGAGTTGTTTCGGTCAAGTGTTGGGGAAGTGTTGAGAGGTTTTGTTTTACAAATTATTGTGCCGAAGGGTTAGGAACATGCAGCGATTGGGTGGAGTGAAATGGGTGATGGGATGGATTTCGTAAAGCGTTAGAAATCGGTTTTTGGGGGTTAGGAAATGGCAGCAGCGCGTTTTAGCAGACGAAAAACGATTGAAAACAATTGGATTTGTGTAGTGCAGAGGGTGTGGGGGAAAGCACGGCGGGGTTAAGACCCCGCCCCTACGCCCCGTGCGGGGTTATGTGGTTATTTCTCGTCGTTTTTGTCGCGCCCGTGATGACTTGGCGGGACAATTTCTTGAATGTTGTGTTTGACGGCATAGGCGGCGGCTTCGGCGCGGTTGGAGACACCGATTTTCGCCAGCACGCTCGACACATAGTTACGCACTGTGCCTTCGCCCAAGTAGAGCCGCACAGCGATTTGACGGTTGGTCAAGCCTTCAGCGACGAGCGCCAGCACCGCTAATTCCTGCGGGGTTAAATCCTGAAAAGCGGCGGCTTGCTGGGCTTGATTTGCCTTCCGCATTTCGGTGAACACGGTGGCTGTCATGGCGGGGTCGAGCATCCCCTCCCCCCGACTGACTCGTTCGACAGCTTGTACGAGTTCGTTATCACCAATACGTTTGAGAACATAGCCGGACGCGCCGGCTTGAATCGCCGCGAACAGTAGTTCATCTTCGGCATAAGAGGTGAGCATGACGACGCGGCAACCTTCGACGGATTGTGTGATGCGGCGGCAGGCTTCGATTCCGGAAAGACCGGGCATACGGATATCGAGTACAGCAACATCTGGCTTGACTTCTTGCGCTTTATTGACCGCTTCTTCGCCCGTACTGGCTTCGGCTACAACACGAAAATTGCCCTGACGTTCCAGCAGCGCACGCAGACCAGCGCGCACAACGGAGTGATCATCGGCAACGAGAATCCGAACGATTTTCGTCATGATCTGCATCCCCCCTCGACCCGACTTCGATTCACAAGTACACTATGTTATGACATCCGTCACATTATAGTGTGCGAAAAATGACATCGATTAGTGACAAGCTTCCTCAACAGGAAGTGAGTTTAATCCTTAACAACCTCAAAAGTATAGCATCATCCGTGATGTATGCCGCCAGCGCCGACACGCTGGCAGAAGTGCTAGAACGTATCGCGGATGTATCGCGCGAATTGGTTGGCGCGCGCTATGCGGCGCTAGGTGTGCCGGATGGAATGGGCGGACTTGAATATTTCATGTTCAGCGGCATGGATCCCCGTGATGTGGCTAAAATAGAACATCCTCCTGTGGGACGCGGCTTATTGGGCGCGATTATGCGCGAACGCCAACCGATCCGTTTGACAGATTTGAAGAAAGACCCCCGTTCGTCCGGTTTCCCCGAACATCACCCCCATATGGAGAAGTTTCTCGGCGTGCCCATTCAGGTGGGGGATCAGTTATTTGGCATGTTCTACTTGACGGACAAGGTGAACGGCGAACCGTTCACGGATGAAGATCAATGGTTGATTGAAACGGCGGCGGGTTATGCGGCGCTGGCGATTGCGGGGGCGCAGTTACGTGATCAACAACAGCGGTTGGCACTGCTGGAAGAACGTGAACGTATTGCTATGGAACTGCATGACGGGGTGATTCAATCGCTGTACGCAGTGGGGATGCAGATCGAACTAGCGCGCACCAATAACCCGATCAACGCGGATGATTTGAGCGCGGTAACAAAACACCTGAATTCGATCATCGAGGACATTCGCAGTTACATTCTTGATCTCAACCGTCGTGGAAGCCGCGACATCACGATTGAACATTGTTTGAAAGAAATTTTAAGCCGACTGCACATCCCTGAATCGCTGAATGTGCAGTGCAGCGCGCCGAATGAGCCTCTGCCGCTGTCTAATGCCGTATATGAAGCGGTTTGCCAAATGGCGAACGAAGCAATCAGCAATGTGATTCGCCATGCACAAGCAACCGAACTGCATGTAGAAGCGCAAACCGACGGCGGTTACTTTAAGCTGAAAATCAAGGACAACGGTGTTGGCTTCAACTATCAGCAAGGCGGACAACTTAAGTCCAGCGCGGCGCAAGGCGGTTTAGGATTACGCAATATTCAACGACGCGCGCAGCTACATGGAGGCAGCGTGGAAATTGAAAGCACCGCGGGAGAGGGAACACAAATCACCCTATCCATCCCCTTATAGAGTGATCGCTCTTGAGAGTCGTGTTTTCTAGGCGAAGAACAGCCCCAGCAGACATGACGCTTATCATGTGATTCAATATGACCACAAATGAGCGAGAGTTTTCTATCGTTAAGGTGTCTCAAGCGTACAAAAGCGGCAACTAGGGTGTTGCGATTCCACAATTCGGACACCTGTTGTAGGAAGGACTCGATATGTTAGATAACATTCTCGTGAGCGAGTGGATGACTCGTAACGTTAAGACCGTCACCCCTGACACCCCAATCAGCACCGCACACAAGCTGATGAAAGAACTGAAAATCCGCCGCCTGCCCGTTGTTCAAAATGAAAAACTGGTCGGTATTATCACGCTCGGTGACGTGCGCGAAGCCAGTCCATCGGACGCAACGAGCCTGAGCATTTGGGAACTCAATTACCTGTGGGCGCAGCTTACGGTTGACCGTGTGATGACGCGGGACGTTCTCACGATCAAAGATACCGACTATATTTTGGACGCAGCCAAGCTGATGCTCGACAAGAAGGTCAGCGGGTTACCTGTTGTGGACAAGCAGGGGAAACTGGTGGGTATCTTGACTGAATCGGACATATTCAAGATGTTGGTAGCCAGCCGGACAAAAGCCTTAACCCCTACTCCTAGCGCAGTAACGGAATAGAAGGCTGCCATGAATGTTTCAGAGATGATGACCGCCAAGCCAATTGCGATCCATCAAGATCAACCTCTCCGACGGGCAATTGAGATCATGGAAAATAATGGGTTTCACCATTTACCCGTGATCAATTCAGAAAGTCAGCTTGTCGGCATCATCACCGAGCGCGACTGTCTCGCGGCGTTAAACCTGCCGCGTTCGCTGCGCGATTTGCATGACGCGCCAAGCTCACGCAAAGCAGCCGCAGCGCCCGCGAGTTCACGGACACCTGTCCGTTCTGTGATGACTCCCGCGCCGATAGTTATTGAACCGGATGCGGATGCCGACGACGCGGTGCGCTTGATGCTGAACAATCATGTAGGCTGCTTACCCGTGATGCGAAGCGAAACGCTGGTCGGGATCATTACGACTTCGGACGTGATGGTGGCATTTATGACGCTGTATAAGCGTCTGCGTGAGCTGCATCCAGAAGGCGATTGATAAATTCGTTGGTGAAGCCGAAGGTTAAAGGCGCTGAGAAACAGTTTCAGCGCCTTTAACGTTTATCACGCTTGATCGTCGGTAGGTTCAGCGACCAAGTGACCGCCGCGCGCGGTTGAGCCGATGACCAACCCAGCGCTGATGAGCACCAGATTCTTGACGATGTACTGTCCTTCGAGCGTCAAGCCGAACGGGAATTGAGTAAAAACGAGATCGGGGCGGAGGAATACGGGGGAAATCGTTCCCGGCATTTGCAGGAACAGCAGCAGAATCGTCAGCCGCGTGAATTTACCCGTCAAGAAGCCAAGACCGATGACAATCTCCCAGACTGCCAAGAAGGGTAAGAACAGGTTCATCGGTAAGAAGGTGATTGATTCGCGGATGAGGTTTTCAGCCGGACTTAGCGCGGGGAAAAACTTCAATGCTCCGAACCATACAAACACGATTCCTAACGAAATACGCAGCAGCGTGATTCCATAACGCGCCATCCAACGGGTGATGGCTGTGTCGATGCGGTGAAACCAGACCAAGAAACGATGACGCGGCGCTTGGCCGCGCTCGACGCGATGAGACTCGGTGTTCATGGTGGTCATGTGTACCTTTGATTATCCAACGTGATCGAGCAATTGTGAAGATTATAACAAATAAGCTGTCGGGGGGTCTGTCAGGGAAAACCCGCTGATTTGGGCGCGTGGAATGCAACCGAAGTGGTTAGATTGCGTATAATTTGTATGGTTTTCGCTTAGGAGAGTGTACTCCGCATGACAAATCACGCACAGCAGCCGCGCGTCATCATTCGCACGCGCGGGCTTACGAAAGATTTACCGCTTGGCAAGACCGTCGTACATGCTTTGCGCGGCGTGGATATGGATATTTACAGCGGTGAAATCGTTGGCATCGTTGGACCATCGGGCAGCGGGAAAAGCACACTGCTCGGTTTGATCGGCGGGTTGGACAAGCCATCGCGGGGCAGCATTGAGATTGACGGCGTGGACATCAGCCGGATGGGAGAAGACCGCCTGACTGAAATCCGCAACGAGAAGATTGGCTTCATCTTCCAATTTTTCAATTTGATTCCCACGCTGACGGCGCTGGAGAATGTCGCGCTGCCGATACAGTTCGCGCGCAAGGCGCGATTTTCGCCGGATAAACGCGCGCGCGAGTTACTTCAATTGTTGGGCTTGAAGGATCGTATGCATCACCGCCCCTCGGAACTTTCCGGCGGTCAGCAGCAGCGGGTGGCGATTGCGCGCGCGCTGGCGAACAATCCGCCGCTGCTTTTGGCGGACGAGCCAACGGGTAATCTTGACCGTGAAAGCGGCGCGATGGTTTTGGCGGCGCTGGAAGACATTCGGCGCGAAACTGGGACGACTATCGTGATCGTGACGCATGACCTTGATCTCGCCAAACACGCTGACCGTGTGCTGACGCTGGTCGATGGCAAGATGGTCGATGCGACGGCGTTAAGCACATCGGAACAGCAGCGGATCGCGGCGCTATAAAGTGATTAAGAAACGATGATCCATCGGCGCGAAAGCGGTACAATTGCGCCACGTTTGTCCTGCCTGTTGATGGAGCATCGGCATGTCACAATCTTTTGAAACTTATCCAGTTCACGTCGCGGGCGTGGAACGCCATCTTCGCCTGTTTGAAATCAAGCCGGGTGTGAAGATCGCTGTGCTGAACATTCTCGGTGATACTGAGTTTGTGCAAGCTGTGGCTAAAGAACTCGCGGCGAAACTGCGCGCATTCAAGGCGGATGTACTGCTCACGCCGGAAACCAAGAGCATCCCATTAGCGCATGCGCTTTCGGTGGAATTGGGTATGCCGTATATCGTGCTGCGGAAATCGTATAAGCCGTATATGGGCGATGCGCTGCGCGCCGAAACGTTGAGCATCACCACCGGACAGCCGCAGATTTTACTGCTGGATGAAAAAGACAAGACTCTGCTTGCGAATAAGCGGGTGATTTTGCTCGATGACGTGATTTCGACGGGCAGTACGCTACAAGGGATGCGGCTGATTCTCGACAAAGCGCACGGGATCAGCGTGGCTGAAGCGGCGATATTCACCGAAGGGGATCGCGCGAAGTGGTCGGATGTGGTCGCGCTTGGTCATTTGCCGGTGTTTGTGGACGAGAATAAGGTGTAAACGTAGAGCAAAGTACAAAGGCGATGGAAAACATCTTCAAGGGGCGATTAGTGCGCCTGCGCGCTGTTGAACCCGCCGATTGGGAATTTTTCCATCGCATGGACGACAGCACGACGCTGTTCGGGCGGATGACCGACGAAATCTGGTTTCCGGCATCGAAAGAATGGACGAAAAACTGGACGGAAGAACTCGCCAAAGGAAAACATGAAAACGATGAATTCCGTTTCCAAATTGAAGCCCTAGACACAGGCGATCTAGTGGGAACGATTAACACGCACACGACCAATCCCCGCGTTGGGACATTCAGTTACGGGATCGCCATCGCGTCAGAGCATCAGCGGAAGGGCTACGCGGTTGACGGGGTATGCCTTGTGCTGCGCTATTTCTTTCACGAAAAACGGTATCAGAAGGTGAACGCCGAAGTATTCAGCTATAACGAGCCGTCCATTAAGCTGCATGAACGGCTCGGTTTTGCGCTTGAAGGGCGCTTGCGGCGTATGATCTATACGGGCGGGCAGTATCACGACACGCTGATTTACGGGATGACACGCGAAGAATTCGACGCGAAATATCCTGCGCCCTAACGGGGATTAGCGGGGTCGATTTTTTCGATGACCAGCAAATGCGACAGCCCGACAATATCCAGCGGGGTATCTTCCAAGCGGTGCAGCGTATCGCGGATGAGCTTGCCCTTGTTCCCCAAGCGGGCGATGATGTTGTCGTAACCGCCGAAAATGCGATAATGCTTGACGATCCGTGAGGGTGTGCCATCGAATAAATGGCGAATCCCGCGCCCGGTGTAGGCGCGCACATGCGGCGCGAGTTTGTTTCGCAGCACGTCCGGCAGGTAGTTGATGAGCGGCGTATTGCCGAAGTGATATTCGCCTTTCCAGTAGTAACCGTGCGTCTCGAACGGATACCAGCGGTTGGGGGCGAAGATGACCGCCCTTCCCCCGACTTTCAACACGCGCACCATTTCGCTGGCAGCTAAGCGATCATCAAGGACGTGTTCCAGCACTTCATTGGAGAGGATTGTATCAAACGTGTTGTCGGGGTACGGCAGGGCTTCGGCGGCGGCGACAATTGAATGCGGGGTGTCCGCACGCGCTTCGATGACGCGATCTAGTTCGACATCGAAGGCTTCGACATCATTGGTGAAACGCCGCCGGAACTGCGAGGCATACATGCCCACGCCCGCGCCCGCTTCCAGCACGCGGGCGTTTTCTAATTTTGCCCACCGCGCGATCATTTGCAGGCGGCGCTCTTGACCTGCCCGCCAGACATAGCTTGGTTCACCGCGCAGCGCGGCGAGTGTTGAATGTGTCATCAATTGAACAGAATGTCGTTTCTATTGTTTGGTATCGCGGGCGCTCATTTTATCCAACCGGGCAATCGCCGCCATCGCCAATTTCGTGGTCGATTTTCGAGGGCGGCGCGGCGCGGGCATTTCGGCGGTAGTCAGTTTACTGTTGGACGCGCCTTCGGTTTGTTTTAGCGGAACGATGACGCTCAAGGTGGTGCCGATACCGGGTTTGCTGTCGATGGTGAACGAACCTTCGATCAATTCGGCGCGTTCGCGCATGTTGATCATGCCCAAGTTGTTGCGCCCATTATTCGATTTCACCGCGTCCATGTCAAATCCGCGTCCGTTGTCGGCAACTTGCAGCAGCGCGACATCGTCCTGTTTGGAGAGTGTGACGTTGACCTGTGACGCATTGGCGTGCTTGCGGGCATTGTTTAAGGCTTCTTCGACAATATGGAACAAGGTCACCTGTTGACTGCGATCCAGCAGGTATTCGATTTCACCGATGAGCCGGACATTCACACGCTGACCATGCGTTTCTTCCATTTTGTCGGCAAGCTGTTTAAGCGCCGCGCCCAAGCCCTGCGCTTCCAGCACCAATGGTCGCCATGTGAATAAGAGCTGACGAATTTCGACAGATGTGCGGCGGGCAATATCTTCGAGCTTGATAAGTTCATCTTTCACGCCTTCAGGGCGTTTCTCTAACAGTTTGATACTGTAGTTCAAGCGCATCGCCAGCGCGGCGACGTTTTGCGTAGGTCCGTCGTGCAAGTCACTGGCGAGTTTGCGGCGCGCGTCATCTTCGATATTGATGATGCGCTGCTTTTCTTCGATCAAGCTCTGGTAGAGGACGGCATTTTGCAGGGCAATCGTCGCCTGCACACCAATTGCTGTGAGCAGTTCGCTGTGTTCTTGGTTGAAGGCATTTGGGCGGTCACTGCCGTAAATCAGCACACCGAAATTGTCATAGCCCGCGCGAAGCGGCACACACACGATGGATCGGCAGTTTTGAAAGGCGATGAAAAATTGCAGTTCGGGATCATCTTTGGGATTTGTGCCGAATACGGGGACGGCTTCGCGGAGCGCCTCACCGACGATGCCTTCTTTGCCGTCAATGATTCGCAGCGTATCTCCGCGTGTGAAGCGGCGCGACGAGACCACATGAAGCGCGTTATCTTCGACATGGAACAGGAACACGCCCGCAGTTAAATCGGTATCGCGCCCTGTGACCAACTGCAGCCCGATCCGTCCGGCTTCGAGCGCGGTTTCTAAGACTTTCTCGAATTTGAGGGTTGAACCCATGGTGTAAGAGAGGTCGTACATGGCGCGGATGCGTTCGCGCATGGAGTGGATTTGCTGGGTACGCTGGCGACCAATGTCGTCCATTTCTTGATTGAGCGCCGATGCGCGTCCTTCGACAAGAAAAGCGACAACAATCGCGCCCGCGCCATATGCTGAAAACAGCAGCAGCGGCAGTGAAACCCCAGTGGCGACGAATAACCCAGCCAAGCGCGCGTCATAGGTGAGCACGGTGAGCGCTACTGCCAGCACACCGATCACATGAATGGTTGTGCCCATGAGCGATGTTTGCAGCAACGCGCCGGTAATGCCCACGCAGACAACCGCCGCGAACAAGAGCGGTTCGCCCGCGCTCGCGCCCGCGAACAAGCCGACAGTGAGCAAGTCACCGAAGAAGGCGATCAACGGCACACTGCCGATCATCGCGCGGGTGGAAAGCATGACGACCAAGAGGGCGTTAAAGCCCGCGCCGACTAATGCCGCTGTGATGAACGGGATTTGTCCGGCGGTGAACGCGCCCTGTGATTGCAAGACCAATGCTAGGCAGAGGATGAGCAGCAGCCCCATCCAGCGCACGCCAAGCAGAATCCAGTAACGCACCGCCGCAGTATTGCGTGAGACTGCGCCTAGCGATGATGCCGCATTAAAGTCGATTGGATCGGCAGAATCAAATTGATGATTCATTGCAGGTACATCATTTCTTGCCAACGGCTCAAATGACACGTTCGCCGAATATGGCGCGGACGAGAAGCAGAAATGATCGCTGTGATGGCGCTTCGGTCACGGTCACATGAACATTCTAAGAGAATAGTACCATGAATTAAAGTGTTGACCGCCGCCAAAACCATTAAGAGGGGAAAACAAAACACCCGCATGGCTGCGAGTGTTGATGTGTGGGCAATAAGGGGCTCGAACCCCTGACCTCACGGATGTGAACCGTGCGCTCTAACCAACTGAGCTAATTGCCCGCTATCGACAACCATCACACCAGAGGATGATAAATGGTTGAATGTGAGGTAGAGTATAGCAGAATATCAGCCCGTAGACAAGAGAGAGTTTCCAAGCCGAATCGATGGAGTCACACATCAACAAGCGGAAACGCCGCTGGCTCAGTCCCAGTTGGCAGCCACGTATCCGCCAGAGAATCCGCCTTTCTTCAGTAATCACCGCCGCTTCGCTGTCGATCAGCGCGTGCATACACCCAGTCCCTACCGTGATTGACCCGTCTGCTGATCCGGTGATCACAACGGGCGCGGTCAGCCCTGTGACAGCAGGATGGGAAACACTCGCGCCGGGAATCGAACGGCGCGTTTACCGTCCGGAAAATTACGCACTCACCCAATTTATCGCGCTTCGCATCGACCCGGCGATCAACACATTTCGGGCACATTATCGCCCGGGCGAGCCGTTGACCGCGTTCGCTTGGCGCGATGCGCTCCCAGATGCGCTGGCAATCATTAACGCTAACTATTTCACAGCCCAAAACGAAATTCTTGGTCTGTTGATCAGCGATGGCGTGCGCTATGGCACGGCTTACAGTGATCGCGGCGGGATGCTGTATGTCGAGAATGGGGCTGTGGGTGTGCGTTCGACGATCAGCGAGCCGTATCTTGGTGAAGCGTTCGAGCAGGCGGTGCAAGCCTTTCCGATGCTGGTCAGCGGGGGGCAGCAGGCATTCAGCAACACACGCGGCGATAGAATCGCCCGTCGCACGATTGCGGGACAAGACTCCAGCGGGCGAATCATCCTGATGGTGACTTCATCGCTGGCGGGAATGCGATTGGTCGATATGAGCGCGTATTTGCCGGCGACGGATCTCGATTTGGTGGAAGCGTTCAATCTTGATGGCGGGGGATCGACGCTGATGATCGGACGCGGCGGAGCGGAAACGATCTTTGTGCCATCGTTCGATGCTGTCCCGGCAGTGCTGGCGGTTTATCCGCGCTAGTTACAAACGGACGCGCGGTGAGGCTCGTCCAAGCATCGTTGGGCGAGGGGAAAAAGCCTGTGATAGTGAATTTATGTCAAAGAGTGGACGTTTGAAGATTTTCTGTGGCGGGCGTGATGTATCGCGCCCCTACAAAACGATCTTCTGCAACTAGGGACAAGCCTAACGGCGCGTCCCTACGAGAGAATTGTCGAATAATCGGATGTTTTTATGCGGTGTGTCGTGTGCGAACGGGATGGGCATGAGGCGAAGCTGGTCAAATGCGCGAATCCATCATGCCCGAATTACGTGTGTGAGTATCACAAACTGCGGTATGAAATCGCAAGTGATGTAGACATGAGCGTTGAAGATTACTGCTCGCGGGCTTGCTATATTCAGCATGTGCGGCGTTCGCTGCCGGTCTGGAAGGAACTGATGATCGCATTCACGGTGATTGTGATCGCGGCGGTGCTGTATTTGAGTGTTGTATCGCGGTTTTTGTAAAGAGCGGTGATGCGGGTGAATAAAAGCATTCTCTGTGAATCACGGATTTCACAACCGCTCCCTACACGCAGATCGTGCTGCCCTTCTCCGTGGGTAAAGAAGCGAAGTTGAAGCTGGCAAGATGAAGCAAATTATGCTTCGGCTGCAACTACATGTCGGTTTGTTGTATGCCACGATGACGATACTCATCATGGCGGCGATGTTGATTGGTCAAGCGCGGCGTGATAATGCGCGCGATGACTTTTTCGCAGCGAATCCGTGTGAGTTACCGTGTATGTATGGGATTCAGTTGGGCGTGAGTAAACGCGCTGACATTGCCCGCACTATGAACGCGCTTGGTACAGAGATGCTTGATCCGGCGGGCGCGCCGATCATTTTCACCAGCTATTTGGCGGATGAAACGCGCTATATTGATGGCGCGTTTGGGTTTGAGACACACCGCGCGGAAACGCCCAACGTGCAATTCGCGCAGTTTTACGCCAATCAAGGGACACGCTTATGGACGCTGGGTGAACTGCTGTTATCGGGGGTAACGGTAGGCTACACGCCGACACATGTCTACCGCACCTGCCCCGGCTTCCGGCAGGCGCGGCTGCTGATTGGATTCGACAGCGCAAACACGCTGATTGCGGGGGTGCCGGCAAATACGCCGCGCATCACACCGCACACGCCCGTAACGCTGCTGTATTTGTCTACGGGCGAGAATATGTTTTTATCGGCGCGGCAGGGATATTTCGGGGGATGTTATATCGAAACGCGCTGGTATGGTTTCACAACGACAGGGCGATATTTTTACAACGGAGCACAGCGTTAGCCGATAAAATGATCTTGTCGTGCGCGGCAGCCCATGATATAGTGATTCCATTCAACCCAATTGCATACTCATCCAGAGCGGCGGAGGGAATCGACCCGAAGAAGCCGCGGCAACCCCCGAAGCGTCGGGACGGTGCCAAGTTCGACAGAGTACAAAACTCTGGC
This sequence comes from Anaerolineae bacterium, assembly GCA_034434595.1. Taxonomy (GTDB): domain Bacteria; phylum Chloroflexota; class Anaerolineae; order Aggregatilineales; family Phototrophicaceae; genus Flexifilum. Next base: position 45,454 of record DAOTZD010000004.1, read on the forward strand.
AGATGAGGACGGACGAGCAGACAAAAACGCTCACACACACCTCTCCATGCCGGAGAGGTGTTTTTTTAACACCGCTATCTCTGCGCCGCAGCGGACGAGTTATCTTCAAGGAGTCAATGCGACATGATTCAGTCGAGCGCCAAAGCCGCGACCACTACGTTTATGACCTCTCCCGCCTATTTCTTCACGTCAGAATCCGTGTCGGAAGGGCATCCTGACAAAGTGTGCGATCAAATCTCCGATGCCGTACTGGACGCGATTTTCGCTGTAGACCCGAATGCGCGGGTGGCATGTGAAACGTCCGCGACGACGGGTTTGGTGCTGGTATTCGGTGAAATCACGACGACGACGTATGTCGATGTGGAAAAGATCGTGCGCGACACGATCCGTGAGATTGGCTATAACCACAGCACGGTTGGCTTTGACGCAGATACCTGCGGTGTGATCGTCGCTATTCACGGGCAGTCGCCCGATATTGCGATGGGCGTGGACAAAGCGCTTGAAGCGAAACAAGGCACGCTGTCGGAAAAAGAGTTAAGCACGGGCGCGGGCGATCAAGGCATGATGATCGGGTTCGCGTGCGATGAAACGCCGGAATTGATGCCGCTGACGATTTCGCTGGCGCATCAACTGACACGCCGTTTGTCGGTGGCGCGCAAAACGGGCGAAATCGAGTGGCTGCGCCCCGATGCCAAGAGTCAAGTGACGGTGGAATACGCTTATGGCAAACCGAAGCGCGTTGATACGATTGTTATTTCGACGCAGCACGCGCCGGAAATTGAGCATGACGAAATCGAATCAACCGTGATTGAGAAGATCATTAAGACGGTTGTGCCCGCGCATTTACTGGATGCGAACACGCGCTTTTTCGTCAACCCAACGGGGCGTTTCGTCACGGGCGGTCCTATGGGGGACGCGGGATTGACCGGGCGCAAGATCATCGTCGATACGTATGGCGGTGTGGCGCGTCATGGCGGCGGCGCATTCAGCGGGAAAGACCCGACGAAAGTTGACCGCAGCGCGGCATACATGGCGCGGTATATCGCCAAGAATGTGGTCGCGGCAGGGTTGGCGACTCGGTTTGAACTACAAGTTTCGTATGCGATTGGGGTCGCGCAGCCGACTTCGCTCGCCGTCGAGACGTTTGGCACGGGTGTGATCTCTGATGAAGCGATTGAAGCGTTGATTCGCAAGCATTTCGATATGCGTCCAGCGGCGATCATCCGCGATTTGCGTTTGCGCCGCCCGATTTACAAGCAGGTGGCAGCGTATGGTCACTTTGGGCGCAACGATCTTGATGTGCCATGGGAAGCAACCGACAAAGCCGATCTACTGCGCGCGGATGCAGGGTTGTAGCAATTAGACCTCTCCCCCACCCCCTCCCCAAATTCGGGGAGGGGAGCAGAACACGTCGTAACAAATCGGGATTGTGCGAACAGTGTCGTGTTCTGCGGTGAATCATTTTCTATCCCCGTAAACGTCAACCTCAATTTGCCCCCCGTTCGCGTCATAATGTACAGTATCAACCATCGTGGCGCGACGGGTTAGGATTTACTAATGAACGCAGTAAAAACTATCGGCAGTGGACTCAAGAATTTCATGATCGTGTTTTCGTTTATCGTCAATTTGGTGCTGGTTGTGGTGATAGTGGCACTGGTGTTGTTCATCTTCGACATCAAGAACAACATCCTCAACCCGCTAGTTGGTGGACTGCACACCAGTTTTGTCGGTTTGAACGAAGCAACTATCGACTGGACAATTCCGGTACGCGATACGATTCCTGTTGTGCTGACCGTGCCGCTGGAAACCGAAACAGTCGTCACGCTAACCGAACCCGTGCCGCTGGCAGTCGCGGCGACGATCAACTTACCGGGCGTGGGGCAGTTGAATAACGCGCAGGTGTTTTTGCAGCTTCCGGCGGGGCTGGAACTGCCTGTCCAGCTTGATTTGGACGTGCCGATTAACCAAGAACTGCCTGTGTCGCTTGATGTGCGGGCGGTAATCCCATTAAGCGAAACACAGTTGAACGATCCGATTCAAAACTTGCGCCTGCTGTTTGATCCACTGACACGCGCGCTGTACAACCTACCGGGCAACTTCAACGAAGCGGGAAATCTCGTCGGGGATGTGCTGGCGGGTCGCCCGATCAATTTGTTGGCGGATAATGCCTACAGCATCGACCCGTGGCCCGGGTTCTCGCGCACGGCGGGGTTAAATTATGATCTGGCATTTGAACCGGTGCCGATTGGCAATCAGCCGGTGGATACGGGGATTGTGCCACAAGGGGGTATTCCGGGACTGGATTCGCAGCTTCGCGGGGATGTATATACGATTGGCGGTCCGCTGCAAGTCAACGCACAGGCTGCTGAAAACATGAGCGCGCTCGGCATTCCGTCTTATTACTACGATGGCAGTTACGCGCAGTATTTACGTGAACAAGCTGCCGCGCGTGCCGCCGCAGAAGCCGTGCCGACTCCCGAAGGGGGATCGTAAGTGACCTCTCTGACTCCACCGGAAAAGCAGACTCGCCGCCCGCACGATCAACCGCCGCCGATCTGCGATTACGAAGGCTCGGACTATCGCACGCGCTTTTGGGAGAATGCAGGACGCGCCTATGAAGACCGTGTAGAACGCATCGCGCTGCGGCGTTTGCTGCCCAGCGCGGGCAAACGCATGTTGGAAGTTGGCGCGGGATTTGGGCGCGTAACGAACGAATACGAAGGCTATCAGCAGACGATCCTGCTCGATTATTCGTTTTCGCAGCTTGCGTATGCGCGGGAGCGATTAGGGGGCACAAGTCGTCATGCGTTTGTTGCCGCTGATGCTTACCGGATGCCGTTCAAGGTGGGCGTTTTTGACGGTGTATCGATGATCCGGGTGCTGCATCACATGGCAGATGTTCCGGCGGTGCTGTCGCAAATTCGGCGTGTGCTTGCCCCGCGCGGCACATTCATTTTGGAGTACGCCAACAAGCGCCACTTGAAATCGGTACTGCGGTATGCGCTGCGGCGGCAGTCGTGGAGTCCCTACGACGAATCGCCCGTTGAGTTCGTCGAACTGAACTTCGACTTTCACCCGGCGTATGTGCGGCGCGAACTGCAAAAAGCCGGATTCGTCCTTGAGCGTCAACTACCCGTATCGTATTTTCGGATTGAGCCGATCAAGCGGATTGTGCCCGTGAACATTCTCGCGGGGTTGGACAGCGCCTTGCAGCTTTCGGGGCTGCTGTATTCACCAAGCGTGTTTTCGCGCAGCAAAGCTATCGGCAGCACATCGGACAACCTGAACATTCCGCTTGGCGAGGACGGCGATATTCTGCCGCTGCTGGCGTGCCCCAACTGCGGCGGCGATCTCGCCCGCGAAGGGGATACGGTTGTGTGCCAGCGCGATCACATGCGCTATGCGGTGCGCGACGGCATCTACGATTTCAAAGCGACGGTGGAATAGGCATGGATTTACGCATTTCTGGAAGACGGACAGAAGGAAAAGCGTGAGCTTGCAGTAGCAGCACCAGATTTGCGGGCGCGTCACCAATTCTCATATTGGGATAGTATGATCGTCGCGTCTGCTCTGAGTGCAGGGGCAGTGATTCTGTACAGCGAGGACATGGACAACGGAATGACTGTCGATGGGCAACTAACGATTGTTAACTCGTTTGTGTAAAGCACTACAATTCTTCCAAATGACCCTCAAGCCATCCCTGATATGCCGCGCGGATGGCTTTTGTTTTCTCTCCGGGTAATCCATCCCCGATTTTCACGCCGTCGATTTCGACAACGGGGACAATACCTCTGCTGGCGCTGGTAATGAACGCTTCACTTAAGCGCGGAATATCCCCCATTGTGACCGCATCTCGACGGATGGGCAAAATCGCGGGCGCGACTTCAAAGACGATCTGCTGCGCGATACCGGGCAGCATCCCCGCGCCCGCCGTGCGGAGTTGATGATCGAGAACCGCGTAGAAATTGCTGCTTATGCCTTCGAGAATTTCGCCATGTTCATTCACCAGCAGCGCGGTATAGATGCCCGCTGGCAAGCTGGCTTCGATAGCGGCGCGGTCATGCATCCAATCGGTTGTTTTGGCGGCGGGATCATGCCGCGCGGCGTGGATCGTCGTCACGCGCACGCCTGATGCGATGATCTGCGGTGAAATCGGCGTGAACGGCTCAATCGAGATAATAAACTCATCGGGGGAATGCGCTGGCACCGTGACACGAAAGCGTACATCGCCGTAATTCGCTTCGGTGATCATCTGCCGCAGCGCCGCCCGCAAACGCGGACGATCCAGCACCAGCGGGATGTTCGCGCGCCGCGCTGAATCTTCCAAGCGATTCAAATGTGCATCCAGTTTGAGGACTTTGGTGGTGTCAAACGTATTGGTGACGGTATAAACGCCGTGATCGGGTTCATACCGCGCCGCATCCGCGAGCGACGATGCGGTGTAATCGACAGCTTGCAAGCCGCGCGCGGTCAAACGTTTGATAAGGCATGGCATAACGGATCAACCTTGTGAGTTGGTGGCTTTTTCCAACGCTGGCGCAAGCGAGACTTCGATTGCGCGCTTGAGTTCTTCGCTCTGCACGCGCACAGATGCTGCCTGTGGGGCTGGTGAAGCGGGCGCATCTTGCGAAGCGGACGCATCTTGCGAAGCGGGCGCATCTTGCGAAACAGGCGCAGCAGTCGCGTCTTTCCCAGCCAACGCTTCTTGTTGGAGCATATACTTTGCCATGCGCGATGTCAACCGCGCCATTGTGGTACTCATCAGCCGGACTTGCCGCCCGTAATTGACCTCTGTTTCTGTGAAGGGCAGCGGGCGGGCATCCACGGCGCTGGTGAGCCATTCGTTCATGATATTGACGAGTGCGAACTCGAATGTCCACACGCCGTTGAACAAGCGGACTTCATCGGGATCGGTGATGTTGGTCTTTTCTTCGGTGGCTAAGGCGCTGAAATAATCACGTCCATAACTGATCAAGAACCACTCTTTCGCCAGTTGATCGGTTGGCTTCAGCGGCACATAGATGATGTTGGGGATTTCTGGCACTTCGACATCGGGCACGCCGAATACATAGATGGACTCGGCTTTTTCGGCAAGGCGGCGGTAGCGCGGAATTTGTGGGACGAAACGGCTCATGTACTGAAAACCGGAGAACACGCGCGTGCGCGCATCATCCATGAGGGTAGCGTTTTCAATTTCGTAGCTGACAAGCGACATAGTGCGGCGGTGATTGAGCAGCGTACTTTGCGATTTCACACGCTGCACGAGATGATAAACGGAGAACTGTGGGTCAACAACGATGGTCATGGGGCACTTTCCTCTCATAGATTGACAGGATTGAAAGTTTCAAGCACGCTATTTTTATCGTTCAACATAAGCTAAGGTTAAGTACGACTTTAATGCGATGTGATAGGTGAAAACGATGACAAAAACAGCACCGCGATCCACTGTGGATCGCGGCGCTGTTTTATTGTCGGGCTCATGTTGTAAAGTGTGGGGTTATTGCGGCAGCAGCACGTTGTCGATGATGTGGATTACGCCGTTGCTGGCAACCACATTGGGGATTTCAACCGATGCCGTGCTGCCGTTGATGGTTACACGCTGACCGTTGAAGTTGATCACCACGTCCGCGCCGTTGAGCGTTTCGAGCGTCAGCGGCAGGTTGGCGGCGAGGATGTCGGCGGCGCGATATTCACCGGGCAGCACATGATAGAGCAGTACGCTCGTGAGCAGGGCGCGATCTGCCAGCAGTTGATCCGCTGTCACGCCGAGATTGCCGAGTAAGGTGGCGAACGCGCCGTTGGTGGGCGCAAACACGGTGAACGAACCGCGCGCGCTCAGTTCATCAGCGAGACCGGCGGCTGTCACCGCTGCGACCAACGTGCTGAAATTCGGGTTGCCCGCCAGCACATCGACAATCGTGCCCGTTGAAGCGACAGCGGGAGCATCGCCCGCGGTGGTCGTCGGGGGAAGCAGCACATTGTCGATGACGTGGATCACGCCATTGCTCGCGTCGATGTCCGCGATTTCGACTGTCGCGCGACCATTGTTGAGGCTGACGCGCCCGCCCGCGACATTGACGACGAGTTCCGCGCCGCCAAGCGTCGTCACCGTGAGGGGCAGGCTTGCGCCGAGAATATCCGCCGCGCGGACTTCACCTGCCACGACGTGATAGAGCAGGACTTCGGTGAGTAAATCAGTATCCGCGAATAAATCGTTGGCAGTCACACCGAGTTCATTCAAGAGTGTGCCGAACGCGCCATTGGTGGGCGCAAACACGGTGAACGGACCGCGGGCGCTCAAGTCGTCGATCAAGCCCGCTGCTTGTACCGCCGCCACCAAGGTGCTAAAGCTGGAATTTGCCGATGCCACTTCGGGAATGGTGCCCGTCTGCGCGGCGACGGGGACAGTCCCAATGACCATCACTGTCAACAAGGTAAGCATCACGATCCATTTACGCATCTTCGTTTCTCCTATACACCCCATACACATTCCGATACATCACATCCACTGCGAAGGTGCGACAAGAATGCTAAATAACAGAAATGAGCTGGCTCTCAACCATATGTGAAATGCGGATAAATGTCATTCGCGGCGAATTTTCAAAGTAGAATCCGCGTAAATTCTGAGCTTTATTGCCTGAATCTCCGCTTGACACGCTCGTTTAGGCGCGTTACCATCAGGTGAAGTTTTCATGAATTAGGCAGTTCTCAAACTGAGCAGAATATGAAATCGCTGAACGTTTGCTGTTGCAATACTATTGGCATGTGCACTATGACTCCACATCGAGTGATGCGGGGGTAGGCGCGCGCGCCAACGTTCAGGGTAAGTTGTGAACTCAAAGCGTGTGGGACACCCCACACGCTTTTTTGTTGTTTTGAAGCAGTCAAGGCACAGTCGCGTTTGTGCGAATGCAGGAGAAAAACGTCATCATGTCCCTCATCACCATGAAATTCGGCGGCACGTCCGTCGGCAGCCCGGAAGCGATCTCGAACCTCATCGGCATCGTCGCAGATGAACAAGCGCGCGGGAATCAAGTGATCGTCGTCGTGAGCGCGATGAACGGTGTCACCGACGCGCTGATTAAGTCCGTCAATGATGCCGCACGCGGAGATCGTTGGGGTTACCAATCGTGCAATCAGAAACTGAGAGACCGCCACGTTGAAGCCGTCAACCTGCTGACCTCACCCGGCAAGGGGCGCGACAATGTGCTGAACGAAATCGACATGCTGCTGCGCCAGCACGTCGAATTGTGCCAAGCGGTCAGTGTGTTGGGAGAAGCTACACCGCGCATCATTGATTCAGTGGTGTCGTTTGGCGAACGCCTCAGCGCACGGGTGATCGCGGCGGCGCTGCGTCACAAATCGATCAGCGCCAACGCCTACGACGCAAATCAGCTTGTTCGCACGGATGATCGTTATGGCAGTGCCGTTCCGCTGTGGGACGAAACCGAAGGACGGATTCAACAAGTGTTACTGCCCGCCGTGCAGAACAACATTGTCCCTGTGGTGACGGGCTTCTTGGGGGCATCGCCAGATGGACACTGGACGACATTGGGGCGCGGCGGCAGCGATTATTCCGGCGCAATTTTCGCGGCGGCGACGAACAGCGACGAATTGATCATTTGGACGGACGTAGACGGCGTGATGACGACGGATCCGCGCATTGACAAACGGGCGCGCGTACTGCCGTATGTGTCGTATCAAGAAGTGGGCGAACTCGCATTTTACGGGGCAAAAGTGCTGCACCCCAAAACCGTGCAGCCGATCCTAAACAAAGGTATCCCTATGCGGGTGCGGAACACGTTTAACCCGTCGTTTCCCGGCACGCTGATCGGGCAAGAGAGCCAGCCAAGCGAAACAGTAATCAAAGCCGTGACAGCGATTCGCAACGTGAATTTGCTCACCGTCAGCGGCAAGGGAATGATCGGCGTGCCGGGCATTGCCGGACGGACGTTCCTAGCGACAGCGCGCGCGGGCGCGAACATCCTCATGATTTCACAGGCAAGCAGCGAACAGAGCTTCTGCTTTTTGGTCACGGTGGATCGGGCGGAAGCCGCCAAAGATGCGATTGAGAGCGAACTGGCGGCGGAAATCGCGCGCGCGGACGTGGATCAGGTTGATGTGATGGAATCGATTGCGATTGTGACGGTGGTGGGGGCAGGGATGCGCGGCACGCCGGGCGTAAGCGGGCGCGTGTTTACGATGATGGGAAACAACAACATCAACGTGATCGCCATCGCGCAGGGCGCAAGCGAATGCAGCATTTCGTTTGTGGTCAGCGAAAGCGATCTCGCCAAAGCGGTTGTCGCACTGCATGATCTCGCGCTGGAAGCTGTGCCGGTTTAATTGATATTCGGTGATGGCGCGGCTTCCAGATTCAATGCTACAGAGACCATCTTGAACCCCACCCCCAGCCCCTCCCCGAATTCGGGGAGGGGAGCAACCCGCACCGTTTGCAGCCATGATCGCGGGGTGGGGTGTGATTTTCACAGGGCAAATTTCTTAACTTAGTACGCATGGGACGCGCAGATGCGCGTCCCTACGAGAGAATCGTAGACTCTTCAAATGGTTTCTCAGTGATTTGCGGTTTCTTGCGCCAGCCCGATGAGAAGTCCTTCGGGACCGCGGATATAGCAGAGTCGATAGGAGTCTTGGTACTGCACAACTTCACCCACGAGCTGCGCGCCGTGTTTGCTGAGCCTAGCGAGCGTATCGTCGAGGTCGCTGACAGCGAACATGACGCGCAGGTATCCGAGAGCGTTCACCGGGGCGTTTCGATGATCGGCGACGACAGGCGGGGTGAGAAATCGCGAAAGTTCGAGACGGCTGTGACCGTCGGGGGTGATCATCATAGCGATTTCGACGCGCTGTGTGCCTAGTCCGGTGACGCGCCCCGCCCATTCGCCTTCGATCATGGCTCGCCCTTCGAGCTTTAAGCCAAGTTCGGTGAAAAAAGCAATGGTCGCATCGAAATATTCCACCACGATGCCGATGTTATCCATCCGCTTGAGCGTGGATTTTTCTGAACTCATCTCACTGCTCCTATTCACAGGTGACATTAACCATTTGCTGCGTCATATGCGCTTTGGGCGGCGGCGATCTCGTTGATGTTCGCTTCCGCCCAATCGCGGATGGCGGTCAGCGGAGCGCACAGGGTTTTGCCAAGCGGCGTTAGCGCATATTCCACACGCGGCGGAACTTCGGCGTAGACGGTGCGCGTGACTAAGCCGCTGCGCTCTAGCTGGCGGAGGGTTTGCGAGAGCATCTTTTGAGAGATGCCGCCGATCCCACGTTGAAGTTCGGAAAAACGCTTCGGCTGATCTTCGAGCAGCCCGATCACGAGCGCCGTCCAGCGATCCGCGATGAGATCGAGCGCCTGACGGGTGGGACACGCCTTTGAATACACGTTGGGAGCGACTATAGTTTCCATTGGGTAACTACCTTACGAGAAAGTGGGTACTTTCCAATATACATCAACTCACTTATAGTAACCATCGTGTTTTCGGTTATAGGATGTATAGGTGTATCTATGTCACAAGATCGTCAACCAACTTTGCTCGTCACGGGCGCATCCGGTCATCTGGGTCGCCGTGTGCTTGAACTCCTGCTGGATTCTTATTCTGGCGGCATCATCGCCACCACGCGCACGCCGGAAAAACTGGCGGATTTCGCCAAGCGCGGCGTGACGGTTCGCTATGCCGATTTTGACCAGCCGGCATCGCTGCGTGAAGCATTCACGGGCGCGGATCGGCTGTTGATTATCAGCACCGATGCGGTAAGCGTGCCGGGACAACGGTTGAATCAGCATCGGAACGCCGTTGCAGCCGCCGAGCAAGCGGGCGTGAAGCATGTCATATATACATCGCTGATGAATCCCGGCGCGGATTCGCCCGTGCTGCTCGCACCGGATCATCAAGGTACGGAAGACGCGCTGACCCACAGTACGATGGGCTGGACGGTTTTGCGCGAGAATTTGTATACCGAAGTGCTGCTCGGTTCGCTGATTCAAGCGGCGCAACTGGGGACGCTGTTCAATGCCTCCGCCAATGGAAAAGCGGCATACATCACGCGCGAGGACTGCGCGCGCGCTGCCGCTGCCGCGCTCAGCGCGTCATTTGAAGGACGGCGCACACTCGACATTACCGGACCGGAGGCGCTTTCGCAGTCGGATGTGGCAGCGCTTGCCAGCCAGATCACGGGCAAGCAGATTGGCTATGTTCCGCTGGAACTTGACGTGCTGATTCAAAACATGGTGAACGCCGGGCTGCCGCGCCCGATGGCGGAAACCTACGCATCGTTTGATACCGCCGTCGCGCAGGGCAAATTCAGCGCGGTGAGCAGCGCAGTCGAAATGCTGACGGGGCGCAAGCCGATCTCCGTCGCGGAATTTTTGTCCGCGAATCGTGATGCGCTGGTATCTGCGGCGACACCAACGCACGGTTAGTCGATTTTGAAATGGATGGGAGTAGGCGTGAATGCCCTACTCCCCGCCCGTCACCACAATCACAATGCGATACTCCCCGCTGCCGGAATAGCGCGATGCTTCCAGCACGTATTCGCCGTCGATAGGCAGGGGAATCCCGTTTAACTGTGCGTCGGTACCGAGTTCGGGGTTTTCCGCGTCATCGTTGTACGCAAGCTGACGACCATCCGCCATGAGCAGTTCGAGTGCGGGGTCAAGATCGCCGCTTTCGGCAAACATCGTGATTGTCAGCGATTGTCCGGCGCGCCCCGTGAACACCCACCCTTCATACGGGAACACGTCTTCGATGATTAACGCTTGAGCGCCATCACCCGATAATTCTGTCGTGCCATCCGCATCGAGCGTGAAAACGCGGTCACGGTGAATACCAAGCGTATATGTCCCCGCGCCCTGCACCAATTCGACTTGCAGGCGATATTCACCGTCGGCGGGCAGCACAAGATTTTCGATTTGCGCGTCGTATGCGCCGTACAGGTCTACGCTCAATTGATCGTCGTTGTAGCCGATCTCGCTGCCGTCCGGCGCGAACACGCGCACCGCCATATCCAAACGCAGATCGAACGTTGTGACACGCCCTAGATCAACAGCATGAATGTCGATGACTTCGCCCGCTGTGCCTGTGTATGTCCATTCTTGCACGGGAATTTCGGCGGTGAGCGTTCCCTGCACGGGAACCCCCGCGACGAGTGTTTGCGCGCCAATGCGATCCGGCGCGGGCGCATGTGTTGGTTCGGGCGCAAGGGCGCTGAAGCCGATGCCATAGGTCGCCGCGTCGAACCATTCCAAGAATGCTTCGGGATCGTTGCCGTTTCCTACGCCGATGATCATGATCACGCGGTCATCGGGCAAGCGCCCGATGCGCCCGGCGGCGATCCCCGATTGATCGGGCGTATAAGCGTCGATACGCCATCCCAAGCGACCATAGAGCGTTAGTTGTTCATACGTGGTCAGCACCAGATTACGCGAACGCATTTCGCCATCAAGCAGGTAGTACAGGCGATCATCGGCAATCGTCGTATTCACCGCGTCGGCGCGATCCATCACCGTGAACGAGAGCTGCCCTTCGCTCCCACCCATAAACCACAAATCCAAGCGGAATTCTTCCGGCGTGGCTTCTTGATCGGTATTCCATGTATAGGGAGCAGTCACAGCGAGATCGGCGGCCTGCCATGCATACCAAAAATATGCACTGTCAGCGGGTGAGGGTTCGGCAGTTGCTTCCGGGCTAGAAGTGGCGGGGGGTTCAGCGGTCACTTCGGGAGTAGTTTCCGCGGTTGATTCGGGAGTCTGTGCATACACAGGGATAAAGACAGCGAGCGCCGCCATGATCACGACAGCGGCGAGAAATCGACTTGAAACACGGCGGCGCGAATGAGACATATTATTTCCTCAAAGTGATACGGGCAGCTCGCGAGCCGCCCCTACAAGAAAATCCGTATTCGTTGAACGGCGTTACATCTAGCAGAAACTCTCATCGTCGTGGGATGCTCCCCAGCACCACCAGTCCCACCGATTCGATATCTTCGCGCCGGCGGACAGCGGGATCGAGATAATGCGCCAGCAGCGCCAAGCCGATACCAGCGACCAGCCCCAACCCAATTCGCAAGAAAGGACTGAAGCGATCTGTGATGGGCGGCGGCACGGCGGTGATAGGCGACTGATCAAGAATGGTCACATCGGCGGGCGTGCCACCCAACTGCGCGAAGTAATCTTGACTGCGCGTTTGCAGTACATCAATGGCGGCGGCGGCGATCAACGCCAGCAGGTCGGCATCGGGATAGCTTAAGTAGATGCGCCCGACACTGCGCTCGTTGTCGGCAGAAATCCCCAACAGCGCGGGATCGTAGGCTTCCGCGCCCGCCGTTTCGCTCAATGCCGCGCCGATTTCGTCTTTGAATCGGCTGCCGCGCACCCAATCGGTGAACGCATTGACGGTGAGTTCCGATGACAGCCAAATATCCTGATAATCGCCTTCGGTGCGCGGGATAGCTTCAAGCGACTGCGCCGCGCTGTAATTGATGAGCGTTGAGAAACCGCCGCCTGCTGTGGGCGCGCGATTGAACAGCGCGGGCAGCGTGACCGCCGCGGCGATCAGCGTAGGGATGGCGATCAGCCACCAGCGGCGCAAAAAAATTCGCAGAACGTGAAGAAGTTCCAAGCCTACCTCTTTTCACAATCGATGGCGCGGTTTATGCGCTGCGGCGTAATATAGCAATATGTACGCGGCATCTCCAACAGAGAGAACTTTCCTATCCTGATTAGACACGAAAAAAGGCGCATATGTCACATTTGCCAAGCATTCGCAAAACGACTGATCATCATCACCCGCACGCGCGGCGCGGATTGGCACAGCGCATTTTCGCCCGCTTCTTCGCGGGCGCAACCGCGACCAACGATGACCGCTACCCGGAGTTCTACGAAGCGGCAGTAAGCGAATACAAACGCTGGCTGTTCAGCGATCTTACCGGGACGATTGCCGAAATTGGCGCGGGAACGGGGGCGAATTTCGCCTATTATCCGGCAGGGATTCACTGGATTGGGATTGAGCCGAACGTGTTCATGCACGATCACCTGCTGCGGGTGGCGGAGAAGCATCACATACAGGGGGAAATTCGTGCGGGCATCGCGGAGCAGCTTGAACTAGACGATTCGAGCGTCGATGCCGTTATCAGCACGCTGGTGCTGTGTTCAGTCGATCATCAAGCGGCGGCGCTGAGCGAGATTTTGCGTGTCCTCAAACCCGGTGGACAGTTCTTGTTCATGGAACATGTCGCCGCCCCACAAGGCACAGGCTTGCGGACGGTTCAGAAGGTGATCAAACCCGTTTGGCGAATGGTGGCTGATGGGTGCAATACGGATCGGGATACCGCATCAGCGGTGCAAGCGGCGGGATTTTCGCACGTCGAGATCAAGGCGTTTCGCGCGCCGCTTGCCATCGTCAGCCCGCATATCGCCGGAAAAGCGACGAAATAAATCAAAATAGTAGGAAAAAACCTGACATAACTAGAGGGATTTGCCTGCTACACGCCGCACTGACACCGCCCTATCATAGGGACATAACGGTAAGCAAGACACATGCACAAGTGAGGCAAACATCATGGCAAGCTTCCTTCGCCCTGAAAGCAAGCACATCATCAGTGACCCGCCGCTCGCCCGCCTGCTGTTCGCGGACAAGCGTTTTGCTCCCGTGTGGACCGTCATTCGCGTGTTGATAGGACTGACATGGCTGCAAAGCGGGTTGGGCAAGTTCAACAACCCGGCGTGGATGGAAACCGGCGCGGCGCTGCAAGGCTACTGGACGAACGCCATCGCCATTCCCGAAAGTGGTCGCCCACCAATCAGCTTTGACTGGTATCGCTCGTTCATCACGGGACTGTTGGAAAGCGGTTCGTACACATGGTTCGCCAAGCTGATCGTGTTCGGTGAAATTCTCGTCGGCATTGGCTTGATTGTTGGAGCGTTCGTTGGTATCGCCGCTTTCTTCGCCGCGCTCATGAACTGGAACTTCATCATGGCGGGGTCTGCCAGCACTAATGGTCTGCTGCTGGTCGGCGCGATCACCCTTATCCTCGCGTGGAAGACGGCTGGTTACATCGGTCTGGACTACTTCCTACTCCCGCTGCTTGGCACGCCGTGGAATCGCAAGGGCAAGGTCGAGACAGACACGCGCCACATTCGCTCTGCGCCCGCCGCAGGGGACTAAAAACGCATATCGGGAGGCGTGGTCAACCTCAACGCCGCAAAAAGTCCCTGACGTGAAGCGAGCCATCCGGGGGGATGGTTCGCTTTTTTGCGTTTAGCGACGGGTTCGGTTCTCCCATGCGCGTTCAATGTATCCCGTGATCTGCTGGTTGAACAGCGCTGTATCGAATTTCTCCGCGTGTTTGCGGATCGTCCCTACATCGTAACGGGTCGGCTCAAAATCGCGCATCACGTTGACCAGTGATTCGACGGTGAGCGCGTCGAATAATTCGCCTGTTACGCCGGGAATGACGGTATCGAGCGCGCCCCCTCCCCCATACGCGATCACCGGGCGACCTGCGGCTTGCGCTTGCACAGGCGTAATCCCAAAATCTTCAAAGCCGGGAAAGATGAACGCTTTGCAGCGCGCCATCAAATCGGGGAGATCGTCGTCCGGCACAAAGCCAAGAAATTCGATGTTATCGTGTCCGGCGGCGAGTGCTTGCAGCCGTTCGAGATCGCGCCCTTTGCCACCGATCAACAGGCGCACGCCTAGCTGTTTCGCCGCTTGAACTGCTAGATCAATTCGCTTATAGGGAATCAAGCGCGAGATGATGAGATAGTAGTCATCGACGCGGTTGGACGGCTGAAAGCGGTTGGTATCGACAGGGGGAAAGATAATCTCGGAATCACGCTGGTAGTACTTGCGAATGCGGTTCTGAATATCCGTTGAAATGGCGATGAAGTGATCAACCCGCTGCGCCGCGTCAAAGTCCCATTTCCGCATCGCGGCGATCAACGGGCGCAGCGCCATCTGAATCGGCTTACCGAAGCCTTCACGGGCGATGTAGCTGTCCAACTGCCAGACATAGCGCGTCGGCGCGAGACAGTAGCACACATGCACAGTTTTTTCGTCGTGCCGCACGCCATGACAAAACCCACTTTTGTTGCTCAAAATCACGTCCGCGCCGCTGATGTGCAGTCGATCCCACGCCAGCGGATAGAAAAGCAAATACGGCTGGTGATGGCGATGAATGGCGGGGAGTTTGTCCGTCCACATCGGGCGAATATCCCATGCGCGGTAAAAATCGGGCATGATGTCCGGCGCGTAAAGGCTGGTGTGGATGGGGCGGTGTGGATAGAGCGTGACCAGCGTTTCCAGCACATCTTCCGCCCCGCCGCGCTGGTTCAGCCAGTCATGGACGAGCGTGACGTTCATGACTGATTGGCGCTCTGGTGGATGCTGTACAAGTGCGCGTCGATTTTTTCGATTAAAGGGACGAGAAACTGCATGTGAATGATCACGCCATCGGCGGCGCTGCTGTCGGGATTATTTTGCAGCGGCGCATACCAGATCGCGCTCATGCCCACTTTCTTCGCGCCCTGTATGTCGGCATACACGCTGTCCCCGATCATGACGCACTCATGCGGCTGGATTTTTAAGGTGGTGAATATCTTGTGGAAGAAGCGCGCGTCCGGCTTGCTCACCCCAAGCGAATACGAATTGAACACATGGGTGAAGTACTGGCGCAGCCCGGTTTGTTCCAACATCGCCAAGCTGTGTTCAACCGGCACATCGGCATTCGATGCGACGACAAGGATCAATCCGCGTTCACGTAGGGCTTGCAGGGCATCGATTACGCCGGGGACGGGGGTGATTCCCTGACCGATGATCGTATTGCCAAGATCAAAAGCGGCGGCTTTAAGGATGTTCACGGGTTCTCCGTTGCTGATTCGCGTTTGCGCTTTGGTTTTGACTTGGGGGTCATGGGCGAGAAGCTCATACGATGAATGGGACATGTGCCTATCGTGTTGAGCGCGTGATGATGCCGCGCTGTGCCATAACCTTTGTGGATCGAAAAGCCGTAATCGGGATACAACAGGTGCATTTGACGCATATGCTCATCGCGGCTGACTTTCGCCAGCACACTCGCCGCCGCGATGCTCAACGACAAGCGATCTCCCCCGACCATCGCGTGATAGGGATAGCCCCATGTGTCGATATCGGCGCACTTGATCGAGTCGAGCAGCAGGTATTCGGGCGTGAGGCTGGCAGCCGCCGCTTCGAGCGCGCGGCGCATCGCCAAACACGTCGCGGGGACAATGCCGAGTGAATCGATCTCGGCGGCGCTTGCCGATCCCACGCCCCATGCCAGCGCGACAGTCTGAATTTGGGCGATGAGGATAGAACGTGAACGCGCGGTCATCTGCTTGCTGTCGCGCACGCCCGCCAACACCATCGAGAGATCGGCGCGATCCAGCGGCAGGCAGACCGCACCCGCGTAGACGGGTCCCGCCCATGCGCCGCGTCCCGCCTCATCAATGCCGATGATCAGACGGTAGCCGCGTTCGAGCAAGTCGTTTTCAGGCTTCAAGCTGGCGGTGAGAGGAGGCTTGCGGGGCATAGATGCCTTTACGCCAATTCTGTTGAATTTCCCAGATTTCAGTCAGCAGTTTAAGCGAGTCTTGAAACAAACGCATCCGGCTATCGGCATCGAAATACCATGTGATGGGCACTTCGCGCACTTTATAGCCGCGCCGCTTGGCGATGAACAGGATTTCAATATCGAAGCCGATGCCCGTCATTTGCTGCACACTGAACAGGTCTTCGGCGGCGTGGCGGCTGAACATCTTGAAGCCGCATTGGGTGTCTTCAAAACCGCGCAGCGCGGTAAGCTGGATGATCAGGTTGTTGACGCGCCCGATGATATGGCGATATTCCGGCTCACCGATGCGGCGGGCTTCTTTGCCTTCGCGCGTGCCAATGCTGATGTCGTAGCCATCGCTGTACGGGGGCAAAAACTTGACGATTTCCTCAATGGGCATGGAGAGGTCGGTATCGCAAATAAAACGATAATCGCCGTGTGCCGCCAGCATCCCCGCTTTGACCGCTAATCCTTTGCCGCGCGTGGTCACGCTCATGACGCGCACATAGGGGTGATCTGCGGCGAAGGCTTGGGCGACTTCGGTGGTGCGGTCTTTACTGCCATTTTCGACAATGACGACTTCGGCGGCGAACGGTTGTGCCTTTAAGAAAGCATCAATTTTGGCAAGGCTGGGAGGTAAGCGTTGTTCCTCGTTATGCGCCGGAATAACGATGGACAGCAGTGGGCGCTGTGTGGACGACATGATGGATCACTTATCTCCATGACGAAAAAGACTATGTGCATACCATCTAGTAGACACTAACTCGAACCTATCGGTTGTGAAAGAATCTGTATGTTTAGGGGCGTGCAGCAGCAGTCGCATAAGCATTCAGCGTTGGGGAACAGTCAGCGCGGCTTCGATTTCGGCAGCCGTTGCGCGGCGGTTCGCCTGTATTGCGCGCCGTTTCTTCAACATGCGCGGGATCAACAAGAGTCCTGCTAACATTCCGCGCAAACGCGCGCGCGCGGCTTTTCCCCTCCACGCCCGAACGGCTTCGGCGGCGAGTTTCCACTGTGCGCGCAGAATATCGGCGCGGTACTTTCGCCACAATTCCGCGGGAAAGTTTTTGACGAGAATAGCGATCAAATTGCGCCCATCGTAGTAGCTGGCGGTCACACCGCCCCCTGTTGCCGATAAATGATGGTACACGATCCCATGCGGGGTGTAAAGACAGCGCCAGCCGGCCAACTGCGCCCGCCACCCCAAATCGACATCTTCGCCGCTGAAGAAGAAATCATCATCCAGCGCGCCGATTTGGTCGAGCATGACGCGGCGGTAGGCGGATGATCCGCCGCACGCGCTGAACACGTATTCTTCGCGGTCAAACTGTCCTTCATCCTTCTGCCACACGCCGCGATTCCCCGCGCGCCCGTCCGTCGTGAAAAAATCCCCGACGGTGTGAATATGATCACGCTTGTCGAACAGCAGCATTTTGCTTGCCACGCTTCCTGCTTCGGGGTGACGCTTAAAGGCATCAACAACAGCAGCAGCCCAATTCGGATCGACTTCAGTATCGTTGTTCAAAAGCGAGATGTATTCCCCCTGCGCGGCGGCGATTCCGGCATTACAAGCGCCTGTGAACCCACGATTGGTCGGCAGTTCGATCAGCTTGACGTTGGGATGATTTTCGCGCAGATACGCCTGTGAACCGTCGCTCGAAGCGTTATCGACGACGATGATTTCGATGTGTGGATAGGTCTGCTTTGCCAGCGCATCCATACACACGGGCAAAAAGCGCAGCCCGTTCCAGTTGGGGATGACGACGGAGAAAAGACCAGAAGTGAACGCCGCCATCTATTTTACCCACAAGCCTTCGCGTTTGAGGAAAGTATCAACCGCCGCTTGCCAATTTCGCAATCGCACGCCGATCATGGCGGCGGCGGTGTTCGCCAACGGCGAAAATGCGGGGGGCACAGATGGACGATTCCACTCACGAGCGGTGATCTTGTCGATTTGCAGATCGGCAAAACCGGCGTGGTCGAGCGCATAACGCGCGAATGTCCAACGCGAACAGTAGCCTTCGTTCGTTAGGTGATACACGCCATAGCGTTCGCTCAACACCAGCGCGGCGACGGCTTGCGCCAAATCTTCGTTATAGGTGGGGTTGGCGATCTCGTCAGTAACGACGCGGATCGGCTTGCCGGCATTGGCGGCGTTCAAGATCGACTGGATGAAGTTTTTGCCGCCATGCGCGAACAACCATGCTGTGCGAATGATGTAATGCTGCGGGTTGATGTGCTGAATCGCTTGTTCCCCCACCCACTTGCTGTAGCCATAGGGGTTGATGGGGCGGGTGGGGTCGTATTCGCGGTAAGGGGCACTGGTCTTGCCGTCGAATACTTCGTTGCTGCTGATGTAGGCAATCGCCGCGCCAACACGCGCCGCCGCCAACGCGACATTATGCGTGCCAAGCCCGTTGACACGAATGGCGCGTTCGGGATCGCGGGCGCATCCATCCACATCTGTCCATGCGGCGGGGTGAATTACCAACTGGGGACGCGCGGCTTCGACATAGGCGCGGGTGGAACGAAAATCTGCCATATCGAAATCGACAGTGGTTTCGCTGTAAATCGCAGGGATCACGTCATGACCCGCTGCTTGCAGTAACGGGACGAGACTGCTGCCTAAGCGCCCGTTGGCTCCGGTGATGAGTATACGCATGATGGGGTTAATTCTTCGCTAGATGACTCAAGATGCTTGTTCAAGTATGCGCTCAATACGCCGACATGACAATCGCGGTGTCTTCATCGGCAGGTGTTTCAAAGCTTGCCCACACGGGACTGAAATAGCGGTTGTGAAGGTCAATCACTTCGTTCACATCGGTGACGACTTCGATGACTTCGCGCCCCTGAGCAGCTTTACGCCAGCCGAAATCGGTCATGTTAGCAGAGCCTTTGAAAGCAAGCAGCCCGTCGATCACGATGATTTTTTGGTGCGGGAAATACTGTCCTTCGTTTTGAAAAACGCGGGTGTGCAAGCGCGGCGCTTCATCGCGGAAATCGGTTAGTTCACGCACCATCGAATCGTGTTTGATGCCGGACACGATGCCGCGCACATCGACGCGCTGCGCCGCCATTTTCAGTCCGCCAAGCAGCAGGGCACTGATGCCATAGGTTGTGAAGTGGATGAACTGCTCAGCGCTGTACATCGCTTCCATGAGCGCGCGCATCGGTGGGTATTGCAGTGAACCGGATAGCAGCGAACGGCGCATCTCATGGGCGACATGCGCTAATTTGCGGCTGTGCCCGAATAGATCATGAAAGCGCACTTCCAGCCCGCGCGATTTTAGATAATCGGTGGGGGTTGGGAAGTCTTCAGTGGGGACATAAGCAACCCCGCACACGGGGCAGCACAGCGATGTACCCTGTTTTTGAACACTAATCGAAGCGTTTAATAAGCCGCAGCAGCGTTCGCACAAGAATTGTGGCGGCGAAAACCGCAGCAGCGATTCAATATCAAAACCGGGCATGTCATTTCCAATTCTTGGACAAATCGTGCGAGTGGTTATAAAGCAAAACGCTCGCACACGCAAGCAGAAGCTTGTTACTTTTCATCCCACAGTGCGAATACGGATTCAACGTCCGCGCGCCATGCTGCTTCGATGTCCATTTCGCTCATGCCCGCATCTTCGCGTAAATTCGCCATCCCACGAAAATATCCCCCGCTTGGCATCCCCGTGATCTTGGACACGACGAGCGCGCACAACATCCCATGCCCTTTGTCATATTCTTCGCCGCACACCTGACGGAGCAGGTTGGTGAAGGTGAACGAATGCGGATGCAAGTAAATCGACATTCGCAGCGCCAATTCCCCATACGTGATCAATTTTTTGTCACGCGCAAGCTGGATTAAGATGGCGCGCATCTCGTCTTTGTAGGTTTGCCGCTGTTCCGGTGTGAGCTTGTAAACGGCATTGTGGGGATTTGCCATGCGCGTTACTCCAGTATCAATGTCGCCACCGAGTCATCAATGAAAATGCGCGAAAGCGCGTACAGCGATCCGCCTGTTTCGAGTGTTACTTGTGCAACCGCTTCGTTTGCCGCGCGCTCGAAATCCAGCACCAAACTGCTCAATTCCGGCGGCGGTGACGTAAACAGTCCCCCGTTGATGTCCACCCCGACGAACTGGAAGCGCCGCCCCGTACCATCGACACGCAGCACAATGCCAAGCCGCTGTGATGCACCGCCCAACTGGGGCAACGTCGCGTCAGCGTACAGCACCACGCCGCCCGGTCGCAGATCGATTTGTGTGTTGCGGAATTGCGGATGGGTATTGCTGCACAAAGTCGTGCGCTGACGGCATAATTCCATCAAGCCGGGTTCGGTAAAGGTGACGGATACTGCCTGTGTGCCAGCGCCAGTTGTGCCTAAGGTGAAGTTATACAACTGCGGACTGTTGTTGAGTATTTGTTCGCCATAGCCGCCCAATTGAAGCGTCACTTGACCGGCGGGGGCGGCGTTTTGCAACGTTGGCGGCGCGGGATTGTTCGCCTGTTCAAAGACGGAATCCACGTCGCCGCTGGGCCTAAAGCCAATCAACTGCGCGGCAATCCCCGGCAGTGATGGCAGAAGCAGTACAAAGCCAACTGCAAACGCCAGCAAACATCCTGCGAATAGGGCTAGACATCCACAAGGAAGCACAGGCAAGCGCATCCGGGAGCGATTTGAAACGTAACGTTCAACACCCAATTGGAATTCCCTCATTAACCTATGGACATGAATGAGGGGATTGTATCAGAAATTTTCAGCGTCCCCGGCGGGCGCGCAGTTCGCCATCGTCATCGAGATAATAGGTTTCTTCGACGTAATAGCCGTCTTCGTCGGTATGATAAACATCTTCGGGATTGGTTTGTAAGCGGCGCGGCACTTGGAACTCGTTTTTGTCCTTGTCACGGGGCAGCACCAAGTTATTCACGTTGTACAGCCCGCGCGCAAACCAATGCAGCATTCGTAGGGTGATAAAGCGCAGATCAATTGTCAGCGGCGCGAGAATGAGCATCTCAAGCGCGATTAACGGAAGCATGACGCTGACGACAGTGATGCCGACCAGCCCCAATGGGATTTTCATCATCAAGTAGCCGAACGCGCGCCATGTATCGCCGCTTCCGAGATACATGCCAAGCCGTTCGCCAAGATTCGCGCCGCGCGGATCAATGTCGTCGCGTATTTTGAGGGGACGAACATTGAGAATATTCGCCATCATCCGCTGGTCGATTTGGGCAAGCGTGCGCGTCGATGCCAGCATCAACAACACCATGGGAATACCGATGAGGATGAATGACAATCCCAACGCAGTGCTATAGCCCGCTGCAAGCAGCGCCAACCACGCGATGCCGAAAAAGAAATGCGCCAGTAGAGACAGCAAATCGCGAAGGAACTGCCCATCGGTAAGAGCATCAAGCCAACTGCGTTGGTGCATAGTCAAAAAATCCTAGAAACTCAAGTGATGCGCGAATTGACCGTATATACGCGCCTATGGTCATTTCAGTTGCAGGATTCGACGGGCTAATCGGGCATTTCTGTAGAAAGTGTCGCGCGCATTTGCATGGCAAGCGCGGGATCAACCCCTTCAATCACATCACAGGCTTCGGACATGGATTTTACCGGACGAAACTGCATTTTGAATGTATTCGCAATCACCGCTCCGAAGAACCGGAACATGGCGTTCGAGGTGATAATGATCGTCCATGCCGTTGGATATTTTTCGTGCAGCGGCGAGATGATGTTGATTGGTTCACGAAAATTCTTTGGGTAGTCGCTGATTTCAGTTTGATCGACGATGAGATACAGCGGCTGTTTGCCTTGCTGCAAGAAAGTCTCTAGTTCAAGGACACCCTGCTTGAGCGCTTCAACATCGTACTTACCCAATAATTTCAGAAGCAGCACACGTTTGTCAACTACCCATCGAATCTGTGCAAATGCCATGATTGCAGCCGTAACCGTGCAGTTAAGAGGACAATAAGGTTAATCATAGGCAAGCGCAGCTTGTATTTCAAGTATTCATGACAAAAGTAATATATCGAAGGCATTTTGTACTCAATGCCTTCGATGATTGTGCAGGGAAAATCGGGGTTATTCCGTCATGCCGAGCCGAGCGGCGTATTGACGTTTGTAGTATTCAAGATACTCGCCTGTTTTGATCTTGCGCCACCACCATTCGTTGTCTTGATACCAGCGCACCATGTGATCGAGCGCGGTATCGAACGAGAATTGGCGCTTCCAGCCGAGCGCGCGCAGTTTATCGCAGTTCATGGCGTAGCGCAGATCATGTCCTTCGCGGTCAGGCACATGCTTGATTAACGATGTGGGCTTCCCCAGTTTTTCGAGCATGAGGTGAACTACGTCGATGTTATGGCGCAAATCTTCGCCCGCCACGTTGTAGATTTCGCCCGCTTCGCCTTTGTGCAGCGCCACATCAATGCCGCCGACATGATCTTCGACGTAGAGCCAGTCGCGCATCTGCATCCCATCGCCATACAACGGAAGGGGGCGATTATCAATTGCTTCGGTGATGAAGAATGGGAGCAGCTTTTCGGGATACTGGTACTCGCCAAAGGTATTGCTGCCGCGCGTGATGACAGTGTTCATGCCGTGTGTTTCGTGATAGGCACGCACCATCAATTCGCCGCCCGCCTTCGCCGCCGAATAAGGATTGCGCGGTTCAAGCGGGTCGGTTTCGACGGATTCGCCTACCGGAACAGAGCCGTACACTTCATCGGTGGAGACTTGCAAGAAGCGTTCCAAACCATGCGCGCGCCCCTCATCGAGCAGGATATACACGCCAATCGAATTGGTGTGCATGAACGCATCCGCACTCATGATGCTGCGATCTACATGGCTTTCCGCCGCGAAGTTGACGACGGTATCAATATCATAGTCGCTGAGGACGCGGCGCACCGCTTCACGGTCAGCAATATCGCCGCGTACAAATTTATGATTCGGCTCATCGTGAACAGGGAGCAGATTATCCAAATTGCCCGCGTAGGTGAGCTTGTCATAGGTAATGATATTGTATTGGGGATATTTGGCGGTCATGACGCGCACAAAGGCGCTGCCGATGAACCCCGCCCCGCCGGTGACGAGGATATTCTTCATGATGACTTGTCCTCTTTAGATGCTGGACTAGAGTCGGCGGGTTTATCCGCAGTGGGTTTTTCGGTCTTCGTCGCTTTCGGCGCATCGGTTTTCGGCGCTTCAGCCGATTTCTCGGCATCGGCGGGTTTGGCTTCTGGCGCGGGGGGGGGAGGCAGCACAAAACGCTCAATCGCTTCAGCTACGCCATCTTCATCGTTGGTCGGCGCGACATAATCCGCCACATCTTTGACGGCTTGTTCTGCCTGCCCCATGACGACACCCAAACCGACATACTGAATCATTTCCATGTCGTTTTCAGCATCGCCAATCGCCATGACGTGATCCGCCGGAATACGCAGGTCTTTGGTCAAGGTTTTGAGAGCAGTGCCTTTGGATGCACCCGGGGGCAAAATTTCGAGCATTTCTGCGATGCCCGCCTGCACCAAACGCGCGCGCCCCGCGAACTGTGCGTTCAACTGCCAGCGCAGCGCTTTAACGGAACGCCCGTCATTTCCCACCGCGACCAGCTTATGCACCGGCATACTGTCGAGCAGGTTTTGCAGCGGTCCAACAACTTCGACAGTTTCGTGATACTTCCGCATCGCTTCTACAACGCGCGGTTCTGGCGCGCGCGTGAGGATGCGTTCGCCGCTGTACATCATGATGGAGAAACCGCGATCTTCCGCGTAGGTGATCACCCGGCGCGCGATTTCTGGTGAGAGTGTGGTTTGGCTGGTAACTTTGCCATTTGCATCATAGAGTACCAACCCTTGCAGGAAAATACCGGGCGCGTTCAGACTCAAGCGTTCCAACAGATGCTTGGCGGCGTTGCGCGATTTCCCTGTCGCCAATGCGACCTGAACGCCCTGCGCCATCGCGGCTTTAATCGCCTTTTCGGTACGTTCGGTCAATTCCATTTTGGAATTGAGGAGCGTCCCATCCAGATCGATGACGATCAGGCGAATATCTTTCTTGGTAGTTGCTGCTTGTGTCATGCTGACCTATGCCTTCGTCGTGCGCTCGTGCGGCTATACAATCCATACACTACTATGATCGCCTAAATTCATCGTTAACGCGAGGGGCTTTTCTTCCTTACGGCGAATCGACGCGCGGCGACCAATCAAACTGCCGTGCAAACGCGCGCCCAAGTCACTCACGCTGCTGTGTTCGAGAATGATGCTGCGTTCGATTTCGCAGTTCTTGACGGTCACATGATGATAAATGCTGGTGTATGGTCCAATGTAACTGTTTTCGATGACGGTTTCTTCGCCAATGATCGTGGGGCCGTGAATGGTGCTGTTGATGATGCGCGCGCCGCGTTCGACAGTGACGCGGCGGTCAATCGTTGAGTTTTCGATGACGGCATCGGGCGCGATGCTTGGCGCGAGTTCTTCCAACACCGTCGCGTTGGCTTCAAGCATGTCAATCGGGCGACCTGTATCGATCCACCACCCTTCATGCACATGTGGGCTGACCGTGTACCCCTTCTCGATCAACCACTGGATCGCGTCGGTGATTTCTAGCTCTCCCCGCTTAGATTTGGAGATGCTGTTAACAGCTTGCATGATGTGCGAGTCGAACATATAAATTCCAACCAGCGCGAGATCGCTCGGCGGGTCTTTCGGCTTTTCGATCAACTGCTCAATTGTGCCATCAGCGCGCAGCTTGGCGACACCGAACTGCTGTGGATTTTCCACACGCTTGAGAACGATTTGCGCGTTCCAGTTGTGGTTGCTGAAATCGCGGATCAAGTCGCTGATGCCGCCTTGAATGACGTTGTCGCCCAAGAACATGACGAATGACTCATCGCCCAAGAAATCGCTGGAAATTTTGACGGCGTGCGCGAGTCCATCGGGGCTTAACTGCTGGATGGTGGTGATTCGCACGCCCCATTTTTCGCCCGTGCCAACCGCATTGATCACATCGTTGGCAGTATCCCCCACGCCGACGACAATGCCGATTTCGTCAATGCCCGCGTCGCGAATAGTTTCAATAACGCGGAACAACACTGGCTTATTGGCAACCGGAATCAACTGCTTGGCGGTTGTGTAGGTGAGCGGATACAGGCGCGTGCCTTTGCCGCCGCTGAGAATTAAACCCTTCATGTACTTTTCCCTATGCTGCCATGCGTACTGGTTGGGCGAGTTTGGTGTGCCAAACCACGGTGGTTCAATAGGCGGTGGTTTCGCGGGCGGCATTGGTCATGACCGCGCCGAGAATACGCACATGGACTCTTTCGAGCGTTTGCCGCGCTTGGGCCGCATGATCGCGCCGCGTTGTCCCTGCGCGAACGACCATCACGATTCCGTCGAGTTTCGCGCCGAGGAGCGCCGCATCGGTGGCAACCAACACGGGCGAACTGTCGAACAGGATGTAATGGGCGCGCGCCTTGAGTACGCCGATCACTTCGTTCATGCGCGGACTGCTCAACAAGTCGGCGGGAACGGGCGGAAGTACCCCGCTTGGCAAAATCGACAGGTTAGGGACTTCGGTTTGCACCAGCGGGGGCGAACTCAAGGTCGCGTCTTCGAGCATCATGGTCGTTAAGCCGCGTTCGCTGCTGATGCCCCAAATTTCGTGCTGAGAGGGGCGGCGCAGGTCGCTATCGACGATGATGGTTTTGTTGCCGCTTTGCGCGAAGGTCACGGCGAGATTTGCCAGCACAAGGCTTTTTTCGTCACTGGGCTGGGGTGATGTGATCGCCAACGTCGTGATCGGCTTATCGACGCTGGAGAACATCAAATTGGTGCGTAACGTGCGGTAGGCTTCGGCGGCTGCCGAACGCGGATCCGTCAGGGTGATGAGTTTGCTATTCGCCATCTATTCCACCGTATCCTATTTTGTACCTTCAGGGATAGTCGCCAGCACGGGAATTTCCAGCGCGCGTTCCACGTCTTCGCGGCGGCGAATGATGCTGCTCTCCAAAAATTCGAGCGCGAACACGATCACGCCGCCGACGAGCAAGCCCGCCACCGCGCCAATCGCGGCATTCAAACCGGGACGCGGGCGCAGCAATCCAACTTTCGCGCCATCCGGCAGAATCGCGCTGATGCGGTCTTCTTGGCGGCGTGTCTGGTTGGCAACTTCTTGATAGCGGACGAGAATGTTCCCCCATTCGTTAGCGACACGCCCCGCGTCGGCAGGGTCGCCCAAGTCCACGTCGATTTGGACAGTCAGGTTGTCGCGCGAGGCTTGGATGGTCACGTTGCTGGCGAGATCGCCCGCTTCATAGTCGAGGCGAAGCGCGTCGATGACTTCTTGGGCGCGCGCCGTGCTTTGCAGGTAAACGACATACGAATTGATCAGGCGTTGGGTGGCATCGGTCAAGCCGAGATCGTTACGCGAGGGTTGAATCAAGATGAGCTGAGTGGCACGGTAAACGGGCGTGATGCGCGTGCTGATGAGATAGGCGCTCACCGCCGCCAGCGCCGCCAGCAGCAGCATGATCCAGCCGCGCCGGACAAGGATGCGCCCGTAATCGATCAAATTCATGGAGACTCCTCAAGTACAAACCGTAGTGCTAACCGTTTCCGTATGGATTGGACACGGTGAAGAACGCCGGAGTTGCAACTGGGCAATCTAGCGTGTAAAACGCGCCGATTGTACCTCACAGCGCGGGTTCTCTCCATGATGGAGTCGCCGCCACATAATTTCCATCAACGTAAATATCAACTTCTTCGCTCAACTCTTCATGTGAAAACAAGAATATTACTGATACAATGTACCGTAATGTTCATTCTATAAGGCATTATAATGCGCCATTATTTTCCAAGTCTCAATGCATTACGCTTTTACGCAGCAATCTCCATTGTCATCGGTCATATATACGGTTATAGCGGACAATTCGAGCCAAATCGCATATTCGGAATGTGGTTGGAACCGTTTTTAATGTCTGGCACGGATGCAGTGACGTTGTTCTTTGTATTAAGTGGATTTCTCATCACTACTATTCTTCTCAATGAGCAAATAGAAAACGGAACGATTAACGTCCGCAGCTTCTATTTGCGCCGCGCTCGCCGCATTCTGCCACTGTATATCTTAGCTACTGTATTATCCTTTGCTGCTGCACCCATTCTCTCGCCGCTATATGGGCGGCACTATGATTTATTAGGTTTGCTATCAACAGTTATGTTATCTGGACACATTGGATTAGCGTTTGGAATGATAGGATTAACGGGTCACTTTTGGAGTATCGGCATTGAGGAGTGGTTCTATGCCACGATCCCCAATTTATTAAAACGGTGGCGAGTGCCAATAATTGTCGCCGCTGTCTTCATTGCGCGTTACAGCCTCATCTTAGTAACTGCGCCCGACGCTTTGACCGAGCGTTATAATTTAAGCCCATGGGAAGACCTACTCATCTTTTCGCGCTTCGACGCGATGGCACTTGGGGCACTTGCGGCATGGTTTTTCAAGAAACGTCACCCCGTCTTAAAGTTGATCTACAAGTTGGAATCTTTGACTGTAGTGCTGATGCTGATACTTATAGCCCTGCCGGTTGCAGATATGGGAGGCGCTCTGTACGACACAGTTGTTGCAATAATCAGCATGTCACTCATATTGAATGTAAGCACAAATCCACACACTTGGGTGAAATTGGAACACCCCTTGATTAATGCGTTAGGGCAGCGCAGCTATGGGCTATATATGTTGCATCCTATTGTGACCTTTATCTTGTCCCCGCTATTTCCCAACAATGTGCTGCTATTGGTACTTATACCATTAACAACAATAGCAACGGCTTCACTATCCTACCGATATCTTGAACAGCCTTTTCTAAAGCCGCCGTTAGCAGAACGAATAAGCAATACAACCTAGCACGCCGGTATAGACACGTTTACGCCTGTTTATGTCCCACGCTGCGCGATGATGTCGAATTTGTGCCAGTGTTTGATGCCCTGCGTGGCGGTGGGGTTTTCGCCTTCAAATTCATCAAAGTATTCGATTATCCATGAATCGAACAGTACCTTTGCCGTTTCGGTGGTGTGAAACGTCATGGTTTCTTGGTTGCCCGCCGCCCATGCGTCATTCACACCGAACAACTGCCCCGCGAAGCGTCCGCCGGGTTTGACGGACGCGCGAATGCGTTCCCATAAGTCGGGAAATCGCTTGGGAGAGCAAAACGGCAAGCTGTAACTGGCGAATACCAGATCGGCAGGGGGCAGTGTGAGCGATGGATTCTCAAAGCTGATCTCACGCATTTCGACCATGGGCATGAGCGATGACGGCACTTTGGCAAACAGACGGTCAAGGGCTTCTGCTTGATAGTCGATTGCCAGCACACGCCATCCGCGCTTGGCGAGTTCGTAGGATTCTTCGCCATCACCGCAGCCAAGATCGACAGCTTGCAGTCCGTTCACATGTTCGGGGTACAGTTCCATTAAGCGCAAGAAGAACGGACGCACGCCGCGTCCATCATTCGCCTTGTAAAAGCCACTCCAACGCCCCTGCTGACTCATGGTGGAATTTCCCAGTGATTTTAGCGAAACGAACGAAACACAATTGATTTACGGCAGAAGATGCGGCGAACGCTGAGCTAGTGAGAAAGGGCAGCGACGATGATCAAAATTGATGACGAAATGTTAGCACGACTGCGAAAAATATGCCTCACGCTGCCAGAAACAGCCGAAGATCATGACGGCGTAGGCAGCCCCGCGTTTAAGGTGAAAGGCAAAATTTTCGCCATGCATCATGGAGACAAAACCCATGCCCCAGACGCGCGATCATCGGTGTGGTGCAAAGCCCCACGCGGTTTTCAAGAGAGCGTGATGAATAGTGATCCAGAACACTTCTTTGTCCCGCCATATGTAGGGCATCACGGTTGGATTGGCATGTGGCTGGATGTAGAACAGGATTGGGAGTTCATCACGGCATGTATCCATGAGAGCTACCGGATGAGCGCGTCAAAAAAGTTAGCCGTTCAAGCGGGTTTGCTCAAGAACGGCTAAGGCAGACAGGCATCTATGATTCGTCGGAAACAGTAGGATCAAAGCGTGAGCGACGGTTTTCATTGGTGGTGAAATACCACGCCGCCGCAAGCGAGATTCCGCTAAACAGCCCACCCAACACCAACCCGACGATCACCGCCCATATCAAGGTTGTGCCCTGCTCCAATGCCATGAATAACAAGCTGGCAAAACTGATCACCACACCAATCGCGGCGATCACTGCTGGATGCCCGATGCGCCGGCGGATGAGGATGTACATCGCCACTTGCACGAACGCAAAAACCGCGAAATAGATCAAAGATGTTGACTGCATATTCTCTATCGCTCACTTGAGTCTCTTGCGAACCCATGCACACTCGGATTTACGCATTTGAAAGAAAGAATTGGTCGGACGCGATATATCGCGCCCCTACAGATGTGCCAAACTGCGTAACGATTACACACTTCTATGTAACGCTCGATTGGACAGAAACGCTACACCGAATTTAGTGAGAGTTTCTTCACGCACTTGAGCAGAATCTTTACACCGGATCACATGGCATCGAGGGTTCGCAGAATGGCGCGAACGGGTGAGCCGCATACGTCATCGAGCTTCAAGGGAAGCGCGATGAGTTCGTAAATGCCATCGGGCACGCCGCGAAGCTGAACGGTTTCCAAATTGACCATGCCGTGATGCTTCAAACGATGATGACAATCGAGTGTTTTGCTATCGAAGGCATCGACAGATGGAGAATCCAGCCCGATCAAGACGACATTTTGAGCCGCCAGCCAATCGATCAATTCGATGCTCAAATAGGGAAATTGAGTGGGGAATTGATCGTCGGGCAAATCGCTCACGTGGCTGTGGATGAGCAGTCGCTGCACACCTCCCATCGAGTCGATACCGAGATTGCCGGGTGTCAAAGGACCGGATCGCCTACCGACAGTGATCACCCGTGCCGTGCCGAGATAATGCTCGAAGGGCATCGCCGCCGGATGCGCGCCTGTATCGTCATAGTGATAGTAGGCATCGGCGTGTGTGCCTGTGTGCGCGCTCAAGGTGAGGGTGAAAAGGTTGACGGAACTGCCATTTTGCTTGAGCAGAGCCGCGGCGGGCGTGAATTGGGTATCCCCGGGCCAAACCGCCAAGCGCGGGGTCACGGTGCGCGTGATGTCGTAGATCATGACGAGGATTTGCTCCGGTTAAGTTGTTCTTGAACAAACACATTTGGGAGTGTAGCAGAAAAAGTCAATTTGGTTGGTTCTTAAATTTGACGAGCGCGCAGTTTTCGGCTAAAATACAGAACAAATTTTCCAAATGCTGCGGGGGTTGAAGTGCCAAATCTGCGTTATACTAGGCAGTTAAACAGCCACCTCATTTTGGAGAAAAAACAGCATGTCAGCTTTATTTGATCTTCGCGGAAAAGTGGCGATCATCACGGGCGCGTCACGCGGAATCGGGCAAACCATCGCGGAAACCTATGCCGAAGCGGGGGCGAAAGTGGTGTTGAGCAGCCGCAAGCAAGAATCGCTTGATGAAGCGGCAGCGGCGATCAAGGCGAAAGGCGGGGAAGCCTTGGGAATCGCCGCGCACAATGGCGAAAAAGCCGCGCTGCAAGCACTCGTCAAGAGCGCGGTTGATGCGTATGGCAAAGTGGACATTCTGGTGAACAACGCGGCGACGAATCCGCATTTTGGCATGATGCTGGACGCAGAGGACAGCATGTGGCAAAAAACGTTCGAGGTAAACATCATGGGGAATGTATGGCTGACACAAGCCGTCGTCCCGGTGATGCGCGCCAACGGCGGGGGCAAAATCGTGAATATCGCGTCGATTAACGGGCTGCGTCCGGGGCGGATGCAAGGGGTTTACAGCGCGACAAAAGCCGCTGTGATCAACTTGACGCAAACGTTAGCGATGGAATTGGCAGTTGATAATATCCACGTGAACGCGATTGCGCCGGGCTTGGTGAAAACGAAGTTTGCCAAGGCAATCTGGGAAAACGAGATGATTTTGAACTCTATTCTTGACCGCACGCCGCTGCGCCGGATTGGCGAACCGGAAGACATCGCTGGAATCGCGCTGTTTCTCGCGTCGCCCGCATCAAATTTTGCGACGGGACAAGTATTCGTCGTCGATGGCGGCGTGACTGTTCCAACGTTGTAAGTGATCGTTTCAGCTCATCCTTTCGGAGTCTTATGCGCTTCATCTTGTACACCGACAAAACCGTTTCGCAATGCTTGAGCGCGATTAACGAGCGCACGCAAGTGAAGGGGACTGCCAGCAAGCCCGGCATCGAAGGATTGATCGCCACCAAAAGCGGGACTTTTGAGTTGAGTACGTCCACGCGCGTGATCGCCACGATCTCGCGGCGCACGACGCTGACGGCGCAGCTTGACCGCGAAAACAACATGACTATCGTGCGCGGGAGTGTGCCAAGCGGCGCTCCGCCACAAGGAATTGTGCTGATGTTCGTGGTGATGGGGCTGATCGCGCTGTTTTTGGCGAGCGAAAATACCCTGCTGGCGGGCGCGATGATCGTGACCGCAGGGGTGTTGTTCGTGGTCCTGCGCGGGGATTACATCAACAGCGAGTATTTGCTCGATGAAACGATGAAAACCCTGCGCGCGAAAGAAACGCCGCCAAAACCTGCCGCGAAAGCGAGCGCGCCGAAAACGTTGAGCGCGCCGGCGCGATCCACCGCGACAGTGAAAGCGGCGGTATCCAAGCCTGCCGGGCAAAAATCGGGGAAAACCAGCCCATAAGGGCGCATCACGATGCGCCCGCCAACAACGGGCGGCTCGTGAGCCGCCCCTATAGGTGTGTGTCAGGCGGGATGTGGTGAAACATCCCGTTTTTGTTGGCGTTAGGATACAATAATCTAATCGCCATTTGATTGTTAAAGGAATTCTTTATGCAAATTCAAACAGAGTCCCTTTTGGTCGAACGTCATGATGCCGTAACTATCCTCACGATCAACCGCCCTGAAGTGAAAAATGCTGTCGATGATGTAGTGATGCCAGCGATCCGCGAAGCGTTGAATGCCGCTGAAAACGACGGGACGCGCTGCGTCGTCCTCACGGGCGCGGGGGGATCGTTCTCCGCAGGCGCGGACATCAAAAAAGCGGTGGTGAACGGGATGACCGCCGACAGCACGTACCGGATGCTGACGGAAGTGTACGGACCGACGCTGAAAGCGATCCGCGCCTTTCCCTACCCTGTGATCGCGGCGGTGGATGGTTACGCGGCGGGGATCGGCTGTGATATGGCGCTGGCGTGCGATATTCGCCTTGCCAGCGAACGCGCCAAGTTCAGCGAATTGTTCATTCGCGTGGGCTTGATCCCCGATGGCGGCGGGACGTATCTGCTACCGCGTTTGGTCGGCACAGGGCGCGCGCTGGAAATGATGTTCACAGGCATGGATGTAGACGCGCAAACAGCAGTCAGTGTGGGGTTGGCGAACCGCGTGTATCCGGTTGAAACATTTATGGATGAAGTGCTTGCATACGCGGGGAAGATCAGCAAGCAGTCACCAGCGGCGCTGCGATTGGGCAAACGCGCGGTGCAAGAATCGCTCAATTCGAGCTATGACGATGCGCTGGCGCGCGAGGCGAACTTCCAACGGGAAATTCTGTATGGGGACGATGGTGCGGAAGGGTTCATGGCGTTTGTAGAAAAACGCGCCCCCGTGTGGAAGGGGAAATAAAGAGAGAAAAGAAGGATTCACCGCATAGGGAAAATGAGCCGATGCGTAATCGTTGAATGTAGGACTGATGCCTGCCTCATCCGTTTTGTAATGCACAGAGACAAGAACGACGGGGCGGGTTCCCGACCCACAAATGTCTGTTTACAGGTTATGCGTCTTGCGGATGTGGTCAAGGAGCGCAGCGCAGCCCTTGACCACTATCTCGAAGGTGTCATCAAAGCGACCATGATAGTAGGGGTCGCTGACTTCATCGACGGTTACTGTGCCTGCTGTTTTTGCGTAGCTCAAGAACAGCCCAATTTCGGCTGATGGAGCGCCCTTTGGCGTGCTGCGCGCCGCGCGTTCGAGTACGCTCAAATTCTCGCGATCCATCGCCAGCACGTAATGGAAGTCGTAGAGATCGCTCCAACTGGTTTGGCGCGCGCGCCCATCATAGGGAATCTCGTTCTTTTCCAACACCTTGAGCGTGCCGGGATGCGCCGGATCACCGACGTGCCACCCACCTGTCCCGGCAGAATCCACGGTGATTTGTTCGGTCAACCCTGCCTTGCGGATCATATGGTTGAACACGGCTTCCGCCATAGGCGAACGGCAAATATTGCCCATACACACAAACAGCACTTTGATCATGGCTTCAGCGGTTTCTCCAATACAGCCAGCGGTATAAGGGCTTTAGTCCGTCGATGGATTTGGGCGGGGAGATAGTTCATCTTCCGGTGTTTTACCGTAATCCGCCGCAAGTTTATCCGCGCGATCTTCCGTGTCCGTCAGCGGGGCGGCTGCCGACACGCGGTTGATCGGCGTAACGTCTTGAACGGGCGCGCTGCCCGATCCGCCTGTGAGGGTGTCGAGTTCGGCTTCGGCATCCACCGCGGTAGTAGAGGCATTGTGTCCGCTTCCGGTCATGCTGGGGACGGCAGATACGGGCACATCTACGCTTAAATCAGGGCGATTTTGTTCGTAGCGCGTGCCTTCACCAACCACTTCATCCGTGCCGCGCTGCGAATCGCTTTCGCCAATCGGCGTGGGTTCGTCTTCCGTCGCACCCAAGCCGCGCACAACAGGGACTTCATCGGTTTTACGCGATTCGGTGGGCGGGCGGTTGGCAATTGAATCATCTAGCGCCGTATCGGTGCGGTTGAACAGCGTGCCGAAATCTGGTGGGTTGATCGGGTCTTGGCTGACCATCGTAATCTTGCCGTCGATGAATGCGCCTTCTTCGGTTGTCAGCGCGGCGGCGCGAATATCTCCCCACACGCGCCCGGTACGCAGAATTTGCACTTTTTTCCCGCTCACGTTGCCGCGCACCGCGCCCGCAATCGAGATGTTCTTCGCGTTAATGTCCGCGTTGATTTTGGCGGTTTCACCAACCAGCACATTCCCGGTGATCTCTAATGTGCCGGTGAAAGTGCCATCGAGGCGGACATTGGCGCTGCTGCGAAGTACGCCTTCTAACGTGCTGCTCGTCCCCAGCACGGTTTCAAACCCCACCTGCGGAGTCGGGGCGACGGGGGACTGCGGCGGCTGTGGACGCTGCGCGGTGGAATCGCGCGTGGGTGAAGTGCTGTCGCCGGGGCGATTTTCGCCGGGGCGGGT
Source organism: Anaerolineae bacterium (assembly GCA_034434595.1). GTDB lineage: Bacteria > Chloroflexota > Anaerolineae > Aggregatilineales > Phototrophicaceae > Flexifilum. Next base: position 80,348 of record DAOTZD010000004.1, read on the forward strand.
ATCTGTTTGTCGGCGGCTGCCAAAGAACGACATAATCGGCTCTCCCTTCAACGGGCTGCCCTGTTTCGGATAACTCTCGCCTCAACTATAGCAGACGGCGCATAAATTTGGCATAAACAACCGTGAGAAAAGGCAAAATGGGCGGCTCATGCGAAGCTCGTGTCGCCGCCGCCTCTACGAGTGTCGAATTTCCGCTAGAATAAGCCGACGATATTGCCGTCTTTGTCAATATCGACTTTTTCGGCGGCGGGATGTTCGGGCAAACCGGGCATCGTGGTCATTTCGCCGCACAGGGGATAGATAAATCCCGCGCCGACGCTGGCGCGCACCTCACGGATCGGCAGGGTGAAGCCCGTCGGCGCGCCTTTTAGGGCGGGATCGTGGCTGAAACTGAGATGCGTTTTTGCCATGCAGATGGGCAGTTTGCCGAAACCGTTCGCTTCGTAGTCCCGAATCTGGCGTTCGGCGGCGGGTTCATAGCTCACACCTGCCGCGCCGTAAATTTCGGTGGCGATGATTTCGATTTTGCGCTTGATCGGCAGATCGAGGTCATACAGCGGGTGGAATTGATTGGGGCGATTCGCCGCCGTGACCACCATTTCGGCAAGTTCAATCGCGCCTTTGCCGCCATCCATGAAGTGACTGCCAACAGCAGCGCCCAACGCGCCGGCTTCAATCGCAATCCGGCGGATCGCTTCGATTTCTTCGGGATGGTCGCCCACGAACGAGTTGATCGCCACAACAGGCGTAACGCCGTGCTTTTTGATGTTTTCGATGTGACGGCGAAGGTTCGATGCGCCGCTTTCCACATCGGCGATGTTCTTTTCGAGCATTTCAGGCGGGAGGGGTTTGCCCGCGACGACTTTATAGCGTCCGCTGTGGGTTTTGAGCGCGCGCACGGTGGCGACCAAAACGGCTGCGTCGGGTTTGAGTCCACTGGCGCGGCACTTGATGTTGAAGAACTTCTCCGCGCCAATATCCGCCGCGAAACCCGCTTCAGTGATCAAGTAATCGCCGCACTTGATGCCAAACATATCGGCAAGGATACTGCTGTTCCCCTGCGCGATATTGGCGAATGGTCCGGCATGGACAAATGCGGGCGTGTTTTCGAGGGTTTGCAGCAAATTCGGGCGAAGCGCCTCACGCATTAAGACCGTCATCGCGCCCGCCGCGCCGATCTGCTCGGCGGTGACGGGTTCTTTGTTCTTGGTGAGCGCAACGACGATACGCCCGAAGCGTTGGCGGATGTCTTGCAAGGACGTAGTGAGCGCGAGAATCGCCATGACTTCGCTGGCGACGGAAATATCGAAGCCGCTTTCACGTGGGAAGCCGCCGACATTTTTGCCACCCAAGCCGATGATGATGTCGCGCAGCGCGCGGTCATTTACGTCGAGTACACGCTTCCACGTGATGGTTTCGGGATCGATATTGAGGGGGTTATCGCGCAGCAGGCGGTTGTCAATCATGGCGGCAAGCAGGTTGTTCGCCGCTGTAACCGCGTGAATATCGCCTGTGAGGTGGAGATTGAACGTTTCCATCGGCACGACTTGCGAATAGCCACCGCCCGCCGCGCCGCCCTTGATGCCAAATGTCGGTCCCTGCGAAGGCTGGCGAAGCGCGATGATGCCGCGTTTGCCGATGTGTTTCATCGCCTGCCCCAAACCTACGGTTGTCGTACTCTTTCCCTCCCCTAATGGAGTGGGCGTGATGGCTGTGACCAAAATATATTTGGCGTTCGGGCGATCTTTGAGTTTGTCGAGCGCATCGAGCCGAAGTTTTGCTACATAGGGGCTGCCATAGAGATCGAAATCATCGGTTGTCAGTCCCATTTCGTCGGCAATTTGCTCGATGGGCTTGAGAGTCGCGCGTTGGGCAATTTGTAAGCTAGAAAGCATACTAGACCTTTTTCTACTACGGTGAACAACAATCAATACTTGAGACAGCTTCTAAGCCATAACCGTTTTTCGGCAGACGCGCAGAAAGGCTTGTCCGCAAATAAAAGCTTCTCTTGCGCTTTGCCGCTGTAGGCTGAGAACCCGGCTTCGCTCAAGCTGCGAGAAGCGCACCGGCTGATGCCGGCTGGTAGCGCGTCTGCGCGTGAAGCGTGAAGATGGGTATCACAGCAGACGTTATGAAGCCCGCTTCAGCGGGTGCAAGGATCAGGCGGAGGTCCCGCTGCCGACGCAAGCGAACGAATCCGCACAATGCGGACGATACAATTGCGGACAAGCCTTATATCGCGTCCCTACCTTCAATGCTGTATCCAATTTGTCCAGCATATTTGAACTATTAGCTTAGCTTCACTATAGCGATAATGCTTCATTTACGAACCTGATGAATGGCGTGCTTTTGAGCGAAATTGCTCCATAACCAATAGAACCAAGTGGAATCTTGTGGTTCTATTGCTTCGCCTGTGAGGGCGGGTGTAGCGTTTAATAGATGTTTAACTTCTTACGTGTAACACGGTTACGTGTAGCAATCCTTCTAACACAACTCTAAAGGCACTAGTATTATGCAGGTCAAATGGTCTTTGCCGCTTGCGCCGAATGGGCTTGCGTCAACTGAGCGTGCGAACTTCAATCATCTAGTACTCGACATCGCTTGGTTTGGGCTGGCGCTTGCCGCGACTTCGCGCTTTACGTCGGTCTATGCGATTCGGTTGGGGGCTTCCCCGTCCGATCTCGGCTGGCTGACGGCATTACCCGCATTGGTGCTGCTGCTGTCATCATCGGTGGGGGCGCTGTGGGTGCGGCGCTTTTCGAGTGTATCGCGCGCGCTCATATTCCCCGGTCTTGGATTCCGATTCATCTTCCTGCTTCCAGCATTCGCGCCGTTGTTTCCACGGCAGTGGCAGCCCGCATGGTTGATCATTTCCGCAGCCCTTCCCGCATTGATGCAAGGGATCGCGGCAACGGCGTTCGTCACGTTGATGCGAAGCGCGATTCACGATCAACAAATGCAAAAACTGCTCAGCCGCCGTTCGATGGTGATGAATATCACGATTGCGGTGGGTGCGCTGGCGTTTGGGTTATGGTTAGAGCAAGCGCCCTTCCCGCTCAATTATCAAGTGATGTACGTGATTGCGTTCGTGTTCGCGTTGATCAGTTTGCGCCACTGTTTGAGCGTGAATGAGAAATTCAATTCGTGCCATAGATATATCCCGCGGGAACAGCAGAAAACATCGCTGCGCGAAGAATGGACGCGCATGGTTGCGCCATGGAAAACGCCGGCTTTTCGCAGTGTGGCGCTGGTCGTGGTGATCACACATATCGCGTTCTTCTCGGTGTTCCCGGTCACGCCGCTGCATATCGTCCGCAATTTGGGCGCGACGGAAGGCTTTATGGCATTGTTCGGTCTGGTGGAATTATCCGCAGGCGCGATGGTGGGCATTTTTGCCACGCGCATTAGCGCGCACATTGGCACTCGCGCGATGATCGCGCTGGCGATGCTTGGCACGGGTGTGGCGGCGATGATCTTCGCGTTCTCACCGAATATGTATGTTACGCTGATCGGCGCGGCGATTTCCGGCGCGACGTGGACGGCAACAGCGATGATCGGCTTGTTCGCGTATTTCACTGAAAACACGCCTGCCGACAAAATGACTGATTATTCGGTTGCATATCATCAGGTGATTGGCGCGGCGACGTTTGTGGGTCCGCTGTTGGGGAGCGCGCTGGCAAATTCTGGCATGAATCTGGTGACGGTGCTGCTGATAGGCGCGGCGCTTCGGCTGTTATCCGCCCCGCTGCTTGAGCATCATTTGATGGGCAAGATCAAGACGGTGGGCGCAGCGGCTACGCACAAAATCGGGCTGCGAACACACTAATCAAGAGATGCATCGCAGAGGGCGGGAGAGAATTCTCGCCCTCTTTGATTCCTGCCCATTATTCCTACGATTGCCCGTCGTGATCGCGTTTGCGACGTTTGGCGCGGCGTTCTTGATAGCGGCGATTTGCGTCATCGCTTGGCAGGAAGGGCAGGAATTTACGCCGCGCCCACTTCGCCACAATTCCAGCGCGCGCCGCTAGCCATGCGCGATCCGCGCGTTCGGCGCGCGATTCGGTTTCGGCGGCGGATCGATCCGGTGCGCCGTAGCGTTCGACGGTGTACAGCCGCGTGATCTGCGTGACGGGCGGCTCGATGATAGGAAGCTGACGCGCGACAACTTGGCGGCGTTCATCCGGTGTTTGTTCAGCGGCGGGGCGAATCCCCACCAGCGGGAGATACCGTTCTAAGCGGGCATAAGCGCGCATAATCGGGTTCATGCCGCGCAAGCCGCGCCATTCCCACCACCAGTAGATCAAGAATGCCAGCGCGACCAGCAAGCCAATCACCAGCAAAAAGACCAGCAGCGCCGTGAGCGCGGGGATGATAAACGACAGCGGTCCGCGCGGTTGAGGTCGCGTGGGCGGCGGCTGTGTCGGAAGCGGCACGGGAGTCGCCGTAAACGTCGGCTGTGGAGTTGGCGTGAGTGTCGGCGGCTGTTCCTGCCCGACCGCCGAATCCGGTTCGCCGCTGGGCGTGGTGGATGGATCGAGCGTGGGCGTGTCCGTGGGCGTGGGCGTTTCGCTCGGTGTCGGGGTCGCGGATGGTGTTGAAGTCGGCTGACTTGGCGTGATCGTCGGCTGCTGCTGATCGTCAGGATCGCCGCGATTGATCGGCGCTTGCGCGGAAGTCGGCTCAAATTCGATCCAACCATAGCCGGGGAAATAGACTTCCACCCACGTATGCGCGTCCTTCTCGCGGACGACATAAGCGCGCTGTGCTTCGTCATACTGCCCCTGCGCGAAGCCCGCCGCCATTCGCACGGGCACGCCCAACGAGCGCAGCATCAGCACCATCGACGAGGCATAGTAATTGCAGTATCCCTGTCGTAAATCGAACAGCACCCAATCAACCGCATCGCGTCCCGGCGGCGGCTGCGGAATCACCTCGTTGTAGGTGATGTTGACGCGCAACCACGCTTCGATGGCGCGTGCCATATCGTAAGGCGTGGTCGCGCCCGCCGCAGTGACGATTTGACGGGCGAGTTCGGCGGTGCGGGGAGTCATTGACGGTATGTAGTTGTGATAGGTACTCGTCACCCACGCGGGATATTGCGTTCCGGCAGCGCGCAGTTGATCGGCTGTGGCGGCGTTCATCAAGCTGGTGACGGTGTAGGTATCGCCTTCGTACAGCACGCGCATGGGGCGAATGACCGAGACAAGCATCTGCGATTGGCTGGCATCCGAATAGCGCAAGTCGGTGCGGGTGGGCAAATCAACGCGCGATGGCTGCGGCGCGGCATAGACCAAGCGCGATGCGCTCAATCCCATGATGAACTGCTGCTGGACTGGCACGCGCGATCCGGCGATGTACGGTTCGGCGTTGATCTCCAACGGCGCTTCGGGATCGGTGAGTCGGGTATCCGCCGCCGAAGTCCAGCGCCCCGCGTCATACGTATCGAATACGCGCGAACGCCAGTAGTAGCGGCGCGTAGGCGGTGCATCGACAAAAAAGACGACATCATCGCCCAAACGGATCGCGCCGCCGAGCTGGAGCGAATCGCCGCCGTAGTAATCGGCGGTGGTGGGACCTTGGGTTTCGGCGGATTCAAATAGGCGATTCCACAGCTCGCTCATCTGCGTGAGGGGTTCGTTGGCGAGAAATTCTTGAAACCGCTGCAAGCGATCTTGTAAATCGCTCGACGGAATTAACCACGCGAAGGCAAGGATGATCACCGCCATGAGCGTACCGACGCGGAATACCTGCCAGCGGAGTTTCGCGGGTGTGCGAATGCCGTTGAGATACCAATCCCACTCGCGGCTGTCGAGGTTGGAGCGCACGATCAGCAGCAGGGTGAGAAACGTGAAAACGAGCAGATAACCGTCGAGGTTGGAAGCGCCGGTGTAATAGACGCTGTTGGTGACGAGGATCAACGCGGGAGGAAGCACCGCCCGCCATACCCGATCCACGCGAAAGAGATGCCAGACAAGGTTATAGCCGAGCAGCCAGAACAATCCGCTTGCCAGCAGGGTGAATACCAGCGGGTCTTGGTTGATGCCGCCGCTAAGGGCATCGACGATCCATGTGAACAGGCGCGAGAACGTGTTGTATACGCCTTCGCCCAAGTCACCGGGATCGTTGATCGCCGCGATGAGCAGTGAAAATGACGCGCCGTAGATGCTGCTGATGATCAAGCCGATGAGTTCGTTGTAGTGGCTGCGCGCTAAAAGAAACCCAAAGAGGATGCTCAACAGAGCGACGGGCGCGACGGTTCGCATCTCAAGGGGCCAGCCAGCGGCATTAAGCGCCAGCGCGGGCATGAGGATCAAGATGGCGCTGACGATCAGCGTGGGGACATCCCCCGGCGCGAAGAATCCGCGCCAGAACTGCGCGATGCGGCGAAGCCATCGCCCGAAGGTTGGGCGCGGCTCACGCTTGCGTACACGGGAAGCAGAAGCCATACAGTAAGTCGTGTCTCATCTACCGAAACAAACATGGACATTGTACGGGTGGGAACGGGCAGACACAACCCACGATAGTCCGCCGCTTGACTGCTTCACCCCGCAACATGCGGGTACGCAAGGGAAAAGCGCGGGGGTATAATATTTATGCGCTCAAGCACGCCGGGTGATCGCGGCGGGAGTCTCCGCAAGGGGATGTTCTGTCGAGGAAAGTCCGCTCTCCATAGGGTACGGTGCCGGTTAACAACCGGGCGGAGTGATCCGATGGAATAGTGCAACAGAGAAGGATATTGCGGAATGTCCCGTCGGGGACATTCCGTGAGGGTGAAACGGTAGTGTAAGAGACTACCAGCGCGGTTGGTAACAATCGCGGCTGGGCAAACCCCACCGGGAGCAAGGCAAAGCAGGCGCATTGGGGCGACCCGTCCCGCAAAAAGCGCCGGGTATGCCGCTTGACGGCGCGAGCAATCGCGTTCGCAGAGAGATGATCACCGGGGGCAACCCCACAAAAAGCGGCTTATAGGTGCGCTTGAGCGCCTTTTTCCCCGCAGCTCTGTTTAGCTCCACAGCCGATCATGGGAGCGTTCGTCGTCCCATTCGGTGGTGGCATCGAAGTAGCCGCCGCGACGGCTCATATCCATGCAGCTTCGCAGCCCTTCTTCATTGACATCGGTAAAGCCTAAACCGGGCGCTTCAGGGACAATGGCAAAGCCATCTTGAATGATTGGCGTGGAAATGCCCTGCACCAAGTTATCCCACCACGCAATATCGACAGAATGATTCTCTAGCACATAGAAGTTTTCGGTGGCGGCGGCACAGTGAATGTTGGCGAAAAATGAAACGGGCGAACCCGCAAAGTGCATTGCCATCGCCACGCCGTAATCCTGCGCCAAATCCCCAATTTTCTTGGTTTCCAGCAGCCCGCCGGAAGTTGCTAGATCGGGATGGATGACCGAGAGGGCATGTGACTTAAGCAGCGGCAGGAATCCCTCTTTCAAATAAATATCTTCACCTGTACACAGCGGCGTAGATACATTTTGCGAAAGTTTCACCCATTGTTCCGTTAGCTGCCACGGGATCACGTCTTCGTACCACGCCAGCGTAAAAGGATCGAGCGCGCGACCAAGCCGAATGGCGCTTTCGACATTGAGATGACCGAAATGATCCGCTGCAAGCGGAATTTCATAGCCAATCACGTCGCGCACCTGCCGGACGTATTCCACCAGATACTCGATGCCCAACTGCGTCACTTGAATGCCCGTGAATGGGTGCATGATCGTCGTGCTGTCGAGCATGTCCGGCGGAGCGCTCAACGCGCCGGGGATGTCTTTCAGAAGTCCGATTCCAATGTCCATTTTCAAGAATTTGAAGCCGCGTTCCATGCGCTTTTTGAGCCGTTCGCCCATTTGCCGACCATCCGCCACCGAGTCGGTATCGCAGTAGCACAGCACTTTGTCGCGGAACTTGCCGCCTAGCAGTTGATAAGCGGGGACGTTGTAGGCTTTACCCGCGAGATCAAAGAGCGCCATTTCGATCCCGCAAACGCCGCCCCCCTGCCGCGCATGATGGCCGAACTGTTTGATCTTGCGGAAGATTTTGTCGATGTTGCAGGGGTTTTCGCCAATGATTCGGCTTTTGAGCATGAGCGCGAAGGTTGGGCTTGCGCCATCGCGCACTTCGCCGTAGCCGCTGATTCCCTGATTCGTGTCCAAGCGGATGATCGAACAATCAAAAGGCAAGCCGCGCAGATTACACACGCGCATATCGGTAATTTTTAGGTCGGTGGGGCGAGAATAAGTATTGACGTTTGCTTCTAAGGATTGGTTGCCGTCCATGGTGGATTCTCCCGTAAATGCGTCATAGCGAATAAAAACGCCGCTTGATCAATTGAATTTGTTGACAGGTCACAAAATGCCCCTACAATGATTGATTATTAATAATTAAGTGGATTGTGGCAAAAAGATTTGAGCCTTAGAACACCTCACAAACGTGATGTACAAATTACATCGCTGGCAGATCAGGTCTACAGCTATCTGCGGCTTGCAATTATCTCGTCAGAACTTGCTCCCGGCGAAAAACTCGTCGAATTAGACATCGCCAAGCGCATGAGCACCAGCCAAGGACCTGTGCGCGAAGCCCTTCAGCGGCTTGAACGCGATGGATTGGTTGAGCGCAAAGCGCGCAGCGCCAGCTACGTAACCAGCATCCCCATGGATGAGATGTACGAACTTTTTGCCGTGCGCGCCAGCATCGAAGCGTTTGCTATCCGGCACACCGCGCAGCACATTACCCCCGAACAATGCAGCCAGCTTGACTCGCTGATCTACGACATGCAAAAAGCGGCAGTCGCCAACGACATTATTCGTTTGGCTGAATTTGATATGGGACTGCACCGCACTATCGTTGAACTGTCCGGGCGTTCCAGCTTGCTGCGGGTATGGAATCCGCTGTCTACCCAATGCGAACGTTTCATCGTGCAGTCCCATCCTATTCACTATCCCGATTATGTAGAAATCGCCACGCGGCACACGGTGATTGTCGATGCCTTACGCGCACATGATGCCGAAGCCGCCGTCCGTGCAGTCCAAGAGCATATCATGCTCATATGGCCCAAAATTAATCCATAAGCGCCGAAAGGGGGAAGCCGGCACGCAAGAACAGCACGCCACATCATTTTGTTAAAGGTTATCTATTAAGGAGTCTAGAGGGATGGGAAAAAAGAACTTAACGCGCCGTGAGTTTTTACGTCTCGCTGGTGCATCGGGCGCAGCGCTTGCCGCCGCGCAAACCGGAATCATATTGGCTCAAGACGCGACGGCAACCCCTGCCCCAACGCCTACGCCGCTGCCGCTGCCGGTGGGGACTGCTGGTACACTGAGTGTCATTCACAAGACTGAATATTTTGAAGTTGTTCAAACAATGTTCCGCGAAGCTGTTGAAGCATTCGGGGCTGAGAATAACATCCCACTCAACATTTCCACCGCCAACCCGGAAATCTTCGGTGATTTCACCGCGAAAATGCTGGCAGCAGTCGAAGCGGGCAACCCGCCCGACCTTGGCTACCATGTCCTGAGCATCCCGCAAATGTACGCGCTCAACCTTGTTGAAGATGTCACCGATGTGGTTGAGACATTGATCAACCAGTACGGCGCGGTTGTGCCGCGAATCGCGGAAGCCAACGCCAAGATTGACGGCAGATGGTGGGCTGTGCCGTTCATGTGTACGACGGGCGCATGGTTCGCGCGGCGCGATGTTTTTGAAGCGGCAGGTATTGACGTTAACACGCTTGACACATGGGATGCACGACGAGAAGCGGCGCTGGCGGTTTCTGACCCCGACAACAACATGTGGGGATGGGGGCTGACGATTAACCGCAGCGGTGACGCACACGGATTCATCCTCTCGGTGATTCAAGGATTTGGCGGAAGTTTCACCGATGAAACCGGTTTGCGCGTGACGTTCAATTCGCCAGAAACTTTGGCTGCCGTTGAATGGCTGGCGGAAACATATATGAGTGACCGCTTCCGCCCAATGCTGCCGCCCGGTATCGAAAGCTGGACGGACACGAGCAATAACGAGGCTTACCTCGCCGGGACGATTGCGCTGACGATCAATCAGCCGAGCGTATATGCCGCCGCTAAAGCGAACAACAACCCCGTGTTTGAGAACACTGCCGTACTCCACAATCCGCTGACACTGGATGGTCGCCTATTGGAAGCGGGCAGCAGCGGATGGCTGACGATTTTCCGCGGCGCGCCCAATGTTGACGCGGCCAAACAACTCATCGTCCACCTGCTCAACCCCGCTACCTATGTCCCGATGGCGCAGAACGGCGGCGGGTTGTTCCTGCCTGCATATGAAAACTTGTGGACGGATGAGGTTCTCGGCACAGATCCCAACTTTGCTGTTTTCCGCGAGATTTTGCTGAACGAAGAGATTTTCTACGGACGTTCGCACCCTGCTCCGCCAAATGCGTTGATCGACGCGATTGATGGCGCGGCAATCACCAGCCAGATGATGGCGAATGTGACCACTGGAGCCATGACTCCCGCACAAGCTGTGGAAGATGCTCACAACCGCATTGTACAAATCTTTGAAGAAGGCGGCGCTCCTCAATCTTAACATCATCGCAAAGCAGGTGGAGCGATGCGTCGCTCCACCTGCTTGTTAGCCCAAGTTGAGTTCTGGCATCCATTTTGCAGCCAGAACCAGCCGAAACGCCCAATCATCATGGCACAATCGAAAGAGAAGGCAAATGGATCAGTCGAAAGGGCTGAAAGTATCGACGGACTTCTACCGCCCTGTACGGACCGTGCATAAAAGCACGCTCTCAAGAATATTAGGACGCGATTGGAAATTGGCATTCGTGTTTGTCCTGCCCATTATCATCATCATGGGTGGGTTAATTCTGTACCCCTTCATTAACGCCATCCATTTAAGCATGACAACCCGTTCGCTCATCACGCGCACCGAAGTATTTGTCGGGTTGGACAATTATGCACGGCTGCTGCAAGACAGCGACTATCTCAGCGCGGTACGAAACACGGTGGTGTTTACGGTTGTTTCGGTCACGCTTAAATTTATCGCGGGGTTGGGCATTGCGCTGCTGCTGCATGGGCGTTTGCCGGCGAAAAATTTGCTTACAGGGCTAATCTTGGTGCCGTGGATTGTGCCGGAAGTCGTCACCGCGCTTACGTGGCGAAGTATCTACGATCCGATTTTTGGCGGCTTGAATCCTATTTTGCAGGGGTTGGGGATCATCAATCGCCCAGTCGCGTGGCTTGCCGAGCCGGGTTTGGCAATGCTGAGCGTGATCATGGTCAATGTATGGAAGGGGATACCCTTTTATGTCATTTTGCTGCTGGCAGGGCTGAAGGCAATTGACCGTGAGCAGTATGAAGCGGCAGAAGTCGATGGCGCAAACGTGCTTCAGCGGTTTCAATACATCACCATGCCGGGTCTGCGATACGTCATTATCACCACGCTGCTGCTGTCATTCATCATGACGTTCAATACCTTCGGTCTGGTTTTCTTGATGACGGGCGGCGGACCGGGGGGCGCGACACGTCTGTTTTCGATCCTTGCTTACGAAAAGGCAATCATCGGGCTGCGTTTTGGTCCGGGAGTCGCCACCGCGTTGAGCATGGCTCCCTTCATGGCAGTGATGATCTTCTTTCTCGCGCGTCACATGCGCCCGGCAGAAAATATGAATGAAGCCGGCAAAATGTCGCGGTTTGAACGCATCTTCCAATCGTTTGACCGCTTCATCGGGTTCTCGGTCAGCCTCATCTTGCAGCCGCTGTATTGGGGGATGAACGCGGTGAATGCCGTGATAAAGGCGCTGATCCCACCGCGTGCGGAGCCGCGCTGGAGCCGCGCGCAGCGAGAGCGAATGGATGTGAGAACACGGCTGCTGCTGCTCATTCCCGCGTTCATCTTTGTATTGTTCCCCGTATACTGGATTGTCGTCACGTCGTTTAAGAGCGACCTGCAAATTCAACAAATGTCTTCTGTGTTTGTGCCAAACCCGTGGACATTCGAGCAATATCGCTCGTTACTGGTCGATACGCCGTTTTTGAGATGGTTTGGCAATACGTTCATCGTCGCCACCACCAGCACCGCGCTTTCGATAGCGATTGCTTCGCTTGGCGCGTATGCACTGGCGCGGCTGCGCTTTTTGGGGGCGGGGATGCTTACGACGCTTCTGCTTATCACCTACCTGCTTCCCGCATCGCTGTTGTTTATCCCGCTGTATCGCATCCTCACCGAAATTGGCGTGATTGACAGCTATTCCGCGCTGATCCTCACCTATCCAACGTTTCTCACGCCGTTTGCGACATGGGTGATGTTGGGGTATTTCCGTTCGATCCCGGTTGAACTTGAAGAAGCAGCGTTAATTGACGGCGCGAAACGGTTTGGCGCATTTTGGCGGGTGACGTTACCGCTCGCCGCGCCCGCCCTGCTCTCGGTCACGCTGTTCGCTTTCACCAATGCGTGGAACGAATTTTTGTATGCGTTTGTGTTCATCACCAGCGACAGTCTAAAAACTCTGCCCGTTGGGCTGCAACTGCTGGTGTTCGGTGACATCTATCCTTGGGGACAGCTCATGGCGGCATCACTGATGATGGCGGTACCTGTCGTGATCGTCTATGTTTACGCACAGCGTTATTTAGTGGGTGGGCTGACCGCTGGCAGCATTAAAGGCTAACTCGAAATGAAGATCACGGATGTGCAAGCATGTGTCATTGGTCGAGAAGAACCCGACAGCGGCGGGAGTGTGTGGACGTTCGTTCGCATCTATACCGATCAAGGACTTGTTGGTACGGGCGAATGTAATTCCGGCGGCGCGGGTTTTTCGGGGTTTGCGACCAAAGCAGCAATACTTGCCATGAAACCGATGTTGATTGGCGAAGACCCCTTCAACATCAATTTGATCTATGAAAAACTGCGGCGGCGTGGACGGTACGGCGGTTCGAACCACGCGCCGCTGATTTTCGCGCTCACGGGAATCGACAACGCGCTTTACGACATTGTTGGAAAGGCACTCGGCGTTCCCGTGTATAAACTGCTCGGCGGCAAATTTCGTGACAAACTCCGCTTGTATGCCGACTGTCACGCGGGAGAAACCAGCGATCCGCAGGCGTATGCGGACAAAGCTCTTGAGGTCGTGGCGGAAGGGTATACGGCAGTCAAATTCGACGTTGACCATGCCGTTGACGGAAAACTCGATCCATATAACTGGACGGTGGGCGCGCGCGAAATGGATCAGGTGATCAAGTTGATCGAAGGGCTGCGAGAGGGTCTCGGTTTTACTACCGATCTTGCGATTGACTGTCATGGTCAGTTTGATCTCCCGTCCGCGATTACGCTCGCCAAAGCCGTTGAGCCGCTTCGCTTACTGTGGTTGGAAGAACCCGTTCCGGCGGAAAATTTGGACGCGCTGGCACAGGTGCGCCGTTCCAGCAGCACCATCATTTGTACGGGCGAAAATCACTATACGCGCTTTGAGTTTTTGGAAATGTTCGCGCTTAAAGCGACGGACATCATCATGCCCGACCTTGCCAAAGCGGGCGGTATCGCAGAAGCGAAACGCATTGCAGATATCGCGGACGCGCACTATATTCCAATCGCGCCGCACAATGTTTCGTCGCCGCTCGGCATGATGGCGGCGTGTCATGTGATGGCATCTGTTCCCAACTTCCTGCTGCTCGAATTTCATGGGCGCGAGATTCCTTGGTGGAACGATTTGTGCGATGGCGATCATCCGTTCATCGAGCAGGGGTTCATGCGCGTCTCAGAGCGACCCGGAATCGGGGTTGAACTGAATGCGAAGGTGGCGAAATCACTGCTGTGGAACGGCGACACTTATTTTGATTGATCAACGAGACTTCGGGGACCTTTTGTGATGGCTGAACAACTTTCGACAACCGCTTTACAGGCTCGTTGGGACAAAATCCGTGTCGCCAACCTGTACGATACGCTTGATGCGATGGGGTATCCCAACCAATGTCTTGATTTAGGCATTAGACCGTTGTTCCCTCACAGACACCTTGCGGGACAGGTCATCACCGTGCGCGGGAGCGCGTATTCACAATCGCTGCACGGCGATGAGGATGCCAGTTGGACGGGAAACTACTTTGAAGAACTCCGCGCGGCGCTTTATCCCGGATGCGCGGTGGTGGTCGAAAGCGGTGGCGAACTGCACGCGGGAAAATTCGGTGAAATGACGAGTTGGGCGCTGAAAGAAGGCGGCGCGCATGGCATCGTCATCGATTCGTATATTCGGGACTATCTTGGTCTGGAAGTGATACCCGGTTTTACGCCATGTGTGCGCGGCACATCCCCGATTGAGTCGAATAAGCGCTGGCGCATGACCGCGCTCAACGTGCCGATTGCGCTGCCCGGTACGCTGACCGCGCGCGTGCGTGTCGCGCCCGGTGACTGGATTATCGGGGAAGCGGACGGCGTGATCGTTGTGCCGCAAGAGATTGCGATGGAAGCGTTGGTCAAAGTGGAAGATGTCGAAGCGCGTGAACAGGGTATGCGCGAAGATTTCGCGCGCGGCGTGCCGTTTGACGAAGCGTATAAGAAATGGGGACGCGCGTAGGGACACGCAACGAGGCTTGTCCGTAGTTGTTTTTAACCTCACCCCGCACGAACTTCGTTCGAGCCGCCCCTCCCCGAATTCAGGGAGGGGCAAAAGCGTGTGAAAGTGAATATGTGTCAAAGATCGGACGTTTGAAGATTGTTTTGGGCGGGCTTGGCACGGACAGAACAAGTTCCGCGTGCCCCTACAATCCGTATGTTTGAGATGAAGCGGATTTAAGCCTCCGCTGTGTAAAGGATCATTCGTCATGACTGAAGTGCTGCCGGATTTGCTTGCGCCCGATTTGAAGGTGATTTTTTGCGGCACAGCAGCAGGGAACGAATCAGCGCGGCGGGGAGCCTATTACGCGGGGCGCGGCAACAAATTCTGGCGGACGCTGCACGACGTTGGACTCACCCCGCAGGTGATCGTACCAGATGCGTTTGCGAGTGTACTGGAATACGGGATCGGGCTGACCGACCTTGCCAAGTTCGCGCAGGGGATGGATCACACGTTGAAAGCGTCCGATTTCGGTGTAGAGGCGTTTCACGCGAAAATCGAGGCGATAAACCCTATCGCACTGGCGTTTACGAGCAAAAAAGCGGGCAGCACGTACTACCGCACAAAGAAGATCGCGTTTGGTCGCCAGCCAGATCGAATTGGCGACACGGTCGTGTTCGTGCTGCCTTCCCCATCCGGCGCGGCGAATCGCTCATGGGATGTGAAGTATTGGCAAGAAGTGGCGGAGTTTGTACGCCGCTAAACATCGCCCCTCCCCTTGTGGTATATTGTCGAGAGAACCCATCGTTGTAGGGATGCGAGAGAAACTAGTTTCGCTGGCGCGTCCGCAATTGTGTTGCCCGAATTATGTGGAATTGTCCGCTTGCTCCGCCGGAGGCTGAAAGCCCTCCGGCTAGGTGAAAAGCCTGTAAGCCCCCTGAAGGGGGCTAAAAACGATTCTGTGAAGGAAAGTCAGAAGCCTTACAAGCCCGCTTCAGCGGGTTCAGGTTCAGGCGGGGGATTACATTCCCCGCCGACACAAGCGAACGAATACGCACAATTCGTGTGTTTTAACTATGGACAAGCATAACGGCGCGTTCATGAGGTGACACCATGCGAAAGATCATCATTCACCGCAGCAATCCTGATGAAGAAGTTGCGTATTGGGTCGAGTGTCCCAGTTTGGGGATTGCCAGCATGGGTGACACCATCGACGAAGCAATACGGATGATCCATGAGGCGATTGGACTGCATATTGAGGACTTGATGGCGCATGGCGAAGTAATCCCACCAGAAATGTAAACGTGGCGGACACGCCGGAAGAAACAAATTTCTCTCGCATCTCTACGAAGCACGAAAATTGAGAGGTATTTTAGGTCTATGCACATCATTCATGTGAGTATTCAGGTGAAACCGGAACACAGCGCGGCGTTTATCGAAGCGACCAAAGAGAACGCGCGGAACAGCATCCAAGAGGCGGGGATCGTCCGCTTCGATTTCTTGCAGGTGCGCGATGATCCGACGCGCTTCATGCTGGTCGAGGTGTACAAAACGGCGGATGATCGGCTGAAGCACCGCGAAACCGCGCACTATCTCAAATGGCGCGATACTGTCGCGGACATGATGTCAGAACCGCGATCCGTCGTGGAGTTTGTCAACATTGTGCCGGAAGATGGGAACTGGCGCTAGGCAAACGAAAACGCGAATGGGAAATGCCCCCATTCGCGTTTTTTCATTCACACAAGCGTGTGACTGCTTAACGCTTACTTACCGCCGCCATACGTGCCGCTGGCGAACTGAATGGGAACGCCGTTTTCGATGGTGTAGGTAATGCTCGAACCACTCGGGCAGCCATCCCAGATGAACCAGTAGGTCTTGCCGCCGTTCATCGGGGCGGTGAGTTCCATACGACCATCTGCCGTCGGGCTGACATTGACACCCGCGAAGCTGGCGCTGCCGCCATTTTCAACCGAACCGAGATCCGTGCCAGTGACCGAGAAGAAGGTGGTCGAAGTGCCGTCGCAGTAGAGGACAACGGGTGCATGAGCGTGCGGATTGATGCGACCATCTCCCGCAAGCGGGTTGCTGCTGCCGGTGCGAATGGTGAGGGTATACGGACCAGTGGACGAGCCGAAGCCATCCGCGCGGAAAATATACGTTCCAGCAACCGGTGCGGTGAAGAACACGCGCGAGCTGTCGAAGGCATCGCAGTCCACGCCGTTCGGGTCATCATCCGAGCCAAAGCCGTCGTCATTGTATGCGTCGGCAAAAATCGTGTCGGATGTGTCGCTGCCCGGGAAGAATACGCTCAACACCGGGTCAAGCGGACGGCTGACACCGTCAAAGTCACAAACAAGCGTCGCGACAACGGATTCGCCCGCGATGAGGTCGAGTGCCCACAGGTCATACTGCGCGCCGCTGGCAATATTGCCGCTGACTGCGGTGTCGATTGCGAACGCGGGGATCGCTGCAGCTAACAGGGCGGTGAAGGCGAGGACGATAAGAATTAACTTCCGATGGCGAATCATAGCTACCCCCTTGTGTAATATTCAATGACATGTAACATCATCATACACAAATATGTGTATTAGAACTGTAACATCCTGTAAAACATTATAAATGCGAAAACATGCGCGATGCCGTTTATTTTGGAAGAATTCACAAGAGGAAATAATGGATGCGCTGATCAAACGACTGTTTGGCGGTGGATCAAGGGGGAAACCTCACCCACTGGATGACATGCGAACGGGACTTCCCGCGCCGAACATTGTGAGCAATTTGCCCATCCCGCCGCCTGTACAACCCCGTGTGTTGGCGATTGTACACAATCCGATCATCCGCGCGAAAGGCGGCATGAAGGCGCAGCAGGCATATGGTTGGAATAATCCCGATAAGCTGGCGGCAGAGTACATCGCGGATATTCAGGCGATCAGCTACGGCTACGCGCAGTATGAAATTGTCGAACGCATCGAAATGGATGAATTTCCGCTAAAGCTGGATGGGTTTCGCTACACCGACGAGACGTTTCACCGCGCATGGCTGGCGCGCCAATTTCACCAACCGGATTCAGTCGATTACATGGCGCTGGTTAAGCAGTTCAAGATGATCGAACGAGTGAACGACAACCAGATTGACGAAGTATGGCTGCTCGGATTTCCGTACTGCGGCTACTACGAGTCGATTATGCTGGGACCCGGCGCGTTCTGGTGCAACGCGCCGCCGCTGCAAGGGACGAATCACGCGAAAAAACGCTTTGTCATCATGGGATTCAACTATGAGCGCGGCGTGGGCGAAATGCTCGAAGATTTGGGACACCGCGCCGAGTCGATGATGATGAAAGTGTTCGCCAACGTTCGCGGCGAAGCGAACCTATGGGAGCGATTCACGCGCTACGAAAAAACACATCCGGGGCGAAGTGAGTGCGGAAATGTTCATTTTGCGCCTAACAGCGTCAAAGATTATGACTGGGGCAATCGCACGCCCGTGCTGTCGCGGTGCGATCATTGGTACACGTTCCCGAACATTGAAGGCGAACCGCGCACCGTCGATTGTTCTGAGTGGGGAAACGGCGATATTCGCGCGCATCATGTATGGTGGTTCCGGCATTTTCCGCATGTGGTGGGCGAAACCAATGGCATCTCATGGAACTGGTGGGAATACGTGATCGATCCAAACCGCGTGCGCCTGTAATCGTCTGATCAAGATCACGGGGAAGCGCGAACATCCGTCATGCGGGGCGGAAATTGAAGCGTCCTATGATAAGGGCAGACACGAACGCACAAGCGGAGAATCGAGACATGGTAAGCAGCGAAACAAGCTTAGAGCGTTATCTTGATATGCTGTTCGATGGCGCGGAACGGTTGATGTGGGAGCTTTCTGAAGCGGACGGACACTTCACCAATTACGGATTCATCCGGCGGGCGGCACAAGAAAATCAGGCGGCGTATGTCAATTTGCTGAAAGCGGCGCTCGATCAAGCACAGCGCGCGAGTGACACCGACGTGTACCCGTTCCAGATCGCGCACGCCGAGATTGGCAAGCGTTTGAGCCGTGTCGCGCGGCAAGTGGGCTATGAAACCGAAGGCAGCGGCGACGAATGGGAAACGAATGTATGGGGCGATCCGGTTCGCCCTCTCCGGTACTGCCGCACAGCGCGCCTGCTGCAACCGAGTCATTGCATCGAAGAAGAAGCGTAGAACTCCCTGTGATAAAAGGGCACGGACGGAACAAGTTCCGCACGCCGTGCCCCTACAATCACCTAAGGATAATTGGGTGGGGTGCATACGCCATCAAATGGGCAGAGGAATTCGCGCTGAACAGGGGCAAAATTTTGTGCACCGGGAGGCATCCACCACCAATAAAGGCGTGTCGATGACACGGTATCGCTGAAACGAATTTCGACAGGATGCCAGCCGTGATCGAGTGTCAAGTTAATTTCCGCGCGCACCGCCGGATCGGTGAAGGGAATCACCTCCTGCCCGTCGATGATGAGCGATGCGCCGTCAATGGCTTGAAGCGCGAAGGTATAACTGCCGTCTACAGGGGCATAAAGATACCCAGTGTATTCGACGCTGTAAGGGCGCGCCATGGGGATGACATGAATCTGCCAGAACACCAACGGTAAAATCTTGGTTGAAACAGGATCACCGCTCCAATCCGCATTATTGTAAAATGCTGCGTGCAGTCCATTCGGCAGCACTGGATCGTGGAACAAGAACTGCTGTGGGATGTGTTCCGGCTCACTGACCTGCACATAAAGCCAGCTTAACGAATCGGCGGCGCTTGGCGGATCTACCGTAATGGCATGGTTGCCCTGCGCCATTCGCACCGGCGCACCCGATTCGATAGGTTCGCCATCGAGCGTGATTTGCGCGGGCGAATCGGTGTAGAAGGTATAGTCGCCATAAAGTGGTATAAAGAGAACGCCGCGACCATCCCGCAAGCCTTGAATCGCGCCAATATCCTCTGCTGTCATCTCCACAACCGTAAATAACTGATCCTCCGGCGACGCGGTCACACCGTAATCAACCGGATGCACATACTTGAAAACGCCATTCGGGTAAATTCTGCGTAAATACGCTTCGTAGAAATTCTCGTAAGGCAGCATCATGATCGCCGCCGGACGATCCGCCGGGACGCGCAGCGGGAACGGATCCGGCATGTCAAGCATAACGGAACGATTGATTTCCGGTCCGGCAAGGAAGGTTGTACTGGGTCCGTTGCCGATCAATGGCGAGACAAAAAAGCGCATATCATCGCTGTAGTTCAAATAGAACCTACCCGTGAGCGTTTCGGTGGTGGAATGTTCGCGCCATGACGCAAAATTGACGCGCTGCTGATTGAAGTACATGTCAATATTCCACCACCCAATGACACCGAATGCTGCCAACGCGCCGACCACAGCCGCGCCGCGCGCCAGCACCCCCGCGCGAAGGGGCGGAATCACCCTCACCCAATCGGCGATGAGTCGGACACTGGCTTCGAGACCCAACCCAGCAAAATAGATCACGCCGACGATGGCGACAATCGTGCGAAGCGCCTGTGGCGCTTCAAAACTGACGCTGAGAATCCCACCCAACAGCGCCACGATGAGCGAGAGATAGAAAAAGACATGCTCCCAACGCCGCTTGAAAAGCAGTTCGCGCAGTGCGACAAACAAGCCGATCACCATCAGCGCGCCCGTCACAGGATCGAGCATGGGCGCGCCGGGCAGATTGTGCCGCCCGTTGCGGTCACCCGCGAGATGGAACATTTGTAGGTGGCGAAGTGTCCCCTGTAAGATTGCGCCGGGAACGCCGCCAATCGCTTCGGGCAGGTCTTCAGTAAAGACGGAAACTTGATTAAGGCGGTTGAAATACATATTGGGGCGATCAATGGCGAACACGCCCAACGGGGCGATGACGATCAGCGCGGCGACCAGCGCGGTGATGACCAGCAGGATAGTTTTTGTTCCGCGCCGCGCGAAAGGATACGCCAGCAGCAAAAAGACTGCCATCGCCGCCAACTGCACTTGATATGGGCGGTAGAAATACAAACCAATCGCCGTCATGATTCCGAACCACATCGCATCGCGTGCGCGCCCATAACGCACGACACGAAGCGCGAAATAGAACACGAACAGCGTCATGGTGACGGCTTCGGGACCGGTCATGGCAAGGCGGCTGAAATTGATCGACCAGCGTGTGAACGCCAGCAAAAGCGCCATCACCACCCCGAACCACGCGCCGCGCAGTTCGCGCCCGACGAGATATGCCGCGAATACGCCCAGACTGGCGAGGATCGCCGTGACCACACGCAGCGGGACAATCGTCGGTTGGCTGCCAAAAGCTTGAAAGCTGGCGACGTAAGCGAACAAGTGCGGCAACGTGAGATTTTCCATGAAGATTGGGCGAAAGAGCGAGTTCTCTTGGAACAGCCGCACTTGCAGCCCATAAATGCCTTCGTCGTACCAGATGCCGAACGGCTGCGTATCAAGGTTGTAGACACGAACGAACAGCGCCGCCGCGAAAATGCCGATCACGATAAACATCGTTACGTCGAGGCGCGGTAGATTCCCGATGCCGACGATGATAACGCCGCCAAGCAGGGCGACGGATAAACCGACAGTAAACGTAATCCAAGGCGCATCGTCATTGACATGAAGCGGGGCGATCATCAGTTGATTGTGAAATTCAACCACGCTGTTGATGACTAACACGCTGCCCATGATTAACAAGACCAACCCGATAAACAGGCGAAGTCCGCGCGCAAAGCCGAGCGAATCGGCTTGTTTGGCACGCTGATCAGCGGGGGGGACGGGTTTGGTGATCAACAGCGCGACAGCGCCCGCTGCCAACAGTGGAATGTATCCATTCGCATTAAATCCGAGCAGCATTCCCTGTGCAATAATGCACAAGATTGCGATCAACGGCACAGCGATAAAGATGGTTAGAGGGTATGATGTCAGTCTGTTCAAGGTGCAGCTCTTTTATCTGCTAAGGCAGCACACGCACAAGAAGATGCGGTTGCTGCCAATTAAGCGGATACGATTCAAAACGATTCGCGCCCCACAAATTATTGGCGGCAGCGCGCATCATCTCCAAATTGGGCGTGGAATTATCGATCAGCACAAGATACGGCGAATGAAGCCTTTCATCTGCTGCTTCAAGGGCAGCGCGGATCGTTTGCGGTGTGTCGGTATCCGCAATACCGAGCAGAATCACACGATCTAACGGCAAAGCAAACCATGTGAGACCTACCTCCGCATCTTGGCTGTTGGGTGGGTTCGTGATGACGAGCAGTTCAATATTCGGCTGGCGCTCCAGCTCACGCACAATGGCATGATAAATCCACCGGTGCATCCAATAGGGTGCGATATGGGTGAATTGATACCAGTTGAGCGCGATGATACCACTTAAGATGATGAACATCAGCACGGCGCGCAGCGACTTGAACAGCCGCGCGGGGCGGTCAAAGTGCGCCCACAGCATCGCAAGCCCGACAGTAGCAAAGATAGCATAAAATGGGACGAGCAGATAAAGGCGGGTGTTGCTAGGATAATTGTAGCGTCCCACCCCTCCGGTAACGAAAGCAATAATCACAAACGCAGCGAGCAGCCACAGCGCGAAACGGCGGCGCAGCGCCAGCATGATGACCGTGGCAATTCCCATCATCATCAAGACCGACGAAAGCGGATCAAGATGCGCGAAAGCGACGTAATGCGTAGAACGCGCAAAGTAAAGGTGGGACGTAAGCGAATACAAGAAATTGGGGATGATTTGCTGTGTGAACAGCGACGCGAAATCGACAGCCGCGCCCGTCGCCGCTTCTTCGGTCATTATCGTCATCCACCTTGTATCGACCAAACGGGGCAGTGCCGTGATGACAATTCCGATGATGACCGTTAACGCGGTCATCCCTGCCCGCCAAATTCGCTCTCGGATACTGGCGTTATGTGAATCCAATAGAAAGACTGCGCCAACCACAAACACGGGAATCAGCGGCACGCCCAGTGGAAAAACGTAGAACGCGCAAGCTGCCGCTGCACCTGTCCAATAGAGCGCACTACTGCCGCGCCGCTGCACAGCAGCCGACAAGCACATGAGCGCTGCCAATACCGGAATGAGCGATTGGAGATTGTTGTAACCTATCTTGGAAAACCCCAGTAGATAGTGAGAGGAAAGATAGATGATCACTCCGGTGAGGGTGAGGGGATGTACACTAGGCTGCGGCAATTTCACTTGAAGAAGGAGATGACGTAGGATAACCGCCAATGGAAGCGCGGAGAGCATCACCATCACCATTTCGGTGACTTTCCAGCCATAAAGCGCATTTGTGCGGCTGGTCAAGCCGTCGTTAAGCATCACGCCCAGCGCGTGAATATAGCTCGAAAAAGTGGGATGCTGCCCGTAGACCCCATTCCAGTACAGCGGAGGCTGCGCCCTATTAACGGGAGGCAGAAGATCAATCGCTTCTGCTAAGAATGCGCCTTCGTCGCCCCAAGACGCGAATTCCCATGCACGCCACTTGTAGGTATACGCGGCAAGCGCGATAAGGATGATGAATGCGAACGCGAGATAGTACGGTGGAAGACGTGTGAAGCGCCACAGCCCCACCCCCACTAACGCGCCACAAACGATGATAACAAACCGCGCGGTCAAATCATGGGAGGCGACGAAGCGAAAGCACATGGCGAGGGCGATCACATAAGCGATATAAACGGCTGCCGACAGCAGTTCCCTGCGCGTGAATGTACATACCCCGCGGACCTGCCAATCATACGCCGCGAACGCACTCCCCGTAAGCAGGACTGCCGCCGCCCAGACGAAAAAATGAGCATTCGCTCCCGCGCTGAATGCGTCATATCCCCAAATCGCAACGGAAGCGAACGCGACTACAGCGTACATGCGCCAGTGAATTCGGCGGCGCTGAAATGGTGAGGGCGGCGCTACGGGAAGCGGCGTGAGCATCCACTTGTGATGAGGCGAAACGGAAAAGCCAAACACCGCCAAACCGACGAGGATCATGCCGGCGCTAACGATGAAGTAATCGGGATAGCCCACGCTTTCGGGCAATCGCACCAAGAGCGAATTGTAGTAAAGCTCAATATCGCTGGACGACCATTCGGCAAAGTGAGGCAGAGCAAGAATGCTCTGCCCTACCAGTATCAAGACTGCGCCTACGACAAACGATACAGCGCGCAGCAGCGTTGACGAGTTCAACGTGGTCATGATGCATCGTTGATGCCAGTAACGTTCGCGCTGTCAGAGGAGGAGTCCGGTTCGCCGCGATACAGCACGCGGTAGATCACGGAATCTCCGACTTCAAAAGCGCGTTCGAGTTCGCCTTCTTCGACAAGCGTTTCAAAGGTTTGCAGCGACAGCGGCGAAGCATATGTGCGTTCGAGCAGTCCGACGACGATGAAATCGATATCGTATTCATCAATTAAGCGGCGGGTGGTGGAAATCGAATCGGACGTGTAGAGCAGGCGCATATCGTTGATTCGCTGATCAACAATCGGTCCAATTTCGCTGCCGTACTGCTGGCGCATATGATTGCCCCACCCCACAACGGCAGGCAGACCCGTTTGCACTGAAAAGCGGCTGTTCCAACGATATTCGCCTTCGTACCATTCCGAAAAGATGGGATACCCCTGCGCGTTGGCGCGCAGCCAATAAATGATCGCCACGTCTTCATCGACTTCGCCTTCGGGTAGGACGAAGTTCTCTAAGAAGCGATCCCCATCGAGCGTCAAACCGCCAGCCAGATTCTCATCCCAACGGGCGGGGATCGAGTAGATGGGGAACAGCAAGCCGAGCGCGATCAAGACAATCATCGCAATCGCCTGTGAATACCAGCGGTTGCGGAACATCCAGTAGAGAATCACCGGAATGAGCAAGCCGATCCACACCCAGACTTGGAAAGTGGTCTTGAACACGGTGTTCATGCGGTCAACATCTGGCTGAATGACGATATATTCGATGCCAAAAAGCACGATGAAGATCAGCGCCACGCCGAGATGAATGTAGCGGAGTTCGAGCTGGTCGCGCCATGCCAAGAGCAGCGCCGCCACAGCGATGACCGCGCACAACACCGACGTTGCCACGACTGGGTCAAGCGCCAGCATGGCGACGACAACAACCAAGAAGATACTGACTTCAACGCCTGTGCGCGCGGTGCTGCCAATCGACGGAAGCGTGATGATCGTGCGGGCGCGGGTGAGCAGCCAAATCACGGCGATGCCAATGGGGATGCCCCAAACCAGCAGGAACGGATCGATGAGCGAACGCGCGCCGTGCCATGCCGTGATCCCCGCGCCAGAGCCGATGCTCAAATTGAGCGCATAGGGAGCCATCGCCACCACCGCGCTGATGCCGATCAACATGCCAAACCAGATAAAGCGCCCGATATGACGGGTCGCAAGCCAGAGCAGCAGCACGCCCAAGGGACCATAAATCACCACGTCCCAGATGTTGGTCATGTAGATAGTACCCGCGATCACGCCGACGATGATCGCCGTCCACCAGCGTTTCTGTTTGTGCAGCGCCCACATGCCAAGCAAGAACAGCGTGGTAGGCAGCAGCCCGACGATGTGCGCGTGCAGGTCGCCAAACAGGAACGAAAACAGCGGCACTTCGTTGAACGCGCCGCCCGCGCGATTGGCGGATTCGGCAAGCAAACGGGTGGGTGCCCAGTAGAAGCGGTGCGAATGCATCCCCGGTTCGGGGTTGAGCAGCAGCTTGAGCGCGCCGAGATTGCCCGCGACCATCGCAAATGTCGTGCCGACTATCGCCAAGCCGATCTTGGTGGCAGTGCGGGCGGCAGGAAGCAGCACGTAGCCGATGGTGAACACAACAGACGCGACCACCGCGTACAGCGTGGACATGAATAGGTTGTAGCCAATTTCCGACGCGATTCCCGCGATCTTGATCGGGAATGAGGCGATGACGAAGCCGAAGTAGTAGTAGTTGATCGGAAATTCCGCCATCCAAGGATTGGGGGGCGGGAATACCGATGTGCGTAACACAGCGTTGAGATAGGCAAAGTCCATCGGCTTTTCGCCGCCGCGCGCGATCTGCCACAGATCGGGGTTGACGGCGCGCAGCAGTAAACCGAACAGGAATACCAGCAAGAACAAGCCTTCCGCGACGAGCATCAAGCGGAAGTGCTGTTTCACATACGCGGTGATTTCGGCGCGGCGGCGGATGAAGATATATGCATTGAGCGCCATAAACGCGATCAAGACAAGCCACACGCCCGCTTGTGTCCAGAAGAATGTCCCGACAACCGAAGTCAGCCACCACGGCACCAGCGACAGCAGCAGCCAGCTCAACGCGCGCGCAACGCCAAATCCGCGCAAAGGCAGCGACGGAAATATGGTGTACAGGAAGGGGAACGAGAGCCATCCAAGCGCAAAGAAGCCGATTGTCCAGATGAGCAGCGCGCCTGTAACCGCCGCATTCGACAGCGGTTCAGTCGCCAATTGATATGTCGGGGCGGGCAGCGCGTCGAGTTCAAGGCGTTCGATGGGTGACGCGGCGGCAAGCGCGGCGGTGACGACTTCGCCTGCAAAAGCGGGGAACAGCCGTGTTTCAAAGCCTGCATTCTGGAACACAAATACTGTTGGGTGATCGTAGACGGTGAACGCTTCTTCCGATTCGAGTTCGTTCAACCATGCTGGTCCGCTGTCGGTGGGTAGATATTCATGCGGGAACTCGAATCCCAAGAAATTTGAGCCGCGTCGGAACACGTTGAGTAAGTTGTAGTTGAGCGCGCCATCAAACAAGCGGTTGAAATACTCGCTCGACATGGCGAAGCGGCGCATCACACGCGGCTGCGCGTCGTAGAAGCGGTTGCTGCTCAACACCAGATAGTCGGCTTTGGTGAGAATATCGACCATGCGTCGGTATTTCACCTCATTATCGGTTTCTGCCATATTGAGCGGCAGTTCAGCAAACCAATAGCGCGAGAACGAATTGTTGTCGATGCAGTCGCGCCACACGGGAACAGCGCCCGCGCCCTCTTGATACGTGCAGAAGCGTGTCGGGACAGTATCTTCCCATGCGCCTTCGATAGAAATCTGGGTGGCGGTGAAATAGAAACCTTGATCTGACGTAACGGTAACTTGCACACGCGCGGGGATCGTCATCGGACGATCCAGCACGAAACGGGCACGCTCGCCAAGTGTGTTGTTCCAGAGAATTTGGTTTTCGATGGGCGCGGGTTCGGCGGTGTACGTTTGACCATCGAGCAGCAGGCTTAACGTACCCGGTTCACCGAGAACGTGGGCGAAATAAAGTTCCGTCACAGTGAGCGATTGTTCCGAAAGCAGGCTGATCGCCTGTGACTCGCTGAGGAATGTATAAGGGACGCGCTCATAGGGGGAACGGAACAATACGGGGACGCGCGTTTCCGATTCGGCGTTTGGGATCACAAGCGTTGGGACGAAATAACGGAAGCTGATCGGCGGCGGGTCTTCACCTTCAGAGACGAGCAGACTTTCATCCCACTGCGCGCCGATATGCCATGCATACGCGCCGGGCGGCAGTTCAGGGAGGGATTCGCCTTCAATGACCACGCGCCCGTTTTCGTCAGTGGTGCGCGGGAAATCGGTGATAATATTTTGTCCGCCGCTCAAAAGTTGGATGCTCACCTGTGTTGGCACAGTATCCAAGAATTGAATTTCCAGCCGGGCTTCACGCGGGTTGGGAATGTCGATCAAGTCGCTAAGATACGTTTCACCATTAAACGCTGTTTGCAGCGGTATATCGCCGGAGAGGCGCTGCACGTTGGCGGGAAAACGCAGCCCATCATCGCTGATGAGATCGACAGTGCTGGGAAGCGTGCTGTTCATCCACGCGGATGCCTGCACACGGGTGATTGGTTGTGTATACAGCGTGAGGGCGAACGACAACCCCGCAATAACAGTCGAACCAACGACAACACCCGGCACGATCCATTTGCGGCGCGAATATCTCATCATGTCTGCAATCGACATGACGAACCATGCCGTCAGCAAGAACAGCGTTGGATACATGGGCAGATAGTAGCGCATGGTCATCTGGTGGAAGTTGCCTGTAACGGCGAAGAATCCCACCACCCACATGCTCAAAATGCCCAATTGAATGCTAAATCGCAGGCGGAAGGCTTGGCTCAAGAGTGACGCAATCAGGGCAATCGTCGCGGTGATGCCGGCGATTAAGCCCATGCCCCACATCATCATGTTCCACCACGGATACACGTAGCTGGCGCGTTCAAACCACTGCACCGAAGGGGGCCAACCATCGCTTTCAAGGCGCGAGAGATTGCCGACGTATTCGATTTCCTGCTGCCAAGTCTCGTCGAAAGTCCAATTGCTGATGGTCGGTCCAACGAAGGCATAGGGTTGGGTGACCCGGAACACCAGCGCTGCCAGCGCGAACGTGCCGAGAATCAATATCCCTTCAGACACCAGCCATGTGCGGAACTTGAATAACTGTCCCTGACTTTGCAGACGCGCGGCAATCGCTACCGGAAGCAGCGCCGCCATCGGCAAAATGTTGATGCGCGATGCCAGCGCCGCGCCAAGCGCCAACCCGAACAGGACATAACCCCAAAATCCGCCGCGCTTGGCGACTTCGACAAGGGCGAAGATACCCAAGACAAAAAAGAAATTTGAAATAACGTCTACAGTCCAGTAATGGGAAAGCTGGATCGGCAAAGGAGCAAGCGCATACAGCGCCGCGGCGATCAAGCCGTGCGTGCTGCTGAACAAGCGTTTGCCGATGAAAAAAATCAGCATGACCGAAAACGTGTCAAATAGGGCATTGACGAAGCGCCCGACGAGATGCACGTAATCATACGATACCCACATACGGGGTTCCGGTAAGTTACCGGGGTTGATGGCGATGATCACCTGCCCTACCGCGCGCACGATGAAAAGCGGCAGTGTGCCATAGGCATAACTGCCCGGATTGATGTTATCCGGGTTCCACATGCTGCAATCGGTATTAAAAAATTCAAACGCTGCCTGTTGATTGGGGCAGCGCGCGCGCGCTTCGTCGATGAGGTTACCGGGGTCGCCAATGCGGCTGACGATGGTGGTCATAAACCGTTCGTCGGGGTGCAGACGCGAATAGTCGTCCCAGTTGATGCCTACCAAGCGCAGAACAAGCGACAGCGCCACAATCAAGACAAAAAGCAGCGCGGTGAGATTGAAGTTCAGTCTTTTCATTGGAATGTATGAGCCTAAATCACGCCGGGTCAGTCGTGCATCGTACCAGCGGCGAACAGTAGCAATCGCCAATGGCAAGTATAGTGGCGCTTGCGGCGTGAAACAATAAGGCAGTTATTTCACGCGCGGCGCAATCTTTTTATACACCGGATGAAGTTACAATGCTCATGAAACGTACATAACATAGACAAACAAAAAACCCTTCTTGCGAAGGGTCTATTGCTTGGCGACGATGCGAAAGCTGCTAAGGTTAATCTCGCAAGGCGCGGTAGTCTGCGATTCCCGTATCGTACATGAAAGTTTCAACCGCGCGGCGGGTGTCCGCTAGAGCATATGAACACTCGCGCATTTCTGCCTGCCAATTGCTGCCCGCGACACCGGTTGATGTTTGCGCCGATTGAAGCACCTTCTTGACCGCCTGCGCCGAGCAATATGCGGCATGGGAACCGTGCGTGTAGTAAATCTCCTCTAACAGCTTAGCAGTATCTTCACTATAGCGGCGGATCGTGGCGAGGTCTTTCTTGAACACAAACGTGTGAAAGCCTGATGTACTCATATTGGGATCTCCCGATAGTTAAAAAATCAAAACGGGTGATCCGCCGCGAATAACTGTGTCTAATCGTAAAGAGTTTTCTCGAAAAAGCACCCAGTTCTTTTGGGCTATTTTTACGAACTTCACAACCGCCGCAAAAAGTTCGCACCGTTTGCGCGCAAGGCACGTATCATATGTGAAGGGATCACTTTGGAACGCGCCGCGCGCGGGCTGTGTCTTTGATCACAGAACGCTGCGGAGGCCGAAATCTTGCAGGCACATTCTATGCCCACGACAACTTATTCCCCACAGCCTGACCCCGACTTGTCGTTGATGCAGCGCATCGCGCGCGGGGATGGTCGGGCGCTGAGTGAACTGTACACCCGGCATGGGGCGAATATATTGAACTACCTCACGTCCTTCTTGAATGACCGTCAGCTTGCCGAAGAAGTGCTGCAAGATGTGATGATGGC
Organism: Anaerolineae bacterium; assembly: GCA_034434595.1. Classification (GTDB taxonomy): domain Bacteria; phylum Chloroflexota; class Anaerolineae; order Aggregatilineales; family Phototrophicaceae; genus Flexifilum. Next base: position 110,076 of record DAOTZD010000004.1, read on the forward strand.
GGTGTGGAACAACGCGGCGGGTTTTCGCGGCGATAGCAAAGTTCGCACGTGGCTGCTGACGATTGCGCGCAACCGAGCGATCAACGCGGGGCGGCGTTATTCCCCGCATCTGGTCGAACTGGATGAGACATTTTTCAGCAGCGATGCCAGTCCTGTCGAAAGCGCGGAAGTGAAATCGCAGCAGGAAGCGTTACGGGCGGCGATCAAGTCGCTGCCACCGTTTCATCAAGAGATTTTGATACTCGTTTTTTATCACCAACTATCCGGGCAAGAAGTCGCGGAGGTGCTGGGAGTCACCGTTGGGACGGTGAAAAGTCGTCTGCACCGCGCCAAAGAGATGCTGCGGCGCGTGTTACAGGCTTCGGGGGAACACTGGAATGCACAATAATCAATGGGAAGAACTGATCCCCTTTTACGTTGCCCAAACGCTGTCACGCCGCGAAAGCGCCGCTTTTGAGCAGCATCTCGCGTCGTGCGACATATGCCAAAAATCGCTGACGGAATGGGGCGCGATTGCATCGGCAGTGCGCGCGGAATCCGCGGCGCATCTGCGCGATCTGCCGCCGCTGTCACCCGCGCTGATGGCACAAATGCGCGGCGACTATGCGCCCCTTCCGCGTTCCGCACAGGCATGGCGCAGTGACAGCGAGCTATCGCCCGATGTGCCGCCGCCCCACATCGCCGCACAGCAGTCGCCCTACTTTCGCAAACGGGCGGTTGTGCGTCCGCTTCCATCGTTCGCGCTGGCAGCGGCGGTGATGCTCGTCGTGGTTGGCACAATTGTCGCGTTGATGACGCTTCGCAATCGGATGCTGGTGGATCGATTCGCGGCTGGCGACGAAACGGAAACCCCTATCGCCAGCCCATCGCCCGAATACACACCGACGATTTTTCCGACGGTGGGCGGTGTGGTTACAGATGATCCAATACCAATGGAGACGACAATCACGCCGCTGATCATTTTCGCTACGTCTACGCCGCGCCCGATTCAAACGGTGAACGCGGATGATCCCACCGAGATGATCAATACGCCGCAAGCAACACCCACCGCGCCCATTGAACCCGTGATCACGATGCCGCAAGCCGTTGTGCGTTCGGAAACGGTCAACCTGCGGAGTGGACCGGGAACGGCATACGACATTGTTGGCACGGCATCACCGGGCACGCGCTTGACGATCATGGCGCGCACAGGCAGCGGGGCGACCTTGTGGTATGTAGTCCAACATCCGCAAGGCGGGACAGCGTGGGTCTATGGCAGCGTGGTCGTGGTCGAGCCTCCGAATGTAGATATCCCGACAGCATCGACGATTCCGCCGCCGCCGACTGCCGCGCCCACTGCGACACCGACGATCACGCCGACAGCGCAGGTGACCGCCGCCGCGACTGGCGTGCCGATCCACAGTGGAAACTGGATGCACTTGGCAACCATCGTGGAAGATACCTGCACGAGTCCGGCGACTCCGCCCGCATCATACACAGAAGCGGTGATCATCGTGCCAGCACCCGATGGATCGTATGTGGCGATGACCTACGCCGCCAACGGCTTCAGCGTGACGCTGTACCGGACAACCGTCAGCAGCTACGCCGGAACGTATACACGCACAGAACCATCGGGCACATCAGTGTCCGTCACGGTGACCATCACGTTCAGCACGCCGACGATCTACAACGGCGACCAGATCGCGCGCTATGCCAACGGGTGTTATGTGCGAACCACATGGTATGGGTCAGCCACTTAAGCGACTGTGACGCTATAATAGGGGAATGAAAACATCATCTCCCCTCACAATACGTATTCATCGGCAAAACCGACGGAGCATGGTCATGAAAAAGACCCCCGTCGGTCTTGTCGTATTTATCCCCCAGTGGATGAGTCCCAACAGCAAACAGGTGCGCGATTTTATTGAACAGGGAATCGCGCAGTTGGGCACACCGCAAATTGGATCAGCGCCCGTAAGCACACCAAACGATCTGCGAAAACTGCTGCGCCAATGGGCAAAAGTGATGGATGTGAAGCCGGGGCGCGTCACCTTCCGCGAGATGTACCGCAAATGGGGATCATGTTCGAGCAGAGGCAACATCACGCTGAACACGGCGCTGCTCAATGTGGATCGGCGGCTTGCCGAGTACATCATCGTGCATGAATTGGCGCATCTGCGAATTTTTAATCACAGCAAAGAATTTAAGGCGCTGTTGGATACCGTCATGCCCGATTGGCGCGCGCGCGAATCCGAACTCGATACCCTGATCAACGGTCAAATGCAGCCGGATTAACCGCCCCGCAAGGGCAGGTTGAAAATCCGTATCTCCTTGAAAACAACCCGTAAAAAATTCACCTTTTTCACGGTTTGCCCTATATAGTCGTGTGTGGTATTAGCGGATCGTGAAAGGGATAGCAAATGTTTTTGAGCGCTCGCAAATTCCCATTGTGGATTGTCGGATTGATCGTGTGTTTAGGCGTGCTGCTGCCCGCTTCGCCCGCAGACGCGCTCACCGTGACGTTCGACAGCGAAACGGTTGGCACAAAAGCGCATGAAGTAGCAATTCCCGGCGTATCGTTTTATGGAACGCCGAGCAGTTATTGGGTGATTTACCCCGGTGGTCCCGATGTCAGCGGAGTGTACAGCACCGTGACAGGCAACATTTTGACCTCAAGTGTTGTCGCGGGCAGCCGACCCTACAGCTTGGAAGTTTATTTTGACGATGTTCACACCAGCGTTTCTTTCAAATATGTGGGCGCTCCCGCGTGGATGCCCATGCCGTCGATCAGCGCAGTCGCCTATTTCGTCAGCGATGTGTCGTGGAGCGGCTTCCTGAATTTCTACGTGCCACCCGGCGGATCGTATTGGGAAGGTGAAATCACCATTCCCGGTCCTGTCACGCAGCTTGTGTTGAGCGGGTACGGTGTGGGCTTCGGCATTGATGATCTCGTCACAGTGCCTTTCACCCCGCCAAGCGGATTCATCAGCGATTTTGAAGCCTTTTCGGTTGGCGACCCCGCCGAAAGCATCGGCTTATTCGCCAGTTCACCCGCGTCACCGGGGTCATGGACAATCGAACAGTCGAGCGGCGCGTTCGTCATGTTGGACAGCCAATTCTTGTACAGCTCCAACTGTGCGATACCGTTGGTGTTCGACTTCGCGGGCGTTACCTACAGCGAAATTTCGTTCAACTTCGCCACCGATGGCTCTGCCGAAGTCAAAGTCGAAACGTGGCTGGCGGGATCATATGTGGCGACGGATTCATTCTTCGGGACAGCATTGGGCAGCCCAAGCGGATGGTACGAAGGCTTGGCGTTGGTCACAGGCAGTACGTTTGACCGTGTCGTCGTGCGCTCAAACGCCTGTATGGGGATCGATTACATCGTCGGCGTACACTAGCCAAAACGCAAATCGCATGAAATGGACGCGGGAAAATCTGCGTCCCATGGGCATCAAGTTAAGAAATAAAATGTCCTCAAGACATGACCTTACCGCTGCAAAACGGTAAGGTCATCGGCGGGTTTGCTCCCCTCTCCGCTGGCGGAGAGGGGGCGGGGGTGAGGGCAAGGGGCGAATTTACACACAAAACCGCTTATCTTGATGCCTATGGACGCGGGAAAACCTGCGTCCTTTTTGTTTGCGCCGCGCTATCATAGGCATGTTTTCGTTTATTCCTCTTAAGGACATGCCGTGACGCTTTCGCACGAAACCCGCTTCACCATTGAAAAACTTCAGCGACGCATCGATCTGCTCACGCCGCTGATTTACCGCAAGAGCGCGCCGATCCCGCCGTTTCGCATCAAATCGCTCGAAAGTCCTCTCACTCCCCCACCGCTGCACGAAGATGACTCCTCATGGGACGTGATCCAGCCGAAGGATTATTGGGGATACAAGAATCTCAATTTCGCGCTGTCGAGTTCGTTCACCATTCCGGCGGATTTTGATCCCCAATCGCCTGTGATGCTGGTGCTGCCATTGGGCGTGGCGGGCGATTTCGACCATCCCGAAGCGTTGATCTATGTGGATGGCGAAGCCTATGCCGGATGTGACCGCAATCACCAAGCGATCAAGCTGCGCGACGAATGGCGCGATGGCAAAACGCGAAAAATTCTGCTGCATGGCTGGTGCGGCTTGATGGGTGGCACGGCTGTTGAAGCAGGGCGCAAGCTGTACATGGGGCAGCCCGCCGTCGTGCAGGTTGATCAACCGCTGCGCGAATTTGTCGTGCTGGCGCGAAACGTACTGCAAGTCGCGCGCCACAGCGATGTGCAAAATCCCGCGCGAGATCGGCTGCTGAATGCGCTCGATATGGCGTTCAAACAAGTTGATCTGCGGGAAAAATACGGCGATCCGCTGCAAGCCAGTGACACGCTGTATGCGAGCATCGCCGCCGCGCATGAAACGCTGCGGGCGGAAATCGCCAAAGCAGGCGCGCCGCTGGATGTGCATATCCACGCGACAGGTCACGCGCACATTGATACCGCGTGGCTGTGGACAGTCGATCAAACGCGGCGCAAAGCCGAGCGCACCTTTTCAACCGTGCTGCGCCTGATGGAAGAATTCCCCGAATATCGTTTTGTGCAAAGCCAGCCGCAGCTCTACGACTTCATCCGGCAGGATCAGCCGGAAGTGTTCGCGCAAATCAAGCAGCGCATCGCGGAAGGTCGATGGGAAGCCATCGGCGGGATGTGGATCGAAAGCGATTGCAACATTCCCGGCGGCGAATCACTGGTGCGGCAGTTTTTGTTGGGGCGGCGCTTCTTCCGCGATCAATTTGGCGAAGGCGCGGAATCGCCTGTGCTGTGGCTGCCCGATGTGTTCGGCTATGCGTGGAATCTTCCTCAACTGATCAAGCAGGCGGGCTTGGAATACTTCTTCACCATCAAGATTGGTTGGAATCAGTACAACCGCCTCCCCTATGACACGTTCTGGTGGCAGGGACTCGACGGGACAAAAGTGCTGACGCATTTCAGCACATCGCCGGAACACCACGATATTCGCAGCAAAGGCACGTACAACGTCGAAGCGGATGGCTTGACCGCTGTCGGCACATGGATCAACGTGCAGCAAAAACACATCGTCAAAGATATTTTGATGAGCTACGGATGGGGTGACGGCGGCGGCGGACCCACCCGCGAGATGATCGAAAACATCCGCGTATTGGGCGATATGCCCGCTTCCCCGCAGGTGAAGCAAAGCCGCGTGATCGACTTCTTTCGCCATGTCGAAGCGACCACAGGCAATCAACTCCCGACATGGAACGGCGAACTCTATTTGGAGATGCACAGAGGCACGTATACGACGCAAGCGCGCAACAAACGTGCCAACCGCCAGAGCGAATTTTTGCTCCACGATGCAGAATTTGCGGCGACAGTCGCCAGCCTGCTCGATAAAGACTACGCCTACCCGCACGAAACCTTCCGCAAGGCGTGGGAACTAGTGTGCTTGAACCAGTTCCACGACATTATCCCCGGCAGCAGTATCGGTGAGGTGTATGTGGACAGCGCCCGCGATTACGCCGAAATTCGCCACCTTGCCGAAACGGCGCGCGATGCGGCGCTCGAAGTGCTCGCGGCGGTCTTGGGATCAACGCGCATCGCGGTCAACCCGTCAACGGTGGCGCAAAACATCGACTATTCCCTCGCGGATGCAGAGCCGTTCAGTTTCTACGCGCTTCTTGACGATGATGACATCGCCGCAGAAGTTGATCCCTCGCTGGCAGTGAAAACGTCTCCAAGCGTGCTGGAAAACGGACTGATTCGCGTGGAATTTGATCCGGCGGGGAACATCACACGGATTTATGACGAATTCGCGGATCGTGAAGTGCTTCCGGCGGGAACAATCGCCAACCAGTGGATCGCCTACGAAGACCGCCCGAATAACTGGGGTGCGTGGGATGTAGATATTTTCCACGACGAAAAACATTGGACAAGCGATCCCGCGACCAGCATCACAGTGATTGAAGCTACGCCGCGGCGCGGAACGCTCGAAATTCGCCGCCGCATTTTGCACAGCGACTATGTGCAGCGCATCTCGCTGGCGGCGGGCAGCACGACACTTGAATTCGACACCACCATCGACTGGCGTGACCGTCATGCGCTGCTCAAAGCCGCGTTTCCGGTGGATGTGCTGGCGACGAAAGCGACGTTTGAAATTCAGTTCGGGAATGTCGAACGCCCCACGCACACCAACACGTCATGGGATTGGGCGCGTTTTGAAACGTGCGCGCAAAAGTGGGTGCATCTTGGCGAGCAAGATTTCGGCGTGGGCTTGATCAACAATGGCAAGTACGGGCATCGCATCCACGACAACACGATCTATTTGAGCTTACTTCGCGGCTCAACTTCGCCCGATCCAACGGCGGACGTGGGGACACACCAGTTCAAATATGCGCTGGTGATTGGCGAAAACGCTGTGAAAACTGCCGCCGAAGCCTACGCGCTCAACGATCCTGTGTTCACCTTCACCAGCCAACAAGCGATTCCCAACGCTGACGAAGCCCTCTCGTTTACGCTGCTGCGAAAGCACGAACTCAATCCGTCCGAGAGTTTTATCATCGAAACGATCAAACGCGCTGAGGACAATCGCGGGATCATCGTGCGCGGCTACGAATCGGCACGCACGCGCGAAACCGTCGAACTCGAATTTGGTTTTGACGTGGGCGCGGCATACCAATCGACCATTTTGGAAGTCGATGGCGCGCCATTGAATGTGGAGAACGGTCAGGCAGTGCGTTTCAGCGTCAAACCGTTTGAAATTGTCACGCTGCGAATCATCCCCGCAGATGAGGTATAAGAATCAAAAAGATTCACTGATAAGCGTTTTGCCATTAAACTGCCCCGATGAAACAGAGGCGGCAGGTGACTTCAGCATCCAGTGAATCATTAAAGACAAATCAAACGGGTTTGGCGCGCCAAACCTCTACAACGATATAGGCGTTTGTAGGGGCGTGACGTGTCAAGCCCGTTTCAAGGCATCTATCAATCAATGTCCTTAGTCACCGATTTGAAGTTCTTGGCGCTGCGGTAATGCTGTCGGCTCAGAGATTGCTGCTGGCGCGAACTCCGGTTCATCACCAGCGGCATCGTGCGGTGGCACATGGCGGAGCATAGCAGTCATCAAAAAGGCGAGACCAATAAAACCGACCACACCGATCAGCGCGTTTAGCTGCACCGCTTGAGCAAATGCCTGCCGAGCAGAGAGAAGAAGCGCCTCACCGAGTTCGACGGGGAGCTGTGCCGCCGCGGTGACTGCGCCGCTCAAGGTCTCACGGGCAGCGTCCACCAATTCGGGTGAGATGCCGTTTGGAAGCGCTGGGGTCAGCTGCGCGCGGTAGACGGCAAGACCAAGACTGCCAAGGATTGCCAGTCCAAGCGCCCCACCGAACTCCGCGCCAGTCTCCGCGAGTGCCGATGCCGCTCCAGCACGTTCAGGCGGAGCAGCAGTTACCACCAGATCGATGGTCAAGCTGAACGTAAAGCCAAAGCCGAAGGACATAAGCGTGTTGCCTGCCACAACCAGCACGAGGGAATCCAAGCCAACTTGGCTGACCAATCCGAAACCGAATGCCGCCAGCAGAAGACCCCCTACGACCACATAGGCGGGGCGCACCCGCCGCACCAACCTCGGTGCCAGATTCGACGCAATGACAAACGCCACGGATCCCGGCGCTGACCACAACCCTGCTTCAAGCGGTGTCAGCCCAAGCACCAGTTGTAAATATTGTGCGATAAAGAGAAACGTCCCAAACCCGGTGAAGACTCCAAGCGTATACGTCGCCAATGATGCGTTGAAAGCGGGTACGCGGAACAGCCGCAGGTCAATCAGCGGATCATCCAGCGTGCGCTGACGTTGGACGAAAGCGATTCCTATCGCGAGTCCGATGATGATGAACACTACGGGGAGCGCGTGCAACCCATCTTCAGCAATTTGTTTGAGTCCTAAAATGATCAACAGCACCGCTGCCAACGACATACCAGCGCTGAGGATGTCAAAGCGTCCGGGATTAGGGTCCTTGTACTCCGGCAGAAGCAGCGGTCCAACGATTAGCAGCAGTATCATGACCGGCACAGCCAGCAGAAACACCGATCCCCACCAGAAAAACTGTAACAGCACCCCGCCCACAAGCGGTCCGATAACACTACCCGCCGAGAATCCAGAGACCCAGATGCCAATGGCAACGGTGCGCTGGCGGGGATCAAGGAACATATTGCGGATCAACGAAAGCGTAGAAGGCATCAAGGTCGCGCCTGCGATACCCAGCAGTGCGCGAGCGGCAATCAGCGCCGGTGCTGTTGGCGCGAAGGCAGCAAGTATTGAAGCGATGCCGAAAGCAACCGCACCGATGAGCAGGAGCTTGCGACGACCAATACGGTCACCTAACGTACCCATGGTGATCAGCGACCCGGCGATCATGAATCCATAAATGTCGGTAATCCACAGCAGTTGGGTACTGCTCGGCATAAGATCGGTGCTGAGGGCTGGCACAGCAAGGTGCAGCACTGTCAAATCCATAGCGAGCAGAAGGGTTGGCAGCATGAGCACTGCAAGTCCGATCCATTCGCGCCGACCTGCGCGGGGTAAGGCTGTCGTATTCATACGGGAATCCTTATGCTTGTTTGCCACGGCGCGATTTTCAAGCGTCGAATACTCGTACGGCAAAACCTGTGTCCACCGCTGCGGAAATAGCGCGATAGTTCGCGCGACCAAACTTTCGCATACACAAATGGATAGGGAATATACAACCTATCGTTCTATGCGTTTTTCCGTTGGGCGGGGACAAAAGTTAATGCTCGTTCAAGTCATTGACCACAGCTTGAGCGAGAACAGATGAACCCTGTCAATACAGATGAAGGTGTATTTGGGTTAGACCTCTCAATGTGGACGCTTGCGATCCCACAGGGACGGTTTTTTCGCACACTTGTTCTATATCATATGAGTGTTTGTAGTCAAAGTCAAGCGGCGAAGTCGAACGGGATGCATTTCGAGTGATTGACTGCATTGCTGCGGCTCAAACTCAAAGTACTGAAACGCATCCTGTTGAAACTTCACACGAATGATGTGGACTTTTGTTAGTCGGCGCGACGAACCGTCACTTCGCGCCCGCGCACGGCTGCGCCGCTGCCCATGTTTTTCAGCACACGGTCAACATGCGCTTCCATCACATCGACATACGTTTCACGCTTCATGATGTGGATTGCGCCAATCGCCTTGCCGGGGATACCCGCGCGCCCGGCGATTGTGCCAACCACATCACCGGGACCGATGCCATCATCGCGCCCCACATCGATCAATAGGCGCACCATCCCCGCTTCGCGTTCACTGGGATCACGACGTGGGCGACGCGGCTCATCGGATGAATCGAACGAGCGCGAACGCATCGGGCGGTCTCCCATCGGGCGTTCGCGGCGATCAGTAAAACGGCTGCGATCCCCGCGATCATGCCCACGGCTATAGCGATCCCCTGAACGGTCAGACCGCTTGTTGCGGCTGGCAATTTCCCCCATCACCGGATCGGGAATGTCCTCAATTGGGCGCAACCGTTCCTGCAGCCGCGCCATGCGAATCGCGGCGGCGGCAGCTTCATGTACATCATAGCCCGCATCCATGATCTGCTCAACGAGTTTGCGCTCATGATCGAGATCGGGCAGGTCGAGCGTTTCCGTCACTTTAGTGATGAACGCGAGATCGCGTTTAGCGCGCACATCATCGGCTGTTGGCAGTTTCGCGCGCACAATCTCGCGCTTGGTGAAGTGTTCAATCGTGCGTAACCAGCGGCGTTCACGCGGAGTTACCAGCGTGATCGCCACGCCTTCACGTCCGGCGCGTCCCGTGCGCCCGATGCGATGCACATAATCTTCAGCGTCGTAAGGCATGTCGTGGTTGATGACGTGCGATACGCTGTCGATATCCAAGCCGCGCGCGGCAACGTCGGTTGCGACCAGCACATTGACCACGCCGTTGCGATAGCGACGCATGACGGTTTCACGCACCTCTTGGCTCAAATCGCCGTGGATCGCTTCAACCGGGAAGCCGCGCAGCAGCAGCGTTTCCGCGAGTTTCGCCGCGCCAAGTTTGGTGCGTGTGAAGATCAACGCGCTGTTGATGTCCTCGGTTTCGAGCAAGCGCGCGACAACGGCGGTCTTGCTGTCCTCATCCACCAAGTAATACCGTTGTTCTACCTGCGGCACGGTAAGCTGCTTTTGTGCGATGGTCACATTAACCGGATCATGCATGTATTTTTCCGCAAGGCGGCGGATTGGGTCGGGCATCGTGGCGCTAAAGAGCGCAGTTTGTCGTTCCGACGGCGTTTCGCGCAAAATGCGTTCCACATCGTCGATGAAACCCATCTTGAGCATTTCGTCGGCTTCGTCCAGCACCATATAGCGCACGCCGCCCAATACCAGCGCGCCGCGGTCAATCAAGTCGATCACGCGACCCGGTGTGCCGACGACGATATGCGCCCCTTCTTGCAACCGGCGAAGCTGTTTCGTATACGACGCGCCCCCGTAAATCGGCGCGACTCGCACCCCCATCTTTTTGCCGTATTGAAACACGGCTTCAGCGACTTGAATCGCTAATTCGCGGGTCGGCGCAAGGATTAAACCCTGCGGATGCCGCTGCGATAAATCCAGCAATTCGAGCATGGGCAGCGCGAACGCCGCCGTTTTGCCCGTCCCGGTTTGGGCTTGCCCTAACACATCACGCCCATCGATCAACGCGGGAATCGCATGTTCTTGAATTGGCGTGGGTGTTTCGTAGCCCAAATCCTTCACAGCTTGCACGATTTCGGCGCGCAAGCCCAAACTGTCGAACGTCTGACTCATTGAATCTCCCAAAATAGAGCAACCATACCAGAATCGCACATTCGGTGTGCGAACAGGATGCACAAGCGGGCTGTACAAGACGATTACGGCAGAGAAGCCGTGCCATCGCGTGTTGTAGGATTGATACGTCGAGGGTTATCTACTCTCAGCGGGTGTCGTGCATAAGGAATATTATATCACGTTTGCTTTATTTCACAATCCGCCGCTTACGCCAAACGCACCCGTATGTAGGGGCGCATCGTGATGCGCCCGTCGCTGGTGCGCCAGCAAAAGGAAAAGGCGACCCACATGGATCGCCCTTTGCCTCACAACTATTAGGGGGCAGAAAACCGCCTTAGGGCAGCGGCGCGCCCTGCCAAACCGCGTCATAGTTCGGTTCAAGTAGTTCGATGGGTATCCACACCGGATTCGCTTGGCACGCGATCCACAGTTCATAAAACCCGTTTTCTTCGTTGATGATGAACCACGACGATCCAGCGGGCAGCAGCACCGTCGTCATTGTGGACGGATCGGGAGCCCAAAACGCCAGCGCCGACGCTTTCATACGTCCCTGTACTGCCCCCACCGGAAGCGTGACCAAGCACAAACGCTCCGGCGCGATAGTCGCAGTGCTGGTCGGCGTATCCGTCGAAACGACGACACCGGTATCCGTCGCTGTCGGAGTCGCTGTATCCGGTGCGACAGTATCGGTGGGGGTGCTTGTCGGCGTAGCTGTGTCACCAACAGGCGTATCCGTCGCCGTATTGGTAGGTGTAGCGGTATCTGCGACAGTCGTGTCTGTGGGCGTACTCGTGGGCGTAGCCGTGTCCGCCGCTGTGTTGGTAGGAGTAGGCGTATTGGTCGCGGTGCCGACGTTAATGTCGATAAAGCGTGTACGCGAGAGCACATTTTTCGGTGACTCTTCGCCCGAATTGCCCTGATCATCGATCTCAAAGATGATGCGCGCCATGCCTGTAAAACCTGCATCTGGCGTATAAGTGAAACTTAGCAGTGCGGTGTTCAAACCCGCCATCGAATCGATTTGTACATCGCTGGTCACGTTCGTGCCAAATCCCCATGTGAACGTGCCATAATCGCCCGCCGGAACAGACAATCCGCCGATACCGTCCAAGTCAGAAATGTCGATTTCCATCTCCATGTCCCACGTGCCCACATCCACGTCACTCACGCTGACGGTGAAGGTGATGGGCGTGTTTATTGGGGTGTTCTGCGTACCCGGTAATGTCACATCCGGTTGATTATTGACGGCACAAGCTGCTGAACCTAATTCACTGGGCGCGCACACATCAATGTCGATGAACCGCGTCCGCGACAGGACCCCACCCGATCCTGTATTGCCTTGATCGTCAATCTCGAAGATGATGCGTGCTGTTCCCGCAAAACCGGGTCCCGGATTAAATGTGAACGTCGTAAGCGCGGCGTTCAATGCCGCCATCGTCGTCACTTCGACATCGGAAGTGACGTTCGTGCCAAGTCCCCACGAGAATGTGCCGTAATCGCTGGTAGACAACCCGCCGATACCGTCCAAATCCGAAATATCGATTTCCAGTTCCATGTTGCCAGCGCCCACGTCGGGGTCACTGACGACTGCCGAGACCGAAACAGAAACGCCCGGTGTAGTATCTGGAGCGGGACTTTGGAGGGTGATATCCGGTTGATCGTTAACCCCCGGAACGTCTTGCGCGCTCACACTGGCAGTTGAAACCATTATCAGACTCACTAAGAAAATCATGCATAATAATCGAGGTACTGATCGTTGTGCAGCGAAAACATTCATGAAATCCCCCTATGGATAAACATATCTTTTGATTAAAGTGATTTTTTTGATTTTCGCAAATGCAAGATTTGTGAAATCGCGCAAATGTGGTCAACTGAGAAAGGTATACAGCGCGCATGGGACGCGAATCACAACGAACTGACCGCAGTAAAAATACCCTGCATTGGGTGGTGTTCGCGCTTATTCTCGCAGCCGGGTTAATCGTTCGCGTTCTGCTGCTGGATCGTCCTGTGGGGTTAGATGAAGCCTATTCGTTTCTGGAATACGGCGCGGTAAGTCCGCTGCGGTCACTGCGTGATTACAGCGCGACCAACAATCACCTGCTCAATTCGCTTTTGATGCATGTCGCATTTCGGATTTTTGGCGCAGAATTTTGGGCGATCCGGCTGCCCGCTTTCCTGTTCGGCGCAGCGACGATTCCAGCGGCGTATCTCGTCGGACGCATGGCGGTCAGCCGCTTCGTGGGATTGATCGCGGCGGGCGTGGTGGCGTTCTCCGTCAGCATGATCGATTATTCGACCAACGCGCGCGGCTTTGCGATGGTGGCATTTTTCAGCGTCGTGCAGTTCGGGGTGGGGCTGCTGATTCTCAAGCAGCCGCGCGCTTGGCTGTGGGGGGCATATGCGATCACGCTGGCGCTTGGCTTCTTTTCGGTGACGACGTATGTGCTTCCCGCCGGAACGATCTCGCTCTGGCTGTTGATCAGCATATGGATCGAACTGAACGGCGCGGCGCGTATAACAGCGATTCTCAGTTTCATCATCACGATTTGCGTGGGCGCGGCGCTGACATTGGCGCTCTATGCGCCGATTTGGACACGAAGCGGCTTCGACGTGCTGCTCGACAACCGTTCGATTGATATTTATTCGCTCGAATACTATGGCATCGACACGCCGCTGTGGATGAATCTTCAGCGCATTGTCACGTTCGTCTTTCGCGGATGGGCGCTGCCTGCGGGGGCGGCTATTGCCGCACTCATGTTGATGGGGATTGTCCTGCACAGGCGTGTGAGTTCGCATCGCATCCCCGTGTTGGTGATCGCGGGAATTTGGGCGCTTCCGTTTATGCTCTTTTTGCCTTATGTCGCACCTATGCGAACGTGGATTTATCTCATTCCATTGGGGGGAATCGCGCTTGGGACTGCTTTTGAAGGGCTTGCTCATCGCACAGGATGAGCGACCCCCATGTTCGCCGGAATTATGGCGCTTCTGCTGGCAGTGGGCGCGGTCACATCGGTGGATTATGCCTTTCTCGAAGTGGGCGATTCGCCGGATGCGCCGCGGATCGCCGCTTCAATTCGTGAACTTGCTGACGATGATCTCGCCACGAATAATTTCGCCATGATTCCGCAGCCGAACAGCGAACCCGTGCGCTATTACCTCTTTCGAGAAGGCAGCCGCGATGCGCGCGTATTGAGCGAACAATTTTTTCCGCCGGAACTACTGCGCGAGACATTGGCATCAGGCGGGCGCGTGTTTGCGTTCGTCGATGAAGGGCGCACATTCGATGACTTGATCGCGCTGTACGGTGCTGATGATGTGTCGGGGGTGTCGCTGGAATTTGTCGAATTCGTCGCGCTTCCAACTGGCAGGGTTGGGGAAGTGCGCTTGAGGAATTGAAAACGAATTTCTTCTCGTAGGGACAACGCTTGCATTGTCCGTTTTCTACACAACGGACAGGGCAAGCCCTGTCCCTACGATTAACGCGGTGTGTATTCCACCCTACCCCCTGACGAGGGTATTTACAGATTGCGGGCTTTTAGCCGCTGCGGAGTGTCACTTCATGTTGCCGATGACCGCTGTCGCAAATTCGCTCGTCTTGACTTCTTTCGCGCCTTCCATCTGGCGGGCGAAGTCATACGTGACGATCTTCTGATCGAGCGTGCGCTCGTAGGCTTCAGTGATCAGCTTGCCGGCTTCATCCCAACCGATGTGTTCAAGCATCATCACACCGCTGAACAGCAGCGAACCCGGATTCACCTTATCGAGATTGGTGTACTTGGGAGCGGTGCCGTGCGTGGCTTCAAACAGCGCGACTTCGCTGCCGATGTTCGCGCCCGGAGCGATACCCACGCCGCCGACTTCCGCCGCAACCGCATCACTCAGGTAGTCGCCGTTCAGGTTCGGCGTGGCGATCACATCATTTTCACTGGGGCGCAGCAGCATCTTTTGGAACATAATGTCCGCGATGGTGTCCTGAATGAGAATCTTGCCAGCGGGCACTTTGCCACCGTGATTCTTCTCGACTTCCGCCCATGAAATCGTTTCGTTGGGGAATTCCTGCGCCGCGACTTCGTAGCCCCACTTCTGGAACGCGCCTTCGGTGAACTTTTGAATGTTGCCCTTGTGAACGAGCGTCACACTCTTACGTTTGTGATCAATCGCATATTGGATCGCCGCGCGCACCAGTCGCTTGCTGCCAAATTCGCTGATCGGCTTGATGCCCAAACCCGCGTTTTCAAAGAAATGCGCGCCGAGTTCTTCGCGCAGGAACTTGGCAAGTTTGGCGTTTTCCGGCGTGCCCGCTTCGTATTCAATACCCGCGTACACGTCTTCGGTGTTTTCGCGGAAAATCACCACATCGACTTCTTCCGGGTGACGCAGTGGGCTGGGCACGCCGCGATACCAGCGCACAGGACGTACACACGCATACAAATCGAGTACTTGGCGCAGCGTGACATTCAAGCTGCGGAAGCCGCCGCCGACAGGTGTGGTGAGCGGTCCTTTGATGCCGACTTTGTATTCACGCAGCGCGTCGAAAGTTTCTTCCGGCATATAGTTGCCATCGTACAGCCCCGCCGCCTTTTCGCCGCAGTAGATTTCCATCCATGCGATCTTGCGCTTGCCGCCATACGCCTTTTCAACCGCCGCATCCCAGATGCGCTTGCTCGCGGTCATGATGTCGTAGCCGATGCCGTCACCTTCGATAAACATCAAGATCGGATTATCCGGCACATGGAGCTTGCCGTTTTGCACCGTGATCTTTTGACCTTCGGAGGGCACTACAATTTTGTCGAACGCCATGCTGAAAAAGCTCCCTTGCGAACATTGATTCCGATAGCGACTGTGACAATCACTGAATTGCGTCAGCAGCCTGTCAATGGCGGAGATTATATCAAGTTCTTGCGAATACAAAGATGTGGCGGCGTAAGTTGGAATCCTGTTGTATTCTCAAGTTATTCTCGAAGGAGCGTGCGATATGGTTATCGGTGTGATCATTGGCGTGATCATCGGCTTGGTGCTCATCTACAGCTTACTAAGCGTCCTCGTCACGCAAATTAACACCCTCATCACTAATGCGCTAAAAACGCGCACCCGTCATTTACGTCATGGCATCGAAGAACTACTGCGCGGCGATCTTGGCTTGCAAGATGATCTACTGCGTCATCCGCTGGTGCGCGTGGAAACGCTTGAGCCGGAAAATATCGTCATGGTGCTAGCAAAAGGCATCCGCGAGATGTTGCGCCGCATCTACCGCCCGATGTTGAAAGCCGTCGCCAAATCGGATGCGGCGAAGCAGCCCGGAACCATGGCACAGTCCGTCGCGGGGCGCGTCACGCGACAGGAAACCCCTCTGCTCACCAACGTGACATGGGTCGATGCGAAAATGTTTAGTGAGGCGCTCGTTTATTTGTTAATCCGCCGCGCTGAAAAAGAATATTTTGACCGTTTGTATGACTTCACCGAAAAAATTGACCGTCAAAAGTTCCGCAAAGAACGCGAAGAAGTGCGCGATTTGATCTGCCGTCTGCAAAACAATGCCGAAGGGGTAACGGTTGAAACTGTGCGCGAAAAACTCCTCCCGCTGATCGATGCGCTCGGCACAAGCTCCAGCACAACGATTTCGATTAAAGTTGAACGTGAATCGGGCAGTTCTGGCAGCGCGGCGGTGGCTGGCGCGGTGGCGGGTGCGGTATTGGGTGCGCTGCCGGGGCGCACGGCGGAGATGCGCGCCGCCGAAGATGGCGAACTCACCGTCGTCGAAATTCTCAACAACTTGAGCGATGCGCGTGAAGCCGTGTTCCGCTACAACCAGAACCGTGAATTGGCTACGTTAATGGTCGGTATCGCCAAGCTGCCGCCAAGCCCCGCCAAAGAAACTTTGCTGATATTAGTATCGTCTGCGAACAACACCGAAAACGCGCGCAAGCGGTTGGAACAGTGGTTCGACGCGCAAATGGAGCGCACCAGCGAACTGTACAAGCGCAAAATGGGCGTGTATTCCGCGATCATCGGCTTGGCGCTGGCGCTGGCACTCAATGCCGACACGATTCAGATGGCACGCGCGCTGTGGGAAAGCGACGATCTCCGCGCAATTTCGCGCACCGTCGCGGAACAGCTTGTCGCGCAAATGGAAAGTGGCGCGGCGTCTGCGCCCGATGTTCCTACTAGTGTGCCGGATAGTTTCCTGATCATGCCGGATGAAACACCTGTCCCATCTGAGTTCAGCGGCGGCGTACCGGGCGGCGCGGGCTTTGCCGCGCAAACCGAATCCACCGCTGAATCCACCGAAGCGCCGATACCAGAAATCACCCCTACCCCCATGCCGCGCACCGCCGATGAAGTGCTGGAAACGCTCGGTCAATTGAGTGAACAAGGGCTGCCGATTGGCTGGTATGTCTATCCCCGCACCGTGATCGACTGCGGGTTGGCATATGTCGATCCCACGCCGCTCGCCGCCGCGCAAGCAGGAACCGAGATCGCGCCCACGCCGGAACCAACCCCGACACCATCGCGCCCACCCGAATGCGACGACAAGCGCAACATCGCGCTGTTCTTGCCGAGCCTGTTTGACCCAGATCGGGATAAATTCGATTTGGGACGTTATGACTTCGGTGGGCTTTTAGCGAAGTTGATGGGCATCGCGCTCACGACGATAGCGATTGCTCAGGGTGCGCCGTTTTGGTTTGCTATATTGCAGCGGTTGGTCAGCGGGGGAAAGAAAGAAGAAAACACGACGATCAACGTGAATGTGCCGCCGCGCACCGGGGGGTAAAGACCCAATCACCCATTAGATTGTATGCGGGCGGCCCGTTGGGTCGCCCGCATACTGAGGGTTTTTGAAATCGCAGTAAACAAAACGCAGCGATTGATCTTGGTCTTTTGCTGCGTCCCCGTGCAATCTTATTGTTAACGGCTGGCGGCGCTCCCTAAGCCAGTTTTCGCAAGAATTTCCTGCACACGCTCCGTCGTGAGATCGAGATCATTCAGGATGCTGTACGGGAGATCGTGCTTCTTGACATATTCCGGCAGGGTCTTGAGCGTATCTTCGACCATTTGCGGATCGAGCGCGTCAAGGCGAATACCCGCCGTCTCCAAGGTTTGGCGAATTGACTGGATATTTTGGTTGTGGATCGCCGCGCCGATCAAAATGCCCGGTCCCACCATGTCGGCGTAGGGCATCGGCTTGGTGCGGCGCGCGCGAAATTCGTAGGCATACGCGAAATACTGTTCGCTGCCTTCTTGCGGGCGCGTGTGACCAATTTGGCTCGTGATCTGCACTTCGATGCACAGCAGGTCAAGCAGGTTGCGAAGCGCCTCAACGTTTCCGCGCCCTACCCCTTCAGCGATCTTGAACGCCTGCTGCGCGATCCCTGCCATCAATCCCGCGACCCACGCCTGATAGCGTGTCGAAGGAGTCGTCTTGCTGCGTTCGGCGGCATAACGCCAGTCGAGCAGCCCTGTTGTAATCGTCAGCAGTTCGACAATCGCCGCGCCGCGCACGTTCTGCGGCGCATTACGAATCACCTGCCAATCGATGATGATTTTTTCCGCGCTGCCAGTTTCAACATAATGCACCGATCCGCTCGAACGCGCGGCAACAATCGGCGTAAAAAAGCCATCCACGCTCAACGCGGTGGGGATGATGATAACGGGCAGGTTATTCTTGTAGCCAAGATACTTGCCCACATCCGCGACCAAGCCGCCGCCAACAGCATAGATCGCTTCCACCTGCGGTGGCAAACCCGCGGCCAGCGACTCTAAGTAATCAATATCGACTTTTGTTGGTTCTGCCTGCGCCACAATCGGCAGTTCCAGCAGCGGGCTCACAGCGCCCCATGAACGTTCGCCAGTCAGTAAGGCGACCGGGCGCTCCTCGCGCACGCTTGCCATGTCGGTAAATTCAAGTTTAGGCAGAGACCAAATCGTTGTCATTTGCTAACGCTCCGTCAGGCAGGGCGGTTGTCGAACTCATCAGGATTAATGATAGTGAGAAATGTGTTTCTTCGCTAGTCTGCGCGGAAAATTGGCGGCAGCCAGTTCGGATACCGCATACTTTTCGTATGGAAGCGCCAATGATTTTATCTCACAAGCACAACTTGTATGTTGTGGGCGGATAAGCGAAAATATTCAGCACTCGTGCAATACCCGTCTGTTTTGTCTTGTTCCGCCTGTCGAGCGTCTTGGGCGGTTCTTTTGGTTGTTATGCGGAGTTCGGAAATCATGTCGCTGCCATCGAATGAAATTCTCACAGCAATTAGCGCCGACGCGGACTGGCAAGAAATTGAGCGCCAGAAACGAAACTTCAACCGCGCGCTGCAAACTCTTGTCGACGAAAACTACGATGGCGAACTGCCGCTGGAACAACTGTCGGATGCGGTTGGTGCCCCGCTCACCACCTACTTTGATCCCAAACAAAGCGACAGCGGGAACGTCATCCTCACCCACTTTAACGGGCGACCCATTGTGCTTGGCAGCATGGTCAGTAAACGTTATCGCGGTGATCATCCAGTCGCGGAATGCATCGTCCCCTACAACCTGAATCCAAGTGTCAACCACACCAACATTGAACAAACCGAAGACCCCCTCACGCGGATGCGTGTTTTGGGCGCGGAACTCGAACTCGGTTTGGTGCATCCTGATGGCAAATCGCCCACCGAAGACGAAGTGCAAAGCTACATTCACGCCTATTATACCCATGCATCGCGCATCGGCATTTATCCCCGCCTTGACCGCGAAGCGTGCCAGTATCAAGTCGAAGCGCACATCGCGCCCAGCGTCGGCTATCAAAAGACGCGCACCGCGCTCAACGGCATGTTTTCGGCGCTGGCGGCGGCAAGTCAGGATACAGGCATGGTCACGGCGATTATGTCCTGTTACCCCACCGACTCCGATTTCCGCATGACCAACCACCCCAAAGTCCAAACCGCCGTCGATTTGATGCTCGAAGTCAACGAACTGTTCCCCGAATACAAACAGCGCCTAGTCGAACGCCAGCGCCGCTACTCGATTCCGCCCGACAGCCACTACGTTAACTTGTTTCGCAATCAGGGCTGCCACATCCATATCGATCTTGCCGGACGCAGCGAAGCACTTGGCTTACTCACCTTCTATACCGTGTTGAAAAGCGCGACGGCTGTCGCCAATTCCGCCGTCCTCAAAGGCGGTCCGTTTGTCAACGGCACATGCGATCCCGAACTTGTATGCGCCCGCGAATATCTGCGCGGCGCGACGGTGACCGGGCGTTTTCTCGATCTGCCTCTTAGCCCACACACGAGCGAACACGGACTGGATCGCTATGCCGATCTCATCCGTCGTGAGCGCGTCAATTCTGTCGGGCGTGCCATGCTCTACGATGATGGCATGGGCGAACCGATCAGCGTCATGCATAACCCTATCGGGCGCGTCCGCCCCGATCTGCAAACGATGCGCCGCGTCTGCACCGTCGAAAGCACGGGGATGCCCGCCAATGTCAGCGCATCGCGCATGGCAGCCGTACTGACCGACTTTGAATTCAGCCATGCCGTGATCGAGCAGTATTTCCGCAAGCACGGCTGCGATCTCGCACCCATGCACGAAGATAAGACCTTGCTGGCAATTCTCGGACCGCTTGATCCCGTCAGCTTTAACGCGCAGCAAGACGCAAGTGACCGCGAAGGCACAGATGTGACCGTCAAAACCGCCGCCGGAACGGAAATGACACTCGCGGAGTTTTACGAAATGAAGCGCCGCTATATGCACCGCGCGCTCGCGGACATCAGCGAAGTGTCGCCGCGCGATATTGATGAGGTGTACACCAGCTTGGGACGTATGCTCGAACCGCTGAGCGGTCACGCCGCCCAAACCATCGAACAGTACATCATTGATCCTAAGCTCCGCAGCACAGGCAACTGGGGTAAGATTCTACGCAACACCTATCTTGAGATGGGCGGGGTATTGGGCAAGCATGAGCCGCAAATCGTGCAGGCGATTGTCAACCGCGTGCATGAAGCCATGCGGACGCGCTATTTCCAGAGCTAAAGATGAGCAAACCGTCATTATCCGTCATTATTCCGGTCTATCGCAGCGCGGAAAGTCTCGATGAACTCATCGCTGCGCTTGGGACGGTGCTGCCTACTGTAAGCAGCGCCTACGAAGTCATTCTCGTCGATGACAGCAGCCCTGACACCAGTTGGCAGGTGATTCAGCGTTTGGCGGCGGCACATCAGTGGGTGCGCGGAATCACGCTGATGCGAAATTACGGTCAGCACAGCGCGTTATTGTGCGGCATCCGCGCCGCGCGCCATGACATTATCGCCACAATGGACGACGATTTGCAGCATCCGCCAGAAGAACTGCCCAAACTGCTCGCTAAGCTGGCGGAAGGCTTCGATGTGGTGTACGGATCGCCCGCGCATGAACAGCACGGCTTCTTGCGCGATCTCGCATCGCAAATCACTAAACTCGCTTTGCAAAGCAGCATGGGCGTAAATATCGCCCGCCGTGTGAGCGCTTTTCGCGTCTTTCGTACTGATCTTCGCCGCGCCTTTGAAACGTACCGCAGCGCCTATGTCAACATTGACGTGCTTTTAACGTGGGGCACAACGCGCTTTGCCGCCGTCACCGTCCGCCATGATGCGCGCAAATACGGCGTGAGCAATTACACGCTTAAGAAACTCATCACCCACGCCATCAACATGATCACGGGGTTTAGCACGCTTCCGCTGCAAATCGCCAGCCTGCTGGGTTTCGCGTTTGCCGCATTTGGATTGTTGGTGCTGGTGTACGTCGTCGGACGCGCAATCATCGAAGGTGTAGTCGTGCAGGGATTCGCCTTCACCGCGTCGATCATCGCCATTTTTTCCGGCGTACAGTTGTTCGCGCTTGGCATCATCGGGGAATACCTCTCGCGTGTGCATTTCCGCACCATGGATCGTCCGGTGTACACTGTGCGCGAAGAAGTCTCGTCCCCCAAGACCGACTCCGAATGATCAACATCCTCGATTGGGACAGCGACTTTTTCGGCATCAAAATCGCCCGCGCGAACCTCTCTCGCCTCACGCTCGAAACCGCCCGCGCGGTGGTCGATCAAGCGCGAACAGACCAGATCGCATGTGTCTATCTGCTTGCCGACAGCGACGATCCCGCGACAGCTCACGCCGCCGAAGCAGTCGGTTTTCACCTCATGGATATTCGCGTCACACTAGACACTCGCGTCCCGCTTGACCTCAACCTCGCCGCCGATCTTCCATTGCCAGACCGCGGCAGCGTGCGCCCGTTTCACCCCGCCGATCTCGACACGCTTAAGCGCATCGCGCGCGCCAGTTACACCGCCTCGCGCTTTTATGCCGACCCCCGTTTCCCCCGCGACAAATGCGATGCCCTCTACGACACATGGATCACCCGAAGTTGTGATGGATGGGCGCAAGCCGTTCTCGTCGCAGATGTGGAGGGTATAGCAGCGGGATTTATCACCTGCCACACAAAAGCCGAAACGGGCAGTATCGGCTTGGTCGGCGTGGATGCGAATCAGCAGGGCAAAGGGTTGGGATCAACGCTGGTGGATGCGTCATTACGCTGGTTCGCCGCCAACGGATGCACAAGCGTAGAAGTGGTCACACAGGGGCGAAATATCGGCGCGCAGCGTATCTATCAAGCGCGTGGATTCAAAACGCGCAGTGTGCAGTTATGGTATCATGTGTGGCTGGATGAACCGTAGCGAAAGCAGCCTACTCCAGTATGACGACATCCCCTTCTCCCATGCCAATTACCATCCCATTCAACAAGCCCGCGCTGATGGGTAACGAACTCGCCTACATCGCGGATGCGGTCAAAAGCGGGCACATCAGCGGCGACGGACACTATACCAAGAAGTGCCATCAACTGCTTGAAGAAAGTGTCGGTGTGAACAAGGCGCTGCTCACGACATCCTGCACCCATGCGCTCGAAATGGCGGCGCTCATCCTCGATTTGCGCGAAGGCGATGAAGTCATCGTGCCGTCGTTTACTTTCGTTTCAACCGTCAATGCGTTTGTGCTGCGCGGAGTCACGCCCATTTTTGCCGATGTCCGCCCCGACACACTCAACATGGATGAAACGCAGCTTGAACGCCTGATCACCCCGCGCACCAAGGCGATTGTCCCCGTCCATTACGCGGGGGTGGCGTGCGAAATGGACACGATTATGGCGCTTGCGCGCAAACACAACATCGCCGTCGTTGAGGACAACGCGCACGGTTTATACGGACGTTATCACGGGCGGCAGTTAGGCACATTCGGCGCGATGGCGACACAAAGTTTCCACGAAACCAAAAACTTCACCTGCGGCGAAGGCGGCGCGCTGCTCATCAATGATCCGGCGATGGTCGAACGCGCCGAAATCATCCGCGAGAAAGGCACCAATCGCAGCCGATTCTTTCGCGGCATGGTCGATAAATACACATGGGTAGACCTCGGTTCGAGTTATCTCCCATCCGAAGTGCTTGCCGCGTATCTCTACGCCCAGTTGGAACAGCGCGACGAAATTCAGCGCCGCCGCCAGCGCATTTGGGATCGCTACGACGTGGAACTCAAAACATGGGCGCATCAACATGGCGTGGGAACTCCCGTCGTCCCTACTGGCTGCGATCAGTCCTATCATATGTATTATCTACTGCTGCCGTCGCTGAAAGTACGTACCGACTTAATCGCGCATCTCAAGGCGCACGGCATTTTGAGCGTGTTTCACTATTTGCCGCTGCATCTCAGCGATATGGGGCGCAAATTTGGCGGCAAACAGGGCGATTGTCCGGTTACAGAGGACATCAGTGATCGTCTGCTTCGCCTTCCCTTCTACAACGACTTGACCGACGATGAACAATCGCGCGTGCTGTGGGCGATCATGCAGTTTGAAGGGTGGTCGGCATAACGCTAACGCTATTCCTATGATAGATAGGACGATTGCTTGAACCGCGCCTATGTAATCTGTGTTATAATGCATTTCGTGTGTGGGAACGTCCCTCACACCCCAAACAGTGACTTTTCGCGCGGCGTGCCGCGCATAAACACAATTTATTGACGTAAGTAACAACGTGGCGGGCGAACGTCGAATGGTTCGCGCCGCTTCCGAGTCGTTCATCGCTTGAATGATAAAAAAACACATTCTTTATAACCAGACAAATTAGCGATACTGAGAAAGGATCAAGCCTGCATGGTGTCACTTGATGCATCTCGCATATCAAGCGCCATGTAGGGGTATTTGTATATGGCAAAAGGACAAGGACACAGTAACCAGATTCGGATTATTCCGCTGGGCGGTTGTGGTGAAGTTGGCAAGAATATGACCGTGATCGAGATGGGCAAAGATGCCATCATCATCGACACAGGTATTATGTTTCCCGCTAACGATATGCTAGGGGTGGACTACATCATCCCCGATTTCCGTTATTTGAAAGACCGCAAAGACCTAACAATACACGGCATTTTGTATACGCACGGGCATGAAGATCACACCGGCGCGACAGCGCACGTCGTCGAAGCCTTCAAAGGCGTGCCGATCTATGCGACTCCGCTTACGGCGGCGCTGCTCGAAGTCAAGCTGCGCGATGCGCGCGCGCAAAGCGAAACGCAGATCAACGTGTTCAAACCGGGCGATACGCTCAAGATTGGGCCGTTCAAGATCGAAAGTTTCCATATGTGCCACAGCATCCCCGACTGCGTAGGCTTTGGCATCAATACCCCCTATGGACTCATCGTTCACAGCGGCGATTACAAATTCGATAACACGCCTATCGACGGCAAAAAGCCCGATTACGCCAAACTTGCGGAATTCAGCCAGCGCGGCGTGCTCATGCTGCTGGCGGACAGCACTAACGCGGAAGTCCCCGGTTGGACGCAGTCGGAACAAGTCGTTCAGCGCGAATTTGACAGTATTTTTGCCCGCTCCACAGGACGTATCATCGTGGCGACGTTTGCCAGCCACATCTCTCGTATTCAGCAGGTGGCAACGCTGGCGGAAAAATACAATCGCAAGCTGGCAATCGCGGGTCACAGCATGACAGAAAATGTCAAAGTGGCGCGCAAAATGGGCTTATTGAATATCAATGAAAATACGCTCGTCGATTTGAACCGCATTAACGGCATTCAACCGCACAACCTCGTCATTATGGCGACGGGTTCGCAGGGAGAGCCATCATCGGTGCTAAGCCGCCTCGCGTTTGGGCAGCATCGCAGCCTTGATGTAATGCAGGGGGATACCATCATCGTCAGCGCGCACACCATCCCCGGCAACGAAGAAATGGTCAGCCGGACGATCAACCGCCTGTTCCAGCGCGGCGCGGATGTGCTGTATGACCCAATTGCGAATGTGCATGTCTCTGGTCACGCCAAGCAGGAAGAAATGAAGCTCCTGATGAGCTTGGTCAAGCCGAAGTACTTCATGCCTGTACACGGCGAACTGCGCCAATTAAAAGCGCACGCTAATCTTGGGCGGCAGATGGGTATCCCCAACGATCACATTTTCGTGGTCGAAAACGGCATGGTCATCGAAGCGGATCGCGGCGGCGTGCGGAATACTGGCGAACGTGTTCCCGGCGGCTATGTGTTCGTCGATGGTTCTGGCGTAGGCGATATTGGCAAAACGGTCATTCGTGACCGCGAAATTTTAGCGCGCGATGGCTTTATCATGGTCGTCGTCAACGTCGATAGTTCCGGTCGCATGATTGGCGAACCGGAAATCATCACGCGCGGGTTTATCTATTTGCGCGATTCGGATCAACTGCTGGAGCAGGTCAAGGGGACGATCCACGAAGTCCTCACGCAGAGCCGCCAGCTTCAAAACGGCAAACGCCGCGAACGCATCCAAGACTCGTTGAGCCGGATGCTCTACAACGAAACCAAGCGCCGCCCGATGGTCTTCAGCATCGTCAACGAGCACTAACCCGCCGCACCCCATCCCACACCAGAATCAAAACCGCCCCGTCATCACGCATCAAAGGGCGGTTTTTGATTTCACACACTGTAGGGGCGACCCGGGGGTCGCCCGGTGTACTCAAATAACCTGTTACCGCGTCAGCGCGAATGTCACTTCAATCGAGACACTCACTTCAAGCTGACCCTGACTCACTGGCGCGTTCGATGCCATCTCCGCCATCGCAAAACCACCGCCGCCAACGCCGTAAGGAATCGCGCTGCCGCCAACGATCTCGCGCACGCTGATCGCATCGCCAACTGTCAATCCAAGCGCGCTCGCCAGTTCAGTCGCGCGGCGGCGGGCATTGGCAACCGCATCCAAGCGCGCTTCACTTTCCACCGCATCGACATTCAGAATGCCGAAGCTCAAGCCGTAAATCGTGTTCGCGCCCGCGTTCACCGCGTCGTTGATCACCGATTCAAGCAGTGAAGCATCTTCCGCGCCTTCAGCGCTACGTACCGTCACACGGACGATATTCCGCACACGGTAGACACGTTCACCCGTCGGACCTGTTTGTGGATCATAGCGTTCTTCTTGGAACACATTGATTTCGCGCGTCTGAATATCAGCGCGGTCAATCCCAAGCGCCGTAATCGCCGTGATGACGGCATTCATCTGTTCGGAAGCCTGCGAAAACGCGGTAGCAAGATTGGCATCGACCACTTCCACGCCAAGATCAACATACGCCACATCGGGCGCGCCATACGCGCTGCCCAAACCCGTCACCGTGATCGTGTTATTCTGGTAGGCAGGCAGAGTCGTTGGGGTTTGGTCTTGCGCCGCAGCGACAAATACCGCGCTGATGCTCAGCACGACGACGAACGCTGCGATAATACGAGAAACATTGAAACGCTTCATAGCTGTTTTACGCTCCTTTTCATTTTGCACATTCCCATGACGTTCAAGTTGATGAAAAAGTTCCAGTGTTTTCTTCACTCGTTTTGCGTTAAAAACACAGGCAAACACGCACAGATATGTGAAAACCCATTTTAAAATCGCCTTTGTAGGGGCGGCATACATGGGGGCGGCATACATGCCGCCCGCGCTCAATGTCGATGCTGAAATAGGTTGTAGAAAAAGGAATGCCGGATGAGCGACTCAAAATCAGACGTTGAACAGACCGCTGCTGCGCCCACAGGTACAGACGGCGTGCCGACTGTGAACGCCTTAAGCACCGATATTCGCCAGTTGGGCAACCTGCTCGGCAAAGTAATTCGCGAACAACACGGTATTGAAGCGTTCAATCTGGTCGAAAGAGTGCGTAAAGCCGCCAAAGATCGACGCGGCGGCGATACTGAAGCTGAAAAACTGCTGCGCGATACCATCGACACGCTCGATCTTGAATCACGCCGCATCTTGATCAAAGCGTTTAGCAATTACTTCCAGTTGATCAATATCGCGGAAGACCAGCAGCGCATCCGCATGTTACGCGCGCGCGAAGCAGCGGGCGAACTCCACGAATCCATCGGCTCTGCCATTCGTGACTTACGCGATGCAGGGATGGATGCCGTGGGCGTGCGCGCCCTACTCGAACGCACGCGCACCCGTTTGGTCATGACCGCCCATCCCAGTGAAGCCAAGCGCAAAGAAGTTTTGATCAAGCTGTTTCACATCGCCCAAATGATGCACCGCTTGGATTCGCCGCGTTTGCTCCCGCGCGAAAAGCGTGTCATCGAAGCCAGCCTGAGCGAAGAAATCGAAGAACTGTGGCAGACGCGCCCCACCCGCGCCAGCCGACCCACGCCCGCCGATGAAGTCGATTTTGGCATGTACTTCATCACCTCCGTGATCATGGATGTGGTCTTGGACGTGTACGACGAACTGCAAGCCGCGCTCGAAACCTACTACCCCGAAGACGATTGGAGCGATTTGCCCGGCGTACTGCAATATGCCAGTTGGATCGGCGGAGACCGCGACGGCAACCCCAACGTCACCGCCGATGTAACGATGGAAACGCTGGCGCAGCAGCGCAGCGCCGCCCGCCTTTCGTACTTGAAAGAAATCGCTCACCTGCGCGATCATCTCACCCAGTCAAGCGATGAGGTGGGCATGTCGGACGCGCTCATCGAACGGTTGCAGCGCACACCCTACCCCGACAGCGCCCCCGACGAAAAATACCGCCTCATGATGGACATCATCTGGCATAAGCTGAATAAGGAGGAATACCCTACAGGCGATTCCCTGCTCGAAGACCTCAATCTTGTGGCAGACAGTCTGCGCCAGAATCAAGGCTTGAACGTGGTCAAAGGCACGTTGGGGCGCTTGATGCGAAAGATCAAGCTGTTTGGGCTGCATCTCGTCCCACTCGATGTACGCGAAGATGCCCGCTTGCACCGTGCCGCCGTCGAAGAACTGATGCGCGCTTATGGTCAAACCGATGACTACAACGCCTTGCCGGAAACCGACAAGCAAAAAATGCTCACCGACGAGATTGGCAACCCGCGCCCGTTCTTCCCTATTGAGCCAAATTTCAGCGACATTACCAATCGCGTCATCGCCACATGGCGCATGATCGCCAAAGCGCACCGTCGCTATGGCAAACACGCCATCGACAGTGTGATCGCCAGCATGTCCACCGCGCCAAGCGATATTTTGACCATGCTCATGTTCGCCAAAGAAGTCGGCGTACAAAATGATGTAGACGTTGTGCCGCTGTTTGAAACCATCGACGACTTGCAAGCCGCGCCCGACATCATGCGGACGCTGTTTGAAAATCCTGTTTACATGAATCATGTCGCCGCGCGGGGAATGCGCCAGCAGATCATGCTCGGCTACAGCGACAGCAACAAAGACGGCGGTTATCTCGCCTCCAACTGGAATTTGTACGTCGCGCAGCAAAGCCTAAGCGATGTATGCGCCGCGTTCGGCGTGGAACTTGAACTCTTTCACGGGCGCGGCGGCAGCATCGGACGCGGCGGAGGACCTGCCAACCGGGCGATTCTCTCGCAGCCCCCCGGCACTATGCGCGGCAAAATCAAAATGACCGAACAGGGTGAAGTCATCGCCTACCGTTACACCAATGTGGATATTGGACGGCGGCACTTGCATCAAGTCCTCAACGCTGTGCTGCTTGCAGGCGGATTGTCATCGGTTGGCGAAATTCGCCCCGAATGGCGCGCCGCGATGAATCAACTGGCGACCACCGGGCAGCGCGCCTATCGCAGCTTAGTCTACGAAACTCCCGGCTTCATCGACTATTGGCAGCAGGCAACGCCGATCAACGAACTGGCACGGATGCCCATCGGCAGCCGCCCCGCCAAGCGCAGCAAAGGCGGCTTTGAAAGCATCCGCGCCATCCCGTGGATGTTCTCATG
Source organism: Anaerolineae bacterium (assembly GCA_034434595.1). Taxonomy (GTDB): domain Bacteria; phylum Chloroflexota; class Anaerolineae; order Aggregatilineales; family Phototrophicaceae; genus Flexifilum. Next base: position 139,122 of record DAOTZD010000004.1, read on the forward strand.
GATGCAGAGCCGCGCCATCATCCCAAGTTGGTATGGGGTTGGCACGGCGATCCAGACCTTCTGCGATTCGCATGATGGCGGGTTGGAACTGCTCAAAACCATGTTCAAAGAGTGGATGTTCTTCCGTAACTTGGTCGAAAATGCCGAACTCGACCTCACCAAAGCGGATATGGGCATCGCGCAGTTATATGCCGAACTTGTCACCGACGACTCCCTGCGTGACCAAATTTTCTCGCAGCTAGAAACCGAACACGCGCGCTCATGCGCCATGATCTGCGCCATCACAGGCGAAAGCGAACTGCTCGCCAACGCCCCGACCATGCAGCGCAGCATCGAACGCCGCAATCCGTATGTCGATCCGCTCAACTATATTCAGGTCGCGCTCTTACGCGATGTGCGTTCGCAGTATCCCGGCACGGAAGAATACGAGAAACTGCTCAATGTCATGCTCACGACCATCAACGGCATCGCCGCAGGAATGAAAACGACTGGATAAATCGTTAAAATAGAGTTATAAAATACAAAATCACTAGCGATACTTCGGGGCAAACAAATGAATAGTAACGGGCAAACCTCACCAATTAAAGCCTTATGGGTGAGGTGGCGGCGTGAGCTGTCTCGCACTCGGTCATATTGGCGAGTGTCACGCCGTCAGTTTATCATTATTGCGATATTTCCAATGGTTGGTTTTTGTCTGCTCACGGCTTCATCAATTACCGAGAACCCGATGCTCTTGAATATGGGCACAGAGTTGGTTGGGGCATTTATCGGGTTTTTGTTGCTGCAAGTTGTGCTCAAACGAGTCGCAGACACAGACGGATACCAGACACAAGGCTTTGCCTATGACCACTTCGTTCGCGAAGTGCGAAATGCAAAAAAGGTTGTCCGAATCTTCTCCACATTTGTTTGGCTCTTAAGCGATAATGACACCTACAAAGAAGTAAAGGAAGAGTTTTTTGCCAATTTGCAGACTGCGCTGCATGCTTCCTCTGAACTTGAGGTGGAAATTTTGCTGCTTGACCCTTATTCCGATGCGGCAAAACAGCGTCGTGAAGACCTGAAACACTCGGAAGACGACTTCATTGATGCGGTGAGTATCGGGAAACACAACCTTAGTGAACTATTTTACTTTCTCAACAATTATCCAGCGCTGAGGAAACGCGTTCACGTGCGTATTTATGATACTCTGCCCCGTTTTCAAATGTTTCAAGTAGATAACGAAGCCTCGATTTCGTTCTTTCCATTGGAAAAAACAGTCACACACAGTCGTACCAGTCGATATAACCTCACCATGAACTCTCCCTTAGGGAGTTATTTGACACACAGTTTTCAAGAGCTGTGGGATGCTAAGCGGCGCACACTGACGCTCGATGACTACATGCAGGTCAGCGTGACCTATTTGGAAAACACTCATCGCACCAAGTTCGTAAAAGATGATCTATCGAAAGCTTTCTATCTGCTTTATTCACTGCCCAGAGACCGAAAACGGGTTGATCAATTGGAGGGGCTCGAAAACATCAAAATCATCTGGCATCACGAGGAAATTTACTGCAAACTACGCAAATTGAGCCAAGAGAAAGATAGAGACACATACACCAAAGTTTGTGAGTTAGCCGAGCAAAAATATGCCGCGTCTAGCGCACAGTTTCAGTTTATTTTCGAAGCGGAAAAGATTGAGCGAAATCCACCGACGTTTATTGACCGCGTACAACCTTATACTGATCCTGATTAGTTCCGAGTGCATTCTAGGCTAGCTCACCTGCTCCCGTACATACTCCCCAAACGAGATTCTCCCGTACCGATTCTCCGGAACGGTATTATCCCCTCGCCGATACCCCTCAATCGCGCTGTCGGGCATGAACGCCTTTTCCGGTTCAACAAACACCGGATCATCTTCGCCCCGCGCCGCGAGATAAATCCGCGCCGCCTCATCGATTCGCAAAATATCTATCCCCGCGACATCCGGCAAACGCTCCGCTGCATGTCCCAGCCGTTCGCTGATGTAAACAGCCGCATCCCGCACATCAATCGGCTGAAACTTCGCATCAGCCGGTGCGGGCAGCACATACGCCCCGTGTTCATCCTGTTTCATCCGCGCCAAAATACCATGCACAAACGAATGAAACTGCGGCAGCCGCTGGATCGAATACCGCACACCACTCGCCATAATCGCCCGTTCCGCTTCCAATTTCTGCTGATAAAACGGGTACGCAATCCGGTCAATCCCCACAATCGACACATGAAAGAAGTGGCGCACGCCAAAATTGGCGGATCGTTCTGCCAGCCGCGCCACGCCGCGCACATCCGTCGTGGCAGCATTTTCGAAATCCCCCGCGCAGTTGATCACCACGTCAATCCCCACCAGCGCCGCCGTGATCCCCACTCCCGTTGCCAGATCACCCCGCGCCCATGAGGTATTCGCCATCAGCGAAGGCGGCGCGGGCTTGCGACTCAACACGCGCACCGCATGATCGCCGTTCGTCTGTAAATGAGCGACCACCGCGCTCCCCAATGTCCCCGTACCGCCCGCGACAAGAATATTCACGACACCCCCACCAACAATTGAACACTTGTGCTAAATCCTGTGCCGCGCTAAACTACGTTCAATACCTTTTTCCATCAAAGGCACATTCGCATGGACACGACTTTTAAGATCGGCATCTGGCGGCAGTTTGGCGCGACCATCGAATATCTCGAAAATACCATCACTGCCTGTCCCGATCACCTCTGGCACGCATCAATGTGGGATACAGGGCAAAGCAGACCGGAGCGTTCACAGGTGTGGTATGTTGCTTATCATACGCTGTTCTGGCTTGATCTGTATTTGACAGGCACGGAAGATGGGTTTGTGCCGCCTGCGCCGTTCACGTTGATTGAGCAAGACGGCGACGATCCCATGCCGGAACGCCCTTATACAAAAGCTGAACTGCTCGGTTATCTGGAAGGCTGCCGCGCCCGGTGCATCGCCACCATTCAAAACCTCACCGACGAAAAAGCCCATCAGCGTTGTGAATTCGCATGGGGAGAAGTCAGCTTCTTTGAACTGCTTATCTACAACTTGCGCCACGTGCAAGAACATGCGGGGCAAATCAACATGCTGCTTGGTCAGCGCGGCATCGCCACCGCCGACTACCCCACGCTCATCGAGAACGAAATCACCTAACCTCGCCCGCACTGCTTCAGTCGGTAACACATCACTCGTAGGAAAAATCTCCACGCTGCAACAGAATAAATGACCACACCTTTGGGTAGGGTATCCCCTCACAGGATGAGCGGTGTTCAAGCCGCCCCTTTTTGGTTGAATGAAAGCATCACACAACTCAACCAAAGAAAGGTGAAAACCTCATGGCAGATATTCTGCATACACTCTCAAATGAAATGGCGGCGGTTGTCGAACAGGCAGCGGCGAGCATCGTTCGCGTCGAAGGGCGGCGGCGGTTGGCGGCAACGGGTGTGATCCACACAGCAGACGGCATCATTGTCACATCGAATCATGTGGTAGAACGCGATGAAAATGTGCGCGTTGGACTTGCTGATGGATCAGTTGTGCCAGCCGCGCTGGTCGGGCGCGATCCATCAACGGATATTGCGGTGCTGCGCGTGAATGCGAACGGACTAACTCCCGCGAATTGGGACGTGAATAACCAATCAAAAGTGGGGCATCTGGTCTTGGCGCTTGGTCGCCCGGACAGCAGTGTGCAAGCGACGCTGGGCGTGATCAGCGCGTTGGGCGAAGGCTGGCGCACGCCGATGGGCGGGTATATTGATGCGTATGTGCAAACCGATGTGACGATGTATCCCGGCTTTTCGGGCGGTCCACTGTTGAATGTGGGCGGCTATTTCGTCGGGCTGAACAGTTCGGCGCTGGCGCGCGGCGTGAGCCTGACGATCCCCGCGGAGACCATCGCGCGGGTAGCGGGAACACTGCTCCAGCATGGGCATGTCAAGCACGGGTATTTGGGCGTGAGCGCGCAGCCTGTCCGTCTGCCGGGAAATGTCGCCCAGAGCGTAGGACAAGAAACGGGTCTGCTGCTGGTCGCGGTTGAAGAAGGCAGCCCAGCGGACAAAGCCGGGCTGGCGATGGGCGATACGATTGTTTCGCTGGATGGATCGGCGGTGCGAATGATGGATGATTTGATGGGACTGCTAACAGGAGATCGGGTTGGGAAAAGTGTCCCGGTCAAGATTGTGCGTGGGGGACAGATTCAAGAGTCACATGTGACAATTGGGGAGCGGAATTAGAGGGGCAAACAGATGGGAGTCTGGGATGGGTCTGCTACAGCAGTTAAACGATGAACTTTCCGGTGTGATCAGCAGCGTGCAGCAGAGCGTGGTGCAGATCCGTGATGGGCGGCAGAGCGGCGGCGCGGGGACAATCTGGCACAGTGATGGATTGATTCTGACGAACGCGCATGTAGTACGGCGCGATCCTGTGCAAATCGCGTTGGGCGATGGGCGTGTGCTGACCGCGCAGTTGATCGCCCGTGATGGCGAACGCGATTTGGCGGCGCTGGCTGTGGAAGCGAACGGACTGCCGGTGATTGCGCCGGGAGATTCGCGCCAGCTTCACGCGGGACAATGGGTGATGGCAGTTGGACACCCATGGGGCGTGACGAATGCGGTCACAGGCGGCGTGGTGATTGGCGTAGGCAAAAAGATGCCAGAACTGAACGTGTTCACACAGGATTGGGTGGTCGCAGATTTGCATCTGCGCCCCGGTAACAGCGGCGGACCCATGATTGACGTAGATGGGCGGTTGATTGGCGTGAATACGCTGATGACGGGTCCGGGCGTGGGGGTGGCAGTGGCGGTTGATTCGGTGAAGGATTTCTTGAAGAAGGCGTTGAACGCCACACCGATCCGCGTGGAGACAGGGAAGTCGGCGGGTGCGTTTGTATAGGTGATGCAGTTAGATTGCGGCGGGCGGCTCACGGACGGAACAAGTTCCAAGCCGCCCCACAAAACGTGCGTGTGGTTTACGGGTTCTGTTCGCGGGAACGGCGCATCCAGTAGAGGATTGTGCCGCCGTCGATGAAGCGAACCGGCGCAAGCGCACCAATCGACATGAGAAAACTCTCAAATAATCCCAACCGCAAAAGCCACGCCAGCAGATCGTTTTGATCGCGGGTGAGCAGTACCAGCACCAAAAACACGATCCCCAACAATCCGCTGAAGATGGGACCGCCGAGCGCGCGTTGGATATGCACATTCGGGGGGAGTTCTGGCTCGTCTTTCGCGTAGACGGACATCATCAAGATGTAGAACAGACCGACTTTGACTCCCAGCATCGGGTAGCCGGTGCGTTTGGCGGCAAAAGCGTGTCCAAGATGGTGGACAAATTCGAGCGCCCAGTGAAGCACGACACCGATCAACGCGCCGATGAGAGAGTCGGCAAGCGGCAGTTTGATGATGAAATAGGCGGTGACGAACATCAAGATCGCCAAAGCGAGTGAACCAATCGCGGTGGGCGTGCGGCGAATTTTGACCGAGAGATGATAAAACGGGCGAGTTGATGGTGTGTTCATATCGGACTCATTTGGTACGGTGAGGGTATCAAACGAGTATATGCACAAGGTGGCGCTTTTTGAAAAAACGGGCGATTCTGGCTGAACAATCAGAATCGCCCGTTTTTGAGTCTTCGCTCATTCAGGTGGATGGTCAATCAGTTGATTGAGTAATCTAACGGCTTCATCGCGGTTGAGCTTCGTGGGGAGTTCGTTAAAAATGCGGTCAAACTGTTGAATCTTTCGTAGAACGGTGGGGGGATGCGCGAAAAATGCCGCGTGTGAATAACCACTCGTGCTGTAAATGCGCGAATCCATGCAGTAATGATCGCCAAGGATGAGCAAATTCTCGACATCTAGACGATAGCTGAGGGCAATTTCAACCGTATTGTCCGGCATACCAATCAGAAAATCGCGGAAGATCGTCCGCCGATGCGTCTGCGAGTCTTTATACACACCTCTTGCAGGCATCTGGAAATTCAAAATCAGGCGGCATCCTCGCATTCGTCCATGCCGTTCGAGAATATTGCGTTCTTCGCGCTGTAGGGCGCGATACTCGGTTGAACGGGGCGAATTCCCCTCTCGTTTAGTCCATATTGGGTCATCAATGGTTACGCTTGGAATGCTAAAGCTTCCGATCCACCCCTGCTGCCGAACCATGCCATATTCACCAAGATCGGCTGCCCACTGCGCTCCTTTGACAATCATTTGTGTCCGTTCAAACGGGGTTTCGACAATTTCGATATTGGCGAATGGTTTAGTGGGTGGCGGTAAAACCAACTGATCGAAATCGAATTTACGGAGCGATTCTTCCAGCCCACTTAAGTCGAAATCCGCCTGAATCGCATGGATGTCACCCATCATCGCGTTGGGTAAAGCGTTTCCAAAGGCGATTGGCAAAAAGGGGATATTGAGGGCTGTCGCGTAGCCGATTTCCTGATGTACCCATGCCCGTTGAACGGACGTAGGGGTGAGTATCGGCATAAAGATATGGGCGCGGGAAATCATCTCGCGGATTTTTGAAGTGAACGGCGTACCAGCCGTTAGGTCGCGGTCCCGCATAGGTTTGAGCGACAGTTTTTTCAAGATTTCGATGATGCGTGTGGCAAGCTCGTCATCGTCACGCGCATAGCTGATAAAAATGCGGTAGGGGTAAAGATTTGATTCAGGCATCGTGTTTAGTCCTTTCGGTGAAACACCATCGTTATGAGTATGGTCTTACATCATGATGCCTGACAACAGATACGTATATGGGATTTATCGTGTTTTGGTCACGCCCTCGTGCGATCTACGCATTTTGCAGCGGCGGAAGCGTTTCGGTTGCGCTGGGTGTGGCGCTTGGTGTTGAACTCGGCGTGCGTGATGGCGCGCGCCCCGGTGTATCGGTTGGCGGGGGAGTTGGCGAAAGAGTCGCGGTGTTGGTGGGCAGCGGCGTAACTGTCGGCAGTGGAGTCGGGGTGATGGTCGCGGTAGGAGTCGGATTTACGGCTTCGATCACGGTTTCGTGCATGTAGGCGATTTCGCGGCGGCGTGTGTCGGGGTTGCCATCGACGGTATACCATTCGCTGCCCTCATCTTGCCCCAAGACACACACGCCTGTCCCTTCGACCAAGCCCGTGACGATGGGCGAATTGGTACTTGGAAGCTGGCGCACGATAGCGTTGGGGACAATGACACGAAATTCGGTGCAGTCGGGGATAGCAGTCGCGGCGGCGAGCGGCGTGGTGACAGCGCGCGTTGCCGGACGTGTCGCCAGACGTTCTGTTGTCGCTGTGCTGATGATCTCGGCGCGGCGGGTGGCTTCTTCGACTCCTAACCCGCCTGTGCGGATGAAGTTTTGCGCGCCCTGCCAGAGATAAAACGCGCCAAACACCAGCGCCGTCACAATCAGGAACAGCATCCATGGGGGAATACCGTCGTCCCGCCGCCGTGCTGCCGGCGGGCGTGGTGGTGGAGTTCTACGAACCATGCGCGTGCGTTCACCATGACTCATCGATCAAACATGCGAATTTTGCCAGACGATCCCCATCACTGCCAGCGTGGATGCGATTAACGATGGGAAAGCGGCGGTGAGACGGCGCGGAGGCGGTGAAAAGGCAGTAGTAGGATCATAAACTTTAGGATTGGGCGTGGTTCATTAAGCGGTGGAGCATGGGTACAAGTTCGCGCACTAATTGGAGTTTGGAAAGAAACGCATCCGCTCCCGCTTCGGCGGCGCTGGCGCGGATCGAATCAGTGTCAAGCGCGGAGATGAGAATCACCGGAAGCTGCGCCAGCGCCGGATCGCGCTTGATGTGCGCGCATACATCTGTGCCGTAGGTATCGGGCAAGCGTATATCAACCAGCACCGCGCTTGGGCGGGGCGAATCGGACGCGCGCAGCAGTTCAAGCGCGGCTGATCCCAAACCCACGCCATGACTGCGAAATTTGCCGCGCCGCAGAATTGTTTCCGTGAGTTCGCGCGTCATCTCATCATCATCGACGATTAAGATGAGGGACGTTTCTGATTGTTGGGCGTTCGACATCGTTTATCCCCGTTGATCGTCCCTAGCATACTCGCGGATATTGGGATGTCAATCGTGTGAATTGGGCAGTTGCAAGTGAACATTTGTCGGGGGCATAATCGGTGTTTTCACGTTCGTAAGACTTGAGAGATAACACATTATGGGCATCGACATCGCTTCGCCCGCCATGCAGCGCGATCCGTACCCGACGTATGCCGAGATGCGGCGGCAGCCGACGATTGTCAACGTGAATCATGTCTTTTCCGGCAAGGATGTCCCGTTCATCACCCGGTATGCCGATGCGGTGATGGTGCTGAAAGACCCGCGCTTTATCAATGACGAACGCCGCCTGCCGGGATGGGAAGACTGGACGAAAAAGTGGTACATCCCATCCGTATTGAAAGTCTTTGTGGACACGATGGCTTTGGCAGATGAGCCGGATCACACGCGGCTGCGCGGGCTGGTGCATAAGGCATTCACGCCAGCGATGATCCAGCAGCTTGCGGGCAATATCGAACAATGGGCGAGCGATCTGCTGGACGCGGCGGCGAAGAAATCAGGCGTTATCGATTTCGTGCAGGATTTCGCGATTCCTGTCCCGCTGAACGTGATCGCGGACATGATGGGGGTATCGCACAAAGATCGCGCCCGCTTTCGGCGCTACATGAGCGACACGATCATTGATGTCACGCCGGGCGATAAATTGGGCATGATCCCGAAGTTGATCAATGCGTTTGGGTTGAATGGACTGCTCAAGAACCTAATTGCGGATCGGCGTAAAAACCCGCAAGCTGATCTCACCACGGCGTTGGTGCAAGCGGAACAGGACGGAGATCGGCTGTCGGAAGCGGAACTAATAGCCATGCTGTTCTTGATGCTGTTCGCTGGGCATGAAACCACATCGAGCTTGTTGAGCGTCGGTACATTGGCGCTGCTGCAGCAGCCCGATCAACTTGAGATGCTGAAAGCCAAGCCGGAACTGATGGACAGCGCGATTGAAGAACTGCTGCGCTACACCAATCCCACACAGCATATCGCCACGCGATATGCGCTGGAAGACGTGCAAATTGGCGAGACAGTCATCAAGCAGTATCAGCCGGTGATGATTTGCATCGCAGCGGCGAACCGTGACGAAACGGTGTTCGAGAATGCCGATAGGCTCGATATTACGCGCGCGCCGAACAAACATATCGCGTTTGGATTGGGGATTCATTACTGCTTGGGAGCGCCGCTGGCACGTCTGGAAGCGAAGATCGCGTTTTCTGTGCTGCTGCGGCGCTTCCCAAATTTGCAGATCGCCGCGCCTGTGGATTCACTCCGGTGGCGCGGCGCTCCGTCACTGCGGGGATTGGTCAGCTTGCCGGTGCGCTTAAACGGATGAGGATTAGTCCCCGCCCAACGCGCCCGCGTGAATGACTGGGGCGATTACGTCAGTTTGATGGCGGCGCGGTTCCTTGACGACGAACAACAGCACTAACACGGCGGCGATTCCAGCGAACAAGGCAAGCATAAACGCCGCGTCGAAGTTCGCGCCGCTTGCCAGCGATCCGCCAATGATGGGGGCGGCAACGGCGGCGGGGGCGATCAAGGTATTCGCCAAGCCGATGTAATACGGACGATCCGATTCTTTGCCGAATTCAGCGGTCAAGGGAAGCGGGATCGTCCACAAACCCGCTTTGGCGATGCCGAGCAGCCCAAAACCGACATACATCCAATTGGCGCTGGGCGCGATCACGGCTAAACCGCCGCTTAAGCCCGCCATCAACACAGCGACAGCGTACATGACGCGGTGGCTGGTGCGATCTCCGAGCCAACCGAGCAGCGGATTGGCAACCACCGTGAACAGCATCAATACGCCCGTCATCGCGCCGACCTGCGCTTCGTCAATGCCGAAACGACGCACGGTGAAGATTGAGTAGAAGTACAAGCCCATCGACGCGAAAATCGCCAACATGCGGGCAACCAAGAACCAGCGGAAATTTCCGTCGGTACGCAAAATCCGCATCAGGTTATCGCGGAGCGCGGCGCGGCGGCGCGATGCTTGTTCAGCGGCGGTTTCGTCGCTGGCGGCGGCAGCATCCGCGCTTGATTGTTCGGAGATCGGGCTGTCGTGTTCGCGTGTCCACGCCAAAAATCCCCATGAGATCGTCATGGCAACGCCGCAAATGAAGAAACATACGGCGAAGTTCTGCGGTGATTCCAGCGATTTGAGCAGAAGCCCCGCCAGCACCGCGCCGCCCGCGCCCGTCAGGTTGGCGGCGGACGACTGGATGCCGTAAAACGTCCCACGATAGTTCACGGGCATGATTTTGCCGATCATGCTCTGCCATGCCGTCGCGGTCAACCCGCCGCCCATCGACCCCCAAATCACAAGGATCATCATGATGACGAGCGCAACTTCGCGCCCGATAGTTGGGGCAAGCAGCGCCAGCAGCGCCATCGCGTAGAAAGGCAGGCGCTCGTGGAGCGTCATCATCAGCACCATGACTTTATACCGGCGCAGCCGTGCGACATGATCCGCCGTCAACAACTGCGGCAGATACCAGCCGATTTCGTGCATGGCGCTGACCAAACCGATCAAAATCGGCGATTCCGTCAGCGTGGCGACGAACAGGGGAATCACGGTCATGTAAGACGCGACACCCAGCCCAAAGCCGAAGAATGCGCCGTCGGTAACATTCACCGCGATGTTGTGTTTCAGAGTACGATCCATCTTTAACTGCACAGCAAAACCTCGCTTATGCCAGCATCAAACTACCTAAAGGGCAGCGTGTGGCATAGAGTTATTGTCAACGTTCACCCGAAAGAAGGGATAAAAAGAGTTGTTTATTGTGCTGAATTTATGCTGAGGTCTATTGGTTATTCTACGCTTGTCTTTTTGGTTGTCGAGTCCATCGTGGTATCAGATGGGATTATGGTTTTCGCGCCTACAAATACCTGTCGTTTTTGTTCAAGAGCGATGTTTCTCATTGTGCTAGGATAAGCACACTGAAAAATGCGAACATACACTACAAAAGGATAATCCGATGAGAAAGCTCATTGTGACTGAATTTCTCTCACTCGATGGCGTGATGGAAAATCCGGCATGGACGTTGCCCTACTGGAACGATGAGATTGCAAAGTTCAAAGGCGAAGAAACCTCTGCGGACGAACCGCTGCTGTTGGGGCGGGTCACCTATCAAGGTTTCGCTGAATCGTGGCCCCAGCGGACAGGAGAAGATTCGGGCGCAAACTACTTCAATGGCACGCGCAAATACGTGGTATCCACGACGCTAAAGTCGCTGGAATGGAACAACTCGGTGCTGATCACGGGTGACATTATCGCGGAGATTAACAAGCTCAAACAGCAGGATGGCCCCAACATCGTGGTGCATGGCAGCGGGACCTTGGTGCAAACGCTGATCAAGCATGATCTGATAGACGGATTGCGACTGCTGGTGTATCCGGTGGTATTAGGCAAAGGGCAGCGGTTGTTCCAAGAGGGGACGAAGGCGACTCTCAAGCTGGTGGAAACGCGCGCGTTCAGTTCGGGCGCAGTCGGGTTGATTTATGAGCGGGGTCAGGCGTAACAATCGGCTTTGGGCACGTCGGGCGCATCGCGATGCGCCCCTACATTCATCATGTGTTTATCAGGTAGGAAACGTGGAAATGGCATGGTATGGTTGAGGCGCATTTTGAGTGCACAGACAAAATAGGAATTGCCCATGCCGACTTTACTCATTAGCGGCGCAGATGTGCTGCATGTCACAGATGATGCAAAACATCCACAGGTGAGCGTGCTGCGCGCGCACGACATTTTGATCGACGGAAACAAAATCAGCGCCGTGCAGCCGACAGGCACAGCGGATCCGTCACAGTTCGATCAGGTGATCGACGGGGCGGGACTGCTGGCGATGCCCGGATTGATCAACACGCACGCGCATGTGCCCATGGTGATCTTTCGCGGGCTGGCGGAAGACGTGAACATTGACCGCTGGTTCAATGATTTTATGTGGCCCCTTGAGAGCAACTTGCAGCCCGATGATGTCTATTGGGGGATGCAGTTGGGGCTTGCCGAAATGATCGAAGGTGGGGTGACGACGGTTGCCGACCACTATTTCTACATGGATCGGGCGGCACAAGCGGTTGATAAAGCGGGAACGCGCGCGCTGCTCGGATGGGCGATCTTCGGCAGTCAAGGACATGAGATGATCGAGCGCACCGCCGCGTGGGTGAGCGAATACCAAAACGCAGCGGGTGGACGTATCCGCACGTTGATGGCTCCACATGCGCCCTATACCTGCGATGACGATTTTTTGCGGGCGTGCGCGGCGCAAGCGAAACGACTTGGCGTGGGAATTCACATCCACGCAGCAGAAACGACGCAGCAAACGACTTCGAGCGTGGAGAGTCGGGCACTTACGCCGATGCAGGTGCTAGAGCAAACGGGTGTGTTCGATGTGCCGACGATCATCGCGCACGCGCTTGGCGCGACCCCATCCGATATTGAACTGCTGGCGAAATACACTGTCGGCGTGGCGCACGCGCCTAAGACGTATCTCAAGCTGGCGATGGGAACTGCCCCCGTACTGGAATTCCGGCGCGCAGGCGTGCCTGTCGGGTTGGCGACGGATGGCGCGGTGAGCAACAACACGCTCGATATTTGGGAATCGCTGCGGCTGATGGCGATGCTGCAAAAGGGTCATTCTGGCGTGGCGGAAAATCTACCAATCCCTGAAGCCCTGTTTGTCGCCATCCGCGAAAGCGCCCGCGTGATCGGCATGGAGAAATCGCTTGGATCGGTTGAGGCGGGCTATCTCGCGGATGTAATACTGGTCGATTTGCAGGGACTGCATCACCAACCGACGCACAGCATTAGCACGAGTTTGGTCTATAACACGCGAGCCAGCGACGTGCGAACCGTAATTTGCGATGGCAAGGTGATCATGCGTGACCGCACACTGTTCACGCTCGATGGTCGAGAAATCGCGTCACAAGTGCGGGCAGGGATGGATCGGCTGTCGCAGCGAATCCCTGCCAAGCGGATACAGGTTTATAACCCGTAAGCCGTTACCCGCCCGCGAGCAGCACTTTCGCCTGCTGTACCTGCGGTGTTTCCCCGATGATGCCGAGAATATCGCCCGACTGAAATTCGGTTGCGGATTTGGGATTCGCCATCAATTCGCCGCCGCGCAGCATGGCGACTATCGACGCGCCGGTGAGCGAACGCAAATTCGCTTCTGCAATCGACTTGCCGATCAAGGGGCTGTTATCCGTCACAGGAAGCCACACAATTTCCATACCTTTTGCCGCCGTGATCATTTGATCGAGTACGCGGTGTTCCTCAGCAGTCGAAATTGAGGAATCGTACTGGTCACGGCGCACAGCATCGGCATACCATTGAACTTCATTCGGGGCGAAATTCAAGCGAAGCAGCGTATGGCGGGTGATTTCCAATCCGCCTTCAAGTTCTGGGTTGATCACATCATGTGCGCCAAGCTGTCGCAGATCGCGCATCGCCTCTTCGCCGGAAGCGCGAACGATGATCGGCACAGACGGATTTAATTGATGGGCTGCCGCAACCGCTATCTGTGCGCCAGCATCGTCAGGCAAAGTTACCACGACGGCGCGCGCGTGTTCTAACCCAGCATGTTTAAGCAGTTCAGAATTCGCCGCATCCCCCATCAACACGGGAACGCCTTCACGTTCCAATTGAGTCACTTTCGCCGCATCCAATTCGATGACCAAGCGCGGGACTTCAAGATGCCCAAGCACGGTCACGATATGATGCCCGACGCGCCCGTAGCCCATGATGACGACGTGATCCGCCATATGCTCAGCGACAGCGATATTGTTGGGGCGCTGGTGATTAAGCCGCCGCCACAGCGTGGGGGTCTTGTGTTCAAGAAATTTCTCGATATGCGGAACGGCGCGATACATCAATGGGTTGACCATGATCGAGAGCAGCGAGCCGGCGAGAATTAGCGAGTATTGGTCGGTTGTGATCAAGTTCAACGCGAGCCCCGCGCTGCCTACGATAAACGAAAATTCACCGATCTGGCTTAAGCCCGCGGCGACGATCAAGAAGGTTCGCGCGGGGTGAGGGAAAAAGAACCCTAGCACCGTTGTGATGATCGCTTTGCCAAACACGATAAACAGCGTGAGGATCAAGACCGGTCCCGCGTTGGCAAGCAAGTAGTTGGGGTTGACTAGCATTCCCACAGATACAAAGAATAAGATGGCGAAAATTTGCTGAAACGGCAGCACTTCCGCGCTCACCTGATGACCGAGTGACGATTCGCTGACGACGACACCCGCCAAGAACGCGCCTAGCGCGAAGGACACACCGAACAATTCGTAGGCAGCGAGTGCGATTCCCAATGCGATGACCAATACCGTAAGGATGAACAATTCACGTGAATTGGTTTTGGCAACGCGAAGCAGCACCCAAGGGACGATGCGCGCGCCGATTACGACCATCAGCACGACAAACACTGCCGCTTTGACGACAGCCACAATGAGCGAATCTGATCCGGCACTTTCGGCGGCGGGGGCAAGCGTGGGCAGCAGGACGAGAATCAACACGGTGGCGATGTCTTCCAGCACCAGCCACCCAACGGCGATGCGTCCATGCGTAGTATTCAGCAGCCCTTGATCCATCAAGCCGCGCAGCAGCACGACAGTACTCGCAATCGAAACCGCAAGCCCTAACACCAATCCCGCCGCAAGCGACCAGCCCCATAACTGACTGAGAGCTACGCCAACAGCGGTTGCCAATGCCATTTGCAGTATCGCGCCGGGGATGGCAACATGACGGACTGACCACAGGTCTTTGAAAGAAAAGTGAATCCCTACGCCAAACATGAGGAAAATCACCCCGATTTCGGCTAATTGCCCAATAGACTCGGAGTCACCGACGAAACCGGGGGTAAAAGGTCCGATGAGCAAGCCGGCAAACAAATACCCGACGATGGTGGGCATTCCCAACCGACGCGCCAGCAGTCCGCCGCCAAAGGCAACCGTTAGCGCCACCGTAATGTTGATGATTAAGTCTATTTCATGCATTGATTCTCCTATATATGACTAAAACATTGATCCGTATGTGGTGGATAACATTCTACCCCAAAAGTATCAAAATTCAAAGGAATCCTCGTCAATCCACAGAATTTTCTAAACCTATTTGCGGAATATCCGGCATAATTTCATCGTAAAGCCATGCGTCGAAGAACGATTCTAAGTCTTGACCGCTGATGGATTCTGAAATGGCGATGAAATCGGCAATCGTGGCGTTGCTGTAGCGAAACTGATTGGCATACGTTTGCAGAATCTCAAAGAAGCTGTCATCGCCCACTTCAAGGCGAAGCGCGTGCAGTACCAGCGCGCCGCGCACATAAACCCCGATGTTAAAGAGGTCATCGGGATGGGGCGCTCCGGGTGGAGCGAATGAACGAGCAATTCGGCGGGCATCTTCGAGAGTCGCGCCATTCGCCAGTTGATCATTCGCGCTGATGAAGTTGTAATACTCGTTGACAATGTCCTCAAAAACCTGCGCTCCCGCGCTGTGTTCAAACCACAGCCAGCTCGCATAGGTTGCAAACCCTTCGTTGAGCCAAATTTCCGACCAATCGGAGAGGCTGACACTGTTGCCAAACCATTGATGCGCGGCTTCGTGGGCAATCACCCCCTGCGTATCCGGTGAATTTCGCCCGGCATTGACAAACCGCAGTCCAAACAGCGAGAGCGTTTGCAGTTCAAGCGCGAAGCCAAAGCTCTCGTTGGCAACCACCGCGCCGTAAACTTCAAATGGATATTCTCCAAAGATGCTGCTGAAGTAGTCGATCATCGCGGCTTGGTCGGCAAAGACGGTTTCGCCGCCGCGCTCGCGCCCCTCCGGGAAGAAATTACGGATTGGGACGCTGCCGCTGTCGTCAGTTTGCATGACGAAAAGACCGGCTTGAAAAGACGCGAGATAACTCGCCATGGGCTGGCGCATCTCCCATATGTAGGTGATGTTGTCGCCGTCTACTTCCGTGCTTTCGAGTGTGCCATTAGCAACCGCCACATACGGGCTTGGCACGGTGAGGATGAATGTGTAGGTGGCTTTGTCCAACGGGTGTTCGTTGACGGGATACCATGTCGATGCGCCGCTCGGTTCACCCGCCGTAATGATGCCTCCGTCGCCATGCCACCACCCTTCCGCATATGAAACTTCGCCGCTTTCAGAGACATTGGGCGCGCCGCTGTAATGGATTCGCACAGTGAAGGTTTCGCCCGCCGGAATCAGTTCATCAGGGATGATCGTCAGTTCATTCCCGCTGCGTGAATATTCAGCACGGATATTATTCACGCGCAGTTCAAGGATATTCAAGTGATAGAAATCCAAGTTGAAGGCGGTCAAATCGTGTGTAGCAATCGCTTCGATGTGTGTCTCGGCGTTGATGTAGTTCTGAGCAACAGGGGTGAACAGCGTGATCGTGTAGTGCTGTACGTCGTAGCCACTGTTGCCGAGCGCGGGGTAGTACGAATCGCCAATCCCCGCAGCGCCAACCGTCACCTCACTTGTCTCTTGCGCGTGAACTCCACCCGCGCACAGCCAAATTCCAATGCCAATGATCCACATGCGCCAGAATGTCCATCTCCGCTTCACAATCCACCTCATCGCCAACATTGAACAAAAATAGCCACAAATCGAACTGCATACACAATAACAGGTGATACATGGAAAGGTTCAGTTTGTTTCATTATGCATAAAACCGAATAGATTGCATATTTCAACGAAGCTGTGCTACACTAATCGCATTAAAGGGTCACAAAAGACTTTTAGGGGGATATTGTGGCTGTCCAAGCTGCCCATGCTATTCAAACGACTGGGGTTGGTCGTGTCTATAAAATTCGCGGACCCAAGAAAAAGTCGGATGCAAAAGAGCTTATCGCGCTGAAGGATGTCAATCTCGAAGTGCCATATGGCGAATTGTTCGGGCTGTTAGGTCCCAACGGCGCGGGCAAAACCACGCTGATCAAGATTTTGTGTACGCTGCTGCTGCCCACCAGCGGAACGGCGCTCGTTGATGGCGTGAATGTCGCCACCCATCCGCAAGAAGCGCGGCGGCGCATCAGTATGGTGAGCGGCGGCGAAACCAGCGGCTTTGGCTTGCTCACCGTCGAAGAAAATCTGTGGATGTTCGCGCGTTTGTACGGCATGGATAACAAAGTCGTGCGTGACCGTTTGAACGAAATGATGGAGATCGTGGGCATCGCAGACCGCCGCCGCACGAAGATCAGCGACCTTTCGACGGGGCTGCGCCAGAAGATGAATTTTGTGCGCGGCTTCTTGACGGATCCGACAGTGGTGTTTCTCGATGAGCCAACACTCGGCTTGGATGTGACGGCAGCCCGCGAAGTACGCTCGTTTGTGCGCCAGTGGATGACCGATCACCCTGACAGGACAGTGCTGCTGACAACCCACTATATGGCAGAAGCCGACGACCTATGTGATCGCTTGGCAATCATCGACAAGGGGCAGTTGTTGACGGTAGATACGCCGGAGAACTTGAAGAAACGACTTCAGCAAAGCGCGATCTTCAACCTCAGGGTACAGCCTGTAGGCGATAAACCGCGCGACGGAGCGCGGATTGAGAATGTGCCCGGTGTGCAAAACGCCGTTTTCCACGATGGCACGGAATTCACCGAGATCAATTTGTCGCTGGAACGCGATGATGCGCTCCCCGGCGTGCTGGCGCACTTGAGCGCGCGCGGCAGCAGCTTGATCGCGCTGGAGAAGCGTGAACCTTCGCTTGAAGATGTGTTCATCAGCCTTGTGGGGCGCCGCCTTGACCAAGACACAACCGAATTGAGCAAAGTGGAGTTGGAAGCATGAGCGCCCAATCGACTGTCGAAAAATCTTCGCCAAGTGACGTTCCACCGAACACCATTACCGCCTCAGCGATACGGACGACGGAACGCGCGTACAAAGCGCGCGGTGTTCAACTGTTTTGGCGGGCAATGTGGGCGCGGGCATATCCCCGCTTGATTGGCACGCGGCGCGAAATTAGCTGGATGGTCAGTGAAACGCTGCTGCCTCTGCTCGGCACATCAGCATATGTGTACGTCTACAAAGCGACAGGCGCTCCGCCGGAATTCACGGGATTCGCGGTGCTGGGCGGGGTGGCAACAGCGTTTTGGCTGAATGTGCTGTGGAGCATGGCAAGCCAGCTCTATTGGGATAAAGACGGCGGCAATCTGGAAATCTACGTGATTTCGCCCGCCCCCATGACTTCTGTGCTAATGGGCATGGCTGTCGGCGGGATTGTCATGGCGAGTGTGCGCGGCTTTTCGATTTTGATTATCTGTTCACTGTTGTTCCAAGTGAGCTACAGCATCACCAGTTTGCCCCTGCTGCTGCTGATTTTCTTCTTCACCATGGCGGCGCTGTACGGCATGGGCATGATGATGGCGAGCATTTACTTGGCGGCAGGGCGCGAAGCGTGGCACATGTCGAACCTGCTGCAAGAGCCGATCTATCTCGCGTCGGGGATGTATTTCCCGGTGCGGGCACTCGGCGCGCTGGTAGCGACACTGGCAAGCGCAATCCCACTCACACTTGGCTTGGATGCGGTGCGACAGATCATTTTTGGCAATCTCACGGTGGGGTGGCTGCCGCCTGAAACCGAACTGCTGCTGCTGATCGGCTTGAGTGTGGTGTTTTTGTATGCCGCGCATTGGTCACTCGTCAAACTCGAAGACATTGGACGGCGCGAAGGTCGCTTGATCGAGCGGCGCAAGTAGGGAGAGTACTATGGCTGTTTTTCAACCGCTGCTGGATGCGCCCATCGTTCGCCGCAGCAATTCTCTGCGTTCGTTTTTGACGGGCGCATGGCTGGGTTGGCAGATCGAATCGAATTGGGCGAAACCGGGCTTGTTCGCCATTTACGCGATTGCGCGCCCCATTGCGAGTTCGCTCATCCTTGTCATTATGTACAACGTGATCACCAACGGCGCGACGGGCGAACCACTGTTCGCATACATCTTCTTAGGGAACGCACTGTATATCCTTGTCAACAATGTAGTATCGGGGATTAGCTGGGCGGTGATCGATGACCGGGAGCATTATCGGGTTGCGAAACAACTTCATACCGCGCCAATCAGCTACTATGCGTATCTGGTCGGGCGTGGCGCAGCGCGGATGATGATCGGCGCAATCTCGGTAATCATCACAGTGGTGTTTGGCTTGATTGCCTTTCAATTGCCAATCCACTTTGGGCAGGTGGATTGGGGCTTGTTCGCCGTGGGCATGGTGTTCGGCTTAGCGGCGATGGCAGGCTTGGGGACGATCATCGCGGCGATGACGATGCAGCTTCCGCAAAACTTCTGGTTCATTGGCGAAGGGATTGGCGGGGCGCTGTACGTGTTCACAGGGGCAATCTTCCCCATTGATGTGCTGCCCACCGCGCTTCAGTGGATTGGGTTTTTGTTCCCCATCACCTATTGGCTGGAAGCGATGCGCCGCGCCTTACTCGGTGATACCGCCGCGCGTTTCCCCACACTGGCAGGTTTCAGCGATGCACAGTTGATCGGCATCCTTGCTGTAATGGCGGCGGTGCTGGTGGTGGGATCATACCTGTTCTACCGCTGGTCGCTGTATCTGGCAAAAGAAAACGGACGGCTGGATATGGAGACAAGCTACTAAATTCAGCGAATCTCAGCTTGCACAACCTCACCCCATTTTGGGCGCTCAACCGCCCCTTTCCACACCGAAAGGGGCAAATAAATATCGCCAGATTTCTCAAATCCTACAGGGCAATCAATCCCAACCGCGTTGCTCTTACCACCGCTTCTGTGCGGCTTTGCGCGCCGAGCTTGGTCAGTATCGCGTTCACATGAAATTTCACCGTATGCTCACTGATGCTCAATTTGTGCGCGATGATCTTGTTCGGCAGCCCTTCCGCGATCAAATTCAGCACTTCTGTTTCGCGCGGCGTAAGCGCATCAACCATCCGCGTCGATCCATCTCCGTTTGGCGGCAGTCCCGGCACGGCGAATCCACCCGCGAAGCTCGCATCTGCCAGCGGCACAGACAGCACAACCAACCCCTGCGCCAGCGCGATCAATGCCGCCGCCAGTCGCTCCGGCTGCGTGTCTTGCAGCACCACCCCGCGCGCCCCCGCGTTGATCAACATCGGCGCGGCGGCGATGGCGTTCGGGTTGTCCGCGATCAACACCAGCGCGGGGATATTTGCCGCACGTGTTTCGTTCAAAGTGTCAAGAGCGGGCAGCGCCTCATAGCCCATCTCCCACACCAGCACGTCCGGGCGATACAAATCGAGCGATTCCCCGATCTCGTCATCCGGTGACATTTGCCCGACCACGCGCAGCAGCGGCTGCTGATCGATGAGCGCCGCCAATCCCGCCCGCGCGAACGGACTGCTGGAGATCACTAACACACGCAGCGGGGAATCCGCTGTGGGCATGGACTGTGCCATCAAAGTAAGAGGCATTACGAAATGCTCCAATGCGGCTTCGAGATACTCCGCATTGTACGCGCTCGATTATTGGAGATGTGATAGAGGGGATTTAGAACGCCTTGATCATTTCCACCCGCGAAAACGTTTCGCTGTATCCAACCGACTGATACACCCCCCACAGCGGATCATCTGCGGGCAGGTTTTCCAGTTTGGTGTCGCGGCGTGGATAGCGATTGTGCAGCGCCACAAGCGTCGCGCGCGCCAATTCGGGATCGCCGTTGGGAGCATCTACGACGAGATGCGAAAGCTGAAACACGTTGCTGCAATATACAATGGATCCGCTCATGCCATCTGCGGTCTGCACGCGCAGCCCTTCAACGTTCCCCGCGTTCAGCAGAGATGGGGTTTCATCCAGCCAGCTTGCGACTGCATCATGTCCACGCAAAACTTCTCGAATTCCGTCCATATTCAATTCCGTTGTTTCAACAGAATTTGCGAGTGTCTCCGGTTTCCCCGGTGGACGACGCACAACCAGCAGACGGCGTTTCGCAGTGAACCCAAGTTTGGCGAACAGGCAAAGTGCGGGTTCGTTACCTTCAATCACTTCAAGCTGTGCGCGCACCGCGCCACCCTCGCGCGCGTTCTCTAGCAAATGCTCCACGATGAACTGACCGATTCCCCGCCCGCGCCGTGTTGGGATTACGCCTAAGCGCGTGATCCACGCGCGATTCCCACGCATACCGAGCATCCCCACTCCGGCGACCTGCCCATCTTGATTGAGCGCCACCACCGACAAGCCGAGATCAATGTCATATTGCAGCACATATTCTTCCATGCGCTTGGCGTTCATCGGCATGGGAACAATGTAATCGACGCGGCTTTCATTGTAGATTGATGCAAGCTGCTCAAACGTGTAATGATTGGCACTAACCGCCGTGAAGTCGGCGCGTCCGTCCCCCATTAAACCACTTCCTGCACAACACCGAACGACACACACAAAACGCGAACGCCTGAGTCGGAACTCAAACATTCGCGTCAAAAAGCGGCTTGGTTATCTGTCCCTGCTCATTCGGGAACACCATCCGCATATGCAGGGGAATCAGCCTGCGCTGTGCGCGGCAAAAATGCTTCAACTTGCGCGGCGAATGTGCGCGTATTAATCGGCTTATTGATTACCCCACTGCACCCATAGGCTTTCGCCATCTGCTGCGCCGTATCGTTGGGCCAAGCCGTAAAGGCGATGATTGGCAGCGATTCCATGCCCGGCTGTTCCCGCAGCAGCGATACCACCACTTGACCGTCTATATCAGGCAGCCCTAAATCGACCAGCACGCCATCCGGTGTCTGTTCCAACACCGTTTTTAGTCCTATCTCGCCGTCTTCCGCTGTGATGACTTCATGCCCCGCGCGCTGAAGCAGCCTCGCCGCCAAGCGCAAGCTCTGAACATCATCCTCGATGATGACGATCCGACTCATCGTCGTATTCCTTTCGCGCCGCCGACCTCGCGCCGCCGCGTCGATTGAGTTAACAGCGCGGAGACACAGCCCAATACAGGGCTGTCACCGCCAACTCGCATCAAGCATGTTTGTGTTCATTCTTTTCCACAATATGCGTAACCATGTTCAGCAGTTCGATCTTTGTGATCGGTTTGGGAACATAACCGTTGCAGCCCGCTTCCAAACATCGTTCACGATCACCGTACATGGCATTCGCGGTCAACGCGATCACCGGAATATCGGCGGTTTCGGCATTAGCTTTCAATCGTTTCGTTGCTTCCAATCCATCAATATCCGGCAGATTGACATCCATCAGGATCAATGTCGGTTTGCGTTCTGCCGCAAGCCGTAAACCTGTCTCCCCATTTTCCGCTTCGATCACTTCATACCCGGCGGTGGAGAGAATCTTGCGAACGAGCCGCATATTTTGAGGGTTATCTTCCACACATAGAATCGCTACTGGCATGGCAAACTCCAACGTTAACGAAGTAAAAAGAACCGGATGTTTTTCAATGAAATTTCACTCTATGACAATACTTCTTCAACCCTTGAGATGAACACCGTTTTATCAAACGATGACTTCTCCATCACAGCGGACAGCGACTTGATCTCATTCAGCATATCCAGTTCTGTTGGGCTTAACGCCTTGCCCGTATACACAAGTACAGGAATTTCTCCCAACACACTATCATGTTGAAGCGCACGCAGTACGCTAAATCCGTCCATATCTGGCAGCATCAAGTCTAGCACAATTAAATCAGGTCGATGCTCATGGATGATTTTTAAGCCATCCCGCCCATTTTCCGCCTCAAGAATGGCGAACTTGCGCGCGTTTTCGAGCGTGCGCCGCAGCAGCCGCCGTTCCGACGGATTATCTTCGACGATCACAACGGTATGCGGCGCGAGTTCTCCCGCATCCGTTTTGCGGACGAGCGAAATCTGTTCCTGTTGGGATCGCTGTCGTCGTGGGCGATTCCCGCGCCGCGTGTCAACGGGTTCATCGCCCAAGGTCTCAACAATATGATCCACCAGTGAGCGTGTCTCGAAGCCGCCCTTTGTCCACACCGATTCCGAATACCGTCCCAGCAGGTCTTTGTCCGTCTGTGTCAGTGTCTTGGCAGAAACCACTACCACAGGGATACTCGCTGTATCCGGTGAACTTTTCAGCCGCTCCAACAGTGTGAATCCGTCCATTTCTGGCATGGTCAAATCCGCGACCACCAAGTCAGGTCGGTGATCAACCAGCACTTCCAACGCTTCCGCGCCGTTTCGCGCCTCAAACACGCGATAATTCTTGTGTGCTTGCAGCAGCCGCCGAATCAACCGCCGATCATTTGGGTTATCATCAACCACTAAAATCGTCGTTACCTGCTCATCAAGATGCTTCAGTGCCGCGCTCAACCCTTCTTCTACGCGGTCAACCGCTGTGATCTTGTCCATCGGCAAATTGCGCGCGCTGGCGATCTCCAAATTGAGCAAATATTGATCCCCCAAAATATGGCTTTCCGCCGGAAATGTATGCCCTGAGCAGTTCAGTACCACCACTTCACCATCACGGATCGTGCCGTCCGACAGCAGTTTTTCCAGCCCCGCGAACGCGACGGCAGTCGCAGGTTCTACTGATAAACCGCTTTTGCTGGCGACACGTCGCATCGCCGCGAAAGTTTCGCCATCCTCAATCGCGATCATCGCGCCGCCCCATTGGTTCACCGCGTCCCGAAGCTGCACATAACTGTGTCCCGGATCGCCCGTCGCCAGCACCGTGATCAACGTCTTAGGCACAACCGGATCAGCCGTCGCTTTGCCTTCAGCATAGGCTTGTACCATAGGCGCGCATCCCGCCGCCTGCACGATTCCTAATTTCGGCATTCGGTCAATCAGCCCCATGTGATACAGTTCACTGAAGCCTTTCCACACGCCCAATGGACCAATCCCGCCGCTCACCGCTTGGATGTACCAATCAGGACACATCCACCGCCCCTGCTCTTGATCGAACTTCAACGCCAACTGCTCTGCGATCTCGAAGCCGAGCGTTTTCATGCTCTCTTTGCCGGGCACAGCCTTCGCCCCGCGATCTAGATGGATTCCCCGACGCTTAGCAAATTCCGCCGCGACGTGTTTGGTTTCGTCATACGTGCCGCTGACTTTGACAACTTCCGCGCCATACAGCGCCGCTTCGCGCATCTTCTCCGACGGCACAAGGCTTGTTAAAAACAGCCACAGCTTGATTCCCGCCCGCGCGCAGTATGCCGCATATGCGGCGGCAGCATTCCCTGTGGATGCCAGCACACATTCGCTGATTCCCGCCTGTTTGAGCGCGGTCACTGCCATCGCCGCCTGTCGATCTTTGAACGAACTTGTCGGACCCTGTCGCTCATCCTTGATGTACAAATGGGGGTGATCGTACATGCGCTCATAAGCGTACAAGCGCAGCAGCGGCGTGTACCCCTCATCCAAGGTGATTTCGGGATCAGGCGCGTGGATTGGCAGCAGTTCGGCATACCGCCACAGCGAAGTCGGGCGGCGCTCAAAGCTCCCCGCGTTCGACCACACATCGCGCACCGCGTCGTAATCGTAGCGCGCGTCCAACCAACCCGACCCGCAGCGCGGGCAAACCGCCGCCATAATATC
Source organism: Anaerolineae bacterium (assembly GCA_034434595.1). Taxonomy (GTDB): domain Bacteria; phylum Chloroflexota; class Anaerolineae; order Aggregatilineales; family Phototrophicaceae; genus Flexifilum. Next base: position 163,698 of record DAOTZD010000004.1, read on the forward strand.
GACGGGCATCGACTTGCCGCATTCCAAACAGACGATATGTGTCAGGGTGCTGTGAATGAGAGCCATGTTGTCATTTCGTCATCGTAGGGAGGGGCGCGAAACTGTCGATGCGGAGCATCGCGTTTCGCCGTGCCCCCTCCGTCTTCAAAATCATTCTTACAAGCATGTCCTACGTCGTACTCGATTCCACCGTCTGTTCAATCGGAAGTGTGAACCGGAACATCGACCCGACTCCAACTTGACTATCTACATAGATTTCCCCGCCGTGCATTTGGACCAAGTGGCGAGTGATCGTCAGCCCCAAGCCTGTGCCGCCTGCGCGCCGTGTCGATGAACCATCAACCTGCTGGAACTGCTCGAAAATCAAATGCAGGTGATCTTTCGCAATCCCAATGCCCGTGTCGGCAACCGCGACATACGCTTCATGCTTCCCGTTCATGCCCACCGACACCGTCACGCTGCCCTTTTCCGTGAACTTGACCGCGTTGCTGATCAAGTTCGTCAACACCTGCCGAATACGCAGCGCGTCTGCCATCACAGGCACAACCGGGCTTTCCTGCACTAACCGCAGTTCTACTGGTTTATCCTTCACCAAAACTTGCGAAGCATGCAGCACTTCGCCAGCCAGCTTGCTCAAATCAATCATTCGTCGATCCAGCGACATCTGCCCCGCTTCAATCTTCGCAAGGTCAAGAATGTCGTTGATCAGCATCAGCAAGTGTTGACCGCTTTGGTGAATGGTCGAAACATCTTCGATAGCTTCTTCCGTCAGTTCGCCGTCGTCCCCATCGAGCAAAATTTCCGAATACCCGATGATCGAGTTCAGCGGCGTGCGAAGTTCATGACTCATGTTGGCAAGGAACTGCGATTTCAAGCGGTCAACTTCACGCAGCCGTTTCGCCGTTTCGCGCTCGCGTTCCGCCTGTTCTTCGATTTGGGTAAACGCGCGTGCGTTTTCCACCGCCACCGCGATCTGCCCCGCTAGCGTACTCATGACGCGCGCATCGTTATCATCAAAACGGTTCGTTTCCGAAGATTGAATGTCGAGTACGCCAATCACACGCTCACCCAGAATCAGCGGCGTTGCCAATTCCGAACGGGTCTCTGGCAGCAGTGCGTTTGGCAAGAAATCCGGTTCGCTCGTCACATCGTTAGAAATCACCGGCAAACCGCTGCGGGCAGCACGCGCCACCATCGAACGCGGATGACTCATGGGGATATAGTGTCCTTGAGTCTTCATCATGCGTCCCGCTTCGCCTGCTCCCGCCGCTAACTCCAATTTCGTGTGTTCTTCATTCGTCAAATAGATATGCGAATGGTACAGCCCGAATTTCTCTTTCGTCAGGTCTGCCACCAATTGCAGCAGTTGATCTAGCTTGAATTCCGCAATGACCGCGCGGTTCACTTCCGCCACCGTTTGCAGGTCGCGCGCGCGTTTCTCAACGTCACGCCGTGTCTGTTCGACTTGCGCGACAGATCGCGCGTTCTCAACCGCGATGGCGATTTGCCCCGCCAGCGACGTGATTACGCTCACGTCCGTGTCGCTAAAGTGGTCAATCTCGTCTGCCTGCACGTCCAGCACACCGATCACGTGGTCGGACACAACCATCGGGATCGCCATTTCCGAAAGGGTATCCGGCAGCAGCGCGTTCGGTAAAAAGCCTTCTTCCATACGCACATTGTTGATGACCACACCCGCCCCAGTGCGAGCAGCGCGTGCCACCAGCGATTGTTCGCGGCTCAAAGGAATCTTATGTCCCAACTCCTTCATCGCCCGCCCGATTTCACCCGCACCTGCCGCCAACAGCAAATAATCGCGCGTGTCGTTCAGCAGGTACACATGTGCGTGGTACAGCCCGAATTTCTCTTTTGTCAGGTCTGCCACCGTTTGCAGCAGTTCATCCACATTCAAAATTGTCGTGACCGCGCGGCTCACTTCGGATACCGTTTCAAGGTCGCGCGCGCGTTTTTCTGTCTCTTGCTTCGCCTGAACGACTTCCGCTTCCGCTTTCTTACGGTCAGTGATGTTGTCAAACGTCACGCCCACCGATTGATTCGGCAGCGGAAATGCTTTTAGCGCAAATGCCCCCGCCACAACCCGGTCATCGCTGTAGTACACATCTTCTGATTCGTATATCGCCCGTTCACCGCGCGCGATGCTGGCATAAATCGACGGGATGTCGGTTTGCATCAAGCTGGGAAAGTTCTCTGCAATCGTTCGCCCAACAACATCTTTTATTGCCACACCAGTGCTGCGCGATGCCGCTTCGTTGCTGGCGATCATCCGTAAAGAACCGGGATCATCCGGGTTTTCAAGACGATACACATACAAACCACTCTGCATGTTGTTAACGACTTGCTGGAACAGGCTCAACTGGTCAAACGTGCGCGCGTTTTGAATGGCGATAGCGATCTGCGCCGCCAGCGCCGTCAGCACTGTCACGTCGTTGTTCTCAAAATGGTTGAACTTGTCCGACTGCACATCCAGCACACCGATGATGTTATCACCGACGATCAGCGGCAGCACAACCTCCGAACGAGTATCCGGCAGCAGCGCGTTGCTCATGTGATCCGCTTCTTGCGTCACGTCGTTAACAACCACCGCTTGCTTCGTGCGAAAACTGCGAGCAACCAGCGAGCGCGGCGCGTCCACAGGGATGTTGTGACCGCGTGCCATCAAAAGCTGTCCCACATCGCCTGAACCAGCTTGCAGTGTCAGCGATTTTCCTGCGTCATCCACCAAGTAGATTTGTGCATGATACAAATCGAAACGATCTCGTGTGAGATTCGTCACCGTATTTAACAGCGGTTCCAGCGACAAAATGGTGCTGATGGCAATGCTTAACTCCGCGACGGTTTCAAGGTCACGTGCGCGGCGGATCATTTGCAGTTCAGCGGTTTGTGCGGATAATGGCGGTGTCCCCAGCGTTTTGGTCACAATACGGGCTGCCCCGTTCTGATCTTGTGATCCCTGTCCGTTGTCCGTTGTTCCCATACTGGCATCCTTTAATTGGTCAATGTATAGGCGTGAGTTCAATTGTGAAGGGCAAAATCGCGAACATTACAGAATCTTCCATCTTTTGTCATTGTATGTGTGGAACAGACACCCCAAGCATTAAGGGCAGCACCGCAAAAGTAAGAATGTTTAAACTTGCAAAAATTTGGCACTGCTCACCCTATGGCAAGCCTTCGCGCTCCAAATTCCTACTACAATAGAGGTAATACTTTCTCAGAGAGGAGATCATGACTATGCGAGCGTCAAAATTTCTGAAGATTACCCTCGCGGTCACGGTGTTGCTGTTCGCGCTGCCTTCGGTCATTTTGGCGCAGCTTCCGCCGGGCGTGAGCGTTACCTGTGAAAATGGTGTCGAATTCAACAACGGGGTCGAAATCATCATTAATCAAATGCGCTCCGGTTTTACCTACCGCGCGACGGCTGTTGGCATTGATGGTTTTGATCCCATTCTCGCCGTCCTTGATGAAAGCGGCGGCGGCTTGTGCAGTGATGACTCTCCCGATGCTGCTTCCTATACCCTCGATTTGCCTACGACGGGGCGCGTCCGTGCCAGCAGCTTAAATTCCATGGTCACCTTTGACCAGAACAGCAGCGAAGCCTTTGCCGATATTTCCCTCGTCGTCGGCGGCTATGGCGATCAGCTTGGCGAATTCGTCCTCGTCCTCGAAGGTATGGGCGTGACCAGCGGCGACGGCGTGGGCGATCCGTTCTCTATCCGTCTTACTCCCTCGATGGTCGCGTCTGAAGTTCCGCTCACTATCTACATGATTTCGCGCACCAATTCGCTCGACCCGTTGATGTATCGCGGCGATTCCGACCTTGAACTGCTCGAAGACGCTCAAGGCACGCCCCTAATCTGCGACGATGCGGGCAATCCCTCCCGCTGTTGGGGCAATTCCACGTCGTTGGCGGATTCATACGTTACCACGCTTGATGGCGATGTCAGCGGCGGCGATTACGACGCGATGTTGAGCTTCCCGCTGCAAGGCATTGAACTCAACGACAACACGGATAACAATTTCTACAACATGGTGTTCACCAGCTTCCAGCAGTCCACACAGGGACAGTATTTGCTGGCGTTCCATGTCGGCTTAGCAGAACCCGAAATTCAAAGCGGTGGTTCTGATGGTGGCAAAGGGGCATCCGGCGGCGGCGAAAACAATACCGGCTCCATCGACACTGCGGGCATCTTCAATTTTGGCGATAAAGGCGGCTTTACCAACGCCGCTGGCGATAATGGACAAACCGATAACGCTTCGCAGAGCGCGCAAAATGTTGATCTCCCCGCTGGTGTCAGCGTGACATGTGAAAATGGCACATCCTTCAGCAACGGGGTCGAAATCCGCGTCGTACAAATGCGTTCCGGCTTCGATTACACCGCAACAGCCATCGGTTTAAACGGCTTCGATCCCATTCTCGCCGTTCTTGATCCTAGCGGCGGCGGCTTGTGCAGCGACGACAACAGCACCGCCGCGCGTTATTCTGCCAACCTGCCCACCACCGGCACAGTCGATGCATCCAATTTGAGTTCGCAGGTCACGTTCTCACAGAACAGCCGCGAAGCCTTTGCAGATATTTCCCTCGTTGTCGGCGGTTACGGTGATTCCGTCGGTGAATTTATCCTCATCCTCGAAGGCATGGGCGTGACTGAAGGCGATGGCGCGGGCGATCCGTTTGCCGTCAATGTCACTCCCGGCATGACCGCCTCTGACGTACCGCTCACCGTCTACATGATCGCGCGCACCAACTCGCTCGATCCGTATACCTATCTCTCATTTGATGGCGACATCGCGGAAGACGGTGATGGCAATCAAATCTACTGCGACGATGCGGGCAACAACGCGCTCTGCTATGGCGATCATATCGCCCTTGACCGCGCCGAAATCACTACTTCTAGTGGTCGCGTGTCTGGCGGGCAGTACGACGCAATGATCAGCCTGCCGCTGTTCGGCATGAACCTCAACGACGATCCCGAAGACAACTTCTTGCAGTTCGTCATGACCAGCTACAATCAGTCCACCACCGGGCAGTATGTGCTGGTTTTCCACGTCGGTACAGCCGAAGTCCGCTAATCTCATCACCGCGCACGCATCCGTAGGGGCGGCTCGCGAGCCGCCCGCCGTGTTTGAACAAACAGACGACGCTTTCTTCCCTCATCCTATTACTTTGAAGGTCATATTGCGACGCTCACTACGCGCCGCCAATAATCTCCCCTCCTTGCGCCAGCGGGGAGGGGTGCCGTGCCCTTCTACCCCCGCGAACTAAACGCGCCGCCCTCCCCGCTGATTCGTTCGACTGCCCGCCGCCAGCTATCCCCTTCCGCGCCGATGCGTTCGTCTTTGTTGTGAAAATCGCTCTTTCGCATAAATTCTTCCAATTCTTCTTTCAGCCGCGTCCATATTCCCGCCTGAATCCGCGTCACCCGCGTGACTGTCTCTGCGTTCGGCAGGGCGCGCAGCAAACCGCGAAAGTGCGGCAAACACAATCCGTCTGATCCGTCATACGCTGCGATCAACCGCGGATCGTGTATTCCTTCCGCAAGGATGGTTAGATAACGGGCTTCGCTCTCGTCACGCATTTGACACGTCATACACGGGCGCGTTGGTTCGAGCGCGTTTGCCAAAGCCGCGCCCCCCCGCCCTCTGTAGGAGCGCAGCCTGCTGCGCCCGCCCCCTTCGCCTGCCGCCGTCGATCCTAAACTTTCGTCCAAGTCATACAGCACGGCGAAGTACAAACTGGCGATACCGAGCGCGTTTCCCTGCTGTGTCAGCAGATGCCCATGTTCGCTGCACAATCCCTTGCTGTCCCGAAAATGCCGCTGAATCTTCTGGTCAAGCACAAACTCGTACAAGATGCTGTCTAGCTGTTTCGCCACATCCCGCTTTAGCAGCCTGCACACCGGGCATCCCCCTTGCCCGAACGCCTCAATCAAGTCATAAAACCCAAAAGTCGTCAACGCAGTTCCCCTTGCCCCAACACCACATGATCTGTCCCGCTGTCCGTCACTAACCGTTCCCCTGTTACTGGGTTATACATCCCCGCGATTATCGTCACATTCCCCACTGCCGCGAGATCGTTGTAGGTCAGGACATGCCTGTCGATCAAGTATTCGCCTTCGCGCCAGCCCGTCGTCGGACGATCTCCCCCCAATGGGAGCGAATCGCTCTGCGCGATCACCTGCCCACTCGCGTTGAGCATCTGCACGAACACCGTATACGATGCTTCCGGTGTCCCTCCCGCTCGCCACACCAATTCGATCTCTGGCGGCTGGTTCAGCGAGAACGTCATCTCCCCGTTGTACCCCACCAACTCGCCCACATCCGGCACATCCGCGCCGATCACGCTATCCATCTGCGGTTCGTCCGTCACCATCGGGACAGAGTCGATATTCACTTCGTATACTGTTGTGCGTTCATGATGAAGGGTTATACGCGAAACACCTGCCGGAAAATCAGGTGGGATGATGATCTCGCGCCAGTCCAACGTATAGCCGCAGCAAGCTGTTATCACGCTTTGCGGCGGAATATCGAAATAGTGTGTCTCATCATGACGCAGTCGCAGCGTCAGCAGATTTCCTTCCCCCCGCCAGCGCAGTGTGACCCGCACCGTGTCCCCGTTACGGGCATTGATGACCTGTCGTTCCGACAAATCGCCTTGTACAAGCGTGAGGACATTTGCGTCAGTAAGCGGCGCAGCCCATTCCGGCGGATCATCCCAATCCCCCGCCGTCCACGTGCCGATCACGGCATCCAGACCGCGCACATCCACTACTTCACGCTCTGGCATATACCCATTCGGTTGATCGCGCTCATCATACAGCCGAAGTACCAGCGTGTAATCGACAGGCGGTGCGCCAAACGGCAGTTCAATCAACGGGAATGCCATCAAACGTTCGCCAGCTGCCGCGCCTGTCGTCGGGCGTTGGTTCGCCGTAGCGATGATCGCATCCGCCCGCGCGATTTCCCACCCCAACGGATTCAGCACGATCAGCGCCGCTTTCAATTCCGCATCCGTCGCCCGTTCCAACGTGACTTCGATGGGAATACACTGGGCTTGATCCGTCCGTCCCGTCGCTGGAATCGCGCCGATTTTCGTCACCCGCGCGATAACGCCGTTTTCATCTCTGAAGGGAATATCGCGCGGCTGCATCTCAGGCAGATCAAGCGAAGGCGCGCGATAAATCCGTGTCGTCATCCCATACGTCATGAATGTTTCATCGCTCGTGTTCGCGTGGATACCATCCCCAAGCAGGCAGCCCATCATCCCGCGATAATCCGCCCGCTGCGTATACCACACGTTCAGCGCCACATCCCCGCGGGTCGGCAGCATCGGCGCGATCTCGTCAAAGTCTGCGCCTTCCGGCAGCGTCACCCGATTCGCCCGCACGCCCAGCCGATCCCAGTAGTACGCCAATTCATACCGATCCGCATATGACCACGCCAGAACCGTGTCATTTTCCGTTAAGTGTTCCGCATAAAATCGCGCCATGCCCCGCGCGTCATCATGTCGATACCGGCTCATCGCATCAAGCGCTGTGGTGATGGGTATCAAGCACGCTATCACTGCCAGCGCCGCCGCACCCCATCGCAAAACGCGCATCGGAATTGCCGCGATTCCCACCGCGATTGCCGTCATCACCAGCGGCGCAATCATCACCAGATACCGCCCATGCAGCTCGTTCCCAAGCGCCACCAGCGCCGCGATCAATCCGCTGGTCAGCAGAACGCTGTGCAGCGCCAACCAGCGCCCGCCTTTGACCAGCGCCGATCCGATCAGCGCCCCACCCATCAATATCACGGTCAAGGCGTTAACCGCGTCAAAGTCAAACACCCACACGCGCTCCCACGGCACAATCCAATATCCCGCCCACACTTGCGCCGCGAATTCGAGACTTAACGTTGGCGCGCTTGTGATCGCGCTGTTTGCTTCGCCAAGCAGGACAAACCGTGTGAAGAAATAAGGCATCCACAGCGCGATCACGCCCCCTTGCCCCGCGATCCATACCCGCCAATCTGGTTTTTTGAATGAACGCGCTGTTATCCACGCCGCCGCGGTGATCACGTTCAGCCACACCACAATCACCGGCGCGGAATTGTGCGTGTATAAAATCGCCAATTCGCTCACCCACAGCGCGATCCAGTTTGACGAAGCTTTCATCCACGAACCATTGTGCAAGCGTTGATTTTTCAACAGCCCATGCCATGCCAGCGCCGCGATCATGACTTGTACCGCCATCAGCGTATACATGCGCGCTTCTTGCGATGCCCACCACAGCGACGGCGAGACTCCCACCAGCGCCGCCGCGATTATTCCCGCGCGCCGGCTGTGAACGCGCTTGCCAAGCTGATACGCCAGCGGAATCAGCAGCGCCCCCCAAAATACCGAAAAAATCCGCAGTGAAAATTCGCTCGTTCCAAACGCCCGCCCAACGCCATGCATCAGCGCGTAATACAGCGGCGGATTCGTCGCGTCCGCGTTCGCCGCTGTAATTAGGTCAGGCTGCGCGGCAGCATAAGCCGACCAGCCCTCATCAAACCATATGCTCTGTGATTCAATCTGAATCAGCTTCAACCCGAAAGCGACACTCATCAACAGAGTAATTAATGGGTTTGTCCTAGTTCTATCGGAGTATTTCTTCATGTTTTATCCGTAACATCAATAGTTAAGGTTGCATGGGTTGGGAGATTGAGACTACAATGGAATTCAGTTACACACAGCCGATCAAGGGATATCGTATGTCGGATCAGCCGGAAAAGAGACAACCAACGCAAAATGACAAAAATCCTTCCGGGACTGTCGCTTCCTCACCCGAAAAGAGCAGCCCGCCTTCGCAGAAACCCGGCGCGAATAAAGGGGGGGATGCGGAAGGATCGGTTCAACAACCTGCAAGCGCAGCCCCCGATCCTCAACAAAGCGCAAAACCCACACCCGATCAGGAATCAGCGCCCGCTAACACCGCTGCATCACGCCCTGCTGCTTCAGCGACGATTACGTGCGGTGTGTGCGGATTCAAGAATCGTCCCGGTGTCTTTTTCTGTGAACACTGCGACACCGCATTGACGACAGGCGAAAACATGATCAGCACCAAAAAACTCGACAGTGGTGACCCAGCGGTATCCGCTGCCATCCTCGCTGCCGCGATGGGCACTTCAGCCAGCACGGACGCGAAAGAGCCGAACATCGTCCCCACCGAAGTTCCGCCCATCAAACCAGCTGCACCAGAGAAACCCGCCGACATCACCGAATCGCTGGACAAAAAATCATCTGACCCGAACAACGATCCTTATCGGAATCTGCCCGGCACTGCCGATCTTTCGCAGGAAAATCTGGCATCTGAACCCGCCAAAGGACCAATTCCCGCGCCCGTTCAGCCCGACCCCCCCGCGCCGCCCCCTGCCCCCCCCAAACCGCCTTTGGATATTGCCGCGATCATGTCTGCCCCTGCCATGGGATCAGACATCTTTGAGAAGAATATGGTTCTGCGTCTGGAAGTCGAAGGCGCGACCACGCCCATTTTAGTGTATCCGCGTGCGGAAACTCGCATCGGGCGGCGTGACCCGGCAACCGGCACAATGCCAGATGTTGATCTGACCGCGTTCGCGGGTTATCGCATGGGCGTAAGCCGTAATCATTGTCTCATCAAACTGCGCGATCAGCGGTTGGAAGTGCATGACTTAGGCAGCAGCAACGGCACAATGCTCAACGGCACGCGCCTTGATTCGCACCGACCCGTAAATCTGCGAAATGGGGACGAACTCGTATTGGGGAAAATGGTCATTCGGGTGACGTTCCAGCGTCGAAATTAATTTTCTGGCGCATAACGCTTCGTCTGCAAGGGCAGTGGGCGAAATTTGTTTCACCCACCGCCCATCATCCGAAAACCCAAATTATCTGCGCCTTACTTCTTCGAGTCGAGAATATCCGTTATCTGCGCGGCGGCTTTCCGCGTGGCAAACAACACATGACTCAGGCGCGCGCCTTTTTCTGCCAGCACTGCCAATGATGCGCGTCCGGCGGGATACACTACCATTACGCCTTCTTCGCCTTCCATCAACAGACGTTCCAAATCCCCTTGCGCCAGCCGTCCCAGCGTGCGCTCTGCCAATCCAATCAATGTGGCGGACATGGCGGCGACCTGCGGACTGCTGGTCGGGTTTTGATGGGGATTTTCTTCATTACCGGGCGGATACGCCGCGACCAGCAGCCCATCCGAATTCACGATCACCGACGCTTTAACCCCATCGACTGCGATGTGCAGTGTCTTCAAGGTGCGCTCTAGGATTTCGCTGCGGTATTCCTGAGCCATTCCGTTTTCTCGATTCTCAAATCACTGTATGAACAGTCACCGTATAACGGTCAATGACCAACCAGCAAATTCGCATATCCTTCTGAGTATAACCGATAGCCGAAAACCGCTCAATAACGGGTTTGTCCTACACTAGGGTAAACGCATCAACCCACACGTTTACTCAAACGCTCAGTTTGAACTCTATTCCCCACACCAAGTTGAAGCTCGAAAAACGCGGATGTAGGCTTTTACTCCCCCTAAATTCGGGCTGAAGGGACGAGCGCAGCCAGCCGGAGAGGGTTTTGGCGCGTTTTCTTAGTCCTATACGCGGAAAGCACTCACATTCACCTCACCTGTACGCCGCCAGCCGCGCCGCATCCTCGCGCGCGAACTTCGCCAGCACATACTTATCATCATCGCTCAAATGGGCTTTCAACAGCAGGTCAGGGCGATTTTGCCATGTCCTTCGCAGTCCTTCTTCGCGCCGCCACTGCCGGATCGCCTCATGATTGCCCTCATGCAGTACTTGAGGCACGGTCAATCCCCGAAATTCCGCCGGACGTGTATACTGCGGACCTTCAAGGATGCCCTCAGCATGACTGTCACGATCCGCTGCGCCTTCCGCGCCCAACACACCCGGAATATGCCGGATCACCGCGTCAACGATCACCATCGCCGGCAGTTCGCCCCCTGTCAGCACATAATCCCCAATGCTGACTTCATCCGTGATCACCAGTTCGCGTACACGGTCATCAATACCTTCATAGCGCCCGCACAGCATCACAATTCGCTCTTGCCGCGCAAGCGACTGCGCCATCTCATGGTTGAACAGTTTCCCCTGTGGTGTCATCAACAGCACGGGGGTCCCCGGCGCTGGAGCATCAGCCAGCACCGCTTCCACTGCCCGCACGATCACATCCGCTTTCATGATCATGCCGCCGCCGCCCCCATACGGTGTATCATCCACTGTGCGATGAGGATCTGTTGTATAGTCGCGTATCTGATGCAGCCGTAAATCAAGCAGCCCGCGATCCCGCGCCTTCCACAGCATACTTTCGGTCATCGGACCATCGAACATCGACGGAAACAGAGTGAGAATGTCAATCCGCATAAGCATTCATCCTTGTAACTGAAATTCAATTCTAGCTTGCTAATGTTCTACATCAAGCGGATAATCCCCCTCATACATCACCATGATAGAAACGAGCGTGAGCGATGAGCGATCCTACCTATACCGTCTGGGTCAAAACGGGAACGGAAGCCCTTGGCGGAACCGACTCGAATGTCTATGTCATGCTGTTCGGCGCGAACGGTAGAACCGACTGGATTTTTCTCCCCCCACAGGATGTTTTCGCTTTTGAGGAAAACGCGCTCGATAAATTCGTCCTGCTTGCCCCCGATGTAGGCGATCTTTCCCGCGTGTGCGTCGCGCATGATGCCAGCGCCGACAGCGGATGGTTTGTCGAATACGTCAAAGTTCAGCGTCACAGCGATGGACGCGAATGGATGTTCAATTTTCACCAGTGGGTGGGCGATGAAGAAGCCGGACGGCGCTCGGTATGCGCGGACGCATAATCATCCTGTGCGCGGCGCTGACGTTGGCACTTGTTGCGTCAGGCTGCACGCTCATCGACAGTGGCACAAATACTCCCGTGCCGCCCGCGCCCACAGTCGAGTTTCTCTTTCCGTCCGATAATACCACTGTGCTTGAGGGGACGGACTTACAGATCGAAATCCTTGCCCGCGATGATGGCGCGGGCGTGGCGCGCGTTGAATTGAGCGTCGATGATCTCCCGCATCAGCAGGGCGAACCCGTCGAACGCGAATCAATCGCTGTGTTCACTGTTGCCATGAACTGGATCGCACAAGGCGTTGGCTTGCATACCCTTACCGCCACTGCCTACCGCGCGGATGGCACTGCCAGCACGCCCGTTACCGTTCGCATCAACGTTATCGCCGCCCCCGCATGACATCCATTCCTGCCGTTGAACCTTTTTCCCCACACACGGTAAAATAGCTGCGTAAACATATTTCCGAAGGCAGCGCTTCAACATGACGTATCTCGCCCGCTTGACCAAAGACCCCGGCACAGCCAACCTTACGCCGGATGAAATCAGCTTTGTGAACCGCCATTTCGACGTAAACCCGCAAATGGTCACGCTGAACGGTGTTGGCATTTCATGGGACGACGTGGACGAAATCGAAGTCGCGCAGGCGGCGCGCACTCGCACGGCATCAGGCTGGTTCGTCAAGAACATCCTGTTTGGCGGCAAGGAACGCTATCACGTCGCCATCTACTCTGGTCGAAACGAAACCGTGCTGCCCAACATCTCCCGCGCGGTAGTCGAACATATCGTGCAAACAATCGCTTACTACGCTCCCAAACGCATCGCCTATAAAGGCGTGGAAGGCATCTCCCCGCTAAGTGATGAATCATCAAATGCTGGAGCTTCAAGCGACACCGCCCAACCGCAAAGCGATGTCGTCTAACTACAATACCTCATCCTCTAATTATCTCCGTATCCTGAGAACGGGAACTGGGCGCAGCGCGTCTTTGCCTCTCGCCACAGGGAGAGTTGCGGCACGAACGAAGTTCGTGCGGGGGGCGGTTAAATTTTTCCTTCTCCGGCGATTTATCCTATGCTTGATTTTTCTCTCCTTCCTCCCCGCTCCACTTCTCGCCCAAGAACCTACCCCCCTCCCCACATCCCTATGGGGATCAGTCGAACGCATCGCCCACGCCGAGCAAGCCAATCCCCCTGCATTCGCCATCACCCGAAACTCGCTGGGGCGCGAATTATTCACCTTCGCGTGGATCACGGCGGATCGCGGCGGCGTGCGCCAATCCATGCGCCACATCGAAGATGGCGCGCTCACTCACTCCTTTGATCTCACCCTCCCGCCTCTCCGCCCGCGTGATCAGCGCCTCTTTCCCGCGCCGGAAAACCAAGTCCATCTGCTCTGGATTGATGACGACGAAGTGACCCGGATTCCATCGCTCTTTTCCGCGCTTGTCCGCCCCAACGGGGAAATCGCGCGCGGACCGATCCCCATTAGCGAAGGGGGTGTGTACGAGTACAGCGCCGCTCCCATGCCCGATGGATCGCTTTGGGTGGCATGGGCAGGCGATCCAATCAGCGAACCAACGCTCTATCTGCGCCGCATCGACTTTGACGGGCGACCCGCCTTGAGCATCCGCGCGGCAGCGAACGCGGCACATCCCGCGCTCGTCGGGCTGGCGGACGGGGCGCTGCTCGCGTTCTGGATTGACATGGATGGCGGCACGCTGCGCGGCGCGCGCTACGCCGAAGGTGTGCGGCTGGAATTGAACGCCCTTGCGCCCACCGTCAGCTTAAATGCCGGAGACCGCTTGCTCGATGTGCGCGCCAGCGTGGACTCGACCCACGCATATGTGTTCTGGAACATTGATCGGCAGGGTATGCGCGAAAGTTGGTTCGCCAGCGGGGAGATCGGCGCGCCCGCATGGGAGCCGCCGACACGCATCAACGGCTATTGGGGAGTCACCCCCGCATCGGGGGATTTTACCGCCACACTGGCGGCATCGGCGGTCAATGTGGAGTCCGGGGCGCTGACCGTCCTCACCTTCGCGCGCGGTCAGTTGGTGGGATCAGAATCCGTCGTGCGCCTGAACAAAGGCGAATCGGTGATCAGCCCGCCCGCGCTCTATATCGCGCAGTCGCGGCGCTGTTTGCTCTGGTCATCGCCCGACCCGTTTGCGCCCGCCGCTCTGTATATGACACAGGACTCGTGACCTGAAGATACGCTGAAAGCATTGAGCGCAGCTCGAAGTATTGTCGTCCATGTCCTTTGATGTCCGAAGTGTTTCGGTGAAGGATTGTGGAAGCATTGAGAGGTTAGAATTTAGTTTGTGAATGGCTGGATTTACGGCTCAACACCGCACTTGTTATCGCGGCGGCGTTGAGCAGTTATTTGAATCATTGAAAAGCAGGGATTAACACGCATTCATCCGGTCGAATAACTCCAACACCTCATCTGCCGCATCGACCAATTCTGGCACGCCGTTCAATTCCCCGTACCGCCGCGCCGCCTTCACCCCGCTGTGATGTACCTTGCGAAAATCTCCAATCGCAAACCGGTACCCAGTGTCGGCATCCGTTGCCAAGAACCACCGTGATAGGGCTTCATCTCCATGCTGCGCGCGATACGCCTCAACCGCTTCTACGCTCGGTTCGTTGGTTTTCCATTGGGTATTGAGCGCCCATTTACCGCTCAGCAGCAGTTCTTTGGCGTACTCCACGCCCACCGGGTTAATTTTGATCGCCATCTGTCTCTCTCCTGATTTGCATCCACGTGATAGGATTGTCATATCGTATTAACGCTTTTTGGGAAATGATTCTTTCTAAACTTGCGATGAGGAATGTACCATGAGTAGCAAACGTCTAGCGATGCTGATTGACGGTGACAACGCGCAAGCATCGCTGTTGAATGAAATGCTTGCCGAAGCCGCCAAATATGGTGTCGTCACTATTCGCCGCGTTTATGGCAACTTTACCGAAACGCAGATGAAAAGCTGGATGCCTACCCTACATACTTACGCCTTTACGCCGATTCTCGAAGTCCCCAACACGACGGGCAAAAACGCCACTGACATCGCGCTCATCATCGACGCGATGGATATTTTGTACACAGCAGGCGTGGATGGCTTCTGTCTTGTATCCAGCGACAGCGATTACACGCGCTTGGCGAACCGTATCCGCGAAAAAAATCTGTTTGTGATGGGCATTGGCAAGCAAAACACGCCGCGCGCCTTCGTCAATGCTTGTGATGTGTTCGTCTATACGGAAAATCTTCAGCCGGAACAGCCGCCCGCGCCAGCCAAGCCCGCGCCAGCCGATTCCAAAGCATCAGCAGCGGCGAAAAAGACCAAAACCAAGCATACCACAGCCAAATCACCCGCTGCTGCCTCAACATCTGCGGCGGCGCATCACACTGCGTCTGCTGCATCCCCCGCCAAAGCGGATCGCCTGCTCACGGATATTCAATTGTTCCGCAAGGCGTTTGAACTTTCTGTACAAGAGGATGGGTGGGCGCATCTGGCGAACTACGGTCATAACCTGCGCCAGTTAGACCCCGGCTTTGACCCGCGCACCTATGGACACAAACAGCTTTTAATGCTGGTGAAAGCCCGCACAGACGTATTCGAAATCCGTGATGCAAAGAAAACAGGCGAAACCGGCACGCATTACATTCGCCTCCGCTAGGCGCGCTTCTATGCCTCTCTAAACGTCACGCGGTAGCTGATGACCGCCCGCCCGCCTTCCGGCGTAGTACACGGCACGGCGACTAACGGCTGCGGCAGCGGATCGGCACGTCCCGGCATATCGACAATGTAGCTCCGATCCGCTTCCATCTGGAAATCGGCGTATGCCGCGCCGCGCTCCGGCTTTAATCCGGTGAAAAAGATGCTTTCCCCACCATCCCACCGCACGCGGATCGCCTGACCGGGAATACCCGTCGCCCCGTTGACCGCGTACACATATACCTCAATCATCCCCGATGCATTCGCGTCACAAAAAGTGGTCGCGTTCACGTAGATAAAATCGCTCTGCGGCGCGCTTGTCGGCACAATCACCAGCGCCGGGGTGGGGCTTCCTCCGGCGGGGCGCAGCGGAGTCGGCGTTTTGGTAGCGGGCGGCGCGAGTGTCGGCGTATTCGTTGGCACCGTAATCTCGATCACATCCGTCGCCGCCACATTGTCAGCCGGGATGAGCGAATCGGCGCATCCGGTGCGCCCTTGTGGTTGGTAGAAACTCATCATTGCACGGATCGCCCGTACACCGCTGACGTTGTTCGCGTATCCAGTGCTGGCAAGGCTGCACGCCATATCCGCGACGGTTTGAATCGGATCGCCCGACAGCCGCAGATCGATCAGCGACTGCACCGCGCGCCCCACATCCCCATCTTGACTGTAGCGCAGCATGATTGCCACGACGAAATCGGCTTTCGCATCAGCCGTGAGCTGCCACGGCTCGTTGTCAAATTCCGGGATTGGGCTAACATACCAAGCGAAGAATAAGCCCCCGCCAATTCCCAACACCAACCCGATGATCGCGCCTATCCATGAAACTTGGCGGCGTGGACGGCGGTAGCGCGCGGGAATTTCACTGTCCGAAGGGGGACGGTAAGGCTGCGGTGTCTGCGTCATCGAGCTACGATCCCTGAGTCGGCAGTGTGACTTGGCGATACGGTTCCATTACCGGAGTCAGCCGTCCCATGCCTTCCGCAAGCAGCACCAGCGTGCGAATTTCGTCTAGGCTGCTCGAATTGGTGATATAGCGTTCGGTCACTTCCTGTATGTACTGCGGCACATTCTCCACGCCCAGCACGCGCAGCCGTTCAATCGCGCCTGTCAAATCGCGGTCTTGGGCATATGCAGCGGCGATCATCACTGCGTATTCGTCTTTGTATCGCTGCGCTAATGCGCTGGCAGGGCTGTCCACATACTCGACAGGGGCAATCACCCACCCCACATACAAGCCTATGCCGATCCCGATCAGCAGCGCCACGCCCAAAGAGAGCAAAAATCGCACCATGCACAAACCTCAATGCCGTTCGTTTTGAAGTACTCATGCCATTTCACTTAGAAAAGCTATAATAAACGCAGCACGAGTTGGTGTGCAACCCACAAAGGAGATCACGTTCCATGATTAAAGAATTCCGTGAGTTCATTTTGAAGGGCAACGCACTTGATCTCGCCATCGGTGTGATCATCGGAGCGGCGTTCGGCGCTGTCGTCAATTCACTGGTAACAGACATCATCACGCCAATTATCGGCATGTTTGGCGGGGTGCGCTTTGATGACATCTTTATCCTGCTCCGCGAAGGCACTCCAGCCGGCCCCTATGCCACGCTCGAAGCCGCCAAAGCGGCTGGCGCGGTGACGCTCAACATCGGTCTGATGCTTAACGCCATCGTCAACCTGTTGATCGTCGGTTTCGTCCTGTTCCTCATCGTGCGTTCGATCAATCGCATGTCCAACCTGCGGAAAAAAGAAGAAGCCGCTGCCCCTGCCGTCCCCGATCCGGCAGTCGAGCGGCAGGAACGCTTGATCGCGGCGATGGACAAACTCGCCGCCTCAATGGAAAAGAAATCGTAGAATTCATATTCTGGTGCTGAACCTCAATCCCATTTCATCTACCCGTTGCATCCGAAAATCAATGGTCATTTGTAGGGGCGACTGGCGAAACTCGTTTCGCATGGGTCGCCCGCGCACAACAAATCTTGAAATAGCCTGTAAACAAAAAACGGGCGATCCGCGATGGATCGCCCATTCTTCTATCTCACTTACGATGTGACTATTGTGTCGTTAGCGCGGTTGAATTGTCGCGTTGACCACGCTGATACGCCCTTCGATTTCCGGTTCGACCAGCGCAAGGCTAGCGAGATATTCCGCCAAAACCTGATCCAGCGGCTTGCCAAAGTCATAAGGGTCAATCGCGTTTTCTGCGAACATCGTGTATCCATCACCACCGCGCCGCATGAAATCGTTGCTGGCAACCGTGTAAGTCGCGGCAGGATCAATCGCGCTGTACGTGCCGTCTTCGCCGCGTACTTCTACGCTCACGATACGACTGCCGACTTCCGCAGTTGGATCCCATGTGAAGCGCAGTCCCGCGACCTGCGGGAAGCGCCCCCCCGCGCCAGCGCGCGAAACCACGCCGTTTTCTACCGTAACTTGCGAAACGCCATTTTCCAGCGCCGCAATCACGTCCGCGCCCGTCAAGCTGAATGTGCTGACAAGGTTGCCAAACGGCAGTACCGTGAGGATTTCACCGAGCGTAATCGAGCCTTCGTCAATGTCCGCGCGAATGCCCCCGCCGTTGGTAATGGCGATTTGCGCGCCCGTTTCCGCGATCAGCGCATCGGTGATCAAGTTGCCAAGCAGGCATTCTTCAACGCGGCACACGGTGCGATCCCCAACAAGGAACACCGCCGCTTCAGCGCCGATTTCCGTCGCGCGCAGTTCTTCAATTGGACCCGACAGCGATTCGACAATCGCCTCTATTTCGGGATCGGGAGTGATATAGCGCGACAGCAGAATGGTATCACCCGCGGCGCTCGTAACCACACCTTCAGCATCAAAAACCACGTTCAAACGTCCAAGATACACGCTGTTGCTGCCCGCTTGCACGATGTACACCGGTTCGCCCGCCGCGTTTTCGACCACAACCGGATATTCCGCTTCATTTGGGATGATGCTGTTGCTGATGAGCGAATGGCTGTGACCACCAACGATCACGTCTACGCCCGTTGTCGCGGCTGCAACTTGTTGGTCAACAACCAAGCCGATGTGCGTGACGAGAATGATCTTGTTCACGCCCATCGCCGTGAGTTCATCAACCACCGACTGAACAACCGCCGCCAAATCGGCATCAAAGACAACATTTTCACTGGGCGAAGAAATCGTCGGAGTATCCGGTGTCACCAAGCCGATGATACCCACCTGTGTGCCGCCGACTTCCAGCACCGCCAAGCGGTCAATCAACCCGTTGAGTTCCGGCGAATTGCTCACATCAATGTTGCTGGTGACAATTGGGAAGTTAACTCCGCTGGCGAAACGCGCAAGAACTTCGTCGCCATCATCAAATTCATGGTTGCCAAGTGTCATCGCGTCGTAAGCAATCGCATTCATGATCTGAATTTGATCTTCGCCGCGATACTGCTGGTGATAGAGCGTGCCGGTGAAGCGGTCACCGCCATCGAGCAGCAGGACGTTGCCCCCTTCCGCGCGAATTTGATCGACGACTGCTGCCAAGCGCGCCGCGCCGCCGTTGCCGGCGCTGTTCGGTTCGTGTGCTGCATGGGTATCATTCGTATGCAGAATGGTGAGCGCGAAAGTGTCGTCTTGCGCGCTGACCGCCGATACTGCCAAAATCAGCAGCACGACAGACGAAAGAATCAACTTCTTAAGCATACAAAACTTCTCCTAACGTGTGTGAGCGGGAACGAAACACATCTCAGCACGTTGAACGTGCATTCGTGTATCGCATCGCTCGCAAGATAGCCTTTATATTTTAAGGAATTGTTAAGAGATTTGCGAGTGATTTGTGCAAATTGATGGCAATCCGGTTAAACGGGAGGCCAAGGGTAGTTGGGACCCGGACCCGGCAGCGGAAATTTTTTCACCTTGAGCAGATTCCTGATACGGCTTTGGCACGCCTTGATTTCAACTGCCGACAGCAGGTTATTCAGGCGCTGTCGATACGAACTGGCAGGGTTCTCGATCACCACGCACAAACGATCCAAGTCATCGAGCAGCGCGTCGGGAATAGGCTGTCCGGCAAACTCCCAAATCACCGTGCGAAGTTTATGCGCGCTGTGGAACGTGATTCCATGATCGATTCCCCACAGGTGATTGTCGGGATCAAGCAGACAGTGCCCCCCTTTACGGTCAGCATTGTTGATCACCGCATCGAACACCGCTATTTTGTGAAGCTGGGTCAGCAGTACGCCGGGATTTTCGTTGAATGAGAAGAAATTCACCTGTGGATCATGTTCGATGAACATCTGCACCGATCCCAGCCCGCGTGGACCTTCGCGCAGCACCGTTGGCGGCACAATTTGCCACCCAAGCTCATGTGATGTGAGAAACGACGCGAGTTCCCGGTAGCACAGCGTCCCATCAGGGAAATCCCACAGCGGACGTTCGCCGCGCTGCGGTTTATACACGGCGTTCATGGTGATATCGTCATGTGTCACCGCGACCAAGAACGCATAGTTAGAACTCCAGCGCAGAATTCCGTATTCTGTCTGCACATCACCACATTCAAGAATTTCGAGCGCACGTTCCGTCGAAACCGTGCGGCGCGCGCTGTCATCACCGCTTTTACTTATGAGGGTGCGTGCGAACGGGCTGTCATCCGGTTCGTCGTCATCCGCTAGCGCGTCATCATCGTCATCGAAGTCGTCGTCATCTTCCACATCACGGCGGAGCGCGTCGAAGAACGAGAACACATCGTCGCTATGTTTTCCCTTGTCATGATCGTCGTCTTCGGGCTGTTCTCGGTTCGGCTTGCGGCTGTCGAAATCGCTCACAGGGTTGCATCCATCAGGACAGGATCACGTCCAATAGTATATCAAGCGTCCGTTCAATTTCGGGTCTGGGCGACCAGACTGCACCGTGTTCATCGAATGTTCGCTTAAGGCGCGCATTTGTTCGCGGCTGCACCACATCCGCACGATTCCCGGCTCGTTACTTTCCACTGCTTCCGAATCGGTTTCAAGTTCATCATCGTCCTCATCGCGGATGCCCCCCGCCGACGATATCAGTTCTTGCGCCACCAACACGACCATATCGGTATCTTCGTCATAACCCAAGCCCATGTTCGCTACGCGGAATTTCGGCTCAATCGGGTCGCGCAGCGCCATGTCTATCGCTTCGGCAGGTTCAGAAGGTTTCGCTCTGGTGGGAAACCGTTTGTCTAAGTCCTCCAACAGGTCGCGGATCGCTTCGCCAAGCGCATTCGCCTGTTCTTTTTCGATGATGAGCGTGACTATTTCGCCGCTCTTTCCCGCCTGCAAATGAAAGACACGCTGCCCTTTTGGACCTACCGTGCCCACAGTAATAAAATCAACGGGATTCAGTTCAATTTCCATGTTCGGCATGTGCGCTTTCTTTACGTTGCCGGGGCGCTGGAATCGGCTTGAGCTTGAGCAGCCTGTTCGGCAAGCCTGCGTTCACGCTCCATTTGCGCCACGTGACTCACATCGTTCATTGTGCCCACATACGGGCGACCATACCCCAACATCAAACTGCTAATTGATGCGGGTGATACCACAATACGCTGAAAACTATCCAGCGGCATCCCCAAATAATGGGCAAGGATCATCTTGATCAAGTCGGCATGAGATACCACCGCGATCATCTCGCGGGGATGTAACGCCGCCAGCCGTTCAATTTCATCGACGGCGCGAATTTGCACGCCGCGCATCGTTTCCCCGTTCGGGAAAAAAGCGCGCGACGGATATTCTTGAATCACATGCCACATTTTACGCTTGGTCAGTACAGAAATTGCCTGTCCTTCCCAATCTCCATAACGCACTTCCCCCACCTTTTCGTTCGGGATAATCGTCAAGTGTGGGTGATGACGACGCACCGCTTCGGCGGTTTCCATCGTGCGTTCCAACGGGCTGGAATAGAGATACTTGATAGGCGCATCCGCCAATCTTTTGCCCAGCGCATCCGCCTGCGCTAGACCTTCTTCATTCAGGTGAACTTCTGGTGTCCACCCTGCTAACTTCCCTGTTTTGACATAATCATTGACTGCATGGCGGATCAATAAGATATGGGTCATAGGCGTTCTATTCTCAACAGGTCTAGCGGATGACAGTTGAAGCAAATTATATCATTGAACGGAAAGCCGTTACCAACACACCATCTTAATCTCATCGTCGCTTTAGATTCTCCTCCCATCAAACTTCTTCCTCCACACGAATTCACCCGTGTTATAATAAGGGGATATTCCGACGGAACAAGGTAGATGCAAGGGATGAATATCGGGGTTCTTTCCGACATACACGCGGATTTGGAGGCACTCACGCTCGCGCTGGATCGCTTGCAGCGTATCCACCGGGTCGATCAAATCCTTTGCGCGGGGGACATCGTAGGACGTGGGGCGCATCACGATGAGGTTGTGCAGCTTATTCGGGATCGCCGTATCCCGACGGTGCGCGGCAACCACGATGAGTGGAACTATCCGCTTCGTGCCGACAACAAGCTCTTTTTGCGCGATTTGCCCCTTGAATGGCGCGGCACATTTGAAGGCGTGAATTTCTACATGACGCACGGCAAACCGGGCAATAATTTATGGGGCTTGTACCGCGATCACACGTCGAACACACTGCTCAATATGATGCTGGCAGACCTTCGCGCCGACGTGATCATCACAGGACACACGCACACGCCCTTGTATGCGCGTGTCGCTAACGGCTGTGTGATCAATCCGGGATCGCTCTATCGTTTCGCCAGCCCGCGCAGCACATCGCACAGTTACGGCGTGTTCCGCCTGCCGGAACGCACCTTCCACGTGTTCGATCTCAACTGCCCACCAGACGAACAAATCCGCGTTCAGCAGTAACAAAAGGGCGGGTTCACCCCGCCCAATCTGTATCGCTCAAATTTTCCCCGTCACCCACAATTGAGTCATCCGCTGTGTCGTCACCAACGCGACTTCCGGCAGCGCATCCTGCTTGAACCATGCCGCTTCATCGGCATCATCACCCGCAGTAACATCACCGCTGACATACAACCCCTTATACACGATCACCAAATCCGCCATGCCGCCCGGATCAGGGCGATGCAAAATGTCTAACAAGCTGTGTACGTCGATAACCACGCCCGTTTCTTCCAGCACTTCCCTCGCGACAGCGGCGGCGGGAGCTTCATCCGGTTCGACAAACCCCGCCGGAAGTTCCCAACTGCCCCGCGACGGATCGTTCGCGCGCTTGACCAACAGCACTTGTGATCCGGCACATCATCACTATTTTGCCGGATCACAAGTGCTGTCACCGCAACTTTCGGGTCAAAAAACACGGTGCGGCTGCACGTCATACACACCGGGCGCAGCCGCCCAAAGCGGTCTTGAAGTTGGGTCGGTGCGCCGCAGTGAGGGCAGTACGGCGCGGTGCGTTCGGTCATCGCGTTCTCGCCCGCGCCCGGCGGATGAGCGTCGTCCCCAATGCCAGCGCGAACAAAATCAACGCCGCGCCGATCAAGCCGATTCCGAGCAGGTTGTTCGGCGTGTTATCGGCGGGTGCAGGTGGCGGAGTCGGCGTAAGTGTCGGGGCACTCGTCGCTGTCGAAGTCGGGGACGGCGCAGGAGTCTCCCTGTGAGTCATCGTCGGAGAGGTCGTCGCTGCGGCAGTTCCAGTCGATTCTATGGTCGCGGTTACATCGAACCTTCCCGGCTCGGTTTCCATCTGCGGCAAGGTCGATTGCGCCAGTTGACTCGGCGCTGGCTGCATCGCTAATGGCGGCATTCCACTGGTGGGACCCGACCCGCCGCCCACACCATCACCCTCCATGACACCGCCGCCGCCTCCCGGTTGTGCCCCCGCGCCACCCGCGCCTGTGATTCCACCGCCTTCTAGCATCGCTTGATCCATCGCCGCTGCTGCCGCCGCTTCTATGGCGATTTGCGTCAGTTCAGCAGGCGTGAACGTATTCATCATCGTCGGGATAAGCATCAGGGTCGAAGCGGGCGTGGGCGTTCCGAATGCCATCATCCCCGTCATCGCAGACGGATCGACGGGCGCGATTTCTTGCGCTTCAGTTGAGTCTTGCGCGGTTGCGGGTTGTGCGGCGCTTGCTGCAAACGCATCCGCCGATTCGCCTGTCGCAGTTTCAGGTTCTACCGCGAATAGAAAGAACTCGTCAGTTTCAGCAGGGCTTGCCTGTCGCAGCACACTGTCATCCAGCGTTCCGGTGATTTCTACTTGTGATTCTTCATCATTTGTCGCCGCTTCGGTGACTGCCATCGCCACATTATTTGATGTCGAGGGTTGACTCTGCGTGAAGAACCCCACGCCAATCACCAGCAAAATCACCGCTGCCGCCGCGCTCAACGCGCTGAATGCCGCCGTTGTCGGGAACACAAACAAGCGCGCGGGTTTCGCTGGCATACCATCGCGCACGGCAAATTTCGACATACGTGGGGCATCGCTAATGGTGCTTTCGCTTGCTGCAATCATTTCGCGCGTCAAGGTGAAGTTTCGCGGCGCTTTCATCGTCGGCAGCGTCTTAATCAGCGCGACGGTTTGCCGCAGCGATTCTAATTCACGGCGAAGCGCGGGTTCTGCGTTCAAGCGCGCTTCAAGCGCGGCGCGTTCTGAGTCGGTCAGCGCGCCATCCAAGTATGCGGAGAGCAGTTCGATCTCGTTGTCGCTGAGAGGATAAGGACGGCGCGCGTCAGCCATAGCGAGTCCACATGAAAGATAAGTTAAACAGTCGTACCATTTCTTGATCGTTCGTCAATCATCAGTCCTAAGACGAAATGCTGATGGTAAAAGTTCCTGCACCCCTTGCAAACAATCGCGCATTCCGGCTCGCGCGCGGCTCAAGCGGCTCTTGACT
This sequence comes from Anaerolineae bacterium, assembly GCA_034434595.1. Taxonomy (GTDB): domain Bacteria; phylum Chloroflexota; class Anaerolineae; order Aggregatilineales; family Phototrophicaceae; genus Flexifilum. Next base: position 188,115 of record DAOTZD010000004.1, read on the forward strand.
GTGCCCAAGTTTGCGCCAATATTTTCCGCGATGGTCGCGTATTCCAAGCCTTCAATGTCGCTCAATACCAGCACCACCCGTTGATCCGGGTTGAGCGACTGAATACATTCCTGTATCGCCCGTTGTAATTCACGCTGATCCACCACCTGTTCCGGCGTATCCGACGGATCGGGCAGGGGTGCGCCGTCATCCGTTTCGCCGCCGGGCAAGTCCTCAACCGATACGGCAGGGCGGCGTTTGAGCCGCCGTAGTTCGTCGTAGCAGTGATTGGTCGCAATTCGCAGCAGCCACGACTTGAAACTGCCGCCGTGATAGGTCGAAATCCGCCGGTACGCGATGATGAACGTCTCTTGGGTCGCGTCGCTCGCGCTTGGGGCATCGCCCATGATGCGATACGTCAGTGAATACACGCTGTCCTGATAGCGCAGCACCAGTTCGTTGAACGCATCGAGTGATCCAACGTCACCCTTGCCTGCGCGAACCCGTTCAATTAGAATTTGGTCGTTGTATGGAGCAGTTTTCAAATTGCCTCTTGACACAAATTCAAAAAGGTTTTAGACTACGTCTAGTATGGGATGCCGATGTGGTGAAACTGGCAAACACTATGCACTCAAAATGCATCGCCCTTGCGGGCTTGTGGGTTCGACTCCCACCATCGGCACAAAACACGAAGAACAGGCGCACAGCCTGTTTTTTGTTTCCCCTTGAAATCCCATCGCCATACCGCACAGATTTTCGCTCTTTCCCTCAAACCACGTTAATATTAGGGTCTCATTGGCTGCAAGTCAAACAGGATTCTGCCGCGCCATGCGAACCTACGAAGAATACAAGCGCATTCTCCAACTGTGGGAACAAGGCTATTCCAAACTCGCTATCAGCGAAAAACTTGATATTCCCCGTGGAACAGTGATTGACTGTATTCGCCGTTACCAGTCAGTTGACCACCTCGATCAACTAACAAAGCAGAATCTGCGCCTCGTTCGCATTTTAACGCTGTACGAACCTGATTCGAACGGAATTCGAGAAACTTACGCTTATGTCTTGGGTATTTACTTGGGTGATGGCAGCATCTCAATTGTTAGGAAAACCCCGCGATTGCGAATTACTTTGGATGCAAAATATCCACGCATCATTGAAGAATGCCGAACCAAGTTACAAAAGCTTTTGCCTGAAAACGAAATTGGAATTGTCAAGCGCCTATACAATGGCAAGGTAAGCTGTGTTGATGTGAGTTCATTCTACAAATATTGGTCTGATGTTCTTCCTCAGGATGCCCCCGGCAAGAAACATGAGCGACCAATCGTGCTGACGGATTGGCAGCAGCATATTGTTCGCTGTTACCCACTGAATTTCTTTCGCGGGCTGTATCATTCCGATGGCTCTCGTTTTGACAACGTGGTCAACGGTAAAGCCTATCCTCGCTATCAGTTCACGAACTGTTCCAATGACATCGCCAAGCTTTTTACCGACACCTGTGACCGGCTTGGCTTACATTGGACGAGCAAAATTCGTCCAGCAAAGAACCCTTCACACATGACAGCAAATGACATCTACATCTCCAAGCGGCGCGACGTAGAATACCTTGACCGCGTCATCGGACCCAAAGCCTAAAAGGACAGCCTATCAACATGCCCACGTATATCGCCATGTGGTCGGGTCCACGCAACATCTCTACCGCTATGATGCGCTCATGGGGAAGCCGATCCGATACCGCCGTTGTCGATGAGCCGTTCTACGCGCATTATCTCGCGCACACCCCCTATCGTGATCAACACCCCGGCGCAGACGAGATCATCGCCGCCTATGAAACCGATTGGCGTAAAGTCGCCGCCGCGCTCACTGGCGAAATCCCCGGCGGCAAAGCGATCTACTACCAGAAGCACATGACCCACCACATGCTCGACCACATTGATCTCGCGTGGACGAACACGCTGACCAACTGCTTTCTGCTCCGCGACCCCGCCGAAGTCATCACATCATTCATCAAAGTGATTCCCAATCCAACCATCGAACAAACCGGACTGCCGCAGCAAGCGCGCATTTTTGATCATGTACGCGCTGTCACAGGCAAAATTCCTCCCGTAATCGATTCGGCGGATGTGCTGAAAACCCCGCGCGAGACACTCGCCATGCTGTGTGATGCGCTCAACGTCCCGTTCGATCCCACCATGCTGTCGTGGTCGCCGGGGCGCCGCGATACCGATGGCATCTGGGCGAAATACTGGTACGATGCTGTCGAAGCCTCCATCGGATTCGCGCCCTATCAACCCAAAAACGAACCTGTGCCGGCTCATCTGCGCGGCTTGCTGGCGGATTGCCAAGCTCTCTATCAGCAAATGTCCGCGCACACGCTGAAACCGTAGTATCCAAATTCAAAAATCGCACTTGTAGGGGCGACCCAACGGGTCGCCCGCGAGAAAACGCAATTTTGAAGTGGTATTTAACCATTGTTCATTCGGGAACTCTCATGAAGCAGACCTACAGCGAAAAGAACAAAGATATTCTCGTCAACATCAATGGCAAGCTTATCCACCGCGATCAAGCGGGCATCAGCCCATTCGATTCGGCAGTGCAGGGCGGCGATGCCGTATGGGAAGGCTTGCGCGTCTACAACGGACGCATCTTCAAACTCATCGAACACCTTGACCGCCTGCGCGAATCGGCACAGGCGATGGCATTTGCCGATATTCCGTCGCACGAAACCATCATCAACGAAATCAAAAAGACGCTGGCGGCAAACCACATGACCGATGGCGTGCATATTCGTCTCACGCTCACACGCGGAGTCAAATACACCAGCGGCATGGATCCACGCTTAAACACCGCTGGGCATACGTTGATCATCCTGCCGGAACACAAGCCGCCCGTCTACGATAAAGGTGGGCTTACGCTCATCACATCGAGCATTCGCCGCATCCCGCCCGATTGTGTCGATCAAAACATCCATTCCTGCAACCTCATCAACTCGATTCTCGCCAAAATTCAGGCCAACGCCGCCAACGCCGATGATGCCCTCATGCTTGATCTCAACGGGCATGTTGCCGAAACCAACGCCACTCATATCTTTTTGGTGCGACACGGCGTAGTGATCACCTCGCGGACGGGGTCATGCCCGAAAGGAATCACCCGCCAAACCGTGTTGGATTTGTGCGCGGCGAACGACATCCCCTATCAAGTCCGCGACATTAACTTGAGCGAAGTCTATAGCGCCGACGAAATGTTCTGCACAGGGACAATGGGCGAACTCGCCGCCGTAACCTGCGTCGATGGACGCACGATTGGCGATGGTCAACCCGGCGCAATGACCGGGCGATTGAGCGCCTTGTTCGCTGACCTCACAAAATCTGAAGGCTATCCAATCCTGTAAGCCAATCGCGTTCGTCGGGTTTGTGAACCTTGTTCATTGGTGCTGGAACGGAGCCAAGTCCGCCAATTTTCCTTTGCACGCATTGTGGGGTGAGGTCTTGACACCGCCATGTATTTGTTAACCCCCGAAAAACCCTTCAAGCTGTCGCGCAAAACGCAAAAGCGCCTATAGTGAAAGTGGCACTTTTTTGCGATTCGCACTCTGAACAAGGGGGGTTCACGGTATGGCACGTCAGCGCATCGCCAATGGAATCGAGTTAGGTCGTCAAAGTTGGGCGGCACTTCGCCAGAATCCACAGTTGTTAGCGTTTCCCATTATTTCGTTGATCGCCACCATCGCCGTGTCGATCATCTTCTTCATCCCCATCGCGGGCAGCAACATCTTGGACAGCGTGGGCGGACGCGGCGGGGATGATCCGTCGCTGCTCACGATCATCCTTGTGTTTCTCTACTATTTCGTCAACTACAGCGTCGTCATTTTCTCGAATACCGCGCTGATTGCGTCGGTGATGAAACTGCTGCGCGGCGAAACCGCCACTGTCCAAGATGGATTAAATGTCGCGCTTGCCCGCTTGCCCAAAATTCTGGTCTATGCCTTTATTTCGGCAACCGTCGGCATGATCGCACGCTCAATTGCCCAGAGTGGGCGCAGCTCGAACAATCTACTTGTCGCCATCATCGCCGGGATCATCGGTGGGCTGCTGCAAGGCGCATGGAACATCGTCGTGTTCTTCGCCATTCCTGTGCTGGTGGTCGAAAACGTCGGCGTAGTCGATTCGCTCAAGCGCAGTTTTGAAATCTTCAAGAGCGCATGGGGTGAAGGTTTCGTGGGCAGCACCGTCATCGGCGGCATTTCCTGCTTGATCTATCTCGCGGTGTTCGTCATCGGCGGCGTAATCGTCGCGGCGGCAGTCGCTTCGCAATCCGTCGTCTTGATCATCGCGGCGGTGGCGCTCGTCGTCATCGCGCTGGTCGCGCTCGGTCTGGTCAGCGGCGCGGTCAACGGTATCTTCCAAGCATCGCTGTATATGTATGCGACAACGGGCGATGCGGGCAAGTACATCGACACCAATCTCGCCCGCGAAGCATTTCTCGCGCGCTAAGCGCCCGCCCAAAATAACCGCGATCTCGTGACATGCGTTACTAATCCCCCGTGCCGTGACCGTTCTACAATGAATGAGAGCGTTTTCGGCACGGAAGGGAACGTCATGCCCTCAAATCTGAAAGAGAAAGTTGCAGACTTTCTATCACACGAGCGGATCGCCGTCGCGGGTGTATCGCGCAATACGAATTCACCGGGCGCTGCCAACATCATTTACAAACGTCTGCGCGATACCGGCTATCATGTCTACGCCGTCAACCCCAACGCCGATGAGGTCGAAGGGGATCGCTGCTATCACAGCGTCAAGGATATCCCCGAACCGGTGGATGGGGTTGTCATCGCCACACCCGAATCAGCGGCGGAACAGGTCGTGCGCGACTGCGCCGACGTGGGCATTAAGCGCGTGTGGATGCACAACGGCATTCACAGCATGGGGACGAGCGTTTCAAAAAGCGCCGCCGAATTTTGCCAGCAGCATGACATGATGGTCATCGCGGGCGCATGTCCGCTCATGTTCGGCAAACCCTCCGACGGATTCCACCGCTTCATGGGCAAGGCATTGACCTTTTTCGGACGAATGCCCACGTAGATTGAATGACGCAGTTTGTCAGTGAAAAAACTAACCCACCCCTTATCAACGGCGTTCGCCCTGCCCCTCTCCATAAGGCTTCATGGGGTGACACTAAACCGAATTGTCGCGTAGGGACAACGGCGAAACGTGTTTCGCGAGCGTTGTCCGGTTTTGCTATATTTCGGGCACGGGCAGGGCAAGCCCTGTCTCTACAATTGCGAAATAATTTCGACTGTCGCCCCCTCAGCCCTGAATTTGGGGAGCAGGTTGGAGGGTAAGGTTGCTTTTTTTGTACACCGCCCTGCATCGCTCGCCACAATTTTCCCGCCGAACCTCAACCGCAGTGGGCGAAATCCCTTCATCCACGCCTGTTTTGATTGTGCCAGTGCGTCTTTTTGTGAATTCGCGCCGCTTTATCGCTACAATGGGGAATATTCTAGGTTATTTTTGAAAGTGTCCTCATTCGCAGTAGGAGCAAAACGGCGTGGCGAGCGAACAAGCACGAGAACTCCGTCAGCGAGGTATCGCGGCAGCAAAAGCCGGTCAAAAAGACGAAGCCCGACAGCTTCTTCAACAATCCATTCGACTTGATCCCACCAGCGAAGCGGCATGGTTATGGCTCGCCAGCGTGGTTAACACCCCTGCCGAACGCCGCTTCTGCCTTGAAAAACTGCTCGAAATCAATCCGCAAAACGAAACCGCCCTCAAAGCTCTAAGCGGGATGCCCACCGATCAACCGTCGATCAAGCGCATTGGCGAAACCAAGCGCAGCACCACAGGGACGGGCGAAATGGCTGCCGCCAAGCAGCCCGCTGCCGATACGCCGCTCACGGTGCCAATTCCCCCGCCGGAAAAAATCGCCGAACTCCAGCGGCAAATCGATGGAATTGTGCTGGAAGCCTCCGCGCCGCTGCCTACCCCGGTCCGCTATGTCCATAAAACACGCCGCCGCGCTGGCGAATCAGATATTGTTGTCTATCGCCTCTATCTCACCGCGGGCGTGGTCGGCGTTTTACTCGTGCTCTTGTTCGGCTTTATCGTGCTGGTCACCACCAACGATGATGCCGCTGAAGTCGTCTTTGGACCTTCACCAACCAACACGCAAACTCCCACCCAAACGTGGACTCCCACGCCGGGTTATACGCCAACTCCATCACCAGAGCCGCGTATTTCCCTCACCCCAAGCCCAACCGTCGAGCCGCAAATTACACAGTTCACCATTTTTAATTTACCGCGCCCCACGCCCATCTATCCCGCCCTGCTTGATCGCGCGCAGTTAGCCGCTGTCGCTCAAGTCTTTTCGGGCGATCCCGAAGCCGCGCTCCCCACCTTGCGCGCCGGACGCGAACTCGCGGATCAATCGGTGTTCGATGCTGGCTTGTACTACTACGAAACTATCGCTCTCATCGAGCAAAACAGCTTGAGCCGGGCGCTCGAATTGATCGAACAAGGGGATGAACAGCGGCAGGAACGCGCCGTTAGCGACATTCAAGCCGAAGCCATCATCAATGCCGGCTATGCACAGGTATATAACGCGCTGGCGGAACAAGCCGATAACGCCGGGAACGCGGCGGCTGAACTTGAAAATTACACGCTCATGGTCGAACGCGCCCAAGCAGCCGTCGAAGGCGATGAAAATCTCGCCGCGCCCTACTTGCTGGTCGCGCGTTACTTCCACAAAACCAACCGCTACGAAGACGCGATTGAAGTCCTCAATCAAGGCTTAAGCGTGCCAAGTTTGCGCGCCAATGCCGATTTCCATATGGAAAAAGCGTCGATCTACTTCGACATGCGCGAATACGAAATGGCGCGCTACCAAGCTTTCCGCACCCTGTATGTCGATCCCGCCTATGAAGCAGCCCACCTGCTCTTGATCGAAATCGCGTTCACGCAGGATGATTATCCGCGCGCCGTGCAGTATGCACAGGATTACTTGCAGTTCTATCCCGGAAGCCGTCTTGGGTTCCAATACTTGGGCGATGCTCACCGCTTGGAAGGCGGTCTCGATTTAGCCGTATTCGCCTATAGTCGTGGATTGTCCGCCCCCGATGACAGCGAAGCCACCTTCAATATGTATGTCGGGCGAGGTCGTGTCTACCTCCTTCAGCGCCAATACGCCGCCGCCGCCGATGATTTCAGCGCGGCATTGAACATCCAGAACTCAGACGATGTACGTCTGCTACGCATGGAAGCCGCCTACTACGCTGGCGACTATGATACCGTCGTCAGCGATGCCGAAGATATGCCCACTGGTAGCGCCCGCGCGCTCATCTTCTTCGGGCGCGCGCTCATCGACGGCGCGGGCAACCAGCGCAGCGCGTTTGAACGCGCTCTGCCTGTGCTGGAATCCGCCGTTGAATCGGCTGGCGCGGCGGATCGCGCCACCGCTTATGAGTATCTCGCCCGCGCTCGCTTCGGCACAGGCAATCTATCCGGCGCGCTCGAAGCGATTACGACAGCACTCGACTCAGCCGAATCGGTGGATCGACGCTACTTGCTCGGTCAAATTCTCGAAGCACAGGGGAATCGTGCCGCCGCCATTCTCAATTACGAATGGGCGCTCACCTTAAGCGAGATCGTGCCTGTCGCCGCGCAAGGCGAAATCGAAGAAGCCTTGGCGAACTTGCGCTAAAACATTGTCAGGCGGGGCGCGAAACTTGCTGGATCGTGACCCCGCCGTTTTTTCAATCACACCACCGCGCCTGCTCAGCGCCAACGCCGAACAACGGGCTTCATACGCATCTTACGGGCAAACATCGCCCGGCAGCCATTTCTTAACCGCAATATATCGTTATCTAACGTGTTTTGCGCCCACCCCACCCCGAACGCCTAATCCATCCGAAATTCGTTTCGTCCCATCCAACCGTTTTGTTTTCCAAACCCTTCCGCCCAAAAATTAGCGAAGCTAAACTTCTCAATGCTTCCTCAATCCTTGAGTGAAACAATTCGGACATCAAAGGACATGGACGACAATTCTTCGCCTTTTTCTTAAGGCTTCTTCCCTCAACCGCTTTTCGCGCTCGCTCAATCCGGCTCGAAGCGTGTCCCCAACGCAGCAGGTGGGTCGCTCCGCAAAAGGTTTCGCATCCATCGCTGGATCGGGCGCGGCATTGCCAGCAGCAGCCGCTCGATCACGCCGCTGCTCACCAACAGCAGCGTGCCAATCATCAGCAGCCACGGCAGACCATTCAGCAGCACCAACGGGATATTGATCGTTGGGTCGCGTTGAATCGTCGATGAGAGCGCACGCAGCCCCGCGAACAGATACGCCCCCAACACCACGCGGAACGGATGCCACCCGCCAAAGATCACTATCGCCAGCGCGATCCAGCCGTCGCCGCGCATGGCGGGCGGGTTCGTCCAGCCGGGTTTCACGCCAAGCGTATATGCCGCCCCCGCGATCCCCACCAGCGCGCCGCCAATGATTGTGTACACATAGCGCATCCGGTTGACATTCGTGCCGCGCGCGAACGCCGCCTTCGGGCGCTCCCCTACCGCGCGATGCGCCAAGCCGGGGCGCGTATGAAACATCCAGAACCAAGCCGCGATGATCAAGATGTAGCTGAAATACACGATCACCTGATGATTGAAGAAAATTTCCCCTATCGCGGGAATATCGCGCAGTAAGGGGATAGCCACTTTTGGTAGCGAACCCGCCACTTGCCCCGTGTAATCCTGACCCAGAAACTGCGCCAAATCGGCGCACAGCAGCGTGAGGACAAACCCAATTGCCACTTGATCCTGCCGCAGTTCGATTCCTGCCACCGCGATGATCAGCGCGATCAAGCCGCCAGCGATCATCGCCGCCAAAAATCCAACGATAAAGCTGCCCGTCACCAGCGCGGCGACAAAGCCCGTCATCGCGCACAACGCCAGCGATCCATCCAGCGAGAGATTGACCACGCCCGCGCGTTCGGTGATGGTTTCTCCAATGCCAGCGATCACCAGCGGCGTAGCGTTGGCGACAATGCTGTTCAGCACATTGATCAGTTCAGTATTCATGCTTGACCCTCTTTGGGCGATTCTGGTGTTGATGCGGTCACGGAGTCGTCGGCTTTGTCATCACGCGCATGCGCCGCCAGCATATCGAGCGTGGTTGTCGGTGTGCGCGTTTCATAAGCGGCGGGTTGTGCAAGCGGCGCGGCTTGTGGGCGGTTTTCGCTCAAACGTGTGCGAAGCCCATTGACCAGCAGCACACACAGTACCAACAGTCCTTGCAGCACCCCCGCAAGTGACGTATCAAGCTGAAGCGCCACCCGTAAACGTGTGCTGCCCGTAAAAACCGCCGCGACTGCAAAGCCAACCAGCGGGACGAGCAGCGCCCGATTCGCCGCCAGAAGCACAACCAGCAGTCCCAAGAAACCGATTCCGCCGCTGGCGAACGGACGCAAACTTTCATACGTGAACAGCACCCGATACGCGCCCGCGATCCCCGCAAGCGCCCCGCACACCATCAGCGCCGTGACCGCGCTTTGCGTCGTCGGCACGCCGAGCAGCAGCGCCGAACGCGCGTTTTTGCCCGTCGCTTTTAACTGTAAGCCCCAGCGCGTGCCGCGTAAAGCCAGCACAACGACGAGAATCGCCACAGCAACGATCACCAGCATGAGCAGGCTGAACGGAAATTCGGTTGAAACAGGCGGCAGCAGCGAATAATCGGGGAACGGCGCGGTTGACTGCGCGCTTCCACCTTCCGGTGGCTGCCATGGTCCAGCAATCAAGTAGATGGCGTACACATTTGCCAGCGAATTGAGCGCCACACCGCCGAAAATCTCATGCACACCAAGTTTGGTTTTCAGAATGCCGACCAAAAGCGCCCACGCGCTCCCTGCCAGCATCGCAATCACAATTTCAATCGGGATCAACACTTCACTGGGCATTACGAACGTGCGTGCCGCCCAACTCGCGGCAATTGCGCCCATCGCCATTTGCCCCTCTACGCCGATATTCCACAGCCCCGCCGTGAACGTCACGATCAAGCCCATGCTGCACAATGCCAGCGGCATCCAAAAGTTGATCACGCCCGAAAATGAGTTGGTATTGCGAAACGCCCCCTGCATCACCGCATTGAATACCGCGATTGGATCCGCCCCCACCAGTACAATAATCACCGCCGTGATCGCCAGTGAGAGTACAATCGGCAGGATTGTGAGTCCAACGCGCACGCCAAGATGATCCTTCATCGCGCCTCCCCTGCTATGATCGCCGCGTCCCCAAAGTCGCCGCCAATAGCGCGCCCCAAGCGATCAATCAGCGCGTCGGGGTGTTCATGCGCGGCTTGAGTCACTTGAATTTCGCGCACCTGTCCCGCGAACGCGACAAAAATCCGGTCACTGTAGGCGACAAGTTCATCCAAATCCGGCGATGTGAAGATGATGGCTGTCCCGTTTTCGCGCCGGGCGAGAAGCTGCGTCCATATCCAACGCGCGGAATCCACATCCAAGCCGCGAGTCGGCTGTTCCAGCGCCATCAGCAGCGGTTTTTGCGGCATCAGCGCCATCAACACGCGCTGTTGATTCCCGCCCGAAAGCTGTTGAATTTCGTCGCTGGGTTTGCCGCGCACGTTGTACTGTGAAATTTGCGCCGCCGTCAAATCACGCGCCGCCCCCCACTGGATCAACGCGCCCTGTGTCGATGCCAGCGCGATATGTTCGGTCAGTGTCATTCCGCTGATCAAGCCTTCTTCCAAGCGTCCCGCCGCGCTGAACGCCACACCCGCACGCAGATATTCACGATAGCTTTTGCCTGTCATCACTTTGCCGCCAACGTGAATCGATCCGCGTGACGGTTTGACCAAACCAGCGCAAGCGCGCAGAACCAATTCTTGACCGCTTCCGTCCAAGCCCGCCAAGCCAATGACTTCGCCCGCTTGCACCCGCATCGAGAAATGCTCGACAGTTACGCGCCGCCCGCGCAAAGTCACCTGATCCATTTGCGCGACTGCTTCCCCAATAGCGACGGGCGGGCGCTGATGCGGAGTCAGCACTTGACCAAACATCAATCCCACCAACTGATCAGTGGTTGTGGGCATCTGCGCCGCGCCAACGACTTTACCCGCGCGCAGCACAATCACTTCGTCACACAGCGCGATTACATCCTCAAGTTTGTGCGACACGAGCAGCACGCTCATCTTGTCATGCTGCGCCAATTCACGAAGCGCCTCAAACAGCAGATGTTTTTGCTCCGCAGAAATCCCCGTCGTCGGCTCATCGAGAATGAGGGTTTTTACGCCCAACGCTAACAGCCGCACAATCTCCAACTGCTGCCGCTGCCCAATGGTCAACGATGCGACAGGCATTTCCGGCTCAAGTTCAAAACCAAAACGGCGGCTCAATTCGCTTAACTGCTTCGCCGCCGCCCGCCGCCCGACGAAAAACCCGCCGGGGCGACCATAGATAAAGTTTTCGATCACGGTGAAGGGCGCAATATCCAATGGGTCTTGCTGAAGCATCCCCACTCCCGCCGCGATTGCGTCCTGCGGCGTGACATAGTGGGCGCGTTTGCCATCCAGCACAATGTCGCCGCTGTCAGCAGGCTGGTAGCCCGCGAGAATCTTCATGAGGGTCGATTTTCCCGCGCCGTTTTCGCCTAACACGCCGATGATGCGCCCGCTGTGTACCGTCAAGCTAATGCTGTCATTTGCCTGCACTGTGCCAAAGCGTTTGGAAATACTTCTGAGTTCAATGTCCATAGTCAATGTCCATTGTGGCATGTGCCTTTGGAGTATTCGGGATCAGGGGGTGATGCTAACAACAGAACGCCGCGCGTCAAAATGCGGGCATCCCGCGCAGCGAGCATCACAGTAAAACAAATGGGGCGCTGGCAAACAGTCGCCAACGCCCCGTCGGATTTCACATTACGCGGCGAACAACGCTTTTATTCGCTCGCGCCGACCATGCCCTCAAGAAGCTGCGGCAGATACCACACGTCAAGCGGATCGACCAACTGACCTGCTGCCGCCAATTCCGTCCCGTCTTGCAAATTCAACGGACCCTGCCACAAGGCAAAACTGCTTGGCACGAACGGATTGGTCGCATATTCCGCGAGATCAGCAATGAAGCCGTCGAGAATCGCACTTTGTTCATCTGTCAAGCCCGCGCCCGAAATGAAGCCAATTGCCGATGTATCTGGGTTGTTAAGGTCAGTCCAGTCCGGTCCTACCCAGTCCCACGATGGTTCCCACTCTCCGGCGATCACCGCGCGCGCAAGATCAGCATAGATAGGTCCCCAATGGAAATACGGCACGCCAAGACAAACTTCAGGCGCAATATCGCACGATGCCACATAGTCATAGGGAATGGCAAATACGGCTTCGCCGTTCGCGGCACGCTGCCCCGCGACTTCAATCGCGTTCGGGGTGTCGATACCGCTCAACACTACATCCGAGCCGCCATCGAAGAAACGATTTGCTTCTTCAGTGGGATCAAGCGTCACACCGGGGATGTTGAACCAGAAACCAATCCATGTGACGGTGAAAGTCAAATCAGTGGTTTCGGCGTTCGCGTTGTAGGTTTCGTAGCAGTAGCGCGCGCCTAAATACGCCGATGCCGCCAAGCGGCGGGTTTCGCCGTTGATTAACGGTCCAAGATAGCCGATACTGCCGGTTTGTGTCGCCAAACCCGCCGCACATCCAGCGATCAGCTTGCCCCATTCCATCTGCCCCATCACGTTCCCAACGTTCGGCGGCGCTTCACCCGTGAGTGAGTTATCGCCCGACACGTTGACGAACGGAATATCTGGGAATGCTTCCGCTACTGTGTCTGTGTCTTCTTCAAATGCGTCTGATGTGGTGATGATCAACTGCGCCCCTTGATCGACCATTTCCGTCACCACGTCGAGCAGCGTCGTTTCCGGTGCATCGGCGGGGTTCAGGCTGGGGAAGAAGATCATCCGCGCGCCGGGGACATTCGCCTCAACATACTGTCCACCTTCATAGTGCGCTTGACTCCACCCGCGGTCATTTTCGGGTCCAACCAGCACCAACCCAAATACGAATTCTTCTTGCGCGAACACAGTCGAACCCGCCATGAGCAGCACGGCGCTGAGGACGACAAACGCCAACAAGATTTTTTTCGACATATTGTGTCTTCTCCTCGTTGAGTGTTGTGGGGGTTGCAGCCGGAGAGTCTCGCTTACTTCCATCCGGCTGATCTCATCCGCAGATAGTTTAACGAGTCTTGACGAATGGGCAAGCAGGTTGCCGCGCCAAACACGACAAATTACAGCGGCATCCTTCTGTTGAAAGTTACTGAAGCGCCGCTCAACTGCTGAATCCGCAAGGTTCGTGAGATTTTCGTTGCATTAAGGGCGTGTGACGTACACTTGTGATACAATCCTTTGCATACGCGGCTGGACGCACGACGGATTATCCATGTCTGAAATTAGCCTAAAAGACTATTTCGCCAAGTTGGAACACCTGCTCAATGCCAGCGCCGCCGATGAAGTCATTCTGCACTGCCGGCACATTCTCAGTTATTACCCCAAGAACGTGAACGCCTACCGGTATTTAGGGCGCGCACTGCTCTTTAATGGGCGATGGGAAGAAGCAGGCGCAGCGATGCGGCGCGTGTTGAGTGTGATCCCGAACGATTACACGGCACATCTTAGCTTGAGTGAAGTGTATGACCGCCAAAAACGCGGCGATGATTCCATCTGGCACATGGAGCGCGCCTTTGAACAAGACCCGAATAATCGGGAATTGATCGACGGTTTGCGCGGTTTATACCGCCGCTATCGTCAAATTGAACCGAAGATTCAGCTCACCGGGGCGGCAGTCGCGCATCAATTCGCGGCGGGCGGCAAATACGATCAAGCGATTGAGGCGCTGCGCGGCGCACTTCAACGCAGCCCTGACCGCGTTGATCTGAAACTTCAATTAGCGTCTATGCAGTGGAAACACGGCGGCGCAATTGATGGCGCGGAAGCCGCGCTCGATGTACTGGAAGTCCTGCCCGACTGTTTGGAAGCCAACGCGCTTCTCACCGCGCTGTGGCTGGAAGAAGACCGCCCTTCCGACGCGCAAAAGTATCTCAACCGTGTCGAAGCCGTCGATCCCTACCGTGCGCTCGAAATCGCGCAGGGAAGCGCGCCTGAAGATGCGTTCCGTATTGACGAACTCGATTACGCGCGTTCTGCTAAGACGGAAATTGCCAGCGCCCGCCCCGATTGGCTCTCTGATGTGAGCGCCACCAGCACGCAAGAAATCGGTGACAGCGAACTTGCAGGTTGGACAAGCGGCATGGTCAGCAGTGTGCGTGAAGAACGACGCGCCAATGACGAATTCGCCGCCGCGATCAACGAAACTGGCGACGATTTTGACCCCTTTGCCGCCATTACCGAATTCCCCACCGAAGTTGATCAAGCAGATGAAGAACCATCACAGCTTAGCGCCAGCGCCGCGCCTATCAACGTCGATCCGAACGATCCGCTGGCGTGGCTGCGTGAAGCAGGTGTCGAAATTCACGACGAAGCGCCTCCGGAATTTAATCCGCTTGCCGAAAGTGACTTTAGCGCGGCGAACAGCGATTCGGGAGACATGGAATGGTTCACCGCCACGCAGTCTGACGATGCGAACGCTACTAATGACCTGCATGGCAACTTTCCCCCGCGCCCGGATGACATCGAACCGCAAGCAGAACCATCATTCACATGGGCGCAGCCGGAAACCAATCACGACTCACTACTCGAAGAAGCCTTTGGGATTGAACAGCTTGCAGGCAGTTTAGAGGATCAAAACCCAGAAACCGCCTTCCCCGACTTTGAATTTTTCAATGCGGAAGCGTCTGCAAGCGAACCCGCAGACGAATTAGAACAAACTGCCGCGCCGGACTGGCTGCGAGATTATGAAACTGAACAGCAAACGGAAGCAGCCGCGACGGAAGTTTCCTTCAGCTTGTTCGATGAAACGCCGGAAGCTCCTTCCCAACCATTGGCAACCATTGACGAACAACCATCGACGGATCAGCCGCAGGGAGTGCCCGGCGCGCGCCGCGGCTTAACCGCCATGCTTCAAGATGCCAACCTCGATTGGTTGAGCAAACCGAAACAGGAAACACCCGAAGCACAGGCTGATTTCACCAGCGCGCCTGTCGATGAGTGGCTGGAAGCATTCGGTAGCCCGGCGAAACCCGAAAACCCCAACGCGATTCCCGATTGGCTCACGTCACTTGACGACGATTCCAACGCACAGTCCACTAGCCAACCCGCCGATGATTTCACTTTCGACTCGTTCACGGCATCCGGCGATAACGAAAAACCCGAAGAAGAAACACCCGGTGTTTTTGAACCCTTTCGCCAGCCACTTGAAGAACCGCTTGATCAACCTATCTCCGCCGCTGCCCTGATCGAACGCGACGAATTCGATTTCGACTCGCTCTCGAACTCCGTCAGCGATTTTGACTTCAGCGAAGACACCCTCGACAGCGTGGCAGCATCCGCCGACGACACCTTCGACCTGAATGAATTAGCGCCTTCGGATTTGGAAGAACGCTTCCAACAGGCAAGTGTTCCGCCAGCGGAACCCAGCGCCGTATCAGATGCGCCCCAAATGGAGTTCGAGATGCCGACTGATGCCGATTTTGACTGGATCAGCAGCCAATCTGACGAAGAAGACGAGAACGCGCCATCGACTTTTTCGCCGTATGCGGAAACGTCGGAGTCGGCTTCTATCCCAGTATCACCACTTGGCGCTGCTGCCGATGAGGCGATGCCCGATTGGCTTAACAATCTCGGTGAGCTTGTGGATGAATCGGGCGAATCCGCTGCGCCGGAAGCTGAAATCCCCGCTGAAGAAATTGAACCTGCTGCCGCTGAACCGAGCGATATAACATGGCTCTCGCAATTACAAGAAGAAGTCGAAGGCGAAGCCAATGCGCCCGCAACCGCGCCTGATGTGTCCAGTGGTGAAGATGATTTTGAATCGCTGTTTGGCGAAAAACCATCCGAAGCGATGGTGAGCGCGGCAGTCGAAGCCGTCGATGCGGTTGCAGCGGAAATGCCCGATTGGTTGAGTGACCTTCAACCTATCGAAGCGCAGCCGCTCGATCAACAAACTGAAGCCGCTTCCGCAGTTTCTGACGAAGACTTTAATTTCTTGTTCGATGAGGAAAACGAAGCGCTCACCGCTGACGAATTGAGCGCGGAAGCAGTTGAAGTCTCCAACGAAACCATCGACGCGATTATGATGGGCGAAGGAGAACTCGACGCGCTGTTCGGCGGACAAGGCACTGTTTTGGACGAGAACGAAGCCGTTGCAGACGAAACGGCTGAATCCGCTGATATCGATGCTTTCGCGCAGTCACTCAATGTGTACGGCGAAATGGAAGCCACTGCCCCTCCCGCGCAGCCAATTGCATCGAGCGACATGCCCGATTGGCTGACTAGTTTACAACCCGTGGAATTTGACAGCGCAGAATCCAATGTGGACAACCAAGCTGCGTCCACCACCGCGCCAACCCCCGAATCGGAAAGCGACTTCGATTGGCTTGAATCCGCCACCGTCGATCACCCGCTCACTGTAGCGGAAGAAGCCGCTGCCCTACCTGCTGAACTCGAACTAGCCGACCAAGAATTGGCGGCGCTGTTTGAAGAAAGCGCGGGCGCATATAGTGGATCCGCCGTGCCCACGGAACAAGCCACCGAAAGCACGTTCGATCCCGCGTCATTTGATACCAGCCTGTTTGACGAGAGCGAACCTGTGGTGGAATCTATCGAAGCGGATGTGATCGCCACCGAAGCCGCTGTCGAACGCGCGGTTGATGCATCCGAACTGCCCGATTGGTTGAGCAGCCTTGAAGAATCCCCCGACTCTGAAGCGAAAAGTGAAGTCATCAGCGAATCGGACGACATCGCGGAACATCCCATCCACGACAGCAGCTTTGAATTTGATTTCGCCAATTCGGAAAATGTCATTCCCGCAGACGATGATCGCACACTCGTCTTTGCGGATATGAGCTTCATGGAAGAACCCGAAGATCAACCGGAAGTTGAAGCCCAGCCTGCCCCAAGCGATGAACTTCAAGTTGCGCTGGAAGCCATTTCCGACGATCATCAAGAACTGCAAGACGAACAAGACGAACTCCACACTGAAGCGCAGTCGGTAGATGCATACGAAACACCTGAATTTGACCTTCCCGAAGCATTGGTGGAAGTGGAAAGCATGACTCAAAACGAAAATCTCCCAGAATTTGAGGAAGGCGCTGTGATGCCCGATGCCGAACAACCCGCCGAATCATTTGAATTTGTGGATGAACTTGAAGGTGTGACAGCGGCGAATGCGCCGGACTGGCTCAATGCGATGGTTCCCGGTTTGGATATCGACTTTGAAGCGGGTGAAGACGAGCAGATCGAGAGCGAGTTCTTGGAAGAGCCGGAAGTGATCGCGCCTGTTGCGACGGCTGTCCCATCGGAAGTGAGCGAAGCGGCGCGGCGTGGTAATTTTGGCTGGCTCATTGAAATTGTCGAAGAAGAAACGCGCGTGCTTCCCCCCCCACCGCTGCCCGACATGATGCCGGAAGAACTGTCTGAAGCGCCCGCGCGCGGTGGGCGATTCTCTTTCAGCAAACAGCCCGCGTGGCTCAAGTTTTCGCGCAAACCAGCGTGGGCGCAGTCGAATGCTCCCGCACCAGAACCCGCAAAATCGGCGGCGGAAAACGCAAGCGCGCGGGATACGGATCAAGACGATGATTTCCCAGACTGGCCCGAAGATAACGAACCGAACGATCTGCCAGACTGGATGAAGAAATAGCGATTTATCAACTCAAGTTTGCGGCATAACAGCTTACACTTGACGAGTAAAGCGGAGCGATACCTTGCCGGGCGGCTGGGTATCCACTACAGGCGAAAGGCGCGAGAATGTCCGATCTGGAGAACCTGCCCGATTTTGACAATATGTCACCGGAAGAAATGCAGCGGTGGCTGGAGTCATTGGCAAAAAAGCAGGGTGCAACCGAAGGGTTGATCACAGCCGCTGATATGGAAATCGCGGACATCGATCCCAATTCGGTGGTGATTGATGAACCCGGTTACGTGCCGTCGGAGAGTTACACGTCGTCAAGTGTAAAATCGACTGCTGAAAAACCTGCTGCGAAACCCGCCAAAGCCGATGCTCCAACCGCCGCTGAATCGGCCCCTGAACCTGTCGCAGCAGCCGCGCCGCCCGCTTCCGCGCCCGAACCGGAAGAAGAAACCGAGGTAGAAATCCCGCCTGCGCCGCCTAGAGCAGCGCCATCCAGCGCACCGCTCGTGCAGCCGCCAACCCCTGCCGCGCCAAGCGTACCTACACCATCAACCACCCCACGCGGCACAGGTGACCGTGTGCGTTTGCCAACCGAACCGCCCCCGCCGCGCCAAAAAGAACCCGCGCCGCCTCCACCGCCCGCGCCCATCGAGCAGCCTGCCGCAGAGCTGACTCCGCCGCCCGCGCCCGAACCCGCTGGGGTTGGTGGATTGGCGTGGCTGGAAAGCCTTGCCGCGACACAAGGGGATGGCGGCTTTGAAATCGATCTCTCCGACTTCAGCGCCGAAAGCGCGCCCGCCGCGCCAATCGCTGCGCCTGAAGCCGTCAATCCTGAAAATTGGCTCGCCAGCCTTGCCAATGCGGGTGGCGAACTCGAAACGCCGTTCGCTGCGGATACCACGCCTAAAGCCGCATTCGTCGAAGAATCATCATCATTCATGGAAACGCTCACGCGCGGCGGCATATCTGGTGATGACACCACCCTCCCTGAAATTGCTGATGAAGGGGCGACAGATCCCGCTGCATGGCTGCGTTCGCTTTCTTCATCGGAGGGCTATGACGAAGAAGGTGTGAGCGTAGTACGCGGTCAAACACTCGATCAACTGGAAGATAGGACTCCCCCCGCGTCATCCCCCGCGCCGTCGCTTGAAGGCGTGGAAATGGACGACGAAACCCGCGATGAAATTATGCGCGCGATTTCGCAGGGGAATGTTTCGCCGGAACAAATCGAGCTGCTGTTTAACACAGAAATGGATCGCATGGCGCAGGAACCGGAAGTCGAATTGGGAGATGAAGACTTCTTCGATCCCGATGCCGAACCCGTGCGCGCTGAACTCCCGGATTGGCTGTTGGATGCGGTTGGCGGAGCGCCGCCGACGGATGCGCCCGTCGAATCCGATGTGCAGCGCCCCGCGCTCATCGACCTGTTCCCCGAAGATGATGCGTCACCTGCTCCCGCGCCTGTCGCGGCAGGGGATGCCGATATGCCCGACTGGTTGAGCGAAGACCCGAACGCCGAGAGCATGGATTTCAACAGCATCTTCGCCAATGATGAAAAAGAAGACAGCGAAGTGTTGATCTTGGCGCAGCAGGAGAGTGTCGATACCGGATCAAGCGATTTCACCATCGAAGTTGATCCAAACGACACATGGGCAGAAGCCTTTGATCTGGAACAGGATCAAGGGCTGGGTGACATTACAACGGAGCCCGAATGGTACGAACGCAATCTGCGTGATCCGCATCGCATCGCCGCGGTTGAACGCTTGGAACAAGAACAAAGCACGCAGCGGGACGCGCTCATCGAAGCGGCACTCCCTGCCGAAGATCAACTTACGCCCGGTCAGCGCGTGAATATGCCGGATTGGCTGTCTGATGTTGCCCCACAACCGCAAGAAGCCGTGACAGACATGCCGGATTGGCTGCGTGAAACAGAAGCCGCCGCAGGCGCACAGCAGGAAGCAATCTCCGACGATATGCCCGATTGGCTGGTCGAAGTGGTGGGCGATTACGAAGAACCCGTCGCAGACATTGTCACACCCGCCGCGCCGCCGCCTGTCGTTATTGAGCAGCCACGTCCCGTAGTCAAACAAACGCCCGCGTCGACTCCGCCTCCCACGCAAAAACCTGCCGCACCGATCACGGGCGATGCCGCTGTGGCGCTTCAGCAGGCGCGTGATGCCAGCCAAAACGATATTGCGGCTGGTTTGAGCGTCTACGAAGGCTTAATCCGCGCCAATGCCGCCATTGACGAGGTGGTCAACGACTTGCAATCGCTTGTTCGTCAGCATCGCAATAATCCTGCTGTCTACCGCGTGTTGGGTGATGGCTTAATGCGTCAGGGCAAACTTCAACAGGCGCTCGACACTTATCGTGAGGCGCTCAATCAGCTATAATTCTTAAGCATTACCCCAATTGGATGCACAAACAGACGGGTCACAGCGACCCGTTTGTTATGTCTAAATCTAGTCACCAAACTCAAATCAAGGAGCAATTTCGTGGAACGTACTCTTATCATCGTCAAGCCGGATGGCGTGCAGCGCGGCCTTACGGGTGAAATCATCCGCCGCTTTGAACAGCGCGGTCTGCGAATCATCGGCATGAAATTCATGCAGGTCTCGCGTGAACTCGCGGAGAAGCATTATTCGGTGCATGTGGGCAAGCCGTTCTTTGAAGGTTTGGTCAATTACATCACGTCGTCGCCTGTCGTCGTCATTGCGCTTGAAGGCACAAATGCCATCGAAGCCGCGCGCATGACCATTGGCGCGACGCGCCCGCAGCAAGCCGCCGCTGGCACCATTCGCGGCGATTTCGCGCTCGAAGTCGGACGCAATCTTGTTCATGGGTCGGACAGTGTAGAAAACGGGCAAATCGAAGTCGCCAATTTCTTCAGCGATGCCGAACTCATCCCCGGTTGGGCGCGTAACACTGACGCATGGATTTTTGAGAATCGCTAGGGGTTTTTGGGGCGGTTACAACGTGGATTCGCAGGGCGGGACGACTATCCCGCCCTTTTTATTGAATACTCACCAGCACATTCGCGCCGCGCCACAGACTTTCAAGATCATAGTAGTGGCGCAGTTCGTCGCTGAAGATATGCACAATCGTGCTGCCATAGTCCATCAATACCCAACCGCTTTCGTTTTCGCCTTCTACCCCATAGGGCAGCACCGCGTAGTTGGTCTTGATGACTTCGCGCACGTTTTCCGCCAATGCCTTGATTTGGCGATCACTATTGGCGGTGCAAATGATGAAAAAATCTGCGATTACCGAATCTGGTCGTAGATCGAGCAGAAGAATGTTTTCGCCTTTTTTGTCTTCGAGCGCGTGTACGATGCTGCGCGCCATTTCCAATGTGTCCAGAAGCTGCTCCTATGCGTTCAATTGATCAGTTGATTACATCATTGTAGCACGTTTGTCTAGGCTTGCTCATCCCCTAAACGGTGGGGAAAGTCAGCGCCATATTCATTGTAAAAACTCGATGACTTGTGCCAAGCCATCGGGATATTCTTCATACGGCTGGTGATGCGCGTCGGCATATTCGACCAACTGTGCATTGGGCAGCAGTCGCGCCGCCAAGCGCCCCTCATCCGGCGGCACAGTTACGTCCGCCGCGCCTATGACAATCAGCGCGGGTTGATGAATACGTCCTAATTCGGGAGATAAATCGACTTTGGAGATGCCTACCAGCCCATGCACTGCCGCCTGCCATGTCGCCCTCTGAATATCGCGCGCATGACGCTGCTTGCTCGCTTCGCGCGCATAAAACGGCTGCATTGTCATCGGGATCAGCCAGCGGCTCACCGCGATGCTCCACAGCAAGCGCGGAAGCGGTTCGGCACGCAGCGATAAGAACTGCCCCACTGGATGCCCGAAGAATGCGTTCGCGTTGAACGCGATTCTGCCCGTCACTGTCGGCGCGATTAGCACCATGCGCTGAAACAAGTCGGGACGCAGAAGCGCCATTCTGAGCGTGATCATCCCGCCCATCGAATGCGACACGACACGACACGGACGCAGCCCCAGTTCATC
Organism: Anaerolineae bacterium; assembly: GCA_034434595.1. Taxonomy (GTDB): domain Bacteria; phylum Chloroflexota; class Anaerolineae; order Aggregatilineales; family Phototrophicaceae; genus Flexifilum. The sequence continues at coordinate 209,916 of DAOTZD010000004.1, forward strand.
GCAAAAATCGAGCAAAATGCGCGAATGGGTATCAACGTCTAGGATGTAGTGTTTATTACGGGCGAAGTCGTCCGGCAGCGGCGAATCGCCAAACCCTGCCAGATCGACCACTGTGACACGGAAATGCTGCGCCAGCACTGGGGCAATATCTTCCCACAGGCGGACGCTGCTCGTCCATCCATGAATGAGCAGCACATTGTCCCCGCTGCCCATCTGCTCGAAGTGTAAATGTGTGCGCGCTGCCCGCAGCACGCGCGCCGATTCCCGATCCTCCCCAAGCGCGGTCATCAGTCACCCCTTTAGTGGTGGCACAAACCTGTATGCCCAACAATAATCATATGCCTTCTAAAACTTGTTACAAGAATCCCCTCCCTCTGCCCTTTATGCGTTCGCTCTGCTATCATGATCCTACTTTTGACCATATACCCCGCGACCCAAACGCATGGCTGAACCACAAACCCTTGAATTTAAAGTCGATCCCGCCGCTGTAGGCGAACGCCTCGACAAGATCATCGTCGCCCATGTCGGTGATGCGCTCACGCGCACGCAAATTCAAACGCTCATTAAAGAGGGCAACGTCACCGTCAACGACAAGCCGGAAAAGGCGAGTTTGCGCCTTAAAGGCGGCGAACATATTCGTGTTCTTGTCCCGCCGCCTACCAATGACACTGCTGTCGAGCCGGAAGTCATCGATCTGGATATCCTGTACGAAGATGAGGACTTCGCGGTTGTGAACAAACCCGCCGGATTGGTCGTGCATCCCGGCGCGGGCAACGAAAAAGGCACGCTCGTCAATGCGATCCTTGCGCGCTATCCGCAAATCGCGGAGATGAACTATGTCCCGAAGCGGCGCGGCATTGTTCACCGGTTGGATAAAGACACCAGCGGCGTGATTTTGATCGCCAAAAACGCTCCAACCATGCAAAAGTTGATGCGCCAGTTTCAGGATCGCAGCGTTGAAAAGCTCTATCTCACCCTTGTTGAACGCACGCCCAAAACCACTACTGGACGCATCAACGCGCCCATTGACCGCGATCCGCGTGACCGCAAGAAAATGTCGGTGCAGCCTAAGGGCAATCCCGCCATCAGCGAGTTTGTCATCCTCGAAAACTTCCGTGATGGTTTGACGCTGGTGCAGGTGCGTTTGCTCACAGGGCGCACGCATCAAATCCGCGTGCATATGGCGTGGATGGGATGTCCGGTGGTGGGGGATCGCATTTATGGATTCCGCAAGCAGCGCATCCCGTTAAAAGGACAGTTTTTGCACGCCGCCAAGCTGTGCATCGATCACCCGCGCACGGGCGAACGATTGTGCTTTGAAGCGCCGCTGCCCGCGCGTTTGCAGGCGATCCTCGATGAACTGCGCGGGGGCGCGGTATAGCCCTTGAAACCGCTATACCCAAACGTGCGATTTTCAAGTAAAATAATCCCTCAATGTGCATCAATTCCCACCTGAAGCATAAGGACTGTCAATGCGTGAAGTCACTGTTGCCACAGTGCAGATGAAACCCCGCCTCGGTGAAGCTGAGGAAAATCTGGTGAAAATGAGCGAGATGATCAGCAAGATCGCCTCACAGCAAAAGGTCGATCTGATCGTCTTTCCTGAACTCATCACCAGCGGCTATGAATTGGGTTTGCGTTTTACAGAGCTGGCGCAGCGCGTACCCGGTCCTACGGTCAATTTGATCTCCCAACGCGCCAATGAATACGGCGTGTATATCGTGTTCGGCATGGTGACGAAAGAAAAAGTCGAATCTGTGCTGTACAACTCGGCAGTCGTCGTCGGTCCCGAAGGCGAACTCATTGAGGTCTACAACAAAACCCATCTACGCGGCGAAGAACGCATGGCGTTCCGCGAGGGCTACAAGCTGCCCGTTGTCGAAACCGAAGTCGGTAATCTTGGTTTGATGGTTGGCTTCGACCTGTCGTTCCCTGAAGTGGCGCGCAGTTTGGTGCTGGATGGTGCGGATATTCTCTGCTGTGTCGCCAACTGGGAAGCTGCCAATATCGACGAGTGGAAAACCTATTTGCGGTCACGCGCATACGAAAATGCCGCGTTCGTCGTCGGCGCGAACCGCGTCGGTGAAGACGTAACGCTCACGTTTGGCGGCGAAAGCATGATCGTCGGTCCGCGTGGGCAGATATACGCTTCGCTGGCGGGTGAAACCGACCCCGACACTGGCGCGCCGCTGGAAGGCTTCGCTGTTGCCCGCATCGACCTTGATGAAGTGCGCGAAAACCGCGAAGAATACCAGTTCATCCAGAACCGCCAGCCAACCGTCTATAAGTCGATTGTGCGGCGTTACTAGCAGCAACTCGTCAAATTAGCACCTGAACACCCGAATCGCCAAGATAGTCACATCTTGGCGATTTTTGTTTGCTCCCTAACTGACGTTGTGGAAAGGGCTGCGGTGAACTGTGTCACATGTTGGAGGGTGGCACACGAGAAGCTATGACACATCTTCATTATTTTTGAGGGGAGATGTGTCCACATGTGACCGGATTTGAGCAGTTTTGGGATGAGCAATTGAAAAAATTAATGCTTCAACAATTATTCTTCGCTTGCGGGTGTATTCTGAAAACGACATCACGGCGCTGCGGCAAGAAAAATTAATTCTTTGGGCGATTCGGTGACATATTTTGGGATCATTTATGTCCCTTTTCACGTTGGGCAGCGCCGATGGACGAAGTGGCGAGCCAAACGATTTGTTTTCGCCGTATGGGGCTATTACGCCCGTCACCATCGACGGGTTTGGGGCGGATGAAACTGTCGATGCGAAGCATCGGGTCGCTGCCAAGCATCGGGGCGATGTGAAGTATCGGGTTTGGCGACCTCTACACGGCATTTTGATTGAGTACAACCCATTTCAAAATTCCACGTCTATGCGCTGCGGGCGGCTCACGAGCCGCCCCTACGAGCGCGATCATTGAAATAGGTTCTAGATTTGAAAGGTGGTTAAGCGATGAACTTGCGCGCACTTCCCAAAGTTGAACTGCACCTGCACATGGATATGTCGTTGAGTTACGAAGCAGTTGCCGAACTCGCCCCGGCGGTGACTCCTGACGACTATAAACGCGATTACGCGGGCAAACTCGAATTCACCAATTTGACGGAATTTCTGTCGCGCACGCCGAACATCCTTGCGCTGGAGCAGGATGAGCGCGGCTTGCGCGTGATGGTGAAGGATATGTTTCGCCAGCTTGCGGCGGATTCCATGCTGTATGCAGAAGTGCGATTCGCGCCTTTGCAGCATTTACGACAGGGATTGAGCGCGGCGGATGTGGTGCGGATTGTCGAGCATGAAGTGGATCGCCAGAGTAAAGACACAGGCATCGAATCGCGGATCATTTTATGCACGTTACGGCACTATTCGGCGGATCAAGGTATGGAAACGGTGCGTTTAGCGCATGATTTTGCCGGAAGCCGTGTCGCCGCGTTCGACTTGGCGGGGGATGAAGCTAATTTTCCGTTGGAAACACACTTAGAAGCATTCCGGTATGCACACGCGCACGGAATCGCCATCACATCGCACGCGGGCGAAAGCAAAGGCGCGGAAAGTGTGTGGGAAACGTTGGAACAGGTCAAACCCGCGCGCATCGGGCATGGGGTTCACAGCATTCAAGATGCGGCGCTGGTACAGCATCTTAAAAGGATACAAATGCACCTTGAGATTTGCCCGACGTGCAACGTGCAGTTGAACGGCTTCCCAAGCTATGATTTGCACCCGATTGATACGCTGTACCGCGAAGGGCTGTCGCTTGGCATCAGCACGGATAACCGGACACTTACGCCGATTACGCTGACGAACGAATACGAGCGCATGGCGGCGACGTTCGGGTGGACGAAAGCCGATTTTGTGAAATGCAATCTGTTCGCGCTGGATGCGGCATTCATCCCGCCGACGCTCAAAGACGAATTACGCCGTCGCTTAGTTGAACTTTCAGACAAGGTATCGTAACTATGACTGCACAATCCACGTTCTATGGTGTCGATTTCAGCGGCGCTGTTGAAGCGGGCAAGAAAATCTGGATCGCCCGCGCGGAACAGCGGGATGGACGCTTGCACATTACAAGTCTAACGCGCGCCTGTGAACTGCCGAACGGCGATAAAGACCGCGATTCCGCCTATGCCGCGCTTCGCAAACACGTAGTTAGCCAACCACCCGCGCTGTGGGGCTTCGATTTTCCGTTCAGCTTGCACAATCATTTGATCCAGCGCGAATCGTGGCACGATTTCGCGGCGAAGTTTGCCGACGATTATCCCACGCCCGAATCGCTGTATGACAAAGGACGTGATGCTGCCAGTGAACTGCGTGCCGCCAAGTTATCGTCACGCCGCGCCGTGGATGTGGCTGCTAAAACTCCATTCCCGCCGCATAATCTACGCCTATACCGCCAAACCTATCACGGCATTCGCGATGTCCTTGCGCCGCTGGCACGGCACGCGAACATTCTGCCGTTCAACGCCCATGATCCCGCGCGTCCCGCGCTGCTCGAAATATGCCCTGCTTCAACGCTCAAGCACCTTGCGCTCTACAAATCATACAAAGGCAATAAACCCGACCACATCAGCGAACGCCGCGCGCTCATTCGCGCGTTTGATAACAAAGGCGTGGTCATCGCGGAGAGTGACCGTGAACGCATCATCGCGGATAACGAAGGCGATGCGCTTGATGCCGTGATCGCGGCGTACTGCACATTTGATGCGTATCGCAGCGGCGAGATCGAACGGGTTGCGGAAACCCTGTCTACACCGCATATCGAAGGCTATGTCTACGGCGCGGGGTTGACCTCATAGGCGCGCATCCATTTGAGGATATAATCGACGCTGTAAGCGCCTGATCATTGAACCTTGTCGAGCATACCCTCATGCCAATGGATACCACCCTACTAGAGCAGAGTGTCGCCCAGATTTTGCAGTTCTTCATCAACTTTGTTATCGCGCTGGTGATTTTTATCACCTTCTGGATCATCTCGATCATCTTTCGCCGCATCGTCAAACGCTACGGCAAACACACGCGCTTGGAACAAGTTGTCATCAGCTTGATTTCACAGGTGATCAACGTCGTCATTTTGATCATCGGCGCGATCACGGCGCTGGGCACGGTTGGCGTGGATGTGTCCGCGCTGGTCGCTGGCTTGGGCTTGACCAGTTTCGCGCTCGGTTTTGCGCTGCAAGATATTCTCGCCAACGTGCTATCGGGGCTGCTGCTGCTCATCTATCGTCCGTTCCGGCTCGGTAATCTCGTGCGCGTCGGCGCGAACGAAGGGCATGTCGTCGCCATCGACCTGCGCTATACCACGCTCCGCACCGAAACGCAGTACATCCTGATACCGAATCAAAACCTGTTCAAAGAATCAATCATTGTGCTTGCGAAAGTGCCAGCGAGCATCACGTCGCAGGGTGCGCCGACATCGGTGGTACAGCCGCCGCTTCCGCCGACTTCATCGGGTGGGTAGAACCTCACCCCGCACGAACTTCGTTCGTGCCGCCCCTCCCCGAATTCAGGGAGGGGCAAAAGCGTGGGCAAGTGAAGATGTGTCAAAGATTGGATGTGTTGAAGGTTGTTTTAGGCGGGCGACCCGGTGGGTCGCCCCTAGGCAGGAAGTTAAGCGATTCGCGTTGAGTGCGGGGGTCGAAAACCGGTTTCTTTGCCCTCACCCCCAACCCCTCTCCGCTGGCGGAGAGGGGAGCGTGCAGCGCCATTGACATACAAAATCGCTGGAGAAAGTTGTTTGTTTAGGGCAAAAAATCCTTAAGGTAATGCTTATGGGCGACCCGGACGAAACGAAGTTTCGTAGGTCGCCCCTACAAACGGTGTGTTTGCGAGAAAGTGGGTTCGGTCTTGCACCGACGAAATGGAAGCGACAAAGCCTAGAAGCGCGTCCTTAGGAGAGAATTGCCCGATTTGAAACAGCATCTACACTGACAAATGATCCGTCGAATCGCAGCATGATTCAAACGAAAAGATTCCCACTTCCTACCCACCTTTATCCCAAATTGAGTTTGGGATAACCGAACGTTCGATTGGGGTTGGGGGCGATGAAGAAATCTTAAAACACGATCAGGGATGCGATCATCTGTGCGCTTTTCAACCGTGTTTATGAGTGGTTTGATCCTCTACCAAAGGGGTAGATCAACGGGTGGGAAAGGGCGTAGGATCGCCAATGGTCGTTTGTCAGTTTGGGATATATCGTCCATTTTGGGATATGGGGAGTAGGGTTTTTCAATCGCTTGATGAGTCGATTCGCAGCATCATTTACTTGATGCAATATCGTGTCCTACCCTGTCACATAATGCGCTGCCCGGTTTTGCCATCGAAGAAATAGAGCGCGTTTTCATCCAACACACAGCGCAGGACATCGCCGCGCCGCACATCTTGTTCCAGAGGCAGAGTCAGCGCCCATGCTTCGTGATTGCCTTCCACTTCAACGTATAGATAGCGTTCCGCGAGATGCGGGATCACACTCGTGACGATGGCGTTTTCCCCGCTCTCATCCAACACCACTTTTACCCCTTCCACGCGCACTCCCAAATTGACCGCCGCCCCTTCCGGTAGGTCATGGCGCACTTCGCAGCCGCGAAACGTCTTGCCTACCCATCGCCCACCTTCTACGCGCCCTTCGAGAATGTTGATCGGCGGGCTGCCGATGAACTGGGCGACGAACTGGTTGACGGGTGAATCGTACAACTGCTGGAACGTGCCTATCTGCACAACACGCCCTTCATCCAACACTAAAATCCGGTCAGAGAGGGCGATTGCTTCGTGCTGGTCATGCGTCACGTAGATCGATGTGACGGGAAATTCGTTGAGCAAGCGCCGCAGTTCCAGCCGCGCTTGCGCCCGCAGCTTCGCGTCGATGTTCGAGAACGGCTCATCGAATAGAAACAGTTTGGGATCGCGCGCCAGCGCCCGCGCAACGCCCACGCGCTGTCGCTCACCGCCGCTTAACTGGCGCGGCATCCGATCCAGCAACTGTTCCAGCCCGATCCCCGTGATCTGCGAGATGCGCGCCACGCGGGCGGGGACTTCCGCTTCACGCTTTTTGAGCGAGAGATGAAACCCGACGGATTTGCGCGCTTCCCAATGCGGCATCAACGCGCCATCCTGAAATACCATGCCGATTCCGCGCTCAATCGCCGGAATTTCGTCAATGCGCTGGTTGTCAAAAAGGATTTCGCCTTTGTCCGGCGCGATGATCCCCGCCGCGATTCGCAGCAGTGTCGATTTGCCGCTTCCTGAGGGACCGACCACGCCCAACACTTCCCCGTTATGTACCTTGATGGAGATGTCGTCTAACACGGTTGCGCGCTGCACACTTGTGCCAACCATCTGGTCATAGGTCTTGGTGACGTGTTCAAACGTGACGGTGGTCATCGCCAATTTCCTTTAAGAAACTTTTTTATGAGAAGATGTTTTCAAGACAAGATGCGGTAAAGTATATTTTGTCTGTGCTTGCACAACCCTCACGTTGGCAATATCATGATTGCCTCTTTGAATTGTATCCCAATTGGACGTACCTATGAACGTGATCGATCTTCGCAGCGACACTGTGACGCAGCCCACGCCCGCCATGCGTGAAGCGATGGCATATGCGCCTGTCGGTGATGATGTATACGGCGAAGACCCCACCATCAACGAACTGCAAGCCGAAGCCGCCGCGATGCTTGGCAAAGAAGCCGGTCTTTTTGTGACGAGCGGCACGATGGGCAACTTGACGAGCGTTCTCGCACACTGCCAGCGCGGCGATGAGTTCATCGTTGGTAAGCAGTCGCATATCTTCAAATATGAAGTGGGGAGCGCGGCGACCTATGGCGGATTGCAGCCGAATACGCTCACTGTTCAGCGAGACGGCACGCTGATCTTGGATGAAATCCGCGATGCGATTCGCTCCAACGACTCGCACGAACCGATCACGCGGCTGGTGTGTCTCGAAAATACACATGGCGGCGCGTTCGGTGCGCCTGTCCCCGCGAGTTATGTCGCGCAGGTGGCGGAAATCGCCCGCGAACACAACCTCAAGCTGCACATCGATGGGGCGCGCTTGTTCAATGCCGCTGCTTATTTCAATGTTCCGGCGCGCGAATTGGTCGAACATGCCGACAGCGTTTCGATCTGCTTGTCAAAAGGCTTGTGCGCGCCTGTGGGATCGGTGATTGTCGGGTCGCGCGACTTCATCAAGCGGGCGCACAAAATTCGCAAAAGTTTCGGCGGGGGAATGCGCCAAGCAGGGATTCTCGCTGCGGCGGGGTTGATCTCACTGCGTGAGATGACCAAACGGCTGCACGAAGATCACCAGACGGCGCGGACGCTTGCCGAAGGGCTGGCGACGATCCCGCATGTCGTGGTCGATTTGGAGCGCGTCAAAACCAACATGCTGTTCTTTGGGCTGACCGCCGATGCGCCGATCACGGTGACGGAACTATCGGCGCGTTTGAAGTCTGAGTACGGCATCTTGATGAATCCATACAGCACGAAAGAACGGATGATGCGCGCCGTCACGCATTACTATTTCACGCTCGAACACATTCCGACGGTGTTGGATGCGATGCGCGCCCTGCTGACGGGGGAATCCATCGTTAACGCCCGCCACGCGGCGAATTAGAGGGCTGAATTGATGGTCGCTCCACCGAACCCGCCTCACCCTGACGATCCCCGCTATGGCGAACAGGGATACGACGACACGCCCGATCTACCGCGCTATGATCGGGTTCCGCCGCAGTACGGGGATTACGACGATCCCGTAGTTCCTGATGAAGATACCGCCGATCACAACGGACTGCCGATTGATGTGCCGCCGGAACTCATGCCACGCACGCCGCCCGCGCCGTATACGCGCGCGCGCCGCCGCGTCGATCCTAATTCGCTCGATGCAGGGGCGGAATTCAACGCCGCGGCGGTGATTGGGGATGACGGCGAACTCGATGACGCGGACGAAAACGAGCGCATGATCCCGCGCGCGACAGGCAACGATCCTACCTTCGGGTTTTTGGTCGCGCTGGCGTTGAGCATCGGCTTGACCCCGTTGATTCCCGCCAATGCCGACCTGCGCCTCACACTCTCATGGATGGCGCTGGCATTCTTTGGCGTGCTGGCATGGCTGTTGGGCAGCACCACACGCATTGGCGAAGAAGAGCCGGAGAATCTCGCATGGGGGTTCATCTTCGGGTTGATCGTCGCCGTGCCGATGCTGCTGATCGGCGGGCAGACGCTCACCACGACGGTGCAGTTGATCTTCCGCACAGGGATCGGTGCAGAGGGGCAAATTCTGCCGCTGTCCCGTGGGGTGGTGCTGGCGATGCTGGTGTTCGTCATGCCCTTAGCAGAAACGCTGTTCTTTCGCGGGGTGATGCAGGTCAACCGCCCATTCTGGATGGTGGGGATACTGGCGACGGTGTGGTCGATGGTGTTGTTCGTCCCCGCGCTGGATGTGGGGACGTATCCGCTGGTGGCGGTCATCATCAGTGTGGCGCTGCTGACGATTAACCTGTTCTACAGCTACGTGCGCCAGCGCAACGGACTTGCCGCCGCGTGGATATGCCAGATCATCGTCAATATCGTGCTGCTGTTCGTGCCAATCTTCGGGTTGTGATGACACATGCGTACAAGTCATTTCAAAATTCCGCTTCAAGGCGGGCAACCCGAACGAAACGAAGTTTCGTGGGTCGCCCTACAAGTGTAATTTTTGAAATAGACTCTAGGTATAATGTGTCCAGATGTGTCCGCATTTGAAAATCGGGTGCTGCGTTTGAGGGGAGATATGTTGATTCATTGATGTGATTTTGCAAGGTGAATCAACATGTCATGTCATGAAGTCAAAGTCGGCGGGGTCGGCATCTTCCCAGCCGAGGACATCGCTCATGAGGATCGCGCCTTCGTTTTTCTGCGGCAGTTTGTTGAGATAGCGTTCGGTGATCGCCACGTTGCTGTGGCGCAGCAGTTTGCTGATCTTGTCGATGGATACGCCGCTTTGTTGAAGGGCACCCGCAACCGAACGGCGTAAGTCGTGGGGCGCAACATGGTCAATTCCGGCGGCTAAGGCTGCCTGACTCACCACCAACCAGATACCATCCGCTGTGAGCCCATAGCGGCTGACGCGCCCGCCTTTCCAGACGCGGCGCAGTAAAGGGGATGTGGGCGCGGGACGCAGTGAATCGGGTTCGACCATTGGTCGCCATGCGTGGATGGCATTCATGACTGAACGCGGCACGTCGATGGTGGCAGTTTTGCGCCCCTTGCCGCGAACGCTCAATACCACGCGCTCATTTTGCACGCTCAAATCACCCCACCGAACCGCTGCGAGTTCTTCGCGGCGAAGCGCCATCGTACACAGCATGGTGAGTGCTAAGCGGTTGCGCTTGGCTTGCGCTTCGGTGGTCGCGATGCGTTCCGCGCCGTCGATCAACTGGTGAATCTGGTCGAGCGAGAGCCAGCGTCCGGGACGCTGGCCGTCGGCGGCGGATGGCGCGCGCACGTTGGTTATCGCCGCGCTGGTGTAGTCATCAATCCAGCCCGCTTCGCTTAACAGATGCGCCAATGTGACCACCGCCGCGCGCGCTTGATTGATCCCCTGCTTGCCATGCCCCGCCCGCGAGAGCATCCCCAACCATGTGCGAAGCTGCGCGGGCATCAACACCTGCTTCAGCACCGGAATCGGGAGAGTCATCATGCGCTGCAACCGGGCATCGCCCGTCGTCGGTTTCATGCCCGCCAGCGCGACCAAATACTCGTCAATCCAACGGATATAGGCGCGTTCCGTGTGGGGACTAGCAGCGCGACCCGGCAGCGCAACCACAAAATTGTAGGTGAGCGCATTGGGATCGACATTCGTCAGCGCGTCCGCTGACGTGATGATCTGGTTATTGAGCTGTTCCGGTTGGTCGCGGTAAATCCGTCGTACTTTCATGGTTATGAATTGAATATGGCTAATGCTCTGTTCGGATAATCCACCGTTTTTGGGTGGCAGGGGCATGTAGAGGGTATCTAAAGAGCATCAATGCTCTTTGAGAGACCGCCCCAACGGAAAACATAAAGGGCACGGACAGGGCAAGCCCTGTCCCTACAGTCGCAAATTGTTCGATTGTGCTTCGAGTCAATGTTGCAAGTAGTCTCCTTATGGACACCCTCTGTATGCCGCCCGCCACTAAATGAGGGTTCCATCGCGGTTATGCTGGCGCGCGCGCTCATAAAGATTATTCACCCGCTGCTGCGCGGGCGGCTGGTGGGTAATGCTGTTCAACACAAGAGTCAGCGCCACCCCCGCAATAAACCCGCCAATGTGAGCGAAAAAAGCCACGCCGCCGCCGTAACCCACCGCGCCCAACGAGCCAAACCCGCTAATCAACTGAAGCACAAACCACAACCCCAAGACGAGTATGGCGGGGACTTCTTGCAGGCGCGAGAAATATCCTAGCGGGATGATCGCCAGCACGCGCACATTCGGGTATAGGATCAAATAGCTCCCTAAGATACCGGCGATTGCGCCAGATGCGCCGACCATGGGAATTTGTGAAGTCGGATCGATGATAATCTGTGCGCCCGCCGCAACAAACCCGCTGACGAAGTAAATCACGAGATATACAATAGAGCCAAAACGGTCTTCGACGTTATCGCCAAACAAAAACAAATACAGCATGTTCCCAAGAATGTGATCCCATCCGCCGTGAAAGAACATTGAACGAAACACGTCGATAATGGTTTCGAGCGACAAGGGGTTTGCGGATGCCAGCGCCGGAACTACCGATTGATCGAGAAATACATTCATCAATTCGCGTTCACTGAGTGAAAGTTCCCACAAAAACACGATGATGTTGATGGCTATCAATATCCACGTTACGATGGGAAAGCGCCGCGTGGGATTTAAGTCGCGAATGGGTAACATGAAATTGTCACTCCTGCGGATAGTTCATGGTTACAGGCACACAATAGCCTAGAGTGTATCGCAGAAACAGAATTCAGGCTTGGTACATCAAGCCTTCACAATATCCCCCCAGTTAGTGAGTGACATAATCATCTGCTTTGGTGTTTAGAATACAGATACATCTCTGTTTTATTTTCGTCTACTTCTACAATTAAGAGAGTCGTGGGGATTAACACGACTCTCTCAATCCTTACTTTACAATTTTCATATTCTTAAGGATCGCGCTGGGATTTAGTTAGAATCGCGCTAATTTAGCCGCGCTGATCCAGCGGCACCCATTCCAAATCCATTGGACCCACGTACAAAACATCTGGACGCATGAGGCGATTGGCGGCGTTCTGCTCCATGATGTGCGCCGTCCAGCCCGCCATGCGGCTTTGCGCGAACAGGGGTGTGAACATATCCACATCGAGATTGAGCGTATAAAGGACAATGGCACTGTAATAGTCCACGTTCGGATACAAATTACGCTCAATGAAATACTGGTCGGCACGGGCGAGTTTTGCCAGCTTATCGGCGATTTCAAACCACTTGCTGTTACCACTGTTGCGCGCAAGTTGTTCGGCGCGGTCACGCAGCACTGCCGCGCGCGGATCGAGCGCCTTGTACACGCGATGCCCAATGCCCATGATCTTGCGTCCGCCGTTCTTAACATTGGTCACAAACCAATTTTCCACGTTCGCGGGGTCGCCAATTTCCATGAACATTCGCATGGCTTCGGTATTCGCGCCACCGTGCAGCGATCCCTTAAGCGTGCCAATCGCGCTGACAATCGCGCTGTGCATGTCGCTCAATGTCGAGCTTGTCGCGCGGGCAACAAACGTGCTGGCGTTCATGCCATGTTCGGTCAGCAGCACCATAAACGCATTGATGGCATTAACGGCGCTTTCTTCCGGTTCAGCCCCCGTAAGCATGTAGATGAAGTTCTGCGCGAGCGTGTAATCGGGGCGAGGCGCAACGGGTTCTTGTCCCTTGCGGATGCGGGGCCACGCGGCGCACAATGTCGTCACCTGCCCGGTCATGCGAATGGCTTTACGCTTATTCGCTTCTTTGCTTAGGTCTTCGCTGTCGGGGTCATAATGCGCCAGCATTGATACCGCTGTACGAAGCACTGCCATCGGATCGGCATCTTTGGGCAGTCTTTTGAGTGTATCGATGACAGGCTGAGGTACAATCGCGCCCGCCGCAATCGCCGCGCGCAGTTCTTCTAGCTGTGTACGATTAGGGAGTGTGCCTTCCCAAAGCAAGTAAACCACTTCTTCGTAAAGCGCGTTCGCCGCAAGGTCTTCAATCTTATAACCGGCGTAAATCAATTTGCCTTCAGTGCCGTTGACGAGACTCAAGCGCGATTCGTCGATGATGACACCGTCTAAACCTTTATAAATCTTTACTTCGGACATGGATGTCTCCTTCATGGTTGTTCCGCGCTCTCCGCGCGGAGAATCCTAACATCGCCCCAATGCCCATGCACTCGCCTCCACATGCCGGACAGTAGAGCGAATTCGCCAAAAAGTTAGGTCACGCATTCGTGCAGCTTCATGGGTGAGAATCAGTCGTAAAACTGGGAGGAATGCCTTTGTTTTAGTGACGGAGAGTGTAACAGATGTGTGTTAAGAAATGAAGCGTTAGCCGATACCGTCTCAGGATAATCTTAAGTGATCACAAGGCAAAATTTACTCTCTTTCTCTTGTTTATAGACATACGTCAAGCTATTATGTCATTATGTAGAAAATGGATGTCAATCATGCAGCAATACGACATATTCCTAAGTTATGTATCTGAAGACGCTGACACCATGTGGCGCGTCTATAAAGACTTTGAAATCGAAGGCTTGAAGGTGTGGATAGACCAGACCAATCTTGAGCCGGGTACGCTTGCTTGGGATATTGAGATTGAAAAAGCCATAATGCAGGCGGGCTGCTTGGTCGTCATTCTTTCCCCATACGCCAGAACCGCTACATGGGTGCGGGAAGAACTGCATTACGCCAAGACGCTTAACAAGCGCATCTTTCCCCTGCTCGCGTCCGGCGATGCTCAAAACTCGATTCCGTTCGGGTTTTCCACGGCGCAGTGGACCGATATTCGTGACGAAGCGCATTATCGTGATGGCTTGAGCAAGCTCATCAATACCATTTGCAAGACACTCAATATCGAGAGCCGCAGCCAGCGCCGCGCGCGCCGCCAAGCGGAAATCAAGCGCGCGGAAATCATCGAACGTCATCGCCGCAGTGTTGAACAAGCGCGAAAACATCTCGATGATTTGCAGCAGCAGCACTTCACGATGCGTAACGAAATTGAACGCACATGGCAGGAAGAAAAATCGCTGCGCCGCAAGTTGGAAATGCTCGCCGTTGAAGCCGAACGACTTCAAGCAGATTTGAAAACGCTTGAAACACAGGAAGAACAGGCGCATCAGTATTTCCGGGTCGCCAATGCCAATTTTGAAGCTGTGCTAAACGAACTCAACATGGAAGATGACGGCAGTGCCAGCGCAGAACACATCCGCTATGTAGACCCGAACCATGATTGGTCGATGGAACTGCCTCAGTTGGCGGAACTTTCGTCCGACGAAACGATGGACGCGAACGCTGTTTGGCATGATCTCGAAGAAACGGAGATCACACGCCTTGCGTTTGTACCGCCCTATCAACCACAGAATGATTACGTGATTTCAGATCGGCGCGCGCTTCCTCCGCCGTCCGAACCTGTTGAACGCAATACGGACTCGCAAATTGGCAAACGCCGTCGCATTAAATAAGCAGGTGTGAGAGCGGTTTCAACAACAGTGCCTTAGAAAAATAAAGGCTATCACGAGTCTGTAATTGTGTCGTTCGCGGTTTCACTCATACAATAAAAATATCATTGTGAAAGTACGCGGACGATGTTGAATAATTACGCTTTTCTAAGCCATAGCAAAAAGGATGCGGCGTTTGCCCGGCGCATTTATCGTGATTTGTGCGCCAAAGGTGTGCGCGTTTGGATGGATGAAACCGCCCTTCCACCGGGCGATTCGTCGTGGCGAAAAACTATCGCTACCGCCATCCGTGACTCTGCTTGTGTGATTGTCCTCTTTTCACCAGAGGCGAACCAATCAGAGTGGGTGCAAAAAGAACTCGATTACGCCGAACAGTGCCAAAAGGTCATCATCCCCGTGATCATTCACGGCAAAGAAAGCGAATCGATTCCGTTCGGATATTCCGGCGCGCAGCGCATTGATCTGCGGAAGCCCACGGATTACAACGCGGGGATTCAAAAGTTGGCGCGTGCGGTATATGCCCTGCACCACACAGATTTTTCATCCACGCTTTCGCTGGACTTGCCAACCCGCCCGACAATTCTCGAACGCACAATCCCTGTGCGCGTCACCGCGACACGCCCATCGAGCAAGCGGCTGGAAGAACTTCACCGGCTCACCTACAGCCCCATGCGGGTGAATCGCTGGCGCTGGCTCACCCGTTTATGGAAGCGGTGAATTTTACCCACAGTGATGCTTGATGAACCCTCATAACCCCTTTAGAATAGTGGTGGCTTTGTAGTTCACCTTCTAAAGGGTATTTGTGGTATTCACGATCCGCAAATTTTTATCCTACTATCGCCCCTACACGCGCACATTGATCATCAATCTGGTGTGCGCCTTGATCCTTGCGCTGGTCACGTTGATACTTCCCTTGTGCGCGCGACAGCTTACGCAAAACGTTCTTGAGAAAAATAGCGTTGATCCCGCCGCGCACATCTACCCTATCGGTGCTGTCATGCTGGTGCTGGTCGCCGTGCAAACGATCTGCTTGATGGTGGTGGATTATCGCGGGCATGCGCTTGGCGCGATGATGGAAAGCGACATGCGGCGGGAATTGTTCGACCATTATCAGAAGCTCTCGTTTAGCTTTTACGACGAACAGCGCACAGGGCAGTTAATGTCACGCCTCACCAACGATCTCTTTTGGATTTCAGAATTGGCGCATCACGGCTTAGAGGACGCGGTGATTTCCTTCTTCAAGTTCGTGGGCGCGTTCATCATCTTGGTCAGCATCAACGTACCGCTGACGGCGATCATTTTTGTGTTTCTGCCCGTGATGGCGGTCTACGCCTTCTACTTCAACCGCCGCATGAATCTCGCGCTGGCGCGCAGCAAGCAGCACATTGGGGACATCAACGCGCAGGTAGAAGATACGCTTGCGGGGATTCGCGTGGTCAAGTCGTTCGCCAATGAAGCCATCGAACGGAGAAAATTCACCCGCGAAAATGCGCGCTTTCTCGACAGCCGACGCGACGGATACAAGAGCGAAGCCTATTTCGACGCGGGCATGAAAACGTTTACCGAACTGATCACCATCGCCGTGATTGTGTTCGGCGGCGCGGGGATCATAAATGCTTCGCTGACTGCCGCCGACTTAGTGACGTATTTGCTGTGTGTCGCCATTTTGATTGACCCAATCAACCGCGCGGTGAATTTCACGCGGCTGTATCAAGAAGGAATCACGGGGTTCAGCCGCTTCATGGAAATGATGGCGGTGCAGCCGGATATTCAAGATTCTACTACCGCCATCGAGATCGACCATGTGCGCGGGAACATTGAGTTTAGAAATGTCAGTTTCAAATATCATGACGCACATAACCATGTGCTGAAAAATCTGTCGCTGCACATCGACGCGGGCGAATATGTCGCGCTGGTCGGCACATCGGGCGTGGGCAAAACGACGCTGTGTTCGCTAATTCCACGCTTTTATGAAGTCAGCGCGGGCGAAATTTTGATCGACGGCGTGAATATCCGTGACGTTCGGCTGAATTCGCTGCGCGGGCAGATTGGCATTGTGCAGCAGGACGTGTATTTGTTCGCGGGAACCGTCGCGGAGAATATCCGCTATGGCAAACCAAACGCGACAATGGACGAGATCATGTTTGCGGCGAAACAGGCGAATGCACATGAGTTCATCATGGCGCTGCCAAAGGGTTATGACACGGATATTGGTCAGCGCGGGGTGAAACTATCTGGCGGGCAAAAACAACGCCTCTCAATTGCCCGTGTATTCTTGAAAAATCCGCCCATTTTGATCTTCGACGAAGCGACGAGCAATCTTGACAACGAGAGCGAACGCGCCGTGCAAGACTCGCTGGAAGCACTCGCGCACAACCGCACCACGCTCGTGATCGCGCATCGCCTTTCAACGATTCGCAAAGCAGAACGGATTGTCGTGCTGACAGACAGCGGAATCGAAGAACAGGGGACACACGACGAATTGATCGCACGTGGGGGCGTGTATGCGGCGTTGTACAACATACAAGCGACGCTGTGAAAGCATCGCCAGAGGGTAAAAGGCTTGTGCGATAAAGCTTCTCTGCCCGATGACCGAAGGTTTGTGCTTATGTCGGCGGGGAATGGACGAAACAAGTTTCGCATCCCCCGCCGACTGATCCTTGCACCCGCTGAAGCGGGCTTGTAAAGCGGCTGAAAGTGAATATGTGTCGAACATTGGGCGTTTTGAAGATTGGTTTAGGCGGGCGGCTCACGAGCCGCCCCTACAATATGTGTGTTTGAGATAATGCGGATTTGAGCATCCGTCGGCGTAAGCGGAAAAACAATCGCGGACAAGGCTTTAGCCGCTGGCAGCAAAACACTCGCGTTGATCCTGAACTTTGTGCCTATGAACTGCTTCTGCGTGTGGCTTAGGGGAACAATGCTGTGATCAAGTCGGTATATGACTGCGCTTGCAGATCATACACGCCAAACCCCGCCGCGAAATCCCAGTAGCACCAGCCGATACCGTAGGTTTCGGCATTGGTGCGAACGGCTTCTGTCCAACGGTAGCGCGACTCCGCGGGCGCGCGGTGATAGACCGCGAACTCACCCAACATCAGCGGGACATTGTGTTGCGCGCCCCACGCCGCTGCTTGTGCAAAGTGTTCTTCAAGCTGCGCGTACTCAAAATCGCTGCCCCATTCCGTGCCTACCCATGCTTCTGTGCCTTCATTCCATTCCGTGCCTTGATGCGTAAATTGGAACGGTTCGTAGTAATGGAATGTGGCAATCAAGTTTTCGTCATCGGGGAGCTGTAATTGAAACAACCCATTGAGCGAGTTCCACGCGCCACCGCCCACGATGATCGTGCGGATGGGGTTGGTTTGACGAATGACTGCGACAGCATGAGCCTGCATGAAATTCCACAGGTCTTCCGTGAGATCGCTGTTGGGTTCGTTCAGCACTTCAAACAGGACGGTTGACGGGTAATCGGCATAATGCGTGGCAATTTGATCCCACAATGCCAACAAACGGGTACTTTCACGTTCGGCATCGACCATGATTTCATCGTAGTGATGAAAGTCGATGATGACCTGTAGATCGTTGTCGAGCGCCCATCCTACAACCTCATCGACGCGATCAAAAAAGGCTGGATCAATCGTATAGGGCGGTTGAGTGAGCGCGTGACCAGACCATTTGATGGGCAGGCGAACGGTGTCAAAGCCGGTTTCGGCAAAAATTCTGAAATAATCGGCTTGCGCGGTCACCCCCCATTCACCTTCGTTGGGCGCTTCGAGTGTGTTTGCCAAATTAATGCACCGCTGCACAGGCGATGAGGGTGGTAGGGCATCTTGTGCGCTGCTCGAAAATGTCATGAAGGCAGCAGCGAATAAGACGAAAAACCATTTGATCAAACGCATGTTTACTCCTAAACGATCCGCTGAAAAAGAGAGTCAAACATCGTTATCTTATCACTCACAAAAGACACTTTTCCAAAAACGCGAAAGCCCATACCAACCCCTTGACAGTCCCATCATCGGCGTGATACTCTCATCGGCATGAATACATTCTCTGCCATCCATTTCTCCCAACCTCCACAAGCGCACGTTGATTCGATGTGCTGCGTGATGATGTGTTGTATGGCGAACGAGGGTAATCTCCCCCGACGGATGGCGCTGCGCGCGTAACGACACTTCAACGCGCATAGATGGACACAGCAAGCCGACACCGTATGGGGTCGGCTTTTTTGTTGTGTGGTGCTTTAGGGAACAGGAATCATATGCCAGTCATTTTGAGCAAGGATTTACAAGCGCGCATCGTCAAGCACTTGGAATCTGCCTATCCCAATGAAGGCGGCGGCTTTTTACTGGGGACGCATCACCCGCAGCGCGACGAACTCGTGATCGCGGATGTGGTAGAAGTCGCCAACGTATTCGCCGCCGAAGAACAATATCATCGCTATGCGATGACCCCGCAGGATTGGGCGCGGCTGGAAGATGAAGCTGATGCGCGTGGGCTAACGCTCGTCGGCTATTTTCACAGCCATCCCGATTCGCCCGCTATTCCTTCTGTGTATGACCGCGATCACGCGCTGCCCAATTTCACGTACATCATCACCGCCGTGTATGACGTGGACGCGAAAGCGACTGCTAACGACATGCGCGTGTGGCGGCTGCGCGAAGATCGCACGCAGTTTGATCCGGTCAATCTGGTGATTGAATAACCGAAGAAAACCCACAACTTGCGCTAACAAAGAAAGGTCAATCTACATGAGCAGCAACGGCACGAACGGACACCAGCACGCTTTCAACACACTCGCTTTGCACGCGGGCTACAAGCCTGATCCCACAACGGGCGCGCGTGCTGTTCCCATCTACCAGACGACTTCCTACCAGTTCCGCGATACCGATCACGCGGCGGCGCTGTTTGCGCTGGCGGAACCGGGCAATATCTACACGCGCATCATGAACCCGACGACGGACGTGTTCGAGCAGCGCCTTGCCGCGCTCGAAGGCGGGATCGCGGCGTTGGCAACCGCGTCCGGTCAGTTTGCCGAAACGCTCACCGTGCTAACACTGGCGAACGCGGGCGACGAGATCATCTCGACATCGGCGCTCTACGGCGGCACGTACACGCTGTTCTCGCAAAGTCTGCGCCGCATTGGCATCACGACGCACTTTGTCGAAACCCCCACCGCCGCGAAGATCGAGCCTCTGATCAACAGTAAAACCCGCTTGATTTATCTCGAAACCATTGGCAACCCAAAACTTGAAATCCCCGACTTTGAAAGCATTTCCGCGCTTGCCAAATCGTATGGCTTGCCCGTTGTGGTCGATAACACCTTCGGCACGCCGTATCTGTTTCAACCGTTCAAGTGGGGCGTGAACATCAGCGTCCACAGCACGACGAAATGGATTGGCGGGCATGGGTTGAGCATCGGCGGCGCGATTGTTGATGGCGGCACGTTTGATTGGAAAGCCAGTGGTCGTCATACCGGCATCGTCGATCCTGAACCTGCCTATCACGGCGCGGTCATCGCGGATGTACTTGGACCCGCGGCGTTCATCGGGCGCGCGCGCATCGTTGGTCTGCGCGATTTCGGCGGCAGCCAAGCGCCGTTCAACGCCTTCTTGAACATCATCGGCTTGGAAACGCTGGCACTGCGTATGCAGCGGCATGTCGATAACGCGCTTGCCGTCGCTAAATATCTTGAAGCGCATCCGGCGGTTGAATGGGTTAACTATCCCGGTCTGCCGAGCCACCCCAGCTACGCTAACGCGCAGAAATATTTGCCGAAGGGCGCGGGCGCGGTGCTTGGCTTCGGGATCAAAGGCGGCAAGGAAGCGGGACGCACGTTCATCGACAATCTGAAGGTGTTCAGCCATCTCGCCAATGTCGGTGATGCGCGTTCGCTGGCGATTCACCCGGCGACGACGACTCACAGCCAATTGAGCGAGAGCGAACAAATTTCGACAGGGGTCACGCCCGATTATGTCCGTCTTGCTATCGGCATTGAAGACCTGAACGACATCCTGTGGGACTTGGATCAGGCGCTCACTGTCGCGCAGGGGACAACAGTTCACACAGTTTCCTAATCGGAAGTCGCTAAAGTGGGCGCGTCTATGGTATCAATAGACGCGCTCACCCGAAAGATCAGGAGTACATTCGATAATGTCCATCCAAACCGCTATCGCCAGTGGTTATCTCGATCCGAGCAGCACACCACACAACGGCGCGGTTCGCCCGCACGATCCGCATTCGGTTGGCATTGTCGAAAAACGCTACGCGCGCTTTGATATCCCTTTATATACCCGTTCGGGCGGCGTGATCGACGGGTTCACACTTGCGTATGAGACTTACGGATCGCTCAATGCGGATAAATCCAACGCGATTTTGATCTGTCACGCGCTTTCGGGCGATTCGCATGTCGCGGGGTACTACACAGACGATCCGCGCGAACGTCCGGGCTGGTGGGATGACGCGGTGGGTCCGGGCAAGATGTTCGATACCAACCGCTTCTATGTCATTTGCTCGAATGTGATCGGCGGGTGTCAGGGCAGTACTGGTCCATCATCGATTGCGCCAGACGGCAAACCCTACGGGCTGCGTTTTCCGGTTGTGACCGTCCCGGATATGGTGCGCGCGCAAACCTACCTGCTCGACAGGCTCGGCGTGGATCGCTTATTCGCGGCAGCGGGGGGAAGCATGGGCGCGATGCAGGCGCTTCAATGGGCAGTCGATACGCCTGACCGCGTGGCACATGTGCTGTTTCTGGCGGGAACGCCGCGCTCGTCGGCGCAAAATATCGCCTTCAACGAGATTGGTCGCCAAGCCATTTATGCCGATCCCAATTGGCGCGGCGGCGATTATTACGGCAGTGAACCGCCGCGCGCGGGCTTGGCAGTCGCGCGCATGGTTGGTCACATTACGTACATGAGCGAACATTCGCTCGAAAGTAAGTTTGGGCGCGCTTTACAGGGACATGACACGCTGCCCTATCGCTTTGATGTGCCAGAGTTCAGCGTCGAAAGCTATCTGCACCATCAGGGCGAAAAGTTCGTGCAGCGCTTTGATGCCAACACGTATCTGTACATCACCAAAGCACTCGACTATTTCGATATTGCTGATGGCTATGGATCGATGGATGCGGCGCTTTCACGCATCAGCGCGCAAACGTTGGTGGTCAGTTTTTCGAGCGATTGGCTGTATACCAGCGAACAAGCGCTCGATCTCACGACGGCGCTCGAACGTGTCAACAAACAGGTCGAAAATCACATGGTTCATGCCGATTTTGGGCATGACTCATTTCTGGTGGAAGTCGAAACCATGACGGCGCTCGTTGGCGGGTATCTCAACCGCAAATGGGCGGCGCATGAACAAAAAGTCGCACAACTGTAGGGGCGGCTCGCGAGCCCCGCCATTCACAACAAAACCCGTCTGTAGGGGCACGACATATCGTGCCCGCCTTATCCTTAGGAGAACAATCGTCAATGCCAAGCATCAAAATCCCCACTCCATTACGTACCTTCACAGGTCAGCAGGCGCAGGTCACCGTCAGCGGCGCGACCATCGGTGACGCGCTCAATGATCTGGTCACGCAGTATCCCGAACTTAGACAGCATTTGTTCAATGGGTCGGAGCTTCGCAGTTTCGTCAATGTGTTCATTGGCGAAGAAGATATACGCTTTCTAAACGGCTTGGACACCGAAATCGAAGACGGTGACAGCCTTCGCATCATTCCCAGCATCGCAGGTGGTCGTTAATCACAGGGTGTTGTAGGGGCGTGACACATCACGCCCGTGCTAGTCAAACATTGGAGATTACGCACATGGCAGCAGAACAAATCCGTAAAGTTGATCACACCGGGCTAAAAGTTGGGCAGGCAATCACGATCCTGCTGCTGCTGGCGGCATTCGTGTTGAACAGCGTTGTGCTGGTGGCGATTGTCGCCATCGCGCAGTGGTTGGGCGCGGTCAACGCGCCGTTCGCGCCCTACAAGTTGATCTACACCCGCATCGTCAAACCGTCGGGCGTGGTCAAGCCAAACGTCATCAACGACAACCCCGAACCGCACCAGTTTGCCATGCTCGTGGGCGGCATTTTCAACACCGCGGCGGCGCTCGCGCTGCTGGCGGGCGCGTCTGTGTTTGGGTGGGCGCTGGTGTGGATTGTGATTGCGCTGGCAAACCTGAACTTCTGGCTGAATTTTTGCGCCGGATGCTGGATGTACTACCTGTTCAATCGACTTGGCGTGCCGGGTTTTACGCGCGCGCCCCTTCATGCCAGTGAATAAGCGCCAGCGAATGCGGAGTGGCTAAACTATTATGATTGAACGTCTGCTGATTGCCCTTGTCCTGCTTGCGCTTGGCGCGATCCTGTACCGCGTGTACACGGCGCGTCAGTTAAAGCGCACATCCGCCACCAACGCGATTGATCCCCTGCTGATGGGCGCGCGTCCTAACACGCCGATCATTTTGTATTTCACTACGCCGGATTGTGTGCCATGTAGAACTGTGCAGATGCCGGTGCTGGATAAACTTCAAACCGATTTGGGCGAAAATTTGCAGGTGATCAAGGTGGATGCGACTGAACGCCCGCAAGATGCGGATCGCTGGGGGGTGTTGTGTTCGCCCACCACGTTCGTGATCGATTCAAACGGGCGCACGCGGGCGGTCAATCACGGCACGGCGTTCTATCACACGCTGCGTCAGCAGCTTTCCGGTGTAGTGGAGTAAAGGACGTACCACATGAAACCATTGGTCAACGAATTGGGGACACTCTCCAATGACGAAATCCGCCGCTATGGGCGGCACATCATCATGCCCGAAATGGGAATCGAGGGGCAAAAGCGCCTCAAAGCCGCCAGCGTGCTGATTATCGGCACAGGCGGCTTGGGGAGCCCACTGGCGCTGTATCTGGCCGCGGCGGGGATCGGGCGGCTCGGATTGGTCGATTACGACACGGTAGACGAAAGCAATCTCCAGCGCCAGATCGTGCATGGCACATCGACGGTGGGCGTGTTGAAGGTCGAAAGCGCCAAACAACGCCTGCTCGATCTCAATCCGACGCTTCAAGTCGATACGTATAACGTCCCTCTCACGTCCGACAATGCGATTGAAATCCTCACGCCGTATGACATCATCATCGACGGGACGGACAATTTCCCAACGCGCTATCTCGTCAATGATGCGTGCGTCAAGCTCGGCAAGCCGAATGTGTACGGCAGCATTTTGCGCTTTGAAGGTCAGTTAAGCGTGTTCTATGCCGCCGAAGGTCCGTGCTATCGCTGCATGTTCCCTGAACCACCACCGCCCGGACTCGTCCCCAACTGCGCGGAAGCGGGCGTGCTGGGTGTGCTTCCCGGGGTGATAGGCACGATGCAGGCAACTGAAGCGATCAAGCTGATCACGGGTATAGGCGAGCCGATGATCGGGCGGATGCTGCTTTACGATGCCACCGAAATGAGCTTCACCACGATCAAGATTCGCAAAAATCCCAACTGCCCGGTCTGCGGCATTCCACACGAACAGGTCGAATTGATCGACTATGAACAGTTCTGTGGTGTTCCCGCGCATGATCACATTCCGGCAGCGGCGGCTGACAGTGTGCCAACCGCATCCACCAACGGAACCGCTCATGCCGCATACGATCTCGACGCGCCCGTTCCGCAAATCACTGTGCAAGCACTCAAAGAACGGCTGGACCGCGGCGAAAACCTGCACATCATTGATGTCCGCAATCCAGAAGAATTCCAGATCGCGGTACTGCCTACGGAAAACACCGTGTTCTTGCCCAAACCGCAAATACAAATCGCTGTCGATGAAGTTCTGAGCGAACGAAAGACTCTCAATGAAACCGTACTCAAGGATATTCCGCAGGATCGAGAACTGCTTTTCTTATGCCGTTCTGGCAAACGCAGCACCGATGTGATCTACTACCTGCGCGAGCTTGGTTACGATCCGGCGAAATTGGTCAACATTGAAGGCGGCATTCTCGCTTGGGCGCGTCAAATCGACACCACCATGCCGACATACTAAACACAATCTCTCGTAGGGGCGGATCGGGAATGAGCCGCCCTTTAGAGGGTGTCTAAAGAGCATCAATGCTCTTTGAAAGACAGACCCAACGGAAAACATAAAGGGCGTGGACAGGGCAAGCCCTGTCCCTACAGTCGCAAATTGTTCGATTGCGCTTCGAGTCAATTCTGCGAGCAGTCACTTTTTGGACACCCTGTTTACACCATTCCCGGCGGGCGAGTCGCCAGCGCGACAAAGCCCAAAATCCCCACTACCAGCAGAATCACCCCGCCGTACACAAGATTGCGTTTCCATTTTGCTTCATCGCCAATCTCGCGCCCAAGGATCGTGTTCCGACGCACATGCGCTTCCCACAGCGATCCCCGCCCCAAAATGGAATACAACCCCATCGCTACTAAAATTATTGACGTGATCAATAAAAGCATGTCACCCCCATCAGCGCAGACAATGATACATTGGTATCCCAAAACGGACTCGCTAAAATCGGCTCCGTTTGAGCAGACTTATGAGCAAGTTGCAAAGCTATCGTAAAAACATCGTAAAAGCGCCTATTCACCGCCTAGTAGCCGTATTATGGTCATGGGAACAGCATCGCGGAATTTTACGTCTAAATTGCGTTCAATAGATATTGTCAATCTTGATTCACGAATAGGAAAACGCCATGAACAAGTCATTGAGCAGAGGGGCTTGGTTAGTTTTTGCAGTGCTGGA
Source organism: Anaerolineae bacterium (assembly GCA_034434595.1). Lineage (GTDB taxonomy): Bacteria > Chloroflexota > Anaerolineae > Aggregatilineales > Phototrophicaceae > Flexifilum. The sequence continues at coordinate 235,323 of DAOTZD010000004.1, forward strand.
GCTCGCCTTGGCGATGGGATTCTCTATTCCACAGCGCGCCGCGCGGGCACAGGTCGATAATTGGCAGCTTACAGAGGAACTTGATCCGCAGTTTGCCGTCGATTGGATTCAAACAACGTATGACGCGGTGCGTGCCGAAACGATCAATCCGCCGAACTCCGCCCGCATTTATGGGTATGCGGGCGTGACCCTTTATGAGGCGCTGTATCCCGGTATGCCATTTAACCGTTCGTTCGTCGGACAGTTGAACGGGCTGCGCGATCTGCCGTATCCCGATGAAGCATTGATGTACGACTGGGAAGTCGTCGCCTCTGAAGCGATGCGTGTCGTGCTTGAAGCCTTGTTCCGTACTGCATCGGAAGAAACGCTCGCTACATTTACCGACATGCGCGATAGAAGTATCGCCGCCCGCATCGATGAAATGGGCGAAGACGTGATCAACAACTCGCTCGAATATGGCGAAGAACTGGGTAAAGGCATCGTCAACTGGATTGAAGAAGACAACTATCTTGAAACCCGCGAGATGAACCCGGAATACGAAATCCCGACGGGGGATCCGTCTTTTTGGCAGCTTACGACTCCGGGCACGAATCCTATCGAACCCTATTGGGGGACAATGCGCCCGTTCATCCTCAGCTACGCCGAAGAATGCAACATCGAGCCCAATTTTGAGTTCAGCACCGAAGAAGACTCGGTCTTTTACCAGCAGGCGAACGAAGTTTACGAGACTGGTAATGATCTTACACAAGAACAGCGCGATATTGCCGAATGGTGGGTCGATACTCCCGGCATCACTGGCGCGCCCGCCGGTCATTGGATGCTGATCGCTAGTCAGATGGTCGATCTGCTGGAACTCGATTTGGTACGCACCGCCGAAATGTACGCGATGGTGGGGATTGGTGTGGCAGATGCGTTTATCTCGTGCTGGTCACTCAAATATCAGGTCAACCTGCTGCGACCAGTCACCTATATTCAAGAATATATCAGCCGCCGCTGGACTCCGTATATCGAAAGCCCGCCATTCCCGGAATACCCGTCTGGTCATTCGGTTGTCAGCGGGGCGGCTGCGGATGTGCTGACCGATCTGTTCGGTCAAGTCGTGTTCACCGACACAGCGAATACATATCGAGGCTTAACGCCGCGCCAGTTCTACTCGTTTGAACAAGCGGCACTCGAAGCAGCGACCTCACGCATCTATGGGGGTATTCACTTCCGTCCGGCGGTTGAAAACGGCGTGCGTCAAGGGCGCTGTGTCGCGGATGTCATCCGTAACAACATCATTTTGAACCCTGTCCGTCAGGGCGAATAACCCCGTTATGAAAACGAGCGATGGCGGGAATTTTCCGCATCGCTCGTTTTTGATTTCAAGTAGGGGTCACGAAAACGGTGTTACGGACCAACCGCATTCGTCGGCACCCACACCCGCCCTGCTTCGCACGCAATCCACAACTGGCTGAAATCGCCGCTGGTTTGAACGACATACCACGTCCCTGCGGGAATATTGAATCCGGTAGCGGTGCTTGCATCAGCGGCAAAGAACGCGGGCGCTCCCTGTGGCAAACTGCGAACAACCGCGCTCGTGGGGAGGGGATTGGTGCAGCCGCCGTCTGCGCCCCCATACGGCACAATTGATGTGACCGTACCGCCATTGCATCTATCAATCGTGACAATCGTTCCGGTAACTGCTGGACCACCAATACCGTCAATCAGAAGGAGCTGCACCACGATTTCAGTATCATTCGGAATTGGGAAAGTCGCAGTCGTCGGTCCACCACTTGAGCTATCGTACAACGACCAACTATAGAGACCATTGGTAGATGGAGAACCTGCGTCTTCGTCCATGTAGCGCAGTCCGCCGGCATCAACAATCGTGCGGAAACGAAGGTTCGTTGGGAAGCTGGCGATGTTTGAAATCAGTGTTGTAAAATTAGTATCGTTGTTATCACACCCAATACTGTTCGTCGAAACCACTGTCCATGTTGGATCAGCAGCGGCAGCGGGAAGCACCGCTATCACCCCTACAACTAGCGCGATCACAACGAATACTACCGTTTTCTTCCACATGATCCCCCCTTGTTAGCACTTGCTAGTTAGCTCATTAATCAGTATAGGTAAGTGTTTTTGGGGCGCAATTGCACTATACTCAGTGTAGAGTTTTCTTCATGAAGGTTTAATCTTGTATGGGCATCCACCCAATTTCCCTGCTTTCCCCGCCTGTCGCTGCTTAGTGCAGGGCAGGTCACACTGATTGCATCCACGCCGCCGGAAATCTCCGCTGCGGTGGATTTCATTTCGCCTGCCCGCTGATCGGTCACATCGTACACCAACTCAAACGAACTACGATAAGCAAGGGCAGATACAGACACCATGCGAAAATCACTTACGCTGCAAGCCAGCCAATCCAACCGTGGATTTTGGCTCGTCACCGCCGCGTCAATTTTGTGGGGCACGATAGGGGTTGCCACGCAAGCCATCTACAGCATCGACAGCACATCGTCACTGTTCATCAATGTCGCGCGGATGCTCATCGCTGTGCCGATTTTGTTTACGGCGTGCTGGCGCATCGTGGGGGCGCGCACCTTCGATGTTCCCCGCCGCGATCTGCTGGTGATGCTGTTCTCTGGCATCATGATCAGCATTTCGCAAGCCAGCTACTTTGCCGCCATCCGTTACACGGGTGTGACCATCGCTACACTGCTCACGATCAGCATTTCGCCGCTGGTGGTGAGCGGGGTATCCGTTGCGCTCAAACTTGAAACGATCAACAAGCGCATTATCGCCGCCCTGCTCTGCGCGTTGATCGGCGGCGCGCTTCTCGTTGGCTTGGGCGCGCCCAATGATTTGCAAGCCGAACCACAAAATCTCGCGCTTGGCACATTTTTCAGCGTGATCGCCGCGCTCACGTATGCGGGCGTGATCGTGTGCGGGCGTTTTCTCGCGGGCGGTTATCATCCGCTGCAAGTTACGGCGATCAGCTTCGCCGCGGGGACGATCATGCTGGTGATTCTCAACCTGTTCAGCGGGATTGTCGTCGTGCAAACGACACAGGGTTGGCTGCTCGTCCTGTATCTTGGCTTTGTGCCAACCGCGCTCGGTTACTGGTGGTTTCAAAAGGGGCTGCGTTCGGTTTCCGCGACGACTGCCAGCATTGTCGCTATGCTCGATCCAGTCGTCGCTGCCGTTCTCGCGTGGATTTTGTTCAACGAGACACTCGCGCCAGCAGGGATCATCGGCGCGGCGCTGCTGCTGTTGAGCGTGTATCTGCTCTCAACGCAAACAGCCCATTCAAACACCTAATCATCGTAGGGGCTTGACGTGTCAAGCCCCTACTCACTCATTCGCTCGTGTTCTTCAATCAACGAGCGTATTTCAGCGGCGGTGATGCTGTCATGTTCGCTTTTGGCGTACATCGTCAACATCACTACCCTGTCTTTGAGTTCAACGTAGTAAATCGTGCGAAAGCCGCCGCGCTTTCCCTTTTTCATGCTGCTGCTTTTGACACGCACCTTGAACGTTGGGCGACCAACATCCAGTGTTTGACCAGACTTTATACCGTCTACAAGTTCGCGGAGATCAGATTTTATCGAGGGGTACTTCTTTTCGAGTCTCTGTGGCTTTGAGGAATCGACTGCTAAACTTCACCTGAATGGGGTTGTTCGGTGTTTTCTGCATCGTCCTCAAGCGCCTTCCAGAATTCTTCTTCCGTGTAAACCCGACCTGCTCGAACGTCGGCAAGTGCCTCCCGCGGCAGTTCGCGCGGGTCTACATCATCATCTTCGATGAGATCGTCGTCATCAAATTCATCGTCGTGTAGAAATTCCACGACCACTGCATTCGGCACAAGGGATACTACCTTATCACCCAACGTTCCAGTTTCAGCCAGTCCGAGCGAACCAGATTGTCAAGACGCTCGGAAAGCAGTGAGAGCAAGTGAACGAGCTGCTTACTGGCGCTGGTATCGTCTCACCGCGTATTCATGTCGAAAAGTTGGCGCGGTACAGCGTCGTATTCCTGCGCTGGAATATCAAGATACATGCGGCGACGTTCTTCACGCTCCGACTTGTCTTTGAGTTGTACCATATCGCCTATCCTCTCGCCTTGAATATTGGAGTGCTAATCCGTTCAAGGTGTATGGAGGATTATACGTCAAAAAAGCAACTATCGCCTAGACACTTGAGGGGAAAACCTCACATCCCATACATCAATTCAATAGCGCGCGGAAGGCTGTCCCCCCATGCGGTGTAATTGTGCCCCGCGTTGAACTCACGATACGTCACGTCATACCCGCGTGCAGTCAATTCGCTGTGCATTTTGCGGTTCGCTTCGAGCAGCCATTCGAATCGTCCCACATCCATCCAGATTTTCAGCGGGCGCACATCGCCCTTGCGAACCGTCTCGTAAATCGACATTTCGACTTCGCCCAAGCGAAACCCGAACGCCCCCGATTGGCTGATCACCCGCCCGAAGATATGCGGCAGACGAAGTCCTGTTGTCAGCGCCATCAGCCCGCCCATCGACGCGCCGATCACGCCATGAATTCCCGGCTCATCGACATGATCAATCAGCTTGAGGTTTGCAGCAGCGAGTTCTTTTTCCGCCAGCGGGATCAAAAATTCATGCACAAATGCCAGCGTCACTTCACTGCCAAAATATTCGAGAAACCGCGCCTGCCGACCATTCTGCGGCATCACCATCGCCACCGGACGGATGCGCTTCGTCCCGATCAAGTTATCGACAATGTTGACAATCGCTCCACGTTTTAAGTAATCGTTTCCATCGTAGACGACGATCAACGGTACGGGGGTGTTCGCCTCTGCGTGCGGGATATACATATGCACCGAGCGGCTGTCTCCCGCGACGGTTTCGCGCCCGTTGATCAAATGCTGCGTCACCGTCCCGCGCGCAATCCCCGGCACCCGCCGCGTCAGCGGATTGATCGCGCCCTTTGGCATCCGAAACCAATTTTGCAGGTCTTCTATACCATTCCACACAGTACGAGGATTATTCGGGTCAAGCGTGCGTTCGCCATCCATGTCAAACACATATTCCATATACGTGTCGTCGGGTAGTTCCATCGTTTGAGTCCACACGCCCGGCGCGGCAAGCGTCATTGGTTCAATGGCGGGATCGCTGCCCCAGTTATTGAAATCCCCATACAAAATGGGCGGCAAGCTTCCCTCAAAAACAAACGTTGCCTTCCCATCATCTATCAGCGGATTGCCCTCTTTTTTTAGGCGAGATAGTAAATTAGTCATGTATTTCACCCCCTTAATAGTTTCCCGACTTAGAATATCGAGAAAATTGATAAGTAGACTTTAGGTTAATGATGCCCATCTTACTGCTTGCTCAGGGCGATGTTGAAAGTCGTGAAATCGTCCGCCGCGCTTTTCGCGCCCGTTATGGCGTTGGCTCTCCCAGTTTCGACACCCTTCACATTGACTACAAAGGACGTACACGCGCCAAAGTTGGTCCCATCGCCGCATGGATTCCGCTCGATTATGCCGTGTATTTTCGCTTTCCATTTATGGCGCGATGGGACTACACCGCGCACACGGCGGGCGTGCAGCTTTCCGGCAGTGCCAACGCCTTTGATGGATCGACCTTTCGCTACCGCAAAGGCAGCGACTTGATCGCCCACAACGATGAATCGACTGTTGCAGCCATCAAAGCACAAATCTGGGCGATGATGGTCATGCTTTTGACCCCGTTAAGCGACCCTGATGTACATTTACGCGCCGTCAACAGCCATACGTTCACGGCAACACACAAGACGCTCAACAGCACGGCGACGATTTGCCTGAACGGGGATCACACCATCAATTCGATACAGGTTCACTGTCTCAATGTTTTTAGCGGGCGCGATCAAATGCTGCGCTATGACTTTGCAGAAGATCAGCATATGGTCAACGACTTGATTCTGCCGGGAAAATTCGTCCAGCTATGGGACAGCGAACCCGTTTTGGAGATTACGCCATCGGCGGTCAGGATCAACGACCCCATTGACGATGCGATGTTCAGGCTCGAAGGCTAATCTGCCTTAAGCTTCATGTTTTGTAGCGATCCGGCATAGGTTCTTCTTCCGTGCGTGTGATTTGAAACCCGCGCTTGAGATAATTCGGGAGCGCCGATTCACTGTCGAGATTGCATGTATGCAGTGTGACGCGATCCGCGCCGTCTTCCCATGCCTGCGCGATTCCGAAACTCAACAAGAATTTCCCGTATCCGCGTCCGTGATATTCTGGTCGCAGCCCCAAGTACGCGATTTCGGTCACGCGCTGATCATCGACATCTTTCGCAAGCAGTTCGACATATCCGCACGGCACGCCCAATTGATACATGACGTAAATCGTCACGCCCGCCCGCGTTATCGCCGCCCGCAGTTCGTCGTCGGTCATCAAACGGCGGTCACGCCAGCCGAAGGTATCACCCACCGTGTCATACAAGAATCGGTAGTAGGGAATATCGGGATTCTCCATCTCTAAAATCGTCACGCCCATTGGCACATCCAAATGTGCGGGGACGAACTGTGCGCGATCCGTCATTTCGAGATACCAAGTGATCAGTGTATCCGGTTTTTCTGCCACCATTGCGCCTCTAGTGGGACTATACGTGTGATTCCAGCGTCATTGTATATCGATTTTCCGCTACAATAGCCCCACTTTCGTCCATCTATTAAAAATGGTCATGTGATGAAAATCGTCTGCTTTGGCGACAGCCTAACATGGGGCAAATACGGCGGCAGTTACGTCGATGCGCTGGCTTCGCTCATGCCCGAACACACCTTTATCAACGAAGGCATTGGCGGCAACACCGTTGTCAACCTGCTGCGCCGCGTCGAAACCGACGTGATCGCGCACAATCCGAACGCGGTATTGATTATGGTCGGCGGCAACGATGCGAACTCGTTCTTATATCCGCCAACGCGCCCGTATTACACCAAAGTGCAGCAGCTCACCGATGGGTTTGTCTCGCCGGAACAGTTCCAGCAGACCTACCGTGAACTGCTTACGGTGCTGCAAGCGCATCATGTTCTCACGCTCGTCGCGCTCGAACCCGCCGAGTATTCGCCGCAGCAGGTCGAAAATTTGGAACGCTATAACGCGCTCGCCGCAGAAACCGCCGCCGCGCTCAACATCCCCGTGCTTGACCTGCACGCCGGGCTGCTCCCCGACACGGTGAAGGATCGCGCCCCTATCGGAATCGAATTCATCCTCACGATTGGCGCACGCACGAAAAAAGGCTGGAATGACTACGAGACTGTCCGTGTCCGAGACGGATTCACCTACACATTTGATGGTCTGCACTTCACCCCTGATGGGGCGAAACGTGCCGCCGCGCTCATCGCGGACTTCATCCGCGCGCATGTTTAGGCAGCGGATCAATCGCGTCGTTCGTTCCCACGCTTAAAATTGCCCGTCGCTTTTGCCATCAGCAGTTGGGCTTCTGCGTCATCGGCAGATTCAAATCGGGTGATGAATTTCTGCGCCTCTTTGCCCACCAGCGTCTTGACATGCTTGCCAAACCAGAACAGCATCACCCGCCCATCTTTGGTGATCTGGCACTCGAAGGGCGTTTCATCCAATTTGCCGCGCTGATCAACGGGTTTATTGTCTTGGGTACTCATGCCATCTCCGCTGGTTTGCACCCGCGCAACCCTGCTGCGTGATGTGCGTATAAGGAATCATGTTAGCCATAATGATAGGTTCTAAGGAGACAATTCATGGGCTGCCTTCGCGCGCTGTTGTGTATTTTGTTCCCCCCTCTTGCCGTCATTGATCGCGGCTGCGGCACGGTGTTGATCGTGTTCGCGCTCACGCTTGCTGGCTGGGTTCCCGGCGCAATCGCCGCGCTCATCCTCAACTTTGTAGCGAACGACAAACCCGCGAGTTAGGCTTGTTTCGGGGCATCGTAAAAATCACCGATGCCCCATTTTTATCCCCGTGTACAACTCCAGCCCCCATTTAATCGTAATAAGCCCACATCAGTATTTCACACGCATAGCATGGGGGGAAATTGCATGAAAGCCATTATCTTTACTCGCTACGGTTCGCCGGATGTGCTTCAACGGGTCGATGTGCCTGAACCCGAACCCAAAGACAATCAAGTCAAAGTGAAATTCGTCGCGGCTTCCGCGAATCCGCTCGACTGGCACTTGATGCGCGGCGCACCTTTCATCGCCCGCATCGGGAATGGTTATTTCAAGCCGAAAAACGGTGTCATGGGCGCGGATGTCGCGGGGCGCGTGACCGCTGTAGGAAAAAATGTCACCCGCTTCAAAGTCGGGGATGAAGTCTTTGGCTGCGGCGAAGCGACTTTTGCCGACTATGTGTGCATATCGGAAAACATGCTGGCGCTGAAACCCGCTAACGTCACATTTGAAGAAGCAGCATCCACGCCTGTTGTGGGCTTCACCGCCATTCAAGGACTGCGTGATACCGGGCGCATTCAAGCGGGCGATAAAGTCGTGATCAAGGGCGCGTCGGGCGGCGTGGGATCGTTCGCCGTGCAGTATGCGCGCGCATGTGGCGCGGAAGTTACTGCTGTGTGCAGCACGCGCAATGTCGAACTTGTTCGCTCGATTGGCGCGCATCATGTCGTCGATTACACCCAGACCGATTTCACGCGCACGGGGCAACAATACGATCTCATCTATGATGCGGTTGGCAACTGTTCCGTCGCGGCGTATCGACGCGCGCTTACCCCGACAGGTCGCGGGGTGACTGCCGGATTCACATCGTTGTTTGGGATTTTCGCCGCTGCGCTTGGCGGAAAATGGGCATCCAAACCCGGCGGACAGCAGATCGGTTTGATGGGGACAGCCAAACCGAATCAGGATGATTTGCTCGTCATTCAAAACCTGCTCGAAACGCGCAAAGTCGTCCCTGTTATTGACCGCTGCTATGATCTCGCGGAAGCCGCCGAAGCGATTCGCTATCTCGAAACCATGCGTGCGCGCGGCAAAGTGATCATCACCGTTCAACCTGACTAACATAACAATGCTCGCGCATATCTGTTCGTTAAAACTTCGCGGGAACGGGTATTCTAACCCCTAATTTCTGTGTTATCGTTGATCGGCGTTTTGGGTCTATCTTGATTCACAATGGACAGCGGCATTCACCACCTAATGAGGTTTGTATGCGCGAAACCCCGATCAACAACCACAACTCGCACGACGCTGCCCATGCGTCCAACGCGGCGGCATCATCCAACGGGAACGGCTTAAGCCAGCGCGTGAGAACTAAACCTAGCAAACGGCTGTGGGCGCGCATCAGCGACAGCATGAGCGTGCAGCTTGTCGGCATCGTGCTGTTGGCGCTGGCATTGATCACCGGGCTAATCGGCTATGCTGACCAGCATCCCGAAGGATTCACGTTCACCCAATTCATTGAGGATTTTTACACCAATATCAGCACCGAACTCGCCAGCATCGCCATCACCGTGCTGATCATCGACAGCCTCAACCGCCGCCGCGAATCGCGCTTGCAAGAAGCCCACACGCGCGATCAACTGACGCGCCAATTTGGGAGCAGCGTTAACGAAGTCGCCCGACGCGCTGCCGAAGAACTCCGCGCGCGCGGCTGGCTTACCGATGGCACGCTGCAAGAACACGATTTGCGCGGCGCGCACCTTGAAGACGCGAAATTGTGGGATGCCGACCTGCAAGGCGTGAATTTCACATGGGCAAAACTAAAAAACGCCAATCTCAACCGTGTCAACTTCGTCGGCGCGGATTTGACACAAGCGAACCTCACCGCCGCGTCGTGCAAATATACCGATCTCCGCAGTGCCAATCTGTTTGAGGCAAAACTCTATCGCGTCAACTTTTTGGGTGCGGATTTGCGCCGCGCAAATCTCAAAGGCGCACATCTCGAAAATTCCAAACTTAATGAAGCGGATTTGCGCGGCGCGATACTCGACGATGCGTGCTTCGATGAGATGACGATCATGCCCGATGGTGAAGCATGGACCCCCGACACCGACATCGCGCGCTTCACCGATTCGCATCACGCCGCGCATTGGAGTCCCCATTCGACACAGGATATGCCGCGCATTGACGTAGGCGACGAATAGCGCCTTATTCTGCTGCGGGCGTGAACACCCACACATCCGCCAGCATGGACGTATAAGTGCGCTGCGCCGCTTCGGTTGCGCCGCCAAGCACGTACCAGCGCCCATCCAACGCGATGGATGCCTGCGCGTGGACTGGCACAGGGAAATCGGGCGCGCGCATCCATATCTCGGTTGCGGGGTCATAGACTTCTACACGGTCAAACGCGCAGAAATCGTTGACGAAATCTTCGCCGCCCGCGGCGTAGATCAACCCGTCGATGACTGCGGCGCTGTAGCCGCCGCGCGCGGTGGGCATGTCCGGCTGAATATCCCACCGATCCGTTTCGGGATCGTATACTTCCAGCACATTGGTGTTGCCGTTCCAGCGCCCGCCGATGGCGTAAATCTTGTCATCCCACACAACGGATGCGAGATGTTCACGCGGGGTGAACATATCACGCGGTGATGTGTCCCATGTGTCAGTGACCGGATCGTATGACCACAGGGTGCGTCCATCATTGAAGCCGCCGAACAAATACAGCCGATCTCCCACCGACACCAGTTGATGCGCCCCATGCGGCTCTGGCAGTGACGCGATCTCCGTCCATGTATCGGCTTCGGGATCGTAGACGAAGGCGCGGTCTGTAAGCGTGAACGACAATGTGCGGTAGCCGCCTGTCGCGTAGATTTTCCCATCGTGGGCGGTCATGCCCATGTGGTGCAGCGCCATAGGCATCGGCGCGCGGGATTCCCATGTATCGGTCACAGGATCGTACACTTCGACAGCATCCGTGACCGTGCCGGGAACAGGCGCGAACCCGCCCGCGATGTAGATTTTGCCATCGAGCGCGGCGATCCCTTGTTCGGATCGCGGCATCGACATGGGCGCGGCGCTCGACCATTCGCCCATCACCGTGATTTCCATCTCCGACGCTTCGCAAATCGCCCAATCCTGCGCCGTAACCATCGCCTGTGTCACCATCAACAAGATGACGGCGCACCATCCTGCGCGTGTGAACTGCTTCATCGCTGCCCCTCTCGCTAATCACCCGCATCTGTTGGATGATACGCGCATTGAGGCGGCGTTCGGTTCAATTTGCGCCGTTGATACCCGACAAAATGATTAACCAGCCAATGCCGACGATGATGGTGAGAATGGTGATCGGCACGCCCGCGCGCAGGTATTCTCCGAAGGTCAGTTTCACGCCGCGCATCGCCGCCGACTCCGCGACGATCAAGTTCGCCACCGAGCCGAGCAGCGTCAAATTGCCTGCCAGTGTCGAAGCCATCGCCAGCGTTAGCCATGCCATGTTCGGGTCGGGCAGCGATGGGATGATCGGACGGAACAGCAGCACCGCGGGAACGTTTGACACTAGATTGCTCAATCCGGCTGTCGCTACGCTCAACGGCGCGATCCCACCGCTGACGACAGGACGCACCAGATTGAAGAATTGTTCGCTCAATCCGGTGACTTCTATCGCCCCCGTGACGATGAACAAGCCTGCAAAAAACACCAGCAAATTCCAGTCGAGTTCGAGCAGTTTGGTCGGGCGCAAACGCGAGATCAGCAGCAGCCCCGCCGCCACACACGCCGATGTGACAATCGGCAGACCGAGCAGGAACGCGATCAGCAGCCCAATCACCACAATCGTCGTGCGCGAAAGCAGCGGCGTGTAGGGTCGCGGCGGCGGCATCTCGATCACGGTGAACCGCTGTCCCACCGTGCGAAACTCCGCGGGATACAGCAGCACGATCAACGCCCACGCAATCGCCAGCCCGATCACGGCGACGGGCAGCAGCGAGAGCAAAAATGTCACATAGGGGATGCCCGATGCCTGCCCGATGATGATGTTCTGCGGGTTGCCTGTGATTGTGGCAACCGATCCGATGTTGGTCGCAGTCGCCAAACCAATCAAATAGGGAATAGGATTGCGGTTCAAGCGCAGGGCAATATCGACGACTAGCGGCGTGAACATCAGGCAAATCGTGTCGTTCAAAAACAGCGCCGAAAGTATCCCCGACGCGATAATCACCAGCGCCAGCAGCGCACGCGCTGACCGTGCCAGCCGCAGCGTGCGGCTGCCGATATAGCGAAAGAATCCCGCCATGCGTAAATTGACGTTCAGCACCATCATCGCGCCGAGCAGCAAAATCGTGCCTGTGTCGAGCGCATCAAAGGCTTGTTCTTCTGTGAGTGCGCCAAACGCGACCAGCGCCGCCGCCCCCACCAGCGCAATCGTGGCGCGATTCATGCGAAGTCCCGGCACGCTGCCGAACGCAATCGCCGCGTAAATCAACAAGATCAACACGCCGTAGAGAGATTGAGTTGTGTCCATGTGTGACCTAATGTGTGGAATGGACGCGCCGAACCGCGCGCATGTCAATTATGCAGCCAAGCCCACAAACCGCAAGATGATTGACTCAAGAACATTTGTTCGGTATAATAGGGATATGTTGATACAAAACACACCCGACACGATCACTAAGATCACGCAGATGGGCGATGTGACGCTCTACGAGCCAGCGGGCGATCAACCGCAAAGCGAAAAGCGCACGCCCACGCATCAACGCAGCCGCGGCGGTGAAGCGGGCGAACGCTATCAAGCGACCAGCCTTGCCGACTGTATCTCCAATGTCAGCACGCCCACAGGCAAAAAGCCGATCCTCAAGACGATGCTCACAACCGCGTGCGAACGCAACTGTTTCTACTGCCCGTTTCGCGCCGGACGCGGTAAAACCAAGCGCGTGACCATATCGCCGGATGCGCTGGCGGGCGCGTTCGATCAACTGGTGAAGGCGCGCATGGTCGATGGCTTGTTCCTGTCGTCCGGGATCATCAAAGGCAGCATCACGACGCAGGATAAACTGATCGACAGCGTCGAGATCATCCGCAAGAAGTACGGCTATCGTGGATACATTCACTTGAAGATTATGCCCGGCGCGGAGGAAGATCAATTGTTGCGCGCCATGCAGCTTTCTGACCGTATCTCGGTCAATCTTGAAGCGCCAACACAAGCACGTTTAGATGCACTTGCCCCCAAAAAGCAGTTTGAAGCCGAACTGCTCAACATGCTGCGGCTTGCCGAAAAAATCCGCCGTGAACACCCGCATCAAAAACTTGCCCGCACCGTGACGCAGTTCGTCGTCGGCGCGGTGGGGGATACCGATCTGGAACTGCTCGGCTTGACGGCGAATTTGTACCAGCACACCGGACTCGCCCGCGCGTATTTCAGCGCCTTTCATCCGGTGATCCAAACGCCGCTGGAAAATATCGCGCCGACGGACGCAATCCGCGAATTCCGGCTGTATCAATCGAGCTTTCTGCTGCGCGATTACGGCTGGGAAGTCGAAGAGTTGCCGTTCAGTGATGGGGGCAACCTGCCCACCGATGTTGATCCCAAAAAGGCGTATGCCGATGTGCATCTGCGCGAAAATCCAGTCGATCTCGCATCAGCGGATCGGTCTCAATTGATGCGCGTGCCGGGCATTGGTCCCAAAGGCGCGGATGCGATTCTCAAGGCGCGGCGAATTGGTACGCTGCGTGATCTCGCGGACTTGCGTAAGCTCAACATCAAAGCGCCGGATCAAGCCGCGCCGTATATCCTGATCGCTGGCAAAAGACCTCCCGCTCAGCTCACGCTGTTTTGAATTTCTCACCGTCATGATTCGTCAGATGGCGATTAATCGAATCATGATTTGATTCTTGCCCCACCCCTGCGGTAAAATGCTCAATACTCATGTGGAACTTTACACATTTAGTAGATTTATTGAGGAGGTATTCCCTTGCGAGTTGTCGTTTTTACCCGCAGTACACCCGACACCGCCGCCAAAGTCGAAGTCGATTCCAGCGGCAAGGTCACATGGGGCGACGCGACCACCGTTGTCAACCCGTGGGACGAATACGCGCTTGAAGAAGGTATTTTGCAGGCGAAAAATGCGGGCGGCAAAGCCGCTGTGATCGCCATCGGCGCGGCGATGCACGACGAGTCGCTCAAGCACAGCCTTGCGATGGGCTTGGATGAAGCCTACCGCGTGTGGGATGCCGCACTTGAAGGCGCGGACGGTCTCGCCTACGCGACTGCCGCCGCCGCTGCTGTCAGTAAGCTTGGTGATGTTGAAATGGTCATCTTCGGCAAGGAAAGTGTCGATGTCGGCACGGATCAGCACATCTACCAGACCGCGCGCAAGCTCGGTTGGACGATGCTGTCGTATGTCTCGAAGATTCTCGCCATCGACTATGCCGCCAAGACGATCAAGGTTGAGCGACTGCTCGAACAAGGCAAGCAGATCGTCAGCGCTAAGCTGCCCGTCGTCATCAGCGTGATGAAGGACATCAACGAGCCGCGCTACCCGTCGTTCATCGGCATCCGCAAGGCATCGAAGGCTGTGATCCCAGAATGGACGCTTGCCGATCTTGGCGTAACGCTGCCCGCGAACAGCGCCAAAGTGACCGCGTTCAAGAATCTGCCGCCGCGCGATACCAAGACAGAAATGATCGACGGAACGCCGCAAGAACAAGCCGCCAAGCTGGTGGATCGCTTGCTAGAAGAAAAGGTGCTGTAACATGAGCGCGATTTACGTCTGGATTGAAACCTTCAACGGCAAAGCTGTCCCGACCAGTTGGGAAGCCGTGAGCGCGGGTCGCATGTTGGCGGGTGTGTACAACGTGCCTGTGGTCGCACTCGTGTTCGGCGCGAATGCGCGCGCAGTCGCCGCCGAAGCAGGGACTTTCGGCGCGGATAAAGCCATCGTGTGTGATGATGCTACCCTCACCGATTATCGCCTTGAGCCGTATGCCGCCCTGCTCGCTAATCTCGTCAAGACCAACGCGCCGCGCGTGGTCGTGGCGATTGCCAGCAGTCGTGGACGCGAACTGCTCGCCGCCGCCGCCGCGGATACCGACAGTCCCATGATCGGGGACGCGCTCACGTTGAATGCGTCCGCCGATAGCATCAGTGCGACTCGCCCGGTCTATGCTGGCAAAGTATTGAGCGATGCGGCGATCAATGGCAGCGGGACAGCGTTCATCACGCTGCGGTCACGCGCTTTCAAAGCGCAAGCCGCCGACGCGGGCAAGTCGATTCCGGTAGAAAGCGCTGCCCCCGTATTGAGCGAAGATCAGATCGTCACCAAAGTCGAACGCTTTGAAGAAGAAGTCGGCACGGTCAATCTCACCGACGCGGCGATCATCGTCAGCGGGGGACGCGGCATGGCGAATAATCCAGCCGATGCGCCCGCTGGCTTGTCTGGTGATGCGGCAACCGTGTGGAAGGCGCAGCAGGGGTTCGCCAACGTACTTAAACCGCTGGCGGATGTGCTTGGCGGCGCGATGGGCGCGAGCCGCGCGGCAGTCGATGCGGGATATATCCCCTACGCGCATCAAGTCGGGCAAACGGGACGCACTGTGTCGCCAGACTTGTATATCGCGTGCGGCATCAGCGGCGCGATCCAGCACCAAGCGGGGATGCGGACGAGCAAGATCATCGTCGCCATCAACAAAGACGGCGAAGCGCCGATCTTCAAGATGGCACGTTATGGTTTGGTCGGTGACCTGTATCAGATTGTCCCCGCGCTTACCGAAGAACTCAAGAAGCGGTTGGGAAAGTAATCTCAATGAACTGTAAGGGTTTGGTACGCCAAACCCTTACGCACGTTTGATCGCCAAATCTCCATTTCCAATGGACTTTTAACACTTTTCGCGTACAATGAACATCATACGGGCGTGTACTAGTTTCGACGGGGGAGGCTGGTGCCGCGTGGCAGGTCGTGGCGCTTGACCACGTTAAAACGAGCACGGCTATAAATGCCAAACAAAACCAACCTGCTTTCGCTTACGCCGCCTAAGGCGTAGCCGAGAGTGCTGGGTCATAGTAACCCAGCCGTCCGTCCAGATCGGCGCTGCCCGGTTTGGTTACGGGCGTTACCAATGGCAGCGTGCTGTGCGGCGATGTCGATAAACCGTGCTTAAGATCATCGGCTGGTGGATGGCGAACCGTGTTGACCGGGCTATCATCCACGAGAACCAAATAGTCAACTAAACCTGTAGAGGCGTGTCATCGAATCTTTCGGACGAGGGTGCGACTCCCTCCACGTCCACACAAAAAACCTCTTGTAAGCGCGAGAGGTTTTTTGTTTCCGTTAGTCACCCACTGGCAAGCGCGAGCAGGGATGCGATTCCCGATGCTGCCGCGCCATAGATGATCACCCGCGAAAACGTGTTGCGAAATTCAATCAGTGGGTGCTTGCGTAAAAACCAATGCAGCCCCGCATGAAGGATGGCAAAGGCGCTAAACCCGATCTGAAACAAGGGCGCATTCAGGTTCGCCATCACCCATATGAAAAGCGGGATATGTGCCGCAGTGAATACGCGATACGCGGTCACATCATCAAGAAACGCGAAGAAGAAGCGATATTCGCGCTGTAAGATGGCATCAAGTTCATGCACGAACATCAGCGCCACAACGAGCAGAAACAGCATGTCCATTGCTCTACCCTCAAATTGGACTTCGTTCAATCATGATTGCGGCTACCACAGAGGTTGTAATTTCTGCGGCAATGTTCATCGTAAATGTTTGGTTTCGCTCAACCAGCACGTAAAGAATGATCGATGTGATCATGAGCAGCATGATCACCATCACACGGTAAATCGGCAGATCCGAAGTGACCCACGCGCAAAGAAACACGCTTGTCAATGCCCCACCTACAACCGAAAGTGCCACCGGTGATGTTGACAACCAATGCCTCAAGTCGGCGGATGCTATCACAAAAATCAGCATGCCGAAACTCGCTATGACAAGCGCCAGTGCCGTAAATTCGTCATCAAAAATGCGTCTGGAGATCCAACGTAGAATTGTCGTGCCGATAATCATTGCTGAGGTGGTCATGAGACCGATGAGCATTTCAAATCGCACGGAATTATTGTAAACCGACCGTTCCACTATCGGGGCAAGACCAATTCTGCCAACGCCATCAAACAATACGTGAATGATTGCGAAGCCTATCCCCACATACAATATGCCAATGAATATGCTTCCGCTATCCTTCCATGCCAGAAAAACCATGAAAGTAAAGAATGTCACAGTAAATTCGACGCTGAGGTTGAAAGAAAATTCGCGGTCAATGCTCAACATATTCCGCAGGACAACGGCGTCATCGGTTGCCAAGAAATGAAATAATCCAGCCAGCGCAATTACGCCGATCATACGCATCGTGGAATTGGGGATAGACTGCCGAAGAATGGTGGCTAAGACAGCCAATACAAATGGTACGAGGATTAACAGGAAAACTTCAGTGGACTCAATCGCATCAACAAAGCGCCTAAAATCTTCGAGAAGCGAGTTGAGCATTTGGATTCCCCCCCCACCAAAAATTTCGTTTCGGTAAATACAGCATATGGGGATTACTAACGCCATATAATCCCAAATACTTAGGGGTATATGATTCATGGCATCAGAAATAGTTCAAATGTTCTGTGACAGTTGTTATTTAAGATTTCTACAGGGTGGCAATAGTCAGGTTTCGGGTTTGAAATTGGCGCTTTGGATTGTCAAATCGAGCGATTCGGGTACACTGAGACAGATTTTATCGCTTTAGAGATGTTCAGGCTGTAACAATGCAAGCAACCCATTCTCGAATAGCCTTTATCGCGCTGCTGATCGCCGTGATGATCAGCGTTAGCGCGTGTAACTTTTTCGCGCCGCAGCAAACCGCGCCGCTTGACCTGCTTGAGGATGACACCAGTTCGACGCAGATCGCCGGACTGCGCGCGACTGCAACCGTTTCGAATGATCGGCTGATGGGGACTATCGAAGCGGTGCAAACATCCATTCGCGCCGTCGAACTGCAAAGCACACGTATTTCCGCCACGCTCATCGCACGCGGCACACCCTTCATCGACATCAGCATGATCACGCCGCTTGCGCCAAGCGCGAATTCAGGCGCGGTCAGCGGCGCTGCCCCAGAGATTGACCAGTCGGTGCAGGCTGTCGTCACCCCCGGCGGAATCGCACAGGGGAACGCGACATTACCCACCGCTGGCGCGAACACAGGACTGCTCCCCAATGCAGCGAGTACCCCCACCTCGATTATCGCGCCCGGAGCAAACCTGACAGCCACGCCCGAAGCTGTCGTGAACACGGGAGAAGCATCGCTGACCAACATCACGACTGCCCGCGCCGTTGGATCGGACGACTGTGCCGCCGGATCGGTAACAACGTTCAGAACAACGGACACGGATATTTACGTCAGCGCCTTCGCGCAGAATATCACCAGCGGTACGCTGATCGCTTCGCGCTGGTCACTCGACGGCACGGAAGTCGTCAGCTACAACTGGACACCAGACTTTAACATCAACGGCGCGTGCATCTGGTTTCACATGCCAGCCTCCGCTGTGACGTACACAGCGGGAAGCTGGACCGTCGAATTGTCCCTTAACGGCATCCCTGTAGGCAGCGCATCGTTCACCATCACCGCATAACCCGTTTTTCACATACAGAAGCAAAGGACGCAGTGTTGTGATTTGTCTCTGTATTCTTTGCTTCGGGGCGGTGATTCTTATTTCCTAACCCATTTGCCAGTACCCAACCCCGTCCGAATTGATTATCGTGAGTTCAGCTTGACCTATGGCACGTAGAGGTGGTGGTCGAATGTGGCGTTATGCCTATCCCGGCGATACAGAAGGTGAAAAGCCAAAAGTCACATGGGCGCTTGTGCGGCGCGTCTTGAGCTATGGCAAGCCCTACCGCACGCTGATCGTCATTTTGCTTATCCTGATTCTCGTTCAGTCGGGCATCGGGCTGCTCAACCCGCTGATTTTGCGCGATCTGCTTGATGTGACGCTGCCCAACGGCGATGTCGCGCGGCTGAATCTGCTCGCCTTGGCGCTCATCATGATCCCAGTGACCAACAGCGCCATGAGCTTGATCATTCGCCGTGTGAATTCGAGCGTGGGCGAAGGCGTGATCTACGATTTACGCCGCACGTTGTACGCCCATTTGCAGCGCATGTCGCTGCGATTTTTCACCAACACGCGATCCGGCGAACTGATGAGCCGTTTGAACAACGATGTCGTAAACGCGCAAACGGCGATCAGCGATACGATTGTTGGCACCATCGCGCAAAGCATCCAGCTCATCGCCACGCTGGCAATCATGCTCACGCTCGAATGGCGGCTGACTTTGCTTGGGTTAGCCGTTTTCCCGTTGATCATCTTCTGGGCGCGGCGAATTGGTAAACGCCTGCGCGCCATTGCCCGCGAAGCGATGGACATCAACGCGCAAATGAACGCAATGGTGGGCGAAACACTCAATGTCAGCGGATCGCTGTTGGTCAAGCTGTTCGGGCGGACGACACTCGAAACCGAACGCTTTGAAGAACGCGCCGCACGTGTGCGTGATATCGGCATCAAGCGCGCGGTATGGGGCAGCTTTTTTTGGACACTGCTTGGCGCGGTCAACATTGTTGGCACGATGCTGGTGTTCTGGGTGGGCGGGCATCTGGTGATCAGCGGGCAGTTCACCGAAGGCACGATAGTCGCCTTTGCCGCGTATCTCGCGCAGCTTTACGGACCGCTGCAATATTTGGTCGATATGCCTGTGCAGTTCGCTACGTCGATGGTCAGCTTTGAGCGCGTGTTTGAAATCGTCGATTTGCCCATCGAAATTGCCGAAAAGCCGGACGCGATCACGCTCAAACAAGTGCGCGGCGAACTGACTTTTGAGGGAGTGACATTTCGCTATCCCGCCAGCGGCGAAGGTGGATTGAGTCAAGTGCATCGTCCCGGAAGACTCGATAATGTTGTCGCGGTGTTGAGCGGCGGCGCTCCGTCCACCAACGGCAAAAAAGCATCGGCGGATGGCGAATCGGGCGATAAACCGCATACCCAAGCGCGCGAGATGGCGCTCGAAAATATCGACTTTCACATTCAACCGGGGCAGTTGGTCGCGCTCGTTGGTCCAAGCGGCGCGGGCAAAACCACGCTCACGTATCTGATTCCGCGCCTGTACGATCCGTCTGAAGGGCGCATCCTCATCGACGGGATCGATCTGCGTGATGTGACACTTGAATCGCTGATGCACAATATCGGCATGGTGACGCAGGAAACATATCTATTCCACGACACCATCCGCACCAACTTGATGTACGCCAAACTTGACGCGACACAGGCGCAGATCGAAGCGGCGTGCAAAGCGGCGAACATCCACGATTTCATCATGGAACTGCCCGATGGCTACGACACCATTGTTGGGGAGCGCGGCTACCGGTTGAGCGGCGGCGAAAAGCAGCGCCTTGCGCTTGCCCGCGTCATTCTCAAAGACCCGCACATTTTGGTGTTGGACGAAGCCACCAGCAGCCTTGACAGCCAATCCGAAGCGTTGATTCAAGATGCGCTTGAAAAAATCATGGCGAAGCGCACCAGCATCGTAATCGCGCACCGCTTGAGTACCATTCTCGCGGCAGACTTGATCCTTGTGGTGGATCGCGGGCGGATTGTCGAACGCGGCACACACGCCGAACTGCTCGGCATCGGCGGCTTGTACGCGAATTTGTACGAGACCCAGTTCAGCAAGCAGCCCGTGATCGAGTAATTGCGGCGAGAAATCGGGCTATAATGAGCGTATGCTCGATCAATGAGGGTGAATGATGCTCACTTCTGTGATGCCCACCGAAGGCGTATGGATCAAAGGTCCACCGCAAGGACAATGGACATACGCGGATTGGGAACAAATCGAATATGACGGCAACCGCTACGAGGTGATTGACGGGTATCTCTACATGACGACTTCACCGAGCAATCATCACCAGTGGATCATCTCGCGGCTGCACAAATACTTTGGACTTCCTGCCGAAGATCGCGGCTTGGGTTATGCTTATTTCGCCCCTATTGGCGTGCTGATGCCCGGCTGCGATCCTGTGCAGCCGGATCTCCTGTTCATCCGTTCCGAAAATGTGGGTATCATCGCAGATCGGTGTATTCGCGGTGTACCAGACATTCTCATTGAGATCGTTTCTCCGGGCAGCCAAACCTACGACGAACACGTCAAACTGCGGGCGTATGAAAACGCGGGTGTTCCCGAATTCGCCATCATTTACCCCGCATCACGATCAGTCCATGTATACAGGCTCAATACCGATCATCGCTATGATCCGCCTGTGCAGTTGAGCGACAGGGACCCCCTCGCGTTTGTGTGCCTGCCCGGTATTGTTGTATCTGTTTCCGCCCTCTTTGATGGTTCACCCGACGACACGATTTAACTGGTTTTTCAGCTAAGTGATTGCCAAATCCTCATCCCCCCTCTGCTATAATGAATGGGTTGGGAATGAGGATGTTTTGCGATGACCAAAGTGTATTTGATCGTCGGGTTGGGCAACCCCGGCGCGCGTTATGAGAAAACCCGCCACAATGTTGGCTATATGTGCGTCGAAAAACTCGCCGCGCGTCACGGGCTGACCTTCAGCAAAACCGAACACAAAGCGATCACCGCCAGCGGCAAAATTGGCGATAAAAAAGTCATTCTCGCCAAGCCGCTGACGTTCATGAACTTAAGCGGCGATTCGGTTGTGCCGCTGGCGAACTTCTACAAGATCGACCCCGCCGAAATCCTTGTCGCGTGCGACGATATGGACATTCCGTTCGGCACGCTGCGAATCCGCAAGAGCGGCAGTTCCGGCGGGCAAAACGGCTTGAAGCACATCATGGAGCGCATGGGTACACAGGCGATTAACCGCATCCGCATCGGCATTGGTCGCCCGCCGGGGCGCATGAATCCGGCGGATTATGTGCTAACCCCGTTCAAAAGCGATGAAGAAACTGAAGCCGCGATCTTGATCGAACGCGCCGCCGATGCCGCCGAAACATGGCTGAAAAGCGGAATCGAATTTGCCATGAACAAACATAATGGGACAGGGGAAGAAAGACCTAAGCCCGAACCGAAGAAGGTTGATCCGAACCCCGTCACCGACACGCTGCCCTCCGTAAAGCCCGTTCCTGAACAGGAGTGACACTCCGCAGCGGCTAAAGCCGCGCGGCTTCTGAACGACGCTTGCGCTTACCGTTGCCATGCGGCGCGGGCAGCGGCGCTACGTTGACGTTCACGGGTGTGTCCCACCCGGCTCGTTTTAAGATGTTGCGTGCTGCGTTGTGGTCTCGGTCGAGCGAGAGACCGCACACGCACTCGACCCATCGCGTCGATAAGTCGAAGGCTTGAAACAACGCACCACAGCAGGAGCACATTCTGGATGTGTAGGCGGGGTCGATGAAGGCAAGCTCACGTCCGGCGCTTTCAGCCTTGACGGTGAGCAACTGCCGAAACAGCGACCATCCGCTGTCGAGAATGCTCTTGCTGAGGTGCGTATTGCGAACCATGTTGCGAACGCGCAAGTTCTCCAGCGCGATCTTGTCATACTGCCGCACGAGCGCGGTGCTGAGCTTGTGCAGGAAATCCCGTCGCTGATTGGCAACGTGTTCGTGCTGGCGCTGCACGGCAACCAGCTTCTTGCGTCGGTTGGAACTCCCGCGCTTAGCACGAGCAAGCCGCCGCTGCAACACCCGCAGTCGCTTTTGTCCACTGCGGTAGTAGGTCGGGTTCTCGACCTTATCGCCCTCGCTGGTCGTGAAGAGCGCTGAAATCCCCATGTCCACGCCTATCATCCGTCCGGTCGTGGGCAGCGGGTGACGCTCTGGCACTTCACAGGTGAAGCAGGCAAACCACTTCCCAGCACGCTGAAGCACGCGCACCGTCTTGATCGTGCCTTCCAGCGGGCGATGCCAGCGCACCGGAATGCGTCCAATGCCAAACACCTTCAGTCGCCGTCCATCGAGGCGAATGCCGTTCCCATACTGCTTGAACTCGAAGCAGTGGAAACGGTTGCGTCCTTTGAAGCGCGGGTAGCCCGGTTTCTCGCCGGCTTTCACCCGACGAAAGAACGCTTGGAACGCCAGATCGACCTGCTTGACGACGCTTTGCGCCGTTTGGCTGAACATCCGGTGGGCATAGGGGAACGTGGTGCGGTAGCGCTTGGCGAGCTGCTCGGTGTCGGCAAGGGTGACGGTACGCCCTTCAAGCTGGTAGCCGTACTTCCGCTCGGCGAGTGCCATGTTGTACAGGTTACGGGCGCAGTCCAGCACACGCAGAAGGTTCTTGACCTGCGCCTTGCTTGGATACAGACGGTATTTGAAGACCTTCACACTTACGCCCGCATGGCTCATGGACAACCCGTCGCTGGTGTCGCACCGATCTCGGCTGGAGTTTAGCCCATTTCAACGGTACACTCAATAGATGGCTGAAGCTCGACGACAAGGCGTTTCATCCACTGCCACTGAAGTGGCGTGGCTTTCATGGGCTAAAGCCCCACTTCTGTAAGGGGTCATGGCTGTGCAAACGAGGTTGATCACTACTGATGAGTTCTGGGACATCGTATTGAACGACGAGTCCTATGAAGATCGGCGCGTGGAACTCATCGACGGAGAAATCATCGAGATTCCTCCGTCGCGCCCAATTGACAGCGTGATCGCGGGTCGTGTTGCCTATCGCTTGCAAGCGTTCAACCAAGACCATCTCAATCTTGGGTGGGTCGCAGGTGCAAACGCAGGCTACACGTTGGATGTTTACCAAGTGCCTGTACCTGATGCCTCATACATTTCAAAAAATCGCTACCCGGTGCTAACGGATCGTTTTACGGCTTCGCCTGAACTCGTTGTCGAAGTCGTATCGAAAAACGAACGTCCTGCACATGTTTTTAGCAAGATTGGACTGTATTTGCGTTCAGGTGTACAAATCGTGTGGGCGATCTTTCCAGACGATTGTGAAGTACTTGTGTGTTTTCAATCAAAAGACAGCATATTCACGACAAAAACCCTCGACATCAATGACACGCTTGATGGCGCGGACATCCTGCCCGGATTCACCCTGCCCGTGCGCGACATTTTCCCGTCCCAACCCGCACAACCGGAAAATCCGACAGATTAAACAAACCTTATTTGAAAATGTGTCGTGAGCGACCCGGTGGGTCGCCCGCCGTAAATGAAACGAATGGGCATTTCATGAAGATTGGGATATTTTCAGACGTACATGCCGACCTTGATTCGCTCAATCGGGCACTCAAACTTATGGAGAACAAGGGGGCGGATCGGCTGTTGTGCGCGGGCGATCTCGTCGATGGCGACACCGAAGGCGATGCCGCCGCGCAGCGCGTCAAGAACCTCAATATTCCGGTGGTAATGGGCAACCATGATCTCGCGTTTTCGCAGCCGCGCGGCGTGCGCTGGATGCAGGATATCGCCCCGCTGCTGTACAAGAAGAATCCCGATGACCGCGTGAGCATCGATACGGCAAATTATCTCGCGTCGCTGCCTCACCCGTTGGAAATACAGCTTGATGAGAAGTGGTTTTTGCTCGCGCATGGATCACCGTGGGATTTAGCATCATATGTTTTCCCGACAGCGGGAAGCCATCACAAACTGCGCCGAATCGCGCATGATTACCCGGATGTGGATGTCGTTATTCTGGGTCATACCCATGTGCCGATGGCGGCGCAGGTGGGCAGCTTATGGATATTCAATCCCGGTTCGGTTGAACGCAACCGCTACAGCTTTGACCGAACCTGTGCCATGTTGGACACATCGAACATGGACTATCGCGTCTACGACATTGACACGGGCAGCGAAACCACGTTAGAGCGCGTTACCCTCACGCTCGATTCAGACTCATAAACCGAAAGAACACTTTCATCATGCAGTTAAACGGTCTGCTTGAAATATTGCGCGGCATCCCGGCGTATCGCAGTATGCTTGCGCGTCTGCGCGCTGATTCACAGCCTTTGTCGCTTGGCGTAGTGCGGTCAGCGCGCCCGTATGTGCTGTCGGCGCTGGCGCGCGACTGGGAAAGCGCGGTCATCTACGTCACCGCGCGCGTGGATCGCGCTTATAACGTGAGCGAACAACTTCCCGTGTGGCTTGGCGCAGACGCGGGCATCTATCGCTTTAGCGAACCCGCGCCGCTGTTTTACGAGCGTTCAGCGTGGGGAGAAAGCGCCATCCGCAGCCGCATCGAAACGCTTGCCGCGCTCATGCCGCCGGATGAGAAAGTGAACACACCGACTCACCCGCCGCTGATCGTCACGTCGGCGCGCGCGCTGATGCAGCGCACCCTGCCAATCAGCCGTTTTCGCGAAGGCTCGATGGTGCTCAAGCCCAACCAGCGCGCTCCCCTTGATAAGCTGATTGAACGCTGGGTCAAAATCGGCTATGAACCATCCGGCATGGTGACCGAACCCGGAAAATTCAGTCGTCGCGGCGGCATCCTTGATATTTTCCCGCTGGCAGCCGACCACCCCATCCGCATTGAATTCTTTGGGGACGAAATCGACTCGATCCGGCGGTTTGATCCATCCTCGCAGCGTTCTATCGAAACGGTACAGCAGGCGGTTATTGTTCCCGCGCGCGAAGCATCGCCAGAAAACGCGCCGCTTGCCGCCGATCATCTCGCAAGGTGGTTTGAATCGCTGAGGCAAAGCGATGGTGCGGACGCTGCGGGCGGCGATATGACCAGCCCTGCGGCTGACTTTCAGCCGCTTTCTGAGGGTGGGGTGTTCCCGTTTTTGGAGTTCTATCTCCCGTATTTGTACAACAATCCGGTCAGTCTGCTTGATTATGCCCCGACGGACGCGCTCATCGTCATCGAAGACGGCGTAGAACTGCGCGACACCGTGCGCGAAATCGAAGATGCTTCCGAAAAGACGCGCGCCGAACGAGCAGCAGGTGGCACACTTCCCGACGATTACCCGCTGCCCTATTTACGCTGGGATGATCTATCCGCGTCGCTTGATGAGCGGCGCGTTGTCTACTTGAGCCACAAAGACGAATCGATCAGCGATGAGGACGACGAAGGCGAAGTGCTGCGCTCGTTGATCGCCCCCGAAATGCGCTTCGGTGGGCAGTTGAAAAATCTGCTCACACATTTACGCGGGTTACGCAACAAAGGGGACCGCGTGGTGGCGGTCACGGCACAGAGCGCGCGCATGGCGGATATTTGGCAGCAGCAGGAATCCGCGTTCTTGCAGCGCGCAAGCGTGATCTCTGATCCACCGGAACGCAAGTCGGTCATTTTCGTGGATGGCACGCTGCAAGAAGGCTGGCGCTTGCGCGATGGCGAAGGCGAACTGCATTTGTTCACCGATGCCGAAATTTTCGGCTGGAGCAGACCAGAACCACGCCGCCGTAAAGCGACCCGCCGCGCCCGCACACCAGAACAATCGTATGCAGACCTGCGCGAAGGCGACTTCGTCGTCCATGTCGATTACGGCGTGGGCAAATTCGCCGGGATGCGCCGCCGCACACTCGAAGGGGTTGAGCGCGAATACCTGCTGATCGAGTATGCAGGGACGGATACCCTGTTCGTGCCTATACACCAAGCTGACCGTTTGACGCGCTATGTTGGACCAGATGACAAACCGCCGACGATGAGCAAACTTGGTCAGCCAGATTGGATACGTATCAAGAGCAGGGCAAAAAAAGCAGTCGAAGAAGAAGCCCGCGAACTGCTCGATCTGTATGCACGCCGCGCCGCCACACCCGGTCACGCCTACAGCCCGGATACGTCGTGGCAGCATGAAATGGAAGCGAGTTTCCCGTATGTGGAAACCGAAGATCAGTTGAAAGCGGTGCGATCCGTCAAAGCCGACATGGAACGCCCGATTCCGATGGATAGGCTAATTTGCGGTGATGTGGGCTATGGCAAAACCGAAGTCGCGCTGCGCGCCGCCTTCAAAGCCGTGATGGATGGCAAACAAGTCGCCATTCTTGTCCCCACCACCATTCTCGCGCAGCAGCATTGGGAGACATTCTCGCGGCGGCTTGCCCCCTTCCCGATCAAAGTCGAACTCATGTCGCGCTTCCGCACCAAAGAGCAGCAGAACCGCACGCTCGAAATGCTCAATCGCGGCGAAGTTGATGTGTTGATCGGCACGCACCGCATCATTCAGCCGGACATCATCTTCAAAGACTTGGGATTGGTCATCATCGACGAAGAACAGCGGTTCGGCGTGAAGCACAAAGAGTATCTCAAGAAACTGCGCGCCCATGTCGATGTGCTGACGCTGACCGCCACGCCGATCCCGCGCACCATGTATATGAGCCTGACGGGTGTACGCGATATCAGCATGATCCAGACACCGCCGGAAGACCGCTTGCCCGTGATCACGCATGTCGGCGTGTTCGATGAACGGTTGATTCGCCAAGCGGTACTGCGCGAAATGGAACGCGGAGGACAGGTCTTTTTCGTCCACAACCGCGTGCAGACGATTGACAGCATCCGAGAGAAGCTCGAACAGATTGTCCCCGAAGCGCGCGTCGTCATCGGGCATGGGCAAATGGATGAGCGCCTGCTCGAAAACGTCATGACCAGTTTTGGCAACGGCGAAGCAGATATTTTGCTGGCGACTGCCATCATCGAAAGTGGGCTGGACATTCCCAACGCCAATACGCTCATCGTGGATCGCGCGGACTGGTTCGGTTTGGCGCAGTTGTATCAAATTCGTGGTCGGGTGGGACGTTCGGCGCAGCAGGCGTATGCCTACTTCTTTCACCCCCCGGCGAACCGCCTGACCGAAGAAGCACGCGCGCGCCTCGAAACCCTCACCGAATACACCGATCTCGGTTCAGGCTACCAGATCGCCATGCGTGACCTTGAATTACGCGGCGCGGGAGATATTCTCTCGACGAGTCAAACGGGGCATGTCGCGTCGATTGGTTTGCACCTCTACACGCAAATGCTGGCACAAGCAGTTAGCACACTCAAAGGCGAGTATGATCGTGCCCATGCCAATGGCGAAATACCGGCGGCTGCTAACGGAGCAGCGCACACGATGACCATCAGCGCCGACGCGCCGAACATCAGTGACAGCACCGTCGTGATCGACATGCCGCTGACCGCGTATCTGCCCGTGGACTGGATACCCGAAATCTCGCTGCGATTGCAGATTTACCGGCGCATCGGCGGGCTGCTAAATTTGAAAGAAGTCGATGCGATGGCGGACGAACTCCGAGATCGCTTTGGGGAACTCCCCATCGCCGTACAAGGCTTGCTGTACCAAATTCGTGTCAAACTGCTGGCGACTGCTGCCAACGCAACGGGAGTCATGCAGCGCGAAGGACGCATCGAAATTCGACTGCCCTACTTGGTGGAAATTGATCGAGATCGGCTGGCGCGGCGGTTAGGAAATGACGTGCGTGTCACGCGCACAGCAGTCGAACTGCTGATGAGCAAATCCGCCGAAAATTGGCGCGAACGCTTGACGGAGATTCTCACCGACCTTGCCGAAAATTTGCGTGTCGGCACGGGGGCGTAGCAGCAAAATGCTATACTTGTGGAAAGTGCGGAAGGAATCGAAATATGAGTGACGTGCAAATCACGTTGGTTTTGCCGGAAGAATTGGTCAACGCTGCTCGTGAGGAAGGTTTGCTCACAGATGAGCGAATAGCTGCGTGGCTGGAAAGCGAACTCGACCGTCGGCGCGCGCTGACCGCCCTTCGTCGTGATGTGATGAAACTGCGCGCCTTAAAACCGGAACTATCCCAATCAGAAATTGATGCCGAAATTGAAGCCAGCTCAAAAGAAGCAGGGACATGATCCGTGCTGTCTACGACACTAACATTTTGGTTTCAGGTCTGTTGTGGGGTGGAAAACCTGCACAGTTAATTGACTATCTTTGGGATGAGCGTGTACGTTTACTATGCTTAGACACACTTTTCGATGAGGTTTCTCGCGTAATAAAACGGGACAAATTTACGGCTCGTTTCCAAGCGATTGGCACAACACCGGACGCATTTCTCGAAAACCTACGACGTTCAGTTGAATTTGTCACTCCAGCGGAGATTCAGCCAATTATAAGCGAGCCGAAGGACAACATGGTGCTTGCTTGCGCGCTGGGTGGGCGGGCTGATGTCTTAATCTCTTGAGATGACGATTTACTTCGATTGGGGAATTACAACGATATACCCATTTTGACTGCGAGTCAGTTTATCGAGCGAATGTCTGAAGCGTAAGGCAGAGATACCGCATGGCAGTTCGCATCAAAAATATTCCTCTTTTTCGTTATCTTGTCATCGCGTGCCAAGCCGCAACTATTGTTGTGACGTTTCCCCTCTGGCAGGTGCGCGAATCTCCGCCCCTGCTGCCGCTGATTCCTCTCCCGACGTTCGACATGGGCGTGATTCTGCTGGTATCACTCGCACTCATCTTGATTCGTCCGCGCGAAGGGTTGATCGCGCATACCGTTCTTTTGGTTTATTCCATGCTGGTCGATCAAACCCGTATTCAGCCGGAATGTGTCTCGCTGTTATTTCTAATGTGGGGAACGTATCCAGACCCAAACGCGCAAGCGTTGGGGCGCGCGCACGTGATCACGCTGTGGCTGTGGGCGGGAATCAATAAACTGTTGAGTCCGGCATTTATTGTCGGCACAGGTCCTATGCTCATGCGTCCGCTGTTCAGCGATATTCTCCCGCCGGAGATCATCGACATGGGCGGCTATTTGATCGGTTTTAGCGAACTATTGGTAGGCGTGCTGGCGATCTTCCCGCGCACACGTCGAATCGCTGCGCTTGCCGCTTTTGTGCTGCATACAGGTATTGTCCTTACGCTTTCACCCGTCGGCATGAATTGGAATGAATCGGTGTGGGCGTGGAATGTCGCGCTGGCATTCGCGGGGTTCGCGCTGCTGTGGAAGTGGCAAGAAAACCCGATCAAATCGGCGCGGGCAGTGCGCTTGATCACCCGCGCGGCGGTGGTGCTGCTGTTGATCAGTCCGGCGGGGTTTTATATCGGGGTGGTCGATGCGTATCTCGCCCACAACCTGTACTCGTCCAATACGGCGGACGCGAACAGCACTGCGCTTTCACCCGGCATTACATGGAGCGTGTTCAACGTCCCCTTGCCACCAGAGCATCGCATTTACGAGCAGTTCTTTAAGCTCACGTGTGAACCCGGTGACCGCATGACCATCAATGATACGCGCTGGTGGTTCCGCCAGCAGGGCTTAGGGACGCGCCGGTTAGACTGCCCTGATTAATCCTTCTTCACATCCGCCAGCGCCGCGCCTGTGATCGCCATGACTTGCGCCAACGTGATGGGGAAAATCGCGTTATGCGCCCCGCCCGCCGCGTAAATCACATCGAACTGCTGGAGTGTTTCATCAATGAACGCGCGCACATCCGGCGTGCGGTAGCCAAATGGCGGCACGCTCCCCGGCGCATAACCGTAAAAGTTCACGCAGTCGTCCGGGCTGGCGATTTTGATCTGCTTGCGCGAAATACCGAGCAGCGCCGCGATCTTCTTGTCATCGACGCGGTTGACACCACTCGTCAGCACAACGATGGGCGATCCGTCAGCGATAAAGCAGATGCTCTTGAGAATTTGCGCGAGTTCGCAGCCAATATTATCGGCAGCTTGCTGGGAGGTGGCAGTCGTGGTATCGAAAAAGCGGATGACTGTACCGGGCACATGCCGATCCAGTACCGCTTGAACGTGATCAGGGGTTAGAAGTTCCATGCAGTTAGGTTAACGAGCAAACCCGAAGGTTTGCCCGTTTTTAGCGACGACCATTGCTCGACGAATACGATTCCGTGTAATCGGGCTCGACATTTTGCAGCAGCGCCAGCACATGTTGGAAGGTTTCAAATTCTTCCGTCGAGAACAGGCGGCGAATGTGCGAATCGATTTGTTCCGCGCTTTTCATAACCGCGCTGCGATGTTCTTCGGCGGCTTTGGTCAGGTAGATGTGAACGGCACGGCGATCTGTGGGATCAGGACGGCGTTCAATCAGATTTTTCTCTTGGAGTTTGTCCAAATTGGGCGTAAAACTTGTCGCCGCGCGCCCAACTGCGCGTGCGAGTTCGCTCGCGTGCTGACCGTCACGTTCATACAGCGCACGAAGGATATACCACTCGATGATGGTCAATCCCAAAGGCTGCACTGCCCGCCCAAAAAGCTGGTCAAGGTTACGCAGCGCAATATCGAGATTGCACCAAACCGAACCATTGAACCGTAATTGATTAGCCACAATATTACTCACTTCTACTCATGCGAGAGTTATAGGACTCATTCAATAAAATACCACAACCAAAATAAAAATCAATAAGGACTTTACATTTTTTAGGTCTATCAACAACTTTCTAACAACTGTTTAATCTTTGGGTTGAAGCACCATCACCGCTAAATGACCGAAGCGCAGTTCATCGCCTGCGTGAACCGGATACGGGGTATGTGGCACAAGGCGACTGCCGTTGACATGGGTACCATTAACTGACCCCAGATCGATAACATGCAGCGCGTTGTTGAACATCACCAGCGCGGCATGGCGGCGCGACACACCTTGATCGCGTGCACCCCAAGAAGTCATATCAAGGTCAGGCTTGTAATCGAGAATTTCATCACCGCGCCCAATCACGTAACCTTCAACCCCCGGCGCATGTATAGTGAGGGATTTCCTGCTGCCACTTAGCAGTTGAATGACAAAATCCACGTGACATTCTCCGCGCAGTTAGTCCTTAAGACGATCTTAACCATAATCCTTCACTTTAACAATATGGATTATGCGGCGATTTCCGTTTTCTAACTAATCGTAAATTGTTAGCTATCCCAATCTATATTTACAAAGTCGTTCACATCACGATTGTTTAGGGGGCGTACATCTAATCGTTCTCCGCTGGATTGCTGATACAGTCCCACGCGGATCGTTTGCGGCTGCACACCTGCAAACGTGAACGTTTCACGCACATACTCCCCTGCCAACCACAGCGATGTGGGATACGGCTCTCCCTCCGCCGCGCGCGGCATCGCGTCACTTTGCGCGATGATCTGTCCATCGGCATCGAGCAGATGGACAAAAACAGTGTAATCGGTCTGCACTTCGCGTATTGACTGCCACACCAGTTCCAGCGACACGCCTGCTTCACTCACATCAACTGTGTAGCCATATAAACTGATGCTGTCGCTTCCCGATTCGAGAAACACCGCGCCGCTTTCCCGTTCAACAGGCGGTGGATCGAACACGCGCGGTACGCTGCCGATCTCGATTGCGCCCATATCCACGCGCACATCACCCATTTGCAGCGTGATCGGGTATGTGCCTGCTGTCAGCTCGCGTGGAATTTCACACTGATCTCGCAAAGTATACGCACGCTGCGCGGGTAAAGTTTCTAAGCGAAAAGTACTGACTCCACAAAAAGTACCATCGCCTAATAACAGCGATCCGTTCAGCGGGGTATCGTCTTGAGCCGCGTCAGCCGATGCATACCATGTCGTGAATACAGGGATCGATTCGCCGGGGCGGACTTGTGTCGGCAGTGTGTCCCACCCGATCAAGCGAAGCGCGGGCGTAATGTCGAGATCGCGGCGTACATTCACGCGCAAATCAGCCGGATCGACGGGATTTTCCGCGTCGATGATTTCAACCGTCGCAGCTTGTGTCCATATCCCCGCTTGTGTGCCATCCGTATTTAAGTACGGCGTATAGGTTTCGGTACTGCGCTCCACCCACGTCGCCATCATGCGATACTCGCCGGGCGGCGTGCCAGCAGGCAGCATTCCCAAATACGAGAGCGTCATCACTTCGCCCGGAATCCATTTGTCAGTATCCGTGAGAGGAAGTTCAGCCCGATCCAGCACAAAGCCCTGTTCATCTTCGACCTGAAAAATCAGCGCGAAGTCGGATACTAGCGGGGGGGCAACGACTAGCCATGTCGTAAACCGCTGAAATGGCAAATCGGCTGGAACAGGCGGCGGATTGACTGCCATGCGGCTGTCTAAGAGCGTGAGATAACGGTTACGCGCTTCGCGGGTGTAGTAGCGATCCACGTCGGATACGGACGATTCGGCTTCCAAGAGCAAAAAGGCAGGACAGGCATTCATTTCGCCATTCCCGCCGCATGTGCAGTTGGGAATGGTGGGAAGATCAAAACGCTGCACCGGATCGAACTCAAAACGGTACGGGCTGTAGCAGGTCGGGCTTTCGGGATACACGCCGGATGTAGATGACAGGATCACCCACCCATTTCGCCCATGTGGTGGTGAAAACGATTCGTGCGAAAGCCAGCGCACATTGTTAGGTAAATTGGCAATCAACACGGCGGGATTATGCGGATACTCATCGCTGATGTACACAATATCGTCCGTGTTGGCGTGGTCGCGCAGCCAGTTTACCGCCGCCGCGAGATCGCCATCGGTTTCAAAGAATAAATCTGTGCGGCTTGCCCAGCGGAAATATTCGTTCCCCACGCTCACTCCACCAATGAGCAGCGCGATGAAGGTAACAGCGCTCAAGCCCACACGCGGCGGTATGCGTTTGAATTTCGACCATCCCCACTCAAACCCGACGGCGACCAGCACGAACAATAACGGGATCATCCCCAACGAGCGCATGTGATTGGGCGGCAGTCCGCCTACGCTGATCACGCTGGGGATGGTCATCAGCGGTGAGAGCAGCGCCATCAAATAGGCTGTGCGTTCAATCGGCGCGATTCCTTGGCGAAACAGGCGGATAATACACACACATATCCCCGCCAACATCAGTATTCCTTCGGGGAGCGTCAAATAGGGGCGCAAGGGGATGTTGTAGCGTAGGAGCGGATCGCCTTCGATGAAGAACATGCGCGCATGGATGATCACGCTCTCCCACAAACTTACATCTGTGCCGGTGTTGGTCACTTCAGCAAGGCGGTTGAAGAAAATATCGGGTCGCTGTACGGCATAAATCGCCATCGGCAGCGCGACTACTGTCAGCACGCCGAAGAACAGCCCTCCCTGCTTGATCCGCACGCGCCAATTCGCTCGATCCGCGATTAACAGTGCCAACCCGCCAATCGCCAGCCACAGCGGGAACAACCGCGACGAATTGTAGGTATACAGCGCCGCTCCCGCGAAGAACCCGCCGATCACGAGCCAGCGCCAGCCCTTACGCCAGTCGAGCCGCAATCCGCGCCACAGAAACACCAGCGCCATCGCTTGACAGAAGGGTAGAGTCACAGCGCGGAACGCCTGCCGACCCAACCAAATTTGCGGGAACGACAAACACATCATCACGCCCATCGCCACGCCGATGACAACGCCGCGCCACCCACGAAACAGCAAGCGCCCCAAACGAATGGATGCTGCAACGGTGAGCAGGTTCAAAAATGCCGCGCTGATGTGAAACGGAAACATACTGTCATGGATGAGTGTGAGCAGCGGCGCGTTGAGATAGAACCACAGCACCTCACGCCCTTGATAGGCTTCGAGCATAGGGAAGAAGCGCGCGCCGCCAAAAGCAATACTGCGCGCCGCCAGCAGATTGACTGCTTCGTCGTAGTGCGGTCCCGGCGGATACTGCGCGATAGCAATCAAGCGCAGAATCGCCGCCACCAGCAGAATCGCCGCCGCGAGAAACAGATAGATTGTCCGCTGTTTAGTCGAAAGAGTCATACGTTCGGTTCGCCTTGCTTTTGCCGGAACAAGGATAGCCGAATGAACGTCGATGGGCAATTGACGGTCAGCCTACGGTGGGGAATCAAAACGCCGGACGAAACGCCTGCTTGAAGCGTTTCATCCGGCGGGTGTAAATGTGCCTTACGGGCTTATTTGGCTTTGACCTTGATGGCACGCGGCTGCGTTTCAGCGGCTTTCGGCACCACCAGCGTCAGCACGCCGTTTTCAAAGGTCGCTTCGACTTTGTCGAAATTGACGTGCGAAGGAAGTTGGATGCGGCGGCTGAAGCGCCCATAGCGACGTTCCTTCACCAACGTGCGTTTCTCACCATTCCCGTTGCCCTTGTGTTCAGTGACAGTTTCGGGAATTTCCGCGTCGATGAGCAGCATATCACCCTCATAACGCACGTTGATATTTTCTGATTTCACACCGGGAAGTTCCGTCGTTATGGTGTACTGCTTGTCGTCCTCATCCATATCAACCGCAAGGCGGTTAAACCCCACTCGCTGAACATCATCCAGCAGGGTGCCGGGTCGCCATTCATCAAAGAACCGATCCATCATGTTCTGCATGGCTGCCATTTCGCGAAGTGGGTTCCAGCGTACTAGGCTGTTCATATCTACCCTCCACATCAAAACGAGCAACTACTGTCGATGCTAGATCGGGAGTATCAGAATCACATCAACGAAATTTAAAAAATTCGTAGGCGATTTGGGGAAACAACGGCGGTAATGTTAACCTTCTGTCGCAGGGATGGGCGCGGGGGCAGCCTCCACCGCCGGCACTTTTTCGCTGCTGCCGCGCAGTTGAAGCAGGATCACGCTGGCGACGACGATCACACCACCCACCCATTGAACCGGCTGCATGGTTTCGCCAAGGATGAGCAGCGCCAGAATTGCCGTGAGCAGCGGCTCAATCGTGCCGAAGATTGCCGCGCGCGTGGGTCCGGCGCTTTGAATCCCCTTGTTGATCATAAACAGGGGCATCACCGTGCTAACGAGCGCCAGCGCCGCAAGATGCACCCATGTTGACACCTGCTGCGGCGCGCCTAAACCGCGCGCCGCCGAGATTATGCCCAAGAACACCACGGCTCCCGTCGCCATCCATGCGGTGGCGTGCGCTGTGCCGCTGTGACCGCGCATCATCCGGTCAAGCCAAATAAAATAAATCGCCGCTAACGTCGCGTTGACGAGCGCGCAGAACGCGCCGATCAACTGGTTTTGGTCGAAGTTCAAACCGCCCGACAAGCTGACAAAGTCCGTTGCGGTAAGCGCCACGCCGATCATGGTCAGCACGACTGCCAGCCACCCCATTCCCGACAGGCGATCTCCCAAAAGGGTGGAAAGCACAGCCGTGATTGCTGGATAGGTGTAGAAAAGCACCAGATAAATGCCCGGTGACAGATATTGCAGCCCGATAAACGCCGCCATCCCTTCAACAGCAAGAATAATACCCAAGATGAACAGCTTTACACGCGGAAGCGGTTTGCGCCCCGCAGCAGCCCGCAGCTTAAGCTGCTGAATCGTGCGCGCCGCCATCAACCACAGTATTGGCAGGGAGATGACATAGCGCCACAGCACCGTATCCAGCGGGGCTAACCCGTCACCGCGAATGTACGACGCGAATACCGGAAGAAAAGCATAGCCTGTGACTCCAAGCAGAATGTAGATTAATCCCTGACGCGCGCGCACGGCGGATGGTATTGACATAGAATCCCTGATGATAGTTCGCATGGGCTGTCACTTGATGATAGCGGAGAGCGTGCGGCGGAGAGTAGTGCCAGATTATGCCAAGCGATTCGGGCGCATCACGATGTGCCCCTACGATGGGCGGCGAAAGATTTCGCCCCACCGGAATTCGATGATCTGCGGCACTTCTGAACCAGCGATCAAACGCACCATCGCGCCAAATGCCGCGTGTGAAACGGCTTCGCGATTAACACTGATGGTCGCCGCCATGAAATACGCGCGCTCAACATAGCTGCGCGCGATGGTTTCGCCATTAATGCTCACGATCTGCACAGCATCCAGTGAGATGTTGGCTTCTTCAAGCGCGTCGATCACACCATACGCGGTGCTGTCGGAAAACGTAAGGATTACATCGGGCGGCGGCTGACCTGTCGCCAGCAGCTCGCGCATCGACTCACGTGCTGATTCGCGCGTCGTGCCTTCAATTACACCGCCGAAATCCATCCCTTCGGGCAGCAGTTCGCGCAGTTCTGCTTCCATGCCCTGCATCACATCATTACGTCGAATAGGCGGAATACCAAACAGCGCAATCCGCGCGTTCGGGTCAGGGTGATTTTCCCGCAGTTCCACTGCCAGTCGTGCGGCGGCGCGTCCTAATTCCCATGAATCGATTCCCACGCCCACACCGCTGACGAGTACCGCGGGTATCGACGTGATGACGAGTGGAATACGTGCGCGCCGCACATCGGCAAGTGTGTCATTATTCATATCGCTCAACATGCACAAGATGATGCCCTGTGCGCCTTCCGCCCGCGCCTGTTCGATCAATGTAGACTGTCTGTAATCGGACATTTGGCTGTCATACACACGAAAATTTAGCCCATATTCGCGCGCAAGATCGGACATTTCGCGCGCGCGCGCCGCCTGTGTCTCAGAGTCAAGTCCGCAGGCGATATACGCGATAAAATCATCGCTTAGTGCCACCCGTGCCCGTTCTATTTCATCGTCTGTAGGTACAGTATCACCGACTGTGCCTTCCACATCGGTCAAGATATGTGGGCTAACACCTAGACTGCTGACCTGTTCCGCCGCTTGCTGCAAACTGTGGCTGTAGCTCCATGCAGCCAACACCAGCACTAGCAGCAGCAGCACAACCGACAGCCCCAGCCACACCGCCGATGTATTCATGGTGATCGGCTTTGCAAACAGACGCTTACTCCATTCATCGCGCTCAACTGGAAGCCGCAGCACAGGCTGTTCCATCGTGATGGTGTTGAACATGTCGGTCAGTGGGTCATTCGAGCGGCTTTCACCGATGAACCGGCGCATCGCATCCGTAAATGCTGTAATGAGCGCATCCATGCTCGAATAACGAGCGGCGGGGTCTTTAGCAAGCGCGCACATCACCACAGCGTTGATGCTGTCGGGGATGGCGGGATTACGCTCCTGCACGGGCACAATCGACTGAAAAAGCAGGCGCACAGCATAATCGGCAACCAGTTCCCCGCTCTGTGGTTGAATCGGCGGGAATCCGGTGAATATCGCATACAGCACCGCCCCAACTGCATACACATCTGTGCGCTCATCGAGCAGTCCGCCGCGAAGCTGTTCCGGCGCGAGATACGCAATCGCGGAGATGAGAGTGCTATCGTCCAAATCGTGGAACGGAGATACATCCGCGCGCTGTCCGATGCTGCTTACCCCAAAATCACTAACGAAAGCGTTTCCTTGTTCGTCAAACAGCACGTTCGACGGCTTGAAGTTTCCGTGAATCAACCCGTTCCGGTGTGTGAACGCCAGCGCATTCGCTATTTGCAGGAACAAAATTTCCACCCGCCCCCAATCAAGGTGCGCGGCGCGGTCTGCGGAGATCCATGATTCGAGTGTGCCGCCGCGCATGTAGCGCATCACGACGTAGCCCCACGTTTCATCGTGAATTCCATAGGCATATACGGGGAGGATGTGCAGCCCTTCGAGCGTTGCCCTTCTGCCAATTTTGGCGAGAAATCGTCTTTGGAAGCTGTCACTGCTGTCATGCGGATCGATGTTGATGAACTTGATCGTCACATCGCGGTCTACAGAGGTTTGATGCGCGCGATACACAACGACACGCCCATGTTGAGCGATGACCTCTGTCAAAACGAAGTCTCCGATGTGGATACCTATGCTCAACATAATCGTATGCGATCCAAATTAGCGGAGCGTGTGACATTGGTATTCTTTGGGAGCATAGCAGATATTTACTAAATAATCTATTGGAGATAATCCGCTGCTATACCAATAAAAACGCGCGCTCTCAGTTTTTGAAAGCGCGCGTCTAGGTAATCAGGGGGAAGCACTTAGGACATCATGGGATCATGGCGAACAGATTCGCGCCGCCCAAGTTGATCGCCAGCGCGGGCGCGATGCCCAGAATGAGCGTCCCGGCGCACGCCGCGTACACCACCCAATTGACGTACTTGGTCGCGCCCGGTGTCGTGCTGCCTTCCGCATCTTTGAAGTACATATTCAAGATGATGCGGATATAGTAGAACGCGCTTACCACGCTCGTCAGCACACCGATGATCGCCAGCGGCACTAAGCCCGCGTCGAGTGTCGCTTGGAACACCAACAGCTTGCCCATAAATCCGCTGGTGAGGGGGATACCCGTTAGGCTCAACATGAAAATGGTCATCATCAGCGCCAGCATCGGACGGCTTTTCGCCAGCCCGTTGAAGTCGTCAAGGCTTGTGCCTGTACCATCATCTTTTTCGATGGCAATCGCCACAGCGAACGCGCCAAGATTGGTGAAGGCATACGCCAGCAGATAAACGAGCGCCGCGTTTGCCGAAGCATCCGCCATGCCCGCTGTCCCCGCCGCTGCAACCGCCATCATGATATACCCCGCGTGCGCGATGGACGAATACGCCAGCATTCGCTTGATGTTGCTTTGCGAGATTGCTACCAAGTTACCAAGGATGACCGTCGCCGCCGCCAAAATCCACACGATTTGCTGCCATGATGCCGCCGTCGCCGCATCGACAACCGCGAATGTCGGCAAGCCGATGATGAGGATGCGAAGCAGCGCGGCAAAGCCCCCCGCCTTCGCGCCCACACTCATAAACGCGGTCACAGGGGTGGGAGCGCCTTCATATACGTCCGGTGTCCACATGTGGAACGGCACTACCGCGACTTTGAAGCCCAACCCGACCAGCACTAAGCCGCTGCCCACCAGCATCAGCAGTGCCGTGCCTGTTTCCGCGACATTGAGTGTTTGCAGCGCGGCGAAAATTTCCGGCAGATTGGTTGTGCCTGTCGCACCATAAACGAGCGCCGCGCCATACACAAAGAACGCGCTGGCGAACGCGCCCAGCACAAAGTATTTCAAGCCGCTTTCTTCGCTTTTCAAATCTGGCGCGCGGAATGCCGACAGCACATACAGCGGGATGCTCAACAGTTCGAGCGAGACAAAAACGGCGATCAAGTCGTTGGACGATGCCATAAACATCATGCCGCTGGTCGCAAACAGCAGCAGAATGTAGAACTCGCCACGTTCAATTCCGGCGCGCTTGAGGTAATCGAGGCTCAACAGCACACCCAAGAACGCTGTCACGAGAATGATCACGTTCATGAAGCCAGTGAAACGATCCGCCACGAACATGCCCATGAACGATTCGCCGGGAGTGTTGTACACGAACAGGTTGGCGACAAAAGCGAACACCAGCCCGCCCGCCGCCAACCATGCAGTTGTGCTTTTGCGATCCTTCGGCACCCACAGGTCAATGAGCAGGAGGATACATGCCCACACCGCCACGCTCATCGCGGGGATGGTGATGCCGAGATTCAGTTCTTCAAGGGTAGGCACTTGAAACATGCTTGTTTATCTCCTCACGTTGGGGATGCCCGTGAAGCGCATCCCCTTCGCGCAACGGTTAAGTGCTACGGAAGCTGCGCGACAGTCGTGATGAACGGCGTGACGCGGGCAACCACGTCGGTGACAGTCGCGCCCATCGTCGCAAAGAACGGACCCGGCTGAATACCCAGCACAATTGCCATAACGACAATCGGAGCAAGCACAGCGATTTCCTGCCAGTGAAGCGGTTCGAGATGCTTGTTTTCTTCTTTATCAAGTTCACCCATGTACACCTTCTGGAACATATACAGCATGTAGATGGCTGCCAGAATGATGCCTAAGGTGGCAAACAACGCGAAGAAGAAGCCCAACACTTCACTGTTGAATGTGCCCATCAAAATCGTGAATTCACCTACAAAACCGTTCAACCCCGGCAAGCCCATGCTGCTTAAGGTGATTACAAGGCTGATTCCGCCGAATAACGGAAGCGCTTTCCAAATGCCGCCGTAAGCGTCAATGGCTTTGGTGTGGCGGCGTTCATACAGCATCCCGACGAGCAAGAACAGCCCACCCGTGCTGATGCCGTGATTGACCATCTGGATCAACGCGCCTTGAATGCCTGCCGTTGTCAGCGAGAAAATGCCAATCACAACAAATCCCAAGTGGCTGATTGAGGAATACGCGACCAACTTTTTCACGTCGGTTTGTGCGTAGCTCACCCATGCGCCGTAGATGATACCGATTACGCCCAGCACGCCGACGAACGGAGCCCAAGCGACAGCGGCTTCTGGGAACAGCGGCACACAGAAGCGGATCAAGCCGTAAGTGCCAAGTTTAAGCAGCACGCCCGCCAGAATGACCGAACCAGCGGTTGGCGCTTGCACGTGCGCGTCGGGCAGCCAACTGTGCAGCGGCCAAATCGGCACTTTGACTGCAAACCCGATAAAGAAGCCCAAGAACAAGAATGACTGCGGGCTGAACAATCCGCTGAAGGGGAACACTAGTTCGCCGCTTTGAATCATGCTCATAATTGCCGGAACGCTGAACGTCCCCGCCGCGCTGCCGACATACAAAATCGCCAGCAGCATCAAAATCGAGCCGGCAATCGTGTACAGGAAGAATTTGAGCGCCGCGTACACGCGGTTTTCCGAACCCCAAATGCCGATCAAGAAGTACATCGGCACCAGTGTGATTTCGTAGAAGATGAAGAACACGATCAAATCTTGCGCGACGAACACGCCAAGCATCGCCCATTCGAGCAGCAGCAGCAGCATGTAGTATAGTTTTTCGCGCCCGCGTTCGTGCAGCACATGCGCGCGGAACGACGCAAGGATCGCAATCGGCATGATGAACGTCGTCAGGATGACGAGCAGCAAACTCATGCCGTCAATGCCGACGTAATAGTTACTGCCAACTTGAGGCAAGAATGCCCATTGCTGCACCATCTGTAAGCCGGGATTATTCGCGTCGAATCCCACCCACAGCAGCAGCGACACGGCGAACGTGACCATGCTCGTGCCGAACGCCGTCCATTTGATTTGCTCGGTCATCGATTCGCGCATAAAGAGCAGAATCGAGAAGCCCACCATCGGCAGAAACAGCACGACGGTGACGAGCGAAAGCCCAGTGTTTTCCATAATGTCTCCTCAAGAAGGTATGGGCACAACCGAACACACAACCTTGTTCGTTTGCGCTTACCATGTCACTCGTTTAGCCGCGCTGTAACAGCGGCAGCAGCAGCACAATCACGACGACGACGACCCCCAACAGCAGGGTGATGGCATACGTCCGCACATAGCCCGTTTGCGCGGGACGCAAGAAACCGCTGAACCAGCGCGCAAGGCGACCAATACCGTTCACGATACCGTCGATGATACCGAGATCAACCGGTTGGCTGAGGATCGTGCCAATCGACCTAAATCCTTTCAACAGCACCGTGTTGTGGAAGTAATCGTGCCAGAACGCCCAATCGAGCGTATCCGCAAGGAATTTTGCAATCGCGTTGAATGGACGCTCGAATAGACGGTTATAGGTTTCGTCCCAATACAAGCGGGCGTGCGCTAAATTCCATGCCGCGCCAATGCCATCGCGCACTTGCAGTGGATCGCGCCCTGTCGCGGCGACCTCTTTGTCTTTCGAGTAGATGTTGTTGGCGATGCCAATCGCCGCGAATGCCAGCACCAGCGCCAATCCCGCGATTACCGGGTTGAAACTCGCCGCGTGAACGTGCAGCACCGAATAGCCGAGCCAATCGGTGAAGCGGTGCGCGCCGAAAATGCCATCCAAGCCGAGCAAGCCCGATGGGAAGTTCATAAACCCAACAGTGACGCTGAAGAACGCCAGCACCAGCAGCGGAATGACCATCGTTGCGACGCTTTCGGGCGCGTGAGCGGCAGCTTCGGTGCGCGGCTTGCCATGAAACACCAGCACAATTTGCCGCCACATGTAGAACGCGGTGAAACCCGCCGCCAACAGCAGTAAGCCGAGTACGATAAACCCGCCTAACTGACCGTCTTCAAACGCGGCGATGAACGCATCCGCGAGAATTTCGTCTTTTGACCAGAAACCTGCAAACGGGATGATCCCTGCCAGCGCCAGCGTGCCGATCACATACGTGATGTAGGTCGCGGGCATTCTGCGCGCCAAACCGCCCATGTTTCGCATGTCTTGGGGATCAAATTCTTCTTCGTGATGATGCTCGTCCCCGTGTGCATCATGGTCATGTCCGTGATCATCATGCCCGTGACTGTGCGCGTGATGATGCCCGTGTTCCATCGCGTGGATCACCGAACCGCTGCCCAAGAACAACAGCGCCTTAAAGAAGGCATGAGTGACAAGGTGGAACATCGCCGCGCCATACGCGCCGATGCCAACCGCCGCGACCATGAACCCAAGCTGGCTGACCGTCGAATATGCCAGCACACGCTTAATGTCCCACTGACCAACGGCGATAAAGCCCGCCACAATCGCTGTACTCGCGCCAATCACTGCGACGATAAAGGATGTAAGTTCGGCTTCGTAAAAGAACACGTTCGAGCGCACCATCATGTATACGCCCGCAGTGACCATCGTCGCAGCATGGATGAGCGCCGACACCGGAGTTGGACCCGCCATCGCATCCGGCAGCCACACAAACAGTGGAATTTGCGCCGATTTACCCGTCGCGCCAATCAGCATGAAGATTGTGATCAGCGTGATCACCGTATTGAACGGCAGCGAGAACGGACCAAAATCAACTTCATGGTCGCCTTCCGCGATGTAGCGTTCAGTTTGCCCGAATACGCCAAGCTGTTCCGTCGGGATGTGATCGTTATTGGTGTATTCCGCGCCGGTGGTTTCTTCTTCCGCCAGCACAAACGACGGGCGCTTGTGCGATTCTTCGCCTTCAGCCGCGCCCGCTTCACCTTCCGCGCCCGCCTCAGTGCCGTGCGCTTCGGCTTCACCGTGCGCGCCAGCAGGGACAGCGAGTTCACCCGGCTTGTAGAAATCCAGTGTATTGAAGGTGGCAAAAATCAGGAAGATGCCCATCATCAAGCCGAAGTCGCCAATACGATTGACGATCATGGCTTTGCGTGCGGCGTTGCTGTTGCGCCAACCCACACCTTTAGCCTTGTCGAACCAGAAGCCGATGAGCAGAAATGAACACAAGCCCACGCCTTCCCAACCGACGAACAGCATCAAGAAGTTGTTCCCCGTCACCAAAATGAGCATGAACGAGAGGAACATATTGAGATAGGCAAAGAAACGATGGAAACGTTCATCGCCGTGCATATAGCCAATGGCATACAGATGAATGAGCGATCCCACACCTGTGACAACGAGCATCATCGTCACGCTTAACGTATCGACGCGCATCTGCCACGGGATTTCAATACCGACGAGATTCACCCAGCCATCCAAAAACGGCGGATTAACGACTGCCGCTTCATAGCCACTGCTGCTTAAATAGCTAAACAGCAGCACTGCGATGATAAACGCCAAAGCCGAAGCAGTCGTGCCGACGATGGCGATACCACGCTCGGTGAGTCGCGCTCCCCAGAACAGGTTAATGAACGCGCCGATAGCGGGGATGAGGATAATCAGAGGCACTAACGCGGGGTAATTT
This sequence comes from Anaerolineae bacterium, assembly GCA_034434595.1. GTDB lineage: Bacteria > Chloroflexota > Anaerolineae > Aggregatilineales > Phototrophicaceae > Flexifilum. The sequence continues at coordinate 279,456 of DAOTZD010000004.1, forward strand.
TCCATGACTACCCTTCCATCTGGTGGAGTTCATCGATGTTGATGCTGCGTTTGCTGCGGAAGATGGCGACAATCAACGCCAACCCTACCGCGACTTCTGCGGCTGCCACCGTGATGATAAAAAACACAAACAAGTGACCGCCTTCTTGCCCCCACTGGCGCGCGAACGCCGCCAGCGCAAGGTTTGTCGCGTTCAACATCAATTCAACTGACATAAAGACGAGAATAGCGTTACGGCGCAGCAGCACGCCCATCGTCCCAAGGACGAATAACACCATGCTCAACATGAGATATGCTTCTGTAGCGACCATGTCTTTTTATCTCCGGTTGTTCGGCGTTCGGGCTAATCGCCCGCTGTGGGCGAACCTTCCGGCGCGCCGTCTTCCGTGACATCTGTACCCGTTTGCGCGGCGATCACGTTCACCAGCGGACGGCTCACACGGCGGCGACCACCGACTTTCGCGCCCACTTTTTCCGTTTCGCGGTGCGTCAGCACAATCACGCCGACCATCGCCGCCAGCAGCAGCAGCGCCAGCAGTTGGAACGGGAGCATGTAGGTAGTGAACAGCGCGTAACCAATCGCGCGCGGACCGCCGAAGCTCGGCGCGGTTTCGCTTGCCAGCGGATACACGTTGTCGCGCAGCGATCCGTCGAATTCGCGTTCCGGCGTAAACACGACCAACTGCATGGTATCGCGTTCCAGTTCGTAATCGCGCAAGCGATACAAGATGTTGTCCGGCTGCGCGTCGTCCACGAATGTCCACTGCACGGTATCTTCTTCGAGCAGAGTCACATCGGAAACCTGACCATACGGCACGCCAGCAATCAAATCGCGCGTGTCATCGGCAACCAGTTCTGAACCCATATCGACCATGCGAACCGTCACGTTCGGGTTGGCGTTGAACACCATCACGCGTGAGGTGCGGTCTTCGGTCACTGTGCTGAAATCCTGCGGGATCACGGCAAATTCCACTGCATCCACCCCATAGGCAAGCACCGTCTGAACTGATCCGCCTTCGAGTGTGACTGTCGTGGAGAGTTCTGCCCCACCATCGACAGGTACAACGCGCAGCGTATTTTCGCCAGCAGGCAGCGACACGAACGAAGTGGTCTCGCCAAACAGCAGATCATCCGCGACCTGTGTTTCACCCGCATACACATCAACCGCGCCAACATCCGGCGCGAAATGACCGACGCGAACCTGTGGGTCTGCGATGGGAATTTCACGCGAGTCCACTTGGCTGTTGATGATCGACAAGCCAATCGACGCAAGCAGCGCGAAAGTCAGCCCGACTGCTGCGCCCGTGAACCAGCGAAACTTCGTCGTGCCGGGACCCGGCATATCCGGCGATTCGCTTTTTTCCGCGCCCAGCAGCATGATCACGAACAGGAACAACACCATGATCGCGCCTGCATACACCGTGATCTGGATCATGGCGAGGAATGGGGCATCCAGCAGCAGGAAAAGAAACGAGATCGAAACCATTGTCACAATAAGCGACAAGGCGCTGTGTACGGCATTCTCATTAAGCAGCATGAGAACGGCGAACAACACGGCGATGGCAGCCGCGATGATAAAAAGCCAAAACTCTGTCATATACCAAAATCCGTGTATACAGGTTGGGTGCTGTAAACCTTGTGCAGTTTAACACAAACCAAATACGGTTTCAAAAGATTCTCCGCTCTTGGGTGTGTGGCACATAACGCTTAATGTGCCGCTAACACGCGCTCGAAAAGTTGACGTTGTTGAACAAAAAGCAGGGTGTGATTGTGCCATAGAAACGTGAAATCGCCCCTATGTTTCTTGCACGCCTGCAAAATGGGCAGCATGAGCGCCGCACCCGCTTCTGCATCCGTTTCGCGCACACCCATGTCGTCCCATAAGGTTGCATCCATCGCCACCAGCGGACGTTCAATCAAGTTGATTGGCTGCCGTTTTTGCAGATGATACACGGGATATTCCCAGCATGTCCCTGCTCTAAACCCCACCGAGTCGAAATATCCCACTGTACTGTCATAGTGCAGCCCCGCACTTTGCCAATTCTCCCACGTAATCGATGGCTCCCAGCGTAAATAATGCTGACGACCTCCACGAATCGGCGCATCGATTCCCAGTTGATCCATCGCCTGCCGCAGCATGGCGCACTCTTTGACCGTTTGCGCTGCATCCAAACTCGTCATATAGCTTGTGTGCAGCCCAATCTCGTGACCACGCTCAACCATCTGTTTCATCAATTTCCCAATTTCCGGCTGATCAACGGCGTAATCCCCATCGATTCGTCCACCAGTGTGGTCAGCGATGAAATAAAACGCCAGCGGCACCGCAGCTTTTTCGGCGTGCGCCATCAAGTAATCGAACGTATTACACGGGTCATGGGCGTAATCATGACGTGCCCACACCAGCAAACGATTCACAGCCACACTCAACGGGCGGCGCTTGCGTACATCGTTTGCCATACTCCGTGCCAAATTTGACAGCGGGCGACCCGCGCCGCCAAACGGCTGATCGACATCGCAGCTTAAAAGAAAGCGGTACTCACGTTGTTTGCGCGTTAAACCATGAAACACTCGTGTCAGCGCGCGCCACAGTGCTTCAACGTATTCGTTCACGATAGGACGCATCACCAGAGCGCCTACTGTCGAAGTCTTTACCGAAAAACGCCCATATGGGTCGCGCTGTGTCAACACCGCTTCTTCATAGCGAGTTAACCAGAAAAATGCCGATCCGAATACATCAATCCCGAAAAATGACGCGCTTTCATCGACTCCCGCCAGATTTTCATCACGTCCGAACACCATAGGCAGGTTTTCCCCGTCGATCAACAGGCTTTTATACGGCGGCTTGGGCAGCGATTCTGGCTTAAGCCATGCTGAATTGGGCATCGCAAAGAACACATCTGGCAGCGTGACCGTTCTAATGCCATCTGTGATGATCCAGTCGGTCACATTCACATCCAGCGACAGTGTGTAAGAGATGCCTAACCATTCATGCAGCACGACACGCACAGCATAAGCGCGTTCGTTTTCAAAACCTGCGGGCGCGCTAATGCGAAGTTCAGCCAAGTTTCGACCTTTCCACATCCGGCAGTCGCACTGCATCAGCGCTGCTCGTGGGTTCAAATCGAACACCATGAATGCTAAAAATGCCGCGAATTGCCTCAAACAGAGGATCATCCCCTTCAGCACAGCGCCGCCGCGCGAAGTCAATCCACGCCGCGCCCCGCGCTTCCATCGACATCAGCATCGCGTCGGGAAAACGTTCCCAACTGATGATCACCATGCGTTCGCGTCCAGTATCCGGCAGACGCTCAAACGCGCTGCGAAAGATCACCCGCCCCGCGTCGGTTTCTAGCGTGATCTCATCGGGCGAATCCGTCAGCGTAACGCTGAATCCTTCAAAGCGGAGCTGATCGACAGACTCCCTCAACATCTTCCGCACCAATTCAATCTTTTCGTCAATGCTCAAGCGGCGGACATGCTCACCATCCGCCTTGATTACCTTTGCTGGAATACCCCCCGCCAAGCTGTACGCAGGGATGCTCTTGTTGATGACCGCCCCCGCGCCAATCGTCGCATATTCGCCAATTGTCACATTTGGCAAAATGAACACGCGCCACGGCAGCCACACCCCACGCTCAATCGTCACCGCCCCAAACGCCACGGGATATCCATCAATGTTCGGCTGCCATGACCCGTGTGTGAAGATATAGGTGCCGCCGCCAATCCCTGCCTCATCCTGCATCGTCACTTCGCGCGTTGTGTCAATCCAACAAAACGGATACACCGACACCCGCTTGCCAATGATTAAGGCGCTGTGTGCATTTAACTGCCCCGCCGACACGATCACAAAGCGGCTGATGCGCGAGTCATCATCCACAAACAGTTTCACCGTGTTGATCAAGGTCAGCGATCCGATATACACGCGCTTGCCCAACACTAAATCGTGCGCGCGCACAAAACACAACGGTGAAATCGTCGTGCCGTCACCGATGGTCAGGTTGTCCACATGCAGCACTGAAAGCCAACCCAGTCGTACACCACGCCCGATGCGAACGCCGCAGGCGCGCAGCAGAAACACCCGCAAAACCGACGGAAGAATGGCGCTCACAAGCACAAGGAGTTTCTTCATGACGATTCCCCCATAAAAACAAAAACGGTTGGGAAACACCGTTTTTGTCCTCATGTTCGATGCGGTTCGAGGCGAAAGCCGCTGTTACAGCGGGTTCGGCATGTCGGGAATTGCGCGTGTATACACGCCCGGTTCGACCTGCTGCGGCGTATCCTGCCCACCTTCGGGGACGGGATCGAGCAGCATCTTCTTGGTGAAAATCGCGTCACGCCGATCCGTAAAGCTCAATTCATGCTCATGTCCCAGTTCAATCGCTTGTGTTGGGCAGGCATCTTCGCAGTACCCGCAGAAGATACAGCGCAGCATGTTGATCTCGTAGGTCTTGGCGTAGCGTTCGCCCGGGCTGTAGCGTTCTTCGTCGGTATTTTCAGCCGCTTCCACCCAAATCGCGTCGGCGGGGCAGCTTGCCGCGCACAGCGAACAGCCGATGCATTTTTCCAAACCGTTTTCGTAACGGCGCAGATGATGCCGCCCCTTGTAACGCTCACGGAATGGGCGCTGCTGCTCCGGGTACTGGAGCGTCACCGGTTCTTCGAGTAGGTGTTTGAACGTGGTCGCAAAGCCGCGCAAAATGTTCATCGTCGGCGCTCTCCTATCAATCTAATCTGTTTTGGGGCGGCGGACGACACATGTGTCGTCCGTTTTACATGTCTCGGACATGGCGTGCCATGTCCCGACAAAGATTCCATTGTCCGCGTATTTATTTCTGCGTCGAATCTTGCTTTTCTTCCGGCGGCGCGAGCTTGGCGATCCGTTCAAGCAAGTTCACCGTGAACTCGAACAGCCCAATCGGGATGGCGAGCAGCGCGCCCAACACTTGCAGAGCAACCCACCCCAGCCCACGACGTTCACCCGTCACAATCGGATCATCTTCGAGTTTTTCCGGTTCAGGTTCGCCAGAACGACGGAACAGCGCCAGCCCAATCGCCATCACAATCACGAAGAAAATCCCCGACACAATCCCGTAAGCAACCGGACTGCCGAACGTGTCTGCGATGAGAACGCTGATCGCCGTCCACGTCACCGCGACGAGCGCCAGCGGCAGTAGAATCTTCCAGCCGAGCGCCATCAGGCGGTCATAGCGAATACGCGGGACGGTAGCGCGCACCCACACCATACCGATCAAGAACAGGATGATCTTGCCAATCAACACGACAGGCCCCAGAATGGGAAGGTTATCCACCAAGCCAAAACCGTCTTGATACCCGCCGAAGAACAGCGTGGCAACTACCGCGCTGATGCCGATCATGCCCAGATATTCACCCATCATGAAAAACGCGAACTTCATGCCGCTGTATTCGGTCATGAACCCCTGTGTGAGTTCTTGTTCCGCTTCCGGCAAGTCGAATGGTGAACGGTTAACCTCTGCCAGCAGTGCCAGCATCAAAATGCCAGCCGCCAGCGGATTTTGGAACACAAACCATTCCCAAATGTACGTCTGTTCGCGGATGATGTCACCAAGACTCATGCTGCCCACAATCAAGATGGGGACAGCCATTGTTAAGCCGAGACTCAATTCGTAGCTCAGCATCTGCGCCGATGCGCGCAGCCCGCCAAGCATCGCATACTTGTTATTACTTGACCATCCCGCCAGCACCACGCCATACGTGCCAATGCTCGTGATTGCTAGCAGCCACAGCACGCCCACATTGATGTCCACCAATCCCAGCGGCACTTGATACACGTTGCCATCAAACCATGGGATCAGCAGGTCGGGTCCGACAGGCACAACCGCCAGCAAAATCAACGCGGGAACACCTTTAAGCAGCGGCGCGATGCGATACACTGTCTTGTCCGCGCCGCTGGGTTCAATGTCCTCTTTGAAAATCAGCTTAATCGCGTCAGCAAGCGGCTGCAGCAAGCCGCCCGGACCTACCCGGTTCGGTCCGCTGCGCTGTTGAAACCACGCGATGAATTTGCGTTCAAGCAGTGTGGTATACGCGAAGCCCGTCAAAATGACGAAGAAGAAGATCAACGAGTAGATGATCGACTGTGTGATGCTGCACGTACTGTTCGTGCGGCACATAATCACGTTGTTCGGGTCAACGCGGTTGGCGTTGAACAGGACGTTGTTCAAAAATGATTCGATGCCCGCCACCACCGCGTCGATGTTGGCGATCAACAGCGCCAGTGATGCGATGATGACAAGCACCACCACCCCGGCGATGATCACCCAACGCGGGATGCGGTTGGGCGTATTAGATGTATTAGAAACTGTCGCCATTCGCTTGCCCTCAAATGCCTTTTCGCATTCGCAATCTTAATTCAACCTCATGCGAACATGCCACAACCGATTTTTTTTGTAGGGGCGGCATACATGCCGCCCCTACAAACACCTGTTTATCGGTCATATTACATTGGCACATCACCGTTTTATTGTTACACCGTCGCGGGTTGCAGCACTGCAATTTTACCCGCCCCAATCACCAGCGGCGAGGCTTCGTTTGCCAAGTTGCGCGGCAGCAGTACCACACCCGCCGGCGCGCTCCCGTTGACATGCGCGCGCACCTGCACGCGAACATCATCCACCACGACTTCGACCACATCACCATCATTGATATTCAGTTTACGCGCATCCGCTTCGTTGATTTCCACGAACGCCGCAGGGACGCGCGCTTCCATCACCGCCGCTTCGCTGGGGCGGAAAGTTTGTTCACGGTTGTATAGGCTGGTGACGGGGACGACGAGCAGCTCGCCCTTGCCGACTTTCACCGCCGATTTTTCGACGCTGGCAGTATCGACTTTGCCGGACTTGAGCGCCGTACCTGTGTCGGCTGCGCTGGCGATTTGCACGCCCAAGCCGCCGTTATTCTTGTACGCCGTGCCGCCGTAATACAGATCAGCGCCGCCCACATCTGGGAACTGCTTTTCGACCTTCGCCAGTTCGTTGAAGCGGCAGCCCGCGAATGCCGGGATCGTCTGCGTGATTTCCAGCATCACCGCCGCCGCCGATGCCTTCGGCTTGGTGTCGTTTACGCGCTCTAGCACACGCGCAATCGACAGCCACGCGGGCAGCGATTCGCCCATTGGACCCTGCGCGGTGTAGAACCGCTGCACACGGCGTTCCCCGTTCGTGAACGATCCGTCACGTTCCGCGAAGCTCTGGATTGGCAGCGCGATTTGCGCTTGTGTCGTCAGCGCATCAGGGAACAGGCTGAACGCGATCACCGTTTCCACCTTGCTCAACCATTCAGCGGCAGTCGGATCATCGTACAGTACATCTGCTTGCGCGACGATCAAGACCTTTGGTGGGTTTTGGGCAATATCGCGTGTGTTTTCCGGCGAGAAACCAAAATAGTGCAAACCCATCCCGTTTGCGCCGGGTAGGGTCGCCATCAAGCCATTGTTTGCCTTGCCGATGTGCTGCGTATCGATCAAGAAGTTCGCCGCCGCTTGCATGAGCGCGCGACTGCCATCGAGCGTCAAGCCTTCCGCGCCCGCGATGATCACCAAGTTGGTCGCGCCACCGAGTTTTGCTTTCAAATCTTGGTCTGCAAACGTGCTTACCGCATCACCAAATTGATAACGGAACGTCGCGCTGGCGAAATCATCCATGCGTGTCGGGCGCGCATTGGCCACAACCACATATGCGCCGCGATCATGCGCCTGCTTAACGCGCAAACGCCACACTGGCGCTTCTTCTTCAAGGTCGCTGGCAATCACGAGAACCGCATCGCCATTACCGAGTTTGCCGAGATCCGTCCCCTTGCCCACACCCACTTGCGCGACCAAATCCGCGCCCGCGTGGGTAGGGGGCCACGCGCCCAAGCGCGTCGAACCACCCGCCTTGACGAGTTGATGCAGCATGTACAAATCTTCGTTGCTCATGCTGCTGCCAGCAATCGCCGCCACATCGCCTTCCGCACCCTTGATCGCTTGCGCGGCGGCGGTGAAAGCCTCGCCATAGTTGGTAGCGACTTGCGGCGCACCCGCGCGGCGGATCATCGGGTGCATCAAGCGGTCTTCGCTGCGCGTAAAGTGATGCCCGAAGCGTCCCTTATCGCACATCCAAATTTCGTTGACCTGCTCGTTCTGGCGCGGCATCATGCGCTTGATCATCGCGCGTCCGCCAAAGTCACGGTCAAGCCGCGTCGAAGCCGTCACGTTGCAGCCAACAGGGCAGTGCGGGCAGATGCTTGGGATATTCGTCAATTCCCATGGGCGCGCACCAAAACGGAAATCTTCGGTGGTCAGCGCGCCAACAGGGCAAATATCCGTGGTGTTGCCACTGAAATACGTGTCAAACGGCGGATCGCTCACCGTCACAATTTGGAGCGTGCGCCCGCGTTCGTGGAAGCCCAACACCGGATCGCCCACGACTTCATCTTGGAAGCGCACGCAGCGACCACATTGGATGCACCGTTCTTCATCCAAGAAGATCAAATCGCCCAGCGGCACGTGCTTATCGAGATGCATTTTGTCTTCAAAGACCATGCGCGTCGTGCCGGGTCCATGTTCCATCGTCAGGTTTTGCAGCGGGCATTCGCCGCCCTTGTCGCAGATCGGGCAGTCGAGCGGATGACTCGTGAGCAGAAACTCGACCACGTTCTTACGCCCATCAATCACCATTTGTGACTGTGTGCGAATCCGCATTCCATCGCTCACCACCTGCGTACATGCCGTCTGCGGCTTGGGATTCCAATTGATTTTCGGCTGCCCATTTTCCATGACAAGTTCGCCCGTCGCGCGGTCACGCATGGGCGATCCCATTTCGACAAGGCACATACGGCACATGCCGACAGGTTTCATTTTGGGGTGGTAGCAGAACACCGGTATATCGGTGCCTATCCGCTTCGCCGCATCGACCAAATTCGACCCAGCGGTTACTTCATACGGTTTATCGTCGATATAAATCGTGACGGTATTCGCCATCTAAATGTCCTCCGAAAAGTCACGCCTGTTTCGCTTGTTCGGCTTAATCCGGCGAAGCGCCGATTCGTATCCGGCGAGCGCGCGGTCTTGCATTGCCTGATTGATAATCCCAAGCTGTTTTTCCGCTTGGTGGATAAATTGGCTCTCCGCCAGTTCAAGCGCCTGTCGGAAGTCATCGGCGGCGAGCCTGTATTCTCCGCGGTCCATGTAGATTTCACCGCGTAATACGTAATTCACCGCCGCATCGGGCGCGACCTGTATCGCATGATTCAGATTGTACAGCCGTTCACGCTCCACGCCGCCGGGATTTAACCCCAAGAACGCCAGTATCCGCCCGCCCAACCCCATCTCCGGCGCATCGTTCGCATCCGGGTGAGTTTCCATCATAATGTCTACAAATGCGTCGGACGTGGGGAATTCCACGTCCTGTGGTTGTGGTTCAAACGTCCGCGCCGCACTTGACCGCCAGCTCGCGTATTCGTCCGGCGCTCCCGCGAATTGACCGTCCGCCTGTTCCTCAACCGCCTTTGACTGCGACGATTCGAGTTCTTCTTCCGTAAAACGGGGGAAGTCCTCTAGCAGCGGATCATCGTCGGGTATCCACTGCGGCGGCTTGTTGTGCGGTGAACGTTCATCGGTCATGCAAAGTCCTTCAAACCGTGCGGGCTGCTAATCGCCCGCTACCGCAAGCGGCGCTTTCCCCGACACATGCGCGGCGAAATCTTCTGGGAAGTTCTTGATCGTGTAGATGATCGGGTTCGCCGCGAAATCACCAAGCGCGCACAGCGTCACGCCCTGCATATTCTTGGCGACGTTGTTGATCAACTCCACGTCGGAAGGTTTTCCGCCGCCGTCCATAATGCGGTCAATCACCTTGTCGAGCCAGTACGTGCCTTCACGACAAGGCGTGCATTTGCCGCAGCTTTCATGCTTGAAGAACTTGGTGATCTTGCTGGCAACCCACGTCATATCGACGGTTTCATCCATGATGATGAACGAAGCCGAACCGAGAATGGTGCCCATTTTAACGAAGTCTTCGTAGGTCAGCGGCGTATCCAGCACGGGATCATTGTTGCCGTTCACACGCACAACCGGACCCGATCCGCCTGACGGCAAAAAGCCCTTGATCTGCTTGCCGCCCTTGATGCCGCCGCCATGCGTAAAGATCAAATCGCGCAGCGTGTTCTTGCCCATTTCGAGTTCATAGTTGCCCGGCTTATTGACATGCCCGCTCAAGCAGAATACTTTTGTGCCCGTGCTGCTTTCCGTACCCAGCGATTTATACGCCGCAGCACCGTGTTGAATGATGTACGGCACATTCGCCAGCGTTTCAACGTTGTTCACGACGGTGGGTTCGGCGTATAAACCACCGCCCTTTTGTGCCGGGAATGGTGGGCGCACACGCGGCTGCCCCATCTTGCCTTCAAGGCTTTCGAGTAGGGCGCTTTCTTCTCCGCAGATATACGCGCCCGCGCCCAAGTGGACGTACACCGGACACGAAAAATCGCTGCCGAGAATTTTATCGCCCGCATAGTTTTGGGCAGTCGCATCCGCGATAGCTTTTTCCAGCCCTTCGGCAACATCCCAGTATTCGCCGCGAATGTAAATGTACACCGCCGCCGCTTTGATCGCATACGCGCAAATCAACGCGCCTTCGATCAACTGGTGCGGGTTATTTTCCATAATCTGGCGGTCTTTGAACGTGCCGGTTTCGCTTTCGTCGGCGTTCACCACCACATAGTTGATCGGGTTGTCCTGTGGGATAAAGCTCCACTTCACACCCGTGGGGAAGCCCGCGCCGCCGCGCCCACGCAAATTCGACGCTTTCACTTCGTCGATCACCTGTGCGCGCGTCATGCCAAGCGCCTTTTTCAGCGCCGCATAACCATCGTTTTTGACGTACACATCAAGTTTATGAATGTTGGGAACGTCTTTTTCACGGTAAATGATGTTCATCGGCATCCCCTACTCTTGCTTCTTGCTCGATTTTTTGCGGCTGCTCGCTGCTGCGCTTGTTCCGTCAGAACTTGTTCCGCCTGCCGCTTCTGCCCGCCACTGCTCAATCAGCGCCTTCGTCTTTTCCATATCGAGATTTTCATAGAAACGGAAATTGCACTGCATCATCGGTGCGCGGTCACATGCGCCAAGACACATCACCTGATCCACCGTGAACAGACCGTCGGCGCTGTCATCGCCGCCATGACCGTCATGGTGATCGCTCGTCACTTCCAAATACTCGCGAAGCTGCTTGTAAAACTCGTCCGCGCCATTGAGCGCGCACGCCAAATCTGTGCATACCTGAAGCCAATACTTGCCCTTTGGCTTCTCGCTGTACATCGTGTAGAAACCCGCAATCGACTTGACCTGTGTGGGATCAAGTTCGCACAGTTCCGCTACTTCATTAATGCCCTGCTGGTTTACCCAACCGTATTCCTGCTGCGCCAGATAGAGCAGCGGCATCACCGCCGAACGTTTCGTCGCGTATTTGGCGAAAACGGCTTCAATTCGGTCTGCGTATTTTTCTTTGAGCATAGTTGTGTCTCTTAACGGTCACTGTCGCCCAATACAATGTCGATGCTGCCGATGATGCCCACCAAGTCAGCGATCATATGCCCCGCCGACAGCTTATTCAACGCGCTAATGTGCATGAACGATGGCGTTTTGAAGTGGACGCGGCGCGGCTTTGTCCCGCCCGTGCCGTGCAGGTAGCACCCAATTTCACCACGTGGGCTTTCCACCGCGACGAAAACTTCTTCGTCCGGCGCGCTAAAACCTTCTGTCCACAGCTTAAAGTGGTGAATCACCGCTTCCATGCTGCGTCCCAGTTCGGCACGCGGCGGCGGCACAAACTTGCGGTTTTCCGAACGGAACGGGCCGCCGGGAATGTTCTTCATCGCCTGCTTGATGATCTTCAAGCTTTCGTGGAATTCTTGAATACGCACGTAGAAGCGATCATATACGTCACCGTGTTCACCCAACGGCACGTTGAACTCATACTGTTCGTAGCCGCTGTATGGGGTCGCTTTACGAATATCCCAGTTCACGCCCGAACCGCGCAGTGATGGACCCGTCATACCAAGCGCCAGCGCCTCGTCCGGTTCAACTACCCCGATTCCTTCGGTGCGGTCTCGCCATAGCGGGTTATTTTTCAGCAGCGTTTCGTAGTCGTTGACCCGCGACGGGAATATATCGACAAACTTTTGCAGCGTCGGCAAAAATTCTGCCGGCAAGTCGCGCCATACGCCGCCGGGGCGGAAGTAGCTGCCCATCAACCGCTGACCGCTCAACATCTCGAACATATCGAGAATCATTTCGCGCTCGCGGAAGCAGTACAGGAACACGCTCATCGCCCCCATATCGAGCGCGTGCGTGCCAAGCCACACCAAATGACTGGCGATACGCGACAGCTCCAAACAAATCACGCGGATTGTTTGCGCGCGTGCGGGTACATCCAAACCCGTCAGCTTTTCAACTGCCAAGCAGAACGCCATGTTGTTCGACATTGGACTCAAGTAGTCCATGCGGTCAGTCAGCGTGACAGCTTTTTCGTAAGTCTTACTTTCGATATTCTTTTCAATGCCCGTGTGCAGATAACCAATATCCGGCAAGCACGTCACAATTTCCTCGCCGTCCAGTTCGAGCAGCAGGCGCAAAACACCATGCGTGCTGGGGTGATGCGGCCCCATGTTGAGCAGCATCGTTTCGCCCGTCATCGCGCGGTCACTTACCAATCCGCGCAGTTCTTCTACGCTGCCTTCCCAACTGGCGAGTTCGTTTTCTTTCTCTTTATCGTTCGGTCTTACGGTCAGGGTCATCTTAACCGTTCTCCATCGCAATACGGGGCGCGCTGTACGGCTTACAAGCGCGCCCCGTTCTATTCCACTCGATATTAGTTCGTCGCTGCGGGTTTGAACTTGGCGATCTCGTCGGCATTGAACGAGAACATGATCGTTTCATACCCAAGCGGGTAATCACGGCGGTGCGGATGCCCGTCCCAATCCTGCGCCATCAACAAGCGGCGCATATCGGGGTGTCCATCGAAGTAGATACCCATCATGTCCCAAATTTCACGTTCCAACCAGTTCGCGCCCGGCCACACTGTCGTAACCGTTGGCACATGCGCGTCATCTTCTGGCACGAACACTTTCACACGCAGTCGGCGGCTGTACAGCAGCGAATACAGGTGATAGCTCACACCGAAGCGTTCTGGGCGATCCGGCGTAGACGCGTCGGGATAGTAATCCACCGCGCTGATGTCCGACAGAAAGTTGTACAGCAGTCCCTTCGTATCTCGAAGGTGATGCATCACTTTTTCAATCTGTGCGGCATCAACGATGATCGTCGTTTCATCGCGGAAAATTTTCACCCCTTTGACCGCATCCGGCAGCGCCGCCTTCAACGATTCCACTGGGTCAATGGCATTGGCAATAGGCATGGCGATTTATCTCTCGTTTGCAATGATCCAGTCGTTGAAGCGTTCACCCTTCACCCGCTCATGCAGCGTGAGGATACCATGAATCAGTTGTTCCGGGCGCGGCGGGCATCCCGCGACATACACATCCACAGGGATAATTTCGTCTACCCCCTGCACAACAGCGTAATTGTTGTATACGCCACCGCAGGAGGCGCAGTCGCCCATCGCTATCACATATCGCGGAGTCGCCATTTGATCGTACAGTTGGCGCACAACCGGAGCCATTTTGCGCGTCACCCGCCCCGCCACGATGATCAAGTCGCTTTGGCGCGGCGAAGCGCGGTTAAGTTCCATCCCAAAGCGCGACAGGTCATAATCGGAAGCCTGTGTCGCCATCATTTCAATCGCGCAGCACGCCAACCCAAACAGCAGAGGCCACATCGCGCCGTTGCGTCCCCAGTTGACCGCCGTTTCAAGCGTAGTGGTCACTACGCCCAAGTCCCCTAGTTTGGAGGAGATTACTCCCATTCCAACGCTCCCACTTTATACTCGTAAATCAGTCCAATCGTGAGAATGACGACAAACACGCCCATCGTGATCAGCCCATACAAACCGAGATCGCGGAACACCACCGCCCACGGCAGGAAGAAGATCACTTCAATGTCGAACAGGATGAACAGCACTGCGACGAGATAAAACTTGACCGAGTAGCGGCGGCGCGCGGGACCAATCGGCTTCATGCCGCTTTCATAGGGCGCGGTCTTGCGCGTTGTCGGGCGGAAAGGACCAAACAGCCGCGAAATCACCAGAATGATGAACCCGACCACTAACGACAAAATAAGAAGCACCGCTATGGGTGCGAATTGGTCAAGTGCCATGGAACACCTGTAATTGCCTGAGAGGAAATTTGATTGTTCAAAATGGAACAAATAAACTGAACCAAGATTAACATAACGATTTGGCAAAGTCAAGCAATTGTCGCCGCATGTAATACGGTTCTTAACGGTTCAAAACAGTTCCACCACGCGACAAAACAGCCGCCGGACTACCCCACTTTCAAGCCTGTGCGTTGCAAGCGATACGCCCCCGCGTGCTGGTCAAGGATGTCCTGCACCACCAGCTCACGGTTTTGCGCGTGTTGAAACACGTTTTCCGGCCCCACGCTGAACAGGTAATGCGACCCCGCCACCACACGCACATGCGAACTGGGGAATTCCATACTGCTCAATAAATCGAGCATCGGCACCAAGCCCACCAGCGAATCACGATGACCCAACGTAACTCTGAAGTTATCCCATCGCCGCGGAATCTCGCGGTTTTGCAGCAGTCCCATCGCGGTGAATGTCGCCGCTGTTGTGCCGCGCGGCGTTTGCTGATACTGGAGCGCGTGCGCCCGACGCACAAAGAAACTTCCGCCAGAACATACGGTTTCAATCACCTGTGGCTTGATAACGCGCTCGACAAACTCGAACACGCGCAGCATATTCACAAGGCTGATGCCGATGCCAAGCGCTGTGAAGAAAATGCGCTTCATTTCATCATCGAGCAAAAGCGCGGGGGTAAGCGCCAGTCGAGTTTCTTCCCCCACACGCCACTTTAGCGGATTCAGATAGAACAGCGCCGCTCCGCCCATACTGTGACCAATGAAATTGATAACTTTGGGATCGCGCTGACCCGGCTGGCGGCGAATCTTGATCACGTCGATCCATTCTTCGATGGTTTTCATTGCGCTTGGCGGACAGCATTGTTCAAGGGTGGGGGTTTCATTGACGAAGCGCGTTTCTCCAAACCCATTGTGATCCACCGAGATAGCGACCAAACGTGGATTGTTCGCTACCACCAACCCCGGAATACTCTCGAAGATTGTGTGGTTGCCCGTCCACCCATGCATGAAGATCGCGTAGCCTTCGACTTCACCAATGGCGGATTCTAATTCTTCGTCAGGAGTATCTTGGCTGTCCGCCCACGTGACTTCCCACACAAAGTCGATCAAGTTCGCATCCAGCAAAAAACCGCGTCCTTCATTCGGGCTAATGAATCCCCGGTTAACAAGATCGCTCATTCGATAAAGCGCCACCTGTGTTCCCGGCACATCGCCCGCCGCGCGGTGGAAGTAACCGCGCACCCAAGCAAGTGGTGTACGCCCGCTGTCCATCATGGTGATACATCCCCGTGTGATGACCCATTCCTTATGCGTATTGTAACCGCTTCACGCGCCGCTCGCACTTGAGGTTCGGCAGACTAGAAGATTTTCTCGCTCATGGGGTGTTTGATCTTCAACACTTGGTCGGGTTCGGGGTTTTCGATGATGTGCATTTCCCCATCCAGCCAGCGCACTTCCACCCGCTCGATCTCGGTGCTTTCGCCCAAACCGAAATGCGCGACAGGCTCCATCTGGCATAAATAGCCGCTGCCCGCGTCGATATATCGTTGAAGCAGCCGCCCCTCCATCCGCAGCGTGACAACTGCCCCGCGCGCGGGTGCGCCTTGCGCCGTGTACGGGATCACACGCAGCCAATGGTTGTGATTGTTCGGCGTGTGATACAGCGTCAGCGGCTGCATCCCTGTTTCGCCGTGCGAGATGATCAGTTCCAACCGTCCGTCACCGTCGAAGTCCCCAACTGCCGCGCCTGTGCCAAACCCGAACGGCTCTATCGCGTCACCAATCGACATAGGAACCCATCGCCCCTCACGGAATCCGAATAGGCGGTTAGGCTGCCCAATATTGTTGAAGAAGATCTCTTCGTAACCGTCGTTGTCGAAATCCGCTGCTATCACCGTGCGAACCCGCGATGGAGCGGCGATCTCTGGTGTGGCAAGGTCAGTGAATGTGCCATCAAACGATTGAATGAACAGCCGGTGTGGACCTTCCCAATTGCCGCATACAATATCCGGCAGTCCGTCTTGATTTGCGTCCAATACTGCCACGCCGCGCGCGTTTTGCAGGTCATCGCCAATATTGAGCATATCCGCGACATTCATATACGTGCCGTCGCCATTATTGCGGAACAAAAAGTTGGGACCGCCTTCGTTGCCGGCGAAAATATCCATCCCGGTGCTGATCAACGGCAGTGCCAGTACACTCCGCCCGCCTGTCACTTGATCCAGCCGTGCCAGCGGCGCGACATCATTCAAACGTCCGTCATCATCGAGTTCATACAGCCGCAGCGGACCGCCGTAGTTGGCGACGAAAAAGCCGTAGCGCCCCGTCCCCAAACGATCCAGCGCCGCGACTGACCGCCCCGCCGTCAAGTTAGCGATGCGCTGGTTCACAGGCAAAGAAAATAAATCCGTCCATTCGCCGTCAGCGCGGTCAAACAGCCGATCCGCGACCCGTTTTTGCCCCGCGAAGGTGTCGGTGTTCAAGATGTAGATTTCTTCCATCCCATCACCGTCAATATCGCACGCCGCCAAACCAATCGCCTGCCGCTGATCATCCGCGATGACCGGATCAGCAATATTGATGAAGCCGCTGCCGTTCCATTTCAGCACTAAATTCGGATGCCGAAACCCCGCGACGACGAGTTCAAACTCACCGTCATCGTCAATATCCGTGACAGCGATGCCATAGTTGAATTGGATCGGGTTGTGCTGAATCAGCCGGGTTCGGTTGGTGAACATACACTACTCACTTCACGCGGATAATGACTCTACTGAAAACTGCTTGCTGCGAATCGCAGCACAAAAACATACGCTGCTGTAGGGGCGGCTTGTGAGAAACTCGTTTCTCCGCCGCCCGCCAATATTTGTGGGGGTGCCCCTGCGCTGCCCACGTTTCCAGCATCGTAGCCCTTGTGGATAAATGACGCATTAAGGCAAGCTTGCGATTACCCACCGAATTGCAGCCCCTTGAAGCTCTCGACCTGCCCCTGTATTGCCCGTTCAGTGGGTAAGCGTTCCATGCTGCTTGCGCCAAAAAACCCGACGATCCCGTGGGTGTGATCGAAGATATACTGCACATCTTCCGGCTCTGCGATAGGACCGCCGTGACACAACACCAGAATATCCGGGTTGACCGCCTTTGCCGCGTCGTGCATCGCTTGAACGCGCGCCGCGCTTTCTTCCAGCGTCAGCGCCGTGTGCGCGCCGATGCTCCCCTTTGTCGTCAACCCCATGTGCGGGACAAGAATATCCGCGCCCGCTTCCGCCATCTTGCGCGCATCATCCGGCGAAAACACATACGGACACGTCAGCATATCCAGTTCATGCGCCATGTGAATCATCTCGACTTCGAGATCATAGCTCATACCCGTTTCTTCTAAATTTTGACGCAGAATCGAGTCGGGATCGATTAAGCCCACAGTCGGGAAATTCTGCACACCGTCAAAGCCCATCGCTTTCAACTGCGGCAGAAACACCCGCATCATCCGAAACGGATCTGTCCCGCACACCCCCGCCAGCACAGGCGTATGTTCGACAACGGGCAGCACTTCGCTCGCCATATCAACCACAATCGCGTTGGCATCTCCGTAAGGCATCAGCCCCGCCAACGATCCGCGCCCTGCCATGCGGTAGCGCCCCGAATTGTAAATAATGATGATGTCCGCCCCGCCGCGTTCGCTGAACTTCGCGCTGATCCCTGTCCCCGCGCCGCATCCCATAATCGGTTTGCCGCTGGCGATCTGCGCCTTGAACTTGGCGAGTGCTTCATGACGTGGAATAAATGGCATAATGAAAGTTCCTTTTTGGAAAACACATTCGCGTCAAACGAGATCGTCACATCCCGAAGCAGTCGATCATTAAAGATCATGCCGCAATAAGGAGAAATCGCATATGAAAAAGGCAGACCAAGTCGCCCAAACCGACAAGCCATCCAAAGGATTCACCGCCGAAGAACGCGCCGCGATGAAAGAACGCGCCAAAGAACTAAAGGCAGAATCGAACCCGAAGAAGGGAAAAGCCGACGGCGAACGCGATGTACTCGCCAAAATTGCCGACATGCCCGAGCCCGAACGGACGATGGCGACACGTATTCATGAAATCATCAAAGCCAACGCGCCGCAGCTTTCCCCGAAAACATGGTACGGGATGCCCGCCTATGCCAATAAGGATGGCAAGATCGTCTGTTTTTATCAAAGCGCCAAGAAATTCGAAACTCGCTACGGCACGCTCGGCTTCAACGACACGGCGAATCTCGATGACGGTGATCTTTTTCCAGTCGCTTACGCGCTCAAGGCGCTGACTGCCAAAGAAGAAGCGGCGATCATCGCGATCATCAAGAAAGCCGTGAGCTAAACGTTATCTCAACAGGTCGATCATCCGCGCCGCGCAAAAATCCGCGAATTCAGCATCGTTGATGTTGTGATCGACCTCATGCACGGCGATTCCCCTTCGCACATTCGCCTTGATCGCCTCAAAGCACGCCCGATCCGCCGCCGGATCATAAAATCGCTGCCCCTCACTATCCAGCATCGACACCCCGCGTAATGGCAGCACGAATTCGACTGGCGCGCTGCTGGCATTTGCTGCCGCCGCCAGCATCTCCCCGATTCTGCGATTTTCTTCCGCGTTCGTCCGCATAAGCGTCACATTGGGATTCCATGCGTACAGATTGCGATCCTTGTACTTTTCTGGCACAGTTTCGATCCCGTGAAAATTCGCCATATCGACGCATCCCGGCACAATCACGGCGGGGATACCCGCCCGCGATGCCGCCAACCCGCGATCCGCGCCCGCGCTGAACACCCCGCCGCACACTTCGTCGGCAAGTTCCGTCGTCGTCATATCCAGCGATCCCACGATGTAACCGTCGCTGATCAAACCTTCCATCGCGCGCCCGCCTGTGCCTGTCGCATGAAACACCAGCACTTCATAACCCGCCGCTTCTAGATGCTGCTTCGCGCGGTTGACCGCTACCGTCGTGTTGCCAAACATCGACGCGACGATCAATGGGCGTTCAGCCGTATCGCGCGGGATTTCCGTCTTGACCATCCCCGCGATTGCGCCCGCCGCGTTCGCGTATATCCGCTTGCTGATGCGGTTCAAGCCCGACACATCGACAATCGACGGCATGAACGTAATGTCTTTCATGCCTGTGTACGCACTCATATCGCCGCCCGCCAGCGTCGATACCATCACTTTTGGCACGCCGACGGGCAGCGCGCGCATCGCCGCCGCAGCCACCGACGTGTTGCCACTCCCGCCCATGCTGATAATTCCGTCGAGTCTGCCTTCGTCATACAGCCGCCGCGCGATCAGCGCCGCGCCGCGCGCCATTATCGCCATCGCTTCATCTTTATGCGCGCCTGTCCGAAAATAGGCGAGATCGCCATCGCCCGCCGCCGCGATTTCTTCGGCGGAAATATCCGCTTTGAGCGCCCCCATGCCCATCACCCCGAAATCGACCACCAGCGTCTTCACTCCATGCGCTTCGATCAAGTCCTTGAGATACCCGAAATCCTCGCCTTTGGTATCCATAGCGCCAAGAATAACTACGGTTTTCGTCATTATTCATCCTCGCAAAAAGCTGTAAATTCGCCTCAATCCATTGGATACAAATCACAACCGCCATCGACGGTCAGAATTGATCCGGTCATATAATTTGCCAGCGGGCTGCACAGGAACAAAAACGCATCTGCGACAGAGTCCAACGGCTGCATGAACCCCATCGGAATCGCCTTGCTAGCACGGGCGCGGTAATCCGGTTCGGTATCCCATTGACGCTTCGCCATGCCCACGCCGACGATCCCCGGCGCGATGCAGTTGGCGCGAATATCCGGCGCGAGTTCACGCGCGAATGACCGCATCAGTTGATTCATCGCCGCTTTACTCGCGCTGTACGGCGCGATGCCGGGCCAAGGCGTATTTGCCACCCACGACGTGGTGAAGATCAAGTGTCCGGCGGTCTTTTCCGCGCGCATGTGCTGTGCCGACTTTTGCGCCAGCAAAAACGCCGATTTCACGTTCACCGCCATCGTGCGGTCATAATCCGCAATCTCGTATTCAAGGATCGGCTTTGCCAGCACCATCCCCGCGTGGCACAGCGCCGTATGCACCTTCCCAAATCGATTCACCGCCGCCGCGAGAAACGCATCAACATCTGCCGGCACAGTGAGATCGCCGCGCACATATGCGGCTTTTTCGCTGGATATTCCCGCGCCCGCCAGCCGATCCGCCGCCTCTGCCGCATCAATCACATCGTTGACCGTCATCACCGCGCCGTGATCAGTCAGCGCCTTGACCACGCCCAAACCAATCGCCCCGCACCCGCCGGAAATGACGATATGCTGTCCGCGTAACGCATCTTCCCGAAACACGCTCATAAATTCTGCCCCTTAGTGTTCAACCTTTCTCACGCGCTCGATTGTATCCCGTCGAAACGTTCGACTGCCTCATGCAGCGCCGTCACCGCATCCAGTGAGCGCCCGCGCTCGAAAGCCTCATGGAACGCCGCCCGCAGTGGTTTTTGTGCCGCGTGCCAAATCGCATCCAGCATCCGCGCTGCGCTCACGCCCGGCTGTGGGTAAATCGCATCGATCAAGCCGAGTAGTTCCGCCCCGCGCGTGAATTCGCCATCATAGACCGCCAGTGCCGCCAGCGACACCAGCGCATCGACATATGCGGGATTCACCGCCAATTGCAGCGCCAATTCGCACGATTCGCGCAGATACGCCGCGGCAGATTCTCGATTTCCACCCTCAATTCGATGATCGCTGCGCGGCGCGATTTCGACATATGCCAGTGATGCCAGCGTCCCTTGCAAACCGCGCACGTCACCTTGCGCGCGGCGCATCGGCAAAATTTCCAGCAGAAGCGTGTGTATCGCGGAGGGATTGCCTTCCAGCATTTCGAGCGTCGCGAGATTGGCGAGACTATCCGCGATCCCTTGTTGATCGCCCACTTCGCGCTTGATTTGCAGACTTTCCATTTGCATCGCCCGCGCTTCCACGTACCGCTCGCTGTCCTGCAAAGCGCCCGCCATATTGTTAAGCGCGGCGGCTAATCCCGGCTTGCTGCCGATTTCACGCCACAAGCTGATCGCCCGCTGGTAATGCATGAGCGCGTCTTGCGTCCGGTTCATATTCCGCAGCGCCGTGCCGATGTTCATCACCGTTGCCGCTTCCCCTCTGCGATCCCCTACCCGCCGCTTGATGGTCAAACTTTGCTCCCACAAGTCAATCGCGTTCGTCCAATCCGCTTTGAGGGCGTAGAGAATCCCCATATCGTTGATCTCCGACGCTTCGCCAATTTCATCGTGTATTTCGCGCCAAATCTCCAACGCTTGATGATGCAGCGACATCGCGCGCTCATAATCCCCCGCGATTTCAGCGGCGAATGCTAATTCTTTCAGCGAACGTGCGATTCCGTCTTGATCATTTGCCGAATGGGACAGCGCCAAGCTCTCTAAAAACAACTGCTCGAACCGTTCGTTATTGCCGTACAAATTTTCCAGCATCCCCAATGTGCGAAGCGCTGCCGCCTCTCCCGAAAGCGATCCCGCCGCCCGCGACAGCGTGATCAGGGTATCGCACAGCGATTTCGCTTGTTCATATTCGCTGGTAATCCACGCAATCGAACTCAACTTACGATAAATTTCGACTCGCTCCGCGCTCGGCTTGTCATCCGGCAGCAGTTCAAGCGCGCGCTCATACAATGCCCGTGCTTTGCTATACATGCTTTGGTCATAAAGCTGTTTGCCAAATACCATCGCATACGCCAGTTCTTTCGCACTATCTCCCGCGGCGTGCCAGTGTTCATACAGCACCCCTGCATACGTCGGATCATGCGCGTACAGCGATTCCAACCCCTCTGCGATCTGTCGGTGCAGCGGCGCTTTTTCAGCCGCATCAAGCCCGTCGATCATCGCTTCGCGCAGTTTGTCATGCGCGAACACAATGCGGTTATCCTGCACGCGCAGTACCGACGCGCTCACACACGCCGCCACCCAGTCATCAAAACTCATGCGCTCCGGCAGCAAATTCAACCGCCCGCACAGCGGAATCAACAGTTTGGCATCAACCTGCCGCCCCGCGACTGCCGCCAAGCGCAGCGCGGGCTGCGCCCATGTCGGCGCTTGATCCAGCCGCCGCCGAATAATCGCTTGCACGCCGCCAGCGACCACGCGCTCCGGTAGTGTCAGCCGCCCCACATCTTGCAGATTGCCCGCCATTTCTGCCAGCGCGCGCACCACTTCCACCATAAAAAACACGTTACCTTCGGTTTCCTGCTCCAACAGATGAATCAACTGCGGCTGCGCGCCTTCCGCGCCCAACATCGCTACGCTTAAGCGTTCAATCTCTGGTTCGCTCAAACGCTCCAGCGCGATCACCTTCGCTTCCGGTAGTTCATCCGGCAGATCGGGACGTTCGTCGTTGCGATACGTCCCCACGATCATCAAGCGCATTTCCGGCACGGCTTTGATCAGCGCGCGCAGCGGTTCGATGCTCTCGCTCGTCCACTGTAAATCTTCCACGATCAGCAGCACAGGCACAATCGCCGCCGCCTTGCGAAAAACGCTCAAGATCGCCTGTGTCAAGCGGTCTTGCTGACCGCTCCCCGGCATCAGCGGCGCGGGGATGATGTTCCGCCCGATCAACTGCGGAATATCCGGCGCAATTTCGACCAGCACACTTGCTTCATAGTCGGTCATCTCCACCACCAGCGCCAGCCGCCGAATCGCCTCTCGCCACAGTTGATACAGCGTGCCCCCACCCGTGACCGCTTGCCCAGTCAGCACCAGCGTCCCGCCCACTTGTGCGCGAATTTGCACCTCGCGGATCAAGCGGCTTTTGCCCACACCGCTTTCCCCGCCGATCAACCATGACGATCCTTGCCCGCCCAACGCCAGCGCCAAGCCTTCGCGCAGCACCGCGATCTCGCGTTCTCGCCCCACAAATGTCGCTGATTGTAAGATGCTCTCTCGAATATCGCTCGATTCGGGGGGAAGCGGCTGTGATGTGTACGCGCACAAATCCGCGATCACATCGCGCGCATTCGAATACCGATCCGCTGGATCAGGCATCAGCAGCCGCCGCACCACCAAATCAACCCCTGCCGGAAGCGGACGCGCGTCAAAATCCATCGTCATAATCTTGTGCAGCGCATTGGTGATACTGGTCGAAGCAAACGGGTGTTTCCCAACGAACATCTCGTACATCATCACGCCCAGCGCGAACAAGTCGCTTTTCGGCGTGGCGGGCATCCCCGTCAGCACTTCCGGCGACATATACGCCAGCGTCCCCGAAATCCCGCCCCCAACACTTCCTTGCACCGCCAGCCCAAAATCCAGTACACGCGCATTCCCACGCTCATCGATCATGATGTTGCTCGGCTTCAAGTCCCGGTGGGTAATTCCACGCCTGTGCAAATAATCGAGCGCCAGCAGCACTTGGGATAAAAGTTTGACCGCCTTCGCCACATCAACAGGGGCGGGTTCGTAAAAATCGCGGGTGTTCGGCATCAACTGCATGGTGTAATACGGCATCCGATCCGCATCGAAACCGTAATCCAGCACGCCGATGATGTGCGGATGGCGCAGTCCGGCGAGAATTTCAAACTCATGTGCCAGCGCCACCAAGTCATCGCCCGTTGCTTCGCTGGTTTCCGCGCGTGAATTGTGCTGAATCTGCGACGGCTGCACCGTCACCTGCTTCAACGCGACAAATTCATCGGTTAAACGGTCTTTCGCTTTGTAGACGACTCCCATGCCGCCTTGACCCAAACGGGATTGTAGTTGGTAGCGATTGCCAATCAGGGGAGGTGGGGTTGAGGTCATCATCCTGCTCGCTGTCACTAGAAATATATCCGTATGCCCCATTCTACAGGGATCGCCGTCATACCGCCCGCCTACTGCTTCCTCCCCCAGTCCACCTAACACAAAACACATCAATGGGGGCATCTTGAAGCCTTCGCATACCGCTATAGTGAAAACATACGAACATGAAAGAGGAGCGCATTACCATGTTGAGTTGGGCGATTTTCTTCTTACTGGTCGCGCTGGTCGCTGCGATCTTCGGTTTCGGCGGGATTGCCGGTACAGCGGCAGGGATTGCACAGTTGATCTTCGTGATCTTCCTTGTGCTGTTCGTTGCATCGCTGATCTTCGGGCGGCGTGTCCGGCTCTAAGTCCACGTCCGCGCAGCCGCTCTGTATGCTCCACTCTAAAAACTCCCGCACACCAAACGGGTCATCTTCCGTCCCTGTCTGCGGGAGTTTGTCAATCTTCAGCAGTATGCACCCTCTACATCAAACCCTTTGAAAGGATAAAACGTAATGGCGCAGGAACGTCAAGAACGGGTACAGGTCGTGCGTGGCGAAGGCTACACACAGCGCCGCGAAATCGTTGAAACCGCGCCGACGACACGGCAGATTCTCGTGTCGCGGATTGTGCAGTTCGTCTGGTTGATCGCCGCCATTATCGTCGCGGCGCTGGCAGTTCGCTTCATGCTTGTCCTTATCGGCTCGGATGCGAACAGCGGCTTTGGCGCGTTGATCTTCTCAATCACTAACCCGTTTGTCACACCGTTTATCGGTATCGTCAATTCGCCCGACATCGATATTGCTGCGATCATCGCCATCTTCGTCGTCATGTTCGTGACATGGGTGCTTGTAACGTTGTTCCGCCTGTTATTCGCGGATACTCGCCGCACGCGCCGCGTCACCACCGTCAACCTCGAAGAATAATTCCCATTTCAACAAACATATTTGTAGGGGCGGCATACATGCCGCCCGCATGAATTGTTATCACGCAAACGCAAAGGCGCGGACGAAAGTTTTTCGTCCGCGCCTTGCGCCTTACACATGATACGATTGAACAGCTGCGATGTTAGACCCGGCGTTTCAGTTCATCAGCCCATTCGTCAATCTGGCGTTCGGCTTCTTCACGGGCAACGCCGTAGCGTTCCTGAATTTTCCCCGCCAGCTTGTCGCGCTGTCCGGCAATTTGCTCGAAGTCGTCGTCGGTGATCTGCCCCCATTTGGTGCGAATATCACCACGAATCTGCTTCCACTTGCCGGCGATCTGATCCCACAGTCCGTCACGCTGCATACGATTTCTCCTATTCCAATCGATCTCTTTCGTGATGTGCCCTAAGGGCTTCACATCACGATATTAGGGTATCGCCTTTCGTTTCGCGCCGTATCCCACGCGCGCGCCAACTTGAAATAGGTGATCTGGGTGATATTTCCTGCCCGCCTGTCCTATATTCTCCTCTACGCGCCCCATTACAATGAACAAAGGCAGCTTAACGAAAGAACGGCTTCATGGATTCGCGCACTGTTTTTCGCAACACCCTCATCGTCCTTGCGACGGCGGCGGCAGCTTACATCCTGCTCATTGGCATTCGGGTGTGGATCGTTCTGCTTATAGCGATCATCATCGCGTCAGCAGTCCGTCCATTGGTCGTCCGGCTCAACCGCTGGCGCATCCCCTCCGGGTTAGCGATCCTGTTTGTCTACGGAGGAATCGCGCTCTCATTAGTTATACTCGTCTTGGTTGTCGTCCCTCCTGTCATCACGCAGATGGCGAACTATCTTGAAGAAGAAGACCGCCTCGCCAACCGCATCGTTTTCACCCAACTATGGATCGAACGCCGCGCCGCCGAGTTCACCGGAAACCCTGATTTCGCTATCGCGGATCAAGACCAAACTCGCGCCGCCGTCGATGACCTTGTGCGCGAAGTCCGCACCGCCGCCCCCAATTTCTTGAGCAGTATCAGCGGCACATTGGGCGAAGCCGCGTTGGTATTCATCATGGGCGTATACTGGCTCACGTCATACAACGGCGCAATCCAGTTTATTTCCGAATTGTTCACCGTCGTCAACCGTGAACGAGTGCGCGAACTTATCTTCGAGATCGAAAACGCGCTCGGCAGTTACATGCGCGGTGTCACTGCTGTCGCGCTCATTGTTGGCATCGCCAACTTCATCCCCACCATGCTGCTCGGCGTGCAAAACGCGGGGACATATGCGTTCATTATCGCCGTCGGTACGCTGCTTCCTGTCGTTGGCGCGCTCATCGGCGGCATCATCGCCGTTTTTCTTGCCCTACTCACCTCCCCCACACAGGCGATCATCGTACTCGTTGTGTTCCTCATCGTGCAGCAGTTGGAAAGCACGGTGCTGACTCCGCGTGTCATGTCGCGCACCATGCGAATCGATCCGCTGCTTGTCATGGTGGCGATTTTCACAGGCTTTGCGATGGCAGGTCCCATCGGCGCGATCATCTCCGTACCCATCATCGGCACCATCTCGATTTTGCTCCGCCGTTTGGTCTTAGAGCCGCGCCGCGAAAGTGTTAAGCACAAAGTTGAGGCGGGCGCGGTGCTGCTCAATTTGGGGACTGAAGCCGCTGTCATCTCCGTTCCGTCGGAAACTCCAGCATCAGGCGCGTCATCCGCGCCGCCAACATCACCATCGGGCATCATCACGTCAAGCCGCTAACAGAAAGTGACTGAGTTTGTAGGGACGGTGCTTGCGTCGTCCGTGAACGGTTGATCCGTGACTCTCAAATCAAATCCGATCAGCGCATTCCTTCGCCGGGTGCGCTCTACCATCTTAACCTTATCCTCCCCCGAACCCGACGGTCAATCGACAGGATTATTGACCAACGCGCCTCCCATCTTCTATTACGCGATGGCGATCCTGTTTACAGTGTCCGCGTTCGCTTTGTCTGTTGTGCTGTATCCCTTTATTGGAGAGACAAAGTTTCTCCTGTTCTTCATCTCGCTCACCCTCTCGGCGTGGATCGGTGGTGTGCGCCCCGGCATTCTCGCGGCTGCTCTGTCGATCTTCTGCGTCGATTTCTTCCTCGATGAGCCGCGCTATCAACTGTTCGATGATCCCGTTCAAAGCATCAACTTCTTGATGTTCTTCGTCGTCGCCGCGCTCATCAGTTGGCTCGAACAGCGTCGCTTAGACCGCGAACGCGAACTCCGTGACGCGCGCAATCAGCTTGCCCGCCTGTACGAACAATCGCAAGAACTCACCGCCATCGAAGAACGCCAGCGCCTCGCCCGCGAACTGCATGATTCGGTCAATCAAACCCTGTTCACCATCAGTGCCCTTGCCGAAAGTGCTATCCGCCGCTGGGATACTGACCGTAACCGCGCCTATGATTTGCTCAAACAGTCCCATGCACTCACCGTGACCGCGTTAGCGGAAATGCGCGTCTTAATGCTAGAATTGCGCTCGGCATCGCTGGCAAAAATCGAGTTTAAGCAGCTTCTCATCCAATTTGTCGATTCATTCAAGAGTCGCGGCACTTTTTCCATAGATGCCCGCATCGACGACGTGCCGCCGCTTCCCCCACAGGTGCAAATCGGGCTGTACCGCATCGTGCAGGAAGCGTTTAACAATATCTTCAAACATTCGGGCGCAACCCAAGCCGAATTGCTCGTCATCAACACACCCACTACGCTCGAACTCACCATCCGCGACAACGGCTGTGGTTTTGAAGTTGACAACGCACATCAAACCGACGGGCTTGGAATAGGCATCATGCGCGAACGCGCGCGCGATATTCGCGCCAACTGCGCTATCGACAGCGCCCTCGAACAAGGGACGACCATCAGTGTCGTGTGGCGCAAACCCACATCAGTTACACAAACAGAAGCTGTCAATCAGGCAAACAAGGTAAACGAGGCAAACAATGACATTTGAACGCGAACGCATCAAAGTGCTGATCGTCGATGACCACGACATGGTTCGCAAGGGCTTGATCGTGCTGCTCGAAAATTTTAACGATATTCAAGTGGTAGGCGATGTCGGCAGCGGGCAGATGGCGGCTGCCATGTGCAGTAAATATCAGCCGGACGTGGTGCTGATGGATATGGTCATGCCGCACACTGACGGCGTGACTGCGACCCGCATGGTGCTGGAAAACTGCCCGGAAACGCGCGTCGTCGCCCTCACCAGCTTTACAGACGAAGAAACCATCCAAGCCGCGCTCAAAGCAGGCGCGATTGGCTATCTGCTCAAAAATGTCAGCGGCGAAGAACTCGCGTCTGCTGTGCGAAAAGCCTACAACGGGCAGTCCGTCCTTGCGCCGGAAGCCGCGCAGGTCTTGATTCGCGCCACGACACAGCCGCCCGCGCTCGGTCACGATCTCACCGAACGCGAACGCGAAGTCCTCAAGTTGATGATTCTCGGCTTGAGCAACCGCGAAATTGCCGAGCAGCTCATCATCAGCAGTTCAACCGTGAAAAATCACGTTAGCAGCATCTTGAGCAAGCTCGGCACAATCACGCGCACTCAAGCCGTCGCCCTCGCCGTCGAGCACAAAATCCTCGGCTAAATTGCACGACACCTTTTGTAGGGGCGCATCGCGATGCGCCCGCCCTATTTTCCCCCACGATTTCGCCCGCCATGCTCGGAACGGCGGGCGGTTTTTGCCCTTCGCCCAACGATGCAAGCATCGTCGAGAGGGGCGGTACGAACGAAATTCGTGCGGGGTGAGGGTGCTTTTCCCTCTATATCGTCACCCCCGCCCCAATTTTCTCTGCACGTTCCTGTTCGCGCCGTTCTTTCGCGCGGGTCGCCACCACATGCGTGAACGCCGCGCCAAACAACACAATCTGCGCCGAATAGTAAATCCACAGCAAAATCAACGCGAGCGATCCCGCCGCGCCATACGCCGACGTGACCGTTGTCGTCGCCAAGTACCAGCCAATCGCAAACCGTCCCACGCTGAACAATATTGACGTAACCGCCGCGCCGAGCCACACATCGCGCCATTGAAGCCGTGTATGCGGCAAAAACTTGAACATCAGCGCGAACAGCACCGTGATGATCGCCACCGACACCAGCATATTGATCATCTGAAGCAGCGCGCCCGCCCCGATAATCCCCGTGAGCAAGAACGTCGTCACTGCGGTCAGTATCGTGTTGATCACCATCGACACCAACAGCATAAAGCCAATCATCAGCACCATGCCGAACGACAGCAGCTTATCGCGCAGCGTATCCCGCCAGTTGAACATTCGCCCTTCCACGCCGAAAATTGTGTCGAGCGCGCTTTGCAAATTCCCAAATGCTGCCAGCGCGCCAAGCAGCAGTACGCCAAGGCTCAAAATTGTCGAGATTACCCCTTCGCTTGGGCGCGATGCGCTGTCGATCAACGAGCCGACCAGTGCCACACCGCTTTGTCCAAATGCGCCGCGCACCTGCTCCATGACCTGCTCGCGCGCTAATTCTTCACTAAACACCAGCCCCACAAACGCGATCACCAGCACCAGCAGCGGCGCAAGCGAAAACGCTGTGTAATATGCCAGCGCCGCCGCCAATCGCGGAACTTGATTCGCGTTCCAATGTTCAAACGTTTGTCGCAGAACTTGAAACATCGTCCCCAACGGGGAAAAAATCGTTTTCATAGGCTTTCACACTCATGCATCACCCATCACTTATACCCCTCATTGTATGCCATGCGTGCCGCTTGCTAATCGCCCAAATGGGTATAATTGATATAATCCAACCATACTCAAGTTCAGCCAGCCTATACCATGCAGGACAAACCCGCCTATGAGCCAACCGTCTCATCCAGTCGTCACGCTCGAAAACGAGTACTGGCAGTTGGGCATCCTGCCGAATACGGGCGCATCCATCGCCTATTTGCGCGCTCGCCACAACGACTCATGGTTTGACCTGCTTCGTCCCACCCATCCCGCCGATTACGGCACAAGCGGCAAAACATCCAGCTTTATCATGGCACCGTGGTGCAACCGCATCCGCGATGGCAAACTCGTCTTTGATGGGCATGAGTATCAGCTCAAAACCACGCCCGACGATGGCACAGCCCGTCACGGTGATGTGCGGCAGCGCCAATGGAAACAGGTAGGCGCGTTCGCCAACGCCATCAAATTTCAGTTCACATCTGCCGATCACGAAAATATCAATTTCCCCTTCAAGTTTTCTGCCACATTCACCTGTGTCAAAAGAGAAGATCGCCGCACCTTAGCATTCGTCCTCGAACTGACCAACGATGATATTCGCCCGTTCCCGTGTGGATTCGGCTTTCATCCCTACTTCAATCGCCCACACGGATCAGATGCGCCGCTTCTGCGCGTCCCGTGCGATCAGCAGTTCAACCTTGTGAACTATCTCGCGGTTGATGCGCCCGTTCCCATTGAACCGCGCCTCGATTACCGCCAACTGCGTCCTGTCGAAGACGGACTCAATGACGTACTCACCGGATGCAGCGCCGAAGACACCATGCTCGATGGCGATGCCAACCAGAAAATTCACCTGCGCTATCCGGCATCCAATCTCGATTTTTATCTATCCTCTACATCTCCATTTCGTCATTGGCTGCTGTACACGCCGCCCGAAGGCACATCCGTCGCCATTGAACCCATGACCAACGTCAGCGATGGGTTTAACTTGTTCGCGCAAGGAATCGCCGACAGCGGCGTGATCGTGCTTCCGCCCGCAAAATCCGCCACCGCCAACTTCGTCATCACACGGGGGATATAATTCGCTATGAGCCGTAATATCCGCATGGCACCGCGCACCGTCGAAATCGTCTACACCGATCACGCCCGTGAACGGATGGATCAACGCCGCATCACGCCCGCGATGGTCAGCGCCGCCGTCACCAGCCCGGATCGTTCGCATCTCGAAGACGATGGCGATACCAAATTCATTAAAACCATCAACGGACGTAAACTGCACGTTGTCGCCAATTATCAGACCGATGAAGGCAAATGGCTCATCATATCGACCTTTGTGCGCGGCGAAAATGACGCGCTCCCGCTGTGGCGGCGCTTATTCAACGCCATCGCTCGTTTCTTTTTTCGCAAATAGGACAAATCCTCATGCTGCTTTGTGTCACGCCCAATCCCATCCTTGACCGCACGTTGATTGTGCCGTCATTCGCGCCCGGACGCGATTACCGCCCCGAAGAAATCGAAGTCTCTGCGGGTGGCAAAGGCTTAAATGTCGCCCGCGCCGCACTCACGTTGGGCGCGCAGGTGCGCTCATTCGCGCTTTTGGGCGGCTACACCGGCAAACTGATCGAATCGCTGGCGCAGGCTGAAGGTTTGAACGGCGTATGGCACTGGCACGATCAAGAAACGCGCATTGGCACGATCATCATCGATCCCAACACGGGCACAACAACAGGCGTATACGAGCGCGGCAAACCCGTCCCCGTCGATGTGTTCGTCCGTTTTCTCGATACCATCCTTGAACTCGCCGCGCAGCCCGCGATTACACAGGTGTGTATCAGCGGAAGTTTGCCCACTGGCGCAGCGCCGGAATTTTTCGCCCGCGCCCTTGAACTGCTTGTCGCTGGCGGCAAGCCCGTTTGGGTGGATACCAGCGGATCGGCGCTCAAAGCCGCGTTTTCTGTACACGGCGCGCACATCAAAGTTAATCATCTTGAAGCACAGGCGCTGCTTGGCTACGAACTCGACACACCGGAAAAATACGCGCAGGCAAGCGCCGCTTTGCATGACATGACAGGCGCAACCGTTGTCGTCACGGGCGGCGCGTGGGGGGGTGTCATTCGCCGCGCTGATGATCCGTCCGTGTGCTGGTACGCGCAGCCGCCCACCGTGCAGGTTAAAAGCGCTGTCGGCAGTGGTGACAGCGCATCCGCCGCGCTTGCTGTGTTCGCCCATCTCCCCGCCGATCAGCAAATTCGCCGCGCGATTGCGGCGGGGACAGCCAATGCCGCGACCTTGAGCGTCGGTTGTTTTGAACTTGAAGACTTCGAGCGCATCGTCGAGCAGACCACCGTCACCCGCATCAAATGATGCTCATAAACACTCCGCAAGGGTATCTTCATGAATGACCACATGTTTGACCTCACTACTTTTGGCGAAACGATGCTTCGCCTTTCCCCGCCAAACCAATCCCGCTTGAGCGGCGCACCCATCCTCAACGCGCAGTACGGCGGCTCAGAATCCAATCTTGCAGCCAATCTCGCTCATTTGAACCGCCGTGTGCGCTGGTTCTCTCGCCTGCCCGATAACCCGCTTGGGCATGGATGCGCCGCCGCCATTCAAGCGCATGGCGTGGACGTAAGCGCCATTCCTTTCGTCCTTGACGCGCGTATGGGCTTATATTTCATCGAAACCGGATCGCCGCCCCGCCCTACCCGCGTCTGGTATGACCGCGCTCATTCCGCCGCCAGCCATCTGACTCCCGCCGATCTTCCCGCCGACCTGTGGACAAATTCGCGCTGGCTGCATTTGTCGGGCATCACCGTCGCCCTCAGCCATTCCTGCCGCGCCGCCGCCCAATTCGCGCTGGAACAAGCCCGCGCTGCCAAAATCAAAACGTCATTCGATGTCAATTACCGCGCCTTGCTTTGGAGTGCGGATTCTGCCGCTGCCGCATGTGAGCCTTTCTGCCGCGCCGTCGATGTTGTCTTTATCGCCTTACGCGATGCAGTCATGCTGTTCAACGCCCCGCACGAAGTCGTTTCAGCGGCAGAAATTCTTCAGATTGAATGGGGCGGGGCGGTGTTCGTCACCGATGGCGCGAACGGCGCTGCCGCCTGTGATGGTAAAGAAACCGTTAACGTTCCCGCGATTCCTGTCACCATCGTGGATCGCATCGGTGCGGGCGATGCTTTCGCGGCGGGTGTCCTTGACGTGCTGATCGGCGGCGGTTCGCTCCACCATGCCGCGCGAAGTGGTGTAGCATTAGCGGCATTGGCGCTCACCATCCCCGGCGATATTGCCGCCGTGTCGCGCCCCGAACTCGACGCGGTGTTGAACGCCGATGCTGCATCGCTTCAGCGGTAGAGGGCGTGAACCGCCCGCATCGATCACTTCAGCTTGAACTGCAAGAAATTTCCCTCGCTGAAACCCGACGCGGCATAGAACGCCGCCGCCCGGTCATTCGCGCGGTCACTGTTGACGATCAAATGCTTCAGATTATGCCGTTCCGCGCAGCGCATCGCCGCTTCCAACAAAGACGCGCCCACGCCCCGTCGTTGATACGTCGGCAGTACCGCCATATCGTTGATGAACCCCCACCCTTCTGTCAGCGTCCGCACCACCGATACCGCGATGAATCCAATGATGATCGGCGGGGTCTGCCGCGCTTCCGCCACAAACACATGGATCGCGTCACTCTCACGAAATCGCTGAAACGCCTCGCGCATTTCGTCGCGCGTCAGTTCACGATTCGCCGGAATCAACGCCACCAGCGCCATCAATTCGTTCGCGTCCGACGCTTCGGCGGGGCGTGTGACAAAATCCGCCCGTTCGATGTGCCGTTCGCTCAACCGCGCCGATCCATCTGCTTGGCGAGCGCGTTCGTCCAACCACTGCGCCATCACTTCGCGGTGCGTGCGAAAGGGCAGCAGCGGCATTTCTTCGACTGAAAAGACTTTCGCTTCTGTCGCGTCATCGCCTGCTTTCAATTCCCCGCCCACCGGACGCAGCCGGTAAAAGATCATAATCCCGCTGACAGGCGGACCTTCAGGAAATGAATTGATCCCCGCCAACTCGATGATCTCGGTTTTTAAGCCCGTTTCTTCTTCCGCTTCGCGAATCGCCGCGTCCTCCGCGCTCTCATCCGCTTCGACAAACCCGCTTGGCAGCGTCCACGCCCCTTGATGCGGAGGATGCCGCCGTTTGATCAGCACAATTCCGCCATCCATCTCGATTAACATGCCTACCGCAGGCACAGGATTGACGTAATGCACATATCCGCAGTTGTCGCACGCTTGGCGGATTCGCCCGCCTTCTTCTCGCTGCCCCAATGTATTCCCGCACACCGGGCAGTAGATCAATTGTCGGTTCGCCATTTGTCTTCTGTCTCGCTCATCTTAATACCTATTTCAAAAGCATATCTGTAGGGGCAACCCGCTGGGTCTCCCGCATAGCGTCGGGAATTTTGAACGGGATTGTATAGAGGCATGGCGCGCCAGAGTGAAGCCATACCCAGAATTTTGCAAGATTTTAGAAATACGCCCAGCAAAAACTTGCCATTTCATGCAAAATAACGATTATGATTTACCCAATGCCTCACTTACAAAGGATAACCCCAATGTTCTCATCTCAATTCACATCTCTGCTCAAGCGCGTTACCATGATCGGCTTCATGATTGTGCTGGCAAGCATACTGGCAGCCTGTGGTCTGCAAAATCAAGGCGGGCGTTCCACGGGTTCGGGCGACCATGCCGTCAAGTTCATCAATAATACGGGCATGACCATCTGCTACCTTTTCGTCTCGCCAAGCACCGACAGCGAATGGGGCGAAGACCGTTTGGGCGAAAGCGGCATTCTCGACAACGGCAGCGATTTCACCGTGCGCGTCCAAGAAGCCGGATCATATGACCTGCTCGCCGTGACCGAAAACAGTGAAGGTAACTGCGACAGCGCAGGCGAACAGCTCACGCAGCAGGGCTTCAACATCAGTGGCGAAGTCTCATGGACGGTCACCCGCTAAATCTGGAATGTTGACTGTAGGGACGGGCTTCTAGGCTTGCCCGGTAATTGGTTTTCTCTTGACCTCGCCCCTCAGCCGTCTCCCTGACGGAGGCGGAACTGGGCGCGGCATGTTTTTGCCACTCGCCCAACGATGCTTGCATCGTCTGCTTGCATCGTCGGGAGAGGTGGCACAAACTCCGTTCGTGTGGGGTGGGGTTCATTTTTCGCTGCAAGGATGCGCTGATAATTACTGGACAACCCTTTCCGCGCTCGTAAATCTATAACGTTTTCCCCGAAACTGGTTTCGACTGTGCCTTCCTTTCAGGTATACTTCCGTGTAAGCATTGAAAGGAAGGCGTGGTGCTGATTCTCAAACCGTTCGCGCGCGCGGCGCTGCTGCTAACCGCCGCCGGACTCTTGAGCTGTGGGGCGGCGGTGATCGCGGGTGCGGCGCTCCCCCGATTACAATTTATTTACCTCAGCGACATCAATATCGACAATAACTTGTATTTGATGGATGCGCGCTCCCGTGTTATCCACCGCATCACCGGTAAAGACGGCGCATTCACCAGCATTTCCCCCAACGAGCCAACCTCTGCGCGTGATCCGGCATGGTCTCCCGATGGATCGCACATTGCGTTCGCCGCATTTCAGCGCAGCAACTATGACATTTTTCGCATCGCTTGGGATGGCACAGCCCTGACGAACCTTACCCGCTCGCCCGACCTGATGGAAACGCATCCGGTTTGGTCGCCGGACGGGACACGCATCGCCTTCATCCGTCAGCAAGGCTTGAACTTTTCCCTCATGCTTATGAACGCCGACGGATCCAACCTTCGCCGCCTTGCGCCAACCATCAGCTCCCCGCCCGATCCGTCATGGTCGCCCGATGGGACGCGCATCGCCTTTCTCGCATCCACAAACAACGCCACCAGCGATATTTTCATCATCGACGTTGAACCATCTGAACCCCTTCAACCCGAATCCACGCCCGAAGTCACGCGCTCGCCCGATGCTGCCACTCTTACACCCGATCAAATCCGCGCCCAAGCACGTGAACAGCGCCGTGAAGAACGCCGCCAGCGCCAAGCAGCCGAAGCCGCCGCCGCGGCGCTCGCGGCAGCGGCAGCCGAAACCGACATCACGCGCATCCCTAACGTGACCCGCTTAACGGACACCTCTCCGTCCGAATATTTTCCCGTTTGGTCACCCGATGGCAGCTTGATCGCTTATGTCCACGGCATCGACGGACAAGCCGAACTCCGCGTCATTGACCTTCTCAGCGGCGAAGTCCGTGTGATCGCCAGCGGTTTGGCGCTCCGAACGATTGCTTGGTCATCTCATGACGGTTCACCGCCTATGCTGGCATACGAAGTGTTTACCCGTTCCACTGACAGCGGCGTGATCCGCGTGACCGAACAGCTTGCTGTATCCAGCCACAGCGGCACGTTAATCGCGCAGCGCCCCACCATCGCCCAGCATCCCGCGTGGTCACCCGATGACTCTATGGTCGCGTTTACGTTTCTCTCTGGCACTATCGACATTTACGGAATGACCATTCCCGACGGTCATATTTTCCCGCTGGTCACAACCACGCTCACCGATTCCCGCCCTGTCTGGCGACCATAGTCCGCGAGTGTCGAAAGCGCCCCCCATGACACCTTTTGCCGCCTTGCTTAGTCGCATTGCTGCCGCCATTATCATTTTTGCATCCGCCGTCACGGCGATCACGCTGCCAGTCGGTGCGGCGCTCCCCTACGGCGGCGAGTTAGCCTATTTCGCCGGAGTGCCCGGTCGTCACACACCTCGTGGAGAAATCCGCCTGCTCGATGTCAACCGCCGCGTCTCGTTCGCACCGAATTTCTCCGGCGAGAACTCCGGCGGCACCTATGAATTCATCTGTTGGGTGGCACATGGCGATTCCATGGTTGCCTTCCATCAGCGGTCATGGCTGGTGATCGCGTCCGCGAATGGTGCAAATGTCGAACGACTTACGTCCGATGATCAACTGCCGACACTGTGGACACTCCCAACATGCTGGCGCGGTACAGCAGGGATTTACTTACCCCTTCCCGCCGAAAACCGCTTCTACAATTTGGAAACCAATTCGCTGCACACCCTTCCTACCGATGCTTACGGCAGTTTGACTAGCGATTTCGACTTTTCGCCCGATGGAACGAAAGTTGCGTTCACAGGCGTGTTCGCGGGCAGTCCTTACAGCGATGTGCGCCCGCAGTTGTTCATGTACGACTTCGCCACCGATCAAACGCGCACTGTGTTCGTCAGTGACCGCGGGGGACGCGCCAACATGATGAATCCTGCGTGGTCGCCCGATGGCGAATGGATCGCTTTCACGCACCGCTTTCGTGTGCTGCGAATCAACCCAGCAACCCGCGAAACGCGCATCGTCTATGACTTTTCCGCCACGCAAAATGTCGAAGCCCGCCCGAACATCAACAGCATCCATTGGTCGCCTGATGACACCATGATCGCGCTTGAATACATTCAGCCCGCGCCCACCTACACCGACTATGATATTCTCATCGCCCACCTTGAATCCGGCGAGATCACCCGCTTGAGTTCGCTTACATCGGACTACATTTCCCCTGATTGGTCGCCCGACAGCCGCAGCCTTGTGTTCGTGTCAAGGAATGCTCAAAAGAGTGAAATTCTGTTATATGATGTTATAAGTCGTTCGACAGTGTTGTTAGTCAGCAGCAGTCAATTACCGATTAGTCCTTCTTGGCGACCGGGTTTGCGCTGACTTTGTACCAACATAGGTGAATATTGTTACAAAACTTTTGCTAGACAAAATCACGCGAAACATGCATCCTTAGACCTATATCTAAAAGTATTTACTCGTGACAGTCGTTGTGTCCATCACTGAAAAGAGACTACTGTGAAGATTGATGCCATTCATGATTGGGATATTTCCGCCGCTGAAGCCATTTCGCTGCAAAAATCCCTCGCTGCACGCATCATCTATGATCATCCATTAGAAGTGGGGCGAATGACGGCGGTTGGAGGCGTTGATGTCAGCGTCAAAGATGATCCCGTCACCGGAGCTGCGGTTTCACATGCGGCGGTCACGGTGCTGTCATTCCCCGACCTTCAAGTGATTGAAACCGTCACCGCGACCA
The DNA here is from genome assembly GCA_034434595.1 of Anaerolineae bacterium. Taxonomy (GTDB): domain Bacteria; phylum Chloroflexota; class Anaerolineae; order Aggregatilineales; family Phototrophicaceae; genus Flexifilum. The sequence continues at coordinate 317,330 of DAOTZD010000004.1, forward strand.
TGACCACACCGTTCCCTTACATTCCCGGTCTGCTCAGTTTCCGCGAAGGTCCTGTCATCCTCAAAGCCATTGAAAACCTGCAAACCATCCCCGATGCCTTCATCTTCGACGGCATGGGACGCGCGCACCCACGCCGTATCGGCATCGCCTCACACATGGGGTTGTGGTTCAACAAGCCGACGATTGGCTGTGGCAAAACCCTGCTTATCGGCAGCTACGACGACCCCGCGCACGAACGCGGCGCGTACTCCCCGCTGATTGATCGGGGGGAACTGGTCGGCGTGGTCTTACGTTCTCGCCCCAACGTCAAACCGTTATACATTTCCGTTGGGCATCTGTGCGATCTTGCCACAGCCGTCGAAGTCGTCATGCGCTGCGTTGGAAAATACCGCCTCCCCGAACCCATCCGCGCCGCGCACAACGCGGCAGGAAGTTTCAGCGGCGAAAACGAAGCGTAATTATCTACTCCCATGCCGCGATCATCTCCGGCAGACCTTCATAAATCGCGTCCGGCGGTACGGCGGCAGCCGCCGCTTGTTCGCGCGTCGATACCCCTGTGAGTACCAGTGCCGTCATCAACCCTGCTGCTTTTGCTCCCGCAATATCCGTATCCAGCCGATCCCCAATCATCAATGTGTGTTCGCGTTTTGTCTCCAACACGCCAATCGCCGCCGCGAACATCGGCGGATGCGGTTTGCCCATCACCAGCGGCTCGCGCCCGCTTGCGGTTTGCAGCGCCGCGACGATGCTCCCCGCCCCCGGCACGAGTCCATCCCCCATCGGGAATGTCGCGTCGCTGTTGGTGGCGATAAAGTCTGCCCCCGCCTGCAAACACAGCGATGCCCATTTCAGCTTGTCATACGTCAGCTCAAAATCCAGCCCAACTGTCACCGCCCGCACATTCGGATCAAGTTCGCCCGTCACTGTGTAGCCCGCCCGCCTCAAATCGGCTCGCAAACCATCCCCGCCCAACACATGAATCAGCGAACCCGCCGCATACCGCCGCTTGATGTAATCAACCGTCGTTGTCCCGCTGGTGATGATCTGCGCTTCGCTCACATCTTTTACGCCAAGATGCTCCAGCTTGTGAACGTAATCCAGTTGGGTCAATCGGCTGTTGTTCGTCGCCAGCGCAAACGGGATTCCCCGCGCCCGCAGCAGCGCGATCCATTCGTGCAGTCCCGGCAGCGGTGTATCCCCGCGCCACAGCACGCCATCCATATCCATCACCACACCCTTGACCGCGCTTACATCAATACCCATACACTCCTCACGCATGTCCATTGGAAATCAGCAGCCAAAACGGCTACATTCTACCTATTTCCGCCGACCACAGGAGTCCACAACCATGACCTTTTCAATCGCCGCCTATGACCCAAACGATAAAGCATGGGGCGTGGCTGTCGCCAGCAAATTCCTCGCGGTGGGATCCGTCGTGCCGTGGGCGCAAGCCGATGTTGGCGCGGTAGCCACCCAATCCTATGCCAAAGTGACCTTTGGTCCCGACGGCTTGGCGATGATGAAAACAGGCAAGAGCGCGTCCGAAACGCTGACCGCCTTACTCGCCGCCGATCCTGAACGCGAGAAACGACAGGTCGGCATCGTTGATACCAACGGTGGATCAGCCGCGCACACCGGGTCGGAATGTTTCGCGTGGGCAGGGCATCGCACGGGCGAAGGATTTGCCTGTCAGGGCAACATCCTCGTCGGCGCGGAAACTGTCGATGCGCTCGCGGATGTATTCAGTGTCACCACCGGCTCGCTCGAAGACCGCCTCATGGCTGCGCTCTTAGCAGCCGATCAAGCGGGTGGCGATAAACGCGGCAAACAGTCCGCCGCCATCCTCGTCGTCAAACCAAACGGCGGCTATGGCGGCGATAATGACCGCTATCTCGACCTGCGCGTCGATGATGATCCCGATCCGGTCACGCGCTTGGCGACGTTAGTACGCACGCATCATCTGTTCTTTGGCAAGCCGCGCAAAGAAGATCAACTCCCCATCACCGAATCGCTGGCGCGCGAACTTCAGCGCATGATGCAGCAGGGCGGCTACTGGAAAGACGACATCACCGGCACATGGGATGAGGCCAGCAAAACCGCGTTTGATGCGCTCATTGGGAACGAAAATCTCGAAGAACGCTGGCGGCGCGAAAATCCCGATCACATTGACCGCATCGCGCTTGAATATCTGCGTGACCGCTTCAAGCCGTAAATCATGCCATCTACATACGTGGGTTTTCGCTGGCGGCACTTCCTCTACATATTGATCGTCCTCATCGGCGCGGCGTTACGCATTCAGGCGCTCACCGTCGATGTGCGCTTTACCCCCGATGAAGCGCTCTTTGCTTCCTTCGCGCGCGATGCTTCGCTGCGCGGTGAATGGCTCATGCCCGGCGATCTCGATAAGCCGCCGCTCACACTCTATGCCAACGCGCTTTCGATGAGCCTGTTTGCCGCGCACACCAACGCAAACGGTGTGCTCGATTTCACCCCGCGGCAGGGCGAATTTGCCGCCCGCTTACCCGCCGCGCTTGCCAGCATCATCCAAATCGCGCTCATGATCGCGTTAGCCCGCGCGCTCTATCCTCACGATGATCGTGTCGCCCTGTGGACAGGCATTTTCACCGCCCTTTCGCCGTTCATCATCGCCTACAGCGCGACTGCCCTCACCGATGGCTTGATGCTCCCCTTCGGTGTGCTGGCGATGCTCTACGCCGCCAAAGGCCGCCCCCTTTACGCCGGAATCGCCCTCGCCCTCGCCTTCGCCGCCAAACCGCAGGGTTTATATTTCGCGCCCCTGTGCATCGTGTTGATGCTCATCGTGTCCACCCCAAATACACCCGTAGGGACGCGCTACAGCGCGTCCGCTGCTGACACCGGACTCCCGGGCCCCTACAAACACATTCTGTTATTGATTGCTCCCACTCTCATCACCCTCCCCCTCATCTCCCTATGGGATTCCTTACGCCCCAACTCGCCCGATCTCTGGGCGCTTGCTGCCGCCAACAACAACCCCGCCCGCTTGATCCGCTCAAGCGAACTCATCCCCCGCTTTCTCGATTGGTTTCAGCCGACCTATATCTTTCTCGGCGCGGGGACAGTTATTCTGCTTGCCGCTATCCCCCTCATGATCGCTTTCCGTATTCGCCGTGATGCGCGTACCCATCATGCCGCCGTCGATCTCGTCCTTGTCACCTTCGTGCTGATTTTCTATCTCGTCCATTGGCTGATCGCCTTCAACACCTATGACCGCTATCTGCTCATCGCCGCCCCTGCCTTGATTTTGCTCTGCGCGCGTTCTGGTTTGTGGCTCTGGCGGATCATCGGGCACTATTTCGGCGTGACTCTCAAAGCGGAAGTCGCGCTGGTCGGCGCGGCGCTGGTGCTTGCCCTGTTCGGCGCGGGCATCAATGCCGCGCGTGCTTACACGCCCTACAACGATGAACGCCTTCGCTATGTGGGAATCATCGATCTCGCGGCTGAACTCAACGCCCTGCCGACTGCCACAATTATTTATGATCACTGGTTGGGGTGGGAACTCAGATTTTACATGGGCGCATGGGCGGATAAGCGGCGTGTCTACTTCCCCACGCCGAACACGCTGGCACAAGCCGCCGCACTTGATCCCGATCTCGCGCCGCGTTACTTCCCCATGCCCGCCCATCAAGCGCCAGAAGTGTGGCTCGACGCGCTGCGCGAAGCCGGGTTCGCATCAACCCGCATTTACGCGCAGGGCGGTTTTGTTATCTATCGCTTAGAACGTGCCGCGCGCGAATCATAACTGCTGATTTCTGGTGCTTCGCGTTCATCGGGAACATGCGCTTCTTCAACAAACGCATCCCGCGCCATACCTGAAAGCAGCCATTCCACGCTGGCGATCATCCGTGTCCGCCGCAGATAATACACACGATACGGATCGCCGTTTTTCAGCGCCAAGAACATTTCTTTGCGAATAAAAAACGTTTGATCCCCCACCGTCATCGAAAGTTCGCCTTTTTTTCGTGGGTTTGCCCCCACATCCAACTGCACGCGCCCTTCCACGCTGTCGATTCCGCCGCGCCGCGCGTCTGCCACGCCTTTTGCCCATTCACGCAGTGCGGTTGCGCTCATATATATGCTGCCAAGCACCAGCACCAAATACAGCACTATACCAATCGGCGCGCGCAGCATCCCCCGCCCCAAAATCACCACCAGCACGCCGATTGCCACAAATATCAACAGCGCCACCGCGCGCGCCCGAATCCCGCTGGCAAGCCGCGCGGCTTGCATCTTCGTTAACCTGCCCTTCGCGTTCGCTTCCAGCGCCCCTTCGTCATACTCGAACGCCTCCCTAAGTGCGTCTTCGTACTTCTGCGCTTTCGCTTTCTCACTCATCCTTGATGGCTCCGCTGCTGCCCGCCCTGCTCAAGCAGTTCGCTCAAAGATATGCTCTCATCAACCTTCTCCGCGCCCGAAACAACTTCACCATCGCTCGATAGTTCGGCTGCGGGCTTACTCCCTTGCGCGGATTCTCCATCCTCCACAAACGCTCTCTCTCGCAGTCGATCCGAATACAGCCACTCGATTCCCAACAGCTTTTTGCTGCGCGGCAGGTAATAGATGCGATACGGATCGCCGTTCTTTATCGCTAAAAACTTCTTCTTGCTAACGCCAAATTCCTGTTTGCCAATCCGTATTTTATAGTTGGATGCGCCTTGCCCGCTGTCCGACAATGACAGCCTGACCGCACCTTCCACGCTTTCGACATGATGCTTACGCGCATCATCGCTATATGCCCACCACATCGACAGCAAAAACAAGCCGATCACTGCGCTGCCAATCAACACCGCCAGCGCAATTCCCCCCTGTAGCCCTAGCGCGCTCCCAATGATCGCGCCAATGAATGCCGCCGCGCTCACCACAAAACCCGCCCGCGCTTGTGCCGCTTGATTGCTCAGGGTTTTTGCTTGCTCTGATGTGAGTTCCCCTCTGCTGTTAGCTTCGAGCGATTCCTCACTGAAACCGAATGTCTCCATCAATACGTCTTCGTATTTCAGCGACTCGTTCTTTTTCCCCATATCCGTTTGCCCCTTGATCCCCTAGAAGAATCATACGGCAGTTGCGGCACTCACGTTGCGGTGTGTTACCCCCCAATTATCAGGTCTGATTGCCCTCATCACCCCGCCGGATCGTTTGCAGTTTTTTGGCGCGTTCACGCGGATTTTGTTTCTCAGTCGGAGAATGCAGCGCTGTGTGTGCAGCCGTCGCAGCTTGATCGGCTGCATGTTCTGGCGCGCTGTCACTCGCAGGGTAGCGCGCCCGCCACGCCGCCATGAACCCATTCAACCATTCGATTTCTGCCCGCAAAATCGCCGCGCGGTGTGTTTGCATCGCGGCGTGTAAATCGGTTGGTTCTTGCGTCGAACTCTGGCTAATCAAGCTGTCAATCTCTGCCAGCGCCGCGCGCAGTTCGGCATGGCGGCGCAGCAGCGCCCCATACACTTGCGCCGGCTTCAACGAACGCAGAGCCGCCAGCGCGATTTCGATCCCAAATCGTTCGTTCGGGCTTCGCAGCCGGTCAATAATCGCGGTTTGCAGCACAGCGCGACCTGCTTCAGTGATGCCATACGCACGTTGATCTACAGATTGAGGGAGGCTTTCGATGAGCGCGCTGTGTTGCAGTTTTGTTATAACGTAGATTAGAGATGAAGAACCGACCATTACCCATTGATGGAGACCGCGTTCCCGAATGGCGCTTTCGATCTCATGACCGTAACGCTGCCCTTCGGCGATGATGCTCAATACGGTGAGTTCTAGGTCGGTCAACATAAGAGTCTCTTTTCACGGCTCGCACTAAACAATGACGTAGTGATGAGACTCTGATGATACTATCTGCTTGTGATCATCGCTATGCGCCCGACTGCGCCCGCCGTCCAGCACGGAACACTTCTGTCACTACCGATACCAAATTGTTGCTGATGTACGGCTTCGTCAGATAGCGGTCTGCGCCTGCGTCCAGCGCCGCCCGAATTTCATCCGGGTCAATCATTGCCGATAGCACAATCACCAGCATCCTATCGAACTGCGGTTTGGCGCGTATTTGCTTAAGCAGTTCCACTCCGCTGACATCCGGCAGAATCAGGTCAAGCAGAAGTAGGTCCGGTGTGGGCTGTGTGCGTAGTATCTGCGCTGCATCTGCCGCATTGGTGGCTTCGATGATTTCAACATCCAATCGGCTCAGCAGCACTCGCATCAGCTTGAGCAGCTCATGGTCATCATCAACGATCAAAATTCGTTTTTCAGCCTGCGTCACTTGTCCACCTTCATCCCATTGTATTCGGGAAACGCAAAGCCCTGCGAACAGTGTGGGCTTTCGCGCGATTGTGCTTTACGTTACAACAAATCCACACCCACCAAACATTAAAAATATCCGAAGAATTTGGCGGTTTCTTTCAACCCCTGCCAAGCGTCTGCGATGGAATCTCTACCGAATCAAAACCCCCTCTCCATCGTTACATAGCGAGAGGGGGTTTCTACATAGTCCAGATGTACCACTTATACGGTCATCTCTTTACGGAAGATCGCCCAAGCCGAGCATCGGAATTTCGCCCGTACTCGTCGCGCGGTCAGGGCGACCACTGCGACGCTCGTTCCGCGCTTCCTGCGCGCGTTCTTCATCCTTGCCAAAGCGAATCACTTCGCCCGTGTCGCTGATGGCTTCCACTGCCAAGCCAAGACTTTGCAGTTCCTTCACCAGAACGCGGAAGCTCGTCGGGATGCCCGGTTCTTCAATCGGTTCTCCCTTGATGATCGCTTCATACGTCTTGACGCGCCCTTGCACATCGTCCGATTTCACGGTGAGCATTTCTTGCAGCGTGTATGCCGCGCCGTAAGCTTCCAACGCCCACACTTCCATTTCACCGAAGCGTTGACCGCCGAACTGCGCTTTACCACCCAACGGCTGCTGCGTCACAAGGCTGTAGGGTCCCGTCGAACGCGCATGTACTTTGTCCTCAACAAGGTGCGCCAGCTTCAGCATGTGTATCATGCCCACCGTCACCGGCTGGTCATACGGATCACCCGTGCGCCCATCGTAAAGCGTGTGTTTGCCGTAATGCGGCACAGGTCGTCCCGTCTTGAACATCACCTTGTCCGCCAGCGCGTACAAGTCTTTCAAGTCGGTCATTTCCGTGGGGACAATCGTTTCTTCGTCTGCCCATTCAATCCACAAGCGCAGCGATACGGCGATGGCGTTGGTATCACGGCGGCGGCGTTCCTGCACCGTCAAATCCGTGTTGTCGAAAATCAAGACATCAACCGGGTTGTAGCCCAGTTCGCGCAGCCATTCTGTCAGCACAGCGCGGCGCGCATAGTCGTTGTTTTCCATCAACTCGTCGCTGTCATAATTGGCGCTGCTCAACCATTCGTGGATATACAGGCGGCGCACTTCGTCGTCGTCCTCATACGCTTCGGGATCGTAGTCATCTGTTTTGATCCACGCCCACGCCCGTTCGGTGATCACCTTCCACGCCCGGTCAATCATCCACGCGCGTCCAAGTTCTGCCTGAATTTCGGTTTCTTTCGCCCCATCGAACACAGGCGTAATCGCACGGAAGCCAAGCCGTTCCGCCGCCCAACCGAGATGAATTTCCAACACCTGACCGATGTTCATACGCCCCGGCACACCCAGCGGATTCAAGATAATTTCCACCGAGCGCCCATCTTCGAGATACGGCATGTCTTCAATCGGCACAATCTTCGAGATAACACCCTTGTTCCCGTGCCGACCTGCCATCTTGTCACCAACGGTCAGCTTGCGTTTCTGCGCCACGCTCACGCGCACCATCTTTTCTACCCCGGCAGGCAGATCAGGATGTTCTTCGCGGGTGAACGTCTTGACATCGACCACTTTGCCCTTTTCGCCGTGCGGCAAACGCAGCGACGAGTCTTTCACTTCACGCGCCTTCTCACCGAAGATCGCGCGCAGCAGTTTTTCTTCAGGGCTAAGTTCTTTTTCCCCCTTCGGCGTAATCTTGCCGACGAGAATGTCGTTCGGACCCACTTCCGCGCCAATCCGCACAATCCCGAACTCGTCAAGGTCTTTCAGCGCATCTTCACCAACGTTGGGAATGTCATACGTAATTTCTTCAGGCCCCAGCTTGGTATCGCGCGCTTCCACTTCATGCTTTTCGATGTGGATGCTCGTGAACTTGTCATAGCGCAGCAGGTCTTCACTAATCAGCAGCGCGTCCTCATAGTTGCCGCCGTCCCAGCTCAAAAACGCCCCCAACACGTCATGACCAAGCGCGAGATTGCCCAAATACGTCGAACTGCTGTCCGCCAGCACATCCCCCTTGCGAATCGTTTGCCCCTTCCGCACGATGGGGCGTTGATCTACGCACGTCGATTGGTTGCTGCGGTTGTACTTCCGCAGGCGGTACACGCGCTCATCGCCATTCGTCGTGTGAATGATGATGCGGTCACCCTGCACGCTGGCGACTTCGCCTTCCACATCGCTGATCAAAAGCTGACCGCTGTCATACGCCGCTTGTGTTTCCATCCCCGTACTGACAATCGGCACATCCGGCGCGAGCAGCGGCACGGCTTGGCGCTGCATGTTCGATCCCATCAGCGCGCGGTTCGCGTCATCATGTTCCAAGAACGGGATCAGCGACGCGCTGATGCCCACGATCTGCCGCGCTGCCACATCCATGTAATCAATGCGGCGGGCTGGCACGAACAAGAACTTCTGATTAAAGCGTGCCGAAACGCGGTCACTCGTGAATTGATTCAAATCATCCAGCGGCGCGTTCGCCTGAGCAATGACGTAGTTGTCCTCAGCATCCGCCGAAAGGTATTCCGTTTCTCCGCTGATGAACGGCACAACTGGCACTTGCTCCAGTTTCATCGCCTTAAACTTCTTGATCAGCGCGTCCGTCACCACATCCCCGTCGCTGGCTATTGTCTTTTCATTTGCATCGACAATATCCTCGCGCAGCGTGCGACCAATCAAACGCGGATCATCTGGCGAGAGAAACTTGGTCACTTTCCGGTATGGTGTTTCGACAAACCCATATTCGTTCACCCGCGCGTAGCTCGCCAACCGCCCAATCAAGCCGATGTTCGGACCTTCCGGCGTTTCAATCGGGCAAATGCGACCATAATGGCTGTGATGCACGTCACGCACATCAAAGCCCGCGCGCTCACGCCGCAGACCGCCCGGACCCAGCGCCGACAGCGTGCGCTTATGCGTCAGCTCCGCCAGCGGATTCGTCTGTTCCATGAACTGCGAAAGCTGTGATGACCCAAAGAATTCACGGATCGACGCGACAATCGGGCGAATATTGACCAGCGCCACCGGTGTCACATTGTCGCTCTCGCGGATGGACATGCGTTCTTTCACCACGCGCTCTGTGCGCCGCAAGCCGATACGCAGCTTATTTTGCAGCAGTTCGCCAACCGTCTTAACGCGGCGGTTGCCAAGATGGTCTATATCGTCCTTGCCCACCTTGCCGTTGTTGATGTTGATCATGCGCTCAATCAGCTTGACCACATCGTGTTTCGTCACGGTTCGCATCGTGCGCGGAATCGTCGTATCCAGCCCAAGCCGCTGATTCAGCTTGTAGCGACCAACCCGTTCAAGGTCATAACGGCGCTGGTCAAATAACTGGCTTTCCAAATATTCCCGCGCATTGTCCAAAGTCGGCGGATCACCGGGGCGCATACGGCGGTAAAACTCGATCAGCGCCGCTTGCGCGATGGTCTGATCTTTTTTCAGTTCCCACACCGGCTCCATTTTCAACGTCGCTTTGAGATACTGATGATCCGGGTTGTCATCTACCCCCGCGTACAGCGCGAGCAGTTCTTCATCCGAACCCGTTTGCAGCGGCGACGACTCCGGCGGCATGTGATCATCCACCGCTGCCAGCGCGCGCAGCAAAATCGTCACCGGAATCGTGCGCTTGCGGTTGAACTTGATCGTCAGATAGTCGCTTTTGCGCGTTTCAAATTCCATCCACGCGCCGCGATCTGGAATCAGCTTCGAGTTGGAGAGCAGCCGCCCTGTCGTGCGGTCTTCTTCCGCATCAAAATACACCCCCGGCGAACGAATCAACTGGCTTACCACCACGCGCTCCGTCCCGTTGATGATGAACGTTCCCGTTTCGCTCATCACAGGGAAGTCGCCCAAGAAAATGTCGCTGGTGACAACTTCATCGCCAGCTTCCTTGTTGACCAGCGCCACCCGAATATACAGCGGCGCGCCGTAGGTCATGTCCCGCTCAAGGCACACTTCTTCGCTGTACTTCGGTTCTTCAAACCAGTAGCGCAGCCCAAATTCCTGCGCTTCGCGGCTTTTGCCGGGAAAGTACAGCTTTAGGTTGCCGTTATAGCTCTCAATCGGGCTAATCTCGTCGAATAGTTCCGCCAGCCCGTGTTCAAGAAACCAATTGAACGACTGTAGCTGAACTTCAATCAGCGAGGGAAGCTCTTGCACGTCAGCGATGCGGGCATAATTCTTGCTATATTTTAAGCGTCGCAACTTTCACTCCCCGTTTGAACCAGAATGGGTATTCAACAACTGCTCACTGCTTATCAACCGGTTATACCGGATGCCGGGAGGCTGTCAGCGCGCGATTCCGTCGCTTGGCTGCCAGCATCTATGAATCAAAAAAGGACGCGACAAACTGGTGTCGCTCCAGAGGGTTACACTGCGGTTCTCACAAAGCCAATCCTGCCTGCTTCGGTTGTCGCTGTCCTGTCTGAAATCGCCATCCGATGGGCTTTGGAGTCATGAAATTAAACGGAGTGGAATTATACCGCCGTTTTTTGTGACGAGTCAAGTCACAGGTTGCTTACCCTATTCTATTCAGTTTTAGGCTATTAACGATGCATTTGTGACAATTAAATATTTACTTTATCATCAAAAACATATGCTGTGTTATACTTAACAATATCTATACAATTTAAGTGTACGGAGAATACACAATGCGTCGTTATTTCCTTTGCTTCTCCGTCATCGCATGGATATTGCTCTATAGTTTGAACGTTCATGCCCAGCAGTCCGTCGAAGTAACCATCATCCTCGATAGTGATACCTTAGTGATTTACGTTCCCGAATCAGGAACGATTTCTCTCGACGGCTTTGGATTTCAAGCGCAAATTGATGACGATGAGTTGTATATCATTCAATTGGGGGACTACCCCGCATTTGATTTTGACCTCAGTGGCATTCCCACCCCTGTTTGCCTTCGTCTGCGGCGCAATAACACCGATACCCCGCTGCCGATTCGCTGCCCACGTTACGCCACGTCCACCCAAGAACTCATTGATGCGGATGTGTTCTGGTATGATACTGTCGCGTCCATATCGCGTTCAGTCATTGTCACTCAAAACGCGGACTCCCTTATCGTTTGTCCGGCGGGCAATCCTGTCTGTTCCTTTGAATATACACCGCCTACTCCACGACCTGCGCGCGCAACCCGCCAGCCCACCCGTCAACTTCAGACCGCTGTACCAACCCAAGTGACACCCCCAAGAAACACAACCTCAAGCGCCACCAACCTCTCCGGTTGGATACGCGGCGGCGATAATGGCGGCGGCACGTGGTCAAACTCAAATAGTCAAATTGTGGGTTCTGTTGCGGCGGGAACAGATGGCTTTTACATTGCTGATTACAATGACAGCGACTTTATCTATGAAACTTCATTTGTAATCACAGGCAGCAGTTGGGGTGGCACAAGCGCGGGGATCATCTTCTTGTCAGAACGCGATCCGCTGCGGGGTTGTTACATGGCGCGGGTGTCGATAGCGGGCGAAATTCAAATTGTGCGATACGACAACTACCGAAATCCCGTGCGAGTCCACACCCTGCCTCAGCAGATTTACATGAACACCAGCTATACAATGCGTGTTGAAGCTGGCGGCGGCGAATTCAGACTCTATCTCGATGGAAATCAGATTTTTCATGCGGATGCCCCGCGCTACGGCTCAGGTGCAGTGGGTTTAATGGTCAACGGCGGCGAAGCAGTTTTCACAAACATTTCTATTGAGTGAAAGATATACGTCGAAGCTCTTGAAGCCATCCATGCTACACTCTAGAAACTGCTGACGAACCTGTGAGGGATTTGTGTTCTCTGTGTAGCCGAAATTGAGGGATTGCCGGAAGCGGATTTGCGCTTCCAAAAAGGTGGGTGTGGGCGCTCTACTGGCTCATACACTTGCTTTTGCGTACCTAGATTTTAGCGAAAGGAACACAACATGTTTTCTCCTATCTTCACCGGTTCACTCGTCCGTTTAACCTCACCCCGACCGGAAGATCAAGAACTATTTGCCTCGTGGACGCATGACGACGAGTATATGCGTCTGCTTGACGACGATCCCGTGCGCCCGCAGTCTGCTTCTACATTCAACAGTTTCGCGGATGCGACCAAGCACGATGACTATTACTTTCACCTTCGCACCCTCGAAGGCGATCATCTCATCGGGTTCGTCGTGTTGTTCAACCTCAAATGGCGCAATCAAACAGCGGAACTGGCAATAGGGATTGGGGCAAAAAACTATCGCGGTAAGGGATACGGACGCGATGCGTTGACCCTCATCCTCAATTACGCTTTCTCGGAACTCTGCTTGCGCCGCGTCAGTTTGACCGTCCTAGAATACAACACAGCCGCCATTCAAGCCTACGAACGGGTAGGACTTCAGCGCGAAGGCACTTACCGCCAAGCGGTGCGCCGTGATGGGCAAACCTTCGATCTATTGCTCTATGGAATCCTTCAAGAGGAATGGAAATCGCGTTTAACCACACGCTGACCAATCACAGTGGGCGCGGGTTCATTTGAGCCGATTTCAAATGTTTCCAACGGGATTGTACAGGGCATTCCACGCGGGGATTATTACTCCCCTCCCCGAATTCGGGGAGGGGTTGGGGGAGAGGTTAGCTCGCCGCCACCACATCCGTACTCACAGCGACATCCGCCGCATCCGTCACCGATGCCACGCGGCGACGCGCAAGGATCATCAATCCGGCGACCACTGCCACCCCCGCGGCGATTTGTACGCGCGGCGGCAAATACCGAATCCGTTCGATCATCGTGCGTTCGGGCTGTCCCATCAAGTCCTGCTTCAATCGTGCCGAAAAACGGCGCGACGGCTTGACAGGCACAAGCACCGCGTACAACCGTTGAATCAAGCTCAGCAGTTGATTCGCTTCGTCGGTGTTGATGCTCGTCGCGTAGTGTTCGACCAGCGAATCCAAATTCCCTTTGCCGGAATGAAGCGCGTCCGTCACCGCCGACACAAATTGCTCAATCGGAGTATTGCCCCCGTTGGAGCTGCTGCTCCCGTTTGTCCCTGATGGATACGACATAGTCCCGTGCGTTTAACCCTTCTTGGTTTTCGATTGCGCGCCGTTTGTGCGATTCCCGTCGTCCCCCTCCGTGCCGAAGGTGTGCGCCGTCAAATCATCGCGCAGCGCGATGAGCGTGCGGTGATACAGTGATTTGATCGCGCCTTCTGTTCGGTTCATCAGCGCGCCGATTTCCGCGTTCGACAAATGATCGACAAACTTCAACATCAATAACTGCTGTCGTTCTTCCGGCAGTCGTCGAATCGCCGCCAGCAGTGCATCGCGTTCTTCCGTTTCTTCCGCTTGACGTTCGGGTGCTTCGCTTTTTAAGCTGGTGGCGATAAATTCGTCCAGCGCGATAATCTTGCGCCGCCCCCGGTCACGATGCCAGTTGGCGATCAAGTTGTGCGCGATGCGATACAACCACGCCTGAAACGGCACTCCCCGTTCCGTATACGTCTCGATATGCGCCATCGCCCGGAAAAATACGCGCGCGGTCAAATCCTCCGCGTCGTGATGATTCCCCGTGCGGTAGTACACATAGCTGTAGATTTTCTCGACGTATCGCTCGTACAGTTCCCCGAAGGCTTCTTTACTGCCCGTGCGCGCCAAATCTACCAGTTCCGGTTCCTCAAGGTGTTTGAAATTTCTTGCCTTGGCGTGTTTCCGCTTGAGGATCGTCTTTCCATCTGGCGCGAGTACGCGCTTTGTCAATCGTTCACGAAAGCTCATGATCTTGATAACCCACTTCGGTTGGGATGGTTGCGGATCATTTCCGCACATTCCCAAAACTCATCTCAATTCCCCATACGCAAAACCACCCTCTATGGGTGCGGCGGTTTGTAGGGGCGGCTCGCGAGAAATTCGTTTCTCCGCTGCCCGTCACCTATCATAACAATCGCTCTACCACACCGAGACCATGCTATAATAGCCCGCTGGCATCCAATAAACGAAATCCATGAACACACGGACATTCGCGCATGACACAACCGTTAACGTTTCAGCAGATTATTTTGAAGCTGCACGAATTTTGGGCGGCGCAGGGATGCGTCCTTTGGCAGCCCTATAACATTCAAGTCGGCGCGGGAACGGGCAATCCGGCGACTCTGCTCAAAGTCTTGGGACCCGAACCTTGGCGCGTCGCCTACGTTGAACCCAGTGTCCGTCCCGATGACGGGCGCTACGGCGAAAACCCTAACCGTATGCAGTACTACTACCAATACCAAGTCATTCTCAAGCCCGATCCGGGCAATCCCCAAGAACTTTATCTTCAGTCGCTCGAAGCGTTGGGCATCAGCTCCCGTGAACACGATATTCGCTTTGTCGAAGATAACTGGGAAAGCCCCGCGCTTGGCGCATGGGGACTCGGTTGGGAAGTTTGGCTCGACGGGCAGGAGATCACCCAGTTTACCTACTTCCAGCAGGCGGGCGGCATCGAACTCAACCCCGTGTCTGTCGAAATCACCTATGGCTTAGAGCGCATCGCCCTGCCCCTGCAAAACAAGAACGCCGTCTGGCAAATTGACTGGTTCGCGGGCGGCGGATTAAGCGAAGATCAGGCGCTTAAATACGGCGACATCTTCCTCCAAAGCGAAATCGAACACTGCAAATATTATTTTGAAGTCGCGGATGTCGTCGGCTTGAAGCAAACCTACGACATCTACGAAAGCGAAAGCAAACGCGCGCTCGAAGCCGGTTTAGTCATCCCCGCTTACGATTACGTCCTCAAGTGCAGTCACCTATTCAACGTCCTCGATACGCGCGGCGCGATTGGCGTGACCGAACGCGCCAGCTATTTCCGCCGTATGCGCGACATGACTCGCCGCGTGGCAAAAGCCTACAGCGATCAGCGCCAGAACATGGAATACCCGCTCGATAAACTCAACGCCATTTGGGGCGAAAGCGCGAGCGCCAACGCCTCCGCTGGTGGATCGACTGCCCCTGCCGCCGCTGGCACAGCATCCAACACCGCGTCCGACTTTCTCTTTGAACTCGGCGTGGAAGAACTTCCGGCGGGCGATCTCGACGATGCGCTTGCCTATCTCAACGCCTCCGCCCCTCAACTCTTTGACGATCTCCGCCTCTCGCATGAAGGCGTTCAGGTATTCGGCACGCCGCGCCGCTTGGTCATCCACGCCAAAAATGTCGCGTCGCGCCAGCCTGATATGCAGCGCGTCGATAAAGGACCCGCCGCTGACCGCGCCTTTGATGCCAATGGCAATCCTACCAAAGCCGCCGAAGGTTTCGCGCGTGGGCGCGGCTTGACCGTCGATCAACTCCGCGTCGAAGAAACCGACGGCGGGCGTTACGTCATGGCGACAGTCCATGTTCCGGGTCGCCCCGCCGCCGACGTTCTCGCGGAAGCCCTGCCCAAACTCATCGCGGACATCAAGTTCACCAAAGCCATGCGTTGGAACAGTTCCGGCATCGCCTTCTCGCGTCCCATCCGTTGGATCGTCGCGCTCTTGGGTGGTCAGGTGATTCCGTTCAGCTATGCCAACGTCCACAGCGGATCAATTACGCGCGGCTTGCGTCCGTACAACTCGCCGTTGCAAGAAGTCGGCGGCACAGCGCAGTATCTCGATGTGATGGGCAAACAGCGCATCATCCTCGATTACGCCGAACGCCGCGCCGAAATTATCCGTCAAATCACGGCGATTGCCTCAAGTGTCGGCGCGACCATCCCCATGGATGAACGCCTGCTTGCCGAAGTCGTCAACCTTGTCGAAGCGCCGACAGCGCTGCTTGGTCGCTTTGAAGAAAAATACCTCGCGCTCCCGCGTGAAGTCCTCGTCACCGTCATGCGCGACAAGCAGCGATACTTCCCGCTGGAAGATGCCAAAGGCAAGCTCATGCCCTACTTCATCGCTGTCCGTAATGGCGATGATCAGCATCTCGATAAAATCACGCACGGCAACGAACAGGTGCTGCGCGCCCGCTTTGCCGATGCCGAATACTTCTACAGTCAGGACACCAAGAAGAAACTCACCGATTTTCTCCCGCGTCTGCAAACGCTCACTTTCCAAGAGAAACTCGGCTCGATGCTCGACAAAAACGAGCGTGTCACCCACATGGTCGAATCGTTGGGCGAAATGCTCGCTTTCCCCTCCACGGATATTGCCACCGCTCACCGCGCTGCGTCCATGCTCAAAGCCGACCTTGCCACCCAAATGGTTGTTGAAATGACTTCACTGCAAGGCATAATGGGGCGCGAGTATGCGCTTTTGGCAGGGCATCCGCGTGAAGTCGCCGACGCGATTTACGAGCATTGGCTGCCCCGTTTTGCAGGCGACAAACTCCCTGCCAGCCATGCGGGAACTATCCTCGCCATCGCAGATCGCCTCGATAGTCTCGTCGGCTTGTTCGCCGCTGGACTCGCCCCTCAAGCCACCGCCGATCCCTACGGATTGCGGCGCGCCGCTTTGGGTATCATTCAAATCGCCGTCGCCGGCAAACTCGATCTCGATCTGCGTCGTGCGGTTGATCTCGTCGCAGGGGTCATGCCCATCCCCGTCACTGAAGAACACAAACAACAGGTCCTCGACTTCATCGCCGGACGACTCCGCGCATGGATTGACGAACAGGGCTGGCAGTTCGATGTCAGCGCGGCGGTGCTTGCGGCGCTCTCGCACAATCCCGCCCGTGCCGTTGATAACATCCAGCAGTTGAGCGCGTGGGTCAATCGCCCCGATTGGGAGCCAATCCTTGACGGATTCGCCCGCTGTGTCCGCATCACCAAAGGCGATACCCAACATTACACGATTGATCCGTCCAAGTTCGCCCAAGACGAAGAACGCGCCCTGTACGCTGCCTATCAAACCGCCGCGTCCAAGCTCACGCCCCATGGCGGCGTAGACGAATTTTTGACCGCTTTTGTGCCCATGCTCCCTGCCATCACCGCGTTCTTTGGCACGGGCAAAGGCGATGGTGTACTCGTCAACGCGCCCGAACAGCACTTGCGTGAAAACCGTCACGCGCTTTTACAGGCGATCAGCGCCATGCAGCATAACCGCGTCGATCTCAGCCATCTCAGCGGCTTCTAGAATTCGCGCATCAGATCAAATATCTTTGCCTCCGCGCCACTTAACCCACTGGCGAGTTTTCTCCCCTCTCCGTCAACGGAGAGGGGGCGGGGGTGAGGGCGCTCTTAGGGAGAACCCCCGATGCACCTCTGGAAATTCACCAACGGCGAGTGCCTCACCATCGAAAACCCCAATTGGATTCACCTGCTTGACGACAAATCCACCATCTTCTGGCTCGATCTCTCCACCGATGACCCCGCCGCGCCAAAAATCCTGCATGAAGTCTTTCGCTTTCACCCACTGGCGATGGAAGACACCTTCAACGAACGCCAGCGCCCCAAAGTCGAAGAATACGAAGATCACCTATTTGGCATCCTCAACGCGGTGGAACTAAAAGACGGCGAACTGGAATTCCGCGAAGTTGATGTGTTCTTAGGCGCAAATTTTTTGGTCACCGTCCACGACGATCAACGCGAAAAAATGATCGATGAAGTCTTGCACCGCGTCAACAAGCGCGGCATGTTCAAGCTTCCCATGTCGCCGGGCTATTTGCTCTACTCCCTTGTCGATACAATGGTGGACAGTTACTTCCCCATCCTTGATGTAATTGGCGACACCATCGACCTTTACAGCGAAGAAATCTTGGTCAATCCTAAACAGGAACAGTTGAAAGAATTGTTCAAACTTAAGCGTTCATTAGCCGAAATGTGGCGCGTCGTTGGGCAGCAGCGCGATATGTTTCTCGTCCTCACCCGCGAAGGATCGCCCTTCATCAATCAGGATGTACTTCGCTACTATCTCCGTGACGTGTACGATCACCTCATCCGTGTTAGCGATACCGTCAACACCTTCCGCGATACCCTCTCCAACGTCATTGATCTTTACCTCTCGTCCGTGTCCAATCGCCTCAACGTCATCGTCCGCCGCCTCACCGTCATCACCATTGGATCAAGCGTGCTGGCAGTCATCACCGGTTTCTACGGCATGAACTTTGACACCACTTTCCCCCCCTTCTCGGCGGATTGGGGCGTGCCATTCGTCATCGGCTTGATGATCGTCGCGATTGCCATCGTCGCGTTCATCTTCGGGCGGCAGGAATAATCACCGCCCGCGCTAACCCACCCTCCCCGCGTCCTTAAATATCGTAGGCATTTCGTAGGGGCGGCTCGCGAGCCGCCCGCGATGCGCCCGCATACTTTACCTATTGAGCAGGTTAAATAACTTCAAGCGCCGTCTGTTGTTCTGTATCCAGCTTTTTGATACCAGCCAAAACTCGCCAGAAACTGTCCTCATGCGAAAACTCAAATTCAGTCGGTGGTTTTGTATAAAATGCTAGGTGTTTCTCGAAAGCGTTTCTCACTGCCACCCTTTTCCATGCCTTGTAGCGTTCTTCGTCTTCGTCCATATAGACCGCTCCCATAGCTTTCCATATATCGAGCAGGAAATTCTGGTAGCAAGTCTCGAAATCAAGAAACCGCGAGCTGCCATCATCAATCTGTGTAATGGATACCTTTTTCAGTAATTGTTGTAATTTCTTTCATAGCCTTCACCTTGACTCGAAACATTGTGAGGTTTACATGGCGAAACACATTTTGGTCGTATTCATTCCACCATACAGACCATCTATCACGGCGAGTCTGACTCCCCCTCCCTGAATTCGGGGAGGGGGTTGGGGGGTGAGGTCAGATTTGCGATATACGCCATTTCGCAAACGAATTTATCCCAACCTCGCAAAACTACGTTGAACGTACCTTTATCCATGCTAGAATCAAACCCCGTTTGATTGAGGATTTGGCACATGTCGGTTGTAGACGACATCAAATCGAGACTCGACATTGTCGATTACATCGGGCGTACCGTGCCGTTGAAACGCAGCGGGCGCACGTATAAAGCGCCGTGCCCCTTCCACAGTGAACGCACTCCCTCATTCCACGTCGATCCCATCAAGCAGACATGGCGATGCTTCGGCGCGTGTGCTGAAGGCGGCGACATTCTCTCGTTCGCCATCAAGCTCAACGGCTGGACATTTCAAGAAGCCGTGCAAGAACTTGGCAAGTTGGCAGGAGTCGAAGTCCGCCCCCAAACCCCGCAGGAACGCGCGCAGGACGAAACCCGTGACCGCTTGCGCTCGATGCTGGCGACTACCGCCGACTTTTTTCACGAACGTCTGCTCGATCCCGCTGATCCCAATGCCGTGCAAACGCTCGCCTATGTGCGAAACAAACGCGGCTTAACCGATGATACCATCCGCCGCTTCAAAATCGGCTACGCGCCCGCCGGATGGCACGCCACCATCGACGCGCTCACCGCGCTGGGCTTCAGCCAAGACGACTTATTTGCTGCGGGGTTAGTCTCGCAAAACGACAGCGGCAAAGTCTACGACAAATTCCGCCATCGCTTGATGATCCCCATCCGCGATGAGCGTGGACGCACTGTTGGATTTGGCGCGCGCGCCCTCAACCCCGACGACACACCGAAATACCTCAATTCGCCGCAAACGCTCGTATTCGACAAGAGCCATACCCTCTTTGCGCTCGATTTCGCTGCCAAAGCTATCCGCGAAAGCGAAACCGCCGTCATCGTCGAAGGCTACTTGGATGCGATTCAAGCGCATCAAGCCGGCTATGAGAATGTCGTCGCGCAAATGGGTACAGCCCTCACCGAAGCGCAGTTGAAACTCATCGCGCCCAAATGGGCGAAAAAGATCGTCCTCGCGCTCGACAGCGATGCCGCCGGACAAAACGCCACCCGCCGCAGCTTGGAAGTCGCCCGCGAAGCCCTCACCAAAGACTACAGCGGCAAACTCTCTGTCGAATTCGGCATCCTGTCCGTTCCCGGCGCGAAAGACCCCGACGACTTCATCCGCGAAACCCCCGCCGCATGGACGGAACTCGTCGCCAATGCCATCCCTGTCGCCGATTTTGTCATCCACATGGAAACCGATTCGCTTCCCGCCAACGCCTCCGTCCAAACGCGCGAAGCGGCGGCGCGTCGTCTGCTCCCCATTCTATTGGCAAGCGAAAATGATCTCTATCGCAAAGACAATCTGCAAAAATTGGCGATGCGCTTGCGAATTGCCGAGCGCGATTTGCTGGCGTGGGCAGCCGAACAGCAGAAGATCAACGCCGCCCGGCAGCCCCCGCCCCGACGCGATGCTGCGCCACGTCCCTCTACGCCAATCCCCTCAAAATTGGGAGAGGTATTTCGCGAGCAAGAATTTGACGAGAGCCGTTATACACCCGATAATCCCTACGCAGACGTTCCGAACTTTGATGCGCCGATCCCGCCGCCGCCAGCAGGGACGAGTCAGCCCGCCACCCGCGAAACAGCGGCGCGCGCTGTCGCACTCGAACACTACTGCTTGCGTATCCTGTATCAAGAGCCTAATCTGGTTTATCATGTAAACCGGAAGTTTAGGGAAATCGCGGATGGCGATGCCGCATTAGGGGACGGACCGCTTGGCGAAATCTGCGCCGACGATTTCAGCCGCAGCGATACGCGCGCGATGATGCTTGTCCTGCTCAACGGCATGGCGCAGGAAGAACTAGAGGTGTACGACTATGTGCAGCGTAATCTCGATTCACTGCTGCTCGATCAGTTGTACGGGCTTTTCGATGACCAGTGGGAAGCCCTACAGCCGCGCTTAGGGTTTGGCTTATCGCATGATCTGCCGATCATCCTCAACCAAACCGAGCGAACAAACGGGGCGGTCAACATCACCGCCGAGATCACGCAGCACGCGCTTAGACTGCGCTTGCAGCGGTTAGAGCGAACGATCCAAGAAATCGCATTTTTACAGATGGAAGGCGAAAACCTCGACTCGTATGACGCGCTGCTCGCCATTACGAATCAAGCACGGCGGCGCATTGAGCAAGAGTTGAGTGGGGGGCAGGCGAACAGCCTTAGGAATAAGCATGGCAAAAAAGCGTAAACACACACCGACGGAAACCGAAGAATTCGCCAAGGTCACGACTGAAGATCAAGAAGACAGCGGCGAATTCGATTTGGATGACGACATCGGCGACGATTTTGGCGACGATGAAGACAACTTTTATGACGGGTTAGCCATCAAAGACGATGATCCGCTCGATGTGCTTAGCGACGACGACCTCGAAGAATTCGACGACGATGCTTCGCTTGATACCCGCGTCGATAATTTCGCCCTCGCGGACGATCCCGTTCGCATGTATCTCAAAGAGATCGGTCAAGTGCCGCTGCTCGATACCAACCGCGAAACGTGGTTGAGCGCGCAAATTGCCGCCGAACGGCTTTACCAAGAACTGCTCGACGCGCTCAGCGCCGTGCCGGAAGACCAAGCCGACGATGGCGATTTTCAAAGCCGCTTGCCCGAACCTTTTGAAATCGCTGTCGCTGCCTATGTCTACGTCAAAAAGAACTGGGATGAAGTCGGCACTGCCGCGGCGACGTTCAAACTCAACCCGCCCGATCTCGCGCAGTTGATCAGCGAAGTCCAGCGCATGAACGAATACTGGGACGCGGGATCGAACACGAATTCCCCCACCGGACCATCCTACATCCGCGACTACCTCAACCAGCGCGATTGGGGACGGGACGAAGCATGGACAGACCTTGCCAAGCGCCTGTTCAACGTCTTTCATGGTTTATGCCTTATCCCGCCTGCTGAACTTGGACAGGTACGTCGTTATCTCACGGCGAATGGCAAGCTGCCTCCCAAAGAGCAGTTCCGCGAATGGATTTTGGCGAATAAGGCTTCCCTCGACTACCTCCCTGATATGTACGAAATCATGGAGCAGCGCGCCGAAACCGCCGCCGAATCGCTCACGCGCGCCAACTTGCGCCTCGTCGTCAGTGTCGCTAAGCGATACATGGGGCGCGGTATCAACTTCTTGGACTTGATTCAAGAGGGCAACATCGGCTTACTGCGCGCCGTCGCCAAGTTCGACCATATGAAGGGCTTCAAGTTCAGCACCTATGCGACTTGGTGGATACGCCAAGCCATTAGCCGCGCGATTGCCGACCAAGCCCGCACCATTCGTATTCCTGTGCATATGGTCGAAACCATCAACCGGCTCATGCGTGTGCAGCGCCAGCTCACCCAAGAATTGGGCGCAGAGCCAAGCGCGGAACAAATCGCGCTCGAAATGGACTTCCTCACGCCCGACGAAACCGAAGCCATCAAGCTCATCCGCCGCGATGGCGCGCGCATGGATCCCGGTCTCACGCGCAAACTTCGCCGCGCCGCGCAAAAAGTCCGCAAGATCATGCGCCTCAGCCAAGAGCCGATGAGCCTCGAAATGCCCATCGGTCAAGAAGACAACAGTCTGCTTGGTGACTTCATCGAAGATGATAAAGTCCCCGGTCCCGTCGATGCCGCCAGCCGCCAGCTTCTCAAAGAGCAAATTCGCTCCGCGCTCGGCATCCTCAGCGAGCGCGAACGCGAAGTCCTCGAACTTCGCTTCGGCTTGCTCGATGGACAGGATCACACGCTCGAAGAAGTCGGCAAGCATTTCGGTGTCACCCGCGAGCGTATTCGTCAAATCGAAGCGAAGGCGCTGCGTAAACTCCGTCATCCCACCCGCAGCCGCCAGCTCCGCGACTACCTCGAAATGTAATCCCGTTTATAAATCATGTCGTAGGGAGGGGTCAAGACCCCTCCCTGTTTTTTATGCCCCCATCTCACAGTTCCGTAGGGGCAATTCCTGAACCACCCCTCTTTATTCCTACTCCCCCCTGATTCGCGCATTTCCCGCTTTTCAATATGATGAACCCTATGTGTCAATTCACATTAAGGAGTCCCACAATGCGTAAGCTCATGATCCTTGTCACCCTTCTCACCTTGATTGCCGTCCTCGCTGCTTGCGGCGGCACAAGCACTACTGGGGGAGGTGGCGCATCCAGCGCGGGCGATCCGCCCGAAGTCGTCGCCCGTAACTGGTTCACCGCCTATCTCAATGCCGATCCCGATGCCGCTGCCAACCTCACCTGCACCCCGCAGCGCGATTCCATGCGTGCTGGCGTTCAGGCGTTCGCTGATGCTCAAGCTGCCGCCCCCACGCAAGGCGAATTCGATCTCTCTGGCTTGAACTTCACCATCGACTCGCAGTCCGAAAACACCGCCACCCTCTCCGCCAGTGGCTCAATTCGTGTCACCATCGCCGGTCAAACCGTCGAACAATCTGTCGATCAATTCGGTATACCTGTCACTGTCGAATTGGCACTTGAAGGCAGTTCGTGGTTGGTGTGTCCTCCCTCGTAACCCTCAACACGCTTTACTAGGGGCAGCCCATTAGGTTGCCCCACCGCGTCCCAGTGACTGCCGATTCTTACTCCACTATATTGAGTCGCCCGCCACATTTCAGCTCACATGAATCCGCCAAGACAGCCTCAGCGCGCTTTGTTCCCATTGCCGATCCGCCGCCGCCGTTGTATCCTAAAATTCATAAACGTTGGCTTACTGCAAGTGAGGTTGTAATGCGGCAGTTCCATAAGATGTGGTTCGGGCTTTCGGTGGTCATGATGTTTATGTTGGCGGGCTGCTTCCGTCCTTCCGGCGAAGCCAATCCCTCTACACCCACCCCCGCCGATCTCATGGTGATTCCTTCACTCACACCGGAACTTCCGCCTACCATCATTACCAATACCGATCCCACCGATACCCCGCTGGCGCTGCTCATTCCCACCAGCACGCCAACCAGCACCCCCTTCATTCAAGCGACTTTCACGCCCAATGTCGCGCAAACACAGGCGGCGGGCGGTCAGTCTGGTGTTAACCCTACACCTTCGCTCATTTTTATCACCCCCGGCGGGCGGCTCGATTTCATCACCCCCGACGACCCCACTGAAACGCCCATCCGTTTCGTCAATGTTACGCCCGGCGCGCCCACCACAACAGGCGACAGCACTCCCATCCCCCCCGACATCCAAACCGATCCGTCCGTATCCATCCAACCCGAAGGCGTAACCGACGACTGCATCTACGTTGTTGAAGCAGGCGACACCTTGTACGGAATCGCCCTCTTTGTCGGTGTCACGCTCACAGATATGCGCGCCGCCAACCCCGATCTCACGGGCGAAAATCCCATCCTTCAAATCGATCAAGAACTCAACATTCCCGTCGAAGGCTGCCCCGGCTATACCCCGCCTGAAGTCGAATCCGTCGATGCCACCCCTACAGATGATCTCAATGCCACATCCCCCTTTGTGACCAGCGCCACCACCACCAGCCTTGCCCCCGGCGAATCGCAAACCTATACCGTCCAAGCAGGCGATACCCTGTTCACCATTGCCCGTGAATTTGGTGTCACCGTCGCGGACATCGTGCGTGTTAACAACCTCACCAACCCGGATCAGTTGAGCATCGGGCAAATCCTCATTATTCCCGGCGAAGACGACATCGCCACGCCCATCACTCCGCTCCCCACTGTCACTCCGCGCCGCACCCCCACCGTCCCCGCCGGCGGCTGATATAATCCTCAACTGAAGCATGGGCGGTTCGCGAACCGCCTGTGCCACCCGCCGCTTATCTCGCCACCTTAATTTTCTTCGCTCAACAGCCCTTCCCATATCGTGAAGTCATCAAACGCTACCTGCATCACCTTCCCCTCCGGTATCGCCCCCGTGATCCCCGCGAACCCTCGCTGGAACGTATCATCCCTCACTTCCATCACGAACTGCCCGTTCACCCACAGCGCCAGATAGTCGCCGATGCACGCCGCCCGTATCCGGTTGATCCCCCGCCCTTGATTGACCGCGCTTGTCCGTTCCCATGCCACCAGCGCCCGCACTGTGTCCTGTGTCCCAATGCGGATCGTCGCCCCGCCATCCCCGCTGATCATGAAGTAGTACCCGTCGCCGTTGTTACTGGGCGCAGCACGGCACATGATCCCGTAAGCGTTGTCCGGCTCATCCGTGTACTGCTGCGTATCCACCTGTAGAATCACGTCCGTGTGAGCCGTCGCATTCAATCCCCACGAGAAGCCGCCGTTTTGCGCCCACACGTTGTACACCCCATCTCCCACGCCGAAATTCACCAGCCCATCCGCGCTGATGTACTGCTCCCACGCAAAGCTCTCGTCGAACCCTTCTTCCAGCAGCACATCGCCAAACGCGACAGTTACAGACGGCGTGCGCGGCGCGCATCCGCTGAGCATCACCACCGCCACTAGAACACCCGTTAGTATCGCCCCGCCGTGACCCACACCTTGACTCACACCGCAACTCCCCATTTTTCTAATTGCCCTGCACACGCTTCGATGTATAATCGGGCGTATAGGTTCAACCGTTTAGCGGTAGAAAATTACCATGATTGAAGTTGTCATTGACAGTATTCGCGTCAGCCTCATGACGGCGCATCGCATCGTCATCCTCAAGGACACCAATAGTGATCGCTACCTGCCGATTTGGATTGGCCCTTGCGAAGCGGACGCGATCACCATCGAACTGCAAGAAATGCCGCCGCAGCGCCCGCTCACACACGACTTACTCAAGTCGATGATCCGTGAGCTAGGCGGCAAAGTTGTACACATCCTCATCAGCGATCTGCGGAACGACGTATACTATGCGCGCGTCGTCATCGCGGTCAATGACCGCCAAATCGAAGTGGACAGCCGCCCCAGTGACGCGATTGCGCTGGCGGTACGTACCAAAGTCCCCATCTTCGTTGCCGACCCCGTGATGGAAAAAGGCGGGGTTGAACCCGAAGAAGACGTGGAAACGCAAGCCGAAAGCCAGACCAGCGAACTCACCGAAGATCGCTTGAGCGCCTTCAAAGATTTCGTCAACTCGCTTGACCTTGACGATCTCGACGACGAAGAAGACAGCTAACGCTCGTTTTGCACATTGTACGGACAGGGCTTGCCCTGTCCGTCGCACTGGTTTAGCACATTCAAGTTCCATACGGCGCTGTCGTGATGAGTGCGCTGGGGGATAACCCTCTAACGCAGACGGCACGCCGTTTTGTTTCTTTGGGAACATTCAGCGCAAGGTTTCCGCACGCCATGAACTACGAAACATCAGGTATCGCGCCGTTCAGTCAGGACGCGGAAGAAGCCGTCCTCGGCTCGGTGTTCATTAACCCAGATGCGTATTTCAACCTCGCGTCGTTTCTGCGCCCAGAAGACTTCTATATTCTGCGCCATGCCTACATCTGGGAAGCGATGATGCGTGTTGCCGAACGCAGCGAAGTCATCGACCTAATTACTGTACGCGAAGAACTCCGCGCATCCAACCGCCTCAACGATGTCGGCGGCCCCGGCTATTTGACCCAGCTTACTGTCAACGTTCCTACATCCGTCCATGCCGAAGTTTACGGGCGCTTGGTCGAACGCGCCGCCGTGCGCCGTCGTTTGCTCACCGCCGCCGACGAAATCCGCGCGCTGGCGATGGACGAAACCCTCTCGCTTGATAAAGTGACGGGCGACGCTGAAACCCGCCTGTTCCGCGTCACCGAACGCAATCTCCGCCGCGATATGGTGCCCATGCGCGAAGCAATCAGCGATTACTTCGAGCGCGTGGAACACCTCATGCACAACCCGGACGAACCGCTTGGCTTGCCCACCGGTTTCCGCGATCTCGATGGCTTGCTTGGCGGTTTGCAGCGTTCCGACTTGCTCATCTTCGCGGGTCGCCCCGGTATGGGAAAATGCGTCACAGGCAATACCCTCATCCCAACCGAACACGGTTTGCTGCCGATTGCGGCGCTCAAACCCGAAAACTCTCCCGAAGGCTTTACACCCCTGCGAATCGGTGTGCAAACCCCGGATGGCGTGCGTTATACCAGCCACTTCTACGACAGTGGGATACAGCCAACCCTGCGGATTACCACACGCGGTGGTCGCCAGCTTGAAGCCACCCTCAACCATCCCGTCTTAAAAATCACACGCGGCGATCAACCCGTATGGACACCCCTCGATCAGCTTGCGCTAGGCGACCATGTCGCTATCAGCGCGACGAACCCCCATGCGCTCACTGATTCGCCCACAATCACCCACGACGAAGTGATTGACATCAGCGTGAACGGCTTGCAGCATTGTTACGATCTCACCCTGCCCGATAATCACAGTTTCATCAGCAACGGCATTGTGAGTCATAACACTTCCTTCCTGCTCTCGGTGGCATTGAACGCCGCCAAGCTCGGTGCGCGTATCCTCATCTTCACAATGGAAATGGGCAACGAACAAATCGTCCAGCGTTTCCTCTCCATGGAAACAGGCATCAATACCCAAAAACTCCGCATTGGTCAGCTCAACCAGCAAGAATGGACGCGCTTCGTTCAAGCGACAGGTCGCTTGGGCAACCTCCGCATCTATATCGACGATTCGCCCGCCCAAACCCCGCTGCAAATGCGGACTAAATGCCGCCGCCTCGCCCATGAAGTCGGGCTGGATCTCGTCATCGTAGACTATCTCCAGCTCATGACCGCTGGCGCAGGCTATGAAAACAATCGCGTGCAGGAAATCAGCTACATTAGCCGCAACTTGAAAGAACTCGCGCGAGAAATCAATGTGCCTGTATTTTCGGCGGCGCAGCTTTCCCGCGCCGTCGAAAGCCGCCAAGACAAGCGCCCCATGTTGAGCGACCTTCGCGAATCCGGCTGCTTGTCAGGCGATACCTTGATCTATCTCCCGCGCACAGGCGAACATCTCCCGATCCGTGACTTGATGGGCAAAACAGGTGTTGAGGTCCTCAGCTTGAATACAGACACATGGAAACTTGAACCAGCCGCGGTAACCAACGCCTTCTGCACAGGGACAAAACCCGTTTATAAGCTGACCACGCGCTTGGGACGTGAAATCCGCGCGACGGGCAATCACAAATTCTTGACCATCAGCGGGTGGAAGCGTCTTGACGAACTCACCCCCGACGACCACATCGCCCTACCCACATCTGACACAAAAATCACGCCTGTGGGGGCGCATCGCGATGCGCCCGCCGCGTCCGCCACACACCTTGTAGGGACAGGGCTTACCCTGTCCGCTGTACCCGCCGAACACACCACACCCGTTGTAGGGACGCAAGAGAAACTTGTTTCTCCCGTCGCGTCCGCCACTGCCACCACCGACGTTTATTGGGACGAAATCCTCTCTATCCAACCTGACGGCGAAACCGATGTCTACGATTTGACCGTCCCGCCTTACGCCAACTTCGTCGCGGATAACATCATCGTCCACAACTCTATCGAACAAGACTCGGATGTCGTCGTTTTTCTCTACCGCGATGCCGTGTACAACGAAGCCACCGAATTCCCAAGCCTTGCCGAATTGATCGTCGCCAAACACCGCAACGGACCCACCGGCACGATCAATCTGCATTTTGAAAAGTCGCTGACCAAGTTCAGCGATGCGCGCACCCAGTCAATCGACTTGAGCAGTCTGTGATCCGCCCATGACCACGCCGATACTTTTTCCGGGTTTTCCCCCCGGCAAACACCGAACCTTCACCCTTCCCGCCGCTTTCGTCACCGATCTGCTTCCCATGATCGCGGATGTGAACGAACTCAAGGTGATCGTGTTCACGTTCTGGGCGGTGCAGCAGCGCGAAGGCAAATATCGCTACGCCCGCCGCGAAGACTACATCACCCACGCCCCGCTAATGGACGCGCTTGGCGGCGAAGCGGCGCTCGATCACGCACTCGATCAAGCATGTGAACACGGGGCGCTGCTGCGCGCCAAAGTCATTGTCCGCGGCACATCCGAAACGCTCTATTTCATCAATGCCGAACCGGGGCGCAAAGCAATCGCCCAAATCCAAGCGGGCAAATGGCAGGAAAGCATCGGCGCGGACGGCTATCCCGTCGAAATTCTGCCAGAACGCCCCACCATCTACACTCTATATGAAGAAAATATCGGCGCGCTCACACCTTTAATCGTAGACGCATTAAAAGATGCGGAAAAAGACTACCCCCGCGAATGGATCGAAGATGCCATCCGCGCGGCAGTCGAAAAGAATGCCCGTCACTGGCGTTTTATCGAAGCGGTGCTCAAGCGTCGTGAAGCGGAAGGGAAAAGCGGTGGAACCTCTGAAAAATCTGCTCAATCCCAACAAAATACCGAGTGGTATACCCCCCGCTAAGGGATCATCCAGCGGCGGGGATGACGGATTCGATCATACCGAATTCCCGCCCGAACCCATCGGGGATGACAATCTATGCCCGGTCTGCGGCGGCTTGGGATTCGTGCGCTACGATCTCCCTGTCGAACATCCCGATTTCGGCAAGCTGTTCCCGTGCCCGCGCAATCACCGCGCCAACGATGCCGAACGTCAGGCGCAGCTCCGCAAAATCGGCAATCTCGACGCGCTTGCCGACAAAACCTTCGACAACTTCATCATCGACAGCGATAGCTGGCAGCCCGATGAACAGCGATCCGTCGCCAATGCCTATCGCCTCGCCATCGATTACGCCCAAAACCCGCAGGGATGGCTGCTCTTTGAAGGCGGCTACGGATGCGGCAAAACCCATCTCGCCGCCGCTGTTGGCAACGCCCGTGTCTCACAGGGCGAAGTCGCCTTGTTCATCACCGTCCCCGACTTGCTCGATCATCTCCGCGCCGCCTACGCTCCCGGCAGCGATGAAGCATACGACAGTCTCTTTGAGCGTGTGCGCGGCGCTGCCCTGCTCATTCTCGATGATCTCGGCGTGGAAAATCCCAGCGCGTGGGCGCAGGAAAAGCTGTTCCAGTTGTTCAACCATCGCTATATGTACAAGCTCCCAACCGTCATCACCACCAATGCCGATCTTGACCGGATGGACGGACGCATCAAAAGCCGCATTCTCGACAAACAGCTCACCACCCGCGCCCATATCGAAGCGCCCGATTACCGTATCCAAGCCGAACGCGAACGCGATCCCATTTACCGTAACCTCGATTCGTATGCGAATATGCGCTTTGAATCCTTCCAGCTAGAGCCATCTCTCGCGCCGGAACACCGCCGTAATCTCGAAACCGTCGTCCGCGCTGCCTACAGCTATGCCCAAGACCAGCGCGGCAATTGGCTCATTCTCGGCGGCTCATTCGGCGGCGGCAAAACCCATCTCGCCGCGGCGATTGCCAACCTCTGGCGCGATGTTGGGCGCGATGTTGTATTCATCACTGTGCCGGACTTGCTCGACTATCTCCGCACCGCCTTCGAGCCAAATACCAAAACTACGCTCGATCAGCGATTCCAAATCATCCGTAATGTGCAGTATCTCGTCCTCGACGACATGGGCACGGAAAACGCGACTTCATGGGCGCGCGAAAAACTCTTCCAAATCCTCGATTATCGTTACGTTCGCCGTTTGCCAACCGTCATCACCATTTCTAAAGACATCGACAGCCTTGACCCGCGTGTGCGTGTGCGCTTAAAGGACGAAAAAGTGTGTGCGGTCTATCGCATCACCGTTCCGCCCTACGCCGAACGCACAAGCTCACGTCCGCCGCGTGGATAACTCAACCAGAGCCATGTTCTCTTTCAAACGCGCCGATCATCCCTACTCGATCCACATCACCCCTTACGAGCGCCGCAGCCGTCAGGACGTGCGTGATATGCTCTTTCGCAGTTACCGTTCCCATACCCATCTCGATTGGCAGGAATCCGATCAGTGGCTCGATGCCGAACGTTCCCCCGTTAAACTCGCGTGGATCGGGCGGCGATTGGTCGGCATCTTGGGCGTGTCCGAGCCTATGGAAGGCGAATGTTGGGTACGCATCGCCGCCGCGCAAGACGAAGGCGATCCGCAGCCCATCCTCGATGCCCTCTGGAACGCTATCTACACCGATCTGCTGGCCAACAAAGTCAAACGTGTCGCCATTTTGATGATGCGTGAATGGCTGTTCACCCCCTTCAAACTGCTCAACTTCCGTGAACACGAATGGATCGTCACACTTCGCCGCCTCTCGTCAGACATTCCCGCGCCGCAAACACCCCCCGGAGTCGCCATCCGTCCGGCAGAACCAAACGACATTGACCGTGTTCTCGCTGTCGATCATGCCGCGTTTGGCGCGCTCTGGCGCATGACCATGAGCGATCTTCGCAGCGCCATGCGCGCCGCCGCCTCTACCACAGTCGCCATCCTCAACGACACCATCATCGGCTACCAGTTAAGCACCATGTACTTTGACGGTTCGCACCTTGCCCGCTTGGCGGTCATGCCAAATTTGCAAACAAGCGGCATCGGCACTGCCCTCGTCATCGACGTACTGCGGCGTTTTGCGCGCCGCGGCATCCAGTCCATGACGGTCAATACACAAATGAGCAACGAACGTTCGCAGCACGTCTATCATCGCTTAGGCTTCGAGCGTAACGGCTACGACATCCCCGTATGGATCATGGACCTCAATTCCACTCGCTCCAACAATTGATGCGCCCCCACGCATTAACATAATTCCACAAAATATTCACAAGCTTAAGGATTCCTAAAGACTTAATTGTGAGATTATGATCTTACACTCAAAATGAGTGTGACTTGCTCACCATGACCATTTTCAGGACAAACAATGAGCGCAACAGGTCTTTCAACAAATTCGACACCTCAAGCGGCGATTCCTACCGCGCGTCGTTCAATCTTTCACCGTATCCAAGACGCATGGACCCGCTGGATAACCCCACGCAGCTCAGACCGCGAACAAGCCTTCATTGAACGCACGCTGCGCGGCTTGCTGCCTTTCTTGTTAATCGGACTTAGCTTTATGAGCTTCTATTCGCTCATTTCTGGCAGTAGCGCGGTCAGCAGCCCGGCTTACGCATTGTTCGAGTTCATCATCTCCAATGTTATGCTCATTGGCGCGATGCTGATGCTCGTCAGGGGCAAAATCGGCATCGCCGCCATGCTGACCGTGGGGCGCATCTTGCTGGCGCTCATCACACTCATCAACATCACAGGCTATTGGAATGGTCCTACCGTTCCTATCTCGATTCTCATTGTGCTGCTCGGCTCACTCGTGCTAAGCCGTCGCAATCTTCTCATCCTCACGCTCGCGACGGCGAGCATCGTTGTGGTTGTCGCCATCTTACAAACAAATGCGGGGCACCCCATCCCCTTCTTTGACGGTGAACCAATTTCTACGCCATTTTCGGTTGCCATTTCGTTGGGGTTCACACTGCTCTTGATCGTGCGCTACGCCATTTACCAGCGCAACGAATTCGCCGCGCGTGTAAAAGAAGTTAATGATCTCGTCACGACGCTGGAACAGCGCGTCGCTGAACGTACCCACGAATTGCAAATTGCCAAAGCCGAAGCCGAAGTCGCGCGTGACCTCGCGCTCGATGCCGATAGACTCAAATCCCAGTTTCTCGCCAGCATGAGCCACGAACTCCGCACCCCCTTGAACGCCATCCTCACCTTTACCGAACTCATGTCTATGGGAACATTTGGCGATGTCAACGACGAGCAGAAAAACTATCTCGACAAGACCCTCAGCAGTGGCAAACACCTGCTCTCCCTCATCAACGACGTGCTAGACATCTCCAAGATTCAATCTGGCATGATCAAGATGTTCATCGAACAGGGTTTCATGGTTGAACCCGAAATCAAGGCGATCACCGCGACTGCTCGCCAGCTTCTAGGCAGCAAGCCTGTCGAAATGATCCTCGACATTGAACCCGATCTGCCCCCAATGGCATGTGATAAGCGCCGCGTGCGTCAAATCTTGCTCAACCTTATCTCCAACGCGGTCAAATTCACCGAAAAAGGCTCGATCACCGTTCGGGCGCGGCGCGAAGGCGATTACATCCTGTTCGCCGTCATCGACACTGGTCCCGGTATCCCCCATGACCAGCAGGACATCATCTTCGAGCCGTTTATCCAAACCGAAACAGGTATTCAACATGCGGGGGGCACGGGCTTAGGGCTGCCCATCTCGCGCAAACTCGCGGAAGCGCACGGCGGCAAGGTGTGGGTCGAAAGCGCCGTTGGTCACGGCGCTTCGTTCTTCGTCAAACTTCCCGTGCAAGCCGAATCAGCCGCTTGATGCCAGCCGCACAATGAGGAGTCCCTTTCATGACCCAAACCGACGAAGCCGTCTTTCTCTACGTAGAGGACGATACCTACAGCCGCGAAGCCTTAGAAGTCATCATTCACCGTGTGATGCGCGTAGCGCAAGAGCATTTTTTTGTCTTTGAGGACAGCAGCGATTTTTTAAACCGCGTCAGAGCCTTGCCGCGCAAACCGGATTTATTCATGCTCGATATTCATGTGCGCCCAAACAACGGCTTCGATATGCTCAAAATGCTCCGCGCCGACCCTGAATACGCCAATTCTCGCATCGTTGCGCTCACCGCCAGTGTCATGAACGAAGAAGTCGAACTGCTCAAAGTCAGTGGCTTCGACGGTGTCATTGGCAAGCCCATCAACATCGCCAGTTTTCCCGCGCTCGTCAAGCGCGTGCTGGATGGCGAAACCATTTGGCACGTCACAGAAATGTAGCGCGGCGCACTCTGCACGATATTATTGAACTCACCATCGAAGCACTAACGAACGTGGAGAAAGAAGAACATGGCTGTAACCGTCGCTATCGTGGATGACAATCCGTTGAACGTGGAATCCCTTGCGCTGCTGGTACGCAACATGGGAATTTCAACAGTCGTATTCGACACGCCGGACGCGCTTATCGAATCCCTCGACACGCTCGATCACTTGGATGTGGTCTTTCTCGATCTCGAATTTCCCAACCAAAACGGGTTGAAAGCCATCCAATGGATGAAGCGCGCCCAGCCGCTCCAAGATGTGCCCTTTGTCGCGTACACCGTCCACACCAGCGAACAGAACGAAGCCCGCGACGCAGGATTTCACAGTTTTCTTGGCAAACCGCTCAACGTGGTCAAGTTCCCCGAACAAATGCGGCGCATCTTAAATGGCGAGCACGTCTGGGAAATCGGGTAGTTTAAGAAATTCGTTTGTAGGGGTTTGCGAAACTTGTTTCGCCCGTGCCAAACCCGTTTTATCTCAAACATACCTATCGTAGGGGCGCGATACATCGCGCCCGCCTAAAACAACCTTCAACACATCCAATCCTTGACGCACATTCACTTGCACGCGCTTTCGCCCCTCGCCTAACGATGCTTGCATCGTCGCTTGCATCGTCGAGAGGGGCGGAACGAACTTTGTTCGTGCGGGGTGAGGTTAAAAACAACTACGGACAACCCTTGCGAAACTTGTTTCGTCCTGCGCGTCCGCCGTTTGTTTCTCTCACGTCTCTACAAACGCGATCATGTACTGGATACGGCGCTACAGCGTATTCTTGCGCTTTTCCGCGGCGTTAATGTCGCGTTCGATCTCGTCCAAATACCCCGTGTGCGCGAATTGTAGTTCAATCTCCAATCCGCCCACCCATTTCGCCGTCAGGTTGTAGATCACGGCGGCAATCGCAAAATAGATGCCGCCGATGATCGCGCTCATCACCACGCCGACGAAGTAAAAACAAATCATGCTTGCGCCGCCCACCAGCCCGATGATGTCGTTCATAGCGCGTATGTCCGCGTCCGATATGCCCGACCCGCTGATCGACGCGCTCATCGACGTGAACGCCACTGTCGGCAAAATGAAGATGAATATCCCCGCGATCAAAAATAGGATGCCGTTCACCACAACACCCACCTTGAATGCCGAACCCGGCGTAATCCGCTTGAGCGTTGTTGTCACAATGCTTCCCTCATTTTATTCCCGTAGGGACGCGAGAGAAACGCGATGCGAAGCATCGACGGTTTCTCCCTGCGCGTCCGCCTTCTTACAGACACCCCTAACACCACATCCGTTGCTCTATAATATCCCAAACACCACCCGACCCATTCGCAAGGTTCGCCATGCCGAAAACCCTACCATCCCCCAAACCGATGCCGTCGAATATCGTTCGCAAACTCAACGACATGAACCGCGCCTTTTACGCCCGTGTCGCCGATGAGTTCGACGCGACCCGGGATGGCGCATGGCAGGGGTGGTACGGCATCAAAACCTATATCCCGTTGACCTCTGGCGAGTCACATCCCTTCGCCCGCGTCCTCGATGTGGGATGCGGCAACGGACGCTTCGGTGTGTTCATCGCCAAAGAAAACCCAAATGGATACATCAACTATTTCGGCATCGATTCCAGCCGCGAACTGCTCACCCACGCCGAAAAAACGCTCGCTGTCATCCCCCATCCCAACTTCGGGTACTCACTCGAAAAGCGTGACTTCATCGAACAGCCGTTAGACGAAAAACACGATTTCCCCTATCGCTTTCACCTTGTCGTGGCATTTGGTGTGCTGCATCACATCCCCGGTACCGCACAGCGCATGGACTTTGTGCGCTCATTGGCGAATCTCGTGCTGCCTGATGGGCATCTCGTCTATACCGAATGGCGCTTCTACGAAGACCAACGCTTTCACAAGCATCTGCTCCCCCCGCCAGCCGATCTTGCCCCCCACCTCGAAAAAGGCGACTATTTCCTCGATTGGGGCGGCGACAAAACCGCCATGCGCTACTGCCATTACGTCGATGATGCTGAACACAAGGCATTGATCGCCGCCACCGGACTCACCCTCGCACAAACCTATCGCGCTGATGGCTACAACCGCGATACCAATATGTACGTCGTCCTCCACAAACCCTAATACTGCTTCCGTTTTCCTATGCCGCCCGCCTGATCCGCTGCGCCAGCATCACACGGTTGCAATCAGGGTCTAACACCGTAAACACACGATCCCCCCACAATTCTTCCCGCATTTCTTCGACCACGTATACCCCGCGCCGGCACAAGAAAGCGTAAAACTGCTCGAAATCCACATCATCGGGGATTTCTACGTACAGCTCAATCGTTGCCGATCCTTCTCCGATGCGCCTCACGCTGGGTCGCGGACTAAACACGATCTGCGCGTCACCCAAATACGCCTCGGCGTAGATCGGTTTCCCGTCCAAACCGGGCAGTCCATTCTGCCCCACAAATCCCAGCAGCCGTGTGTAGAAATCTAGGCTTGCTTGTACGTCGAACACTCGCAGAATCGGTTTGATCATCGCCGCCCTCGATCTAAACAAGTGTTCTAATTTTACACTCAAAACACCATTTTTTCAAGTAGAGCGGGGGACTGCCCGCCGTGTATTTTATCGACCCACCGTGCTTGAACTTCGTAACGAGGGAGTTGTACGCTCGACAGGATTCCCCCTCTGCGATAGCCGAGGAGCTTAGGGGGAGGTGAATTTCTTTTCTCTCTACTCCCGCCTATCCATCCAATCCCCCACCAGCACCGCGATCAAATCCGGCTCGCTGCGGATCACCATATGCGGTGCGCCTTCCACGCGAATCAACGTCGAGTGAGCGATATTCGCGTGCAAATACGCGCTGTATTTGAACGGAGTCATGCGGTCATCCCCCGCCCCAATGATCAGCGTCGGCACAGTGATCGCGCTCAAACGCCCCCGCACATCAAACGCATCGCACGCTTGAAAATCGCTCGCTGCCGCGACCACATCTTCCGCCAGCATCGCCGCGCGATGTTCAGCAGTCAGCGCGGGATCGCTGTCGCTGTTCCACATCCACGACAGCAGCAGATCGATGATGCGGTCCCGTTCCGTGACGATATTTCGCAAAATGTCCGGGTGAACGCTCAATTTCGCCCCTGTACACACCAGCGCGATTCCCTGCGCCCGTTCAGCATGATCCAGCGCCAGCATCAGCGCGATTCCCCCGCCCATGCTGTGCCCCGCGAAGTACGCCCGTTCGATCTTGAGCGCATCCATCAGCGCGATCACGTCGGCGGCATAATCTGCCAAACTATCCTTGGCGCTTCCGCCGCTCTCGCCATGCCCCGGCAGATCGAACGCCAGCACATTCACCCATTCCAGCCCCAGCAGAGCGCGTCCCCAATCATGATGCGTTCCCCACGCCCCATGCACTAGAATCAGCGTTGGCAGCGCGGGATCAAACGCGAGGTGATCTGTTGCCCAAATCACCCCGCGCGTCGTTTCAATCGTTGGCATGAAGCCTCAAAAGTTTTGCTAAACCGACAGCACTACCACCACAACGCGATCAGCGGCGCGTATCCACTGCCAATCAACGAACTGATCCCCTGTCCGGCCAGAATCGCGCCGACTGCTAAAAATCCGAAATAAATCAGCGTAGCCACGATCATGACATAGCCAAGCAAAATGAACACGCCATCCCCTTGCAAAATCCCCACCGCCAGAAACAGGATCGCCAGCGCCGGGAGCGTATTGCTAAATGGAATCAAACCAAGCGGAGCCATCAGCAGCACCCCGGCGAAGATGATCGCCCCACCGTTGATGCGCGCAGCAAGCGCCCCCTGTGTGAAAAATGGCAAGCGTGGGCGAATCACTCGGTCAAGCCGCGCGAAAATTTGCGCGCCGCGTTCAAATGCAGGCTTCAAGTCGGCGGTCTTAAGTTCGCGCTCCATCAAGCGGCTCGGCAGCCACGGCAGCCGGTTGAGCAGAATCCCCACGCCAATCAGGATGATCGCCAGCCCAAAAATCGTGCTTACACCGGGGATAGAAACAGGAATGAGGAATGGAATGGTGAGAAACATGCAGAACAGCAGCAGACCCTGTTCGCCAATGAGTTCAAACAAGCGGCGAAGCGTTACGCTTTCACCGTCAATCGATCCTGAAACTTCGATCAGAGTCGCGCTCAAGGATTTTTCACTATCGCGGAATTGAACCGACATGCGGGGAATAACCTTTCATCAAACACTCATATGCACGCCAGTCAGTTTACCATAGGTGTCTCTTTTTCAATCTATCAACGTTTGTGAGGGGCGGCATAATGGTCTTTTATCAATGAATATGGGTGATCTTTTGTAGGGCGGTGGCAAGCCCTCGCCGTGTTTGAACGAACGGATGAGGCAGGTCTCGTCCCTATGCGATGCGAAGCATCGACGGTTTCTCCCGGCGCGTCCGCAGTTGCTGCTTCCCTTCTATTGGTGCATGACCAAACCCATTTTCTCTCAAATATATCAATTGTAGGGGCGGCTCGTAAGCCGCCCGCCACAGAAAACCTTCAACCGTCCAATCTTTGACACATCTTCACTTTCACACGTTTTTGCCCCTCGCCAAAGGGTGAGATTAATTTCCCCCCACGCCCACCCGCCACCTTCACTCACGCAGCGAATCATGCCGCTTCACCGCGTCCTCATGCAGCGCGATCAACCGTTCGCCCAACAGGCGTACCGCCTCATGGACACCTTCCGTTGGGCGCGGATGCCCAATCGTGCTCAACTGAATCGTGTATTCCCCGTTCGGGCGCGGCAGCACCGTGATCGCAAACCGTTGATCAATCGTCGGCTCACTCGCGTGGACTTCGACTAGCAAGGCATGATCGCTCTGGAACACATCCATCAAATGCACGTGCGCCGTTCCCAAGCGCGTATCAAAGCTGTGTTGAACCTTTACCCGCTCATGGAAAGCCGCGCGCATCTCGTCGAGCGACAGCGGTGAGTAAAAAATCAGGTGCGGCATGGGTAAATCCTTAATGACAGGAATATCGAGCGCGGGCATGTCGTTTCTGCGATACGCGAAGTAGTAGCGGTCACGCCCTTCTTGGATCGCCGTCGCTTCATACTTGGTGATGATTCCACGCCCCGGCAGATTATTGACCGCGTAAGGCGCATCGAGCGTGTTGGTGAGCTGTGGCGTAGCCGCCAGCAGTTCGGCGCTCATCTCAGCATAGTCGAATATATCCGTCGCCAAGTAGAACATCCCCCCCGCCTTCAAGCGGCTGACCATCGCGTCCAGCGTCGAACGTCGCATAATCCGCCGGTGATGATGCCCGCTTTTGAACCACGGATCAGGAAAGTTGAGATGTAACTGCGAAAGGCTGTTCGGCGTGAACAGATGATGCAGCGCCGTTTCCCCCGTCGCATGGATCACACGCGCATTCGTTACCCCTTCACTGCGAATCGCCCGTTCGGCGGCATCCAAACACCGATTCGACACTTCCACCCCAATCACATTGTGATCCCGATGTTGTTTCGCAAGATGCACCAGAAACGTCCCGCGCCCAAACCCGATTTCCAGAATCAAAGGGCGGCTCTTGCCCGGTTCATCCCCGAACAGCGCCGCCCAATCCGTCTCCCATGGAAGCGTTAAACTGCTTAGTTTTTGTGGAATCGCGTACTGCTCCATGAATCCCTTTATTATTCACGGTTTTTCCCACAAGGACGCGCCGTTACGCTTGTCCTTAGTTGTTCTTCCGTGCGGATATTCAAACCCGCTTTCTCGCAAACGTGCCATCTGTCGGGGCGCGAGAGAAACTTGTTTCTCCCGGCGCGCCCGCCTAAAACAAACTGCATACGTCCAAGCTTTGACACATATTCGGTTGCACACGTTTTGCCCCTCGCCGCAGCCATGCAAGCATCGTCGAGAGGGGCGGCACGAATAGAGTTTGTGCGGGGTAAGGTTAAATAGAAACCACTACGCACAAGCCTCATGCGTCGTTCGTTGTGAGCGAAGAAAACCTGTTTTCAAATCGCCCCTTACACAGTCTCCGCGATTGTACCCGAAGTCGCGCGGTTATAGAAGGCAATCCGATCCTTGATATTCTCGTATCCGGGCTTGGGATTGCGATACACCCATCCCACATTCGTCGCTTGTGTGCCTTCCGGTGTGACCAAATCAACCCAATGACATACCCCCTTATACGGACAGGTATACAGGCGATCCGTCACCCGCAAATTTTCCATATTCACCGCTTCCGGTGTGAAATACAAATTTCCCTCAAATGGCAGGACAGTATTGTCGCTGTCGCTGCCCTTGGCGATCACGCGGCTGCTGATGCGTTCTTTGATCTGATACTGTGTCATTGCTGCGCTGTCCTTTGTCTTGCGTTTTGTTGATCTTTAGTGCCGTATGATTTACTGGCTAGATGCCCTATCCGTTTGATGTTTTACGATGCGCCAAATATTCTCTCAACGAAAACTCATTTTTGAGAGGTTTCTTAGGGCGGGGTCAAGACCCTGCCCGCGCTGTGCTGGTTCTGGCTTACTAAAGGTCGATCTTGATTCTAAATGTCTGAATACGTGCTTGCAGAGTTCAATGTTGCACCCTGTCTCCCCCCGCTCTATGATCTCATCATGACGGATTTCATAGCGTACCGCGGCGAGATCAACAAATTGGCTGAAGCCGCGCCCGTGCGTTAAGGCTGCTGTATGTCGTCGTTTGTGATCGCCCAGTTCAACATCGCCCGCTATATTGCCCCATTAGATGATCCCGTGCTGGCGGATTTTTTCGCGTTCCGTGATGAAATCGACAAACTCGCGGAAGACTCACCGGGGTTCATCTGGAGGCTTGTCGATGTGGATGATGCCGATCCGTCCGGCGGCTTGTATGATCCCGCCGTTGCCATCAATCTATCCGTATGGGAAAACATCGAATCGCTGCGACAGTACACCTATTACACCGCCCACGCCGATATGTTTCGGCGGCGTGCGGAATGGTTCTCGAAATTGGGCGCGCCGTCGTTCGCCCTCTGGTGGATCGAACGCGGGCATCTTCCAACCCTCTCAGAAGCCAAAGCCCGCCTCGATCATCTGCAAATGCACGGCGCGACTCCGTTTGCGTTCACATTCAAGCGGCGTTTCCCCGCCCCCTGCGATGACGAAACTCGCCCGTAATGGCGCAATCTATTGCGCCCGCCACCACCATACCCGCCGCCATACGCCCATTCGTGAATCTTTTCTTTCTGTTCTTCTTCACTTTACGGAGCAGCACCCATGCAGCACTTCAAAACCTTGATCAAAGTCGTCAACACCGCATCTTCTCTCGCGGAACTCACCCGCAGTTCCCAAACCTATCGCTTCAACGTCGCTCCCGCTATCACCGTTTACCTGCACGCCGCGCAAGCCGATATTTTTGTCATGCGCCATAATCTCCCCGTCGTCGAAATCACCGCCAAACTCCAAGCGCCCTTTGGCTGGCGCATCGCCGCCGAACAGGATGACGCGGGGGTATATTTTGTCGCCCGCCGCCGCCTCGTCGTGGGATCAATCGCTGGGGCAGTCTTTCTCGTCACCGTCCCACATGATGCCTACCTGACCCTCAAACTCGAAGACTGCCGCCTAAGCCTCGAACACGTCAGCGGCGATTTTCAGCTTGCGCCCACTGCCATCACGCCGAGCCTTCCCGCTGCCAATCAGCCCGCGCCCGCCCTGCTCGATTCCGGCGCTTCCACTAAATCCAAACCCCGCAAACAGAGCGCAAAATAGCCAAAATTCACCCCCTTGCCGTTATGACATACGCGCCGTCCCGCGCGCCGCAACAGGACATAGTTTTTGCAAAAATATGTCCAAATGGACGCAAAATGTGTCACACCTCAATTTACCATCTTAATGCTTCATCTTTCCCCTCGTACAATCCGCCCAATTGACCTCGCTTACAGTGTCACGCATCACTGTGCATACTGAACATATGTTCTGGTATCATTAATGGTCATGACACATATCTTCGCTCACACCGCTTTCAGATCAGGACACAAAGGACACAAACAATACTTCTTCGCCCTAACCTTAATCCTTCCCCCCATAACCTCATCTAGCACATCGCTGCACATTTGTGTACAGTTGATTCGCGTCCCCCCCACTTATCGTCAAGGAGTCAATGGTCCAATGAATGACATCATCAACCGCGGATACGCTCACCCTGAAGTCTTGGTCTCGACGGATTGGGTAGCGGCACATCTACACGATCCCAATGTGCGGATTATCGAATCGAATGAAGACCCCCTTCTTTATCCGTCGGGTCATATTCCCGGCGCGGTTCAGGTAGACTGGACGAACGACCTCAACGACCCCATCCGCCGTGATTACCTCAACAAAGACGGCTTTGAAGCCCTCGCCGCCCGTATCGGCATCACCAACGACACCACCGTCGTGTTTTACGGCGATAAGGTCAACTGGTGGGCGACCTATGCTCTATGGGTGTTCAAACTGTTCGGTCACAAGGACGCGCGCATCATGGATGGTGGGCGCATCAAATGGGAAAAAGAATGGCGCGAACTCACCCGTGACATTCCTACTTACCCTGCGACCCAATACAACGCGCCCGAACGCAACGACCACGAAATCCGCGCCTTCCGTGACGAGGTGCTGCGCCATGTGCAAGCCAACAAGCCGCTGGTCGATGTTCGCAGCCCCGCCGAATACACCGGCGAAAAACTGCACA
The DNA here is from genome assembly GCA_034434595.1 of Anaerolineae bacterium. Taxonomy (GTDB): domain Bacteria; phylum Chloroflexota; class Anaerolineae; order Aggregatilineales; family Phototrophicaceae; genus Flexifilum. The sequence goes on from DAOTZD010000004.1 coordinate 359,778, forward strand.
TGCCCGAATACCCCCAAGAAGGTGCCCTGCGCGGCGGTCACATCCCCGGCGCGAAAAACGTTCCTTGGGCAAAAGCGGTGGATCCCGATACCGCCACGTTCAAACCGGCTGATGCGCTTCGTGCCATCTACGAAGGCGAACAGGGCTTGAAGAAGGACGACGACATCATCGCCTACTGCCGCATCGGTGAACGCAGCAGCCACACATGGTTCGTTCTCACCTATCTGCTTGGCTTTGAAAATGTCCGCAACTACGACGGAAGCTGGACGGAATGGGGCAACTCAGTCGGGCTTCCCATCGAGAAATAGCCCGCTGTCGCTGGATCACCCGCATATCCCATCTATCCGTAGGGGCGGCGGCGAAACTCGTTTCGCACATGCCGCCCGCAAGAGCAGACCGCATGGTAGGGGCGGCATACATGCCGCCCGTGTAACCCATCCATTTGTAGGGGCGCGCGGAACTCGTTCCGACGCGATGCCCCCAAAACCCATTGATTTGTAGGGCGGCGGCGAAACTCGTTCCGCACATGCCGCCCGTGTAATGCAGAGGAACACCCATCTATGCCAGCCATTCCCGCCAAGCTCACCGCCTTGATCGACGACCTGAGCAGCATCACAGATCGCAACGAGCGCGTCGAGCTGCTCATCGAAACCGCAGACCGCTTCCCCCAAGTCAAAGTGCCGCCAAGCGTGGCGCAGCAGCCCTACGGCGAAGAACACCGCGCCCCCGCCTGCGAAAGCGAAGCGTTCGTCTGGGCAGTCGATCAACCGGATGGCACGCTCAAGTATTACTTCGATGTGTTGAATCCGCAGGGGCTATCCGCCAAAGCGATGGCAGTCATCCTTGACGAAACCCTCTCCGGCGAACCCGTCGATCAAGTGGCAGCCATCACCGATGACATCGTGTTTCAAATTTTCGGCAAAGAAATCTCAATGGGCAAAGGCGCGGGCTTGATGGGCATCATCGCGCTTGTCCGTAACGAAGCCCGCAAACGTAGTAGGGGCGGCTCGTGAGCCGCCCGCGACCCCCCACATAAATGAAGGGGCAGATTTGCAGCCCCTTTCACCACGGCATTTGACTGCCGTTCCAGCGATAGTACTTCCCGCGATCCGCTGGCGTGGCGCGGTCAATGATCTTGAGCATCCCTGTCACGCTCTCATCCGTCGATAACGTCGCTTCCGGGGAACTCAACCGCGTTCGCACCCATCCGGGATCGATAATGAACGCGATGATCCCATCGCGCGCCACATCAAACGCAAATGTGCGTGTGAACATATTCAGCGCGGCTTTGCTGGCGCAGTAGCCGTACAGATCGCCATCACGCTTGTCGCTCAACGAGCCGTACTCCGACGAAATGCTCACCGCTACCGGACGTTTCCCTCGCTTGAGCATGTCCAGATAGTGCTTGAACATCAGCACCGCGCCAAACGTATTGCTGCTGAAAATCTCTATCAGCGACTCATACGTCAGCGTGTCGAGACTCTCGCTCCGGTCAACAATCCCCGCGTTATTCACCAGCAAATCAAGCGCGTCTGTGTGCGCTCGCACCTGCTCAACCGATGCGGCGATGCTGTGCGGATCGGCAACGTCAAGCGTGATGACGTGTACCTGCCCCGCATACTGCTTTGCCAGCGCATGTAAGTCAGCCGCCGACTCGGACTCAGGGTGGCGGCATCCGGCAAAGACGATATCCCCGCGTCTCGCCAGATGCGTCACCATCTCTAATCCAATTCCTCGATTTGATCCTGTAATGAGTGCGCGCATGTCTGAATAATTCCCATAAAATAAGTGTCATGATGTGAGGCGGGCTATAATAACATAGGGTTCGGGCTATTTTCCTCTTGAGCGTACAATGACAACGATCCTCATAGTTGATGATCACCCGATCAATGTGCAAACCCTGCTGGTCGGGCTGTCAAGCGATCCCTACTCGCTTTTTGTCGCGCGTAACGGCAAAGAAGCGATTGAGAATGCCTACGCCCTTAAGCCGGACTTGATTCTGCTCGATATCGTCATGCCAGACATCAACGGATATGAAGTCTGCGCGCATCTCAAATCCGACCCGGACATGGCGGATATCCCGATTATCTTTCTCTCTGCGCTCGAAGAAACACAGGATAAGCTGCGCGGGCTGCAAGCGGGCGGCGAAGATTACATCACCAAGCCGTTCGACATTGAAGAAGTGCGCGCACGCATTCGCGTGCATCTTGCCTTGCGCGAAAAACGTCAGCAGCTCGAAAAACTGCGCCAGCAAGACCTCGCCTATTTTGAACGCATCAACCGCTTTCGCGACGACATTCTCGACCAGATCAAACATGACGTGAAAAGCCCGCTGGCGACCATCAAAGCCGCCGCCTATCTTACCGCGCGCATCGCGTCATCAATTGATCCGCGCATTGCCCATTACGTCGAACAGACCAATCTCGCCGTTGATGAAATTGTGCGCGTCATCGAAAAACTGCTCGAAGTCGCCAAGCTCGAAACCGGACGATCCACCCAGTTGAAGCAGGTTGAAATCGTGCCTCTGCTGGAAAACGTCACGGCGTTGTTCCACGCCAGCGCCGAACAAAAACACATCATCCTAATACGTGAAATCGGCAGTATCCACCCACAAGCGAACGCATGGGTCGATCCCGATCAACTCACAAGCGTGCTGTCAAACTTGATCAGCAACGCCATCAAGTATACCGACGCGGGTGGCACAGTGATCGTGCGTGCGATGCTCACTGGCACAACATTCCATATTGAAGTGCAAGACACCGGACGCGGTATCGCACCGGAATATCAGCAAAAAATCTTCGAGCGGCTTTTCCGTGTCCCATCTGATGCGGACGAAGTCGAAGGCACAGGCTTGGGCTTGTACATCGTGCGCTCAATCATCGAAAGTCACGGCGGCAGCATCAGCGTGACTAGTCAGCTTGGTGAGGGCACCACCTTCTACGTCGATCTACCGCAGCCGCAAGCTGCATCTCACCCCATGCCCCAAACAAAGGTCAGTTGATGCCCACACCGCGCGAAACTTATTCGCTCTCCCTACGCGACGTGCTGATTCTGCTTGCCGCGTTCATCATCACCCGCGCGGCGATCACGGCGTTTGGCACGTTCGCGGTGCTGCGCTTGGACATGAACGTGGGCGAAGAATATACGCATCTGCTCGAAGCTGACGGCAGTATCGGCGGCGCGGCGCTCGATATGTGGTATCGCTGGGATGCGGGCTTTTACGCGACCATCGCCACCTATGGCTATGACTGGTACAACGAGCGCATCCCCGCTGATGATATGGCATTTATGCCCGTGTATCCGGCGTTGGTGCGAACAGTTAGCGCGCTGATCGGCACAGGCTCAACCGGATGCGCGTTCTCGCCCTACTTAAGCACCTGCGCCACCATCAGCGGCGTAATCGTCTCAAACATCGTCTTGTTCGCCGCGCTCGTCCTGCTGTTCGATATTGCGGCGCGGCGGTTCAATCGTCCGACAGCGTGGCGCGCGGTGTGGCTGCTGCTCATCTCCCCGATCAGCATCTACCTTTCCGGCGTGTACACCGAAGCGACGTTTCTCTTGCTTTCCCTGCTGACATTCTGGCTGCTGGATCGTAAAAGATTCGCGCTGGCGGTCATAGCGGCATGTGCCGCGGCGATCACGCGCTCAGTCGGGATCGCGCTCGTCCCCGCTCTGCTCATTTACGCTTGGCGCGACACAAGTGCATCACGCTGGATCAGGCTGATTCTGGCGCTGCTGCCCGCCGCTGTATTCGGCGCGTACATCGTGGGAATCGGCGCATATGTCGGTGATCCGCTGGCATACTTCTCGACATATGAACTGACATGGGGACGCGAAGCCGGAAACGTCATCACCGCGTTTACATCATATTTCAGCGGCGAAGAAGTCGCGCTCATGGGTTGGCGCTTAAGCTGGCTCGACTTGGGCATGACGCTCACTTGGCTGGCGCTGGCGGCATTCACTTTTCGCATGGATCGGGCATGGGGGGCGTTCGGGGTGGTCGCGCTGGTGATCCCGATTGCATCAGGGACGCTGGTCGGGATGCCCCGCTTCGGCGCGGTGATTTTCGCGTTCTATGTCCTGCTGGCACATTGGGCGGATCGCGGGTGGAAGCTGCTCATCATTTACGGCGCATCAGCGGCGCTGGCGCTGTTGATGCTCACGCGGTTTGTCACATGGCGCTGGATTGCCTAGACTACAGCTCGGAGCAGTCCCACATGAAGCCGCATCGCTCACAACGCACTTTACACGCGCGGCGAATGGTGGGGTAGTCGCACGCGGGGCACACAGACGCTAAACTGTAGTTGCTAATGGGCAGCACGATCTGGCGCGGCGAATAGTTCACGCGCGGCGGTTGAACACAATCCGTTGAGGAATTGGCGGAGTATTGAGGCAGGATGTCCGACATGCTTTGCTCAACTCTCAAGAAAGTGTTGGGCGAATAAAAAAGACACGGGTTACAACCGTGTCTCTGCAAGGCGACGACCGGATTCGAACCGGTGATCAGGGTTTTGCAGACCCATGCCTTACCACTTGGCTACGTCGCCGAATACGCATATTATAGCTTCTTAAACGAGAGGCTGGCAAGGGTGAGCAGTACCGCCCCGCGCGACTTGAGGATATGATGACAGACGACTTGAATGAAAACGCGGTGACGAACGATCCATCGCGTGACGAACCAACCGCACACGGCGGCGCTGATGACGCGCACGAATCCCCAACTACCGAAGTGTCACCAGCAGCGCCAACGGCAGAATCCCCCAAAAGCGACACTGTACCGGAACTCGATCTCTCGTGGATGGGGTTCGACACGACTTCGGAAGGCGACATCGACGCGGCTTTGGCGGCGGTATCATCGCTTGGGGATCGCGTCCGCGAAGATGGCGAAACAGAAACAGTGGACGAAGATGAACCAACTGGTGATGAAGCCGACGACTACGCCGATGAATACGGTTACACGCACATCTCCGTCGGTGTGGCGGCGCGCGCGGCTGATGTTGCGCTCTCTGGCGACTTGAGCAGACGCAGCGATGCCGATCTGCGTACTGATGCGGGTTTGCGCGAAAATAAATCCGCGCCGGAACGCTACACACCGCGCATGGCTGTGCCGCCGACAAACATCACGCTCAAACGCGGCAGTTTGGGATCGCTCATTCCCGCGCTCATCTTGATCGGCGTGGGGGGCTGGCTGACATTGGTTACAACTTCCGGCGGCGCAGTCGATGGGAGCGTGCTGGCGGCAGTCGGAGTCGGCGGCGCAGCGCTATCCATGCTGGGCTATTGGATCAGCAGCGGGCGCTGGTCACGCGGGACCGTCTTTTTCGCTGTGCTGGTGGCGCTGGCAGGCGGGCTGTTGATTTTCGCGCTCGTCCCCAGCGGATCGCCCTTGGATTTTGGCATAGGTATCGACCTGACGCGCGCGTATCCGCTCTTGGTAGCGGCATTTGGGCTTGCGGCGATCATCAGCGGATTACTGGCGCGCAGCAGTGTGCCCAACAGCCGCAAGGCGATTCTTCCCGGTGTGGTGCTGCTGACCGCTGGACTCGTCGGCGTGTTGGTGACATTGGGATTCATCCCCGGCGATGTGCTGAATTTCGCCGCGTCCCTGTGGTTCGTGCCGCTTGTCGCCTTGCTCATGCTGTGGATGCTGCCGCTGGTGTTTCGTCTGCGCGAACGTGACCGCCGTCGATAGTATGACGTTTTATGCCACTCCACATCGCCATTGATGCCAGTCGCACAACCGTCGCGCGCGTGACCGGGACGGAACACTACGCGCTTCAGATGATCCGCGCCTTGATCCGCTTGAACACCGAACACCGGATCACGCTCTATTTTCGTGACGCACCACGCGCCTCACCACGCGCGGATGTGTTCCCGCACTCGCCGCTGTTGACGCACAAAGTCATCCCGTTTCGCCGCGCATGGACGCATCTCCGCTTTGCGGCTGAATTAGCGAAGGATCGCCCCGACTGGGCATGGATTCCCGCGCACACGCTCCCGTTTATCTTGCCCCGCCGAATCAAAGCGGCAGTGACGGTGCATGATTTGGGCTACAAGTATTTTCCGGCGGCGCACACCGCGACTTCACGCCTGTATCTCGATGTGACCACGCGCACATCGGCGGCGCGCGCCAATGTGATCTTTGCTGACAGCGCCGCGACAGCGCACGATCTCACCCGTTTTTATGGCACAGACGCAGCGAAAATCCGCGTGGTCTATCCCGGCGTGGATGCGCCCGTGATCGGCAGCATCGATGCGGTGCGCGCTAAGTACAACATCCCCGAACACTATTTTCTATTTATCGGCACGCTTCAACCGCGCAAAAATATCGCGCGCATTGTGGCAGCCTATCGCGCATGGCAGCAGCTCAGCGGCAACCGCGATACCGCGCTGGTACTCGCGGGCGCGCAGGGTTGGCTGTACGATCCAGCATGGATTGGCGATGCTGAAAGCATCATTCAAACGGGATACATCGACGAAACGGACAAAGGCGCGCTCTACGCAGGCGCGAAAGCACTCGTGTTCCCGACGCTCTACGAAGGTTTCGGTTTCCCTGTATTAGAAGCGATGCACTGCGGCACGCCCGTAATTTGCAGCGCCACATCGAGCTTGCCCGAATTAGCGGGTGATGCCGCGCTTCTGGTCGATCCGCTGGATGTGAACGCCATCCGCGATGCGCTGGCGCGCGTGAGCGATGACGCGGTTTTGCGCCAGTCCTTGCGCGCAAAAGGTATGGCACAAGCGGCGACCTTCACATGGGATCGTGCGGCGCGGCAGGTGTTAGAAAGTTTGGTTTAACCCGTTGATGCAAAAACTGCTGATCATTCAATTAGGCGATATTGGCGATATGGTGTTAAGTACGCCCGCACTCGCCGCGCTGCGCGAACGTTATCCACAGGCGCATGTGTGCGTCCTAACCACGCCGCACGCCGCGCCGATTCTCGCCGGGACGGGCTTGGCGGATCGCGTCATCACCGCGCAGCGTGAATTGATCGAGAAACGGCGGCTGATCGGTTCGGCAATCGACACGGCAAAACTGCTGCTCGATATTCGCCGCGCGCGTTTTGACGCTGTGCTGTATTTCCACCACTTCACCACGCGGGCAGGCGCATGGCGATTCGCGGCGCTTGGCGCGGCGGCAGGACGCGCACGCAAGATCGGCTTGGACAACGGGCGCGGGGGATTTCTGACGGATCGCGCCCCTGATCCCGGTTTTGACTCGGCACACACAGCGGACTGCTGGCTGCAAGTCGCGGCATTGGCGGGCGCATCGAGCGAACCGCGTTCGCCTGTCATCGCCATTGATCATTCGGGGGCGGACTTGCTCCCACCCAAAGACGATTTCCCCCGTATCGCCATCCATGCGGGCAGCGGCGCGGTCAATCCTGCGCGGCGTTGGGACGCGGAAAAATTCGCCGCGCTGGCGGATCGTCTTGTCGAACGCGAAAATGCCCATATCGTGCTCGTTGGGGGCAAAGGCGACGAAAACGACGCGGTGTTTGCGCTTATGCAGCCCACCACCCAAGCGCGCACCGTGAACCTGACTGCGAAAACATCGCTGGCAGGATTGGCGGGCGTACTGGCGGCATGTGATCGCTTCATTGGCGCGGACAGCGGCGTGATGCACATCGCCGCGGCGGTGGGCGTGCCTGTCGTGGCGATGTTCGGCTCAACCAACACGGTCACATGGCGACCCTATACGGATCGCGCGGTGATTGCCCGAAGCGGCGTGCGCTGCAGCCCATGTGCCTATGTCGGGCATGAGATCGGCGCGCGTGCGGGCTGCGCCGCGCGCACCTGTATGAAGTTGATTGAGGTGAATGAGATAAGACAACTTCACCCCATAACCCCCTCTCCATGGGGAGAGAAGGAACAAAACGCAAACTCCCCTGTAGGGGCTTGCGGAACTTATTCCGTCCCTGCCAAACCCGCACTCATTGAGACCGAACGTCCTACCCTGCACATCCTCGACATGCCCGTGAGTGTCATAACGTATGATGCATGGATGCAGCAGCTCGCCGCATGGATCGCTCAACCTGAAAAGAATCTGCATCATGTCTGCACCATCAACCCGGAAATGATCATGATCGCGCGGCGCGATCCGGTGTTTCGGGTGGTGCTTCGGCGTGCGGACATCACCGTGCCGGATGGCGTAGGCTTGCTGTGGGCAGCGAAACGCATGGGATCCCCCTTGCCGGAGCGCGTGACCGGATCGGACGGTGTACCGCGCATCGCGCAAGAGGCGGCACGGTTAGGTTGGAAAATCTACATGCTTGGCGCAGCGCCGGGGATTGCAGAAAAGGCAGCCGACGCGCTGCGAACGCGCTATCCCGGCGTGCAGATCGTCGGCACAGATGCGGGCAGTCCATCGCCTGACGAAGAAGCCGATCTGTGTGCGCGTGTCAGCGCCAGCGGCGCGGATATTCTGTTTGTGGCTTATGGCGCGCCAGAACAAGATAAATGGATCGCCCGCAATGCGCCGCGCTTGCGCGTCCACATGGCGATGGGCGTGGGCGGGACTTTCGACTTTCTCGCGGGCATAATCCCCCGCGCGCCCATCACGATGCAGCGCATGGGGTTAGAATGGCTGTACCGTCTTTATTTGCAGCCGTGGCGCATCAAACGCATGATGCGTCTGCCGCGCTTTGTCCTAGCAGTGCTGCTGCAATCTAAACCGCACAAGGTGACGGCTCGATGAATGACTTGAAAACGCTTCTGCCCAAGCTGGACGAAATTAGCGTCTTGGTGATCGGGGATGTGATTCTCGATGAATACCTCATCGGCAAAGCGACCCGCTTAAGCCGTGAAGCGCCCGTCCCCATTCTCGAATTTGAAGCGCGCCGCTTGATCGCGGGTGGGGCGGCAAATCCGGCGGCAAATGTCGTTGCGCTTGGCGGCACTGCCGCCATTATCGGCTTGATTGGCGCAGATGCGGAAGCAGTGATGCTGCGTCAGGTCTTGAGCGCAAAAGGTATTGACATCAGCGGATTGATCGAAGATGGCGCGCGCCCCACTACCGTAAAAACGCGTATCATGGCGACAATGGGGTTGCGTTCGCCGCAGCAGGTCGCGCGCTTGGACAAGCTCTCGCGCGCACCCATGAGCAAACACGTCGAATACGCCGTTGAACACGCCGTCGATCAGCGGGTGCGCGGTGGCGCGTTTCAAGCGGTGCTGTTCAGCGACTATCACGGCGGGTTAATCACACCGCCGCTGGTCAGCGCGGCACGGCAGGCGGCAGGCGAATCCGCAATCCTGCTCACAGCGGATGCACAAGGCGACCTCGTCAAATACGGGGAATTTGCCATCGTCAAATGCAACGCCGATGATGCCCGGACATATCTTCGGCGCGATCTACACACGCATGACGAGTTCGGCGCGGCGGCGGTTGAATTGTGCCGCGCGCTCAAGCTGACAGATGGCATGGTGATCACACGCGGCGCGGATGGCGCGACGATTGGCACACCGGACGGTACGGCGGTTCACTGCCCCACACCGGAAATCAGCGATGTGTATGACACCGTTGGCGCGGGCGACACCTCCATCGCCGTCATGACGATGGCAGCGGCGGCGGGTGCGAGTTTAGAGAACGCGGTGCGGCTGGCAAACATCGTCAGTGGAATCGTCGTCCGGCATGTGGGGAATTACACGCCCACGCCCGACGAAGTCGCGCGAGAACTGGACGCAAACAACTGATCACAATCTCGCTTAATGAACAGCCTAGACCTCAATTGCGGTCATCTGCCGCTTGCAAGCGGATGAGCAGCGGATACAGCGCGTGATCGCGCCATCGATCAGGCGAATCCGCATGATGAGCGGCTAACCACGCCGAGTCCGCATCCGCCCCATTGGCGGTTAACAATTCACCGCTCCACGCGGGATGCTGGCGATATGCCGCGAACGGACGCGCCCACCAGCGCCGCGGATCGCTCTCACTCAAGCGATTCATCAGCGGCGGTGCGAACTTTCTCACCAGCACAGCGGCGGTTTTTCCCGCCACGCTCACCGGATAGCGCGATTTGCCGCAGTCGTGCATCAGCGCGGCGACTGCCAGCGCGCGCGGCGTTTCCGGCGCTTGCGCCAGTACCGCGCTTAACACGCGCAAGCTGTGAAGCTGTTCACTACGCTGCATCCGCTTAAATACATCCAGCAGCGGCGGCGAAAGATACCGTGCGGCGAGTTCGTAATCGGGCTGGCGCGTGAAGGCGGTCAGCGCGCGCAGCCCTTGTTGAAGGCGAAGTACGGGGGTCATACTGTAATATCGACGGGTTACGCGCCAAGCAAAAGCCCGCGTAAAAATTCGACGGGTTGACCGATTAGAATACCAAGAATGTTTGGAATTCCCGGCAGACGAAGTAGGCTCAGCAAAATCAACCCGAAGAAGATGTAATAACTGGTCTGTTGGTTGCGCTGCCACCATGCCGCCATATCTGGCGGAAGCAGTGACAGCACAATCTGCCAGCCATCCAATGGGAACACGGGCAGCAAGTTGAACACAAACAGCAGAATGTTGAAACTGACGATATAGAACAGCAGTATCCCCAAAAATGAGCCTGTGAAAAGCAGCTCCCACCCATTCACCAAGCGAAAAATGATGGCGAAGAACACCGCCAGCAGTAGATTCGAGAACGGACCCGCCGCCACAGCCGCTAACCACCGCCAGCGGCGGTTGTCCGGGTGCATACGATACGGTGAAATCGGCGCAGAACCGAGAATACCGAAGCCGATGATGGCGAACATCAACCAGCCAATCCAGTTAATATGCACGAATGGGTTGAGCGTTAAACGCCCTTCACGCGCGGGGACGGGATCGCCCATGCGCCAGCCGACATAGTTATGCGCGAATTCGTGAACGGTCATGCCCAAACCGACGGCGATCAAGCTGGCGATTAAGGCTTCGATAGACGGATTTGAGAATAACAAAGCAGCGACACTCCCGATTGTGGTTATCCAAAACTAACAATAAAGCTTTTCCGAACGGGTGCAGAAATTATAGCACAAATGCACTTCTTCCCTTGTAAGAAGCTAGATCGAGCAAAATCAGCCAGAGGGAGGTGCGTTTGCCCTGTGGCAAGAAGTTCACCAACACTCCATGTTATACGCACATGCCGATCAATCCGTTGCGTCATGAGTCGATTTTGGCTTCGTGGTGTTATCATTAGCGTGGTTTTCCGATGAGGAATGTATGAACAGCCCTTTACCCATGCCCTTGATCGTCCATGTAGGCGATCATGTCATTATGCGAAAACCACATCCGTGCGGCAGCAGTGAATGGATCGTCACCCGTGTGGGGACGGACATCGGGCTGCGCTGTGTTGGGTGTGACCGGCGCGTGATGCTGGTGCGGAGTGAGTTCAATAAACGGGTCAAGAAAATTGTCTGTGTCATCCAATCTACCGATCCAACGTCGAGTGAGCCGCCGCAGAACGACACGTCGCATGAAGGAGAAACAATGTCGTGAAGAAAAAAAGAATCCTTATTTTGATGTCTGATACTGGCGGGGGACATCGCGCCGCCGCTGAAGCGATCCGTGAGGCGCTCTGGCAGCGTTATCCTGATCAATGCGAAGTTACATTGGTGGATGGCTTCCGTATGGCTGGCTTTCCCTTCAAATACGCGCCAGAAATGTATCCTTGGATGATCAACTACACGCGCTCCTCATGGGGCGCGGGCTATAAACTGCTCAATACGCGCAATCGCGCCCGCCTTGCCGTGCGTGGGATTTACATCACCGCCGAACGCGGAATCAAGAAGATGCTGCGCGCTAATCCCGCCGATGTCATCGTGTGCGTACATTCCGTCCTGACCGGAATTTCCCTGCAAGCCTTAAATCGCTTTGAGCGTCGCCCACCGTTTGTAGTCGTAGTCACCGACCTCGCATCGACGCATATGTTTTGGTATGACCGCCGCGCTGATCGCACGCTGGTGCCCACACAAGCGGCATTCGACAACGGGCTTGAAGCCGGATTGCGACCAGAAACAATGCGTGTGACCGGGCTGCCTGTGCATCCGCGCTTCTCCCAAGCAGTTTTCGAGCGTGAAGCAGCGCGTAAAAAGCTCGGTTGGGACCCCAATCTGCCTGCGCTTTTACTCGTCGGCGGCGGTGAAGGCATGGGCCCCTTGTTCAAAACCGCGCGTGCCATCAATGACCGCCGTCTACCTTGCCAGTTGGCAATCATCGCCGGACGCAACAAGGCGCTAAAAGAGAAACTCGAAACCTCTGATTGGAATCAGCCAACCCATATCTACGGCTATGTCACCGACATGCCAAGCCTGATGGCAGCGGCGAATGTGCTGGTCACTAAAGCGGGACCCGCTACCATCAGCGAAGCGTTCATCGCTCATTTGCCCCTGATTCTGTACGATGCCATTCCGGGACAAGAAACGGGCAACGTCGAAATTGTCGTCGATAACGACGCGGGTATTTATGCCCCAAGTCCCAAGCTCGTTGCGGATGCCGCCGCCCAATGGTTATCGGAAGGCGAAGCGGGATTAGCTCGCCGCGCCGCGGCCAGCGCGAAACTCGCCAAGCCAAACGCTGTGTATGATATTGCCGATGAGATTTGGGAACATGCCCAACGCCCCCCGATTGTCAATCACCGTCGCACCCTGCTGCGGCAGATCGCGCCGCGCGTTAAAATTCCACGCATCCCGTTGAGTCGGGATTGAGGAGAGTACACCGAATGAAACAAATTGTCTTTCTGCTTGTCCTGTGCATACTCACGGCGAGTGGATTTGCCGTCTTTGCCCAAACTGACGAAATGCCGCCCGCGCCAATCATCAATGATGAAGGCGGAACGGTGAGCATCACGGGCGAAATGGTCTACACCAATACGCTGTTCACGGCGGGAGTCGCGCAGCCGTTGATCATCCTTGAAGATCAAGCCGGTTTTGTGCGCCGTGACAACAGTTTCTTGATGCCGATTGCCTCGCAAACATTGGGGCAAATCACGTCCGATTTTTACCAATCACCCGTGAGTTATTCGATTGCGCTCCCCATTCAGCCACAGGGGACATTCAGCGATGTAGACAACGACGGCGAAACCGATCCGGGCGTGCAAATCTACGCTGTCGCGTATTGGTCAAATACATTTGGCGACCCCTATTTGGAAGAACGCGACTTGTACGGCGGCGGCTGGTCAACGGCGTATGCCTCCACGCGCGTCAGCGAAGACCTCGATACCTTGTATGAGATCATCGGCGGCAAGCTGCTCATCTACGCGCCCGACGATGAACAGGGATTCCCATCCAATTTTGGCGATGATGGGCTGCTGTTCACCGAAGACGATCCAGTAGTGCGCCTGCCGCAAGGCTACACAGTCGTTGATCTGGATACCGATCCGTTTACGTTTGATCGCTCGGCGGAAGTGATCATCGACTTGATCGAGCCAGAAGGCGCGGCGCTCGACGACTTTTCCGACATGAGCTATACCGAAGCTTTCGATGCCATGATCGAGAAGATGCGTACCGAATATGCCTTCACTGAATACAAGGGCATCGACTGGGATGCACTGGCAGACGAATATCGCCCGCGTTTTGAACGTGCTGAACGCGAAGACGATCAAGATGAATACATCCGCGCGCTCCAAGATTTCCTGTGGGAAATTCCCGATGGGCATATCGCGCTCTATCCGGGAGCCCCCGTATTGGGAGAAGATTTCCAGAACGCGGTGCTGGGCGGCATTGGGCTGGTGATCCGCGAATTAGACGATGGGCGGGTAATCGTCACCAATGTGATCCCAAATAGCTCTGCGGACGATGCGGGAATCGAAGTCCGCGCGGAAGTTCTCTCCATCAACGGGACGGACATCACAACATGGATCGATAACACATTTGTCTTTGATGGTCCATTCAGCACCGATCATGTTCGCCGCCTGTCGCAGCTTCGCTATGCAACCCGTTTCCCCTATGGCGAAACCGTCGAAGTCGAATTCCAAAATCCTGATGCCAATCCGCAAACCGTCGAATTATTCGCGGGCGATGAAGTCGAAAGCTTCAACAGCCAATCGAGCGTCCCATTTGATGCGGCGTTTGAACTCCCTGTCGAATACAGCCTGCTGCCAAGCGGTTACGGCTACGTGAGCATTAACAGCTTTAGCGACAATGATCTCTTAAGCATCCAGCTTTGGGAGCGCATGATCCAAACGCTCAACAGCGAAGCCACCCCCGGATTGATCATCGACATGCGGCGGAATGGCGGCGGCAGCGGCTTCTTGGCAGATCAAATGGCGGCGTATTTTTTCAATGAGGAGCTGATTTTAGGCACAAGCTACTCTTATGACCGTGCGCTAGGCGAATTCGTCACCGACGAAGACCGCCCCGAACGCTTTTTCCTCCCACCAGAAGAACTGCGCTATAACGGCACAATCGCGGTGCTGGTAGGACCCGACTGTGTAAGCGCGTGCGAGTTTTTCGCCTATAACATGACCCTCCAAAACCGCGCCGCTGTTGTCGGGCAGTATCCTACCGCCGGATTAGGCGGTGGTGTGCAAGACTTCGCCATGCCAGATGGGCAGTTTGTGCGCTTCACTGTGGGGCGCGCGGTAGATGCGAACGGCGAAATTCACATCGAAGGCATTGGCATAGTGCCAACCGTACAGGTCCCCGTGACGGAAGAAACTCTATTTTACGATGGCGATGTGATTCTCGATTACGCCATTGACTATTTGGATGAAAACGCCACAGAACTTGAGCCCAATGTATCCCGCGCAGATGGCGGCAATATTCAGGTGTTCGGCAAAGTTGATGGCGAAATCGGCAGCGGTGAACGTATCCGCTACACCCTCACCGCAAACCAAGATGATACGCTCACCATCATGCTGAATGGGATTGACGGACTCGATACGTATTTGCGCGTTTATAACGTAGCTGGCGACTTGATCGACGAGAACGATGATATTGAAACCGGACGCGATTTGAGTTCGCGCATTGAAGGCTTGGATGTGAGCGCGGGCGATGTGCTGCTCATTGAAGTGGGTACCTATGCCGATGCGTCATCTGGTGAATTTATGCTGCAAGTCGAAGGCGAGCGATAACGTCGCCCTTGTGCATATCACCTACAAAATTGCGCCGCATCTCGAAAAAACTGTACCATTCGCAGCTAGGGATTCTCGTACCATCCATCGAAATGGAGAACCGCGTACATGAAAGCAGTTATTCTCGCAGCGGGGCAGGGAACGCGCTTGCGCCCCGTCACGCTGACGATGCCCAAGCCCCTCGTCCCAGTCGCCAACCAACCGTTGATCACGTTCGCCATCAATGTCCTCAAGAATGCCGGACTCACCGAAATCGGCATTGTGGTCAACGATCTGTCGTCGCCGATTGTGACACAGTTGCGGACTGGGGAAAATTGGGGCGTAAAGCTCACCTATCTGGTGCAGCAAGAACAGTTGGGGTTGGCTCACGCGGTGAATATCACGCGGGATTTCGTCGGTGATGAGCCTTTCTGCGTGTATCTTGGCGACAACATCTTCCAAGACAAAATGGAAGCCCAGTTGCGCGCTTTCCCATCTAGCGATGCCGAAGCCGTGATCGCGCTTGGCGAAGTGAGCGACCCGACGCGCTTTGGCATCGCGCAAATCGAAAACGGCAAACTCGTTAAAGTTGTCGAAAAGCCGAAAGACCCGCCCTCAAATCTCGCTATCGCGGGGGTGTATTTGTTCCGTAAGTCCATTTTCGACGCGATTGCGCGCATTAAACCCTCAAAGCGCGGCGAACTCGAAATCACCGACGCGATTGACACACTCATCAACGATGGCAAAGCCGTCAAGCCGCACACGCTCACCGGCTGGTGGATTGACGCTGGCAAACCGGATTCGATCATTCAAGCAAATCAATTGGTGTTGGGGGAACTCCCCTACACCCCCAAAATTGAAGACCCGAACATCGTCATGGGCAAGTCAGATGTGTCACATCGCGTGGTGGTAGGCGAAAACAGCCAAATCATCGACAGTGTGGTGCGCGGACCAGTCATCATCGGTAAAAATGTGACCATTCGCGGCAGCTTCGTTGGTCCCTATTCGTCGATTGGCGATAACAGCTTTATCGAAAACAGCGAACTTGATGCCACCATCATCATGGAAAACTGCACCATCAGCGGCATTAGCGGGCGCATCGACAGCAGCTTGATCGCGGACAATTCACAGGTGACTTCCGCAGGGCATGTTCCGGCAGCGCATCGCTTCATCCTTGCCGAAAACAGCTATGTCCAGTTGTAGAAAAAAAGGTTCTCATGTCGGAACGGATTAATTTGCTCAAACAGCGCCTTGCCAATTCCCGCGCCTTTGTGGATGCGGTGCTAAATCAAGTTGGGGATCGCTGGGAAACCCAAGTCTACGCAGATGGCGCGGCATGGAATGTGCGTCAGGTAGTGATACATTTGCTCAATGCCGAATCGGGCATGTTCGCCGCTGCTCAACGCATCGCGGAAGGCGGTGAAGGCGTACCCGCCGATTTTGACCTTGACCGTTACAACAAACGCTCCGTCGAAAAGCGCAGTGATCTCACCCCCGACAGCGCGCGGGCGGGGCTGGCAGAATCGCGCGCCGCGCTGCTGGCATGGATGGACACGCTGACGCACGAACAGCTTGAAAAAGTCGGGCGACACGCTTCGCTGAATATGTTCACCGTCGAGCAGTTCATCAAAATTATTAGCAGTCATGAACGTGAACATGCACAAGATATCGCGCGCGTGCTGGGGATCACAGTTTAGAGTGGACTAGGGAAATTTCATGGCATCACAGACCACGCTTGGCAAAAGCCCCAGTTTCAAACTACTCGAAACCGATCCCGCAAATGGTGGCGTGAATGCGCCAGACTTAATCGCCAGCGAAATCACGCCCAATAACCACTTTTTTATCCGCAACCACGCGCCTATCCCACATGTCGATCTCGCCGCTTATCGCCTCACCGTCGAAGGCAAGGTCAATCGTCCACTTTCGCTCTCGCTCGATGATCTTAAATCATATTCCCGCCGCACGCTGACCGCCGTGCTTCAGTGCGCGGGCAACCGCCGCGTCGAAATGCGTCAGTATGGCGAAATCCCCGGTGAATTGATCTGGGATCGTGAAGCGGTGAGCAACGCCGAATGGAGCGGCTATTTGCTGCGCGATGTGCTGCACGCAGCCGGTGTGGTCGAGCAAGACGGGCTGCACGTCGCATTTGAAGGGCTGGATCAAGTAGACAAAGACGACGAGAAGTTCCCATTCGGCGGGTCAATCCCGCTGGAAAAGGCGCTGACTGCTGATGTGCTGCTGGTCGATACCATGAACGGCGACCCTCTGCCGCCAACACACGGTTATCCGATTCGTGTGCTGGCGGCAGGCTATATCGGCGCGCGCAGCGTGAAATGGCTCTCCCGAATCATCGTCCAAGATGAACCTTCGCAGAATTATTATCAAGCGCGCGCGTATAAGTTGTTCCCGCCCCATGTGCAGCCCGATACCGCCGATTGGAGTCAGGGCTTGATGTTGGGTGAACTTAACGTCAACAGCGCAATCTGTTCGCCGCAAAACGGTGATACCTTCCCTACCGGATCAATCCGCGTGAGCGGTTATGCCTTAAGCGGCGGGCGCGGCGTGGCGCGTGTTGATGTGTCCGTCGATGGTGGATCGACATGGCGCGATGCGACCCTGCTTGGCGCGGATACCAGCTACGGATGGCGCATCTGGGAAATCGACCTCGATCTGCCATCGGGCGAACACGAAATCATCGCGCGCGCATGGGATAAAGCTGCAAATACGCAGCCCGAACACATCATTTGGAACTTCAAAGGCTACATGAATAATGCTTGCCCGCGGGTGCGGGTGCGGGTGAAATAAGCAAGATCGGGGGATATGAAAATCCCCCACCTCACCTATATCTCTCGATTTTTACCCCGCGCTATACTGATAATCACACAACCCAATACTCACTTCAACCTCATTCTGGTGAATAGGACGTAAAGCCGATGATTCGCTCGCTTGCTGCGCCCCCTAAAGTCTTGATAGAGCGTGATTCGCAGTCCGATGATGCGCCTGTGGAGGATACCGCACAAGAGAGTTTCATTTTGCGGCGCAACCTCTCGCAAGAATCGCTCGAAACCGCGCTTGCCGAAGGCTGCTTTGTGTGGATGGATTTGACCACGCCGGATGAGGACGAACTTCGTTGGTTGGAACGCACGCTTCATCTGCATCCAATCGTCGTAAGCGATCTGCGCCGTGAAGATCGCCGCCCCACGCTGCTCGTCTACCCCGATTATATGTTTCTCTCGCTCTTTCAAGCGCAGATCAACCACAAGCAAAGCGAAATTGATGCCGCCGAAATTCACTGTCTCGTTGGCGAAAATTTCTTTGTGACTGTGCGCGGGGAAGGCAGCAAAGCAGTAGAGCAAGCCTACGAACGCGCCGCGCAAAATCTCGATTATTGGGAGCGCGGCGTGGGCTACATACTCTATTTGACTGTGCAGTTTGTAATTGATTCGTATTATCCCCTGCTTGACCGCATCAGCAACCAGCTTAACACCCTCGAAGAAAAGGCGATGATCAACGGCGATAAAACCTTGCAAAAATCGGTGTTTCGCATCAAACAGCAGTTGATCAATTTGCGCCAAATGGTCGCGCCGCAGCGCGAAGTGATCTCAAACGTGATCGGGGAAGATCGGGTTGCCAGCCGCATCGAAGACCGCGATTTGTTCCGGCATTTGTACGAACGGTTGCTGCGGATTTACGACGTGATTGACGCACAGCGCGATCTCGCCAGCAACGTGCTTGACCTCATCGAAAGTCAGGAATCCGCGAATTTGGCGAAAGCGGTGGGAAGACTCACAGTGCTGTCGATGTTGTTCTTGCCGCCAACATTTTTGGTTGGCTTGTTTGGCTTAAACTTCGTCACCACCAATCCCGAATTTGAAATTCCCGTGTCGGGCGGCGTGGTATTCATCATCATCATCGCGCTCACACTGATGATGAGTACGGGAATCGCGTTCTTCTTCAAGCGGCGCGGATGGCTCTAGCCGTCAAAACATCCGTAACTGCCCCGTTTGCGGGTCAATGTCGTCGTCATCGTCTTGAGGCTTCAAGGGGCGGGACGATTTCGCGTTCGCGGGCAGCGCATCCGGGTCATCATCGTCATTTTCTTCGCTCGTGTCCGACTTTTTCGCTTTGGCAGTTTTCGGGGCAGGCTTAGGCTTCTTGATCGGGCGCGGCGGCAGCAGTCCTTGACTCTCCACCCATGCCGGGTCTGGCTCCCATCCGTAAGTGTTCAGGTCAATCAACTCTTTATGGTTAAAGTCCACGCCTTCAGCGCGCAGTCTGCCGCGCTGAAGCGCCGACGCAGGGTTAGTATCGCTCATGGCGATGCCGCCCTTACTGTTGACCACGCGATGCCAAGGCACTGTCGGCTCGTCCACACTCGATACGGCATTCATCGCATATCCTACCAGCACCGCGCCGAACGCAGCATATTCATCGGGATCAACCTCATCCGGTGTCGGGATCATCGACGCGATCTGCCCGTACGTGGCGACCTGTCCGTGCGGGATTTGTCGCACGATTTCCCAAACGACACGATAAAAAATGACCGGATCGGGCAGAGTCGGTATCGGCATCTGTTTTCCCCTAAGAATTTGTCGGCGCGCAATCGCAAACTTAGTGTATATTAAAATGTGTCATTTAAATTTTCTTGAATGGAGAATGATCAGTGAGTGAGCAAACACATCCGCAGTTGCAAGAACTCAACCGCCGATTGACAGAGATCGACGATCTCACCAAAGCCGAATCTGTACTCTACTGGGATATGACGACTCATATGCCCCCGGGCGGGCAGGCATCGCGCGCGCGCCAGCTTTCGACCATTTCGGCGCTGGCGCATCGTTTGCTCACCAGCGCGGAAATGGGCAAGCTGTTCGATGAAGCGGGCAAAATCGTCGAAACCCTCCCTCCAGACAGCGATGATGCCGCCGCGTATCGCGCCGCGCGCCGCGACTTTGACCGCGCGATCAAAGTTCCCAACGCTTTTGTCGCGGAATTCACACAGCACTGCGCTATCACCTATGATACGTGGACGCGCGCCCGCCCCGCCGACGATTTCAAGATGGTGAGCGATTTGCTCAAAAAGACGCTCGATTACAGCCGTCGTATGGCGGATTTCTTCGCACCTTATGACCATATCGCAGACCCGCTGATCGACATGGCGGATTACGGTATGAAAGCTGCTGACGTGCGTAAAGTGTTTGCGGAACTGCGCGAACAGCTTGTGCCAATTGTCAAGGCGATCACATCGCAGCCGCCTGCTGATGATTCGATGCTGCGTGTCTATTATCCCGAAGCCGAACAGCTTGCGTTCGGGGAAAAAGTCATCCGCGATTTTGGCTATAACTTTGAACAAGGTCGGCAAGACAAAACGGTGCATCCTTATATGATCCGGCTCGGCACAGGCGATATTCGCATCACCACCCGCGTCGATGAGCATTTCTTTTATGATGCGTTCTCCAGCACCACGCACGAAGCCGGACACGCGCTCTATGAACAGGGCATCAACCCCGCCTACGATGGCACATCATTGGCGACAGGCACATCAGCGGGTGTGCATGAAAGTCAATCGCGCACATGGGAAAACATCGTCGCGCGCAGTCGTCCGTTTTGGCAGCATTACTATCCACAGCTTCAAGCCGTGTTCCCCTCGCAGTTGGGGAATGTGCCGCTCGATGCCTTCTATCGCGCGGTCAACAAAGTCACACCGTCGCTCATCCGTGTGGATGCCGACGAAGTAACGTATAACTTGCACATCATGATCCGCTTCGATCTCGAATTGGCGCTGCTCGAAGGCTCGCTCGAAATTGACGATCTACCGCGTGCGTGGAACGAACGCTATGCCAGCGATCTGGGCGTGACCCCGCTAAGCGACAAAGATGGCGTACTGCAAGATGTTCACTGGTATGACGGTGTGATCGGCGGGGTGTTTCAGGGATATGCGCTCGGCAATTTGTTGAGCGCGCAGTTCTACGAAGCGGCATTGGCGGCGCATCCGTCAATTCCGGCTGAAATCGGGCGGGGCAAATTCGACACGCTGCATACATGGCTGCGCGAGAACATCTACCAGTACGGCTCGAAGTACACCACGCCGGAACTGATCCAGCGTGTGACAGGCGGCGGGGTGCAGGTCGCGCCGCTGATCCGCTATCTGCGTACCAAGTACGGCGAACTCTACACACTTTAAAGGATAAACTCTACCCCTCCCCGTTGGAACATCCACATTCCGTCAGGAAGGGACTCGAACTGCTTGGCAGCTTACACGTCTACGCGGCGGATGATCAAAACTACACCGTCCTATCTCTCCCGGATCAGCCTTACAAGCATCAACGTTCCGCATCATGATCATGATGTGGAACGTTGACACAGTTCCCCCAACATTCAACCTTTTCATCACCCCGCGACTATAATCAACAATAGATCAATCAACTCACACCCTATTCGAATCAGGATGAATCGTTATGGCAAAACCCACCGTTGAAGTAGGCATTTTAGGACTGGGACGCATCGGCGCGTCGTTTGGGCTGGCACTCAAACGCTATAACGCCAGTAAAGATGCCCGGCAAACTTTCGTCATCACCGGATGCGACGACAACACCGCCCACGCCGACAAAGCGAAAGCAATGGGCGCGGTCGATTCCGTTGCCCGTTCCGTCTATGAAACATCCCGCGACAAAGCGATCATCATCATCGCGCTCCCCTATTCGAGCGTGCAGCCCGCCTACCGCGAAATCGCCGGCGCGGCACGTGATGGCGCTGTCATCATCGACACGTCGCCGCTGAAACTGCCGTCGCTGGCATGGGCGGAAAAAGGCTTGAATGATCGTGGGCGCGGCGCGCATATGGTCGGCGCGACCATGATCCTTAATCCCGCCTATCTATTCGATGGTTTGGATAATCTCGACAACGCGCACGCCGACTTATTCGACAAAGGCGCGATGCTGATCGCTCCCAATGCCAAATCCGTCCCGGAAGCTATTGAACTCGTCAGCGATCTTGCTGAAATCATCGGCACAAAAGCCCGCTATGCCGATCCCGATGAGCATGACGGATGGGTGGCAGCAACCGAAGGCTTGCCGGTGCTGCTCGGTTTGGCGGCATTCTGGTCACTCACCAAAGATCAAGGTTGGAGCGACGCGCAAAAACAGGGCAATCCTGCATTGGGACGCTTGATTCACCACCTCTACGATACGCACCCTGACGATTTGCGCGATCTGCTGCTCAACAACCGCGCAAACCTCATCGCCAAACTCGATAAATTCACCCAAACCCTTGGCACGCTGCGCGAAATTCTTGCCACCAACGACAGCGCGGCGCTCGAAGAAGCCCTCATCGAAACAACCGACGCGGCGCATCTGTGGGTGACGAATCGCAAAGAAAACAAATGGAAAGACGATCCGCGCTCGCCACAAGTCGATACCAGCAACCTGCTTATCTCAAATATGTTCGGCTCGCTCATTGGCAAACGCATGAAGAGCGACAAGAACGGCAGCGACCGCTGAAAATTTTTTGCTTCTAGCGGGCTTGGTGGTGATACAGTTGAGTGCCCGAAACCGTGTTTTGGCGCGGGTGAGGTTTGAGGACGCAGCCACCCTAAACGAAAAAATTTACAACCTGTTTACACTTGCGCCAAATCCTGCTTACACCTTACCTCTACAGTGAAGATAATTCGGTGAATAGAAGTCAGATCAATCAACACGCTCACCGTCCTAGCTGGAGGTATGTAGATGAACAGTAATGTAAAGCGTATTGCGATTGCCTTCTCTGCGCTTGCCGTGATCAGCGCCTCTGCGATTGGCATTGTTGCCGCGCAAGGCAGACAAGGTGATGCGCCTGCTCACATGGGAATGTTCCGCCAAAACCGTCCCTTCTTGGGGGTAACGCTGGAAGATGTCGAAGGCGGCGTGCGCGTCGTCAGCGTTGTTGAAGGATCGCCCGCCGAAACCGCAGGCATTCAGGTCGATGATGTGATTGTGTCAATCAACGGCACAAATACTGAAGACAGTCAGGCAGTTCGTGAAGCCATTCTCGCGCTTAGCATTGGCGACACCGTGACCATCGAAGTGCAGCGCGGCGAAGAAACCGTCAGCCTCGAAGTCACGTTGGGCGAATATCTGCTTGAAGATCGCCCCGGCTTGTTTATGGACAGCCGCGAAGTCGCCGTGACCTACAACCCTGAAGATCAAACATGGACCGTTCGCCGTTTGAGCGAAGACAGCGCCCTCTATGAAGCCGGTCTGCGCGCCGATGATGTGATCACGGCGATTGACGGTGAAGCATATGATCCCGCGGGCATCGGGGAATATCTCGATGGCTTGGCAGACGATGCCACCGTGACCTTGAGTGTCACACGCGGCGAAGAATCGCTCGAACTCGTCGTCCCGGCGGATGCCCTCGATTTGGTGCGCGTGCCTTTCTTTGGTCGCTTCAATTTTGGCCCGGGCGGCTTCGATCCCCGTGATTTCGGGCATGGGATGTTCAACATGCCCTTCGATTTAGGACGCATGGGCGGCTTTGGTCGCTTGGGCTTGGTCTTTACCCCCATTGATGCCGATGTCGCGGCTGAAAATGACCTCTCCGTGACCGAAGGTGCGCTCGTAGCGGAAGTTCTCGAAGATTCCCCTGCTGCCGAAGCCGGGCTGCTTGAAGGCGACGTGATCACATCCGTCAACGGCGAAGCTATCACCCAAGAAATCACGCTGCGTGACCGTCTTACTGCCTATGAACCCGGTGACACAGTCACGCTCGACGTGCTGCGCGATGGCGAAACCGTTCAGCTTACCGTCACGCTTGGCGAACCCGATACCTTCTTCCAATTCATGCCCGGCGGCTTGTTTGGTCAAGGAATGCTCCCCGAAGGCTTGTTCGGTGAGGGCTTCTTCGGCGGGCGCGGATCGGGGCAGCCGAATCAAGGTGGCGCAAACCTGTAATTCCGATCCTGTAGGGGCGCATCGCGATGCGCCCGCCCAGTGCGCCCGCAATTAACACCCAACCTATCGCAGACTCCCTCTTGAGAGTTATCCCCACCCATGACAGCGGGCAGTGTCGAAACCATGACACCGCCGCTGTCATTTTCCACATCCATGAACCCTTGCCCGCGCCAACTGTGTCGAATCAAGCAGATTAGACGCGCAAAACTGCGATCCATACGGTGTCCCCCTTCCTACTCTCACGGTTGAAGGGGAACACTCCTCCGTCTATAATGATCAAAGTTTTGTTACACTCACGAGAAAAATCTGCATGACAACCAAAGACACCCTGCTCGCCCGCCTGCACAACCGCGAAGCCAAAGTCGGTATTGTCGGGCTTGGTTACGTTGGCTTGCCGTTGGCGGTTGAGTTTGCCGAAGCCGGCTTCACCGTCATCGGCGTTGACCTCAGCGCCCACAAAGTGGACAGCCTCAACCGGGGCGAAAGCTATATCCCCGACATTCCCACCGCCCGCCTTGCGCCGCTTGTCAAAAGCGGCAAGTTGTGCGCCACTACCAGCTATGCCGATCTTCAGTATGCCGATGCCGTCAGCATTTGCGTACCAACACCGCTGCGTAAAACCAAAGACCCCGATATGTCGTTCGTCATCGACGCGGTGAACGCCACCGCCGAAATCGCCCACCCCGGCATGTTGATCGTGCTGGAAAGCACCACGTACCCGGGCACAACTGTCGAAATCATGCTTCCCAAATACACGTCCAACGGCTTGAAAGTTGGTGAGGATATTTTCATCGCGTTTTCGCCAGAACGTATCGACCCCGCTAACCCCAAATATGGCGTGCGAAACACCCCCAAAGTCATCGGCGGTGTGACCGAAGCCTGCACCGAAACCGCAGCCGCGTATTACAGCGCCGCAGTCGATGAAATCGTCCCTGTGTCGTCCCCCACCAGCGCGGAAATGGTCAAGCTGCTCGAAAACACCTTCCGCGCCGTCAATATCGGTTTGGTCAACGAAATGGCGCTCATGTGCGACAAACTCGGTATCGACGTATGGGAAGTTATCAATGCTGCCAAGACCAAACCCTTCGGGTTCATGCCATTCTATCCCGGTCCCGGTTTAGGCGGTCACTGCATCCCCGTCGATCCGCATTATCTCAGTTGGAAACTCAAAACGCTCAACTACACCGCGCGTTTTATCGAACTCGCTAGCGAAATCAACACGTCGATGCCCTTGTATGTCATCGAAAAAGTGGTTGATGCGCTTAACGACGACGTGAAAGCTGTTCGTCACAGCAAAGTCGTCATCTTGGGCGTAGCATACAAACGCGATGTGGACGATGTGCGCGAAAGCCCCGCGCTCGACGTGATCAGTCTGCTCGAAAAGCGCGGCGCGCATGTCAGCTATCACGACCCGTATGTGCCGAAAATTCGCCTAGAAGACGACACCTATATGCATACCAGCGAACTTACCGCCGATCTGCTCCGAACCGCCGATTGTGTCGTCATCGTTACCGATCATACGTCCTATGATTGGCAGTTCGTCCTCGATAACAGCGGCTTGGTTGTCGATACGCGCAACGCCACCAACGGACGCACAGGTCGCGCCCGCGTCGTAACGCTGTAAAACAAAATTTTCTGTAGGGGCGGCTCACGAGCCGCCTATCATTTTCTTGCAACCAACAAACCCTTCTTTTTCACGAAACGCATTACGCCCTTATAATCATTAAGATGGACATCCGATACGCACTCATCAAGGGAAACGGTCATCATGACGGAACTGCCTTTTCATCTGCGCGCCCTGCCATCCGAAGCCCTCGACATTCTGCGCCTGTATTTTGCAGACCCCGCCGCCGCGCTCGACAGCGGATCAATCATGGACGGGGCGCACTTGAGCGAACGTGGATTCGGCAAAGCCCTCCGGCGTTTGGTCACGCGCAAATATGTCGAAATGGTGAGCGAAGGCATCTACCGCCTGACCGAACCCGGCAAGCGTTCGCTCAAGGAACTGCAAGCATGGGATGCTATCGCGCCAGAACTCAAAGCTGCCCCCAAAGAACCGCGTTTCATCACCCGCAAAATGATCGTCGCCCTGCCGCGCGTCCTCTTGAGTGGTCAGCCGACCAACGTCTATGTCGGCTTCGATGAGCCAAGCGACGACGACATCCTGCGCGATCCCGTCAACCTGATCCTGCGCGTGGTCATCGTTAATGGCACTGAAGAAACAGGAAGCGAACGCGCCTATCGCCTAACCAATTACACCGGGCGCGCCGCCTTTGAAGTGACCGCAGGGGGATATAGCAAAGCGCGCGTGCGCGTGCATGTCTGCCAGCTCGGCGATGACGACTCAGACGTGGACGCGGATTTGTGTCCCGGTATGTATGTCGATGTCCCCGTGACGCTCGATACAAGCGAAGCGGATGGCAGCCTCGTCGCTTACGCGACGGATATTTTCATCCGCGAAGAAGGGTAGTGCGAGAATCAAAAAGGGCGTAATCTTCATCGAGTTACGCCCTTTTTTGTTACCTACTCAATATCGCTTAGCTCACGATAGTCGTGGGCAGCGGAGCGCCGTTCTGCGGCGATTGGAAGCTCGGCTGCATCGTGTCTTTACGTACCCACAGGAATTGACACGCCAGCACAATCTTGTAGTAGCTTTCGCTCGCATCCTGCCCAACCACGATGTACGTGCCGGGGTTGATGCTGAAATTCGTCGCGTTGCCGGGGCTGTAGTAGGCTTGCGCGCCCAACGGAGCTTCACC